>JAFAFA010000026.1 GCA_023423695.1 Pseudomonadota bacterium | reverse complement strand
GATCGCGTGGTAAGAGGCCCGCGATGCGCTGGCAGGGCATCGCGTGCGGCGTGCCGATCGC
Organism: Pseudomonadota bacterium; assembly: GCA_023423695.1. Classification (GTDB taxonomy): domain Bacteria; phylum Pseudomonadota; class Alphaproteobacteria; order Azospirillales; family Azospirillaceae; genus Azospirillum. The sequence continues at coordinate 6,211 of JAFAFA010000026.1, read as the reverse complement.
GGCGGGGACCATCGCCCTGCTCGAGCTGTCGCGCGTGCCGCTCGACGCCCACGCGCGCGATCCGCTGCGGGCGCTCGCGGCGCTCGGGCAGCTGGCAGCGAGCGCGGCGACGGAGTTTGGGCTGCAGGGCGCGCTGCTCTTGGGCGTGGCCGCCGCCGTCGCGTGGACCGAGCGCCAGCCGGAGAGGCGCCGCCGCGCCGGGTACGCGGCGCTCTTCGCCCTCGGCCTGGCGGTCAGCGGCCTCGCACGCGAGGTGCTCCTCGAGCATCCGCCCTTCGCGCACTCGCTGCCGGCCACGGCGGGCTTCGTCGCCCTCGGCGGCCTGCTCGGCGGCGCCTTCGTCTGGCTCGCCTCCCCGCGGCTCGACGCGCAGAGGCGCGCCACCGCGCTCGCCGGCGCGCTCGCGGCGATCTGCGCGCTGGTGCTCGTGCGCGCGCACTACCTCGTCTACGTCGGCCTCTACCCCACGCTGCACGCGTGCGTCCTCCAGCTCGCCTTCGTCGGCCTCGCCGTCGGCCTCGCGCTCCTGATCGCCGGCTGGCCCAAGGTCGCGCTGCCGCGGCGCGCGGCGCTCGTGCTCGCCGTCCCGCTCGCGCTGCTCGCCGTGCTCGACCTGCCGCGCGCGGCCGAGGCGCGCCCCTTCGTGCTCGCCTACACCGAGCTCGGCCGCTCGGCCGGCGTCTCGCGGGCGCTGAGCCTCGAGGCGGCGCACCTGCTCCCGAGCGCGCTGCCCGCGCCGCGCACCGATGAGCTCCTGCGCCCCGACCCCGATGCTCTGTCGCGCTTCGCCGAGCGCTCGGGCCTGCCCTCGCTCGGCGCGCTCGAGCTGTCGCGCTACGACGTCCTGCTCGTGCTGAGCGACACTACCCGCTTCGATCGGACCTCGCTCGCGCGACAAGACGGCCCCACGCCGCACCTCGCGGCGCTCGCCACCGACGCCTTCGTCTTCGAGCGCGCCTACTCGCCCTCGAACGGCACTTTTCCGTCGCTCTCGTCGATGCTCGCGATGACGCCGGTGTCCTTCGCCGAGCTCGACGTCGAGCCGCGGTTCTGGCGCGGCGCGCTGCGCGAGGAGCGCGAGACGGCGGTCGAGGCGATGCGCGACGCGGGGCGCGCGACCTTCTGGGTCGGCCACGATCACGATCGCTGCTTCAGTGATCACATCCGCGGCCTCGAGCAGGGCTTCGACGCGCGCACGCTGATCGAGGACGCGCCCGACGCCGACGCGCACATCGCGAGCGCGGCGATCGAGGCCATCCGCGCGCACCGCGCCGCCGGCCGGCGCTACTTCGGCCTGGTCTTCTTCGGCAGCCCGCACGACGAGTACCTCGCGCACGATCCCGCGCGGCCGAGCGAGACCGACCTCGAGCGCTACGACCAGGAGCTGGCCTTCATGGACCGCGCGCTCGGCCGCGTCGTCGGCGCGCTCGAGGAGGACGGCGCGCTCGCGTCGACCATCGTGATCTTCGCGGGCGATCACGGCGAGGCCTTCGGCGAGCGCGGCCACCGCTTTCACCTCTCCTCGCTCCACGCCGAGCAGATCCACGTGCCGCTCGTCGTGCGCGCGGGCGGCCTGCTCGGCGAGCGCGTCGATCGGCCGACCTCGACGGCGTACGTGCTGCCCTGGCTGCTCTTGCAGGGCGCGCCGCCCGAGCGCGCCCGGGCGGAGGCGGTCTTGACCGAGGACGTCGGCCCGCTCCTTCGCGAGCTCGACGGCGCGGTCGTCAGCGAGATGATCGGCCCGCGCTCGCAGGCCGTCGCGCTGCACTACGAGGAGCACACCGTGATCTACGACGTGCTCGCGGACGTGCTGCGCATCTACGACGCCGAGGCCGATCCGCGGCAGGAGCGCGATCTGCGCGAGGCCCGTCCGGAGCTCGTCGGGCATTTTGCGCCGCTCGCCCAGCGTTATCGCCGCGCCCGCTTCGCCGGCCGCCGCTTCCGCTTCCTCGAGGCCCCCGCGCCATGAAGAACCCCATGAAGACGCTCGCGAGATACTTCTTCCAAGGCCTCCTGGTCTTCGTCCCCGTGGTCGGCTCCATCTGGCTCGTGCTCTGGGTGCTGAAGGAGCTCGACGCGCTCTATCCGCTGCCGATCCCGGGCCTCGGCCTCGCGCTCACGCTCCTCGCGATCCTGCTGACCGGCGTGCTCACCAGCAACGTGGTCGGCCGCCAGGTCGTCGAGTGGCTCGAGGCGGGCATGAAGCGCCTGCCCGTCGTCAGCCTGCTCTACTCGTCGCTGCGCGACCTGCTCGGCGCCTTCGTCGGCGAGAAGCGCTCGTTCGACAAGCCGGTGATGATCAAGGTCTCGCCCGACGTGCGCGTCTTCGGCTTCATCACCTGCACCCGCTTCGACGACGTGCGCCTGGCCGGCCACGTCGCCGTCTACCTCCCGCAGTCCTACAACTTCGCCGGCAACCTGCTGATCGTGAAGAAGGAGCTGGTCGAGCCGGTCGACGCCGACAGCGCGCAGTTCATGGCCTTCATCGTCTCGGGCGGCGTCGCCGAGATGCGCGCGGCCAGCACCGTCTACGACGAGGCCGAGTCGATCGCCCTGCTCACCAAGAAGCGCTGAGCACGGGGCCGTGGTCCCTCAGGCCGGGGGGCGAACGTGAAGGGTATCCGTCTCTCCACGGACCTCGGGGTAGAGCGCGTCCACGATCGCTCGGCAGAGCGCGTCCTCGAGCTCATCGCCCTCGGCGAGGTCGTGGAACGCGAGCGTCTCCGCGTCGAGCCCGAAGCGGCGCAGAGCGACGTGCTCCGGCGCGTGTGCCTCCAGGATCAGGATGTCGTTGCCGGGCGCCATGAACGCTCGCACCCGACCGGGATGATCCTGCCGGCCGACGGTGAGGCGAGAGCCGTGGACCTCGGCCGAGAGGTCGGGGATGTGCTGGTCGCGCAGGAGGCGCGCGAAGTACCGCAGGAGGTGCTCGGCCCGCCGAGCGGGCTCGATGCTCGTGCCCAGGAGCCGGCGCAAGCGCGCGCCATTCCAGCGGATCGCGGCGCCATCGGCGGCACGGCGGCGAGCGACGAGCTCGGGCGGGGCGGGCAAGCCCTCCGCGACGCTCCGAGGGAAGAGGAGGTGCTCGCTGAGCATGAGCGCGAGATCCTGAACGCCGATGACGCGCTCGCCGGTCCGGCGCTCGAGCTCCGCGATCGCCCGTAGCAGCGTCTCATCGAGGACGGCACCTCCGCCGGCCGAGGGAGGGAGGATCGCGCACCGCATCCGCAGCGCGGTGAGGTGCGGCTCACGATCGGTGCCGACGCGGCGTGCCACCCGTGCGGCCTCCGGCGTCGTCAGGATCGCGACGGCGAGGTGCTCCATCACGACGTGGGCGGCGCCCGCGCGGTCAGCCTCGAGTTGGGCCACCTGCATGAGCCGGCGCGCCTCCGGATCGAAGCGCTGCATGCGGAGCACGACGCCAGGCAATGTCGGCTTCATCCTCTCTCCCTACCAGACGCTCGCGCTCCGCGGCGGGCGAGGAGCGCGTCGAGCTGGAGGTCCTCCACCGCCGCGCGGCAGAAGTCCGACGACCAGGTGGTGTCCTCGAAGTTCCCGCCGTCCGGGGCGAGCGGCGAGCAGGCGAGCCGGAGCTGTCCATACAGGCGCACCTCGGCGCTCGGCCCGAGCGGAGACGCGAGCGGCTCCCCCTCCGTGTGGGTCACCTCGCCGAGCCCGATCCGCACGTCGACGCGCCCGCCGTCCGCCGTCATCGAGAGCGTCTCGTAGCGCCGGTAGACGACGGTGTCACCGACGACGTAGGCGGCACGGCTCGTGGGGAGACCCAGCGGCACTACCGTACCGACGGCAGGGAGCACCGCCCGCGCGACTTCGGGGTTGAGCCGAACGCTGACCGCCGGGTCGCGGTGAGCGCCGGGGGCCGCTGCCGTAATGCCCAGCTGCACCCAGCGCTGGCCCTCGATCTCGTCCACCGTCACGATTGCGGAGGCGGGATAGTCTCCCGCATCGTCGATGGAGAGCACCATCGGCGTCTCCTCCGGCCCAGGCGGCGGCAGCCCCTCGAGACCGGGAGACGCGCACGCGAGCAGCCAGGCCGGCGCGAAGAGCGCGAAGGCACGCTCGAGCACGGATGATTCGTAGAGGGTCCTCATGGTTCCTCGAAGCTGCGGCCGTTCGATGTCCGCTCGTCAATCCAGCGGTGCGGAGGCGCAGGGGATTCGTGCGTCCTACGCGTCTCCTGAGAAACAGATCGGGCTCGAATGTTCGGTCCCCCTCCCGCTTGGAGGCTGTCGCGAAACGCGCGGAGCGCGTTCGCGACAGCCCTCCGTGCCCTTGCCCCTGCCCTTGCCGGGCGAGAACGCGAGCAGAACGCGGGGGCAGGGGCACGGGCAGGGGCAAGGGGGCGTCGCGCCAATACGACAGCCTCCTTGCGGGAGGGGTTAGGAGGGGTCCTGCGGAAGGTGCTCGTCCAGCCCTCCCCGACCCCTCCCGCGAGCGGGAGGGGAGACCCCGCGTGATCCTCGGTCCCAGGTCCGCATCATCGTCTCTGCGCCTTTGCGCCTTTTGCGCTGCAATCCATCGCGCCTCGACCTCGTTCCTGCGCGAAGCGCCGCACCGCGCCCCCGAATTTCTGCCGTTCCTCCCTTCCTCAGCGGCCCTTCTCCTCGCGCCCCCTCGACCCGCAGCAGCAGGGAGGCATCGGCGGCTCAGGTAGTCTTTCTCTTCTTGGTCGGGATCGGCGCCTCGAAGCGGGCGCGGATCTCCGGCTCGCTCACGAACTCGAGGCCGGCCGCCGAGAGGATGCGGTCGACGCGCACGGTGATGTCGCGGAGCAGGCCGTTCTTCGCCGCGGTCGCGCTCTTCTTGGAGGTCTTCGCGCCCTCTTGCGTGGTGTCTCCCGCGAGGACGGCGTCGCGCATCGCCCGCAGCTCGGTCAGGTCGCTCTCGATGATGCCCGCCGCCGCGGTCTCGGTCGGGTAGCTCACCGCGGCCTCCTCCACCGCCTCGACCCCGCCCAGCGCCGCCGTCAGGCTCTTGGCCAGCGGCTCGCCGACGCCGAAGGCCTTGTGGAGATCCTTGCGCTTCGGGAACGAGCGCTGGATCGCCGCGCGGATCGCGACGACCCGCGCGCCCACCTCGGCGAGCGAGCTGCCCAGGGCGAGGGTCGTCCCCTTCTGGGCGCCGAGCCGCACCGTCTGACCGCCGGTCGCCCCCTCCGCCGCGGCGATCGCCCGAAGGCTCTCGTCGAGGTACTCGCGGGTGATGTTCCGTCGCGCGAGCCGCTCCTGGAACTCGGTAGCAAGTCCAAAGATGTCCTTGCCCACCTGGATGGTCTCGGCCTCGCTCCACCTCTTCGCTGCCATGCGCCCTCCTCGTCGGGTGTCTGGCGATTCCACCACAGCGCTCTGCACGTCGCAACCGGGCCCGGGCGTCGATGACGAAAACGTCAATGATTTCAATGCGTGCGCGACATCGGAAGAGCTGTGCGCGACATCGGGAGAGCTGTGCGCGACATCGGGAGAGCGGTGCGCGACATCGGAAGAGCGGCGCGCGAGATCCGAAGAGCGGTGCGCGACATCGGAGCGACGGTGCGCGACTTCGAATGAGCCGTGCGCGACATCGCGAACGCGGCGCGCGACGTTTGAAGAGCGGCGCGCGACGTCGGAGGCGCGGCGCGCGACATCGGAGCGACGGTGCGCGACTTCGAATGAGCCGTGCGCGACATCGGGAACGCGGCGCGCGACGTGCTGAGAGCGCCGCGCGACACGCGAACCGCTGCGCGCCACATCGCAAGAGTGACGCACGACATCGCGACCGCGGCGCGCGTCGTCCGAGGACCGGCGCGCGACGTCGGAGGAGCGGCGCGCCATGCCCCGAGACGCGGCGCGCGAGCTCGGCGTGCTAGCGCGCCGCGTCGGTCGATCGCCGCGCGGCGTCGGCCTGCCGCTCGACGGCGCCCGCGAGGGCCGCCGCGAGCGAGCGAAGAGTGGCGGCGGCCGCGCTTGACACCCGGGGAGACATGGCCAATTTCCGGGGCCCATGACCGACACCCAGACCCCCGAGCCCGCCTCCGATCCGAAGACCGAGCACCGCTTCGAGGCCGAGGTCGAGCAGGTCCTGCGCCTCGTCATCGAGTCGCTCTACTCGAACCGCGAGATCTTCCTGCGCGAGCTGCTCTCGAACGCGGCCGACGCGCTCGACAAGCTGCGCTTTCGCGCGGTGACCGAGCCCGAGCTCGCGACGCCCGGGG
>JAFAFA010000149.1 GCA_023423695.1 Pseudomonadota bacterium | reverse complement strand
ATGTACTCCAACGTCGTGCTCGACGTTGAGCATCACCATTTCGAGGACATCCTCGACAACCACAAGCGCGACAAGTCCTACAACCTCGACACCGACCTGTCGGCCGAGGATTGGCAGGCGGTGATCGGGGATTACAAGAAGGCGGTCGAGCGCGAACTGGGCAAGCCCTTCCCGCAGGATGTGCAGGAGCAGCTGTGGGGCGCCATCGGCGCCGTCTTCGGCTCCTGGATGAGCGCCCGCGCCATCACCTACCGCAAGCTGCACGACATCCCGGCTGGCCGGGGCATCGCCGCCATCGTCCAGACGATGGTCTTCGGCAACATGGGCGACGACTGTGCCACCGGCGTGGCCTTTACCCGCAACCCGTCGACCGGCGAGAACGCCTTCTACGGCGAGTATCTGGTGAATGCCCAGGGCGAGGATGTCGTGACCGGCATCCGCAAGCCGCAGCACCTGACCGTCGCCGGCAAGATCGCCGGCAAGTCCGACCTCCCCGCCATGGAAGAGGTGATGCCGGAGCTGTTCAATCAGCTGAACGGGGTCCGCCTCACGCTGGAAAGGCACTACCGCGACATGCAGGACATCGAGTTCACGGTCCAGCGGAACACGCCGTTCATCCTGCAGACCCGCAACGGCAAGCGCACCGCTCCTGCGGCGCTGAAGATCGCCGTCGACATGGTCGGCGAAGGTCTGATCAGCCGCGATACCGCCATCGGCCGCATCAGCCCCGAAGAGTTGACGGCGGTTTTCAAGCCGCAGCTCGCCGTCGATCCGGCCTTGCGGCCCCTGGCGGCCGGACTTCCGGCCTCCGAAGGCGCCGCCGCCGGCCATATCGTCTTCTCGGCCGATGACGCGCTCGAAGCGGCGAAATCCGGCCGGAATGTCATTCTGGTGCGCATCGAAATCAATCCTGAGGATGTCGAGGGAATGAAAGCATCCGCCGGCATCCTGACCAGCCGGGGCGGGATGTCCAGTCATGCCGCCACGAAATCGAGAGAGATCGGCAAGCCTTGCGTCACCGGCGCGGGCGACCTCAAGATCGATTACCGGACCCGGACAGTGAAGGCGGGACCGTTGGTGCTGCGGTGCGGCGATGAAATTTCCATCGACGGCAACAGCGGGAAGATCTTTCACGGAAGCTGGCCTGTGGTGCAGCCGGAACTCGCGGCTCCGGCCGCGACGATGCTCCGGTGGCTGAAGGAGTATCCGGTGCCCCGAATCCGCGCGGTCGCCCACACCGCCACCGACGCGGCAACGGCACACGCACGGAGGAGCGACGGCCTCGGGCTGTGCGACATCGCCCGCATGCTGGAGCAAAGGGAAGCCGTCTCGCTGATCCCGGAAGCGATGCTTGTCCGGCAGGCCACCGGGCCGGACAGCGCACCTGACCGCCTGCGGGCATTCATCCGAGCGGAGCTTGCCGGCATCTTCAAAGTCATGCGGGAACTGCCCGTGGCGGTGCGCCTGTTCGACGGGCCCCTTCATGCCATGTTGACCGAAGACGATCCCGGTCTGGCGGACCTCGCGCGTCGCATCGGCCGGAGCGAGTTGGACGTCAGGGCGACGCTCTCGGACCTCCGCCGCGATCCCGGCGGCGACACCCTCTGCGGGTTGCACCCAGCGATTGCCGAGGCTCAATGCCAGGCGCTCTTCGAGGCGGCGTCCGAAGCCGAAGCCGCAGGCGCGGGCGTCCAGTTGGAGGTCCTGCTGCCGCCGGTGCTGGACGACGAGCACATGCACCGCATGAAGGGAACGGTCAGGCGAATCGCCGCAAGCGTCGAAGCAGCCACCAGCCTGCCGCTGCAATACCGAATCGGCGTCTCCATCGACACGCCCCACGCGGCGTTCCGTGCAGGAGCGTTGGCGAAGCATGTGGACGTCATCAGCATCGACCTTGAGCGCCTAACCCGACACGTGTTCGGGCTTTCCGCCGGCCGATCGGAAGAGGATTTCCGCAACCGTATCCGTGCTCCGAAGTCGGATCCTTTCCGATCCATCGACCTGCACGGCGTAGCCCCGCTGCTCGACATCATCCGGACGCGGGCGCGCGCGGCCAATTCCGATATCCGGTTCGGCGTGATCGGGGAGCATGTCTGCGCACTTGAGTCCTTGGTTCTCCTGGTCGGTGCAAGCCTCGACCATCTGACTTGCGACCCCGAGACCGTACCCGCCGTGCGCCTCGCGGCGGTTCATGCCCACCTCCGGTCGGCGCTCACGGCCGGAAAGTCGGGGACCGAACCCGACGATCGCGCGAGGGCATCGGTGACGAACGCCACGGAGACGAAGCCCTGCCACGGCGAGACGCAGGTAAAATCGGCGAACCACAAGGCGTTCGGGCATTTCTGACCGGCCAGACAAGGGAAGCGTCAGCTTGGCCTTGCACTCGATTCTTTCGTGAAATATTCACATCGATGTCGATACTACATGGAAGTATGCCAGGGTAGAGCACGTCCCACCGGGCGGCAACATGTGGCCTTGCTCCGTTTCGCCGGATGGCTGCCCATGAATGTCGCCCGTGCCTGCGCCGACTTCCTCGCCAATTGCCGGGTGGCCAAGAACCTGTCGGCGCACAGCCTGCGCGCCTACGGAAGCGGTGACCTGCTGCAGATGACCGGCGATGCCGAAGTGATCCTGGACTCGCCGGAGATCGCCGCGTTCCAGGGTGCCGAGCGGCTGTGGACCTTCCGGCCGCGCCGCATCCTGCGCCGGGCGGGGGCGCTGGCGCTGCGCTGGTCGTTCCGCAAGGACGGCTGGTCCCCCGCTTCGTTGATGACCGGCAATTGGGAGCAGGCGGCCGGGCTGGCGACCGAAGACCGCTGAAACAGCCGCGGTTCGGCAAGGGTTGCTCGTCAATGAGATTTGAGAATTTGCCGGGGTGATCTTGCCCCGGTTCGGTGGTTCTTGCGCACTTTGCGTGGATGGTCTGGGTTACGGTAGCGAGCAGACCGGGTATTGCCCACATGGAAGGAGCATGCAGATGCTCTCTTTCCTTCCAGGCTGCCGCGTGCTTCAGATCGAGCGTGGCGGCCTCGGTTCGGTAGTCGTTGTCGCGGACAGTCGTCGAGGCCATGCCCGCTGCCCATGCTGCGGCGCCACCAGCCGCGTGGTTCACAGCCGGTACCGCCGGTCTCCTGCCGACCTCCCGGCCCTTGGGCTGAGGTCCGGGTTTGCCTTGCTGGTCCGGCGGTTCTATTGCCGGCAGGCGGACTGCCCCAAGCGCACCTTCGCCGAGCGCTTTCCCAGTGCTGTGGCACCTCACGCCCGACGAACCCGGCGGCTTACAAAGGCACTGGGCCGGGTCGGGATCGCTCTTGGTGGCGCTGCGGGAGTGCGGCTCGCCCGCGGGCTTGGGATGCCAGTCAGCAGAGATACCCTGCTACGCGTCATCCGGGCATTGCCCCTGCCGGCCGTTGAACCGCCACGCGTCATTGGCGTGGATGATTGGGCGCTGCGCAAGGGGCGCACCTATGGGACCATCCTGGTCGATCTGGAACGTCGTCGTGTCCTCGATCTGCTGGCCGATCGATCCGCCAACACCGTTGCGGGCTGGTCGCGAGACCACCCCCGCCATCGCCGTGGTGGCGCGGGACCGCTCCACCGAATACGCCCGCGCTGCCACCAACGGCGCTGGTCAAGCGACCCAGGTTGCCGACCGCTGGCACGTGCTCGCCAATACGCGCCAGATGCTTGAGCGCTGGCTCTTCGTCGTCGATGGTCGGCTTCGCCGGTTGCCGCCGGCCCACACCGAGGCGTCGGCCATCACACCCCGACGCACCCGAGCCTTTCCGCGCCCGCGTGCCGAGAGAGTGGCGAGCGTCGCAAGCCGCGAGCGGTGGCTGGCCGTCTACACAGAGGTCCGGTGCTGTCATGCCGCCGGTGAGACGCTGCTGGGCATTGCCCGGTCGACGGGCCTGGCGAGGGGAACGGTCCGTAAGTACGTGCAAGCGCAGAGCTTTCCGGAACGCGTACTGCGGGCTCCGGGGCTGAGCGCGTTGGACCCCTTCATCCCGCATTTGGCGGCGCGTGTGGCCGCCGGCTGCGATAATGGCATGGAACTGTGACATGAGGTTCGTGCGCTGGGTTACCCCGGCTGGGCAAAAGCGGTGCATCTCTGGCTGCAACAGCACCGAAGCGTCCCGGCGAAAGACGACGCCCAACCCGATCGAGCGGCCCACCAGCCCTCCTGTCGCCCAAGCGTTTGGCCTGGGCTCTGGTAAAGCCGGCCGAAGCGCGCAACGACGAGGAGGCTGCGGCCGTTGCCTACGGCAGAGCCGGCCTGGATCTGCTCCGGAGACGAACCCTCCTGGTGGCGTGATCCACGCAAACTGCGCAAGAACCACCCAACCGGGGCAAGATCATCCTGACGCTCACTCACGCCGGTGCTCAGCGTGAAAGATTGGCCGCACCCTGATGCCCAAGCTGGTGCCCCTTCCCTGGTGCCCATCAAAGGCCTATAATCACCAGAGCCGCGGCGGAACTGGCTTTCTGAGCGGTCGTGACGAGGCGGGCGGACGGGAGTTCAGAATCCTAGTCCCCCAACCAACCTCTCCCTAAGCAATTCAATAGCTTACCAGATTTCGGCCCGAATGGGCGGGAAATCGGGCACGTAGCCGGCGACGGTTTACCGCCTTGGGCACTGCCGCTGTGGGCATGACGAAAGGTTGTGTGTCCATGGCCGCGAACGCCGAGAGCCGTTTTCTTCGCGCCCTCGGTGGGCGGTATGATTTCATCCGTCGCATTCGTTCCGATCTTCGGCTCTGGTTCGGTGGCCGCGCCCATATCGTGCGATCCGTCGGCGCTGTGCCTTGTCCTGAAGCACTGGAACGGACGCGACGCCTCACCGCCGTCACCGACTGCCGATTAATTTGCTGATCTGGTAGAGCACTGGTTTATCCGCCGGATAGAGGCACAGGAGGCATAGCGTAAACAGCACAGCTTCGAGGGCGCAAGGCCGCCACCGCCGCGTTTCCGCTGAGCTCTGGCGACAGCCTCCGAGGGCACACCCAACCGGATCAGAGCGGTGGCATGACGCGAACCGGAACCAAGCTTGGAAATGCTGCGAAAGCGTCCCGAAAACGGTGCCAGCTCACTTCTGCATGGCGCCTCCGCGCCGGCCGGATAATGGACCCACTAAATTGTACGTGGTGCGAACTTGACCGCGTTGGCCGTCCGGCGCATGATGGCGACCGTGATGGATGGTGCCGAAAATGCATTGTTCCCACGACGCCGACCGGCTTGACGGCCGGCCGGAACCACGGCTGGAGTTCTAGAGGCAACGCCTTGCGGCCGCTGTCATGCGCGCCACTGAATGACCTGTTGCCCGTCCGGCTGAGCGGCGGCGGAGCCATACCCGGGTGGCTCCGCCGCCGATTGTTTTTTGGGCTCCGGCCCACGACGGCCTCATTCCCGTCCGATCCCGGCCATCCTCCCGCCTCATTCCTGTCACGTCCTGTCGCCCTTCGCTGGTGCCCCACGACGTGGTCGATGTAGAATGAACTCACCCAGATTGACTACCACTTTCGAGCAAAGCGCGGGGAGGCCCTCCGTCGCATTCGCTCGAAATTCAAACGAAAATCCGCAAAATATTGGTAGGTTTTCGCAAAATGGGGGTATCTGCTGTGGCTTTAACGCGCCATTAACCAGGATGGACTGAGTTTAGGGTCATCAGACGCGGCCAACTCCAACCCAGACGCGAAGTTAACTTTGCGGTCAGATGGAAATGGCCGGTCCCGTGTTAATGCCGCTATAGCCGACCATCTCGTGTTTGTCCCTCCAGTGTTTGAAAGGCTCGCCCCCATGACCGTGCCGGCAGTCCTCCGCGATGTGGCGCAGTTCGGCGCCTACGCCGCCGGCCGGGGCCGACATGCGGGCCTGCTGGTCGCGGTCCTGCTGCTGGCCGGCTGCCCGGCCAACACGGTCGGGCCGGGATGGGGCGGACCCGATATGTCGGCCGCCAACCCGAACGGCCGACCGGCGTCCCCGCCGGTGCCCAGGCAGAAGCCGGCCCGCAAGGCTCCCGACGCCGCATCGCTGGCACCGACCCTGCCGATGCCGCAGCCGGGCCCGCCGGTGACGAACGGCGACGTGGTGGCGGCCGGCACCGACGCCAACAGGGCAGCCGCCCAGCTGGCGGCCATCGACCCCCGTTCGGCGAACGCCACGGCGATGCCGGCCGTGGGCCCGGCCGCCGGACTGACGCCCATTCCTCCCGCAACCACCAACGCCGACCCCGACAGTCTTGTCGGGCTGGACGAAGTCCAGACTCTCAACCTCCTGGGGTCCCCTGTTGCAAGGGAAGAGGCGCCTCCCGCCAAGATCTGGCGGTATTCCAAGGGTGACTGCACCCTCAAGGTCTTCTTCTTCATGGATATGACCTCGTCCCAGGACTTCCGCGCCCTCTCCTACGATATGAAGAGCAGCCAAAATGTCCCTGACGCCGACCACCGATGCTTCGCCCAACTCCTCGCTCACGCTGACCCAGGGCGCCCTGTCCGCCCCGGGGTTCAGTAAGGCGGAGTCGAACAAGGGAATGTCCGCAATGACCGAACCGACCATTGCCCGCATCGCTCTGGTGGACGACGACGATCTGTTCCGTGAGTCGCTCAGCCTCAACCTCGGCGACGAGGGATACGAGGTCATCACCTTCGACCGCGGCGAACCGGCGCTCGATTTCTTCGCTGCCGACGGATCGGTCGACATCGTCCTGCTGGACTGGCGCATGCCCAAGCTGGACGGCATCGACGTCCTGCGCCAGATGCGCGCCCGCGGCATCGCCACCCCGGTGATCTTCCTGACCGTCTTGTCCGACCAGATTTATGAAGAGGCGGCGCTGGCCGGTGGTGCGCTGGACTTCGTGGAGAAGTCGCGCAGCCTGTCGATCCTGCTGAAGCGCATGCGCCTGATCCTGGACGGCACCAAGGGCGACAACGCCAAGGGGTCGGAAGAGGCGGAGGCCGGCGGCAACGCCACCATGCACCGCCTGGGCGAGCTGGAGCTGCGCCTGGACAACAGCCGCGCCTTCTGGAAGGGCAAGCGCATCGACCTGACGCTGACCGAGTTCAACATCGTCAAGCTGATGTCGACCCGCCCGGAAGAGGACGTGTCCTACCGCGAGATCTACGACCTCGTCCACGGCAAGGGCTTCGTCGCCGGCTATGGCCCGTCGGGCTACCGCGCCAACGTCCGCGCCTTCATCAAGCGCATCCGCCAGAAGTTCCGTTCGGTCGACGCCAACTTCGCCTGCATCGAGAACTATCCCGGCTTCGGCTATCGCTGGGGCAAGGGTGAGAACCCGGCCCAGGGTGGCGACGAGGACGGCCTGGACACCGGGTCGCGCAATGGTATGAGCGAGGACATGCTGATCAATGGCGCTGCTGCCGAGTGACCTCGCGATGCGGGCGCCCAGACAAGCGTCCGCCCGCCTGCTTTGGCTGTGGCGGTCGATGGCGAGCCGCCTGGTGCTGCTCACCCTCGTCTTCGTCGCCGTGCCGGTTCTGCTCTACGACCAGTTCCAGCGCGCCGACGAGGCCTCGCAGCAGCTCCTGCTGAAAAGCGCCCAGCGCCAGGGTGAACTGATCGCCCGGGCGCTGGAACCGGAACTCCTGGGCGTCGACCGCACGGCCCTCCCCAGCCTCAGCAGCGCGCTGGCCCGCTACGGAGACGACCGCACGCGGCTGAAGCTGCTGGTGCGGCCGCGCGTGGCGGCCAGCGGAGCCGCGGCGGTCAGGACCGGACCGGAACCCTTCTTCTATGTCGCAGCGGCGCCCAGCCTGTCGACCGCCGACATCGATGCCGAACGGCGCCTGCTGCTCGAACAGGGCGTGCTGGACCGGCTGGGATCGAGCTGCGCCGGCAACGCCACGCTGGCGATGCGCGTTCCCCATGCCGAAGGCGGGGAAGAGGTGCTGTCCTCCATCACCCCGATCAAGACCAGCTTCGGCTGCTGGGCGCTGGTGACCAGCCATGCGACCGAAGCCTACATCTCCTCCTCCATCGGCCGTCCCTACTGGAGCACGCCGGCGGTCCAGGCCGCCGCGGCGATCTATCTGGCGATGGCGGCCCTGGTGCTGGCCGTGCTTGCCGGCGTCTGGCGCAACCTGAACCGTTTCGGCGAACTGGCCCGCCGCATCGTCGGCGGCGAGGATACCCCCGACCACGAAGGCCGCAACGCCTCCTTTGCCGCCCGCAACACCGTGCCGGAGCTGGCCGGGGTGGCGGAGGATTTCGACCGTCTCGTTTCGACGCTGCGCGACAGCGCCCAGTCGTTGCGCCGTGCGGCGGAGGACAACGCCCACGCCTTCAAGACGCCGATCGCCGTCATCCGCCAGTCGGTGGAGCCGCTGCGCCGCGCCCTGCCGGCGGAGAACGCCCGCAGCCAGCGCGCGCTGATCATGATCGAGAAGTCGCTGGACAAGCTGGATGGCATCGTCTCCTTCGCCCGCCGCATGGACGAGGCGGCGGCCGACCTGCTGGCCCCTGCGCGCCGCCGCGTCGACCTGTCGGCGCTGGTGGAGCGGATGGCCGGCGGCTACACCGGCCTGCTGGCCGAACAGAGCCTGCACATGCGCTCGCGCATCGACGCCGGGCTGGTGGTGCGGGCCAGCGAGGAGACGCTGGAGACCATCGTCGAGAATCTGGTGGAGAACGCCGTCAGCTTCTCTCCGGCCGATTCCACCGTCAGCGTCCGCCTGACCCGCAACGGCCGCTGGGCCGAGCTGGTCGTGGACGACGAAGGACCGGGCGTCGATCCCGCCAACCTGGAACGCATCTTCGAGCGCTACTTCTCCCACCGCGAACCCGGCCGCGGCATGCCGGAGGACGAGGCGGCCGCCCATCAGGCCGGCGCCGCACATTTCGGCATCGGCCTTTGGATCGTCCGCCGCAACATCGAGGCCTTCGGCGGCCGCGTCAGTGCCGAAAACCGCCCGACTGGCGGGCTGCGCATGACGGTGATGCTGCCGCTGGCGGCGTGACGGGGTTCACCGTCACCGGCAAACAGGCTTCGGAGTGGCGTGGTCGGCGCCGTTCCTGCTATGGTCGGTCCCCAGGCTTCCCCGTTCTTTGCCCGAAGATCGGGGCAGCCTGCCGAACAGCATTCCGAGCCGCCGATGGACCGCAGCCTCGATTCCACCGACATCAAGATCCTGCGTGAACTGCAGGAGGATGGACGCCTCAGCAATGTCGAGTTGGCCCGTCGCATCAACCTGAGCCCGGCCGCCTGCCTGGAGCGGGTGAAGCGGCTGCAGGCGGACGGCATCATCCAGCGCTATGTCGCGCTGCTCGACCCGCACCGGCTGGAAGCGGGGATGCTGGTCTTCGTGGAAGTGGTGCTGGACCGCACGACGCCCGACAATTTCGACGACTTCAAGGCCACCGTGCTGCGCATGCCGCAGATCATGGAATGCCACATGGTCGCTGGCGGCTTCGACTATCTGGTCAAGGCGCGGGTGCGCGACATGAACGAATACCGCCTGTTCCTGGGCGAACTGCTGTCCACCGCGCGGGGTGTGCGGGAAACCCACACCTATGCGGTGATGGAAGAGGTCAAGAGTGTCACCGCCATCCCGCTTGACGGCTTGTCTGCAGGGTCTTTACGCGGCTAAATAGTTAGACCGTATAGCGTTTTTCAGTTTGCACCATGCGTCGCACCCTCCATCTTTTCCGGAGGCATATTGCAACGAATTCGGTGGCGGCAGTCGCCCCGCCGTTGCATTGGGCCGCGAAGGTTGTTCGCTTACTAACAAAATCAGCGCGGCATGCCCCTTGCAGTGGAGCTTGCGGTTCGGGACGGCGGCCAGTTCGGTCGTTCGGCGGTGCTCGATACGCCTCCACGCCCGACCGTTCCCTGCAAGACTTTGGCTGGAGCGGAACCGCGTCATGCGCGTCAACACCCCCATTACCGACCGCGAGGTCCAACTGACCGAAGGCGTCCCCCTGGTGTCGCGCACCGACACCGGCGGTCGTATCACCTTCGTGAACCAGGCTTTCGTCGAGATCAGCGGCTTCGACGAACATGAGCTGATCGGTGCTCCGCACAACCTCGTCCGCCATCCCCATATGCCCAAGGAGGCCTTCGCCGACCTGTGGGCGACCGTGAAGTCGGGCCGGCCCTGGGAAGGGCTGGTGAAGAACCGGACCAAGTCCGGCGACTATTACTGGGTGCGCGCCAACGTCACTCCGGTGATCGAGAACGGCGCCGTCATCGGCTACATCTCCATCCGCTCCAAACCATCGCGGGACGAGATCGCGGCGGCCGATTCCCTGTATGCGGCCATGCGCGACGGACGGGCGGCGGTGGCGCTGGAGCAGGGCGCACTCGTCCGCCGCAGCCGCGCAGGCCGGGCCGCCGCCATGGCGTGGTCCAGCCTGTCCGGGCGTCTGGCCGGGGTGATGGTGCTGCTGATCCTGGCGATGTTGCTGGCCGGCTGGCTCGGCCTGGACGGTATGGAGTCTTCCAACCGGTCGCTTCGCACGGTGTACGAGGACCGGACCGTTCCCGCCTATCAGATCGGCGAGATCCAGAATCTCGCCCGCGACAGCCGGCAGCGCCTGACCGATCTCGCCGCCGATCTTCAGGCGGGCAATATTCAGGCGGGCAAGGGGGCCGGAGACCTCGCGACCGTCGAATCCGCGGTCGCCGGCAACACCGCCGCCATGCAGCAACTGCTGACCGCCTATCTTGCCACCTACCTGACGCCTGAGGAGGCTGTTCTCGCCGACCGGTTCAAGCCGCTGGTCGCCACGTATCTCCAGTCCGGCATCGGCCCGGCCATGGCCCTGGCGCGGGAGAAGAATGGCGCGGCACTGGACGCCCATCTGCGCGGCACCGTCCGGCCCGCCTTCGCCGAGCTGCGCCGGGTTGCGGACGCGCTGCTGGAACTCCAGGTTCGCGTGGCGCGGGAGGAGGTCGACAAGGCCGATACTGACCATGGGCGGCGCATCGCCGTGGTCGCCGCGGCGGTTCTGTTGAGCTGCCTGCTCGCCGCCCTGTTCGGCTGGCTGATCCTGCGCACGGTGCGTCGTCCTCTGTCGGTCCTGGAACAGACGTTCGAGCGCATCGCCCGCGGCGCGCTCACCGATCGGATGACGCCCATCGCCGTGCCGGAATTCGCCCGCGTGGCGTCCGAACTGAACGCGATGAAGGCGAAACTGGCCTATGCCGCCCACGAGAAGCATGAGACCGAACTGCGGCAGAAGGCGCTGACCCGCCAAGCCCTGCTGGAGACCTGCAAGTCGATCGAAAGCGATCTGGACGCCACCTGGATGGGGGTGGAGCTGACCAGCAACCGCGCCGGCGACGGCATCCAGCACCTGATGCAGGCCCTGGGCGTGGTGCGGGAGAACACGATGGTGGTGTCGGCGGCTTCGGAGCAGGCCAGCGCCAATGCCCAGTCGGTCGCCGCCGCGACGGAGGAGCTGAACAGCGCCGGGTATGAGATCGCGCGGCAGGCGGCCCGCTCCAGCGAGGTGGCCCGGCGGGCGGTGGACAGCGCCCGCGGTTCCGCCTCCGCCATCGGCCGGATGGAACTGGCGACGGAGGAGATCGCCAAGGTCGCCAACCTGATCAATGAGATCGCCGGCCAGACCAACCTGCTGGCGCTGAACGCAACCATCGAAGCGGCGAGGGCGGGGGAGGCCGGGAAGGGCTTCGCCGTCGTCGCCAGCGAGGTGAAGGCGCTCGCCAACCAGACGGCGCGGGCGACCGAAGACATCGCCCGCCAGATCGGCCAGTTGAAGCAGGCGGTCGGCGGCAGCGTCACGGCGATCCAGACCGTCATTTCCGTGATCGAGGAGATCGACGAGGCCGCCGCCGCCACCGCCGCCGCGGTCGAGGAGCAATCCGCCGCCAATGCGGAGATCGGGCGCAGCGCCACCAATTCGGCCGGCGGCGCCTCGCAGGTGTCGGTCAGCGTCCTGCATATCCGCGACCAGGCCGACGGAATCACCGGCATCGCCACCGACGTCAGCCGCCGGATGGCCGATACCCAGACCGCCGTCGCCGACCTGAAGAGCCGGCTGGTTGTCGCCCTGCGCCAGTCGGTTGCCGGCGACCGCCGCATGTCCGACCGGATCCCCTGCGAAGAGCCCGTGACGCTGGTCCTGCCCGGCGACCGCCGCAGCGCCACCATGCTGGACCTGTCGCTCGAGGGGATGCTGGTAGAGGGCACGGGGCTTCCCCCGCTTGCCGAGCAGACGCGGCTGAGCGTAACGCTGCGCGATGTCGGCGACCTGCCGGCCGTCGTCGCCGGGATCAGCGACCTTGGCCTGCATCTGGCCTTCGACGAGCTGTCCGACGGTCAGGCGGACCGTCTGGGCCGGACCTATCGCGCGATGGTGGAGGCTGACTCCGACATCATCCGCACCGCGCAGGACACCGCGGCGGCCCTGTCCAAGGCGCTGGAGAACGCCCTTTCCAGCGGCGGCATCGATGAGGAGGCGCTGTTCTCCACCGACCTTGCTCCCATTGCCGGCAGCGCCCCCGAACAGGCAATGGCCTCCTTCACGGAGTTGACCGACCGCCTGTTCCCGGCGATCCAGGAGCCAGTCCTGGCCTCCAACCCGCGCTTCCGTTTCTGTGCGGCCGTCAACACAGTCGGCTACCTGCCGACACACAACGCCCGCTATTCGGAGCCGCAGCGGCCGGGCGACGTCGCCTGGAACACCGCGCATTGTCGCAACCGGCGTGTCTTCGCCGACCGTTCGGGCCTTGCCGCTGCGCGCAACACCCGGCCGTTCCTGCTGCAGGCCTATCGCCGCGACATGGGCGGCGGGCAGATCGTGCGCCTGAAGGAGGTCGATGCGCCGATCGTCGTGCGTGGCAGGCACTGGGGCAATGTGCGGTTGGCCTTCACCTCCTGAGGTGTCCTTGAGGTGCTAGACCTGCGCCTCCGGCACCAGCACGTCGGAGCAGATTGCCCGCACCACCTCGGCCCGGTCGGCGGCGGCGCCGGGGGCGAGCAGCCCCTGGCCGAAGGCGAAGGCGTAGAACAGGTAGGCGCGGGCGAAGGCCTGATCGGGCGGCAGACCCAAGGCCACGAACAGGCCGGCGACGCTGTGAAGGCGCTCGCGGTCCACCTCGGCGATCACGCTTTCCGCCTCGGGATCGCGCCGGGCCCAGTCGCGCACCGCCAACTCTATCGCCATGCCCCGCGGCTTGCTGCCGCCATAGAGCGCCAACAGGTCGCGCAGTTGCTGCGCCGGTTCGCGCCCGTCCAACCGGGTCTGTTCCTTGATTGCGGCGATGCGGCCCAGTTTCCAGCTGTCGAGCAGTGCGTTCATCAGGTCGGTGCGGTCGCGGAAATGCCAATAGAAGCTGCCCTTGGTGACCTTCAGGGCCTTCGCCAGCACCTCCACCCGCACCTTGTCGACGCCGCCTTCGGCCAGCGCCGCGAAGGCGGCGGCCAGCCAGGATTCGCGGTTCTTCGTCTTGGATTCCATACCCGTCCTTCGCGCTCTCCCGGCGTGCGCCGCCGTGGTCCCGACGGCGATCTATACCCGAAAAGGGGTGCCGCTGCCTATTCGCCCTGCTGCATCTGGATCGCGTCCGATGCCCGGCCGCGGTAATGGATGTTGCCGTCACGGTCCATGAAGGCGCGGTCGCCGGTCAGGTAATAGCGCCGGCCGTGGCGGAAGCGCTGGGCGGTGCGCTCCGGGTTGTTGGCGTAGGATTCGAACCAGAACAGCGGCGAATGGTCCACGTCGATGGCGATCTCGCCGGCGCCGCCCACCGGCGCTTCCCGCCCATCGGGGTCGAGGATGACGACGCGGAATCCCGGCATCGGCCGGCCGAGCGAGGCGTTGGGCGGCTGTATGGCCTCGCCGCCGTCCGCCGCCTCGGACCCGGTACGGCCGGTTCCGTCGGGATCGTACCGGTTCACGATGAAGATGCCGGTCTCGCGCTGGCCATACTGGTCGAGCAGGGGGACCTTCACCGTCCGGTTTGCCCAGGCGATCAGGTCGGACGGCAGCGGCTCGCCCACCACCGACAGGATGCGCAGCGCGAACTGGTGCGACACGCCGGGGTCGGCGCCGTGCCAGGCGCGGATCTGCGACGGCGCCGCGGTCAGGTTGGTGACGCCGAACTTCGTCAGCATGCGGTAGCCCTGCCGCACGTCGTAGGGGCCGTCGCAGAAGATCGTCGTCCGTCCCAGCAGCAGCGGACCGACCAACCCGTAATAGGCGCCATAGGCCCAGCCGGGATCGGCCATGTTCCAGTAGATGTCGTCGTCGCGCAGATCCAGGCCGATGCGCATGTACTGTTCGATCCCCGACAGCGCCTTGACCGGCAGCGAGACGCCGAGCGGCGTCGGCTCCGACTCCGACGTGTAGATCAGGGCGAAGGCGTCTCCCTCGCGGTAGCGCGCCACTTCCGCCAGAGGGGCGGCCTCGTGCAGCGACGACCAGAAGGGCACGGCGTCGGGGCCGAAGGCCTCGTCGCCCTCCACCGTCACCACCGGCCGGGTGTTGTCGCGCGGCACCTTGCGGCGCAGGAAGCCGTTGGTGACGATGGCCCGCGCGTCGCTGTCGGCCAGCCGGTAGGCAACGGATGAGGGGGTATAGGTTGTGAACAGCGGCATGTAGACGCCGCCCAGCCGCCAGATCGCCAATGCGGTGATCAGCAACTCCGGTCCCTTGGGCAGCAGCACCGCCACCCGGTCGCCCTGTCCCACCCCCATGGCGGCCAGCACGGTCGCGAAGCGCGCCGAATCATGGGCGAGGCGGGCGAAGCTGAGTTCTGTCGTCTGTCCCGCGACGCTTTCATGCAGCAGCGCCGCCCGCGCGCCGTCGGCGGCGCGGACATGACGGTCGCACAGCAGTGAAGCCAGCGCGATGGACTCGCCGCGATACTCCGGCCGCAGGAAGGCCGACGGCCTGACCATCAGGGCCGGCGGCATCTCTGCCATCGTTGGCGCCGCCGCAGCTTCCGGCGGCTGGGGCAGGGCCGGGGGAGCCGGCCGGTGCCGCAGCGACGCCAGATCGCCCAGCATCACCAGATCCGGTCCCAGGTGATAGCGCTTGCTGCGCCCGTCCTGCTCCACCAGCCCTTCGCGCGCCAGCGCCATCAGCAGCCGGTGGGTGGTCGCCTTCGACAGCCCGACCCCGGCCATCAGGTCGGCCAACCGCGCGCCGTCGGTGCCCGCGTCGGCGACTGCGCGCAGCAGGGCGATGGCGCGTTCCAGGCTTTGGGTGCCGCCCGCCGCGCTGGGAGCGGCAGGAGGTGTGGCGATGTCGGCGTGACTGATCATGGGTCCATCATATGGACCGCGTAGCGGCTTGTCGCGCCAAAAAACATGCAGTGGCGGAATGTCAGTGTTGAAAACAGAACGGAACCCGGTATATAGTGCGGAAGTTGCTCATGAAACGGTCCACAATATGGACCTCGCCGGCCACCAAAGAGCCGGGTCGTGACCCCGAGAAGCGGTACCAACAGCAACGGAGGAGGAAATGTCAGGCGCGCCCGTCGCACCACACCCCGGCCCTGGCCAAAATTCCCTTGGCCAAAATTCGCCCACCACCCAGGCGGAGACCATCTTCGAGGCTCGGGGCGTCAATCTGCGCTTCGGGGGCGTCCATGCGCTGACCGACGTCAGTTTCGGCATCCGTAGGGGCGAGTTGTTCTCGATCATCGGCCCGAACGGGGCCGGCAAGACCTCGATGGTCAACTGCATCTCCGGCCGCTACCGGCCGACGGACGGAAAGGTCTATTTCAAGGGCCGCGACGTGACGGGGATGACCCCGAACCATCGCGCCTCGCTCGGCATCGGCCGCACTTTCCAGAATCTGGCGCTGTTCGGGCACATGACCGTGCTCGACAACATCATGGTCGGCCGCCACCACCTGCTGAAGAACAACTTCCTGACCGGGTCGCTCTACTGGCTGACCGGGGCGCGGAAGGAGGAACTGTCCCACCGCCGCGAGGTGGAGGAGATCATCGACTTCCTCGAAATCCAGCATGTGCGCAAGGCCACCGCCGGCACCCTGTCCTACGGCCTGCGCAAGCGGGTGGAACTGGCGCGCGCCATGGCGCTGAAGCCGGACCTGATCCTGCTGGACGAGCCGATGGCCGGCATGAACCTGGAAGAGAAGGAGGACATGGCCCGCTACATCGTCGACCTGAACGAGGAGTTCGGCATGACCGTAGTCATGATCGAGCACGATATGGGCGTGGTCATGGACATCTCGCACCGGGTGATGGTGCTGGAATTCGGCAAGAAGATCGCCGAAGGCAAGCCGGAGGAGGTCCTGGCCGATCCCCGCGTGCGCCGCGCCTATCTGGGCGAGGACGACGAGGAAGAGGCGCCGGCCGCCACCGCCGCCCAACCGCGGAAGGAGGTCGCGTGATGTCGAAGCTCGATCTGCCCGATCTGGCCGTCTACGACACACTGCCGAAGCTGGTGGCATTGCACGCCCGCGATCATGGCGGCGACATCGCCATGCGCGAGAAGGATTTCGGCATCTGGCGGACCTTCACCTGGGCCGACGTGCATGCCCGCATCCGTGCCTTCGCGCTGGGCATGACCAAGCTGGGCGTCGTGCCGGGCGAGGTTGTCGGCCTTCTCGGCGACAACCGTCCCGACTGGGTGATGGGCGAGATCGCGACCCATGCGGTGCGCGGCTACAGCCTGGGCATCTACCGCGATGCGCTGGACGAGGAGGTCGCCTACCTCATCACCTATGCCGACGTGAAGGTGGTGTTCGCCGAGGACGAGGAGCAGGTCGACAAGCTGCTGAACCTCGCCGACCGGCTGCCGACGCTGCAGCACATCATCTATTCCGACCCGCGCGGCATGCGCAAATACCACGACCCCCGCCTGATGCCGGTCACCGACCTGATTCGCATGGGCGAGGAACTGCTGGCGCAGCAGCCGGACCTCTACGACCGCATGGTGGCCGAGACGAAGGGCGAGGATGTCGCCATCCTCTGCACCACCTCCGGCACCACCTCGAACCCAAAGATGGCGATGCTGCCGGCGGGACGCCTGATCCGCCACGTCGCCAGCTACCTGTCCGCCGATCCCAAGGGACCGGAGGACGAGTATGTCTCCGTCCTGCCGTTGTCCTGGATCATGGAGCAGGTCTACGCCGTCGGCATGGGCGTGGTGTCGCGGATGCGCGTGAACTTCGTCGAGGAAGCCGAGACGATGATGCACGACTTCCGCGAGATCGGGCCGACCTTCGTCCTGTTCGCGCCGCGCCTGTGGGAGGCCATCGCCGCCGACGTGCGCGCCCGGATGATGGACGCCTCGCCCTTCAAGCAGAAGATGTACGAACTCGGCATGAAGCTGGGGCTGGAGGCGCTGTCGAAGGGGCAGCGCTCGGCGATGGCCGACGCGATCCTGTTCAAGGCTCTGCGCGACCGGCTGGGCTTCACCAACCTGAAATCGGCGGCCACCGGCGGCGCGGCGTTGGGGCCGGACACCTTCAAGTTCTTCCAGGCGCTGGGCGTGCCGCTACGCCAGATCTACGGTCAGACCGAGACGATGGGCGCCTACACCGTCCATCGCGGCACCGACGTGGATTTCGACACCGTCGGCGTGCCGTTCGACGACGGCATCGAGGTGAAGGTGATCGACGCCGACCACAACGGCGTCGGCGAGATCGTCACCCGCCACCCCAACATGTTCGCCGGCTATTACCGGAACGAGAAGGCGACCGTCGCCGACATGCGCGATGGCTGGATGCACACCGGCGACGCCGGCTTCTTCGACAAGAAGGGGCATCTGGTCATCATCGACCGCATCAAGGACATTGCCACCACCGCCCAGGGCGACCGCTTCAGCCCGCAATACATCGAGAACAAGCTGAAGTTCAGCCCCTATGTCGCCGAGGCGGTGATCCTGGGCGACAAGCGCGAGTATCTGTCGGCGATCATCTGCATTCGCTTCTCCATCGTGTCGAAATGGGCGGAAAAGAACCGCATCGCCTTCACCACATACTCCGACCTCTCGTCCAAGCAGGAGGTCTACGACCTGCTGCGGGCGGAGGTGGAGCGGGTGAACCAGACGCTTCCCGAGTTTCAGCGCATCTCCAAGTTCCTGCTGCTCTACAAGGAGCTGGACGCCGACGACGGCGAGCTGACCCGCACCCGCAAGGTGCGCCGCGGCGTCGTCGCCGAGAAGTACGGCACCATCATCGACAGCATCTATGCCGGCCAGCCGAAGATCGACGTGGACACCACGATCGCCTTCCAGGACGGCACCAAGCAGCGCATCCGCACGACGCTGACCGTCATCGACCTGGCCCCGGCCGCCGCCACGGCGCCGCGGCAGCCGGTTGCGGCGTAATCGGCCCATGTGGACGAGCATAGCCCCTCTCCCCCCCGGGGAGAGGATGGGTGAGGGGGATCCGCATGCCGGACGCTCCTCGCCATGCATCCCCCTCACCCTAACCCTCTCCCCAGGGGGAAGAGGGGATAACGCGATCCTCACGGGCGAGGCCACGCCATGACCCTTCTGTTTCAGCTTCTCGTCAACGGCCTGATCGTCGGCGCGCTGTATGGCGTGGTCGCCATGTCCTTCGTGCTGATCTACAAGGCCAGCCGCATCGTTAACTTCGCACAAGGCGAATTCCTGCTGATCGGCGCCTGGACCTGCTGGTGGCTGCTGACCAGCTGGCAACTGCCCTTCTGGATCGGCTTCCCGATCACGCTGGTCTTCATGCTGGCCTTCGGCGTCATCCTGCAGATCGTCGTCCTGAGGCCGATGATCGGCGAGCCGATCATCTCCGTCATCATGGTGACGATCGGCCTGTCCATCGTCTTCCAGGCGGCGATGAAGTGGATGTTCGGCGTCTTCGCCAAGCCCTTCCCGCCGATCTTCGCCAGCCCCACCATGAACCTGTTCGGGCTGGAGGTGCAGACCGTCTACGTGATGTCGCTGCTGATCTCGATCCTGATCATGGCGGGCTTCGGCTGGTTCTTCAAATACTCGCGGACCGGCCTTGCCATGCGGGCCACCGCCTTCGACCAGCAGGTGGCGCAGTCGCTGGGCATCTCGGTCCGCCACATGTTCGCGATGAGCTGGGCGATTTCCGCCATGGTGTCGGCGGTGGCCGGCGTCACGGTGGGCGTGGTCAACGGCGTGTCGTCGGCGCTGTCCTTCTTTGGCATCAAGGTGTTCCCGGCGGTGATCCTGGGCGGCCTCGACAGCGTCATCGGCGCGGTGGTCGGCGGCCTGATCGTCGGCGTGCTGGAGAACATGGCGCACTACCTGGACAGCCAGTGGCTGAACTGGGGCAACATGTACGAGATCGCGCCCTTCTACGTCCTGATCGCCATCCTGATGATCAAGCCCTACGGCCTGTTCGGCACCAAAGACATCGAGCGCGTGTGAGGCCCAAATGGCGAACGTCAGCATCATTCCGAGTGGTGATTTCAAGACGTCCTACGGGACCGACACCACCATCTTCCCGACCAGGACCAGCCGCAACTTCGCGATCCTAGGCGTGGTCCTCCTGCTGGCCTGCCCGGCCTTCATGGACCGCTACTGGCTCAGCCTGCTGATCCAGATCAGCTATCTCGGCATCGCCGCGCTCGGCCTGAACATCCTGGTCGGCTTCACCGGCCAGATCTCCATCGGCCATTCCGCCTTCTTCGGCTTCGGCGCCTTCGCGTCCGCCTGGCTGAACAACAGCCTGGGCGTTCCGGTGGCGCTCGCCATCCCGCTGGCGGGCGTCGTCACCACGATGGTCGGTCTGCTGTTCGGCATGCCGGCGGCGCGGCTGAAGGGCCTGTACCTCGCCATCGCCACGCTGGCGGCGCAGTACATCCTGCAGGACTTCTTCGCCCGGGCTGACTGGTTCACCGGAGGCACCGCCGGCACCATCGCCGAGCCGCTGACCGTGTTCGGCTTCGCCTTCGACACCGACGAGCGCTATTTCTACGTCGCGCTGGTGGCGATGGTCGTGATGTACATCCTCGCCACCAACCTGATGCGGACCCGCGACGGCCGCGCCCTGGTGGCGGTGCGCGACCATTACCTGTCCGCCGAGATCATGGGCATCAACCTGACCAAGTACCGGACGATGTCCTTCGGCATCTCCGCCTTCTACGCCGGCATCGGCGGCGCCCTCTACGCCCATTACCTGCAGTTCGTGTCGGTGGAGGGCTTCACCATCCTCTTCTCGATCCAGTTCCTGGGCATGATCATCATCGGTGGGCTGGGTTCGATCATGGGCACGCTGATGGGCACCGCCTTCATGGTCTTCCTGCCGGAGGCGATGCAGGCGCTCACCAAGATGGTCAGCGGCACCGCCATCGATACCGCGCTGAACCTGAAGGACAACATCGCCTTCCTGCGCGAGATGTCGATCGGCCTCGTCATCATCCTGTTCCTGGTGTTCGAGCCCGATGGGCTGGCCCACCGCTGGAAGCAGATCAAGGCCTACTGGAAGCTTTATCCCTTCTCGCACTGATCCAGACGCTTTGCTGGTCAACAAACAGAACAGAATGGGGAGTCAACGCACCATGTCGATCAAGACCGCACTTTTCGCCACCTCCGCGCTGATGCTGGCGACCACCGCCACCGCTTATGCCGACATCCCGGTCGGCCATCTGGCGGACCAGTCCGGCGCCACCTCCGACGTCGGCGTGCCCTACGCGCAGGGCGTGGCGGACGCGCTCGCCTACATCAACGCCAAGGGCGGCATCAACGGCACCAAGCTGGCGGTCGACAGCGTCGACTACGGCTATCAGGCGCCGCGCGCGATCAGCCAGTACAAGAAGTGGTCGTCGGGCAGCGACAAGATCGCCGCTCTCCAGGGCTGGGGCACCGCCGATACCGAGGCGCTGACCGGCTTCGTCGGCAAGGACGAGATCCCGGCCTATTCCGGCTCCTACTCCGGTCACCTGACCGACCCGACCGGCAAGGGCCCGCACGGCTCCAAGCCGGCCCCCTATAACTTCTTCTACGGTCCGTCCTACTCCGACGCCCTGCGCGGCATGCTGATGTGGGCGGCCGAGGACTGGAAGAAGCAGGGCGGCCAAGGCAAGCCGAAATACGTCCACATGGGCGCCAACCACCCCTATCCCAACGCGCCGAAGGATGCCGGCGAACAGCTGGCCAAGGAGCTGGGCTTCGACGTCCTGCCGGCGGTGCAGTTCGCCCTGACCCCCGGCGACTACACCGCCCAGTGCCTGACGCTGAAGCAGTCCGGCGTCAACTACGCCTATCTCGGCAACACCGCCGGCTCCAACATCTCGGTGCTGAAGGCTTGCCAGACGGTGGGCGCCAAGGTCCAGTTCATGGGCAATGTCTGGGGCATGGACGAGAACGCCGCCAAGGCCGCCGGTGCCGCCGCCGACGGCGTGGTGTTCCCGGTGCGCACCGCCGCGACCTGGAATGCCGAGGTGCCGGGCATGAAGACGCTGAAGGACATCTCCAAGCTCTCCGACGCAGCCGGCACCGCCTACCGTCCGGTTCACTACATGGCCGGCGTCTGCACCGCCTTCTACATGAAGGAAGCGATGGACTGGGCGTCGAAGAACGGCGGCGTCACCGGCCCGAACATCCGCAAGGCGATGTACCAGAAGAAGGATTGGGTTCCGGCCGGGCTGGAGGGTGTGTGCGTTCCCTCGACCTGGACCGACACCGATCACCGCGGCATGACGGCGGTCAACATCTACCGCGCCAAAGTGTCGGGCGAAACCGGCGCCAGCGTGGACGATCTGGTCAAGGCCGGCACGATCAAGCTGGAGAAGCTGACCACCGTCGACGTTCCGCGCAAGCCGGAATGGCTGGGCTGGTAAGCCCCTGAGTACCCGGCGCCTCCGCCTTTCCCGGCGGGGGCGCCCTCCCTTCTTCCGAACAGTCCAGGTGCCGCATGCTGAACACCGCCACGGCCGCTTCGACCACCGCTCCCGCCCAAGCCGGAATGCCGCCCGTCACGGCTGCGAAGCGGATGATGCTGTCCGTCAACAACATCGAGGTCGTCTACAACGACGTGATCCTCGTGCTCCGCGGCCTCAGCCTGGAGGTGCCGGAGGGCGAGATCGTGGCCCTGCTGGGGGCCAACGGCGCCGGCAAGTCGACGACGCTGAAGGCGATCTCCGGCCTGTTGAAGACCGAGGACGGCGAGGTCACGCGCGGCGACATCACCTTCAATGGCGAGCGCATCAACGGCATCGACCCCGACCAGATCGTCCGCAAGGGCATCTTCCAGGTGATGGAAGGCCGGCGCATCATCGCCGACATGACCTGCCTGGAGAATTTGCGCCTGGGCGCCTACACCCGCCGCGACAGCGGGGTGAAGGACGATCTGGACATGGTCTTCAGCTATTTCCCCCGCCTGAAGGAGCGTACCGGCCTTGCCGGCTACCTGTCCGGCGGCGAGCAGCAGATGCTGGCCATCGGCCGCGCGATGATGGCCCGGCCGAAGCTGATCCTGATGGACGAGCCCAGCATGGGCCTGTCGCCCCTGATGGTGAAGGAGGTGTTCAGCATCGTCCAGCAGATCAACAAGGACCTTGGCGTCACCATCCTTCTGGTGGAGCAGAACGCCCGCATGGCGCTGCAGGCCGCGACCCGCGGCTACATCATGGAGAACGGCAAGGTCGTTCTGGACGGCACCGCCGAAGAGCTGCGCAACAACGAGGACGTGAAGGAATTCTACCTCGGCGGCGGCAACGAAGAGCGCAAGAGCTTCAAGAACCTCAAGAGCTTCAAACGGCGCAAGCGCTGGATTTGACGGGAGTGGCGAGGCGTCGGCTGCCGATGCCCCCTCCCTGACCCTCCCCCGCTGGGCTGGGGAGGCAGCTGCCGCCTCTTTGCCCGACAAGCACTTAACCCCTCCCCCGCCCAGCGGGGGAGGGCAGGGGTGGGGGCAATTCCCGCGTCACCTCGGCCGACCCCTGAACGGACGAACGACCATGACCGATTTCTACGACGACCTCGAAACCCGTTCTTCCGACCGGCGCGAGGCCGAGCAGTTCGCGGCGTTGCCCGCCCATCTGCATCACGCCAAGGACGCCGCACCCTATTTCCGCCGGCTGTTGGCGGAGATCGACCCGGCGGCGATCCATGACCGCGCGTCGCTCGCCACCCTGCCGGTGACGCGCAAGGCCGACCTGATCGCGCTGCAGCAGGCGAACCCGCCCTTCGGTGGTCTGGCCGCGGTGGAGATTGGCCGGCTGGCGCGCGTCTTCGCCTCTCCCGGCCCGATCCACGATCCCGAACCGCATGGCGCCGATCCCTGGCGCAGCGCCCGCGCGCTGTTCGCCGCCGGCTTCCGCCCCGGCGACCTCGCCCACAACTGCTTCGCCTACCATCTGACCCCCGCCGGCTCGATGTTCGAGACGGGCGCGCATGCCATCGGCTGCGCCGTCATCCCCGCCGGCACCGGCAACACCGAAATGCAGGCCCAGGTGATCGCCAGCCTGAAGCCGCGCGGCTATATCGGCACGCCCGACTTCCTGAAGATCATCCTGGAGAAGGGCGACGCGCTTGGGCTCGACGTCTCCTCCATCCGCATCGCCGCCGTGTCGGGCGGCCCCTATCTGCCCGACGCCCGCGCCTTCTACGAGGCGCGCGGGCTGGACGTCTACCAGAGCTACGGCACAGCCGATCTCGGCATCGTCGCCTACGAGACCCGGGCGCGCTCCGGTCTGGTGGTGAACGAGGGCTGCATCGTCGAGATCGTCCGCCCCGGCACCGGCGACCCGGTTCCCGACGGCGAGGTGGGCGAGGTGGTGGTGACCATCTTCAACCCGGCCTATCCGCTGATCCGCTTCGCCACCGGCGACCTGTCGGCGGTGCTGCCGGGCACCAGCCCCTGTGGCCGGACCAACATGCGGCTGAAGGGCTGGATGGGCCGTGCCGACCAGACCACCAAGGTCAAGGGCATGTTCGTCCATCCGGGGCAGGTCGCCGAGGTGCTGCGCCGCCATCCCCAGCTGTCTCGCGGCCGCCTCGTCGTCGGTCGCCAGGACGCCAGCGACACCATGACCCTGCGCTGCGAAGCGGAGGAAACCAGTGACGATCTCGCCGCCGCCGTTCGCGAAACGCTGGCGTCGGTGACCAAGCTGAAAGGGGCGGTGGAGTTCGTGTCGCCGGGCAGCCTGCCCAACGACGGCAAGGTGATCGACGACACGCGGGGGTGAGAGTGTCGCGGCAGTTGCCCCCTCCCTAAACCTCCCCCGCTAACGCGGGAGAGGGAGCTGCCGCTTTACTCCAGCAAAGCTCCTGCCCCCTCTCCCACCGAAGGTGGGGGAGGGATGGGGAGGGGGCACCCGCTGCAATAACCTACCTCAGCACTCCGCATCCGCCGACGGCATCAGCTCGTACTGCGGCTTGTAGCCCGGCTGCGCGCGGATGCGCTCTGCCCAGGCCTGGACGTTGGGGTAGTCCTTCGCCTCGATGGCGGATTCGTTCAGCAGGTCGATCCAGGGGAAGGCGAAGATGTCGGCGATGGTCAGCCGTTCGCTCTGGATGAAGCTGTGGCCGGCCAGATGCTCGTCGAACAGCTTCATGCCGCTGGCGGCGGAGGCGTCGAGCCAGGGCAGGGCGTTGGCGTCGCCGTTGAACTTGCGCACGGCCCGGGCGCGCTGGACCGGCAGAAGCACGTCGGCCAGCCAGCTCAACCATTCGGCGATGCGCAGCTTCTCTGCGGCGTCGCGACCGCCGAACTGTCCGGTCTGTTCGGCCAGATAAGTCAGGATCACGCTGGATTCGGAAATCGAATGGTCGCCATGCACCAGCGTCGGCACCCGGCCGAAGCGGTTGATTGCCTGATATTCCGGCGACTTCTGCTGCCCGGTGCGCAGGTCGACATGCCGGTACTGGAACGGAATGCCGGCCAGCCGGAAAAACAGCGCCACACGGGTCGCCGGCTGGGAATTCACGTTGCCGTAGAGGATGAAGGGCGCTGTCACGATGCTCTGTCTCCCTGGTTTGCGGACCCGGATGGTCCCCTCGAATGATCGTGCGGAAGATCGATCTCCGGCTTTGCCGGGAGGATGGCCTCAACCGACCCGGTCGCGCCAGTGGAAAGCGCAGCCGCACTATCCGTGGGATTACTGCGACAAGTTTCACACAACATCCGTGAAGGAACCCCTCGCCAGGGCTGTGGGCCGCTTGACCGGCCAAACCAAAAGCCGTAGACACTGAACCAAATGTGAAATGCCGCGTGGATATGCCCTGTGCGGCCCTGCGTGCCGGCCGGCGCCGCATGGCCGACCGTACGGGGCGCGGAATCAAGGTCCGGATGGCGAGATGGTGGACACGGTCGAAAAGACGCGGACGATCCTGGTGGTCGAAGACAATGTGCTGATGCGCAAGCTCTTCGTCCGCTGCCTGGAGGAAGCCGGTTTCGCCGTGGTCGAGGCGTCCGACGCCACCTCGGTGCTGGCGCTGATGCGCGAGATGGTTCCGGATCTGGTGGTGATGGACATCGTCATGCCCGGCCTGTCGGGGCTGGAACTGATCAAGCAGATCCGCGCCGACGGCGGCCTCGCCGCCACGCCGGTTCTGGCCGTGACCAACCTCGCCACCCCCGCCGACAAGCGCCGGCTGGCCGATGCGGGGTTCGACGGCCATGTCTCCAAGCCCATCAAACCCAAGGAATTTC
This sequence comes from Pseudomonadota bacterium, assembly GCA_023423695.1. Lineage (GTDB taxonomy): Bacteria > Pseudomonadota > Alphaproteobacteria > Azospirillales > Azospirillaceae > Azospirillum. Next base: position 74,884 of record JAFAFA010000149.1, on the reverse strand, counting down.
AGGCGGCCGTCGCGGGGTTCCTGACAGCCGCCTGAGCGGGTCCAGGCGATTTCCGCAGCGGCATGAGATCCGCCATCGCGGTCCTCGCGTACTTTCCACCATGCACCCAAAACGGAGGGAGCCGCAGCGATGGCGCGTTATCTGGTCACCGGCGGTTGCGGCTTCATCGGCTCGCACCTGATCGAGCGGCTGCTGGCCGCCGGGCACGAGGTCGGGGTTCTGGACGACCTGTCCACCGGCAAGCGCGAGAACCTTCCCCCGACCGTGCCGGTGACGGTCGGCGATGTCGCCGACGCCGCGGCGGTCGAAGCGGCGATGGCCGGCCCCCATGGTGAGGGCGTGGACGGCTGTTTCCATCTGGCCGCCGTCGCCTCCGTCGACCGCTCGCGCGAGGCGTGGCTGGAAACCCACCATGCCAACCTGTCCGGCACCGTCGCGGTGTTCGACGCCGCCCGCCGCGCCAACCCCAAGGGGCCGGTGCCGGTGATCTACGCCTCATCCGCCGCCGTCTATGGCGACAATCCGGCCATGCCCTTGACCGAGGATGCGGCGACCCGCCCGCTGTCCGCCTATGGCGCCGACAAGCTGGGCTGCGAACTGCATGCGCGGGTGGCCGACATCGTGCACGGCGTGCCGACCACCGGCTTCCGCTTCTTCAACGTCTATGGGCCGCGCCAGGACCCGAAATCGCCCTATTCGGGCGTCATTTCCATCTTTGCCGGCAGGATCGTGAGGGGCGAACCGATCACCATCAACGGCGACGGCGAACAGGTCCGCGATTTCATCTTTGTAAAGGACTTGGTGCGATACCTGACGGCGGCGATGGACAATCCAAGGTCCGGCGCACCGGTCTTCAACGTCTGCACCGGCCGTCCGACTTCGGTCAATCGGCTGGCGGAGGTGCTGGCGGAACTGTCGGGCCGGCCGCTCGACCGCCGATACGGTCCGGCGCGGGCGGGTGACATCCGGGTGTCCATCGGCGATCCGTCGCGTCTCGTCGCCGCCTTCGGCATGAGCTGCGACACGCCGTTGGAGGACGGGCTACGCGAGACGCTGGCGTGGCTGGGCTGACCGTTCAGGTCGGGGTGGCGTCGGGAAAGGTTCGGCTGGAGTGTTCGGTGGTCTGATCGGGCGGCGCGCCGTCGCCGCGGGGCTGGTTTCGGGTGCGGCGTCGCTGGCGCTGCCCAACCGCCCCCTGCGGGCCGCCGATGCCGGCCAAGCTTCCGCTTCCCGATCCTCCGCCACTCAATCCCCAAATTCTCCCTGGGCGGTCTATTACGCCGATGCGGCGCCGCTGACCGCCTTCCAGCCCTACCGTCTGCTGGTTCTGGACAGCCGCACCCATCCGCCGCTCCAGCCGCTGGCCGACCGCGGCAAGACCCTGCTCGGCTATCTCAGCGTGGGCGAGGTGGAGACGCACCGCCCCTGGTTCGGCCGGGTGAAGGGCTGGGGCATCCTGGACCAGGAGAATCCCAACTGGCCCGGCAGCTTCTATGTCGACGTCCGCGACCGCCGCTGGGTCAAGCTGGTGGTGGAGGAACTGGTGCCGGCCATCCTGCATGAAGGCTTCCACGGCGTCTTCCTTGACACGCTCGACAACCCGCCGCATCTGGAGCGCACCGATCCCAAGCGCTGGCGCGGCATGACCGATGCGTCGGCGTCGCTGGTGCGGGCCATCCGCCGCAACTGGCCGGACATCGGCCTGATGCAGAACCGCGCGTATGAGATCCTGCCGCAGACGGCGCCGCTGCTGACCCATGTGCTGGGCGAGAGTGTCTATGCCGGCTGGGATTTCGCCGCCAAGCGCCCGCACCGCCAGAGCACTGAGGACTACCGGTTCCAGGTGGAGGCGCTGAAGGCCGCCGGCGCGCTGAACCCGCGGCTCGGCCTGCACACGCTCGATTACTGGGATCCCTCCGACACTGCGGGCGTCCGGGCGATCTACGATCTGCAGCGGGCCAACGGCTTCTCGCCCTATGTGTCCACGGTCGAACTCGACCGCCTGATTCCGGAGCCCCCCCGGTGATGCGCATCGTCAAAGCGACAGCGGCGGCGGCGCTGGCGCTCGGCCTGCTGCTGCCGTGGGCCGTGCCCGCGATGGCGGCCGGCGCGCAGCCCGCAGCCGCACCCTTCCGGCAAGAGGTGCCGCGCACCATCCTGGCGCTGGTCGACCTGCGTGAGGAAAGCACGATCCGCCTCAGCCGCATCCACACGATGGCTGAACTTCCGCTGAACCATCTGGGACTGTCGGTCGTCTACTGGAACGTCGCCGATGGCCTCCCCGACCTGTCGCGCTATCCGGGTCTGCGCGGCGTCGTCACCTGGTTCGCCGGCGAGCCGTTCGTCGATGTCGGTGCCTACATCGACTGGGTGGGGCGGGCGATGGACCGCGGCGTCCGCTTCGCCGTGCTGGGTCAGCCGGGGGTGCGGCTGGAAAGCGGCGGCAGGCCGGTGCCGCTGGCGCTGGCCAACCGCTTCTTCGCCCGCTTCGGGCTGCGCGACGACGACGGCTATTCCGACCTGACCTACAAGTCCAAGCCGTCGCTGGCCGACGGGATGATCGGCTTCGAACGGCCGCTGTCCGGCGTGCTGCCCGGCTACCCGCTGTTCCGCAAGACCGATGCGCGTGTCGCCTCCCATCTGGTGATGCGGCGGGCGGACGACCCGGCCAGCGACAGCCATCTGGTGGTGACCGGCCCGGCCGGCGGGCTGGCGGCCGAGGGCTACAGCCGCTATTTCGACACCGAGTACAACCGGCGCCAATGGATCGTCGATCCCTTCGCCTTTTTCGGTGACGCCTTCGCCACCGACGACCTGCCGAAACCCGACGTCACCACACTGTCGGGCCGGCGGCTCTACTTCAGCCATATCGACGGCGACGGATGGCGCAACGTGACGGAGGTGGCGCCCCATGCCGCCAAGCGCGTTCTGTCCGCCGACATGGTGCGCATCGCCGCCATCGAGCCTTTTCCGGACCTGCCGGTGACCGTCGCCCCCATTGTCGGCGACCTCGACCCGACCTGGAACGGCACGCCGCAGTCGGTGGAGGCCGCCAGGAAACTGTTCGCCCTGCCGCAGGTCGAACCGGCGAGCCACACCTGGACCCATCCCTTCCAGTGGGCCTTCTTCAAGGACTACAGCCGGCAGAAGGAAGCCCCGTTTCTCGACCGCGACGGGACCTACCGCCCCGTCAAGGGCGACGACCATGCGGCGGAAACGGCGGGCGAGGTGTCGGACATCGGCCGCTACGCGCTGCCGCGCGCCTATCTGCAGCAGCCCTTCGACCTGGATCAGGAAATCGGCGGCGCACTGGACTATTTCACCCGGCTGGCCCCCGCCGGCAAGCGGGCGGTGCTGGTGCAGTGGTCGGGCGATACCTCCCCGTACGAGGCGGCGCTGGCGGCGGTGCGCAAGGCGGGCGGCGTCAACATGAACGGCGGCGACGCCCGCTTCGACGCCGATTTCCCGTCGATCACCGGCCTGCCGCCCGTCGGGCTGCCGGTGGGGGCGGAGCGCCAGATCTACGCCGCAGGCAGCAACGAGAACACCTACACCGACCTGTGGACCAACCGCTTCTACGGCTACCGCAATCTGGTCAACACCATGCGGCATGCCGGCGGTCCGATCCGGCTGAAGCCCTTCAACGTCTACTACCACATGTACAGCGGCCAGAAGGCGGCCAGCCTGAACGCGCTGGTCAGCGTGCTGGCCGCCGCCCGCGCGACCGAGTTGGCCCCGGTCGCCGCCTCGACCTACGCCCGCATCGCCGAGGGCTTCTACACCGCGCGGTTCGAGCCGCTGGAAGGGGGGCAGCGCTGGCGCGTGCGCGACCGCGGGGCGCTGAACACGCTGCGTTTCGACCGGGCGAGCGCCACCACGGTCGATTTCTCCCGCTCCGTCGGGGTTCTGGGCCAGCGCCACAGCCAGGGCAGCCTCTATGTCGCGCTCGACCCCGCGGCAGCGGAGCCGGTGGTGGCGCTCGCCGGGATCGACCGCGCCGACCGCGACCCGCCCGCGTCCATGCCTTATCTGGTCGAAGGGCGCTGGGCCTTCTCGGCGCTGGCAGGGGAAGGCGCGGGCTTCCGCGTCGCCGCCACCGGCTATGGCGAGGGCGCCATGGTGTGGCGGGTTGCCCGTCCCGGTCCCTGGACGGTCACGGCGGAGCGCGACGGCGCCGTTCTGTGGACCGGCAGTGCGACCGCGGACGAGGACGGGGGGCTGGCGCTGACCGTTCCCGTCTCCGCCATCGCCCCGCTGCTCCTGCGGCTGCGTCCCTCCGGCGGTGTGGCGGGGTAGGGCGGCGATGCGTGCGAACATCCTGGTCGTCCTGCTGGTGCTGCTCGCGGGCATCGGCGCCAGCCTGCTGCTGATTCCGCGCGGCGGCGAGCTTGCCCTGCAGAAATTCCGCGACCGCGATTACGACAGCGCCCGCGCCGTCTACGAGGAGCGCTATGCCGCCGGCGACCGCGGCGGCGCCACGGTGATGCCGCTGACCCGCCTGTCGCTGGCCCAGGGCGACGTGGAGCGCGCCATCGCGTTGACCGAAGAGTTCGTCGCCGCCGAACCGGCTTCCATCGAGGCGCGCGAACTGCTGAACCGCCTCTACCAGGATGCTCAGCGGCCGGGGGATTACCTCGAGAACCTGACGGTCCTGGCGGAGCTGCGGCACAGCGCCGACCTCTACCGCGAACTGGCCTATGCCGCCGGGTTCCGCAACCGGATGGCGCTGAAGGCCGACGCGCTGGCCCGCTACTGCGCGCTTGCGCCTGACGATGTCGAGGCCCAGCAGGAGTTGGCCGCCCTGCTGGCGGCGCGCGGCGACCATGCCGGCGCGGTGGAGCGGCTTCTGCGCGCCGACGACCGCGCGCAGGGCAACATCGGCGCCGACAGCCGCGAATTGCTGATGAGCCTGCTGATCGACCTCGGCCGGGCGGAGGATGCCTTCGGCCGTGCCCGGCGCTGGCTCGGCGAGCAGCCGACGGTCGCCGACATGATCGGTCTGGCGAGCCAGCTGGCGGCGGGATCCCGCCCGGACCTGGGCCTGCGGCTGCTTGAACCGCAGGTAGTCCCGTCGCAGGTGACCGGCCGGAAGCCGGTGCTTGCGCTGGAACTGACCTACATCGACCTGCTGATCGCCGCCGACCGCCGGCAGGAGGCGCGGGCCCGCCTGTCGGCGCTGTCCGGCCCGGTGGAGGATGCCCAGTTTGGCAGGCTGCTGGCACTGGAGATGAATGCCGGGCAGGCGCAGGAGGCGCTCCGCGCCGCCGAGCGGCGCGATCTGCGTCTGGCGCCCGATTGGGTGCTGGCCGGGTTGGCGGAGACGGCGCTGCGCGGCGGCGACCGGCCGTTTCTCGACCGCCTGCATCGCGAACTGGGCGAGGGGTTCCTTGCCGATTACCCGGTTCTGGCGGCCAACATCGCGCTCGGCCGCGGCGACGCCGATGCCGCCGCGCGCTGGGCGGAGCGCGGTCTGGCCGGGAGCACGCTGACCCTCGGCGACCGGCTGGCCGCCATCCGTATTCTCGACCGCGCCGGCCGCCGCGCCGCCGCGTCGGCCGCCTTCGACCGTCTGGCGCTGTCGGACTCTCTCCCCGACGACCAGTTGCCCGACGACCAGTTGGAGGAGCTTGCGGCCCTGTTCATGGATCTGGACCGCGCGTCCGCCGGTCTGGACCGGTTCGTCGCACGCCGGCAGGCGAAGCCCTCTCCGGCGGCCGAGCAGGGCTGGGCGAGGCTGGCAGCCAAGGCCGGCGATCCCGCCGCCGTTGCCGATTGGCTGGCCGCCCGTCCGGTGCTGCCCGCTGCGCTGTTGCAGGACATCGCCGGCAGCGCCGCCGAACGGGCCGTCACCGACCGGCGTGCCGCCCCTCTTGCGCTGGCCGCCGCGCAGCGCGCCTTTGCGCTTGATCCTTCGCCGCGCAGCCGCCTGGCCGTCGCCATCGCCCTGACCGCGACCGGCAAACCGGCGGAGGCGCTGCCGCTGCTGGCCCCGCTGCTCGACCGGGGCGGTGCGGAGGTGGAGGCCGCCTACATCGCGGCGCTCGACGGCGCCGGCCGGTCGGAGGAGCTGGCCCGCCACCTGACCGCCAAGCTGGCGAAGGGCGGCCTGACCGACGCGGAGGAGCAGGGCATCGCCTATCTGCTGCTCGACCACAAGGCTTACCGTGCCGCGCTGCCGCTGCTGCGGGCGCGGGCGGAACGGCTGGGCGGCGACTGGCTGGCCACTTACGCAGATGCCGCCGGCAAGGCGGACGCGCTGCCCGATCTTGCCGCCCTGCTGCAACGGCAGGCCGCCGCCGCGCCGCTGGCCGAGGCGGAGGATTCGCTCTACCGCGGCACGCTGGAAAGGCTGGGCCGCAAGGCCGACCTGCGCCGTTACCTGCTGGCCCGCGCCAGCGACGATCGCCTGCCGGTGGAGCGGCGGCGCGAACCGGCCTCCGCCCTGCTGGCGCTGGGCGACAAGGCGGGCGCGACGCAGGCGTTGCAGCGGCTGGCCGCGGGGCAGGGGCCGCAGAGCGAAGATTTCAGGCAGCTGGCCTATCTCTGGGGCCCACGCCCGCCGCCGGCTGCGCTGGACTGGCTGGAAGCGCGGGCCAAGGCTGCGGCCGACCCGGCGGAGCAGGCGGCATGGTACGGCCGCCTGGCCGAACTCGGCGGCGGCAACCGCGTCAGCGCCGGCCTCGCGACGCAAGCCGGCCCGCCGGTCCAGCCGGCGCTCAAATCCCCCTACATCGAGGCGCTGGCATCGGCCGGCAAGGGCAAGGAGCTGGCGGTTGCCCTGCGCGCCGCCCTGCGCGAGGAGACGGCGCCCGACCACCTGCGCCGCTATGCCCGCCTCGCCGAACAGACAGGCCAGCGCACCGCCGCCGGGGAAGCCTGGACGGCGCTGCTGGCGCAGAAGCCGGAGGATCCCGACGCGCTGCGCCAGCTGGGCATGCTGGCCTATGACGAGAACCGCCTCGCCGACGCCGAGCGCCTGCTGCGCCGCTACACCGCGCGCGGTCCCGACGATTACGAGGCGCATTACTTCCTGGGCGAGGCGCTGACCGCCCTGAAGCGCCCTGCCGCCGCCGCACCTTTCTACCGCACCGCGCTGACCCAGCTCCGTGCCCGTGGCGGCCGGGGCGACGCGGCGGTCCAGACGGAGGCCAACCTGCTGAACCGGCTGGGCAAGGTCGACGACGCCGTCACCCTGTTCGAATCCCTGCGCAAGCGCCGCCCCGGCGACCGGCAGCTGAAGGCGGACTATGCATCGATGCTGATCGAAAACGGACGACTGCCGGAGGCCCGCCGTGTCCTGGCTCTTCCGTGATCAATTCCTGCGCTCTATCCCCTCTCCTCCCAGAGCGGGGAGGGGATTCCTGACGCTCCCCCTCGCGCTCCTCCTCGCCGCCACCCCCATCCACGCCCAGCCGGCACCGTCTTCCGCCCGTCTCGAGACCGTGCGGGAGGATCGCACTGCCCGCTTCACCCTGGGCTGGCCCGCTCCGGTCGCGACCGAGGTGGAGCGCAACGGCCGCGAGATCGTCCTGCGCTTCAGCCGGCCGCTCGGCGAGGTCGCACTCGACCGCGTGCCGGAGCGCCTGGAGTCCTGGATCGACAACATCCTCTACGGCTATGACAGCGTCGTCCTGGTCCTCGCCGCCGACGTCACGGCCGACATTGCGGCGGACCCCAGGGGCGTCACCGTCGCGTTGGCCCGCGCCCCCGCCGCGCGCCCGACGCCGCAGGCCGCGGCGGCCGACCGGGCGGCCCGGCGCCGCATCGACTATTTCCGCGCGCTGGCGATGATGGAGGGCGGTGACGTCCGGCCGGCGCGGGCGCTGCTGCGCGACCTGCTGGCCCAGGACCCGCGGGACGCCCAGTCCACCGCCCTGCTGGCCCAGGCGGAGGACCGGCTCGGCCGCTGGCGCGAAGCGGTCATGGCTTATGACAGCGCGCTGGAGCTGACGCCCGACGAACCGTCGCTGGTCCAGGGCAAGGCGCTGCTTCTGCACGCGAATGCCGACCGTGTGCGCCTCGATCTCGATTGGCAGCAGGTGCGCAACGCCGACATGCAGCGCATCGCGCGGCTCGGCGGCGTGCAGGAGCTTGGCCGCTCCACCAGCCTGATCTGGGCGTTGGAGCGGCGCGAGGTGGATGTCGACGCCGCCCAGCGCGCCGACGGCCGGCTGGAGCCCTTCCACGGCGCGCGGTCGCGGCTGGAGGCGGCGCTGGTCCATGACTGGCCGGAACTGCAGCGCTCCACCCTGTCCGTCTACGCCGCTCCGCAGACGTTGGGCGCCGGCTACACCCATGCTTGGCGCGACGAGGAGTCGGAGACCGGCGCCGGCTTCGCCTGGAGCGAGCCCAACTTCGCCTTCCTGGAGGGCATTGTCGGTGGCGGCCGGCGCGACCGCCTGTTCCTGCAGCATGAGGAAAGGCTGTCGGAGCGCTGGTCGCTGTCGCTCGGCGCCGGCTACAACCGCTATGGGCTGGCCGGGGCCGCCGATCTGGCGCGCAGCGCCACGGTGGAAGGCTCCTTGCGCTACACCCTGAACACGGCCGGGCCGCTCGCCAGTGTCGCCTATGTGCTGGACGCAGAGTATGTCGGCAAGCGCGAGGAACGGCAGAACGCGGACGGACAGACCTATGTCCCGCTGCCGGCGACGACGCGCGAGGTTCACGCGCTCCAAGTCAATGTCGAGGACTATGTCACCGATTATGTCCGCTACGCCGCGCAGCTCGGCTACGCCTACGACCGGCGGGGGCGCAGCGGCCCGCAGGGCGCGGTTTCCCTGGGTTGGGAGCCGGCGGACGGGCTTGAACTGGGGATTCGCGCCGCCCATGCCCGCTCCACCGCCCGCGGCACGGCCAGCGCGGTGAACAGCGCAGGCGTCACTCTGGTCTGGCGTTATTGACGGTGTGTCAACGTCTTCATGGTTAAAGGAAGGGAAACAGCGGAATGGGGATGCGTGACGCGATGGGGCCGACGGGTATGGGGACGAAAAGCAAGGGAATGCAGGCTTGCGGCGCGCTGCTGCTGGCCGGGCTGCTGCTGGCGGGCTGCAGTGTCGGGCGGATCAACAGCCGCGACTTCGTCCAGCCGGGTGCCGCGCTGCCGGCCGGCGCCACCGTCGCCGTTCTGCCGTTCGAGAACCTGACCAACCACCCCAACGCCGGCCAGATCGCCGCCGATCTCGTCTCCACCGAGCTGTACGGCGTGGGCAACGTCCGCACGGTGGAGGCTGGCCGCGTCCGCAGCCGCCTTGCGGCCCAGAAGTCCTCCGACGCCGCCACCGCGCCCGAGGCCCCGGCCGATGCCCCGCTCGACGCGCAGGCCGCCGGCCGGGCGCTGGCGGTGGATGCGGTGCTGGCCGGCAGCGTGTCGGAATACGGCTACCAGCATGGCCTGCGCGAGGAGCCGGTGGTCGGGCTGAACGCCCGGCTGGTCCGCGTCTCCGACGGCGCCGTTCTGTGGACCTCCAGCCAGTCGGAGGCCGGGCGCGGCTATTTCAGCCGCGACAGCGTCAACAACGTCGCCCAGCGCGTGGTGACGCGGATGATCGACAGCCTGCGGCCGGCCGTCGCCGCCACTCCCTGAGGTTCGGTCCGACGATGAGCAGCCAGCCCCCCGCCGCCACTGCGGCCGCCACTGCGGATCCGACCACCGCCGACGGCGCCTCCCGCCGCCGCTGGTTCGGCCTGCGCCCGGTGGCACTGCTGGAGCTTGCGCTGTTCTTCGGCGTGGCGCTGGGGCTCGATGTCTGGCTCGGCTCCGGGCTGCGGTTCGAGGGGGTGCAGCCGCATCCCTTCTGGATCCCGGTCCTGCTGCTGGCGATCCAGTACGGCACCAACGAAGGCGTGCTGGCGGCGCTGGCGGCGTCGGTGGCGCTGCGGCTGGGCAATGTGCCGGACGCCGGCATCAGCCAGGACCTGTACGACCATCTCTTCACCCTGACGCGCGAACCGATCCTGTGGCTGGTCGCCGCCGTGCTGTTCGGCGAGCTGCGCATGCGCCAGCTGCGCGAGCGGGAGGAGCTTCGTGCCGGCCTTGCCACCGCCCGGCAGGAGGCGGAGGCCATCGCCCGGTCCTATCGCGCCTTGAAATCGGTGAAGGAGAGCCTGGAAACCCGCGTCGCCGGCCAGTTGCGCACCGTCTTCACCCTCTATCAGGCGGCCAAGTCCATCGACCGGCTGGATGAGGGGGAGGTGATGCTCGGCGTCGCCGACCTCGTGCGCACCGTCATGAAGCCGGAGAAGTTCTCGCTGTTCCTGCTGAACAACGACGTGCTGGAATCGGTGACGAACGAGGGCTGGGACGACGACAACGACACCTATGCCCGCTGGTTCGACAGCGGCACCGCCCTTTTCCAGCAGGTGATCGCCCGCCAGCGCCAGGTCTGCGTCAACCGTGCCGAGGACGAGCGCATCCTGGCCGGCGAAGGCGTACTGGCCGGCCCGCTGGTCAGCAGCGACACCGGCGAGGTGATCGGCATGGTGAAGATCGAAAGCCTGGGCTTCACCGATCTCAGCGTCAACACGGTCGAGAATTTCCGCATCCTGTGCGAATGGATCGGCACCGCGCTGGCCAAGGCGCGCCAGTACCGCGCCGCCAACGAACAGCGGGTGTTCACCGACGACGCGCTCTATTCCTCCAGCTACATCGGCCGTCAGGCGGAATTCCTGGCCCTGCTCGGCCGCCGCATGGGGTTCGAGACGACGGCCATCACCATCCGCCCGACCGGCATCGCCCGGCTGTCGGTGGGCCAGCGGGCGGAGCTTGCCGCCGCCATCGGCGAGGCGGTGCGCGGCAGCCTGCGCGACACCGACCTCGCCTGCGACTTCGGCCATCAGGGGACGTCCTTCGGCGTCGTGCTTGCCGGCACGCCGCTGGACGGCGCCCGGCTGGTCGAGGCGAAGCTTGAACGGGCCGTCCGGCAGGCGCTTCCCGCGGCACTGGCCGACATCACCATCGGCTTCACCACCCGGCGGATCGAAGCTCCCGCGGATGGACGGGTGGGCGGGCAGGCGGTCAGATGAGCGTCCCGTCCTCCGCCGCTTCCGATATCCTTCCCGGCGACCGGCCGTCCACCGGGGTGGGCGCGCTGCTGCTGGTGGCGCCGGCCGCAGGTCTGCTCGATGCTGCGGTGGCGGCATTTGCCGTGTCGGAGCTTCCCTATGCCCTGCCGCTCGGCTCGGCGCTGCATCTGGCGCTCTGCGGTCTGGTCGGGCTGTGGGTGCGCGGTCTGGCGCGGCGCGGGCGCGACCTGCGGCTGGCCGGGCTTCTGCTGGTCACCATGGTGCCGCTGGGGCCGGTCGGGGCCGCCTGCACCGTGGCGACCGCGGCATTGCTGGTGCTGTTCGGCCGCTATGCCACCGGGTTCCAGGACTGGTATCTCTCCCTCTTCCCCGACAGCGAGACCGGACCGGCGCGCGAGCTGTACGAGCTGATCGTGACGGGGCGGGAGAACGCTCATCTCGCAGCCGGCGATTCCTTCACCGACGTGATGTGGATCGGTTCGCCGCAGCAGAAGCAGGCGGTGATCGCGCTCGTCGCCCGCCATTTCCGCCCCGCCTTCACGCCTGCGCTGAAGGCCGGCCTCGCCGACGCCGACCCGTCCGTCCGCGTCCAGGCCGCCACAGCAACCGCGCGGGTGGAACATGAGTTCAACGAGCGCTGGCTGGCGCTGGACCATGCTGCGCGTGACCGGGCGGAGGACCCGGACGCCCTGGCCGCGCTCGCCCGCCATCTCGACGATTACGCCTTCTGCGGCCTGCTGGATGCCAACCGCGAGGCGGAAATCCGGGAGAAGGCGCTGGAGGGCTATCGCCGCAGCCTGGAGCTGGCCCCCGACGACGACGGCATCCGCCTCGACCTCGGCCGGCTGCTGCTGCGCTGCGGACTGGCGGCGGAGGCGGCGGCGCGGCTGGAGCCGCTGGTCGACCGCACGCCCGACCGCCGCATCCTGTACTGGTATGCCGAAAGCCTGTTCCGGCTGAGCCGCTTCGCCGAGCTGCGTGCGCTTCCCGGCCGCCGGCCCGATCTGCTGGGCGACGAAGCCGCGCTTCCCGACACGCTGCGCGACGTCTTCGCCCTCTGGCGCGACGATCCGCCATGGACACCACCGGAGGCCGCATCCCCGGAGACCGGCGCGAAGGAGCTTGCCGCATGAGCCGCAGCACGCCTCTGCCGGAAGCACCCCACGCCCCCAAGGCCGATGTCTGCCTGCTGATGGAGGGATCCTATCCCTATGTCGCGGGCGGCGTGTCGACCTGGACTCATGACCTGATCCGCTCCCATGCCGACCTGACCTTCCATGTCGTGGCGCTGGTCGCCGACCGCAGCGCGCGCCGGCTGGCCTATGAACTGCCGCCCAACGTCACCGGCCTGACCCATGTTTATCTCCAGGACCCGCCCGCCGGCTGGCGCTGGCAGCCCGGCACCGGCCGGCTGCTGGGCGATCTGGAAAAGCCGCTCGGCCGGCTGCAGCAGGGCGGCGGGCTGGCGGAGGTGGCCGAGGTGCTGCGGCTGCTGGCGCCGCGGCGCGGCCGGATCGGCAAGCGGGCGCTGCTGAACTCCGAGGACGCCTTCCAGATGGTGGTGCGCATGTGCAGGGCCGCTCTGCCGGACGCCTCCTTCCTCGAATATTTCTGGGGCAGCCGGGCGCTGATGAGCGGGCTGTTCGCCACGCTGCTGGTGCCGATGCCGCAGGCCTCCGTCTATCATGCCGTCTCCACCGGCTATGCCGGGCTGTTCGCCGCACGGGCGAGGCTGGAAACCGGACGGCCGGCGCTGCTGACCGAACACGGCATCTACACCAACGAGCGGCGCATCGAGATCCTGATGGCCGAATGGTTGTTCGAGGGGGGCGACACCTCCCTGGTGCTCGACCGGAAGAAACGCGACCTGCGCGATCTGTGGCTCGACACCTTCGCCAGCTACTCCAAAGCCTGCTACGACGCCTGCGACCGCATCATCACCTTGTACGGTGGAAACCAGGAGTTCCAGCGCCGCCAGGGCGCCGATCCGGCCAAGCTGACGATCGTCCCCAACGGCATCGACTATGTCGGCTATTCCCAGGTCCGCCGCGACCCGGAACCGCGCCCGCCGACCATCGCGCTGATCGGCCGCGTCGTACCGATCAAGGACGTGAAGACCTATATCCGCGCCGCCGCAATCCTGCGCGAGGACATTCCCGACCTGAAGGCGATGATCCTCGGACCGCTGGAGGAGGACCCCGGCTATGTCGAGGAATGCCGCAGCATCGTGGCGCATCTGGGGCTGGAGCAGACGGTGGTCTTCGCCGGCCGGGTCAAGCTGACCGACTGGCTGGGCCGGGTCGACGCCATCGCCCTGACCAGCGTCAGCGAGGCGCAGCCGCTGGTGATCCTGGAGGCCGGCGCGTCCGGCGTGCCGACGGTGGCGACCGACGTGGGGTCCTGCTCCGAACTGCTGCTGGGTCGCCCGGACGAGGTTCCGCCGCTGGGGCCGGGCGGGGCGGTGACGCCGCTGGCGAGCCCGCTCGACACCGCGCGGGAGCTGCGTGCGCTTCTGCTCGACCGCCCCTGGCGCGACCGCTGTGCCCAGGCCATCGCCCGGCGTGTCGCCCAATCCTACGATAAGGTCGCCATCGACCGCATCTACCGCGCCATCTATGACGAGCACATCGCCATGCCGACCCGGCCGACGCTTGAGCAGCCCGATTTCCACCTGAGCGGAGCGGCCTGAGATGGCCGGCATCGGCTTCGCGCTCCGCCGGCTGGCCCGGCGCGACGATCTGTTGGGCGTGCTCCAGGGCTATGCCCATTCCGCCTTCATCACCTCGGGGCCATGGATGTTCACCATCCTGGCGCTGGCCGGCATCACCCTGATCGGCCGCGATTTGGTGGGGATGGAAGAGCTGACGCTGTTCCGCGTGGTGGTGATCTACAATTTCTGCTTCTCGGTGGTCTTCACCGGGCCGCTGGTGATGGTCGCCACCCGCTATCTCGCCGACGCCATCTATGCCAAGGAGGTGGAGGCGGCGCCGGGCATGCTGCTGGCGACGCTGGGGCTGGCATACGCCATCGCCGCGCTGACCGCCGGACCCTTCTATCCGCTGTTCAGCGGGCTGCCGCTGCCGGTGATGCTGGGCGGGCTGGCGAACTTCTTCCTGGTCTGCGGCATCTGGGTGGTGTCGATCTTCCTGTCGGCACTGAAGGACTATCTGGCCGTCACCGTCGCCTTCGCTGTCGGCATGGCGGCGGGCATGGCCGCCACGCTGCTGTTGGGCGACCGCTTTGGCGCCGCCGGCATGGTCTGGGGCTTTTCCTTCGGGCTGGCGGTGATCCAGTTCGGGCTGATCGCGCGGGTGTTCGCCGAATATCCCTATCCCGTCGGCCGGCTGTTCGACTTCCTGTCCTATTTCCGGCGCTATTGGGATCTCGCGTTGATCGGCCTGTCCGCCAACGCTGCGGTGTGGACCGACAAATGGATCATGTGGTTCGCGCCGGAACGCGAGATCGTCTCCGGCGCCATGGCGATCTACAGCGCCTATGACGGCGCCATGTTCGTCGCCTACCTGACGACGTTGCCGGCGCTGACCCTGTTCACGGTGAACATCGAGACGCGCTTCTTCGAGCATTACCAGGGCTTCTACCGCGACATCCAGAAGCACGCGACCTTCGACCAGATCGCCCGCAACCACCGCGCCATCATTGCCGCCCTGCTGGACAGCAGCCGCAATCTGGTGATCCTGCAGGGGGCGGTCTGCGCCGTCTGCATCTTCCTGGCTCCTGCCATCGTCGGCGCCATCGGGTTGCAGTACCAGCAGATCGGCATGTTCCGCTTCGGTGTGCTGGGCGCCTTCTTCCAGGTGCTGTTCCTGTTCTGCACGGTGATCCTGGCCTATTTCGACCTGCGGGCGCGGAACCTGACGGTGCAGCTGGTCTATCTGGCCGCGAATGCCGGCTTCACCCTGCTGTTCAGCAGGATGGGCTTCCCATGGTACGGCTACGGTTATTTCCTCAGTTCGCTGATCGCCTTCGCGGTCGCCTATCTGATGGTGGCGGATGCGGTGCGGCGGCTGCCCTACTTCGCCTTCGTCGCGAACAACCCGTCGGTGCGATGACCCGCCGCCCTGTCCCCATCCCGCCCTGGGCCGTCCTGCTGCTGGCCGTCCTGCTGCTTCCGCTCTCCGCCGGAGCACAGGAGGTGCTGCCCACCGGCCGGACCGATCCCGGCCACCTGCGCCCGCCTTTCCGCGCCTACGAACCTCCGCCGCCCGGCCACGAGCCGCGCCTGCGCCGCACCGAGAGCCGCCGCGTCTACGCCCTGCCGCAGGGCCTGAAGGGTTTCGCCACCCTCGACCGCACCCTGTCGCAGCTGTGCCGGCGCGGCGCCTTCCTGCAGGAGATCGACGGCCTCTATTGGGCGGCGACGCCGGATTTCCGCTATGGCGTCGCCTTTTCCGGCGGCGCCAATCTGATCGATCCGCAGAACCGGCGTCAGCCCGGCAAGGTCTATTTCTTCCGCAACCAGGACAGCCGCTGCAGCGTCTGGGTCGGCGATCAGGCGAAGCTGATGCCCCACCACATCGGCGGCTGAGCGCGGCAACCCGCTCTGTTCAGGCCATGGGTTTGGCCTTTTCCGTGAACTGGTCATAGGCTTCCAGCGCCTGCGCGGCATACATGACGGAGGGGCCGGCACCCATGTAGACGGCCATGCCCATGGTCTCCATGATCTCCTCGCGGGTGGCGCCCTGCTTCACCGCCGCCTCGGCGTGGAAGGCGACGCAGCCGTCGCAGCGGATGGCGACGGCGATTGCCAGCGCGATCAGCTCCTTCGTCTTGGTGTCGAGCGCGTTCGCCTTCAGCGCGGCCTGGGCCATGCCGGAAAAGGCCTTCATCACCTCCGGCGCGCCGCCGCGCAGGTCGCGGATGGCTCCGGACAGCTCGACCGTCATCTCCGGCCAGTTCTTGTGCATGATCGTTGTCCTTTGACGATTGCGGAAATCAGGTGAAGGCGCAGCCGGGGCGGGCGCCGGCCTTCTTCAGCACGATGGCCAGCGGGCAGAAGCCGGTGACGGCGGCCTGCAGCATGTTCGCGCCGACGAAGGCGGGCAGCCACAGCCACGCCATGCTGTGAAGCTGCGACAGGATGAGGCCTGCCAGGACGACGGTTCCGGCGAAGGCCATGACGATGCGGTCGATGTTCATGTGTCCACTTCCGGTAAGGGGCCAGACGGGCGGCGCCTTGTCCGGCGAGCCGCCACTGCATTCGTTGACACTAAATTAGATTTATCTTATTAAACGGTCAAGCGTCAAACCGAGAGCCATAGGCCAGGGCTTCCCACCATGAGCACCCGCAAGAGCGCCTTTCCGGCGCTTCCCCTTCTCACCGTCCTGTTGTGCTGCCTGTCCGCTCCGCTTGCGGCGGCGGAGGATGGCCGGCTGACCGTGGAAAGCCGCCCGGTCGAGGATCTGAAATCCGTGTTCGCCACGGTGGACAGCGTCCGTCAGGCCAAGGCGCGGACGCGGATCGGCGGCACGCTGTCCGGCCTGACGGTGCGGGAAGGCGACCGGGTGGAGGTGGGGCAGGTGATCGCCACGGTCGGCGACCCTAAGCTGCCGCTGCAGATCGCGGCGCTCGACGCCCGCCTGCAGTCGCTCCAGGCGCAGCAGCGTCAAGCGGAGATCGAGCTCGACCGCGCCCGCCAGCTGCGCGCCACCGGCATCGGCAGCCAGCAGAAGCTCGACGACGCGACGACCGCGCTCGACGTGCTCCGCGCCCAGATGGCCGCCATGAAGGCCGACCGCGCCGTGGTCGAACAGCAGCTACGCGAGGGCGACGTGCTGGTCCCGGCGGCCGGCCGGGTGCTTCAGGTGCCGCTGGTCGACGGCGTCGTGGTGTTGCCGGGTGAGGCGGTGGCGACCATTGCCACGGAAAGCTACGTACTGCGCCTGCGCCTGCCCGAGCGGCATGCCCGCTTCATGAAGCAGGGCGATCCGGTGCTGGTCGGCGCCCGCGGCCTCGCGCCGGATCGCAACCCCGGTCAGGCGGCGGGCCTGATCCGCGGAACGGTGCGCCGGGTCTATCCCGAACTGGAGGACGGGCAGGTGGTGGCCGACGCGGAAGTCCCGGGCCTCGGCGATTATTTCGTCGGCGAGCGGGTGCGGGTCCTGGTCGCCACCGGCAGCCGCGAGGCGATCCGCATCCCGCCTGATTATCTGGTCCGGCGGATGGGCCTGGACATGGTGCGCCTCGCCGACGGGACCGAGATCCCGGTGCAGGCCGGGCGGCCGCTTCCCGGCGATGCGGGCGATGGCTCCGACACCGGCTCCGGCGGCATCGAGATCCTGTCCGGCCTGCGGCCCGGCGACGTGATCGTCAAGGCGGGGGCGGCGCGATGAGGCTCGGCCTGTCCAGCTGGCTGACGCGGACCTTCATCCGCTCGCCGCTGACCCCTCTGCTGCTTCTGGCGTCGCTGGTGGTCGGGACCGTCGCCCTGATTTCCCTCCCGCGCGAGGAGGAGCCGCAGATCAGCGTGCCGATGGTCGATGTCCATGTCCGCGCCGACGGCCTGCGCGCCGACGACGCGGTGGAGCTGGTGACGAAGCCGCTGGAGGAGATCGTCAAGGCGATCGACGGCGTCGAGCATGTCTACAGCCAGACGGTTGACGACGGTGCCATGGTGACGGCGCGCTTCGTCGTCGGAACGCCCTCCGACAGCGCCATCCTGCGCGTGCATGAAAAGCTGCGTGCCAACTACGACCGCATCCCGCTCGGCATTCCGGAGCCGCTGGTCGTCGGCCGCGGCATCGACGATGTGGCGATCCTGACGCTGACACTGTTTCCCCGCGCCGAGGCGGCGGCGCGCTGGGACGACAACGCGCTGTGGACGGCGGCCGACCGGATGCTGGGCGAGCTGGTGAAGACCGACGATGTCGGGCTGACCTATATCGTCGGCGGCCGGCCGGACCAGATCCGGGTTGAGCCGGACCCGGAACGTCTGGCCCTGGCCGGCGTCACGCTGAACCAGCTGGTCGATAAGGTGAAGAACGCCAACCGCTCCTTCCAGGTCGGGCAGCTGCGCTCGCGCGGCGGCAGCCTGCCGGCGGTGGCCGGTCAGACCCTGCAGGGCGTTCCCGACATCGGTTTGCTGCTGCTGACCACGCGCGATGGGCGCCCGGTCTATGTGAAGGACGTCGCCGACGTGATCGTCGGCGCCCGGCCGGAGGAGGCGCGGGCCTGGCACATGACGCCGGACGGCAAAGGCGGGCTGACCCGCGTGCCGGCGGTGACTGTCGCGGTCGCCAAGCGGGCGGGGGCCAACGCGGTGGTCATCGCCGACCATGTGCTGGAGCGTCTGGACACCCTGCGCTCCGCCGGACTGCCGCCGGATCTGGAGGTCGCCGTCACCCGGAACTATGGCGAGACGGCGGACGAGAAGGTGGACGAGCTGCTGTTCCATCTGGCGCTCGCCACCCTGTCCATCGTGCTTCTGGTGGCGTTCGCCATCGGCTGGCGCGAGGGGGCGGTGGTGTTCGTCGTCATCCCCACCACGATCCTGCTGACCATGTTCGCGTCCTGGGCGATGGGCTACACCATCAACCGCGTCAGCCTGTTCGCGCTGATCTTCTCCATCGGCATCCTGGTGGACGACGCCATCGTGGTGGTGGAGAACATCGACCGCCACTGGTCGATGCGCGACGGCCGATCCCGCATCCAGGCCGCCGTCGAGGCGGTGGCCGAGGTCGGCAACCCCACCATCGTCGCCACCCTGACGGTGGTCGCCGCCCTGCTGCCGATGATGTTCGTCTCCGGCCTGATGGGGCCCTACATGAGCCCGATCCCGGCCAACGCGTCCGCCGCCATGCTGTTCAGCTTCTTCGTCGCGATGGTGCTGACGCCCTGGCTGATGGTGAAGCTGCGCCGCGGCGAGATGCCGCCCGCGCATGGGCAACATGGGGACGGGGAGGCCCCCGGCGGGCGTCTCGGCCGGCTCTATCTGGCGGCGGCGCGGCCGGTGGTGCGCAGCAGGCGGACGGCCTGGATCTTCCTGCTGGCGGTGGGCGTCGCCACGCTGGCCTCGCTCCTGCTGTTCTACGGCAAGGACGTGACGGTCAAGCTCCTGCCCTTCGACAACAAGTCGGAGCTCCAGGTGGTCGTCGACCTGCCGGAGGGCGCCTCGCTGGAGGATACGGAGCGCGCGCTGTTCGCCGCCGCCGCCCGCATCGCCGGCCTGCCCGAGCTGACCGGCATCCAGGCTTATGCCGGCACCGCCTCTCCCTTCAATTTCAACGGTCTGGTCCGTCATTCCTATCTGCGCCGCCAGCCGGCCCAGGGCGATCTGCAGGTCAATCTGGCACCCCGGGCGGAGCGCACGCGCGCCAGCCACGAGGTGGCGATCGACCTGCGCCGGCACCTTGCCGCCGTTCCCTTCCCCCAGGGAAGCGTGGTGAAAGTGGTAGAGGTCCCGCCGGGGCCGCCCGTGCTGTCCACGCTGCTGGCCGAGATCTACGGTCCGGATGCCGACACCCGCCGGAAGACCGCCGGTCTGGTCCGGGAAGCGTTCCAGCGGGTCGATTTTGTCGTTGATATCGACGGCACCGTCCGCCAGCCGGGGGAGCGCCTGCGTTTCGCGCTCGACCATGGCAATCTGGAGTTCTTCGGTGTCGAGGAGCAGGCGGTCTACGACACGCTCCAGGCGCTGCTCGGCGGCGTGCCGGTGGGCTATTCCCATCGTGGCGCCGGACGGTTGCCGATGGAGATTTCCGTCCGCCTGCCGAAAACGGACCTTTTCCTGTCGGAACGTGTGCTGGCGACGCCGGTGCCCGGCAGGCGCGGGGCGGTGGAGCTGGGCAATCTCGTCACCATGACCAGGGAGCCCGCCTCGCATACCGTCTTCCGGCGCGACGGGCGCTTCGCCGAAATGGTGCAGGCGGAACTGGCCGGCAGCTTCGAGGCGCCGATCTACGGCATGCTGGCGGTGCAGGACCGCCTGTCGGAGATCGACTGGCGCGCCGTCGGGCTGGACCGCCCGCCGGAGGTACGGCTGCACGGCCAGCCGACGGATGAAACCCGGCCCGTCATCCTGTGGGACGGCGAATGGGAGATCACCTATGTCACCTTCCGCGACATGGGGGCGGCCTTCGCCGTCGCCATCCTCGGCATCTATCTGCTGGTGGTGGCCCAGTTCGGCAGCTTCAAACTGCCGCTGGTCATCCTGGTCCCGGTGCCGCTGACGCTGATCGGCATCCTGATCGGTCACTGGCTGTTCGCGGCGCCCTTCACCGCCACCTCGATGATCGGCTTCATCGCGCTGGCCGGGATCATCGTCCGCAACTCCATCCTGCTGGTCGATTTCATCCGCCATCTGCGTGACGATCCGAAGCGGAGTGGCGGCCGTCCGATCCGCGACATCGTGCTGGAGGCCGGGGCGATCCGCTTCAAGCCGATCCTGCTGACGGCGCTGGCGGCGATGATCGGGGCGGCCTTCATCCTGACCGACCCGATCTTCCAGGGGCTGGCGATCTCCATGCTGTTCGGGCTTGCCAGTTCCACCCTGCTGACCGTGCTGGTCATCCCCGCCATCTACGTCGCGCTTCGCGGAGGTGCCGCCCGCTAAACGGACAGCGCCGCCGCGACGACTGCCAGCGCGCGGTCGAGATCGGCACGCGGGATGGTCAGCGGCGGTGAAAGCGTCAGCACCGTCCCCTGCGATATCTTCAGGCTGACCCCGCGTTCCAATGCCGCATAGAATGCCGCTTCCGCCCGGTCGGCGGCGCTGCGGCCGTCATGGTCGGCCAGTTCCACCCCGATCAGCAGCCCCGCGCCACGGATGTCGGCGATGCCGGGCAGGGCCGCGGTGCGGTCGCGCAGGCGGTCCAGCGCATAAGCTCCCAACTCGGCGGCACGCTCCACCAGCCCTTCGTCGCGGATGATGTCGAGGGTGGTCAGGCCGGCGCGGGCGAGCAGCGGGTTCTTCTCGTGGGTGTAGTGGCCGAGCGCGCGGTCGGCGGCCACATCCAGCCCGGCACGGGCGATCACCGCGGACAGCGGCAGCATGGCGCCGCCCAGCGCCTTGCCCAGCACCAGGATGTCCGGCCGCGCGCCGAACGGCTCGTGGCTGAACAGGCTGCCGGTCTTGCCGAGGCCGGTCGGGATTTCGTCGAAGATCAGCAGGGCGCCGGCGGCATCGCAGGCTCGCCGCACCTCCGCCCAGAATCCCGGCGGCGGCACATAGGGCACGGCGCGCACCGGTTCCGCCACCACGGCGGCGACATCCCCCTCTTTCTCCAGCACATAGCGCAGCATCCGCGCGCATGTCATCCGGCAGGCGTCCAAGTCGGGGCCGCCGCCGGGGGCAGGGTCGAAGCCGTAGGGGCAGCGGGCGCAGGCGAAGGGCGCCACATGCTCGGCTCCTGGCAGCAGCGGCCCGATTCCGTGGGACCGGAACAGCGCTTCGCCCCCGACGCCGGACGCGCCGAAGCCGGCGCCATGGAAGGCATCCCAGAAAGAGACGGTCTTGAAGCGGCCGGTGGCGACACGGGCCAGCTTCAGCGCGATCTCGATCCCCTCCGATCCGCCGGGCGCGAACAGCACGCGGCTGCCGGGACCGGTCGGGGCCAGCGCCGCCAACCGCTCCGCCAGTTCGGCCGCCGGCTCGCAGGCGAAGCGGCGCGGAGCGAAGCTCAGATCGTCCATCTGCGCCTTCAGCGCCGCCACCAGCCGGGGGTGGGCGTAACCGATGTGATGGACGCTGTTGCCATGGAAATCCATGAAGCGGCGGCCATCCATGTCCTCGATCCAGATGCCGTCCGCCTTGCGGATCGCCGACAGGCAGGGCGTGGACAGCGACTGTTTCAGGAAGGCGGCGGCATCGCGCTCCACCAGGGCGCGGGAACGGGGGCCGAGCGTGTCGGCCATCCAGCGCGCCCGCTGCGGCCCGAGGTTGATGTCGCCTTCGGAACGGTCGGCCTGCATCGGGTCTTCCTTATCGTCAGCCGGCAGTCTTGCCGGAGCGTGCGGCGGCGCAGGCGTCGCGCAGCGCCGGGGAAAAGGGATCGGGCGCGCCGAGACGGCCGGGGGCGAAGGGAGCAAGGTCCACCGCACCCTGCCGGTCGAGGACGGCCGCCGCCACCGCCCTGCCGATGCCCCCCGACGCGGCGATGCCGGCGCCGCAGCAGCCGGTCGCCATGAACAGCCCCTCCACCTCAGGAACAGGGCCGAGCAAGAAGCGGCCGTCGGCGGTGTAGGTGGACAGGCCCGAGACGTAATGGGCGATGCCGGCTTGGAGCAGCGGCGGACAGAGGCGCGCCAGAGCCTGCCAGCCCGCCTCCAGCGTCTCCAATCCACCGTCGGAGTCGTCGAGGTCGAGCCCGGCCGTGTCGGCGGGAAGCCGCGCCGGGTCGAGCGCCAGCGACCGGCGTCCGCGCAACCCGAACAGCAGCGCCCCCAGTTCCGGACGGGCATAGGCGCCGGCATCGGGCATGACCAGCGCGGGCAGGTCGCGGGGGAACAGGTCGGGGCGCGGCTCGGTGATCCAATACTGGCTGCGCACCGGCGCCTGCGGCAGTCCGACCCCGGCGGACCAGGCCAGTCCGGCCGCCCAGGCCCCGGCGGCATTCACCACCACCGGGGCGGCGATGAGGCCCCGGTCGGTGTCGATGCCCGCCACACGACCGCGCTCCACCCGGATCGCCTGCACCGACAGGCCGGTGCTGATCCGGACGCCGGCATGGCGGGCCGACCGGCGATAGGCGTCGGCCAGCCGCACCGGATCGATGAAGCCGTCCAGCGGCATGAAGGCGGCGCGCTCGATGGCTTCCGCCGACAGGCAGGGGGCGAGGCGGGCGGCGCCGTCGCCGTCCAGCCAATCCACCGGATCGGCGCTGGCGGCAAGCAGGGCACGCAGGGCATCGACCCGTGCGGTACTGGCGGCGACATGCAGGGTGCCGACCCGCCGCAACCCGAGATCCTCGTCCAGTTCCTCTTCCAGGCTGGTGATGGCGGTGTAGGTGTCCCGCACCAGCGCCGCCGTCGCGGCATCGCCGCGGGCGCGGGTCAACAGGGCGGCGGCCCGCGCCGTGGCCTGTGTCGAGGGCGGATGACGGTCGACCACCAGAACCGACCGGGTGCCGCCGGTCCCCAACGCCCGCCCGAGCGCCCAGGCGACCGCCAGACCCAGGATGCCGGCGCCGACAATGACAATGTCGGCGCCGTCGATGGGGGCGGGAGTAATGGTCACGGCTTCTCGCCGCGCGCCAGCCGCGCTTCGATGGCGTCGAGCAACGGCAGCGCCTCGGCCACTGACCTGACCACATAATGGGCGCCGGCCCGCGCCAGCCGGTCGGCCGCTGCGGCATGCAGTGCATCCCGCCGGTCCGGCGCCAGCGCCTGCCAGTCGGCGAGCGGCAGGCCGACTTCGTTGCCGGTGTCGGCGATTGCGATGGTCCACATGCCGGCGTTCAGCCCTTCTTCGACATCGACCACGGTGTCGCCGATCTTCACGCAGGCCTCCACCGGCGAGACCGACAGTTCGACGACGCAGCGCAGCGCCATCGCCGGCCCTGGACGCCCGGCCGGCGTCTCGCCCGCGCAGACGGTGACGTCGGGTGCATAGCCCTGCGCGTCCGCCACCCGCTGCACCACATCCATCACCGGGCGCGGATAGCCGGTGGTCGAACCGATCTTCAGCCCGCGCGCCCGCATGGCGACGACCGTCTCTGCCGCGCCGGGGATCAGGTCGGAATGCTGCGCCACCACATCCACCTGCAGGGGCAGGAAGGTCTCGTAGAGCTGGTCGACATCGGCGTCGGTCGGGGCGGTGCCATGCACCGCGGTCCAGGCTTCGGCCACCGGCGCCATGCGGGTGATCGCCTGGATGTGGTGCCATTTGGCCATGCCCATGGGGGCGCGGGCCTGCTCCAGCGTGATGGTGACTCCGGAGCGGCGGAAGGCTTCCATGAAGGCGCCGGCCGGGGCGAGGCAGCCATGGTCCACCGTGGTCCCCGCCCAGTCGAGGATGACGGCCTGCAGCGGGCCGGTGTAACGGCGCGAATAGACGAAGCTCATGGATTCGGGCTTTCGAGCGGAAGGGGAGGGTCAGGGAGCGCCGGAGGCGACGCCCATCTCGGACAGGGTGGCGCAGATGGCGGCGATGGCGGCGGTCATCTCCTCCGCCCCCAGCCGGCCGATGCAGCCGATGCGGAAACTGTCGGCCACCGTCAGCTTGCCGGGATAGATGACGAAGCCGCGCTGGCGCAGCAGGTCGTAGAACTCGGTGAAGACGAAGGCCGGATCGGCCGGCATGCGGAAGGTGACGATGATCGGGGCCTGCAGGTGGTCGGGCAGCAGCGTCTCGAACCCCAGCGCCCGCATGCCGTCGATCAGGATGGCGGCGTTGGCGCGGTAACGGGCGCCGCGCCCCTCGATACCGCCTTCGGCCTCATGCTCGTCCAGCGCCTGGGCGAAGGCGGCGACCACATGGGTGGGCGGGGTGAAGCGCCACTGCGCGTTCGCCTCGAAGCCGTGCCACTGGTCGTGCAGGTCGAGCGACAGGGAATGGGCGTTGCCCTTGGCAAGCTCCAGCGCATCCCGGCGGGCGATGACGAAGCCCATGCCCGGCACCCCCTCCAGGCATTTGTTGGAGGATGCGGCGACCGCCGCGGCGCCCAGCGCCGCCATGTCGAGGGGCAGCGCGCCGAAGGCGCTCATGGCGTCGATCAGCAGGGCGCGGCCACGGGACCGGACAATCTCGGCCACCGCTTCGATGGGGTTGAGGATGCCGGAGGTGGTTTCGCAGTGGACGACGGCGACATGGGTGATCGCCGGATCGGCATCCAGCGCATCGGCCAGGGCGGCGGGCGACACCGGCTGGTCCTCCGCCGCCTCCAGCGCGGTGACGGACCGGCCGGCGACCTCGGCGATGCGGACCATGCGGGTGCCGTAGGCGCCGTTGACCAGCACAAGCAGCCGGCCGGCGCGCGGCACCAGCGTGCCGATCATCGCCTCCACCGCGAAGGTGCCGGAGCCCTGGACGGGGACCGCGACATGGCTGTCGGCGCTGCCGCCGGCCAGACTCACCAGCCGGTCCCGGATGGCGGCATTGAGATCGATGAAGCGGCCGTCGCGCGAGCCCCAGTCGCGCAGCATCGCCTGCTTGACGGTGGCGGAGGTGGTCAATGGACCGGGTGTCAGCAGATAGGGCACGGGGTCAGGCATTTGGGGAAAATCCCGAAGGAGAAGAGAACCCGAACTGTCGGGATGGCCCCATGACGCCGCTTCGCCTATCATAAATCCAATCCATTCGACCTATGGGTCCATAGATGAAATCAATGAACTTCGCCCAGCTTCGCGCCTTCCATGCGGTGGCGACGGAGGGGGGATTCACCAAGGCCGCCCGCCTGCTGAACGTGACGCAGCCGACCTGTTCGCAGGAGGTGAAGGCGCTGGAGGAGACCTATGGCGTCACCCTGTTCGACCGCGGCAATCGTCAGGTGGTGCTGACGGAGGTCGGCACGGCGCTGTTCGCCGTCACCCGCCGCTTGTTCGCGGCGGAGCAGGAGGCGATGGAACTGCTGGCCGGGGTCCGGCACCTGGATGGCGGCACGCTGGTGGTGGGCGCGGACGGGCCGTTCCACGCGGTGCCGCTGATCGCCCGCTTCACCAGCATGCATCCGGGGCCGACGGTGACGCTGGCGGTCGGCAATTCGCGGACCATGCTGGAAGGGCTGATGGAGACGCGCATTGACGTGGCGGTGCTGGCCGACGTGCCGGGGGACTCCCGGCTCTATGTGCTGCCGCTGCGGCGCGATCCGGTGCGGGTTCTGGTGCCGAAGGCGCATCCGCTGGCACGGCGCCGGGCGGTGGCGCTGACCGATCTGGCGGCGGAACGGCTGGTGCTGCGGGAGCCGGGATCGATGACCCGCCGGCTGATCGAACGCGCGCTGGCGGCGGCGGAGGTCACGCCCGCAGCATTCATCGAGATTCAAAGCCGCGAGGCGGTGGTGGAGGCGGTGGCGGCGGGGCTGGGCATCGGCTTCACCTCCGCCGCGGAGTTCACCGGCGACGGACGGCTGGTTCTGCTGCCGATCGCCGGGGCCGAGATCGAGATGGACGAGTATGTCGTCTGCCTGCGCGAACGCCGCCGGCTCGCGGTGGTGCGGGCGTTCCTGGACTTGGCGCGGGAGGTGGCGGCGGGGGCGGGCGGCCCCCTGTCCGGACTCGATGGCTCCGGCGTCAACGCCGCCGCCACGCCTCCGTCCGTCGCTGCAGCGCCCACGACAGCAGGGCATGCAGCGCCCGCACTACGGCGGAGGTGAGGACGATCATCATCGCCATGGCGGCTGCCCCCGCCACTTCGCCGGCGTCGTCCATGTTCAGCACGGCGACCGACGCCGGCTTGGTTTCCGGCGCATAGAGGAAGACGACCGCCGACACCGTGGTCATGGCGTTGACGAAGAAATAGATGGCGATGTCGAGGATGGCCGGCAGGCACAAGGGCACCGTCACCCGCAGGAAGGTGGACCAGACCGGCACCTTCAGGCTGGCCGACACCGCTTCGAACTCGGCATCCAACTGCTTCAGGGCGGTGACGGCCGTCAGGTGGCTGACGGTGTAGAAATGCGCCACCGTCGCCAGCACCAGGATCGCCATGCCGTGATAGAGCCAGCCCAGCGGGTTCCACGGCGCGTTGAAGAAGAAGATGTAGGCGAGGCCCAGCACCATCCCCGGCACCGCCAGCGGCAGGATCGCCATCAGCCGCACCGTGCCCTTCATCACCGCGCGCCCCGGCGCCCGTTCCACCAGCCAGGCGCCGGTGAAGACGATGGCGGTGCCGGCCAGCGCGGTCCAGAAGGCCAGGGTCAGGCTGTTGGCGTAGCTGCTCCAGCCCGCCGCATCGAGCTCGGCGAAATCATAGTTCGCCAGGGTCGGCGTCAGGTTGTAGGGCCAGAAGGAGACGATGGAGGCGAAGCCGGCCACCCCCAGCAGACCCAGCAGCAGGCCGCCGACAAGCGCGCAGAACAGAAAGGCCAGCCGGTCGCCGACCGGGTTCGGGCGCGGCTGGAACGGCACGGAGCGGGCGGACAGCAGCGCCATCTGCCGGCGCTGGCCGAACCAGTCGGCGACGAAGGCCAGCACCGCCGGCAGAAGCAGGACGATGCCGACCACCGCCCCCATGCCGAAATTCTGCAGGCCCACCACCTGCTTGTAGACGTCGGTCGCCAGCATGTTGGTGGAGCCGCCGATCACCTTGGGCACACCGAAATCGGTGACCACCAGCGTGAACACCACGAAGACGGCGGAGATCAGGCCATAGCGCACGCCGGGCAGGGTGATGGTGACGAAGCGCTTCCACGCCCCTGCCCCCAGTGCCTCCGCCGCCTCGTACAGGCGGGCGTCGGAGGTCGACAGCGCCACGGTCAGGATCATCACCGCATGCGGGAAGGCGTAGAAGACCTCGCCCATCACAATGCCGATGGGACCGTAGATGCTCTCCCCCATCAGCAGGCCGCGCAGGACGCCCTTGTTGCCGAAGAGATAGACCAGCGCGATGGCCGGCAGCAGCGACGGCGCCAGCAGCGGGATCTGCGCCAGCAGCCGGAACAGCCCCTTGCCCGCCATCGCCGTGCGGGTCAGGCAGAAGGCGTAGAGGAAGGCCAGCGCCACCGTGATGATCGTGGTCAGCAGCGACAGCGTCAGGCTGTTGACCACCGACCGCACTAGCGTCGGCGTCTCCAGGAAGACGGCGAAGTTGGCCAGCCCGACGAAGGCGCCGTCGCGGTCGTAGAGGCTGCGCAGGAACAGCGCGCACAGCGGCAGCAGGACGAACAGCGCCAGGAACAGCGCGACCCCGCCCATCCCCAGCCCGAAGAGCCAGCGCTCGCCCCGATCCACCGGCCGGCCGGACTGCCGCGCGGCGAAGAAGGACGGCTTCGGCGCATTTGCCTTCACCGCGCTCATCGCGTCGCCTCGAACACGCGCAGCCGCTCGCGCGGCAGGGTCACCGCCAGCCGGCGGCCGGGATCCAGCGACAGGTCGCGCACCAGATTGGCCGACAGGTCGGCGGTGACGCGGGCGTCGCCCAGCCCGTCGGCGGCCAGCCGGGCACGGTGGAAGGGGCCGAGGAATTCCAGGCTTTCGATCACCGCGTCGAGCGTGTTGGCGCCGCCGGCCGCGCGCACCTGCACATCCTCCGGCCGCAGGCAGACGGTGACGGCGGCACCGGGGGCCGCAGCGGACAGATGGTCGCCGTCGCAATCGAAGCCGTGATCTCCCAGGCGCACCCGGCCCGGCGCCTCCAGCACGCCCGGCAGGAAGTTCATCGCGCCCACGAAATCGGCGACGAAGGGGCTGGCCGGCCGGTGATACACCTCGTTGGGTGTGCCGACCTGTTCGATCACGCCGCTGTTCATCACCACGATGCGGTCGGCCATGGTCAGCGCCTCCTCCTGGTCGTGGGTGACCATGATGGTGGTGATGCCCAGCCGGCGGTGCAGGTCGCGGATCTGGCGGCGCAGATGCAGCCGCACCCGCGCGTCGAGCGCCGACAAAGGCTCGTCCAGCAGAAGCAGGCCGGGGGAGGGCGCCAGCGCGCGGGCCAGCGCAACCCGCTGCTGCTGGCCGCCCGAAAGCTGGCCCGGGTATTTCGGACCGGCGTCGGGCAGGCCGACCAGCGCCAGCAGTTCCTCCACCCGCGCCCGTTCGGCGGCCCGGCCAAGCTTCAGGCCGTAGGCGACGTTCTTGTAAACGGTCAGGTTCGGGAACAGCGCGTAGGACTGGAAGACGATGCCGTAATCGCGGGCCGACGGCGGCAGGCGCGATACGTCGCGGTCGCCCAGCCACACCGTCCCGCCGCTCTGCGGATCAAGCCCGGCGATCACCCGCAGCAGCGTGGTCTTGCCGCAGCCGGACGGCCCCAGGAAGCAGACGAACTCGCCGCGCCGGATGTCGAGCGACACGCCCTTCAGCGCGGTGAAGGTGCCGAATGTCTTGACGATGGTGTCCAGGCGGAGATGGGGCGCGGCGGCGGTTACGGCGGTCATTGGCGGTGTGTCCCGGCGGGAAACGGAAAGGACGGACGGGCGCACGCGGCACCCGCCCGTCGGTTCGATATGGCTAGGCTCGGCGGTTGCCGGCGTCAGCTCTTCGGTTCGGACTTGGCGCCGTAGCGCTTTTCCCAATCAGCCAGGACGCGGTCGCGGTTGGCGGCGGCCCAGACAAAGTCGTTGGTCTTGTTCATCGCCGCTTCCGCGTTCTTCGGATAGTTCGGCGTCTCCTTAGTCACGCCCGGATGCGCCGTGACCTGATAGAAGTTCACATACTGCTCGTTCGCCGTGCGGCTGGCCGCCCAGTCGGCGAGCGCCTTCGCGGCCTCGGCATTGCGGGTGCCCTTGACGATGGCCGTCGCCTCCATCTCCCAGCCCACCCCTTCGGAGGCCAGGATCACGTCGATCGGCGCGCCCTTGGTCTTCTGCTGGGCGCCGGTGTATTCGATGGAGATGCCGATCGGGTATTCGCCGGACGCCGCCATCTTGCAGGGCTTGGACCCCGAATGGGTGTAGAGCGCGATGTTGTCGTTCAGCTTGTCCATGTAGCCCCAGGCCTTCTCGCCGCCCATGGTCTGCAGCCAGCCCGACACGGCGAGGAAGCCGGTGCCCGACGAGGCCGGGTTCGGCATGACGATCTGGCCCTTGTATTCGGGCTTCAGCAGGTCGGCCCAGGAGGTCGGCTTCGGCAGCTTCTTCTTCTCCGCCTCGGCCGTGTTGAAGCAGATGGCCGCCATCCAGGCATCCATGCCGACCCAGGCCGGCGGAGTCTTGGTGTCGCGGAAGCCCGGCTTCAACGCTTCGGCACCCTTGGGCTGGTAGGGCATCAGCATGCCCTGGGCATCCAGGATCATCAGGCTGGAGGCGGCGAGGCCCCACACCACGTCGGCCTTGGGATTGTCCTTCTCGGCCAGCAGCTTGGCGGTGACGACGCCGGTGGAATCGCGCACCCACTCGATCTCTATGCCGGGATTGTCGGCCTCGAACGCCTTCTTGTAGGGGGTGAGCTGCTCGTTCTCCAGCGCGGTGTAGACGGTCAGGCGGGTGGCGGCCCCGGCCGGGGAGGCGGTCGGAACGGCGGCAAGCAGCGCCAATGCGCAAGTGCCCGGCAGAATGGTGCGGCGGATCATCATGGTGCTCCCGTGGTCCAAAGGGCGGTGTGAAAGGGCGTCCTGGAACAGCCTGTCGGCCGTGGAGGCCGGCCTGTCTGTCGCCGCCGCCCCGGCACGGGAAATTTCTCTACGCCGAAGACGCCGCTTACTCCCGTTAAGCTTTGGTGACTCGAGCGCCGCCCAAATCGCCGGTTCCGGAAAAACCGGAACCCGACGTAACCCCGGCGGGCCGGCGTTGTTTCATGAGCTGAACTTATAGGCTCTATCGCAAATCGGGGGCTAATCGTCCGACCGGCGCGATCCAGCTTGTGGGGGTATGCGTTGGTGGAAGCGAAGCGGGACGGCCCGTGCGCGCTGCCGACGGGTATGGCTTTGACGACAGGAGGGAAGCACGCGATGCATCAGACCGGCGACCTGGACTTGACACGGCGCGGAGTCCTGATGGGAACCGCGGCGACCATCGCGCTGACGGCGGGAAGCTTCCCGGTGCCGGCCGAAGCGGCCATCGGCGACGCCGCCCCGCAACAGACGCTGACCCCCGTCACCTCGACCGTGTCCTTCACGGTGAACGGCCGAAGCCATGACCTGACGCTGGACACGCGCACCACCCTGCTCGACGCGCTGCGCGAGCATCTGCATGTGACCGGCCCGAAGAAGGGCTGCGACCACGGGCAGTGCGGCGCCTGCACCGTTCTGGTCGAGGGGCGGCGGATCAACTCCTGCCTGTCGCTGGCGGTGATGCACCAGGGCGACAGCATCACCACCATTGAGGGACTGGGCACACCCGACCGCATGCATCCGATGCAGGCCGCCTTCGTGAAGCATGACGGTTACCAGTGCGGCTATTGCACCCCCGGCCAGATCTGTTCCGCCGTCGCCGTGCTGAAGGAGATCGAGGCCGGCATCCCCAGCCATGTCAGCGCCGACCTGATGGCGGCGCCGAAGCTGACCGCCGACGAGCTGCGCGAGCGGATGAGCGGCAACATCTGCCGTTGCGGCGCCTATTCCAACATCGTCGATGCGATCACCGAGGTCGCCGGGAGGGAGGCATGAAACCCTTCAGCTACGAACGCGCCGGCAGCCCGGCCGAAGCCGCGGCGGCCGCCGCCCGCACCCCCGGCGCCAAGTTCATCGCCGGCGGCACCAACCTGCTCGACCTGATGAAGCTGGAGATCGAGACGCCGGTCCATCTGATCGATGTCAACGGCCTGTCTCTGGACAAGGTGGAGCCGGCCCCGGACGGGGGGCTGCGCGTCGGCGCGCTGGTGCGCAACACCGACCTCGCCGCCGACGAACGGGTGCGGCGCGATTACGGGGTGCTGTCGCGGGCGCTGCTCGCCGGGGCTTCGGGCCAGCTGCGCAACAAGGCGACCACCGCGGGCAATTTGCTTCAGCGCACCCGCTGCCCGTATTTCTACGATACCGCCCAGCCCTGCAACAAGCGCCGGCCCGGCAGCGGATGCGCCGCCATCGGCGGTTACAGCCGCCAGCTTGCGGTGATCGGCGGCAGCGAAGCCTGCATCGCCACCCATCCCAGCGACATGGCGGTGGCGATGCGCGTGCTGGACGCGACGGTGGAGACGGTGCGCCCGGACGGCGCCACCCGCAGCATTCCGATCGCCGAGTTCCACCGCCTGCCCGGCGACACCCCGCATATCGAAACGGCGCTGGAGCCGGGCGAGCTGATCACGGCGGTGACCCTGCCGCGCCCGGTCGGCGGCACGCACATTTATCGCAAGGTGCGCGACCGCGCCTCCTATGCCTTCGCGCTGGTCGCCGTCGCGGCGGTCGTCCAGCCGGACGGCAGCGGGCGGGTGGCGCTGGGCGGCGTCGCGCACAAGCCGTGGCGCGTCGAGGCGGCGGATGCCGAAATGCCCAAGGGGGCCAAGGCCGTCACGGCGCATCTGCTGGCCGGCGCCAAGCCGACGCCGGAGAACGCCTTCAAGCTGCCGCTGGTCGAGCGAACGCTCGGCTCCGTCCTGGCCGAAGCGAAAGGCTGAGCCATGAAGTTCGACACCCCCGCCACCACCAACCCGATCGACCAGCTGAAGGTCGTCGGCAAGCCGACCAGCCGCATCGACGGGCCGCTCAAGACCACCGGAACCGCGCCCTACGCCTATGAGCGACACGACGTGGCGCCGAACCAGGCCTACGGCTATGTCGTCGGCTCAACCATCGCCAAGGGCCGCATCGCCTCGCTGTCGGTGGACGAGGCGAAGGCCGCGCCGGGCGTGCTGGCCGTCGTCACCCACGAGAACGCCGGCAAGCTCGGCAAGGGCAAGCGCAACGCCGCCCCGCTTCTGGGCGGGCCGGAGATCGTCCATTACCATCAGGCCGTCGCGCTGGTCGTCGCCGAGAGCTTCGAGCAGGCGCGCGCGGCAGCGCAACTCGTCCGCGTCGAGTACCGGAAGACCGACGGCGCCTTCGATCTCGCCCGCGCCAAGGACGCCATGGGCGATGGGGAGGAGCACAAGAAGGAGGACTCCGTCGTCGGCGACTTCGCCGGGGCCTTCGCCGCCGCGCCGGTCAAGCTGGACGAGACCTACGGCACGCCCGACCAGACCCACGCGATGATGGAGCCGCATGCCACCATCGCAACATGGCAGGGCGATCGGCTGACGGTGTGGACCTCCAACCAGATGATCGACTGGGCGGCGACCGATCTGGCCAAGACGCTGGAGATGCCGAAGGAGAAGGTCCGCGTGATCTCCCCCTTCGTCGGCGGCGGCTTCGGCGGCAAGCTGTTCCTGCGTGCCGACACGCTGCTGGCGGCGCTGGGCGCGCGGGTGGCGGGGCGGCCGGTCAAGGTGGCGCTGCCGCGTCCGATGATGGCGAACAACACCACCCACCGGCCGGCGACGATCCAGCGTGTCCGCATCGGTGCCACCGCGGACGGCAAGATCACCGCCATCGCCCATGAAAGCTGGTCCGGCAACCTGCCCGACGGCAGCCCGGAAACCGCGACCGACCAGACGCGCTTGCTCTATGCCGGGGCGAACCGGCTGAGCGGGACGCGGCTTGCCCGTCTCGACCTGCCGGAAGGCAACGCCATGCGGGCGCCAGGCGAGGCGCCGGGCCTGATGGTGCTGGAGGTCGCCATGGACGAGATGGCGGAGCGGCTGAAGATCGATCCCGTCGAGTTCCGCATCCTCAACGACACCCAGGTCGATCCGGAAAAGCCGGAGCGGCCCTTCTCCCAGCGCCAGCTGGTGCAATGCCTGCGCACCGGCGCCGAGCGCTTCGGCTGGAGCAAGCGCAGCGCCGAGCCGGCGCGGGTGCGCGACGGGCGCTGGCTGGTCGGCGTCGGCATGGCCGCGGCCTTCCGCAACAACCTGCTGACCAAATCGGCGGCGCGGGTGCGGCTGGACAAGCGCGGCGTGGTGACGGTCGAAACCGACATGACCGACATCGGCACCGGCAGCTACACCATCATCGCCCAAACCGTGGCGGAGATGATGGGCGTCGGGCTGGACAAGGTCGTGGTGCGGCTCGGCGACTCCAGTTTTCCGGTGTCGGCGGGATCGGGCGGGCAGTGGGGCGCCAACAACTCCACCGCCGGCGTCTATGCCGCCTGCGTGAAGCTGCGTGAGGCGGTGGCGCAGAAGCTGGGCTTCAATTCCGCGGCCGCGCAATTCGCGGATGGAGAGGTGCAGTCGGGCAACCGCCGCGTGCCGCTGGCCCAGGCGGCCGGCGACGGCGACCTTTCGGCGGAGGACGGCATCGAATATGGCGACCTCGACAAGAAGGCCCAGCAATCGACCTTCGGCGCGCATTTCGTCGAGGTCGGCGTAGATGCCGCGACGGCGGAAATCCGCGTGCGGCGGATGCTGGCCGTCTGCGCGGCGGGCCGCATCCTGAACCCGCTGTCGGCGCGCAGCCAGGTGATCGGGGCGATGACCATGGGGGTGGGCGCGGCGCTGATGGAGGAGCTGGCGGTGGACACCCGCGCCGGCTTCTTCGTCAACCACGACCTCGCCGGTTATGAGGTGCCGGTCCATGCCGACATCCCGCACCAGGAGGTGATCTTCCTGGACGAGACCGACGCGATGTCGTCGCCGATGAAGGCGAAGGGGGTCGGCGAGTTGGGGCTGTGCGGCGTGGGCGCCGCCATCGCCAACGCCGTCTACAACGCCACCGGAGTGCGCGTGCGCGACTACCCCATCACGCTGGACAAGCTGATCGACCGCATGCCCCCGGTGGGGTGACGGCCCCCCGCCCATCGTGGCGGGGAGTTCGACGGCTCGGCCCGCCGTCCGGGGTCAGTCCCCGGCGGCGGGCGTTCCGAGCGAGGCGAGATACTGCTCTTCCCACTGGCGTCCGGCGTCCAGTTCGCCGAACAGCCACTGGCGGAACAGCCTGATCTTCGGCAGGTCGGCGGTCGATTTCAGCGTGACGAAGCCATGCCCGTGCGCCCGCAGGCCGCGGGTGGGAAAGGGGACGACCAGTTGGCCGGACTGAAGTTCCGGCCGGGCGAGAAGCAGGCTGTCCAGGCACACCCCCATGCCGTTCACCGCCGCATTGATCGCCATGAAGGAGCGGTCGAAGCGCAGGCCGCGGTCCATGTCCAACTGTACGCCGCGATGTCTGCGCGCCCAGTCGCGCCAGCCGACGATGTTGATCTCCGAATGGATCAGGATGTGGCGGCTGAGGTCCTTCGGCTCGCGGATCGGGACCAGCCCGTTCGCCAGCGCCGGCGAGCACATCGGCACGATGACGTCGTCCGGGAACTGCTCCAGCACGCAGCCGGCCGGCGGCGGGCCGGGGTTGTAGCGGATGTCGACGTCCACCGCGCCCGCCGTCAGGTCGATGGGTGAGACCGAGGCCTGCAGCCGGATGTCGATGGCGGGGTGCAGGGCCTTCACCCGGTTCAGCCGCGGCATCAGCCATTGCGTGGCGAAGCTGGGCATCGAGCGGACGGTGAGGATCTCGGCTCCGCTGCTCGATGTGGTGACGTTGCGGATGGCGGTTTCCATCCGGGCAAAGGCGCCAACGATCTCGGTGGCGAAGCTGCGCCCGGCATCGGTCAGGGCGACCGAGCGGTGAACACGATGGAACAGCGGCAAGCCAAGCTGTTCCTCCAGGATTTTCACCTGATGGCTGATCGCCGACGGCGTCAGCCCGAGATCCTCCGCCGCAGTCGCGAAGGAACCGAGCCGCGCAGCGGCCTCGAACGCCTGCAATGCCTTGATCGAAACCCGTTTCCGCATCGCGTCATTCACATGAATTCTGTTCATCAATGAGCAATCTTATTCGTTTGTCGAATTCATCTCAAGGCCATAGGATCACCTCAATCATCGGCTGACCGAATCATCGGTTGGCCGCAGCGAAATCACCACAACCGAGCGAAACCGACGCTCCGCCCGCGGCATGTCTTTGGCCGCCACGGCGGAGCCTGCTTCGACAAAGGGAGCGAGCATGCTGCTGTCCAACAAGGTCTGCGTGATCACCGGCGCCGCGTCGCGCCGCGGCATCGGCCGGGCGACCGCGAGGCTTTTCGCGCTGCATGGCGGGCGCGCGATCATTCTGGACCTCGACGGCGCGCAGGCGGCCGAAGCCGCCGCCGAACTGGGCGAGGCGCATCGCGGCTTGGCCTGCGACGTGACCGACCGCGACGCCTGCTTCGCCGCCGCCAACCGCGTGGTCGAGGAGTTCGGGCGCATCGACGTGCTGGTCAACAATGCCGGCATCACCCAGCCGCTGAAGTTCATGGACATCGGCCCGAAGAACTACGAGGCGGTGACCGACGTCAGCCTGCGCGGCACGCTGTACATGAGCCAGGCTGTCGTCCCCCACATGCGCGAGCGCAAGTCCGGCTCCATCGTCTGCATCTCGTCCGTCTCGGCGCAGCGCGGTGGCGGCATCTTCGGCGGCCCGCACTACAGCGCGGCCAAGGCCGGCGTGCTGGGCCTCGCCAAGGCGATGGCGCGCGAGCTGGGGCCGGACAATGTCCGCGTCAACTCGGTGACGCCGGGCCTGATCCAGACCGACATCACCGGCGGCAAGCTGACCGACGAGCTGCGGGCGGAAATCCTGAAGGGCATCCCGCTGAACCGTCTGGGCGACGCCGAGGATGTGGCCCGCTCCTGCCTGTTCCTGGCGTCGGAGCTGTCCTCCTACATCACCGGCGCCACGCTCGACGTCAACGGCGGCATGCTGATCCACTGATCCCGAAATGCTGGAGACCCGTCCCGTGGACACCGCACTCGACACCACCCCCTTGGGGCACAATGTGCCGCTCGCCGAACGCGCCTACCGCATCCGCCGCAACGCCCTTTTGATGGGCGAGGTGCAGGGGCAGGGCTACATCGGCCAGGCTCTCGACATCGCCGACGTTCTGGCGGTTTCCTATTTCCACGCCATGAAATACCGGCCCGAGGACCCGCATTGGGAGGAGCGCGACCGCTTCCTGCTGTCCAACGGCCATTACGCCATCGCGCTCTACGCAGCGTTGATCGAGGCCGGCATCATCCCGGCGGAGGAGCTGGAGACCTATGGCAGCGACGACAGCCGCCTGCCGATGTCCGGGATGGCCAGCTACACGCCGGGCATGGAGATGTCGGGCGGTTCGCTCGGCCTCGGCCTCAGCATCGCGGTCGGCATCGGCCTCGGCCTGAAGCGCAAGAACTCCGCTGCCCGTGTCTACACACTGTTCTCCGACGGCGAACTGGACGAGGGATCGGTGTGGGAGGCCATCATGTCGGCCGCCCATTACAAGCTCGACAACATGATCGCCATCGTCGATGTCAACAACCAGCAGGCCGACGGCCCGTCCACCCAGGTGATGGCGTTCGAGCCGCTGGTGGACAAGCTGGAAGCCTTCGGCTGGTTCGTCCAGCGGGTGGATGGCAACGACATGGACGCCGTGGTGGCCGCCTTCGACGCCGCCAAGTCGCACCCCGAGCCGAAGCCGCGGATGATCGTCTGCGACACGAAGATGGGCAAGGGCGTGCCCTTCCTCGAAGCCCGCGAAAAGAACCACTTCATCCGCGTCGACGCGCACGAATGGCAGCTGGCGCTGGACGCGCTCGACGCCGGGAGGACCGCATGAGCACCGCTGCAAACACCACCGCAAAGCCGCGCCTGAAGACCTCCGCCATGATCGCCTCGATCGCCGCGGAAGGGCAGCGGACCAAGCCGGCGCCCTTCGGCCATGCGCTGGTCGAGCTGGCGAAGCAGCGGCCGGAGATCGTCGGCATGACCGCCGATCTCGCCAAATACACCGACCTGCACATCTTCGCCCAGGCACATCCCGACCGCTTCTATCAGATGGGCATGGCCGAGCAGCTGCTGATGGGTGCGGCGTCGGGCATGGCGCATGAGGGCATGATGCCCTTCGTCACCACCTACGCCGTCTTCGCCTCGCGCCGGGCCTACGACTTCGTCCACCAGACGATCGCGGAGGAGAACCGCAACGTCAAGATCGCCTGCGCCCTGCCGGGCCTGACCTCCGGCTATGGCCCCAGCCATCAGGCGGCCGAGGATGTGGCGCTGATGCGCGCCATGCCGAACATGGTGGTGATCGATCCCTGCGACGCCCACGAGATCGAGCAGGCGGTGCCGGCGATGGCCGCGCATAACGGCCCGGTCTACATGCGGCTGCTGCGCGGCAACGTTCCGCTGGTGCTGGACGAGTACGACTACAAGTTCGAACTCGGCAAGGCCAAGCTGCTGCGCGACGGCGCGGACGTGCTGGTCATCTCGTCCGGCATCATGACGATGCGGGCGCTGGAGGTGGCGCAACGGCTGGAGGCCGACAAGGTCGGCGTCGCCGTGCTGCACGTCCCCACCATCAAGCCGCTCGATACCGAAACCATCCTGCGGGAGGCCAAACGCACCGGCCGCATGGTGGTGGTGGCTGAAAACCACACCGTCATCGGCGGGCTGGGCGAGGCGGTGGCCGGCACCCTGCTGCGGGCCGGCGTCGCCCCGGTCTTCCGCCAGATCGGCCTGCCCGACGAGTTCCTGAAGGCCGGCGCCCTGCCGACCCTGCACGACCTCTACGGCATCTCCACCGACGCCATGGTGGCAAGCATCAAGGGCTGGCTTTAAGACAGCCAGCCATCCGACCCGATCAACCAACAAACGTCCATAGGGAGAGAATCCGATGAAGAAGCTGCTCTTGTCGCTGATGGTGGGTACCGCCCTGGTCGCGTCGCCTGCCGCCTGGGCCCAGCAGGTCCTGCGTCTGGCCCACAATGCGGCCCCCGGCAACCCGAAGGCGGAAGCCTCGCTGAAGTTCGCGGAACTCGTCGCCCAGAAGACGGACGGGCGGGTGAAGGTCGAGGTCGGCGGCAGCGCCCAGTACGGCGACGACGTGGAGGCGCTGACCAGCATGCGCCTGGGCACGCTGGCCTTCAGCGCCAACTCGCAGGGCACCACCTCCGGCGTCGTGCCGGAATATGCCGTGCTGGGCCT
The DNA here is from genome assembly GCA_023423695.1 of Pseudomonadota bacterium. Classification (GTDB taxonomy): domain Bacteria; phylum Pseudomonadota; class Alphaproteobacteria; order Azospirillales; family Azospirillaceae; genus Azospirillum. The sequence goes on along the minus strand of JAFAFA010000149.1, from coordinate 36,341 downwards.
GCCTTTCCTGTTCCAGTCGCTGCCGCAGGCCTGGAAGGTGCTGGACGGCCCGGTGGCGAAGAAGCTGGACGATGCGTCGAAGACCAAGGGCCTGGTTCTGCTGGCGATGTGGGACAACGGCATCCGCCATACCTCCAACAACGTCCGCCCGATCGCCAAGCCCGAGGATCTGGCCGGTGTGAAGATCCGCACCCCGCCGGATCCGATGACCGTGGACATCTTCAAGGCGCTGGGCGCCAACCCGACACCGCTGGCCTTCTCCGAACTTTACATCGCGCTCCAGCAGGGCGTGGTCGACGGGCAGGAGAACCCGCTGATGAACATCCACTCGTCCAAGCTCTTCGAGGTGCAGAAATACATCTCGTTGACCGGCCACAAGTATGAATCGACCCCGCTGCTGGCCAGCAAGATGGTGTTCGACACCCTGTCGAAGGCCGACCAGAAGGCGGTGCTGGACGCGGCGGCGGAGGCCGGCAAGCTGAACCGCGAGATGTCCGCCAAGGCCGACCAGGAGCTGCGGTCGAAGATGGAGGACGCGGGCGTGAAGTTCAACACGGTCGATGCGGCACCCTTCGTCGCCAAGACCAAGTCCGTCTACGACAAGTGGGAGAAGCAGTTCCCCGATCTGGTGGCGCTGGTCCGTAAGGAAGCGGCGGCCGGGACTGCGCCGTGATGACGGTGTCCCACGACCGGGAGCATGAGGTGGCGGGACTTCCCGCCACCCTTCTCCAGGCGGCAGACGGCGCGATCTTCGCCGCCGCCGCCGCCGTGTCGATCCTGTCGCTGGTCGTGCTGTTCCTGTCGCTCGGGGCCGAGGTCGTGGTCCGCTACCTGACCACCCAGGGAATGGGCTGGCCGTCCGAGATGCCGAACCTGCTGTTTCCGTGGCTGGTGATGGGCGGCGTGGTCGTGGCGGCGCAGAAGGGCGCGCACATCTCGGTCACGCTGCTGCTGGACATGCTTCCGCGTACCGCCGCCCGGGCGCTGCTTCTGGCGATGCAGGTTCTGGTCGCGGCGACCTTCTTCTATCTCGCCTACATCGGCCTTGCCGTCATTGAGATCACCGGCACCGAGGTTTATCCGGTGACGGGAATCAGCGCCCGCTGGGCCTACCTGTCGCTGATCGTCGGATTCGTCGGGGTGGGGCTGACCGCCGTCACCACCTTCCTGCGCCTTCTGATCGCCGAGGATCCGCGGTCCGTCCGCGCCCATGTGTCGGAGGAAGAGATATGACCGCCATGATGGTGGCCGTCTTCGGCCTTCTCCTGCTTCTCTCCTTTCCCGTCGGCTATGCGCTGGTCATCAGTTCCGGTGCCGCCGTCATGACGCTGGGCTCCGTTCCCACCGTCATCTCCGTCATCAAGCTGTTCCAGCCGACCCAGAGCTTCCCGCTGCTGGCGATCCCCTTCTTCATCCTGTCCGGCGCGCTGATGATGAGCGGCACGCTGGGCCAGAAGCTGGTGCGCTTCGCCGCCGCCCTGGTCGGCCGCTATCACGGCGGGCTGGCGCAGGTCACCGTCGTCGGCTCCACCATCTTCGGCGGCGTGTCCGGTTCCGCCGTGGCCGAGGCGTCGGCGCTGGGATCCATGCTGATCCCCTGGCAGAAGCGCGAGGGCTATCCCGCCGCCTTCGGCGCGGCCGCCACCGCTTCCTCGTCGGTGATCGCCGGGCTGATCCCGCCGTCGATCCCGCTGATCCTCTATGCCGCGGTGTCGAACGCCTCCATCGCCTCGCTGTTCCTCGCCGGCATCCTGCCCGGCCTGATGCTGGCCGGCGGCATGATGATCGTCTGCTATGTCAGCGGCCGCATGCGCAATTTCCCCCTGCTGAAGAGCGAGGGCGGGCTGCGGGCGCTGGGGACGGCCACCGTCTCGGCGCTGCCGGCGCTGCTGATGCCGGCCTTCATCCTGGTCCTGCTGCGCTTCGGCATCGCCACCCCGACCGAGGTCAGCGTCATCGCCGTCGCCTATGCCCTCCTGGTCAGCATCCTGATCTACCGCGACCTGACGGTGAAGCGCATCTATGCCGCGCTGCTGGGAACGGTCGTGACCACGGGCGTGGTCATGCTGGTGATCGCCGCTTCCAACCTCGTCGGCTATGTGCTGATCACCGAAGCCATCCCGAACGCGGTCGCCGGCTATGCCGAAAGCGTGCTGAAGGAGCCGTGGCTGATCATCCTGGCGATGAACCTGATCATGCTGGTGGTCGGCATGTTCCTCGACCTGCCGGCGGCGATCCTGCTGCTGGGCCCCACCTTCGTCGCCGTCGGCGGCGCCATCGGCATGGACCCGATCCAGCTCGGCATCATGATGGCGGTCAATCTCAGCATCGGCCTGTTCACCCCGCCCATCGGCACCACCCTGTTCATCTCCGCCGCCATTTCCCGCGAGCCCATCGGCGCCATCGTGCGCGAGCTGTGGCCCTTCTATCTGGTGGCGCTGATCGTGCTGGGGTTCGTGTCCTACGTGCCGGCGACGATCCTGTACTGATCCGACAGCACTTCAATCCAAGGACGTTCATACGATGACGACAGTCGGTTTCATCGGCCTCGGCTCCATGGGCATGCCGATGGCGCGCAATCTGTTGGCGAGAGGCTTCAAGGTTCAGGGCTTCGACGTGCGGGCCGAGAGTGTCGGCACGCTGGAGACCGCGGGCGGGACGGGCGTCTCCAGCGCGGCGGCTGCGGCTGCTGATGCGGATGCGCTGGTCCTGATGGTGGTGAATGCCGCCCAGGCCGACGCCGCCCTCTTCGCTGACGGCGCGTTGGAGGCCCTGCCGGCCGGCGCGTCGGTGATCCTGATGGCGACCTGCCCGCCGGGCGCGGTCGCCGCCCTGGCGGAGCGGGTGGAAGCGGCCGGGCGCCGCTTCGTCGATGCCCCCGTCTCCGGCGGGGTGGTGGGGGCCGTCGCCGGCACGCTGTCGATCATGGCGGCGGCTCCGGCGACGACGGTGGAGCGGGTGCGCCCGATCCTGGCCGCCATGGGCGACAAGGTGTTCCATGTCGGCGAAAAGCCGGGGCAGGGCGCCACGGTGAAGACTGTCAACCAGCTGCTCTGCGGCGTCCACATCGCCGTGGTGGCGGAGGCCTTCGCGCTGGCCGCCAAGGTCGGCGTGGATCTGAAGGTCCTGCTCGAGATCATGAGCGGGTCGTCGGCATCGAGCTGGATGCTGAAGGACCGCGGCCCGCGCATGCTGGAGGCGGAGCCGGGCATCACCAGCGCCGTTGACATCTTCGTCAAGGATCTCGGCATCGTGCTGGAGGCCGGGCGCGACGCCAAGGCCGCCCTGCCGCTGGCCGCCGTCGCCCATCAGATGTTCCTGGCGACCTCCGGCCGCGGCGAAGGGTCGATGGACGACAGCCAGGTGATCCGCAGCTACCACGCGGTCAACGGCACGCCCCTGCCGCGCTGAGACCGAGGTCCGGGAGCCCTTCTCAGGCCCCCGGCACCACCCATGGACGCGCCTCGGCGTCCGACCGGTCGAAGGCGTCGATGGCATCCTGGTGGCGCAGCGTCAGCGCCACGTCGTCCAGGCCTTCGACAAGGCATTCCTTCTTGAACGGGTCGATGGCGAAGGACAGCGCCCGCCCGTCCGGGCCGGTCAGGGTCTGGGCCGGCAAATCCACGGTGACGGAGGCGCCCGGTGCGTCCTGCAGCTGGCGGCGCAGCGTCGCCACCGCATCCTCCGGCAGGGTGATGGTCAGCAGGCCGTTCTTGGCGGCGTTGGCGGCGAAGATGTCGCCGAAGCTGGGGGCGACGACGCAGCGGAAGCCGCCGTCCACCAGCGCATAGACCGCACCCTCCCGCGAGGAGCCGCAGCCGAAATTGCGGTCGCTCACCAGAACGCGGGCACCGGCATAGGCGGGTTCGTCCAGCGGGAAGCCGGGCTTGCGCTCGTCATGGAACAGGAAGTTTCCATAGCCGGCACTGCGCGGCTTCTTCAGGAAGCGGGCGGGCAGGAGCTGGTCGGTGTCGATGTTGGCGATGTCGAGCGGCACCGCCGGCGCGGTCAGCGTGACGAAGGGGTCCATTCTACGAGGCTCCCAGCTTGCGGACGTCGGTGAGGCGGCCAGTGGCTGCCGCTGCGGCGGCCATCGCCGGGCTCATCAGATGGGTGCGGGCGTTCGGCCCCTGGCGGCCGGGGAAGTTGCGGTTGGTGGTGGAGGCGCAGCGCTCCCCCGCCGGAACGAGATCGCCGTTGATGCCCACGCACATGGAGCAGCCGGGCTCCCCCCATTCCAGCCCGGCGTCGATGAACACGCGGTCCAGCCCCTCCGCCTCGGCCTGCCGGCGCACCGGGACCGATCCCGGCACCACCAGACCCGGCACCAACGCCCGCCGGCCCCGCAGCACCGCGGCGGCGGCGCGCAGATCCTCCAGCCGGGCATTGGTGCAGGAACCGATGAAGACGCGGTCGATTGGCACATCCTCCAGCGCCATGCCGGGGGCGAGGCCCATGTAGTCCAGCATCTTGCGCATCTGGCCGGCGCGCACCGGGTCGGCCTCCGCACCGGGATCGGGAACCGCCGCGGTCACCGGAACCGCGGTTTCCGGGCTGGTGCCCCAGGTCACCGCCGGAGCGATGTCGGCGGCGTCCAGCCTCACCTCGCGGTCGAAGACGGCGCCGTCGTCGCTGGGCAGGGTCCGCCAATGCTCGACCGCACGGTCGAAAAGCGCGCCCCTGGGAGCGTAAGGACGGCCTTCGATCCAGGAAAAGGTGGTGTCGTCGGGGGCGATCATGCCGGCGCGGGCACCGGCCTCGATCGACATGTTGCAGACGGTCAGGCGGCCCTCCATCGACAAGGCGCGGATGGCGCTGCCGGCATATTCGATCACATGGCCGGCGGCCCCGTCGGCGCCGATGGCGGCGATCACCGCCAGGATCAGGTCCTTGGCCGTCACATGCGGACCCAGCACCCCCTCCACGGTGATGCGCATGGTCTTCGGCCGGCGCTGCCACAGGGTTTGGGTCGCCAGCACATGCGACACCTCGGTCGCGCCGATGCCGAAGGCCAGCGCGCCGAAGGCGCCATGGGTGGAGGTGTGGCTGTCGCCGCAGACGATGGTCAGGCCGGGCAGGGTCAGCCCCTGTTCCGGCGCCAGCACATGGACGATGCCTTGCGCCGGATCGTGCAGGCCGAAATGGCGCAGGCCGTGACGGCCGGCATTCGCCTCCAGCATCGTCACCATGTTGGCGATCTCGGGATCGGCGATCGGCTTGGCCCGGCTGTGCGACGGCACGTAATGGTCGGCGACGGCGAAGGTCAGCTCCGGCCGGCGCACCTTGCGGCCGGCATGATCGATCATGCCGAAGGCGTGGAAGGAGCCTTCATGCAGGAAATGACGGTCGATGGCGAGCAGGGCCTGACCGTCGGGCCGGGTCGCCACGACATGGGCGTCCCAGACCTTCTCGAACAGGCTGCGTGGCTGTACGGTCATTGGCTGGTTTCCTCCCTTACGGCGCTTGCGGCGGCGTTTCCGGCGATGCGCCCGAGCGCCACCGCAGTCAGCAGGCCATTGCCGGACAGATAGCCGGACGCCTTGGATCCCGACACGCCGCAGGCGGCACCGCCGGCAGCATAGAGGTTGGGCAGAGGCGCGCCATCGCCGTCCAAAACGCGCGCGTCGTCGTCGTCGACCAGCCCGCCCTGGGTGTGGAACAGGGCGCCGGTGACGCGGACGGCCCGGTAGGGCGGCGTCAGCGGGGCCGAACCGGCGAAGCTGCGGCCGAAGCTGTCGGTTCCGCCCTCCGTCTTCAACCGGTCAATGTCGGCCAGCGTCGCGGTGAGAGCGTCCGCGTCGATCTTCATCAGTCGGGCCAGTTCGGCAGGCGTGTCGGCGCTCAGCACCGCGCCCATCGCCTCGGCCTGCCGGAAATCCTCGAACTGGCGGGCGATGCCGGCGATGCGCTCGTCGAAGACGGTCCAGGCGATGCCGTCCGGCTGGCGCAGCACGATGGCGGCTTGCTCCGAATAGCCCTGCGCCTCGTTGGAGAAACGCTCGCCCTCCGCATTCACCTGCACGCCGCCCTCGGTGATCGTCGCCCAGGTGACGAGGATGCCGGCGGGGTGCGCGACGGAGCCATGACCCTGGTGCCCCGACAGGTGCCGGGTGGCGGCGCCCAGAGCCTCGCCCCACAGCAGCGCATCGCCCTGGTTGCCGGGATGGCCGAAGTAGAGCGCGTCGGCCAGCTCTGGCACATGCCGTTCGACCAGCGCCCTGTTGCCGCCATAGCCGTTGCAGGCGAGGACCAACGCACCGCAGCCGACCCGCTCGACGCTGCCGTCGGGGCGGGTGATCTCCACGCCGCGGACGAGGGGCCCATCGGCATAGAGCGCGGTGACGTGAGCCTCGCACAGCACGTCGATGCCGGCTTCCTCCACCGCACCGCGCAGGCGGTCGATCAGTTCGGCGCCCGAGCGGCTGGGCAGCCCTTGCATCCGCCGGGCGCTGTGTCCCGGGTAGCTGAAGTTGTCCACCACCGAGAAGGGCAGGCCATAGCGGTCGGCCAGCCATTCCAGCGCCGGCCCGACGGCCTGCGCGACGCGGGCGACCGCCGCCGGGTCCGGTTCGCCCTTCGCCTTGGCGACGATGTCGGCAGCGAAGCGTTGCGGGCTGTCCTCGATCCCGGCATCGCGCTGCCATCGGGTGCCCGGCGCCGGGATCAGCCCGGCCGACAGGGCGGTGGAGCCCTGGGGCAGCGCGTCGCGTTCCAGCACCAGCACTCCGGCTCCCCGCTCATGGGCGGCGAGCGCGGCGACCATGCCGGCGGCCCCGCCGCCGATCACGACGACGGGAACCGTGAACTCGAACTCCACGCCGTCGGCGGGCAGGATGCGGCTCATTGGCTTGCCACCTCCTCCAGCATAGTGGCGATGCTCGCCACGCGGCAGACCGGGCGCAGGGCGGCGACGGAGACCTCATGCACCTCTCGGCTGAAGGCGGCGCAACCGTCCTCCAGCAGGATCGTGTCGAACTCGCGGACATGGGCATCGCGCACGGTCGAGGCGACGCCGCCGTTGGTGACGATGCCGCAGACCAGCAGACGCTCCACCCCGCATTTCCGCAGCACCCATTCCAGCCGCGACATGTAGAAGGCGGAATAGGCGACCTTCTCCACCTCCACATCGACGGGCTGCAGCGCGTCGACGGTGCGGTGCCCCCAGCCGCCGGGCTGGAAATCGCCCTTGGCCAGGAAGGGACGCAATGCCTTCAGGTGGGGGGAGATCATCGGCTCGCCGCCGCGGCCGGGCACCAGGGTGAAGTTGGTGGAGATGACCCAGCCGCCGCGCGAGCGCAGCAGATCGGCCAGCGGCTTCACCCGCTCCGGCAGCGCCAGGATCTCCGGCGCGGTCTGCCCGGCGCGGCCATAGGCGCCGTCCGGGTGGATGAAGTCGTTCTGCAGGTCGCAGACCAGCAGGGCGGTGCGCTCGACAGGAATGGTGGTGGCGATCATCGGCCGCTCCTTTCCACGATGACGTTGCCGAAGCCGTCGACACGGGCGGACAGGTCGGGGTCGATGACGGTGGTGGCGTCCGGCTGCTCCAGGATCACCGGCCCCTGAATCACCGCGCCGACCGGCAGGTCGAGGCGGTTGTAGACGGCCGTCTCGTGCCAAGCCCCGTCGAACCACACCGGCCGCGACCCGGCATGGGCACCCTCCACCGTCGTCCCGGCCGCCGGAGCGAGCGCGGAGAGGTCGAAATGCGGACGGCGGCCGATGGCGGCGGTGCGCAGGTTGACGATCTTGGCGCCGACGCCCGGCAGCAGCCGGCTGAAGGAGGCCTGATAGGCGCGCTCGAAGGCGGCGCGGATGGTCGCCTCGTCGATGCCGGTGGTGCCGTTTCCGACCGACACCGGCAGCGGCACGGCGACCGTGTGGGTCTGTCCGATGTAGTGCATGTCGAGTTCGAAGACGAGGTCGATGCGCTCGACGCTGAGTCCGGCGGATTCCACCACGGCACGGGCGGCTGTTGCCTCCTCCACCATGCGGCGGTCCAGCGAACCGGCGTCGATGCCAGCCAGCGGCAGGTTGACCGTCTGCACCTGATCGTGGCGGATGTCGGCGATGACGCAGCCGAGGGCGGAGGTGACGCCGGGGAAGCGCGGCACCAGTGCCGCCTTCAGCCCGACCTCCTTGATCAGCGCGCCGACATGCAGCGCCCCGCCGCCGCCGAAGGGCACGGCGGCGAATTTGGCTGGGTCGTGGCCGCGCTCGATGGAGACAAGGCGGATCGCGCCGGCCATCTTGCTGTTGGCGATGCGCACCACCGCCTCCGCCGCTGCCATGACGTCGAGGCCGAGCGGTTCAGCGACATGGGTGGCGATGGCGGTACGGGCGGCATCGACGTCCAGCCGCGCCAGCTTGCCGCCGATGGGACGCTCCGCGTTGATGCGGCCGAGCAGCACGTTGGCGTCGGTCAGGGTCGGGCGGGTGTTGCCCTGGCCGTAGCAGACCGGACCCGGCCGCGAGCCGGCGCTCTCCGGCCCGACCTGCAGCATGCCGCCGGGATCGACCCCGGCGATGGAGCCGCCGCCAGCGCCGATGGTGGTGATCTCGATCATCGGCGTGCGGACGACCAGCCCGAAATCGATGGTGGTCTGGGCGGCCAGCATGGTCTGCCCCTCCACCACCAGCGACACGTCGAAGCTGGTGCCGCCGAGGTCGCCGGTGATGACGTTGGGGAAGCCCGCCGCCTTGGCGATCGCCGCCGCGGCGATGACACCGGCCGCCGGCCCCGACAATGCGGTGCGCACCGGCAGACGCCGCGCGGTGTCGGTGGACATCACGCCGCCGTTGGACTGCACGATGTGGAAGCGCCCGCCGAAGCCCTCGCCGGCCAGGGCGTTGTCGAGCTTGGCGAGATAGCTGCCGACCACCGGCTGGAGATAGGCGTTCAGCGCGGTGGTGGAGGTGCGCTCGAACTCGCGGATTTCCGGCAGGATGCGGGAGGAACATTCCAGGTTGGCGTTCGGCCAGACCTCGCGCGCCGCCTCCAGCGCCGCCAGTTCATTGGCCGGGTTGGCGTAGGCGTTGATGAAGACGATGGCGAGCGCCTCCGCCCCCTGGTCGGCCAACCGGCGGGCGCAGGCGCGCACCTCCTCCGGGTCGATTTCGGTGCGGATCGTGCCGTCGGCCAGCGTGCGTTCCGCCACCTCCAGCCGCATGTCGCGGTCGACCACGGGGACGAAATCGCCCCACAGGCCCCAGGTGTGGCGGCGGTCGCGGCGGCGCATCTCCAGCACGTCGCGGAAGCCGGCGGTGGTGATGAGGCCGACCCTGGCGCCCTTGCGCTCCAGAAGCGCGTTGGTGCCGACGGTGGTGCCGTGGACGATGGACCCCAGGTCCGCGACCGGGCCGAAGCTCTGCAGCCCGGCGAGGAAGCCGACCGCCTCGTCACCGCGGTTGGACGGGACCTTGGCGGTGCGGAAGCTGCCGCGCGCCTCGTCGTAATGGAACAGGTCGGTGAAGGTGCCGCCGACATCGACGCCGACGATTGCACCGCGCGGAGTTACATTGCTCATGATCTTACTTCCGGTGTCGTCAGGCGGCGGAGGGTTCGCGCAAGGCTGCGGTGGCGGCGATGTCGAGCACGCCGTCGTCGGTCAGCGCCACGCCATAGGCGCTGCGTGCCGCGTCACGGCCGAGATAGCCGAGCCGCACGTCGCGGGCGACGGCCTCCGCGTCGCGCCGCTTCGGATCGCCCCAGCCGCCGCCGCCCGGCGTCTCCAGCCGCACGCGCTGGCCGTCGCGGATCTTCACGTCGGTGACCTTGGAGGCGAGCGGCGGCGACTTCTCGCCCTCGTCGCTCTGCCAGGTGAAGCGGTTCAGCGCCGCAGGCGTGCCGCCGGCAACGCCGAAGGGGGCGAAGACGCCGCGCTCGCCCAGCAGGAAGACGTCGGCGTCAGTCAGCGCCTCGATCTCGTAGACCGCACCCAGCCCGCCGCGGTGCAGGCCGGCCCCGGCGGAATCCGGACGCAACGCCCATTGGGTGAACATCACCGGATAGGCGGCTTCGAGGATTTCCACCGGTGGGATGGTGGCGGTGGAGATCGGGTTGTTGGCGTGGTTCAGCCCGTCCGTCTCCGGATTGCCGCCCAGGCCCCCACCGAAGAAGGAGAACATCACCCAGCGCGAGCCGTCTTTGCGGTGGCCGGCCAGCGACAGGGCATTGATGGTGCCGAAGGGGGCGGCGGTGGCGCGGGCCGGATCGGCGAGCGCCAGTGCACCGAACACCACGCCGATGACGCGCAGGATGGTTTCGGTATAGCCGCCGACCGGTTTCGGCGGCTTCACCGCCAGCAGGGTGCTTTCGGGGATGACGAAGGTGATCGGGTTGAGGCAGCCGGCATTGGCCGGCACGTCGGTGAAGACATGCTTCAGCGCGACATAGCAGCAGGCGACGGCGGTGGAGTAGGCGATGTTCAGCGGTCCGGCGCAGGGGGCGGAGGAGCGGGAGAAGTCCAGCGTCATCCGGTCGCCGGCAATGGTCAGGTCCAGCGCGATCAACAGCCGGTCCGCCGTGATGCCGTCGTTGTCGAGGTAATCCTCGAAGCTGTAGACACCGTCCGGCAGCTTCCCGATGGCGCTGCGCATCAGCGCGTCGGCCCGCGCGGTGAAGGCGTCGAAGGCGGCGGCGACCGTCTCCTCGCCGTGTTCGTCCAGCAGTTCCGAAAGGCGGCGCACGCCCAGATCCAGCGCGTTCAGCTGTCCGTTCAGGTCGCCGTAGTTCGACACCGGCACGCGCGAATTGGCGGCGAGGATCGCCAGCAGGTCGTGGTTCATCACGCCGGCCTTGACCAGCTTCACCGGCGGGATGCGCACGCCCTCCTGGAAGCTGTCGGTGGCGCGGGCGTTGAAGTTGCCCGGCACATTGCCGCCGATGTCGAGCCAATGCCCGACCGACGCCATCCAGCAGAACAGCCGCCCATTGCGGAAGATCGGCCGCACCAGACGGAAGTCGTTCAGATGGGTGCCGCCGTCATAGGGGTCGTTGAACAGGAAGATGTCGTCGGGATGCAGGTCGCCTTCCCGAGCCACCTTGTCGATCACCGCCTTGACCGCGAAGGCCATGGCGCCGACGAAGATCGGCAGGCCGTTGGTGCCCTGTACCAGGGTGGCGCCGGTTTCCGCATGGTAGAGGCCGTGGCAGGCGTCGCGCGCCTCGGCGATGATCGGGTTGAAGGCGGAGCGGTAGAGCGTCGCGTCCATCTCGTCGGCGATCTGCTCCAGCCGGCCCTTCAGGACGGCCAGCGTGACGGGGTCGATGGTGGCGTTCTTCATGGTCATGCTACGTCCTCCCGCTTGGCGGGCGTGAAGTCCTTGTAGGTTTCGCCGAGCGCCAGCATCTCCGGCGTGCCGATCAGGTCGTTCAGTGCGTTGAAGTCGAACATGCGGTCGCGGAAGGGCTGCGTCGTGCCGTGCTGCGCCAGCGAGCCGTAATAGTCCTGTGCCTGCCGGGCGAGCGCCCGCACGATGCCGCCGGGGAAGATCACCAGCCGGTAGCCCAACTCGCCCAGCTCCGACGCGGAACTGATCGGCGTCTGCCCGCCCTCCACCATATTGGCGAGCAGCGGGCGGATGCCGCCGAGGTCGGAGGCGATGGCCGACAGCTGTTCCCGGCTTTTCGGCGCCTCGACGAACAGCACGTCGGCCCCAGCCTCGACATAGAGGCGGGCGCGGTCCAGCGCCGCGGAGACACCCTCCACCGCCACCGCGTCGGTGCGGGCGACGATCAGGGTGCCTTCGCTGGTGCGGGCATCGACCGCCGCCTTGATCTTGCCGGCCATCTCGCCGGCCGGGATCACCGCCTTGTCGGTCAGGTGGCCGCAGCGCTTTGGAAAGCTCTGGTCCTCAAGCTGCAGCGCGGTGGCGCCGGCGCGCTCGAACATGCGCACGGTGCGCTGGACATTGAGCGCGTTGCCGTATCCGGTATCGGCATCGACGATCAGCGGCGTCGGCACCCGGTCGCGCACCAGGGCGATGGTGTCCGCCACCTCGCTGACCGAAACCAGCCCGATGTCGGGCCGGCCGAGCCGGGTATAGGCGATGGCGGCACCGGAGAGGTACAGCGCCTCGAAACCCGCCGCCGCCGCCAGCGAGGCGGTGAAGGCGTCGTAGACTCCGGGCGCCAGGACGACGCGGTCCTGGGCCAGTCGCTCCCGGAAACTGATGCTGGGGACGGTCATGTCAAGCGCTCCCCCCGGCGGCGCGGCGCGACGCCGTCGCGGCACAGCCGGGTCAGGGTTTGAAGATGTCGGGGGAGGGCCGGAGCGCGCATCGCTCACAGGCCCAGATAGGTGCGTTTCAGTTCGGGGTCGCGCGCGATCTCGTCGGACGGTCCTGACAGCGCGAAGACGCCGTTTTCAAGGATGTAGGCCCGGCGGGCGACCTCCAGCGACTGGACGACGTTCTGCTCCACCAGCAGGATCGCCAGCCCGTCGCCATTCAGCTTGCGGATCAGCCCGAACATCTCCTCCACCACCAGCGGCGAAAGGCCGAGCGACGGCTCGTCGAGGATCAGCAGACGCGGTTCCGCCATCATGCCGCGGCCGATGGCCAGCATCTGCTGCTCGCCGCCGGAAAGGGTGCCGGCGAACTGCGCCTCGCGCTCCTTCAGGCGGGGGAATGTCGCGAAGATGCGCTCCAGGTTCCGCGCCCGGTTGGGCTTGCCGCGCCGGTAGCTGCCGAGTTCCAGATTCTCGCGGATCGACAGGTTGGGGAAGATCTTGCGGCCTTCCGGCACCTGGATCAGTCCTTCCTCCACGATCCGCGCGGCGGACTTGCCGTCGATGCGGCTGCCGCCGAAGCGGATCTCGCCGGTCCAGGGCGGCAGCACGCCGGACAGAACCTTGTTCAGTGTCGTCTTGCCGACGCCGTTGGAACCCAGCACGGTGACGATCTCGCCGCCATGCACCGCCATGTCGATGCCGCGCAGCACCTCGGTCGCGCCATAGCCGGTCTTCAGGCCGCGGATTTCCAGAAGCTGTTCAGCCATGGACCGCCCCCTCCGCCTTCAGCCGGGCGGCGGCGCCGTGGCCGAGATAGGCCTCGATCACGCGTGTGTCGGCACAGACGGCGGCGGGCGGCCCCTCGGCGATCATGCGGCCCTGGGCCAGCACATAGACGCGCTCGCACAGGTTCATCACCGCCTGCATGACGTGTTCGATCATCAGGATCGTCACCCCTTCGTCGCGGATGCCCCGGATCACCGGGATGATGTCGCGGATCTCCGACGGGTTGAGGCCGGCCAGCACCTCGTCCAGCAGCAGCAGCTTGGGTTCGGTGGCGAGCGCGCGGGCCAGTTCCAGCCGCTTGCGCCCGGCCACCGTCAGCCCGCCGGCCGGCCGGTCGAGTTCGGCGCCAAGCCCGACGCGGCGCGCCACCTCGCGCGCCTTGGCAGTGGCGTCGGCGCGCCGGGCGTGGCGCAGATAGGCGCCGACCGCGATGTTCTCGCACACCGTCAGCCCGGCGAAGGGCTGGACGATCTGGAAGGTGCGGCCGATGCCGCGCTCGGCCCGGCGGTGCGGTTCCTCGGCGGTGATGTCGGTGCCCTCGAAACGGATGCGGCCGTCGGTGGGGGCAATGAAGCCGGAGATCATCGAGAACAGCGTGGTCTTCCCCGCACCGTTCGGACCGATCAGTCCGACGATGCCGCCGGGCTCCAGCGACAGCGTCGCGCTGTCCACCGCCATCAGCCCGCCGAACCGCTTGGAAATGCCGTCAACGGCCAGCATGGGAAACCTCCTTGGGTCCGCGCGCCATCATCCCGCGGCCACGGTCGCGCAGCCGCTCCAGCAGGCCCAGGATGCCGCCCCGGGCGAACGCCACGGCCAGCACCAGCACGCAGCCGAAGACGATCAGGTCGATGCCGGGAATGCGGCCGGCGAACTGCTTGGCGACCTCGCCCAGCCCGTGCAGGGTCAGCGCCCCGACCACCGGACCGAAGACGGTGCCGACGCCGCCGATGATCGGAGCCAGCAGAAGCTCCACCGAAATCCAGCTGCCATAGGCGATGTTGGCGTCGATGTAGAGGAAGTATTGGGCATAGAGGCAGCCGGACAGCGCCGTCACCCCACCCGACAGGGCGATGGCGCGCAGCTTCACCTTCAGGGAGTCCACGCCCAGCGCCTTGGCCGCGTCCTCGTTCTCGCGTACCGCCACCAGCTGCGCCCCGAAGCGGGAGCGCTGGATCCAGCGGGTCAGCAGCAGCGTTGCGGCGACGAAGGCCAGCACCAGCCAGTAGAAGACGGCGCGGTCGTCGAATTGCAGGTTGCCGGGGCGGACGTCCAGCTTGATCAGCAGGCCCGCCGCGCCACCGGTGAAGGAGGCGGCGTTGGCGAGGATGCGGAACACCTCGGCGAAGGCCAGCGTCACCAGTGCGAAGTAGGAGCCGCGCAGGCCCGAGCGGAAGCTGAGGAAGCCGATGACCCAGCCGACCAGGGCGCCGGCCGCCGTCGCCAGCGCCAGACCGGCCCAGGCGTTGACGCCGTAGCGCAGTTGCAGGATCGCCGTCACATAGGCGCCGGTGCCGAAGAAGGCGGCGTGGCCGAAGCTGAACTGGCCGCCGAAGCCGCCCAGGATGTTCCAGCCCTGCGCGCCCAACGACACGATCAGCGTGAAGACCAGGAAGTTCAGCACCGTGCTGGACGTGACCACCAGCGGCAGCAGGGCCGCCAGGATGGTCAGGACGGCGATCGGGATCAGGTCGCGCGCGGTCATGCCTTGGCTCCGAACAGTCCGGTCGGCCGCACCAGCAGCACGGCGATGAAGATCAGGAAGATGCCGATCTGGCCCAGGCTGTCGCCCAGGAACAGTCCGCACAGGCTCTCCACCACGCCGATGAACAGGCCGCCCAGCAGGGCGCCGGGGATGGATCCCATGCCGCCCAGCACCACCACGGTGAAGGCGACCAGCACGAAGGCGCCGCCGATGCGCGGGTTGACGTAGAAGGTCGGCATCAGCAGCCCCGCCGCCACGGCAAGGCAGGCGCAGCCCAGACCGAAGGTGACGGCATAGATGTGCGGCACGTCGATGCCGACCAGATTGGCGCCCAGCTTCTCCTTGGCGACGGCGCGGATCGCCTTGCCGGTGTCGGTGCGGTTCAGCACCAGCCACAGCAGTCCGGTCACCACCACCGCCACCCCCAGCCCGATCACCCGCGGGTAGGAGAGGAGCAGCGGCCCCAGCGCCACCACCTGGAAGGAATAGTCGGTGTCGAGCGTGCGGGTGTCGGACTGGAACAACGCCAGCAGCACATTCTCCAGCACGATGGACAGGCCCAGCGTGACCAGCAGGATGTTGCCGTCGTCGCCGTGGCTGGCCGGTCCGACGACGAAGCGCTGCAGGCCGTAGCCGAGCGCGAACATCAGCGGCACCAGCGGCACGATGACCAGATAGGGGTCCATCCCCAGCCACGCCCAGGCCAGCCAGACCGCGAACATCGCGCAGGTCAGCAGAGCGCCGTGGGCGAAGTTGATGATGTGGAGCACGCCGTAGATCAGCGTCAGGCCGAGTGCGATCAGCGCATAGACCGCACCGGTCATCAGACCGTTCAGCGCCGCTTCCAGGATGATCTGAGGTGAATACATGGCAGCCCGCGCATGGGAGGAATGACCCCCTCACCCGTCCTGGCGGCCGGTTCGCGGCCAAGTCCCGGCGGGTGAGGGGACTGCGGAGATGCGACGGCGAAAAAAGGGATCAGGCCGCCGGGAAGTTGGCCTTCGCCTCGGCGAACGCATCGGGATAGATCACCTTGATGTCGCTGCCCTGGATCTGGGTGTTGATCGGGGTGGCGCCCTCGTTCTGGCCGTTCACGAACTTCGTCGGGCCGTACGGCATGATGTGGCCGGCGAAGCTGGAGGCGTTCAGCGCCTCAATGATCTTCTTGCGGTCGGTGGAGGCGGCGTGCTCGATGGCATCGGCCAGCAGCAGCAGATTCGAATAATTGAGCGGCACATTGTAGGCGAAGGACTTGCCCTGCTCCTCCACCGCCTTGCGCAGGGCCAGCGCCTTCGGGTTCTTTGGATCGTGCCAGTGGTTGCAGTCGATGACGTTCTGGGCCGCCTGCGGGAATTCCTTGACGAAGCGTCCGTTCGACGCGGCGCCGCCCAGGATGGCGTAGATGCCCTTCGGCTTGATGCGCTGCTGCTGCATGGTGCGGGCGAGCAGCACGAACTCGCCGTAGTAGTTCGACGGGATCACCAGATCCGGGTTCAGCGAGCGGATGCGCAGCGCCACGTTGGACATGTCGCGCGCTGGCGTCGGGTGGGCGATGGTCTCCAGCACCTCGAAGCCGCGCTTGGGCAATTCGGCCTGCAGCAGCTTGGCGAGGCCGGAGCCGAACAGCCCGTCCTCATGCACCAGCACGACGGTCTTGGCCGGCTTGCCCGCCTTTTCGTTGATGGCGGTGAGGTTGTCGAGCGCAACCTGCGTGACCTTGCCGAAGCCGGGGCTGAAGCGGAAGGTGTTGACGAGGCCGCGCGACATGATCTGGTCCGACACGCCGACATCGACCAGATAGGGCAGGTCGTAGCGGGCCGCCGCCTGGGATGCGGCAAGGCAGATCGGGCTGGCGAAGCCGCCGACGATGGCCGACACGCCTTCGGCCTGCATGCGCTCCACCTCCTGCGTGCCGGCTTCGGGAGTGGAGCGGGCGTCGCCGAACACCATCTCGATCTTGGCGCCGCCCAGCGACTTGATGCCGCCGGCCGCGTTGATCTCGTTGATCGCCAACTCGGCGCCCAGCCTGCCGAGGTCGCCGTCATGGGCGAGCGCGCCGGTCACCGGCTGGAGGATGCCGATCTTCACCACCGGGGTCTGCGCCCGCAGGATCGACGGGGCAGCGAACGGCAGTGCCGTCACGGCGGCAGCCGCAGCGCCGGCTTTCAGCACGGTGCGGCGGGAAATGCCGGAGAAGGTGGAGTCCTGAACCGAACGTCCCATAACGCTCAACTCCTCTGCTTGATGACCCGCGGGGTGCGGGTGGGCTTTTCGCCCGATTTGCTTTTTTCGGATTTGTTCTTGTCGGTGACGCGCGGCCAGCCGAGCGCCGGGCTCCAGCGCCGTTCGCCGTCGTTGCCGGTGCGCACCAGATCCATGTGGAAGCTGTAGCGGTCGGGCCGGTACTGCGCGTGCAGATGCTCGACGCCGCGGCCCGACGGCTCGTAGACGATGCGGGTCAGCGTCAGCAGGGGCGATCCGATCTCCAGATCCAGCGCTGCCGCGGCTTCCGGCCCGGCCAGCGTGGCGTTGATCGCCTGGGTCGCGCGGTCGGTCTCCACCCCCGACCGTTCGATCAGCTCCAGCAGCGGGCGCGCCGCCAGTTCCGCCTCCGAATAGGTCAGGCCGATCCATTCCGGCACATGGGTGGTCAGGTAGGAGAAGGGCTCCCCGTCGATCAGGCGCACGCGCACCGACCGCTGGACCCGCTCTCCCGGCTGCAGTCCCAGGCTCGCGGCGATCGCTTCGGACGGCACGACATAGCCGAAGGACAGCAGCCTCACATCGGTGCTGCGCCCCATGTCGATCAGGTGCGACAGCACGTTGGACAGGTCGGCGACGATCGGGCGGACGGTGCGGGTGTCGTGCACGAAGGTGCCGGAGCCGGGCTTGCGCTGCACCAGCCCTTCCTTTTCCAGCAGATCGAGCGCGCGGCGCACGGTGACGCGCGACACGGCATGTTCGGCCGCCAGCGCCGGTTCGCCCGGCAGGCGCGCACCCGGCGGCAGTTCGCCGGCGACGATGCGGTCGCGCAGCAGTAGATAGATCCTGCGCGCCTTCAGGGGTTCGACCGCCGACTTCACAGTTCTCCGCCTCCCCTGTCGTTGGAAACCGGTTCCTGTCTCTTCATCAGACAGGAACCTGTATGATCTATAATACAGGTTTGGTCAACAGCGATGTTCGGGGTGTGAATGGTCCGTGGGGCGAGCGGCCCGCGTCCGGTCTCCGCCGTCCGGGCGGACGCGGGGGCAGGACAGCAGAGAATCAGCGGACGTTAGGGCGCGTCGGGAAAGCGGTCAGCCTGTCGGCAGCGGCTTTCGCCTCGTCACGGGAGCAGGAGGAGCGCAGGGGTAGGGCGGCCGCGTCGTGGCGGATCAGGCAAGCGCGGACATGGACCGTCGCCACCGCGGCGGAGCGCAGTGACCGGTTCTTGCCGTCGTTCTTGGCTGCGGGGAGGCGTCAGGAGAGAGCCGGAAGCGGCGTGGAGCAATCGGGGAGCGTCCGGGGAGCGCCGGACCAGACCGCTCTGTCGCTCCCCGACCGCCTTCCAGACGTCCTGTGATCAGCTGTGCAGGCCCGGCGCTTCCTGTCCGGTGCTGGCCACATATTCGGTGTAGCCGCCGCCATACTGGTGGATGCCGTCGGGCGTCAGTTCCAGGACGCGGTTGGAGAGTGCGGCCAGGAAATGCCGGTCGTGCGAGACGAACAGCATGGTGCCCTCATACGCCCCCAGCGCCGCGATCAGCATCTGCTTGGTGTCGAGGTCCAAATGGTTGGTCGGTTCGTCGAGCACCAGGAAGTTCGGCGGGTTGAACAGCATGATCGCCATCACCAGCCGGGCCTTCTCGCCGCCCGACAGCACGCGGCATTTCTTCTCCACGTCGTCGCCGGAAAAGCCGAAGCAGCCGGCCAGCGCCCGCAGCGATCCCTGGCTCGCCTGCGGGAAATGTGCCTCCAGCGATTCGAAGATGGTCTGGTCGCCGTCCAGCAGTTCCATGGCGTGCTGGGAGAAATAGCCCATCTTGACGCTGCCGCCGACGGTGACGGTGCCGGCATCGGGCTCGGTCGCGCCGGCGATCAGCTTCAGCAGGGTCGACTTGCCGGCGCCGTTGACGCCCATGACGCACCAGCGTTCCTTGCGGCGGATGGTCAGGTCGAATCCCTGGTAGATCGCCCGGCTGCCGTAGCCCTTGTGCACGTTCTTCAGAACCGCGACGTCGTCCCCGGAGCGCGGGGCCGGCGGGAAGTCGAAAGTCACCACCTGCCGCCGCTTGGGCGGCTCGAAACGTTCGATCTTGTCCAGCTTCTTCACCCGGCTCTGGACCTGGGAGGCATGCGAGGCGCGGGCCTTGAAGCGCTCGATGAACTTCAGTTCCTTCGCCAGCATGGCCTGCTGCCGTTCGAACTGCGCCTCCTGCTGCTTCTCCTTCAGCGCCCGCTGCTTTTCGTAGAAGGTGTAGTCGCCGGAATAGCTGGTCAGCGTTCCGCCATCGATCTCGATGATCTTGGTGACGATGCGGTTCATGAACTCGCGGTCGTGCGAGGTCATCAGCAGGGCGCCCTCATAGCCCTTCAGGAAGCCTTCCAGCCAGATCAGGCTCTCGATGTCCAGATGGTTGCTCGGCTCGTCCAGCAGCATGGCGTCGGGCCGCATCAGCAGGATGCGGGCGAGCGCAACGCGCATCTTCCAGCCGCCCGACAGCCCGCCGACATCGCCGTCCATCATCTCCTGGCTGAAGCTGAGGCCGGCCAGCACCTCGCGCGCCTTGCCCTCCAGCTCGTAGCCGCCCAGTTCGTCGAAGCGCGCCTGCACCTCGCCATAGCGCTCGATGATGGCGTCCATCTCGTCGGCGCGGTCCGGGTCGGCCATGGCCGCCTCCAGTTCGGCCAGTTCGGCCGCGACGACGCTGACCGGACCGGCGCCATCCATGACCTCGGCCACCGCGCTGCGGCCGGACATCTCGCCGACATCCTGGTTGAAATAGCCGATGCTGACCTGCTTCTCGATGGCGACCTGACCGCCGTCCGGCTGCTCCTCGCCGGTGATCATGCGGAAGAGGGTCGTCTTGCCCGCACCGTTTGGACCGACGAGGCCGATCTTTTCACCCCGGTTCAGTGCCGCAGAGGCCTCCAGGAAAAGAATGCGGTGACCATTCTGCTTGCTGACGTTATCGAAACGAATCATGTCCGGCTGAAATCCCGTGGCGTGGTTGGCCCCTTATGCCACAGGATGCCCGGCGGGGCAGAGTCCTGATCGCCGGATTTCTGATGCCGGGAGGACGGCCGCATCCGGGTGCGGCCATGGCCGGGCCGCGGAGCGGAGCCGCCGGTCCTCAGCCGATCCGCCGCAGGACCAGCCCCGTCGCGGCGATGCGAAATCCGCCGTCCGCCGTCTCCTCCACCACCTCGCCGCCGTCCAGGCGATAGCTCTTCCCTTCTGGCACCCAGCCGGCGGGGCCACGGAAGGTGACCATCTGGATGTAGCTGGTGACCTCGACGAGCGTATGGACGGTGCCATCCTCGGCCCGCGCCTCGAACCGGCCGGTCTCCATGTCCTGACGCAACGGCATCCGCCTGCTCCCTTCGCCCAAGGCTGGCGGACCATAGGGTGCCATGGCGGCGGCGGACCGGGGAAGATCTTCCGTCATTAGTTTTCTTTGTGGCTTCCGCGAGGAAACCTCGTTTGTTCGCGTGGCGCCGGGTTTCTATCGTCCGGCCATCGCAACGGCAAGGATGGAGGTCGCAATGATCGGAAGACGGAGTTTCCTGGTGGCGACGGGTGGGGCGCTGCTGCTTTCGACAACCGCGGCACAGGCGGCGAAAAACAAGCCCTCCGTGGCCGATGGGCTGGCGGAGCGCTTGGAGGCGCTGGAGGGAAGGACCGGCGGACGGCTGGGCGTCGCGATGCTCGACACCAGAACGGGCCGGCTGCAGGGCTGGCGCGTGGACGAGCGGTTCCCGATGTGCAGCACCTTCAAATTTCTATTGGCTGCCGCCGTATTGAAGGCGGTGGACCAGGGTAAGGAACGGCTGGACCGGCGAATCCCGGTGACGCAGGCCGATCTGGTGCCTTATGCGCCCTTCGCGGAAAAACGGCTGAACGGCACGCCGCCGACGGTGGCGGAGCTGTGCGAGGCGACGATGACGCTCAGCGACAATGTGGCGGCCAACCTGCTGCTGCCGGGTGTCGGCGACCCGGCCGGCCTCACCGCCTTCCTGCGGGGCATCGGCGACAAGACCACCCGCCTGGACCGCAACGAGCCGTCGCTGAACACCGCCATCCCCGGCGATCCGCGCGACACCACCACGCCCGCCGCCATGGTGCGCAGCATGGAACGGCTGCTGGTCGGCGACGTGCTGCGTCCGGACTCCCGCCGGCAGCTGGCCGATTGGATGATCGCCAACAAGACCGGCGACAAGCGGCTGCGCGCCGGGCTGCCGGCCGGCTGGCGCGTCGGCGACAAGACCGGAACGGGCACCAACGGCACCGCCAACGACATCGCCATCCTCTGGCTGGAGAACGGCCCGCCGCTGCTGGTCGCCAGCTACCTGACCCAGACGGCGAAGGATTTCAAGCAGCACGATTCCATCCACGCCGAGGTGGCGCGGGCGGTGGCCGGCGTCGTCGGCTGACGCAGCTCAGACGGGGGTATCGGCGGGAGCCGCATGCGGCGGCCGGGCCCATCTGACGATGGCCCGTACGGCGTTCAGGGCGTTCACATTGTCCTGAATGGGGAAATGCCGCCGCAACTCGACGACCGCCGCCCATTCGCCGCTTTCGTGAAACGCCTTCTGAATGGCGGCGGCTTCATCCTGGCTGACGCTGAACATCCCGACCCCTCGGCCGACCCCGCGGTCCGTGCCGCCGATCATGCCCCGCCGCCGGGGTCGGTTGCAAGTGAGGCCTGTCGCGAGGGGGCGGGATCCGTCAGGCGCCTTCCATTTCGGCGCCCGGCTCCAGGCCGCCGGCCTCGTCGAAGTAATCGCCGGCGACGTCCGGCCCCCATTCCTGGACCAGCGCCACCTTCTTCTGCTTCAGCACCTCCACGCGCTTTTCGGCGCGGGTGACCTCCATGCCGGCGACCAGCGGCGGGATGCCGTAATAGAGGCCCCAGCCGACGGCGGCGGCGCTGTACATCACCAGCCACGCCAGCGGGTCGGCCAAAATCTTTGCGACGCCGCCGATGGTGTGCTGGTGCTTCCACAGATCGATGGCGAAGGGCATGCAGCCGCAGAAGTTCAGCCCGCCGACGGTGATCGGCGCCGATTTATCGGGATCGCGGTCGACGACATAGGCGACGATGGTCGGGATCATGCCGATGCCGAACAGGATGGTGGTCGGATGCACGATCAGTGCCGCCGGGATGATCAGCAGGATCAGCGTGAGGGCGCTGCCCTTCTTTTTTTTCTTGCGCGCCATGGCGATCCCCCCGTTGTCCGGTCAGAAGGCGAAGAGCAGGATGATGCCGGCGACAAGCACGGTCGACAGCAGGCTGGACACGATGGCGGCAACCTGTCGGCCGGAGGTTTCGATGATGGAGTTGCGGTCGGCGATGGTGTGGCGGATCTTGTCCATCTCCGCATCCGCCTCGCGATAGGCGATCTGCGCCGCCTCGAATTCCAGCCGGTCGCGGCGCAACGCTTCGGGGTCGTCGACCACCTTCAGCAACTCGGTCAGCCGGCCGTTATGCGCGGCGGCGTCGGCCATCTTGCGCACCTCCTGCTGCTGCGGCCGGTTGTGGAAGCGGCGGAAGGCAGGGTCGAGCAGCGCCACCACCCAGGAGGCCAGATGCGTCAGCCCGTCCACCCCGGTGCGGGCCTGGATGTCGGACAGGATGGTCAGCATGGCGATGACCCGCCGCATCGGCTCCACCCCGCTGCCGAGCTGGGTGAACAGCAACTCGTCGCCACGCTTGTTGCGGGCGCCGAGGAAAGCGGCGATCTGGCGGTCGATGGGGTCCTTGTGCCGTTCCCCGCCGGCGGCGATCCAGTCCAGCGCCCGCAGCAGTTCCGCTGGTGTCGTCGGCAGTTGCTTGGCGACCAGGGCGCTCATGCAGGGCATGGTCGGGTTCATCTCGTACAGCACGCGCTCCACCCCCAGCCCGTGGGAGGAGCGGTCGAGGAAGCCGCGCAGCTGGTCGAAGGTCTGCACCAGCGGCACGAATTCCGGCTTGAAGTCGGACTGGACGTTGACCCAGAACATCGGCAGCTGGTTGGCGATCACCTCCGCCACCGCCTGGGGGGATTCGCCGCGCATGAAGGCGTCGGCCAGCATGGTGGCGATGCCGTCCGGCATCATCGCCCGGCCGCGGTAGCGGATGGGGGCGGTGGGGTCTAGTGCGATGCAGACGCGCGCCACCAGCCGGTCGCCCTGGCTGCCGCCCTTGCCGCTGGAGGCGGTCTGGATGGCGTTGCCGACCGCCTCGGCCCGCACCTCGTCGCCCATCGACCGGCGCAGCCACTTGTCCAGCTCCCCGCTTTCGATGACGCTGGCGGCGGCCGGGGCATGGCGGGCGAAGGCGCGGGCCAGCGTGCGGCAGTGCCAGTACTCAGATCCCTGGAATTCAAGCGGCCGGGCGGCGCGGCGGGAGATCTGCGGCTGTTTCGGGCTGAGGCGGCGGCCGGCCACCCACAAATCGAGGTCGTTCAGGGTCCAGCGCTGCTTCGGGTCGTCCACCAGCAGGCCGCGGACCACCTCGTTGATCGCCAGCGGCAGCCGAAGCTGCTGGACCAGGGCCGGGTAGGATCCGCGCTCCATCTTCGCCTGCAGCACGGCGTCGTCGTCCAGCCCGGCCAGCGGGTTGCGGCCCAGCGCCAGGATCAGCAGGGTGACGCCCAGCGAATAGAGGTCATCGGCGATGGTGCCGGTGCCGCGGCCGGCCGGGTTGGCCATGCCGCGCTCGATCGTCTCCAGCAGCACCGGCTGGCCGTATCCGGGCTGCGTCGACACGCAGTCGCCCAGCATCAGCCCGCCGGACGCGAGATCACGGTAGAACAGGTTGGTCGGGCGGATCGCGCCGTGAATCACGCCGCGGCTCGACAGCTCCTTCAGCGCCGACACCAGCGGGTGGATGATCTGCCGGGTCAGCTGGTCTTCCGGCATCGGGTCCAGCGTGTCGGTCAGCGACCCCATCAGCCGCCTGCCGCCCGGTCGTTCGAACACCAGGCAATAGCGGCGCCCGCGGTCCTGCGGCCAGTCCACCAGCCCCCAGTCGAGCAGACGCATGTGGGTGGCGTTGTCGAGGCTGCCGACGGTGGAGCAGATGTCCATCCGCGGCAGCATCGCGGCGTGGCAGATGATCGCGAAGGGCTCGATCCGCTTCTCGCGCAACGCCTTGGCAGTGAAGGCGTTGCCGCCGACGGCATTCAGCAGGGGGATCGGCGCGCCGGGCTGGATTTCGTAGCGTTCGGCGAGCTTGACGGGTTCGGCATTGCCCATCGCTGCCGCGGCGGTTCCCATCGTTCCAGTCTGGGCGTCGGAAGGCATGGACGGCGGATCCCCGGGGCGTGCGAATGTGCGCAGGCCTTAGGTGGCGTGAAAAGGGCAAACAAACCCTTAACGTGCGCGTGCGTAACACTATCGGATTGGACCGGAAAGGAAAACCCCCGCTGCGAAGCGGCGGCAAGGGCCGACATCACGCCGCCGCCGGTTCCTCCTCGACCCGGAACGACAGCCGCAGGGAGGTGCCGCCGTCGCCGCCCCAATCCGGCGTCGCCCCGACCTGTCCGGCAAGCATCGAGATCAGCCTCATGCCGGACGATCGGGTCCGGTTCGGCGCCAGCCCGACACCGTCATCGGACAGCCGCAGGCGGACCTGTCCCGGTTCCGGCACGGCAAGGTCGAGGCTGATGGTCCCGGCCCGGCCGGGGAAGGCATGCTTGGCGCTGTTGGTGATGAACTCGTTGGCGATCAGGCCGAGCGAAACGGCGGTGTCGTGGCCGACATGGACCTCGCCGACCGCCGCTTCGAAGCGGATGCCGCCGTCATGGCCGCGTCCATAAAGGGCGACGGAGTTCGCGCACAGCTCGCGCAGATACCCGCCCAGTTCGATCCGGCCGATCAGCTTGGCCTCGTACAGCCGGCTGTGGACGAGCCGGAGCGCTTCGATGCGGCCTTCCAGTTCCTTCAGGATGCGTTGGGTCTCGTCGTTCTTGCTCTGCCGGCCTTCCAGCGCGAGCAGGGCCATGATCGCCTGCAGATCGTTCTTCACCCGATGCTGAAGCTCGCGCATCGCGGTCATCCGCTGCTCGTCCGCTTTGCGCAGTTGGTCGGTCGCCTGCCTCATGCTGTCGTAGACGGACGTCAATTCCTCCATGTCGGCGGGAGGCGGCGGCGGCAGTGTGGCGCCCGGCGTCTGCATCGCGTCCGCCATCCGCGCCAGTCCGACGACGGAGCGGGACAGCCGGCGGGCATAGCGCAGGACCAGCAGCGACGCGGCACCGAGAGCGAGGCTGCAGATCGCCATGCTCGTCCACAGCGACCGGCGCAGCGGCTCCTCGAAGAAGGCGACTGGTGCCGCCAAGGTCACCGTCCAGCCGGATACCGCAGAGCGCGAGAAGGCGAGGGACAGAAGCTCTCCCTCCAGGGCGGGGCCTTCCGCCCGCCCCTCGGGCGCCGATTGGATCGCTTCCCTCATCCAGTCCCGAACCGTCCGGCCGACATAGCGCTCGCTGGCACGGGTCCGGGCGATGACGACGCCGGTCCGGTCGACGATGCCGGCAACCCAGCCTGGAGGGATCTGCTGGTTGCGCAGCAGGTCTTCCCATTTGGATGCCGCGACCTCCGCCACCAGCGCGAAGCGGTGGCCGTCCCCGGATTGGACCGGCACCAGGACTGCCGCGACGGGGGTCTTGGAGACCGGATCATACATCAGGCCGGTGACTTGGGGATGTCCGCTGCCGATCACCTCTGCGATCTGCGAGGAGACATCGGCGAGTTTGGGCGCCGGGATGCCATAGGGAACCGCGGTGGTGAACAGCGTGGTGCCGTCGGCATCGTGCAGGCTTACGGCCGACCAGTTGGGATGCATCGCCTGAACGGTCCGAGCGATGCGGCGGAGCTGTTCCGGATCGCCGCCTTCGGTCACGGCCGCGCCGATGCTCGCGAGCGCCGCCCTGGTGACGAGCAGTTGCTGGTCGAGTGCGACCGACAGGGCGCGGGCGGTCATCGACATTTCGCTTTCGGCGAACTCGCGCTGCGCGGAGATGGTGTAGGTGATCAGACCGACGGCGATCAGCGCCATTGAAACCAAGGCGGTGACCACGACCCCGAGAAGGTGGGAGCTGATGTTCCGTTGTGTCGATCGTGCGCCGAGAAAAGAATCAGGCGAGAAAATCAAGCTCATGTCCCAACTGTCCAGTATCGTATCCTGCTGTCTTCGGCATCCCTGTTCGCCGGCGGGTGAGGGCATCCAAGGCCCGTCATGCCGAAAGTGTCTGTTAACCATGACGCGTCTATCGGCGATCTTTCCTTGATCCGGGTCAATTGACTGCCCTGCTGATGCTGCAGACAAAGAAAAAGCCCCTCTTCCACGAGGGAAGAGGGGCTTTTGCCGGATTTTATCCGGTGCTCTGGCTTACCCGTTCTTGACCTTGACGTAGGAGCCGGGGGCGTCTTCCAGGACGGGGAGGGCGCCGTCGCCGGGCTGCCGGGCCGGGACCTTGCCGTCGGCGAACTGGCCGACCCACTTGTTCCATTCCGGCCACCAGGAGCCGGGGGTCTGGGTCGCCTTCTCCAGCCACTCGTCGGAGGTCTTGGCCAGCTTGTCGCTGGTCCAGTAGCAGTACTTGTTGGCCGCCGGCGGGTTGACGACGCCGGCGATGTGGCCGGAGGCGCCGAGCACGAACTTGACCGGGCCGCTGAACAGCTGGGCGCCGCTGTAGGTGCTCTTCCACGGGGCGATGTGATCCTCGCGGGCCGACAGGAACAGTGCCGGGACCTTGACCTTGGTCAGGTCGATCGGAACGCCCTTCAGCGTCACGGCCCCCGGCTGCGCCAGCATGTTCTTCTGGTACATGTTGCGCAGGTAGAAGCTGTGCATCGCCGCCGGCATGCGGGTGCTGTCACCGTTCCAGTACAGCAGGTCGAACGGGAACGGGTCCTTGCCCAGCAGGTAGTTGTTGACCACGAACGACCAGATCAGGTCGTTGGCGCGCAGCATGTTGAAGGTGGTCGCCATCTTGGAGCCGTCGAGATAGCCCTGCTCGGCCATCTGCCCTTCGATGAAGGTCAGCTGCTCCTCGTCGATGAAGACCGACAGCTCGCCGGCTTCGGTGAAGTCCAGCATGGTGGTGAAGAAGGTGGCCGACTTGATGCGGTCGTCCTTCTTGGCCGCCATGTAGGCCAGCGTCGAGGCCAGCAGCGTGCCGCCCAGGCAATAGCCGATGGCGTTGACGTCGCGCTCGCCGGTGGCCTTCTGGATGGCGTCGAGCGCCGCCAGCGGGCCCTCGACCATGTAGTCCTCGAAGCCCTTGGCCGCCAGCGTCTCGTCCGGGTTGACCCAGGACAGGACGAAGACGGTGTGGCCCTGGTCGACCGCCCACTTGATGAAGCTGTTCTTCTCGCGCAGGTCCAGGATGTAGAACTTGTTGATCCAGGGCGGCACGATCATCAGCGGCCGCTTGTTCACGTCCGGCGTGGTCGGCGTGTACTGGATCAGCTGCATCAGGCTGGTCTGGAAGACGACCTTGCCCGGCGTGACCGCGATGTTCTTGCCCAGCTGGAAGGCGTCGTAGTCGGTCATGGAGATGCGCAGCTCGCCCTTGCCGCGCTCCAGATCCTTCAGCAGATGCTCCAGGCCCTTGACCAGATTCTCGCCGCCGCTCTCGATGGTGGCGCGCAGGACCTCCGGATTCGTCATGACGAAGTTGGAGGGCGCCATCGCGTCGACGAACTGGCGGGTGTAGAAATCGACCTTCTTGGCGGTGTGGTCGTCCAGCCCCTCGACCTGGTTGACGGTCGACTGCATCCACCGGGCGCTCAGCAGATAGGACTGCTTGATGAAGTCGAACAGCGTGTTCTCGTCCCAGGCGGCGTCCTTGAAGCGGCGGTCGTCCTTGGCGGGGGCGATGACCGGCTGCGTCTCCTGCCCGAAGAAGCGCTGGGTGGTGCGCTGCCACAGGGTCAGGTAATCCTGCCACAGCGACATCTGCGCCTGCATCAGCTTGGCCGGGTCGGCCATCATGCGGGTGGTCATCTCGAGGAAGGCATGGCCGACGCCCATCGGATCCGGGCTCTTCGGGCCGGCGCCGTCGGACGCCTGCCGCGCGAGGAACTCGGACACCAGCCGCTGGCTCTGCTCGGCGATGCGGGTCATTGCCCGCGACATCTCGACCGGATCGGGCAGCTTGACGTCGGGCACCTGGGGGGAAGCCGGGGTGGAAGCCTGAGGGGGGGCCTTGGTCTCGGCCATGTGCACGGTCCTTCTTCTTTGGGCGGGTGTCGCGTCGTCGTCGGTCGGCATCGTCCGCATGGCTCAGTTAGGGCTTTGGGCCTTGCGGACGGGCGGCTATACAGGCTTGCGGTCGATGAGTTCGGAGTGTGTTCTGCACCATGTCGCTGTGGGTTGCGTGCGGCAATCCGACCTTCCGGTGCGGTGCAGGAGAAATCCGGGACTTCTCATACACCGCTGGTGTGAACATTTCATTTCACGGTTCGTCGCACAAGTGCTGCGTCGCGGCCAGACATGGGGAAGGATGATGGTGACGGGCATTCAGGAGGGCGGTCGGGGCATCGCGGCGGTCGGACGGGTGTTCGGCGCCCTGATCTTTGTAATGCCAATGGTTTTCGGGCTGTCGTCCTGCAGCGACCGGGCGCTGGACACCGGCCTTCTGGGCGCCGTCACCGGCCAGCCCTCGCCGGTCAGCGACAATACGTCGCCCATCCGTGGCATGACCGGCGAGCACACGGAATATCCCAATCTGGGCACCGTTCCCCCGCGCCCGACCGATCTGACCACGGAAGCGGAGCGCCAGCAGGCGATGGACCGTCTGGCGCAGGACCGTGCGGCATCTCGCCGCACCAAGGAGCGGACGGAGGCGATCCAGGTGCCGGAGCCGCTTCCCACCCCGATGGCGGTCCCGCCGCGGCCGGATTTGCGGCCGGGCAGGGGCTGAGTTTCCGGGCAACGAAAAAGCCCCCGAGCCGGATGGCCGGGGGCTTTTTCTGTGTGGGGCGTATCGGCTCCGATTGCCCCCACCCTGCCCCTCCCCCGCTGGGCGGGGGAGGGGATTGGAGCTTTGTCGGCGTTCGGCGGCAGTCTCCTCCCCCGCCCAGCGGGGGAGGGTTAGGGTGGGGGGTTAACTTCCCGCCCATCACTCCTGGATGAACGCCTTCACGTAGGACTGGCTCAGCGGCTGGATCAGGTAGTCCAGCGGGGTGCGGGGGGAGAGCACGATGCGGGCTTCCACCGGCATGCCGGCCTTGATCTTCAGGTGGCGGACTTCGTGGGAGTCGGCGTCCTTCAGGCGGATGCGGGCCAGATAATAATCCTGGCGGGTGGCGTTGTCGGTCAGGCGGTCGGCCGAGACGTAGGACACGGTGCCGTCGATGGTGCCGACGACGCGGCTGTCATAGGCGGTCAGCTGCACCTTCACCGGCAGGTCGACGGCCATCGACTTGATGTCCTTCGGCTGGATGCGGACCTCGGCCAGCAGGGCCTTGTCGTCGGGGACGATGTCCAGCACCGGTTCGTTGGCGGTGATGGTGCCGCCGACGGCCGGGTGGCCGTAGATCACGACGTTACCGGCATCCGGCGCCTTGATGGTGCGGTTGTCCAGGCGGTTCTTGGCGTCGCGGATCTGCTCGGTCAGCTTCTGGGCGTCGCCGCGGGCCTTCTCCAGCTCCACCAGAACCTTCTCGCGGAAGTCGCTGCGGCGGCGGACCAGATCGCCCTGGGCGTCGACCGCCTGCTGGCGCGACTGCGACATGCGGGCTTCCAGCTCATGGTCCTGGGCGTGCAGCTGGGCATTCTCCTTCTGTGCCGCCACCAGCTTGGTGCGGGTGGAGTTGCCGCGGTCGAGCAGGCCCTGGGTGATATCGATATCCTCGTCCGACAGCTTGATCTCGCGAGCCAGGAAGGCGCGCTGCTTCTCCAGGCTGCGAACCTCGTCGCCCAGCGTGGCGATGCGATCCTGGGTCAGCTTGGCCTCGGTCTCCAGCTGGCTGCGGCGGACCTGGAACAGCTTCTCCTGGTTCAGCATGGCGTTGTCGACCGCGGGCTCCTTGGCGCGGCGGGCGGCCAGATCGGCCGGCCACTCGATCGCCGGCTTCTCGAACAGCTCGGCCGTCAAGCGGGCTTCCGACGCCAGCGTGTCGAACAGGGCGACGTTCAGCATCTCAAGCCGGGTCTGCGCCTCGGTGCTGTCCAGCCGCATCAGGACCTGCCCGGCCTCCACCCGGTCGCCTTCCTTGACCAGGATGGCGCTGATCACGCCGCCTTCGGTGTTCTTCACCACCTTGCGGCCTGTCTCCGGGGCCAGCGAGCCCACGGCGCTGATCGCGCTGTGCAGCGGGGCCACCGCCGCCCAGCCGGTCATGCCGCCGAAGCCGACCGCCAGGACCAGGAAGCCGCCCAGCAGCAGGCCGCGCACGCCCGTTTCCGGCATCGCCGCCCGCAACGCATGGATCGAGGTGATGGTCGCGGTCTTGCGCGAAGGCTTGCGGGCGGGGGTCTCGGGACCGGTGGCGGAGGAGAGCGGGGCGGGGAAACTGGTGGTCATCGTGGTCATGGGACTTCCTTGGCTCTGTCGGGTCGGGCGTCGCTAGCCGGATGCTCGGGGTTTGGAGCTGGGGGCGGTGCCGGCGGTCAGCCGGCGGCACCTGCCGTGGCGGCGGACGGACCGGCCTGAGGGCCGAGATTGCGAAGGCGGGCGAGGTTGACGGCGCCGGGCTGGGCCTGCTGCTGCTCCGGACGCGGCAGCTCCATCGCCATGCCGTTCTTCAGGACGTAGGTGTGGTCGGCCATGTCGACGAAGACCGGGGCGTGGGTCATGACGATGGTCGTCGCCCCGCGCTGCTTGGCGGCCGCCACGAAGGCGCGGACGGCCTTGATGCCCAATTCGTCCAGGCCGGCGGTCGGCTCATCCAGCACGAGCAGCGGCGGCTGACCGAAGGCGGCGCGGGCAAGGCCGATCAGGCGGGCGCTGGCGCCGGTGATCGGGGACAGCGGATCGTTGACCTCGGTCTCGTAGCCCATGGGGAGGCTTTCGATCCACTCGTGGATGCCGACGGCCTTGGCGGCCTCTTCCACCTGTTCGCGGGTGGCGCTGGTGAAGCGGGCGATGTTGTCCGCGATGCTGCCGGGCAGGAGATCGACCTGCTGCGGCAGGTAGCCGATGCCCTGTTCGGGAGCGTCGGGAGTCAGGGTGGCGACGGACAGGCCGCCGAGCCGCACCGTTCCCGCCGACGGGAGGGCGACACCGGCCAGCAGGCGGGCCAGGACCGACTTGCCCGAGCGGTTGGGACCGGCGATGCAGACGGTCTCGCCCGGCTCGATCGAGAGATTGACGCTGCGCAGGATCGGCTTCTGGTCGCGGGGGGAGACGAACAGCAGGTTCTCGACGGTCAGGCGCTCGCTCTCCACCGGGACGGCGGGACGCTCCGGCTCACGCGACAGGCGCTTCAGCAGCGGCAGCAGGCGGCGGACGGCCTGGGCGGAGCGGACCAGCCCGCCCCAGGCGCCGGCGGTCTGCTCGATCGGGGCGAGGCCGCGGCCGACCAGCATCGAGGTGGCGATCATGCCGCCGAAGGACAGGTGCTGCTCGATCACCAGCCAGGCGCCGATGCCCGTCACGGCGATCTGCAGGACCATGCGGACCCACTTGGTGGCGGCGCCGATGGAGGCGCTGCGCTCGTAGCCCTGGTTCTGCAGGGCGCTGGCGGTCAGGAAGTCGCGGTTGACGGCATCCAGCGCGGTGTCGCCCATGCGCAGGCCGCGCACGGTGTCGGACCGGGAGGCGAGGGCCTCGAACAGCTTCTGGGCGCGGCCGGCCGGCAGCTTGCTCTCGTCGTTGACGTCCTTGACGGCCACATAGCCGATCCAGCCCATCACCGCCATGATCGCCATCGACACGACCAGGACCAGCGCCAGCATCGGATGGATCACGTAGATGCCGATGACGTAGAGCGGAGCCCAGGGCAGATCCATCAGCGCCGGCAGCGACGGACGGCCGAAGGCGGCCTTCAGCTCCATCAGGTCGGCGAGCGGGCCGTTGTCCGGACGACCGCGGCCGGCGGCGTCCAGCGCGTCGGCGGTCAGCCGGCGGCGCCACCGCACCTCCAGCGCGTTGCCGGCACGGGCCAGCAGGCGCGACCGCACCATTTCCAGCACGCCGCTCAGGGTCAGCGCGATGACCACGATGAGCGTCAGCATGATCAGGGTGTCGTAGTTGCCGGACGGAATGGCGCGGCTGAACACCTGAAGCGAATAAAGCGGCATGGCCAGCATCAGAGCATTGATGGTGGCGCTGAAGATAAAGGTGCTAACAAGTACCCTGGTAAAATAGCCGCGGTTGAAAGCCGCTTCCGGCTTATCGATGCCGGTCCCTTGCGTAGTGTTAGACTTGGTCGAAATAGGCATAAAGAGCCCTCCAATTGTCACCGGTCGGCGCAGTGCCCACTGGATGCAGGCGAGCTCAGGGAACGCGATCTTGGTAAATGGGAGCTTAACATTCGGGGGCGTCACAGGATTGCCACGGGATGCCACCACTTTTGCGCAGCTCTACCCCTGTCTTGGCTGCTCTTACGGTCCGTCTTGCGGCATTTTGCCGGAAGGGGGTGCATGACTTATTGCCGGTTGGAGGAGAAGGGGGGAGCCGGTATCGTGGCCGGCGTCGGCCCGGAAGGTCCGGATGCGGCGCGGCTCACCCTACTGGCCGATACAGTCGAAACGATAGCCGGAGATGACGATGGAAGGGCGCAAGGTCCCCTCGGTGGTGTTCAAGACCCGTGTGCGCGACGAAAGCGTGGGCGGCCCCAACCCGTTCCGTTGGCAGGACGTGGCCAGCGACGAGCTGTTCAAGGGCAAGCGCGTCGTCCTGTTCTCCCTGCCCGGCGCCTTCACGCCGACCTGCTCCAACGAGCAATGCCCGGCCTTCGAGCGGCTTTACGACGAGTTCAAGGATCTCGGCGTCGACGAGGTGTATTGCCTCAGCGTCAACGACGCCTTCGTCATGTTCCAGTGGGGCAAGAGCCTGAACCTGAAGAAGGTCAAGCTGATCCCCGACGGCTCGGGCCACTTCACCCGCCGCATGGGCATGCTGGTCGACAAGGATCATCTGGGCTTCGGCTTCCGGTCCTGGCGCTATGCCATGGTGGTCAAGGACGGCGTTGTCGAGAAGTGGTTCGAGGAGCCCGGCATCAACGACGACGGCGAGAACGGCGATCCCTACGGCGAATCCTCGCCGGAGACCGTGCTGGCCTATCTGCGCGGCTGAAGCCGCCGATTCGGCGGCCGATGACGAAAGGCCGGCGGGGCGGGGGCTCCGCCGGCCTTTCGCTTGGCCACCGAACCCCATTCAGCCCCGTCCGCAGCCGGACAGGTTGTGATGCTTTCTGCATGTGCGTGCAGCGGATGGCTATTGGTCCTTTTCGATAGACAAACATCATCGCCTTGCTACCCTCCGCATTGGTGACCGGAGATGGGGCGTAGCAGGTGGCATCGTATCGGCGGGACTGGAATTTCCTGGTTGCATCGGTTGCGGCGCTGACGCTGCTTGCGGCTTTCGCTGATGGGTCGGGCGTCAGGGCCGGTGAACCGGTGCCTCCGCTCCTGCCGCGCAAGGTCGTCGTCGAGAAGAGTTCGGCGTCGGGTCTGGCGGCGGGTGCCTTCATGGCGCTCCAGTTCCATGTCGCCCATTCCACCGAGATCACCGGCGTCGGCCTGGTGGCCGGCGGCCCCTTCCTCTGTGCCGCCGAAAATCCGCTGCTGGCGGCGTCCTGCATGCAGGGCAACGCGCTCTGGCCGCGCGGGCAGTCGCTGTACGAGGCGGCGCAGCCGCTGGCCGCCGCCGGGGCGATCGATCCGCTCGACCGTCTGCCGGAGGCGC
Organism: Pseudomonadota bacterium; assembly: GCA_023423695.1. GTDB lineage: Bacteria > Pseudomonadota > Alphaproteobacteria > Azospirillales > Azospirillaceae > Azospirillum. The sequence continues at coordinate 2,573 of JAFAFA010000149.1, read as the reverse complement.
AGGTGTACCTGTTCAGCGGCCAGGCCGACATGGTGGTGAACCGCAAAGCGGTGGAGGAGGCAGAGGCCTTCTACCGCGCCGCCCGCGTCCCGGCGAACCGGATACGCCTGGAAGCGGGTCTGGAGGCCGGCAACGGATTCATCTCCCCCGGCGGGCCCAACGACTGCAACGCCAACCGCAGTCCCTATGTCAACGCCTGTGGCGACTATGACCAGGCCGGACGAATCCTGTCGCACATCTATGGCGGCCTGAATCCGCCGGCCCCGGACCTGCCGGCAGCCAGCCCCTTCGACCAGACGCCCTTCGGCGATCCCGAACGGACCGGGCTGGCGCCGACCGGCTACGTCTATGTGCCGCCGGCCTGCTCGGCGGGAGCGGGCTGCGCCGTGCATATCGTCTTTCACGGATGCCGCCAGTCCGTGGCGGAGGTCGGCGACGCGGTGACCACCGGCGCCGGCTTCAACCGCTGGGCGGCCAACAACAATCTGATCGTGCTCTATCCGCAGCTTTCGCCCCGCCGTTCGGCGGACCCGATCGCCTGCTGGGATTGGATCGGCACGACGGGGACGGATTACGCGACGAAGGGCGGGGCGCAGATCGCCGCTGTCCATGCGATGTTGACAACCCTTGCAGGGCAAAGGTGACCCTTCCATGACCATTTCCAGGCAAGTCATTTTGAAATCGGTGCTGGCGGCGTTCGTCGTTCTGGCGCCGCTTCCCGCCGCGGCCCAGATCAGGCTGGCCGATCTGAGGCTGAAGATCGATCCGGCGCAGACCACGGTGTCGGGCATTTCCTCCGGCGCCTACATGGCCGGCCAGTTCCAGGTCGCCTATTCGGGTCTGGTCAAGGCGGCCGGCCTTGTCGCCGGCGGCCCCTATGCCTGTGCCGAGGTGTCGGAAGGTGGCATTGCTCCGGCGGTGGTGGCGCTGAAGCGCTGCATGGATGTGGCGATGGGCCCACCCGACGTCGATGCGCTGGTCGCCAACGCAAGGAAGCGTGAAAAATCCAAGGACATCGACCCGCTCTCCAACATGGCGCAGTCGAAGATCTACCTGTTCAACGGCGACAACGACCTGACGGTGAAGCGTCCGGTCGCCGACGCCACCGAGCAGTTCTACAAGGCGCTGGGCGTGGCGGAGGCGAACGTCAGCTATGTGAAGCTGCCGAAGGCGGCGCATGCCTACATCACCGACGGCTATGGTGCGGCCTGCGACTTCATCCCGAAAGAGGATGAGAAGAGCGAATACATCAACAACTGCCAGTACGATCAGGCAGGCTCCATCGTCCGCTTCTTCTACGCCGACGCCAAGACTCCGAACGCTCCCACCGCGGCCGGCCAGCCGCAGCTGTTCAACCAGGCCCCCTTCGTCGGCGATACCAGCCGCAGCGGCATGGCGAAGACCGGCTACATCTATGTTCCGGAAGCGTGCGAGGGCGGCAAGCAGACCTGCCGCATTCATGTCGCCTTCCACGGCTGCAAGATGGCGTCGAACCTGATCGGCGATCATTTCGCCGTGAACGCCGGCTACAACCGCTGGGCCGACGTCAACAACATCGTCGTGCTGTACCCGCAGATCGACGCCAACGCCAAGCCGTCCTCCAACCCCAAGGCCTGCTGGGACTGGTTCGGCTACACGGGCTACGATTTCGCCCGCAAGGGCGGCTTCCAGATGACCGCCGTCCGCAAGATGATCAGCGCGCTGGTCGGGGAGTGAGGTTCGGCGGCGGGGGCACTCGAAGCCCGCACGCCACCAATAAAAAAGCCCCTCTCCGGCATCCCGGAGAGGGGCTTTCTCAACTCACTGCGCTCAGGCCTTCAGGATGCCGCGGCCGGCGAAGCGGGCGGCGACGCCGAGCTGCTCCTCGATGCGGATCAGCTGGTTGTACTTGGCGAGGCGGTCCGAGCGGCTCAGCGAGCCCGTCTTGATCTGGCCGCAGTTGGTGGCGACCGCCAGATCGGCGATGGTGCTGTCCTCGGTCTCGCCCGAGCGGTGCGACAGCACGGCGGTGTAGCCGGCCTTGTGCGCCATATCCACCGCTTCCAGCGTCTCCGACAGCGTGCCGATCTGGTTGACCTTCACCAGGATCGAGTTGGCGACACCTTGGCGGATGCCCTGGGCCAGACGCTTCGGGTTGGTGACGAACAGGTCGTCGCCGACCAGCTGCACCTTGCTGCCGATGGCGTCGGTCAGCGCCTTCCAGCCTTCCCAGTCGTCCTCCGCCATGCCGTCCTCGATCGAGATGATCGGGAAGCGGCCGACCAGATCGGACCAGTAGGCGACCATCTGCTCCGGCGACAGCGACTTGCCTTCGCCGGCCAGTTCGTACTTGCCGTTCTTGAAGAACTCGGTCGAGGCGGCGTCGAGCGCCAGCATCACGTCGTCGCCCGGCTTGTAGCCGGCGGCCTCGATGGCCTTCATGACGAAGCCGAGCGCCTCATCGGTCGAGCCGATGTTGGGGGCGAAGCCGCCCTCGTCGCCGACATTGGTGTTGTGGCCGGCGTCCTTCAGCTTCTTCTTCAGCGACTGGAAGATCTCGGAGCCCATGCGGATGGCGTCGGCGCCGGTCTCGG
>JAFAFA010000020.1 GCA_023423695.1 Pseudomonadota bacterium | reverse complement strand
TCGGCTACCGGCGCGCCGAGGTGATGGGCGCGCTCCTCAACGCGGCCGCCCTCGGCGTGGCCGGGGTGCTGGTGATCGCCGAGGCGATCGAGCGGCTCGAGGACCCGCCGGCGATCCGCGGGCTCGGGCTCATCGTCACCGCCGGGCTCGGTCTGGTCGTCAACCTGGTCTCCGCGTGGGTGCTCGCGAGCCAGGGCGGCGGCTCGATCAACGTGCGCGCCGCCCTCTTCCACGTGCTGAGCGACGCGCTCGGCTCGGTCGCCGCGCTCGTCGCCGGCGGGCTCGTGCTCGGCCTCGGCTTCACGCTCGCCGATCCGATCGCGTCGCTCACCATCGCCGTCCTCATCCTCTGGGGCGCGGTGCGCCTCCTCCGCGACACGACGCACGTGCTGATGGAGGGCGCGCCCGAGGGCGTGAAGGTCGACGAGCTCGAGGCGACCATCCGCGCGACCGAGGGCGTCACCGACGTGCACGATCTGCACGTCTGGTCGCTCGTGCCCGGCGAGGTCCTGCTGAGCGCGCACGTGGTGCTGCGCCAGGGCGCGCACGGCACCGACGTCGCCCGCATGGTCTCCGAGCGGCTCGCCAAGCTCCACGCGATCAGCCACGCGACCATCCAGCCCGAGGCCCCGCCGCCCAGCCTGGTAGAGCTCCGGCGAAAGCGAGACGACTGAGTTGTTTGGCGCGCGCTTCGCGAGCGCGCGGGCCGAGCTACGCGGCGCCGACCCGCTGTCGCTTCCCATCCCCGGTGTCCAGTCAGCCGGAACCGCTCCGCTCGGCAGTTGGCTTTGCGCGCGCTTCGCGAGCGCGCGGGCCGAGCTACGCGGCACCGACCCGCTGTCGCTTCCCATCCCGGTGTCCAGTCAGCCGGAACCGCTCCGCTCGGCACTCCCACCAGGTGAGGATTCACGGTCTCTGAGCTCTGAGGGGCGGGGTGGGTACGTCGGACCCCAGAGAGGCCTCCCTTCGAGCCCCTCGGGCGGTCGGTCCGAGCCTTCGGGGCGCTGCGGAGGAGCCCTCGAGGCGCTCCACCCGAGCCCCGTGAGCGCTCGCGCTGAGGTCTCCTGTCCCTCCCGACGAGCCCCGATCGGGCTCGGAAGGAGCGCCTCGGGCCCTCCCAGAGAGCCCCCGAGGGGCTCTCTGAGAGCACCTCAGGGGCTCGAAGGGAACGGCAGGTGGGGTCGGCTATACCCGTGGACGTGGCTACTGATCGCCGCCGTCCTCGCCGCCGCCGCCGCGGCGCGAGGGCGAGCGCATGAAGTCGCGCAGCACCGTGAACTGCGCCGCCAGCTCCGGCTCATGCTTGCCCTGCGCCTTCACCTGGTCGTTGACCTTGCGCAGCATCTCCCAGAGCTCCGCGTCGAAGATCAGGTTGGCCTGCTTCACGCGGCCGAGGAGGACCTCGAGGCTGACGATCACCTCGTCGATGCCGTCGGCGCGGCGGACGGCGGCCAGGAGCGCCTCGGCGGTCACGCCCGGCGGCGGCAAGAACCGAGGGCCGGCCTTGGTGATCGCGGCCGCCGTCTGGCTCCCGCAGAGGCCGATGCCCCGCGGCGCCTTGGGGAGGCGCGCGACCTCGGTGGGCGACATATTGCCGGCCTTCTCCGGCAGCGCGAGATCGTCGTCGATCTCGATGGTGACTTCACCCTGAGTGGCCTTGAACGGCATGGTGCTCCCTTTCTGTGAAGGCCTCCCCCCACTGCTCGGGAGACCACGTTCGAGGATCTAAATCTACGGCCGCGCCATTCATGCGTGCAAGGCAATTCGCCTCCATCCTCGAGTCGGGCGATGGGAGCACCAGCGCTGTTCTCGGCGGCCGCGCCCCTCAACGCGCGCGCCCGGACCGGAACGCAGCTGTCCCGGGGGATCCGTGTAATACGCGACGCGCCACCGCCCGGCAGACCGCGCGCCGCCCAGCCAAGATGTGGTCGGACAGATCGTCGACTCGGCCCGGCAGCCACCGATGACCGGACCTTGTTGCGCCCTTCATCATCTGCAATCATCGCCAGATGACCATGAGGCCAGGCAGCATTGGATCGACCGCCAGCTCGCACCGGGCCCGCGATCTCCAGCCATCGCGCCCGCTCATATCCGGTCAGCCTAGTCTCCACCCGCGTGGATCAGCTGATCCTGTGTTGCGTGCTGCTCTTGCAGCTGTACCTCATCATGTCAGCCGTCGGATGCTCCGTGATTCTGGCGCCAGACTACTCGATGATTGCCCCTGACGTCGACTCGCTCCAGGTCGGTTCGTGCATGTGCGCGATCTGTTGGGATCGACCATTCTGTTACCATGAGGAATCAGGGCGCCACAGCCTCCCAGACGCGATGGGGAACTGCCCTTCCATCATCATCGACATGGCCGCCGTTCCGACGGTCCTGGCAGTCCCAGCAAGCCGGCTTCGACAGGGCGACACCCGGCAGGGCTTCTTCTGCATTCCTCCGCCGGGCGGGGACGTAAACTACGACCAGGAGGCATGCCCCGCCGATGACATCGCGCGCGCTGCACTGGAGCATGTCGATCCCTGTACCGACGTCCCGACGGAATGCCGAGACCCGGACGATCCGGAATTTGCCCGATGCTCGCCGCTCGCCGCTCCGCCTGGTGCGCCCGCGTGCCCAGAGGGCTATCAGACTGGGACCCGCCAGACAGGCTGTGCAGCCACGTCGGCGGACGCACGCTCCAAGGTGATCGCCGCATGTAGCCTCGGAAATCTTTCGGAGTTTCCGCCGAGCGGCGCGCGGCCGAGCCGCTATTGCTTTCTCTCCTGCGCCACCAACACGGGCATCCCCGAAATGACCTGCGAGGATACGATCTTCGACCCACCGGAGATCACGTCGGGCGCGTACTTCTGGGAGCTCACGGGAACCGGATCGAGCGCGACCATCATCTACGGGACCGAGGAGGTCTCCGTGCCGCTCGAAGGCTCGATCGCCCTGAGCGCACCGCGGTGTGACCCCGGCGAGACATGCATAGTGGAAGTCCCATGGCTGCGTGGCGAGGCCGCCACCGACTTCGACATCGCTGGATACAGCTATACCAACACGATCATTCTGAATCCGATGCCGATCGCCGGCGGTACCGTGACGCCGCTGACGGGATCGAAGAGCCTCATCGAGATCCCCTCGGGCTCGAGCGTTTTCATCTCTTCGAACCCCGGCTGGGCCACCGTCCGCCAGGCCTACGAGTTCGTCTCATCGGATCGCATCCTGGGGACGATCGACTGGACGACACGCGCGATCGAGCTGCATGGATCGTTTTATGACGAGGAGCTTGATGCCACGGTGAAGCTCGACATCTACGGTCTCTTTCCGAACCGTGCTCCGCAGGCAGAAGCAGGGCCCGATCTCGTGCAAGAATGCACAAGCTCTTCGGGGGCATGGGTCACGCTCTCGGCCGCGGCGTCCACCGACCCGGACAGCACACAGGGGAGCTCGGATATCGAATCCTATGCATGGGCGTCCGTCACGGCTCCGAACTACCCGTCGCCGGTTCCGTACATCGGCAGCTCCGGTCTTACGACGGCCGTGCATGTCGGGATAGAAACGCGTCTGTTTTCCCTGACGGTGACCGACGCGTCGAATGTGATGAGCTCGGACGTCGTTAAGGTTACGGTCCGTGACACCAGCCCCCCGTCATTCAACTCGGGCCTCTTGCCAACCTGCATCCCCAGCGACGGGCAGATGCGGCTCTTTCGCCCGAGCGACCTTCTTCCCGCGTTCAGCGATACCTGCGACCCGAGCCTCGAGCTCGACGTGCTCAGCGTGACGACGAACGTCGCCGACATGCACGTGGCCTCGCCCGATATCGTGTTCGGAGCCCACAACTTCTGCATTCGTGGGGAACGCGACCCACCGTCATACGGGCAGCGTAGGTACTATGCAACTGTTCGCGCGAGCGATGGCTCCGGCAACGAAACCATCAAGACCATCCAAATCACTGTCCCAAGCAGCTCTTGCCCTAAATTCTACAGTGTTCCGCTCACCGGAGCCGGAGATCCCCAGTGCACACAATGAAGACGCTCATGGTTCTCTTCGGCGCTCTTGCTGCCGGGTGCGCGTCCAGTCATGACGCGAGCGAAGCAGAGTGCCTCCCGGGCCTTTGGGCACGTCCCTGGGTTGCATGCGACTGCAGTCTGGTGTCTACGCCCGAGTGCTCACAGCCGACATGTCTACAGACGAACACCGCGATGGCGCTGCGTTCTGACGGGTCGTACATGGAGCTCGCCCTCCGACATACGACGGGCCCCCGGTCCACCGCATCGGTCATCGGCACGCCCTCGCGGGGAACCTGGACGGCGGAGGAGGATGAATTATCGCGGCGGCTGGGCGCGACCACATCGAGGCAAGCGTTCACCTGCGATTCGCCAAACCTGAGCTGGGGTAGCGCGGCGTATCAACGCGCAGACGAGGGGCTCGCGCAAGCGATCTTCGAGCGATGGGATTCACCCACCATAGTCGCCGTGCCGTTCGTCTCGTCGAACTGACGTCGGTCGCGATCGGCGGCGTGCTCCTGAGCGGGTGCTACGCTGCTCACGGTCGGTCTGCGCCGAGCGACGCGGGGCCCTCGGAGGACGCCGGCGTGGTCCTGCCGGCGATGCTGTGCCAGCCGGGGGCGACGCTCGACTACGCAGTCGACTGCCCACCACGCCTGGACGCATTCCGCGTGTTTCGGCCGTTCAATGGCCTGAACTTTCTGGCAGATGACGGGGAGCCCTTCGACTATTGTTTCTGTGCTCTCGCGTGCGGCCCCGGCGACTGCCCCGCGTATCCCGGCACCCGCGAGCCGATGGAGTGTCGGCTGGCCGTCGAGAACCTTACAGGCTGGGGGATGTGCTTCCGGCCGTGCGATCACGACGGAGATTGCCCCGCGGGGTCGATCTGTGCCCCGCTCGGCGATCACCTCGCTCGCCCATGGCACATCGATGGCGCGTGCGCCCTGGCCGAGCCGGCTGCGCCATAGCGAGAAGCTCGATGGGGCGTCGAGGCGGCGCCTACCAGGGCGGGTGCGCGAAGGCGACGTCCTCCACGAGGCTCGCGATCGAGCGGCGCCCGACGAGGCCCCGCGGCGGCGGCGTGCCGAGCTCCTCCGCGATGCGGATCTCCGCCTCGGTGCCGTCGAGCGTGACGCCGAGCCGATAGCCCTCGCGCGTCGATCGCGGACCGTCGTCGCCGCTCCGCTCGCCGTCCTCGTCGGTCGGATCGCTGCCGCAGCCGCCGTCGTACTCGTAGTAGGCGACGCGCTCGATCGGCAGGCGCGCGCAGTGGATCGCGGGCGCGGCCGAGCACAGGAAGAGGTCGCGAGCGCTCGCCCCGTGGCGCTCGCAGAGCCCCATGTCCTCGTCGTTGTCGCCGCTCGTGATCTCGACGCGGAGCTCGGGCGGGCCGCCCTCGATCCGCTCCTCGTAGGCGAAGACGTGCACCTCGGTCTCCGCGCTGACCCCGCCGATGCCCGGCAAGTAGTCGTCGCCGAGC
>JAFAFA010000069.1 GCA_023423695.1 Pseudomonadota bacterium | reverse complement strand
ACCCTAACCCTCTCCCCGGGGGGGAGAGGGGATCCTTGGCGGGGGAGAGGATGCTTAACCTCAGAACGTGAACTTCGCCTGCAGGCCGATCAGGTCGATGCTGTTCTTGTACTCCGCGGTCAGGTTGCCGCGGCCGGCCTCGGGGCCGGTCAGATCGTCGGTCAGGTTGACCGAAGCCTTCGGCACGAAGACGTGGGAGTAGGCGGCGTCGACCCGCAGGCTGTCGGTCACCTGATAGCCGGCGCCGACCGACACCCAGTAACGGTTCTGCTCCGGGATGCGGGGCGTGCGGAACTCGACATCGACCGCGCTCTTGTCGAAGGCGATGCCGCCGCGCAGCGTCAGCTTGTCGGTCACCTTGTAGGAGGTGCCGAGCGCGTAATACCAGGTGTCCTTCCAGTGCTCCTCCGTGACCGAGGTGAGCGCCGGGTTGGCGATGTTGACCCGCAGTTCCTTGAAGCGCGACCAGTTGGTCCACTGCACGTCGGCCATCACCGCCCAGCGGTCGTTCACCTCGTGGTACAGGCCGATGGAGGCGATTTCCGGCGTGATCAGGTCGGCATTGGCGCTCTGCGAGGGCAGGGCGCCGGCCAGGGCAGGGGGCAGGCCGGTGAAGGAGATGTTGCCGGTCAGCGTGTGCTTGACCGCGGAGCGGTAGCCGACGCCGATGCGCGTGCCCTTCACCGGCTCGATCAGCGCACCCAGCGACACGCCCCAGCCCCAATCGTCGCCTGTCACGTCGCTCTTGACGTCGAGCGCGCCCGGACGGCCGAGGCGGCTGGCGCCGAAGTCGGACGACTGCGACAGCTTGGCCTTGGCGTACTGGATCTGCACGCCGCCGCCGATGGTGATCATCGGGTTGATCCGGTACGACACCGTCGGCACGAAGTTGTAGGTGCGCAGGTCGGAGCGGATGCCGTGATAGCGGCCGATCCAGCTGTCGCCGTAATCGGTGACGAGGCCCCAGGGGCCGTTGGCCGACAGGCCGACCTTCAGGTCGTCGTTGATCGAATAGACGAAATAGCCGGCCGGGACGATGGCGTCCTGCGCGATGTCGCCCGGCGAGGCGTTGCCGCTGATCGCCGTGCCGCCCAGCCGCCGGGCGCGCGTGGCGCTGGCGCTTTCGACCTTCGACTTCACGATGACGCCGGTGGCGGTCTGCACCGCCTCGATCCCGGTGACCAGGCCCATGGTCGCGGGATTGTAATACATGGAGCTGGCATCGCCGTTGCCGCCGGCGGTCACGCCGGCAAAGGCGGTGCCCTGGCCCGATACGCTCTGCTCCTTCAACGCGAATCCGGCGGCGAACGACGTGGAGGCGGTCGCGATCGGTGCGGTCACCGCAAGGGCGGCAGCGGCGGTCATCAGGCGTGTCTTGAGCGTCATCGGAGACATGGTTCCTTCCCTAAATTGTGTTGTTGACGCAATGATACACAAACTGACGCTTACGTAAATAGCCGCCCACCACTTTTTGTTGGCTGCACAAGCAGTGTTGCGGCCTTGCACCGGAAGCGGAAGCCGGAAAAGCGAAATAGCCGCAAGGCGGCACCACCGGCGGGAGAAGGTTCTCCGGCCGCGGCGCCGCCAAGCGGCGGAATTATCCAGTGATTTCAGTGGAGAAAAAGCGCCGGCGAAGCCGGTGCGTCAGGCGATCCAGGCCACCGCGGCGGCGAAAATCTCGCGCAGGATGTTGTGTTCGTCGCTCCACACCAGCTTGGCAGTGATGACGACGGAGGCGACGACCAGCATCGGACGGACGACTCGGGCACCATTGCGGATCACCATATGGGCCCCGAGCTGGGCGCCGATATACTGGCCGACGCCCATCAGCAACCCAACCGTCCACAGCACATGGCCGCCGAGGATGAAGAACAGCAGCGAGGCCACGTTGCTGGTGAGGTTCAGCACCTTGGTGTGGGCGGTCGCCTTGCGCAGATTGTGGCCCAGCAGCGAGACGAAGGCGATGGCGAAGAAGGTGCCGGTGCCCGGCCCGAAGAAACCGTCGTAGAAGCCGATGCCGGTGCCGATGCTGAGCGCAAAGGCATGCTCGCCGATGCGCTGATGGGCGTCGACGTCGCCGGCCTTGGGCGATACCAGCAGATAGATGGCGATGCCGATCAGCAGGATGGGGATGACGTCGCGCAGGAAGCTGGGATCGAGCATCTGCACCAGCGTGGCGCCGGCGCCGGCGCCGACGAAGGTGCAGAGGATCATCGTGCGCATGGAGGTGGGGTTGACCTCACCGCGGCGGACGAACTTGATGGTGGCCGAGAGAGACCCGAAGCTGGATTGCAGCTTGCCGGTGGCCAGTGCCTCGGCGGGTGACAGGCCGGCGGCCAGCAGGGCGGGGATGGTCAGCAGGCCGCCGCCGCCGGCGATGGAATCGACGAAGCCGGCAAGCAGGCCGACGGCGAACAGGATGCCCAGAGACTCGGGCGTCAGAAGATCCATGATTTTGGGGAAGTCCAGGTGATCGGCCGAGCAACCGGCCAGCTAATCGGCCGACTCAGCCGGCGAGTGCGGCCCCAGTGGCGGCCTCGATGGCGGCGTTCAGCGCCCGGACTCCGGCGCCCGGACCCTGGGGATGGCCCCAGACGGCGTTGACGACGGCCAGGAAATCGGCGCCGGCCGTGACCAGCGGGGCGCAGTTTTCGGCGGTGATGCCGCCGATCGCAACGCAGGGCACCTCCATCAGCTCCGACCACCAGCTCAGCAGTTCCGGCTCCGCCTTGTACTCGGCCGTCTTGGTGGCGGTGGGGAAGAAGGCGCCGAAGGCGACATAGTCGGCCCCCTCCTCGCCGGCGATCATGGCGAGATGGCGGCTGTCATGGCAGGTGACGCCGACGATGGCGTCGTTGCCCAGAATCTTGCGGGCGTCGCGATAGGGGGTGTCCTGCTGCCCGACATGGACGCCGTCGCAGCCGGTCTCCCGCGCGAGGCGCGGATGGTCGTTCAGGATGAAGGCGACCTCCCGTTCCTGCGCGATCGGGCGCAGCAGGTCGCAGGCGCGACGGATGTCGTCCTCCGCACAGTCCTTGAGGCGCAACTGCACGCAGGCGACGTCGCCGGCATCCAGCGCTTCCCGCAGAAGCGGCGCGAACGCCGCCGGCTCCAGGGCCGGCGGCGTCACGAGGTACAGACGGCAGGCGGGAGGTTCCGCCTGCGCCGGCTTTCCCTTGGCCAAGTGTTACTCCCGGCCCTGGTAGATCTTCATGATCCGGTCGAGCAGCTTCAGCGCATCCTCGCGCGGGCGCTGGAAGGCGTTGCGGCCGATGATCGAGCCGTTGCCGCCGCCGTCACGGATGGCGCGGGCGTCTTCGAACACCGCGTCCTCGCCCTTGGTGGCGCCGCCGGAGAAGACCACGATGCGGCGACCGTTGAAGGTGCACTGCATGATGTGCTTCACCCGCTCCGCCTGGGTGGCGATCGGGATGTTCTTGGACTCGTAGATCTTCTTGGCTTCGGCCTGCTCCAGCGTGGCCGAGGGCAGCTTCACCTTGATGATGTGGGCGCCCAGCAGAGCGGCCATGTGGGCGGCATAGCCGATCACGTCGATGGCCAGCTCACCGTCCTTGGTGATGGCGCCGCCGCGCGGATAGGACCACAGAACGGTGGCGAGGCCGTAGGACTTCGCCTCCTTCGACAGCTCGCGGAACTCCTCGTACTGGGAGTACATGGCGTCGGAGCCGGGATAGATCGTGAAGCCGATGGCCGAGCAGCCGAGGCGCAGCGCGTCCTGGACTGAGGCGGTCACGGCCTGGTCGGCAGCTTCCTTCTGGGTGGACAGGCTGTTGGCGCTGTTCATCTTCAGGATCAGCGGGATCGAGCCGGCAAAGGTGCCGGCGCCGGCTTCCAGCGAGCCCAGGGGGGCGGCATAGGCATTGCAGCCGGCGTCGATGGCCAGCTGGTAGTGGTAGTGCGGGTCATAGCCGGCATCGTTCGGGCCGAAGCTGCGGGCGGGCCCGTGCTCGAAGCCCTGGTCGACCGGCAGGATCACCAGCTTGCCGGTGCCGCCGAGCTTGCCTTCCATCAGGATGCGGGCGAGGTTCGCCTTGGTGCCGGGATTGTCGCTCTCGTAGTTGGCGAGAATGTCTTTGACGCGGCGCGTGAGCTTCATTGTGGCTCTTCCCTGGGGCATTCTTGGAATGGCGCCGTACTTAGCCCGTATTTGGCCGTTTTGCAACGGCGGGAGGGGCATAAAGCGGCCAATTGCCACGTCTGAACGGCCTAGGGCCTGCGGATGGGCCAAGTCCGCAGGGCGGGCGCGGCACCCACAAAGGGGTTAGGGCAGAAGGGTGTGCAGTGCGATGTACAACCCATAGCCGGCACCGCCCAGCACCGCCCAGGCGCCCGTCGTCAATCCGATCCAGACCGCCAGCAGGCGGATGCCGCGCATCTTCTCCGGCCCTGCGCCGGGACCGGCGGTCCCCAGTCCGCTCCGGTCCGCCGGCCGGCCACTTACGGCGTGCCCCGGACGGCGAGGTTGCGCGATCGTCGAGTCCGGCGTGGTCAGCGAGGTGATGCTCATGGGCGGCTCTTCCGGCATCGGAGGGAGGGTGTCGTGTCACAAAAATATCCTTAGGCGACGGTACACCACCTTTGCGCGGCGAGGCTGTGCGAAAAAGCGGTAGTCCCGCCCTAACCTTGGTCGCGTTTCAGCCAGTCACGGCATAGGGCGTCCAGCGAGGGGCTGTGGCGCCGGCTCCGGCCTTCGGCGGAGATCCAGGCCGCGAGGTCAAGGGCTGGCGGACGGTGGGTCAGCAGCGCCGCGCCGCGGGCGGCGGCGATGGCGGCGAGCCGATCCGCCATCTCGGGTCGGCCGGTGAACAGGACCAGCCGGAGCCCGGCCGCCAATGCCCCTTGCGCCTCGCCGGCGCGGTCGCCGCAATCGAGCAGGCCGGCGACCTCCAACCCCGGGTGCGCCTTGCGGACCCGCTCCACCACCCCGCGCAGCCACAGGGCGCCGGCCGCCGGCGGGCCCATCAGCACGAGGGGCGTCCCGGCCGAGTCGGCTGCGCCGGCGGCCAGCAAGGCGTCGTCCAGGCCGCGAATCAGGATGGGACGGAATGGCGGAGGGACGGTCATCGGCATGTCGTGGCAGCGGGGAAGGGCGGCACACTTTACCCGCGGCCAGCAGTGGCCGGAACGAGCGAATCGGAGATTCGGCCGGGCGTGATCCAGCGGTTGTGAGAATTGAGGCAGGTCAAACCCTATGATCGCGGTCCCGGAGTATGGTCGGTCACATCGGACCCAATCTCTGGGGACAGGGTGCCAGCGCGCCGGGTCCGTTTCATGGGAATCGATCCCCCGGGAATGCCGCGATGATGGAATACAAGGGTTACAAGGCCCAGATCGACTTCGACAACGATGCGGGCGTCTTCGTCGGCGAGGTCATCAACACCCACGACGGCATCACTTTTTCGGGCCGGTCTGTGGACGAACTGCGCGAGTCCTTCCGCCGCGCGGTGGACGATTATCTCGACCTTTCCTGCGATATGGGCGGGGATGGGGAGCAGCCCTTTTCCGGCCGCCTTGCCATCCGCATCAACCCGATCCTGCACCGGGCCATCGCCGACTGCGCCGCGCGCGAGGGGAAGAGCCTGTCGGCCTGGATCGCCGAAAGCCTGGGGCAGGCGGCCGGGGTGGCGAAGGTGAAGGCGGGCTGAAGAGTCGCAAAACGCGATGCCGATTGCCTGCGCCGGTTCGGCGGCTTGGCATTTCGGCATTGGGTTTGCGGGCGGGGATTGCGCGTATGCGTTGAGATGCGCGGGTATGTTCCTCTTGCCTGACTGGCATTGCACTTGCTCATATCCCCCCAATGGATAAAGGGGGATTGCCATGAGCGGACTGAAACTCACCCTGCGGGCGAAGCTCTGGGCTCTGGTGGCCCTGGCCGGCGCCATCTGCATCGCGCTCGCCGCCTCGGCGCTGTGGCTGAACCAGCGCAGCATGCTGGAGGACCGCAAGGAGACGTTGCGCTCCGTCGTGCAGACCGCCCACGGGCTCGCCGCCGGCTACGACGCCGAGGTGAAGGCCGGGCGCCTGACCCGCGAGCAGGCGTTCGAGCGGTTCAAGGCGAACATCAACACGATGTTCTACAACGGCAAGGATTATCTCTTCGTCCTCGGCACCGGCTACCAAGCGGTCATCCACCCGGTCCGCCCCGACGTGATCGGCAAGGACCAGCGCGACATGACGGATGCCAACGGCGTCTTCTTCTCGCGCGAGATGGTCGACACCGCCCGCAATAAGGGCGAGGGCTTCGTCGGCTACAGCTATCCCAAGGCGGGCAGCGACGTGGCTCTGCCGAAGCTCAGCTACGTCAAGATGTTCGAACCATGGCAGGTGATCATCGGCACCGGCGTCTACATCGACGACCTGGACGCCCGCTTCATGCGCAGCCTGTGGACCATGGCGGCCATCGTCGGCGGGCTGGCGCTGCCGGTGGTGGCGCTGATCGCACTGGTCGGCAATTCGGTCAGCCGCCGCATCCGCCGCCTGTCCGACAGCATGCGCAGCCTTGCCGACGGCAACCTGTCGGCCGTCGTTCCCGAGACCGCCAGCGGCGACGAACTGGGCGACATGGGCCGCGCCGTGGAGGTGTTCAAGCTGAACGCCGAGGCGAGCCGGCGCCTGGAGGCCGAACAGGCGGAAGCCGCCCGCCGGGCGGAGGAGGACAAGCGGCAGGCGATGGACCGGCTGGCGGCCCGCTTCGAGGGCACGGTCGGCGGCATGATCCGCTCGGTTTCCACCACCACCGATGCGCTGGGTCAGAAGGTGCGGGAGATGTCGCACGCGGCCGAGCAGACCAGCCAGCTTGCCGGGCTGGTGGCCAGCGCCAGCGACGGCACCGCCGCCAATGTGCAGACCGTGGCCGCCGCGTCGGAACAGTTGTCCAGCTCCATCGTCGAGATCGGGCGGCAGGTATCGGAGGCCAGCCGCGTCGCCAATGAGGCCGTCGGCATGGCGCAGGAGGCGACCGGCCGCATCGGCAGCCTTGCGGAGGCGGTGGACCGGATCGGCACAGTGGTCGGGCTGATCAACTCCATCGCCGGCCAGACCAACCTGCTGGCGCTCAACGCCACCATCGAGGCGGCGCGCGCCGGCGAAGCGGGCAAGGGCTTCGCGGTGGTTGCCAGCGAGGTGAAAGCGCTGGCCAACCAGACGGCAAAGGCGACCGAGGAGATCGGCGGCCAGATGAGCGGCATCCAGTCGGTGACCGGTCTGGCGGTGACGGAGATCCAGAAGGTTTCGGCGGTCATCGAACGGTTGAGCGCCATCGCCACGACGATTTCCGCCGCGGTGGACCAGCAGAACGCCGCCACTGCGGAAATTTCCCGCTCGGTCCAGCAGGCCGCCGCCGGCACCGGCGAGGTGTCGTCGAGCATCTCCGGTGTCACCGCCGCATCGGACGAGAGCGGCCGCACCGCCCGCGAACTGGTGGAGGCGCTGGGCAAGCTGTCGGAGGAGGCCGCCGGGCTGAACGCCCAGGTCGGGACCTTCCTGGCGACGGTAAGGGCGGCCTGAGGAGACGGCTTGAGGCGGAATGGAGGCCTCGGGCCCCGCACAACAAAAAAGGCGCCTTCCTTGCGAAAGGCGCCCTTTTCTTGATCCGGCGAGGCTTACTTGGCGTTCGCCATGGCGACGGCGGTGTCGCTCATGCGGTTGGAGAAGCCCCACTCGTTGTCGTACCAAGTCATGATGCGGACGAAGTTGCCGTCGATGACCTTGGTTTCGTTCAGCGCGAAGATCGAGCTGTTCGGGTCGTGGTTGAAGTCGGTCGACACCAGATCCTCGGTGTAGGCGGCCAGCACGCCCTTGAGCGGGCCGTTGGCGGCATCGGAGATCGCCTTGGTGATCTCCTCGACCGAGGTGGCCCGCTTGGCGGTGAACTTGAAGTCGACGACCGACACGTTCGGGGTGGGCACGCGCATGGCGGTGCCGTCCAGCTTGCCCTTCAGCTCCGGCAGCACCTTGCCGACGGCCTTGGCCGCACCGGTCGAGGTCGGGATCATGTTCAGGGCCGCCGCGCGGGCGCGGTGCAGGTCCTTGTGGTTGGTGTCGACGATCCGCTGGTCACCCGTGTAGGAGTGGATCGTGGTCATGAAGC
>JAFAFA010000017.1 GCA_023423695.1 Pseudomonadota bacterium | reverse complement strand
CCGATGTTGCCGCAGGTGCACTCGGGGACCGTGCCGCCCGTGCGGACGCTGCAGGAGCTGTGACGCTCGGGGTCGCAGCGGAGGCCGCAGCCGTTGCAGTTGTTGAAGGCCGAGCTCGGGTCGTCGGGCGAGGCGGGGCGGCCGTCGACGTTGAGCGGCTGCTCGCGGTTCGTGCAGGTGGTGCCGCAGCAGCGCTGGGACGACGCGCAGGTGGGCCGGCAGGCGCCGAGCGGGCCGCTGTCGTGGCCGGGCCCGCCGTCCAGGCCAGGCCCCGTGACGCACATGCCGTTACTGCACGTGCCGGCGCACGGCATGTTGCAGCCGCCGCAGTGCTGCTGGTTGATCTCGGTGAACACGCACATGCCGTCGCAGAGGACCTCGGCGCTGGCGCATGCGGCGGGGTTGCTGTCGCAGCCGCCGAGCACGAAGAGGAGTAGCGAGACGGAGAAAGCGAAGATCGACGGCTTGGACACGATGCAGCTCCCGCGAAGGTCCGCGCTCGAGTGGGGCGCGAACGAACCGGGACAGGGTATACCCGACAGCGAGAGCCGAGAAGGCCCCGACGGCGCGCGGTGAGCGACCTCACGCGCGTAAGGCGTCGAGCGCCGCGACCACCTCCTCGACGTGCCCGGCGACCCGGACCTTCGGCCAGACCTTGCGGACCACGCCCTCCGGATCGATGAGCACCGTGCTCCGGAGGATGCCCATCGACTTCTTGCCGTACATGTTCTTCTCGCCCCACGCGCCGTACTTCTCGATCGTCGCGCCTTCGGGATCGCTGAGCAGGGGGAAGTTGAGCGCCTGCTTGGCCGCGAACTTCTGGTGCGACGCGATGCTGTCCTTGCTGACCCCGAGCACGATGGCGGAGTGCTCCTCGAGCGCGCTCTTGTGGTCGCGGAAGCCCTGCGCCTCCGTCGTGCACCCGGGCGTCGCGTCCCTCGGGTAGAAGTAGAGCACCACCCACTTCCCTCGGAGATCCGCGAGTCGCACCGTGCCGCCCTCCGACGACTCGAGCGCGAACGCGGGAGCCTTGGTTCCTTCCTTCAACGCCATGCCTGCCTCCTGGTCGGCGCGAGCCTAGCGCACCGCGCGGGCACGGGAATCGTGACCGCACGGTCGCGCTGCGATCATTGACCGGCCGGAGGCGCACGCCTACCGTGCGCGGCCGGCGGGCTCGATCGCCCGCGAACGGAGGAGGATGCGATGAAGCGGATTGGAACTTGGATGGCTTGCGGTGCCCTTACGCTGGCGTTCTCCGCCTGCGACAACGACCGGACGACCGACCCGGACGGCGGCCCGATCGTCTTGAGTGACGGCGGCTCCGACTCCGGCACACCGGTGATGGTCGACGCAGGCACCGACGCTGGCGAAACGGATACCTGTCCTGCCGCGACGGTCCCGCCACCGACAACCGCTGCCTGCGCGGCGGAGACGCAACCGTGCATCGACGGTTGCCTGGACAGCGCCACGTCCCAGGCCGAGTACGACGCCTGCGTCGCGGCCTGTTTCGCGGCCGATCCGAGCGCGACCCCGGCACCCAACGAGTGCGCCGCATGCGTGAGCCGAGCTCAACTGGCTTGTCTGACCGCGAACGGATGCGACGAGGAGTACGGTGAGATCCTCTGCTGCGCACAGGCTAACTGCCCCGACGGTTCGTGCATCAATACCCCCGGTGGCCCCTGCGCGTCACAGGTTGGCGCTCTGCAGGTCTGCGCACAAACAGCAGCCGCCTGCAACAACGCAGCTATTGACGATGTCTGCTTTCCCGCAGCTCCCGCTCCCTGAGCTCGGCGAGCACGTAAGAACCCCCTGAGGAGCGCTGCTCTCAGGGGGTCTCTTCATTTCTGGTCCCGGCGCCTCAATGGAGCGCAGAGACCGCTCCGTGTGACGACTACCTCCTCTGCGAAGACACCGACATCGCGCGTCGAGGTCGCACCGGCGGCGATCCCGATGTGAACCGTGCTGCCGGGGACGAAGCTCACCCCGCACGACGTCCCGCCGTCGTTCGCGCAGAACAAGCCGGTGCCGATCGGCCCGACGATCCCCAGCGCGGACTCATCCGACGCTGTTCGCGGGTCGTCGGGCGTGATCTCCACCCAGATGACCTGCGGAGCGATCGTCCCCGTCGGACCGTCCTGGTCGCCGTCGATCTCCGCTGTCCGGCCGATGACGCGTGGTGCACCCGTGGGCTGAAGCTGCTCCAGCACGATCTCGTCGGAGTTGGTCGTGCAGCTCACGAACATGCAGTCCGGTACCGCGCTCGAGAAGCGCCACTCGACCGCCATGCCGGTCACCGAGGGCACGGGCGGCAGTCCCGTCCCGATGAATGAGCTCGGCGTCCCGTGGAGCAACACCAATGCCCAGCTGCCGTGGAGGGAGAAACACCCGAACGTGCCGCAGCTCTCGGTGTTGCGGGCGATGGTCTCGACACGCGCCTGAACGTAGGTGGTGCCATACCCGATCTGGATGGGGCTGGGCGCAAAGACGGCGCCGCGATGGTTCGCCCCGTCCGCGATCATCCAACTCGGCGGGATAGTGAAAAGCATGCTGGCGTCACCGTGGGTCGTCCACCCACTGTCGACCTCGGTGCGGTGGTTCATGAGCGTGGCGAACGGGATCTCCTCGCCTAACCCGGCGCCGCTGTCGTCGCAGTAGTCGCAGCTCGAGGCGCTCTCGGCGCGGGCGAAGCTGGCGTCGAGCCAGGTGCAGGTCT
>JAFAFA010000144.1 GCA_023423695.1 Pseudomonadota bacterium | reverse complement strand
GTCGGCGCGCGCGTCACCCACGA
The DNA here is from genome assembly GCA_023423695.1 of Pseudomonadota bacterium. Lineage (GTDB taxonomy): Bacteria > Pseudomonadota > Alphaproteobacteria > Azospirillales > Azospirillaceae > Azospirillum. Next base: position 7,267 of record JAFAFA010000144.1, on the reverse strand, counting down.
GTCCGTCCGGAGAGCCGCTTCTCGCGTGCGGGCGGCGATTCGGTCGCGTACGGTCGCGCCGATGGGGCTGTTCGAGCGTTTTCGTCGATGGCTGTCGGATCCCGGGGTCGAGCCGCCGGTGCAGAGGGGTGATCCGCCGGACGCTCCGGCGATGTTCCTCTCGCACGTGCCGCCGCCGGTGCCGCGCCATCGCTACGACAGCGAGTGGGTCGCCGCCGACCACGAGGGCTGCCGCCGCTCGGTCGGCGAGCAGCTCGACAAGGTCCTGGCGCGCGAAGAGCTGGGCCCGAGCTTGATCCTCCTCGCCGGCAACGCCCACGCTCTCGCGGGCTACTCCGCGGTGTCCGGCGAGCGCGACGAGGTGCGGCGGGCGCTGCGCCTCTTGGTGGACGCGACCCGCGTCGAGCTCGCGCTCTCGCGAGGGCCTCGCGGCCCGATCGATCTGCCGCTCGGCGACGGCACGCAGCGCTTCGACCCGTATGCCGGGGTTGATTGTCCGCCGCACGCCTGGCTCCGCGGCTTCTGGGCTGCCGTCATCCTGCGCGACCCGGTCGCGCGCATCGAGCTGAGCCTCATCCGGCCGAGCGGCGCGACCCTCGCGGGACAGCGGGGCGCTCTCGACAGCATGGCGGAGGCGCTGCAGCAAGCCACGCTCGGCGACTGTGCGCGCGCGCTGGCGGCGCTCGATCGGGCCGCCGCGGCGGCCCACGCCCGGCTCGACGAGCCGGTCCCCGCCGAGGTGGATCATCGCAACATCGGCGCGGTCACCACCCTCCACCGCGACCGCGCGCAGGCCCACAACCTCTGGCTGCCGACGATCGAGCTGATCCGAGCCTGGCTTCGCGACGATCGCGCCGGCTTTGCCACCCGGCTGCACCAGACCCAGCTCGGGCACCGCGAGCAGCATCGGTGGGACTTCCACCGGAACATGGGCCAGGGCTTCCTCTCGCTGCCGGCGATCGCGCTCGTCGTGCTCGCACGAGAGCGAGGACGGACGGTCGAGCCCGCCTCGGACTACATCCCGGCGTTTCTCACCGAAGCAGAGCCGCCGCGCGAGCCGCTGCTCTGCTGTCCGTACTGCATCGCGCCGCTGAGCCGGGGCACCGAGCGCTGTCCCATCTGCGCCGCCGACACGACGCGTGACGCGTGGATCGAATTCGCCGATCTCGCGGCGTGGAGCGCCGCCCCGCGCATCGACTGCCACGCCTGCGGAGCGCCCCGCCTCGAGCTCGCGGTCACCTGCCCGCGCTGCCTCGACGGATCCCGGGCCGAGCGCTGAGAGCACGAACCCCTCACCTGCCGCGCGCGGCAAGCGATCAGCTCATCCGGCGCAGAGGCCTGGCCGGCCGCGCGGACGCGCTGAGGGCCGGCTGACCGATCTCACGGACACCTCGGGTGCTCGCTCCCGGCGCGCCGCGCCGGGCACGCCGCGCGCAAGTGGGCCTCGCCCACGGAGTGACTCGATGCGCGCGACGAGGCTGGTGATGTCGATGGTGGCGGTGATGGCGGTGGGCTGCGCGCCGGAGGGCGCGGCGTTCGAGACCACGGGCACGGTGCGCGGCAGCGGAGGCGCGCTGCCCGAGGGCGCGGCGTGCACGGTCGGGATCACGAACGAGTCGCGCGGCGGCTTCCCCTGCCGCGTGAGCGTGAGCTGCGAGGGCCGCCCGCTCTACGGCGGCGCCATGCTCGGCGGCTACGCGCGGTGCAGCGCCGAGGAGGGCCGCTGGGTGCGTGCGGTCGACGACGAGCTCGAGCACCTCGACGGCGATCCGTGGATGCGCTTCGACGTCCAGGCCGGCACCGTAGTCGTGCGCACCCGCGGGCTCGAGACCGTGATCGACGTGGATCCGCCCGCTCGCCCGGAGGCGCTCGCCGCGCGCTGACCGATCGCGCTCGATCGGAGGGTCGAAAGCACACGCCGCAGCCGCCGACCCACACGCCGCCGGCCGAAAGGCGGACGCCGACGGCCGAGAGGCGCACGCCGACGGCCGAAGAGGACACTCGGCGGAGCCACCTCCCACACGCCGACGGCCGAGACCCACACGCCGCCGGCCGAGAGGCAGACGCCGCCGGCCGAAAGGCGGACGCCGCCGGCCGAAGAGGACGAATCGCTGACACGAAACCACAAAACCGTCAGTGTACTTGGGCTGCGAGAGGCGTTTTGCCACCGTTGGCACGCCGTCGTGCCTCACGTACCCTGCCAGAGCACCACACATTCGGAGGGCAACGATGGCGTATGGGGAACGAGTGAAGAACCGCACCGAGCTCGCCCGGAAGCTGAAGGGCACCGCGCGAGCGAAGGATGCGGGGATCAAGGACGCGGACCTCGATGTGATCATCACCGGGGGGAACGAGGCGAGAGAGGCCGACGTCGACCAGAAGAACCAGCTGGCCGACAACCAGACCGAGCTGGTCGAGCGCGCCGACCGCACCGACGAGATCCTGGAGCGCGGCGAGCAGCTCAAGAACCGGCTCCCCGCGACGATCGACACCCTGTTGGAGGCGGGCCACAAGGCCCTGGCCACCTTCCTGATCGCGCTCACGTTCACGCGCTATCGCACCCGCAAGCTGCCGCCGATCGACGCCGAGCTCGCCGAGAGCGAAGAGGTCAAGCGGGTGCGCGTCGAGCGCGAGGACAAGCCCGCGCTGATCGAGGCCCTCGCGAACTTCACCGCATCGCTCCTCCGTCCGGAGCGCTCGCTGATCGTCGACGAGCTCGCGAGCCGCGGCATGGATCGCGCCGTGCTCGAGCAGCTCCACGCCGACGCCGAAGAGCAGAACCTCCTCGGCAAGAACCAGCGCAAGGCCGCCGAGGCCACCGCCCGCGAAGCGGCCGCCGTCGCCCGCCAGAAGAAGAAGTGGGACGCGAACTACCTGATGATCCGCGCCGCCGTCCAGGGCGACGCCGAGCTCGAGAACCTCTTCTCCAAGTGCTGAGCGGGTCCTAACGAACGCGCCGCCCGGCCCCGCCGAGCGGCGCGTTCGCGCGAGCTCATCCGTGGAGCAGTGCCGTGGCCATCTCGATCGCGCGCTCACGGCTGATGCCGTCGCGCTGGTCGATCGCGAGCGGGTGCTCGCTCGGTTCGAGGACGACTGACGGACGGACGCCCACCGGTTGCGTGTGGACCTGTGTCTGCAGGCCCACCGTCCGCGGGTAGAGGGGCACCTCGGTGCTCAGCCATCCGAACGTCGGCGGGGTCGCTTCGCGTCCGGGTGTCTCCCAGAGCGCGAACGCGTTCGCGAAGCTCTGCTCGCTCTGCGACACCCAGACCAGAAACCGGAACGCTTCGTCGGTGTCGCGGATCGGCAGGTCCAAGCAGCCGAGAAGGAAGAAGCTGCTCTCGTCCACGACGCACATGTCGGAGCTGAGCTCGACCCGCCTGGCCCGCTCTTCCGCCGTCATCGCCGCCACCGGCGTGGGCATAGGGCCACCGAACGCAGGGAGGCCCTCATGGACCCGACCGCAGGTCGCGCACTCGAACGAGATGGCCATCGGGTCCAGGCTACCAGAGCTCCTCGCCGGGCTCGATCGAAGCGAGCCCCACGAGCATCCGTCCTCGCGCGGCAGTACACCGGGTCTACTCGGCAGCAACACACGGTAGACTGGTGAGGACCTTCGGGATCCCGGATACATGCTCACAGGCACTCGCTGGCAGATAACCTTGGCTCGTCGACTCCTGCTGAACGCGCGCCGCCGTCTGGATGACGCCGACCCGTTCGCGGCGTCGGAAGCCGTCATCGCCGCCCAGGACGCTGCCGAACTGCTCCTCCTTGCTATTGCGGAGGTGAAGGGGATCGAGATGGCCCCGAAGGATGGCTTCGCGAGCGTGCTTGGAAAGCTCGCAGCGAAGGAGAAGACCGTCGCCGTGTTCGTGGCTGGGCTCGAGCGGCTCAACCACCTGCGCGTCGGCGCGAAGCACAAGGCGCTCCGCCCATCGGACCCCGCGGCGCGTGAATCCCTCGAGCACGCGACCGTTGCGATGCGCACGCTGGCTCAGCAGCTACTTGGCATAGACGTCGACCGCGTCTCGTTGGGAGACTGGCTCGAGCATCGAGGCGTCGCCAGTGCTCTCGCTCGCGCAGAGGGCCACCTCGATGCTTGGAAGGACGCTGATCGGGAGGCGTTTCTCGACGCTCTCGCGGAGGCACTGTACTTCGCTCGTCTTCACGCAGCGTGGTTGGTCGACGCCAAGCGGCCGCCCGACTTCGTGGAGCAGCTGCGCCACCGACGCACTCGCGATTCTTCGCGTGCTGCAGAGGACCTCGCCTCCTTGATTACGGAGGAGTTCGCGGAGCTAGCAAAGGGCGTCGATGACCTGCGCATGGGCATCGACCCAGAGGACGCACGGCTGTGGGCCGAGTTCCTTCCGAGAGTCAGCCTTAGTCATGCCGGGAAGTTCTTCCACGTAGGTAGCCCATCCATCTACGACGCACGGTTTGACGAGCACTCCGCGCGCCGCCTCTATCTCAGCGTGCTCGCGTTCGCCGAACGACTCGACGGACGTCATCCCTCGCTACACCCCGACGGGCTCTCGGTCATTCGAGCGGCGCGTGATGCCCCAGCGCGCTTTGGGTCCGGTGAGTCGGCGACGGTTATTGGACACATTCGCGCCGGCCACCTCTACCGCAGCGGCCACGGCGCATCGGAGGAGGGCTATCACAGGGTCCTCCTGTTTGGCCTTAACGCGGGGGTGCCGGCCGATTCGATCACAGACCAGATGATCGGCGGGAGCTAGGGGGCGGGTTGCGGCCACGTCGCCATGAGGCGCCCGACGAAAGTAGCGTCTTCCTCGCCCGGCCTGCGAGCAACGGGAGGCGAGCGGCTCCAGCGCGCTCGAATGTCACCGAGGCAACGGGCGGTGAAATCGTCGCACGTAAAGACGTCGCAGTAGGCCGCTGCCGCACCGGCGTGCGCAAGGTCAAAGAACGCAGACGCGTGTCGGCGCCTCACAGCCCTGCTGTTCGGCCGCTGGCTCGCCGTTTCCCTCTCGAATCCCCGCGTGTACGCTTCGACGATTCGCGTCACCGGCAGGGCTGTCGGGTCGTTCTCGTAGCGTTCGACAAACGGATCCTGCACCGATCCCCACGTCGCTCCTGTTGCAAGGTACTCGAGGTCGGCTCGCTCAACGAGACGTTCATGCGCTTCGCCCGCACGCGTTCGCAGTGCAACTCGCATGTTGTAAGCGAGACCATCCTGCAGGCGTTGCTCGGAAATGCCGCTCGCCGCCGCCATCTCTCGATCGCGACGCAGCATGGCGTGGAAGTCGGGCATGAAATCGCGCTCGCCTTGCGACGCCCGCTGCCGCGCGCCTTGGACGGCGCCGAAGATCGTCGGGTTAGACAACATGCCGCTGAGATTCGCGCTCGTAACACGATCACCGAACGACGTGAGGAATGAGGGCGCGAAGGGGCTCGGCGCCTCCCTGCTCGCCGACCCGGCGACAAGCCGCACGAGGTACTCGTCCTCCGCCCGCTGCACCTCTGGATGGGAGCGAAGCCAGACCACGTCCAACGAGTCCAGCCATGCCGCCATTGCATCCGCTTCGCTCCACGCGGCCATCTCTACGACGTGAGCGTGCGAGAGGCAGAGGTTCGCCTGCGAGGAAACCTCTTGGATCCATGCGAAGAGCTGGCGATATGGCGCCGAGGCACCGGTTGGCGACACCGCCGCACTCCGAAACGCGTCCGACAGCGTGCTCTGGTCCAGGTAGAACGTCGGTAGAGTCGGGTTGTGGGGCTTCGACGGCATAAGGAAGTCTCTACCGCACTACGCGTTCGGGAGGCCACCGGCCGACTCCTGCCCCCCACCCAAGCACGGCTCGCTTGACGCAGCGCCGTCCCGGGGATAGGCATCCGCTTATCCCGATGGTCGGATGAACCCGATGGCCGCCACGCTCGCCGACACGTCCTCGCTGCTCTCGCTCTTCGCCGAGCCCACTCGGGTGCGGCTCTTTGCGCTCTTGGCGAGGGAAGAGCTGAGCGTGGCCGAGCTGACGCAGGTGACCGAGCTGGCGCAGTCGCGGGTGAGCACGCACCTCGGCAAGCTGCGGGAGGCGGGGGTGATCCGCGATCGGCGGCAGGGGGCGTCGACGTTCTATCGGGCGTCGGACGCGATGCCGGAGGCGGCGCGGGCGGTGTGGGCGCTGCTCGAGGACAAGCTCGACGATCGGGTGCTCGACACCGATCGCGAGCGCTGTCAGGCGCTGATCGACGCGCGCGAGGCGGCGTGGCCGGAGGCCGTGGCCGGGCAGATGGAGCGGCACTACTCGCCGGGGCGGACCTGGGAGGCGACCGCGCGCGGGCTGCTCGGGCTGATGCGGCTCGGGGACGTGCTCGACGCGGGGAGCGGGGACGGCACGCTGGCCGCGCTGATCGCGCCGCGGGCCACGAGCGTGACCTGCCTCGATCGCTCCGAGACGGTGCTCGAGGCGGCGCGGGCGCGGCTGCGCGCGCAGGGCAACGTGAAGTTTGCGCATGGAGATCTGCTCGAGCTGCCCTTCGACGCGCAGAGCTTCGACGCGGTGATGCTCTTCAACGTGCTGACGCTGGTGCGCGAACCGCAGAAGGCGCTCGCCGAGGCGGCGCGGGTGCTGCGGCCTCGGGGCCTCGTCGCGGTGGTCACGCTGCGCGCGCACGGCCACGCGCAGGTGGCCGAGTCCTATGGGCACGTGGTGCCGGGCTTCGCGCCGAAGAAGCTCGGCAAGCTCTTGTCCGCGGCGGGCTTGACGGTCGAGACCTGCGAGGTCACGTCCCGCGAGCGCCGCAAGCCCTACTTCGAGGTCGTCTCGGCGTTCGCGTCCAAGGATTAACCGATGAGCAGTACATCCGACGAGCTGGTCCACCTCATGGAGAAGCGCATCCTCGTCCTCGACGGCGGGATGGGCACGCTGATCCAGCAGCACAAGCCGGGCGAGGCGGAGTATCGCGGCGAGCGCTTCCGCGAGCACCACAAGGACGTGAAGGGCAACAGCGATCTGCTCTGCATCACGCAGCCCGACATGATCCGCTCGATCCACGAGCAGTACCTCGAGGCCGGCGCCGACATCCTCGAGACCAACACGTTCACCGCCACCCGCGTCGCGCAGGCCGACTACGACCTGGAAGACATCGTCTACGAGATGAACGTGCGCGCCGCGCAGGTCGCGCGGCAGGCCGCCGACGCGTGGAGCGCGAAGACGCCGCACCAGAGGCGCTACGTGGCCGGCTCGATCGGGCCGATGAACCGCTCGCTCTCGCTCTCGCCCGACGTGAACGATCCGGCCTTCCG
>JAFAFA010000131.1 GCA_023423695.1 Pseudomonadota bacterium | reverse complement strand
GTTGTTGCGTTTGCCGTGTGTGCCGTCGCCCTGCCTGTGGCGGCAGCGCCAGGCGCCGGGGCCGATCCGCTTCCCGTGCCGCACAACTTCTACGACGGCATCGGCCTCGAGACGGCCAATCCGGGCGGCTCGATTCCGGGTTCCAACGACTGGACCTGTAAGCCGACCGCGGCCCATCCGAATCCGGTGATTCTCGTCCACGGCACGGGTGCGAATCGGCAAACCAACTGGGCCACATACGTTCCGCTGCTGAAGAACGAGGGCTACTGCGTCTTCGCGCCCACCTACGGCACTCGGCCCGGTGCAGTGTGGCCGATGAGTGCCTTCGGCGCGCTCACGCCGCTCGACCAGAGCGCCGCGGAGCTGGCCGTGTTCGTGGACGAGGTGCTTGCCGCCACCGGGGCGAGCAAGGTCGACATCCTCGGCCACTCGCAGGGCACCCTGATGCCGAACTACTACGTGAAGTTCCTCGGCGGCGCGGCGAAGGTGGACAAGTACGTCTCGCTGGCCCCGCTCTGGGGTGGGGCCGGCTCTTTCGGGGCCGGTGAGATCACCGCCCTCGTGAAGCAGTTCGGGCTGAAGCCGTTGCAGGAGCAGACGTTCGGTAAGCTGTGCGCGTCCTGCCTCGACATGGCCCCGGGCACCGACTTCATCAAGAAGATGAACGAGGGCGGCAGTCCGTATGCGCCTGGCGTTACGTATACGAACATCGCCACCAGGTACGACGAACTCGTCATGCCGTACACCAGCGGTCTGGTCCCCGGTCCGAACGCGAACAACATCGTCGTCCAGGATCGGTGCCCACAGGACTACTCGGAGCATGCGGCGCTGGCCGCGTCGCCCGTCGCAGCCGGATATGTGCTCAACGCGCTCGATCCGCAGTACCCGGAACCGGTGCCGTGCGTGATGGTTGCCCCGTTCACCGGTACGCCGGTGGGATGATCACATGCCGGTTCGGTCGCTGCAGTTTGTGGTGCCCCCGGCAGGAATCGAACCTGCGACCTAGAGATTAGAAGGCGACAGTTTGGAGTCTCCCTGGATGCGTCGGGGACTATACGGACGCAACCGGTTTCGGTCTCAGGGCATCTCGACGAATCTCTCTCGATCTCGCTCGTTCTCCATCATTTGCGATGAATAAGGGATGAGCGGGGGAGAGGCATGCCCAACGACTCCTACCCGATGGGTCAGATGCCGGTGCCATGAGGAGGCCACCTAACTTCACCGAGTCCGATCGGCCCATTCCGCACCAAACCGACCGTGTGTCCTGCTATGCATATCCGCATGTCCCTACGAGTCTTCATCGGCGGCATCGGTGCGATCCTCATGGTCGGTGGAATGGCCTTTCTCGGCATCCCGTTCGGTGCCGGCACCGATCCCGCAGACGGTAAGACCGTGGGATGCGGTTCGGTCCTCAACTGGGCAGACCCCAACCGTGAAGCGCAGACGGCCGACGACAACCTCGCGCGCCGCGGAAGTGGCGAACATTTCGCGCGGGACTGCCGCGACAAGTTCAGCTCACACCGCAACATCGGCGCCGGAGTAATCGCCATCGGCGGCATCGCAGTGCTTGGCGCAGTCTTCGTGCAGGTGCCGCAGAAGGAAGACGATGCTGAGGAGGAATTCGCAAGTTAGGAACTCCAGACGGTGCGAGGCGACCAACCCGCGGAAACCAGGCGATTCGCTACGGCCGCCGCCGCAAAGCGAAGGGCTTGCTCGTCGGAGTCGTCAGCGCGAGACACGAGGTGGTTGCCGGCCGACTCGGAGTTGACGAGGTCACCACCACCACGGGCCGTGCGACCTGATGCGGCCATCGGCGTTGTCGCAGGACGCGGGTATCGTCTCGCCAATCTGGTGCAAACGTGGATTTCAAGTCAAGGGAGGAAGGACCAGCGACGCCCGTGACGCCAAAGGCTGATTTTCGAGCTGTCGAGGCTCGCATCGCGAGAGCCAAGAAGTTCCGCGGCGAGATGGGCGCGCTCCGCAAGGACGATGACGCATCCTCGTTTACCGTCACTCGAGTACGACGTGGGAGCAGCATCGACCTAGTCGCCTCATGCGAGCTGAGACCCGAGCTTGGCATCGTGTTCGGCGATTGGCTTGCGAATGTCCGAGCCTCGCTGGACTACCTCTTCTTTCAGCTCGCGATTGAGGACACGAAGAAATACCCACCAACTCGGCAAGGCAGTCGACAGTTCCCGATCAAACGCACCCTTACGGAGTTTGAAGCACTACGTGGAAGCGATGTGCTCCACGGACTCAGCGAGGAGACCATCAAGGCGATCGAATCGATGCAGCCTTACCACACCAAGTATGGCGCCGAAGGCAACGCCCTGTTGTGGTTGCACGACCTCGCGAGGATGGACCGCCACCGCGAACCGTTCAAGATGGGAACGTTGATCAAGAACTGGAAGGGGACAGCCCACCAAGTCGACGGTGTTAAGCCGCTGGGCTTCGATACGCAGGACCCGACGAAGTCGCCACTGGTTGTTGGTGCAGGCGAAACCCTCCTGCTGGGCACATTGCGCTGCGCTTCGGAAGCCGACGCGATGAACCAGGAACCGGGCATTGAACTTTCGGTTGATTGCGATCTTGAGGCGATCGATTGGTACCGCGACACTCACCGGAAGAGCATCTCAGCGAATATTCGTAATGACACCCTTGAGGAGCGGATGAAGTTCGTTGAGGACTACAT
>JAFAFA010000126.1 GCA_023423695.1 Pseudomonadota bacterium | reverse complement strand
GCCTGGGGCTGGACGAACGCACCGTGCTGCGCCATCACGCCCTGCCGCAGGCGGTCGCTCCGGTGATGGGCGGCCTGCGTGCCGCGGTGCTGGCCGCGATGGTCGGGGCGGTGGCGCTGGAAAGCCTGCTGGACCTGCCGGGGGCGGGGGCGATGATGATCGACGCCGCCCGCGCCGGATCGGCTGCGGGATCGCTGCCGGTGCTGGTGGCGCTCTGCGGGCTGACCGCGCTGCTGGGTGCTCTCGGCCTCGCGGTGCGCGACTGGATCGATCCGGCCAACCACAGCTCCACGCCCTATGATGGGGCGTGACGAACGAAGAGACCCGATGGCCGAGTTCGACCAACCACCGCTGTCCCACCCGGTGCAGTCCCCCCCGGCGGCGCGCGCCGGCTTCGCCCGCGGCCTGTCGGGCGCCGCGGTGCTGGTCGCCCTGGCGCTCGCCTCGGCCGCCGCGCCGTTGATGGCCGACGGCGCCGCCATCCAGCGGCTGGACGCCGATCCGGTGGCCGCCGCGCTGCTGGACGGGCGGGGCAGCCTGTCCTTCGCCTTGCTGACCGCGGTGCTGGGCGGGGCGCTGGGCATCGGCTGGGCGCTGCTGGCCGGGCTGCTCGGCAGGCTGTCGGGCGACCGGGCGGAACGGCGGACCATCGCCGCCGCCCACCGGCTGGCCGGCCTGCCGCTGGCCCTGCTGGTGCCGCTGGCCGGCGGGCTGATGGGAGAGGTCTGGCTGCTGGCCGTCGTCACCGCCCTGACCGCGGCCCCCATCGTCGCCGCGCTTGCCCATGCCGAGCTGTCGGCGCTGCTGCGGGCGGAGTTCCTGACCGCCGCCCGCGCCGCCGGGCTGACGGAGGGCGAGGTGATGCGCCGCCACCTGATTCCCAACGCGGCACGTCCGCTGCTGGCCGCCGGGACGCTGGCCCTGCCGCGCGTGCTGGCGGCGGAGAGTGCGGCCAGCCTGCTCGGCCTCGGCCTGCCGCCGGCGCTCGGCAGCTGGGGCGCCTCGGTCGGGCTGGCGGCGCGGCTGGGCGACCCGGTGGCCTTCGTCCCGCCGGCCCTCTTGCTGGCGCTCGCCCTCTGGGCCGCCTGCGCCATCGCCGACGCCGTGGTGGCGGGAAACCGCAGGCCATGAACCACATCGTCCCGAAACCTGCCCCGGTGGAGACCGAGGCGCTGACCCTGATGGTCGGCGACCGTGTCCTGCTCGACCGCGCCAGCCTGCGGGTGGAGCGCGGGGAAGTGCTGGCGATCACCGGCGGCGCCGGCAGCGGCAAGAGCGCCCTGCTGGGCGCGCTTGCAGGCCAGCCGCTCGCCGGGGTCGACATGGCAGGCAGCGCCCATGTCGAGGGGCGCCTGCTGATCGCCCAGGGCGGTCGGCTGGCGCCGCGCCGGCCGCTGGCCCTGCAGGTGGCGGAGGTGGTCGGCCATCATCTGGGGGTGGACCTGCGCGGTGCGCTGCGCCGGATGGCCGACCGGCTGGACCGCATGGGCGTGCCGCCCGCCGCCCGCCGGTTCGACCTGCCTCCCGAACAGCTGCCGGATTCCCTGCGCTGGGCCTGTCTGTTCGCCATGGCGGCGGCGGTGGGGCCGGCGGTGCTGTTGGCCGACGCGCCGGCCGCCGGGCTGGATCCCACCGTGCGGCTGCGGCTTCTCCACCGGCTGGCCGACTGGGCACGGGCGGACGGGGTGGCGCTGATCCTGGCCGGACGGCCGGAGGACGGCGTGGCCGGCCCGGCCGACCGCGTGCTGTCCCTGCGCCGTGGCCGACTGCTGCCCTACGAGCCGCCGCGCATCGCCCCGGCGGCGCCGATGGAGCGGCCGGGAACCGCCCGGCTGCATGCGCGCGGCGTCGGCATGGCCTATCCGCTCGCCCCCGGGCCGAAGGGGGAAGCGCGGGCGCTGACCGTGCTGCACGGGATCGACCTGGATGTCGGCCTGGGGGAGACGGTGGCTCTGCTGGGCGAGACCGGAAGTGCCAAGGCGACTCTGGCCCGCTCGCTGCTGTGCCTGCCGCCGCCGACGGCCGGGGCGGTGGTGTGGATGGGCCGCGACCTTGCCGCCGCTGCTGCCGCGCCGCCGGTCGAGGCCGCGGAGGAGGATGGGGATCCCGGCGGCCTGCGCCGTGCCCGGCGCGACCTGCAGCCGCTGTTCCCGGACCCGGCCGCCTCCTTCGATCCCGCCATGACCATCGGCGCCCAGTTCGCCCTGGCGCTGGAAAGCCTGCGCCCGGACATCCCGGCCGAGCGGCGCGATCTGCGCATCGACGAGGTGTTGGAGGAGGCCGGCCTGCGCCACGACACCGCGCTCCGCTGGCCCGGTGGGCTCGGCAAGGCGGAGGCCGCCCATGCCGGGCTCGCCCGCGCCCTGTTGCCGGAGCCGCGGGTGCTGATCGCAGACGATCCCGCCGCCAGCTTGTCGGCGGAGGAGCGCGAGGCCTTCCTCGACCGGCTGACGGCGGTGCGCGACCGCCGCGGCTTGGCGCTGGTGCTGGCGACCGACCGCTATCTGGAGGGGCTGCGCGATGCCCATCGCGGCATCGTCATGCTGTCGGGCCGGGTGGTGGAGAGTGCCGATTCCGAGACGCTGCGGACGGCGCCGCTGCACCCCTACAGCCGGGCGATGCTGGCCGCGGCCCGTGGCGAACGCCCGGCCCTGGAGGGCGATGCGCCATCTGCCTTCAGCCCGCCCGGCGGCTGTGCCCTGCGCCGCCGCTGTCCGCTGGCCCGCGACTTCTGCGCCCAGGCCGTCCCGCCGCTGGAGGAGGTGGCGCCCGGCCACCATGTGGCCTGCCATTACTGGGACTCGGCCCTGGACGACGGAGCGCCTTCCCTGGATTCCTAAAGCGGATTGCAATCCGCTTTGGACCGCGACGGCGGCCCCGGCCGCTCATGCGGCCGAAGCCTGACCGGCGAATGAGGTCATGTAAATCCAAAGCGAATGCAAATTCGCTTCAAAGCGCCTCACCGCCGCGTTCCGGGCATGAAAAAGCCCCCGCTCCGGTGGCGCGGGGGCTTTTTCACATCACAACGACCGATGAGAGATCAGGCCATCTCGATGCGCTGCGCCTCGGGGCCCTTGGCGCCCTGGCGGATGGTGACGCGGACCTGCGCACCGTCGTCCAGGCCGCTGATGCCCGACCGCTCCAGCGCACGGATGTGCACGAAGATGTCCTTGCCGCCGGTGGACGGGGCGATGAAGCCGAAGCCCTTCGACACGTTGAACCACTTCACCGTGCCGTCGACCAGCTCGCCGCTGTCCGAATCGCCGTAGCTGTCGGCGCCGTAGCCGCCGCGGCTGCCGCCGCCGTAGCTGTTGCCGCCGCCGTAGCCGCCGTCGTTGCCCCAGCTGTCACGCTCGCGCGGGGCGCGCGGGCGGCTCGGAGCGGCGGTCGAGGTGTCGACCGCGTGGATGGTGGCGACCTGCGGGCCCTTCGGGCCGCGCGACAGGTCGCAGGTGATGGTGGCGCCTTCGGGCAGGCTGTCGTGTCCGCAGAACTGCAGAACCGTGGAATGCAGGAAAGCGTCGGGCGAACCGTCGTCGGGGGTGACGAAGCCGAAGCCCTTGGTGGCGTTGAACCACTTGACGGTGGCGCGGATGTCGCGCTGGGTGATCTCAGGAGCGCGGAAGGAAGAGCGCTGCGGACGGTCGAACATCAGTATCGTCTCATCTGTCGTGTTAAACCCCATCCCGGCAAAGCACCAAAGAGGGAGACCCGGAACAGGGCCATCGAAGGATGATCGGTTCCGACCCATAATTCAATCGTCATTGCGCGATTCCACCCTGCGCGCACAACAAAAACACCGCCGCCGCCCATCCGGTGGGCGGGGCGGGGCGATTTCGCCGAAATTGTGCAGGTGCAGCGTGACGATTCAACCGCGACTCAGGCGTGAGCCGTCAGGTATGCAGGCTCAGGCGCCGTGGCACTTCTTGTACTTCTTGCCGCTGCCGCAGGGGCAGGGGTCGTTGCGGCCGACCTTCGGGCCGCTGCGCGGGCGGGCGCCCAGCTGGCCGTCCACATAGAACCAGCGGCCGTCCTGGTGGGTGAAGCGGCTGGTCTCGTGGTGGGTCATCGGCTTGCCGTTCATGCTGAAACGGGCGACGAATTCCACGATGCCTTCGCTGTCGCCGGGCTGGCCGGCCTCGGTGGAGCGGATCTCGACACCGGTCCACACGCTGTTCTTGGCCCAGGTCTCGATCTCTTCACGGTTGAAGTCGTCGCGGGTGCTGGGCAGCAGCGTGTCGTGCAGGTAATCGATGTTGCCGGTGGCGAAGGCCGAATAGCGCGAGCGCATCAGCGCTTCGGCGGTCGGGGCGGGCATGCCGGCCAGATAGGGACCGCAGCAGGCGTCCAGCGGCTTGCCGGAACGGCAGGGGCATTCGGCGGCGGTCTGGGTCGTGTCGGTCATGGCCTGCTCTTCAGGTGATGGCGTGGTCCGGCGTCGCGAGCTACCGTCCTGAAAGGGCCGGCCTGTATCGCGGGGCGCATCCATAGCGCAGCCGTGCGCCGCTTCTCAAGAGTCTGGTTGACGCAAATGGCCGCGGCCTTGCGCCCGGATTCCGCTGCCGCTATCAAGCGGCCCCATCCCACCCCCTTCCGGAAGGCCGCCCGCCGATGCCTGCCAAAGCGCCCCGCAAAGCAGCCGCTCCCCGGCAGCGCCCCGATCTGTCGCTGGAGACCGGCTTCGGACCCGGCCGCCGCGTCTGCGGCATCGACGAGGTTGGGCGCGGCCCGCTCTGCGGCCCGGTGGTCGCCGCCGCCGTGGTCTTGCCCCCCGAAGGGCTGCCGCCGGAGATCGCGGCGCAGATCGACGACAGCAAGGCCGTCACCCGCCGCCTGCGCGAGGAGATCGAGCCGGCGATCCGGGCGCATGCGCTCGCCTTCGCCATCGCCGAGGCGTCGGCGGCGGAGATCGACGAGCTGAACATCCACAAGGCGACGCTGCTGGCGATGAAGCGGGCCTATCAGGCGCTGCCCGGCCCGGCCCCCGACGCGGCGCTGGTGGACGGCAAATTCACCCCGGACATCGCGTGCGAGAGGGTGGCGGTCGTCAAGGGCGACAGCCGCAGCCAGTCCATCGCCGCCGCCTCTATTCTCGCCAAAGTGGCGCGAGACAGCGAGATGTTGCGGTTGTCGGCCCAGTATCCACACTATGGATGGGATCGAAATGCCGGCTATCCGACGCCCGAGCATCTGGACGCGCTGACCCGCCATGGTGTCACGCCGCATCACCGAGTCAGTTTTGCACCAGTGAAACGTCAAAAGGCAGCAAGCGGCTGAGCGCTCGTCACTTGGCAAAGAAAGCTGTTGACGGCGACTCAGCCGCGACTCATTGTCCGGCCGAGTCCCAGTTCTTTGCCGGTCGTAAAATGCTCCCTGAAAACCGTATCCTGGTCGGCGATTGCATCGCTCTCATGAACGATCTGCCGCCCGCATCGGTCGATCTCGTCTTCGCCGACCCGCCCTACAACTTGCAGTTGGGCGGCGAGCTGCTGCGGCCGAACCACACCCGCGTCGCCGGGGTGGACGACGAGTGGGACAAGTTCGATGATTTCGAGACCTACGACCGCTTCACTCGCGACTGGATGACGGCGGCCCGCCGCATCCTGAAGCCGGAAGGCTCGCTGTGGGTGATCGGCAGCTATCACAACATCTTCCGCGTCGGCGCCACGCTGCAGAATCTGGGTTTCTGGATTTTGAACGACATCGTCTGGCGCAAGACCAACCCGATGCCGAACTTCCGCGGCACCCGCTTCGCCAACGCCCATGAGACGATGATCTGGGCGGCGCGCGACAAGGATGCGCGCTACCGCTTCAATTACGACGCGATGAAGAGCCTGAACGAGGATCTTCAGATGCGCAGCGACTGGCTGCTGCCGATCTGCAGCGGGTCTGAGCGCCTGCGCGACGAGGAGGGCAAGAAGACCCATCCGACGCAGAAGCCGGAATCGCTGCTGTACCGGGTGATCCTGTCCTCCTCCCGCCCCGGCGACGTGGTGCTGGATCCCTTCTTCGGCACCGGCACCACCGGTGCGGTCGCCAAGCGGCTCGGCCGCAAATGGATCGGGCTGGAGCGCGACGACACCTACGTCAAGGCTGCCCAGGCCCGCATCGACGCGGTGGAGGAGGCGCCGGAGGCGGCGATCCTCGACACCCCGCCCAAGCGCGCCGCACCGCGTATCCCCTTCGGCTGGGTGGTGGAACGCGGGCTGCTGCGCCCCGGCTCGACCCTGTTCGACCAGCGCCGCCGCGTCGCCGCCCGCGTGCGCGCCGACGGCACGCTGATCGGTTCCGGCCCGCGCGGCGACCATCGCGGCTCGATCCATCAGGTGGGTGCCGCCATGGCCGGCCTGCCGGCCTGCAACGGCTGGACCTTCTGGCACTATGAGGAGGGCGAGGATCTGCGCCCGATCGACGTGCTGCGCGAGCGCATCCGCTCGGAAATGCACTGACTCCGTCCCTGACCTGTCCGTCGGGCATAGGCGCCGCCGGGGACGGCTGCTTGGCAGCGGTGGCGCCGCCGTGTTAGGCCTGTCGCCCATGAACAAGCTCTTCGCCACCGTCACCGCCCCGGTGCCGCGCTCGGCCCCGGCGGCGCTGTCCACCCGTTGTTTCGTGCGCGATCTAGTGATGGACGCGCTGATCGGCGTCTATGCCCATGAACGGCTGAAGCCCCAGCGCATCCGCCTGAACCTGGACTTCGAGGTGATCG
Source organism: Pseudomonadota bacterium (assembly GCA_023423695.1). Taxonomy (GTDB): domain Bacteria; phylum Pseudomonadota; class Alphaproteobacteria; order Azospirillales; family Azospirillaceae; genus Azospirillum. The sequence continues at coordinate 228,810 of JAFAFA010000126.1, read as the reverse complement.
CCCCCGGCGTCACCGGCGAGGACATGGCGGCCATCGTCAAGGGCGTGGTCACCCAGGGCCACGTCACGCTGGTGGAAACGCTGGCCGAGCGCATCGCCGAGCGCTGCCTCGCCGACGCGCGGGTGACGATGGCCAAGGTGCGGGTGGAAAAGCTGGACGTCTTCCCCGACGCCGCCAGCGTCGGCGTGGAGATCGAGCGCGCCCGCGCCTGACCCTTCCCAACCCTCTATTCAGGAAGCCGCCTCCAGTGTCGTCGCTCGCCGTCCTCACCGCCGAACAGACCGCCGCCCGTCTTCCTTTCCCAGCATTGTGCGACGCGGTGGCAGCATCTGCCCGCGACTATGCCGCCGGCCGCATCACCAGCCCGGAACGGCAGGTCCTGCCGCTGCCGGACGGCGGCGTGCTGCTGTCGATGCCGGCGACGGCGGCGGACATCGCCATCCACAAGCTGGTGAACGTCAATCCCGGCAATGGGGCCAAGGGACTGCCGACCATCCATGGCGTGGTCAGCGCCTTCGACGCCCTGACCGGGGCCCCCCAGGTTATTCTGGACGGCCCGACCGTCACCGCGCGCCGCACCGCCGCGGTGTCGATGCTGGCGATCCGCACGCTGGCCCCGGCACCGCGCCATGTGGCACTGCTCGGCGCCGGCACCCAGTCGGCCGGCCATGTCGCGGCGCTCGCGGCGCTCTACCCCGGCATCCGCGTCGACGTCCACAGCCGCAGCCTGGACAGCGCCCAGGCGTTCTGCGCCAAGCAGGACGGGCAGGGGGTGGAGTTGCGGCCGATGAGCGGCTCGGTCGATCCGGCCGCCGAGGTGGTGATCGCGCTGACCACCAGCCTGTCCCCCATCTATGACGAGACTCCGCGCCCGGATCGACTGCTGGTGGGCGTCGGTGCCTTCAAGCCGGAAATGGCGGAGTTCGGCCCGACCGCCGTCCATGGCAGCGAGCTGTTCGTCGACGATCCCGTCGGTGCCCGCCACGAGGCGGGCGACTTCATCCAGGCCGGTGTGGACTGGGCGACGGTGAAATCGCTGGTCGATGCGCTGGACGGCCGCGCCACGGACGGGCGTCCGCGCCTGTTCAAGAGCGTCGGCTGTGCGGCATGGGATTTGGCCGCTGCGCGTTGCGCACTGGGGCAGGGGTAAGGCGCCGGCCCAAGCTGCCGCCCCTCCCGCTCACTCCAGCGTCGGTTCCACCCGCTGCCCGACGCGGCGCTGCGTGTCGACGGCGGCGCGCAGGCGGTCGCGGGCGGCGCCCCGGCTGCCGGCGGTCGCGGCCGGGCGCAGGCCGTTGAGAGCCGCCAGGAAATTGGAGCCCGCACGCGCTTTCGGTTCGCGTCCCTTCGGTTCCGGCGCCCGGCGGGTGACGGCCGGGATTTCCTGGGTCACCGCCTCGTGGTCGGTGTTCCTGACCTTCGCTTCGGCGCGGACCTGCTGCGCCTCCACCCGTGCGCGGGCGACGATGCGTTCGCGCAGATCGGTGTCGAGCGTGCGGAAAACGCGCGACGCCTCGGTCAACTCGCGCTCCCGCCCGCTGTCCAGCGTACGCTTCAGGGCGTTCGCCAGCAGGCGGCATTCCAGGACACCGGGCACCCGCTCGCGCTCCACCGCGCGGGCAAGGACGCCGACGGCTTCGAGGGTTTCGCGGTCGAGGGTGCCGTGAGGCATGATGCGGCCTGATCCGAAAGGGTTAGGGCCGACACTATCGGCGGGGAAGCGTCCGTATTCAACCCGCTTGTTAACCCTTTTGTGCGATGCAGCCGAAGATCAGCGCCCCGCCGTCGCCTCCGGTCGGTCCTGCTCCACCGTTCCGCGGCGCTGCAGCCATTCGGCGATCATCCAGCAGAAGGCTGCCCAGGCGGCGCCGACGCTCCAGCCGGCCAGCACGTCGGTCGGCCAATGGACGCCCAGATAGACACGGCTCGATCCGATGACGAGCGTCAGCAGCATCGCCCAGGTCAGCAGATAGGCCTTGGTCCGCCGGCCCTCGACGAACTGGGTCATCAGGGCGCCCAGCGTCAGGTACACCACGGCCGACTGCATGGCATGGCCGCTGGGGAAGCTGGCGGAGATCACCTGATCGCCATGCGGCACCAGATCGGGACGGGCGCGGTCGAACAGCATCTTCAGCACAGTGCTGAGCGTCCCGCCGCCGCCGATCGACACCAGAACCAGCAGAGCCGCCGCCCGCTTGTGCAGCAGAAGCAGGAAGCCCAGCGTGGCCACGGTCAGGATGGCGAGGATGGTGGTGCTGCCGAGCGAGGTGATGTCGCGCGCCACCCGTGCCAGCCACCAGGGACCGCCGGGCTGGTCCGGATTCAGCGGGTCGCGGAGCGCCAGCAGGATGCGCTTGTCGAAGGCGGTGGTTTCCCCCTCCATCACCTCGCCGGCCAGTTCGACGAAGCCGAACAGCAGGCCGGCGACCACCGACATGCCGATCAGCATGCCCAGCTGATGCCGCCCCATCCTTGCCCATATGCCGCCCCGGGCGCCGTCTCCAACCCTGTCCCGCCAGCCCACCGGTGCCCTCCGTCGCTGTTTTTCCGTTCAGCCGGGAGAGAGCAGCCGCACCGGTGAACCGGCCGTCCAGGCCAGGATGTCCTCCAGCGCGTCGCGGTAGAACACCGCGTAATTCTCCCGCGTCACGTAGCCCAGATGGGGCGTCAGCACGGTGTTGGGAAGGTCAAGCCAAAGGCTGTCTTTCGGCAGAGGCTCGATGGGGAAGACGTCGATGCCGGCGCCGCCGATATGGCTGTGGCGCAGCGCATGGGCCAGCGCCGCCTCGTCCACCAGCCCGGCGCGCGAGGTGTTGACGAGGAAGGCCGTCGGCTTCATCGCACCGATCTCGTCGGCACCCACAACACCGCGGGTGCGCTCGCTCAGCACCAGATGGACGCTGACCACGTCAGCCGTGGCGAAGAGGTCGCGCTTTTCGACGCGGGTCACGCCGGCCGCCGCCGCGCGCTCGTCGGTCAGGTTGGGGCTCCATGCCACCGCCTCCATGCCGAAGGCCTGGCCGACCTGGGCGACCTTGCTGCCGAGCTTGCCCAGACCGACGAGGCCCAGACGCTTGCCGGCCAGATCGCCGGTCAGCCCGGTCTGCCAGCGGCCCTCGCGCAGCGCCCGCTCCTCCGCCGGGATGCGCTTGGCGAGCGCCAGGATCAGGCCCCAGGTCAGTTCCGCCGTGGGCGTGCCGACCATGCGGGTGCCGCAGACGGGGATGCCGCGGGCGGCGCAGGCCGCAAGGTCGATGGCGTTGTTGCGGGCGCCGGTGGTGACCAGCAGCTTCAGCTTCGGCAGCCGGTCGATCAGGGCTGCCGGGAACGGAGTCCGTTCCCGCATGATCACCAGCACGTCGAAGGGCTCCAGCGCCGCCGCCACCGCCGCCTCATCGCCAAGCGGCTGTTCGAAGACCGTCAGGTCGCTCCCCGGCGGCAGCTGCGACCAGTCGGCGAGGTCGCGCGCGACCCCCTGATAATCGTCGAGGATGGCGACGCGCATGGAGCCCGGCCCTTTACTTGGAGAAGTAGGGCGCCAGGTTGGCGCGGATGCGGTCGAGGATCGGGACGGCGGTCGCCGGCACCTCGAACGGGCGGCCGGTGATGGTCTCGCCGGCCTCGATGTAGACGCGGGCGGCTTCCAGCACCACGTCGGCGGGGATCTCCGGAACGTCCTGGGTGTAGGGATCGCAGCGGGCGACAACCCAGTTGCGGACGAAATCCTTGTCGAAGCTCTCCGGCTTCTCCCCGGCCTCGAACCGCTCCTGATAGCTGCCGGCAAACCAGTAGCGCGAGCTGTCGGGGGTGTGGATCTCGTCGGCCAGCAGGATGTTGCCGTCCTCGTCGAAGCCGAACTCGTACTTGGTGTCGACCAGGATCAGGCCGCGTTCCGCCGCCATCTCCTGACCGCGGGCGAACAGGGCCAGCGCCTTGTCCGACACCTCGTCCCACTGGGCGCGGGTCAGCAGGTTGCGCTCCACGATCTCGGTCGCGGTCAGCTCCTCGTCATGGCCGGCGTCGAAGGCCTTGGTGGTCGGCGTGATGATCGGGGTGCCCAGCTTCTGGTTCTGGCGCAGCCCGTCGGGGAAGATGTGGCCGTACATCTCGCGCCGGCCCTGCTTGTACATCGACCAGATCGAGGTGCCGGTGGTGCCCGCCATGTAATCGCGGACCACGACCTCGACCGGCATGATCGTCAGCCGCTTCGCCACCACCACGTTGGGATCGGGGTATTCCAGGACGTGGTTGGCGCAGATGTCCTTCGTCGCCTCGAACCAGAAGCGCGCGGTCTGGGTCAGCACCTGTCCCTTGAAGGGGATGGCGGTCAGGGCGCGGTCGAAGGCCGACAGCCGGTCGGTGGCGATCAGGATGCGCCTGCCGTCCGGAAGGTCGTAGTTTTCACGCACCTTGCCGCGGTAGTGATTGGGCAGCTCCGGGATGAAGGCGTCGCGAAGAACGTTGGTCAGGTGCGGGGCGAGCAGGGCGGTGTCAACCATGGGATCCTGGTCCGGATGCAGGGGCGGATGCGAGAGGCGCGCATGATACCCGAAACCCCTGCCGGAGCCAGGACGCTAATTCAAGAGGGAGGATCGCTGTCCGATGCATGACACGAGCGTCACGGCGGCAGGCGGGCAGGCCGACGATTACGATCTGAAGCCGGGAGTCGTCCGCGTCTGGTTCGCCGATCTGACCGGCCTGTCGGCCCGTAAGGCGGCGATGCGCGCCCTGTTGTCCGCCGATGAGGTGGAGCGTGCCGACCGCTTCCTGATGGAACGGCTGACCGACCGCTTCGTGCTGCGCCGCGGGCTGCTGCGGCTGCTGCTGGGGCGCTGCACCGGCCGCGATCCGGCGGAGCTGGTCTTCGATTACGGCACGCACGGCAAGCCGGCGCTGCCCGGCGGCCCCTCCTTCAATCTCAGCGACAGCGAGGACAGCCTCGCCATCGCCGTGGCGGCGGAGGGGCGGATCGGCGTCGACATCGAACGGCTGCGGCCGATCGAAAGCGCCGACGGCATCGCCGACCGCTTCTTCCACGCCGCCGAGCGAAGTGCCCTGCAGGGGCTGGGGCCGGCGCAGCGGGACGAGGGGTTCCTGCTGGCCTGGACGCGGAAGGAGGCCTTCATCAAGGCGGCCGGCGTCGGGCTGTCGATGCCGCTCGACCAGTTCGCGGTGGAGGTCACACCCGGCGCGCCGCCGGCCCTGCTGGAGATCGGCGAGGGTCTGCGGGGGGATGTCGGCGTGCCGGCGGATTGGAGCCTGTTCGACCGCCGGGTCCTGCCGGGCACCGTCGCGGCGCTTGCGGCGCATGGGACGGGTTGGACGGTGGAGACGCGGGTGATGGATGCGGAGTTCGTGGGTTAGGAAAACGCCCTCTCCCGCCCTGGGAGAGGGAGATTCACTCCCCGCCGGCCAGGGTGCCGGTCAGGCGGTTGCGGATGGCGGAGACGGCGCATTCCAGCGGACGGTCGTCGTCGGGGCGCGGGGCCTTGTCCATCACGTCGGGGCACATGTCCTGCGCCATCCACACCTGCGGCTTGGGCGGGGTCGGGGCATTGGCGTCGCAGGTGGCGGGGTCGGGGTGGGTTTCCTCGGTGCTGCCGTGGGTCGGCTTGACCTCCAGGTTCGGGGACACGCCGAAGCAGTCCACCAGCGCCCCCGACGGGCGGTAGTAGCGGGCGGTGGTCAGGCGGATGCCGGTGTCGACGCTGAGCGAGGAGATCGTCTGCACCGACCCCTTGCCGTAGGAGCGCGAACCGAACAGCAGCGCGCGGTGATGGTCCTGCAGGGCGCCGGCCACGATCTCCGACGCCGATGCCGAACCGCTGTTGATCAGCACCACCACGGGCAGCCCGGCCAGCAGGTCGCCCGAGGTGCCGCGGTAGGAGCGGGACTCCTCCGGGTCACGGCCGCGGACGGAGACAATGTCCACCGTCTCCAGGAAGCGGTCGGCCACCTGCACCGCCTGCTCCAGCAGGCCGCCGGGGTTGTTGCGCAGATCGATGACGGCGCCGATCAGCCGGCCCTTGGCCTGCCGGCGCATGTCCTCCACCGCCGCGTCCAGCGCCGAGGAGGTGGACTGGTTGAAGGTGGCGATGCGGACATAGGCGACGTTGCCCTCCAGCCGGTAGCGGACGGGCTGGATCTTGACGATGGCGCGGGTCAGCGAGACGCGGGTGTTGGCATCGGTTGCCGGCGGGCGGCGGATCGACAGGGCGACCGAGCTGCCGACGGGGCCGCGCATGCGGGCGACGGCGTCGTGCAGGTTCAGCCCCTTGACCGCCACGTCGTCGATGCGGGCGATCAGATCGCCGCTGCGCAGCCCGGCGCGGGCGGCGGGCGAGCCGTCGATGGGCGAGACGACCTTGATCAGGCCGCTTTCCTCGTCCATCGTCACCTCGATTCCGAGCCCGCCGAACTCGCCCTGCGTCTGTTCGCGCAGGTAGCGGTAGCGTTCGCTGTCGAGGAAGCTGGAATAGGGGTCGAGCGAGCCCAGCATGCTGTCCAAGGCCGCTTCGGTCAGCATGCGGTCGCTGGCGCGCGGGTTCTCCGCCTTCTTCTTCTTCAGCCCGTCCTCCGCCTTGTCGACCAGCACCTGCGGATCGAAGGGCTTCACATGCTCCGTCAAGACGCGGCGCATGGCGTCGGAAAAGAGGACATAGTTGCGGTCGGCGGCGGACAGCGAACCGTAGCCGCGGATCTTCGCGAAATCGGTGCGGTATCGGTCGAGCGCCGCGACGGTGTCGGCACGGCTGGTGGGCGCCACGGCGCAGGCGGGCCCGATCGCCACCATCATCAGCAGCAAGGCAGCCAGCAGCTTCGCCATCCTAGGCCCCTCTTGACTGGCCGGTCCGGCCGGCGGTCTTACGCTCATCGTTCACTATACCAGGGTTTCGCCGGTTGGCCCGACCCTAGCACGTCGTTCCGCCATTCTCAAAGTCCACCCCGGATTCGGCAAGAGTGTCATGCAGTGGGATGGCCTTGTGGGATGGCTTCGGGGGGATGGCCGCCGGGCTCCTCTAGCGGAAATGGTGTGGGCAAACAGCAATGTCGCGCGCCCCGATGGGACGCGCGACCGGTGTGAAGGGATGAGTGCTTTCGGAGGGGGTGGAGCCGATTGACGGGAGACGGTCAGTAGGCGCCGCTGCCCTTCACCACCACCCGCACGGTGCGCAGCATGATGCCGATGTCGGCCCAGAAGCTCCAGCCCACCACATAGGCGGTGTCGAGCTGGACGCGGCGCACGTAATCGACGTCGCTGCGGCCGCTGACCTGCCACAGCCCGGTCAGGCCGGGGCGGCAGCGGGTGTAGAAGGGGAAGCAGGCGCGGTAATAGGGAACCTCGTCGTCGATGATCGGGCGGGGACCGACCAGGCTCATGTCGCCGCGCAGGACGTTGAACAGCTGCGGCAGCTCGTCCAGGCTCGACTTGCGCAGGAAGCGGCCGACCCGGGTGATCCGCGGGTCGTTGCGCAGCTTGCGGGTCGCCAGCCATTCGCTGCGCGCCGTCTCGTCGGTGGCGAGCAGCCGCTCCAGCACCTCGGCGGAGTTCACCACCATCGAGCGGAACTTCAGGCAGGTGAAGGAGCGTCCGTCGGCACCGATGCGCCTGTGGCCGAACACCGCCGGACCGCCGTCGCGGGCGACCATCCAGGCCAGCACCAGCATCAGCGGCCCGAATATGGCGAGCAACCCCAGCGAACCGACGATGTCGAAGGCACGTTTCACGCGGTGCCTGTGCAGGGGAGGGCAACCGGGAAGCCGGTCCATCGCCTGCATCGCCGACCGGGTCCCGGCCATGCGGCCGGGGTCCAGGCGGGGTGCGCCCAAAAGAGCGATGTTGGACAACGCCATTATTTTTCTCTCGTCGCTGAACGTCTCTGGTCAGGGCATAGGACCATCCGAGAGAGGCAACGGCCAGCGCGCGAAAGGGGTCCTGCCGAAGGGACAGGATCTTTGGAAAGGGTGAGTTAGCCCGCCGGTACGGGTCAGCAGATCCGGGGAAGCTGTTCTCCGGTCAGCCAATCCACGATCCGGCGGCCGCCGAAACGGGTCTCCATTTGAACGAACCGGTGGGGGTCCTCCACCACACTTCCGATGCAGGCGGCATCCCGTCCCAGCGGGTGGGTGCGCATGGCGGCGAGCATCCGGTCGCACTCCTCCGCCGCGCAGATCGCGATCAGCTTACCTTCGTTGGCGGCGTAGAGCGGGTCGAGCCCCAGCAGTTCGCAGGCCGCGGTGACTTCCGCCCGCACGGGGATGTCGGCCTCGCGCAGCCGCATGCCGACGCCGGACTGGTGGGCGATCTCGTTCAGCGTCGTCGCCAGCCCGCCGCGGGTGGGGTCGCGCAGCACGTGCACGTCGGGCACCGCCGCCACCATCGCCGCGACCAGCCCGTTCAGCGCCGCGCTGTCGGACAGGATCGCCGTTTCGAAGCCCAGATTGTCACGGGTCGACATGATGGCGACGCCATGGTCGCCCATGGTGCCGCTGACCAGAATGACGTCGCCCGGCCGCGCCCGGTCACCGGAGGGGGCGACGCCCGACGGCACCATGCCGATGCCGGTGGTGGTGATGAAGATGCCGTCGCCCTTGCCGCGCTCCACCACCTTGGTGTCGCCCGACACGATGGCGACGCCGGCCTCGCGCGCCGCGGCGGCCATGCTGTCGACCACCCGCTTCAGGTCGGCGAGCGGGAAGCCTTCTTCTATAATGAAGCCGGCGGTCAAGTGCAGCGGCACGGCACCGGCCATGGCGACGTCGTTCACCGTGCCGTGGACGGCCAGCGATCCAATGTCGCCGCCGGGGAAGAACAGCGGCGAGACGACGAAGCCGTCGGTCGTCATCACCATGCGCCCGCCCGGCACGTCGAAGGCGGCCTGATCGTTGCCCTGGTCGAGATACGGGTTGGCGAAGGCGGCGGCGAACAGCTCGCGCACCAGCTGCGCCATCGCCTTGCCGCCAGACCCGTGGGTCATGTCCACCGCCCCGCGGGCGATGTCGAGCTTGCGGGTGAAGAGGCGGCGGTCGGTCATGGCGGGTGGTCCGGATGGTCGGCGGGTGTTGGGAATGACATGCGTGGGTCAGGCCGCAGCCTCGGCGTCCGCGACCTCGGCCAGCAGAGCGAGCGTTCGCTCGGCCTCCTCGGCGTCGAGGCGGGACAGGGCGTAGCCGACATGGACGATCACGTAATCGCCGACGGCGACGCCCTCCACCAGCTCCAGAGAGCAGGTGGAGGTGACGCCGCCGAGGCTGACGGTGGCGCGGTCGTCGGGCAGCAGGGCGGTGACCAGGGCTGGGACGGCAAGGCACATGGCGGCGGTCCTTCCGGTCAGACGGCAGCGGAGGCGGCGTGGGAGGCGCGGGCTTCCGCCAGCCCGTCCGCGATCCAGTCGTACCACTCCTCCAGCCCCTGGCCGGTGGTCGCCGACAGCTGGATCACCGCCAGCGACGGGTTCAGGCGCTGGGCGTAGCCGATCATCCGCTCGACATCGAAGGTCAGATGGGGCAGCAGGTCGATCTTGTTGACGACCAGCAGGTCGGCACGGACGAACATGTCCGGGTATTTCAGCGGCTTGTCCTCCCCCTCCGTCACCGACAGCACGACGACGCGGTGGGTCTCGCCCAGGTCGAAGCCGGCGGGGCAGACCAGATTGCCGACATTCTCGACGAACAGCACGCCGTCCTCGGCGAATCCGCCTTCGGCGGCCAGCTTGTCGGCGGCCTGCGCCACCATGGAGGCGTCGAGGTGGCAGCCCTTGCCGGTGTTGACCTGCACCGCCGGGGTGCCGGTGGCGCGGATGCGGTCGGCGTCGAAGCTGGTCTGCTGGTCGCCCTCGATCACCGCGACCGGGAAGCGGCCCTTCAGGTCGGTCAGGCTGCGGGTCAGCAGGGTCGTCTTGCCCGAACCGGGGCTGGACATCAGGTTCAGCACGAACACCCCGCGCCCGGCGAAGCGGCGGCGGTTGACGTCGGCCAGCGCGTCGTTCTTAGCCAGGATGTCGCGTTCGATGGTGATCAGCCGCGGCTGGTTCAGCGCGGCGCCGCCGTCGATGGCGTCGGGGCGGTCGGGCTGGTGGTGGTGCGCGTGGCCATGGTCGTGTCCGCCATGGTCGTGCCCGTGATCATGGTCGTGCCCATGGTCGGTATGGCTGTGGCGGAACACCGTGCCGTCGGGGGCGACATGCTCGTGGGTGTCGTCGTGATGGTGGTGGGCATGTCGGTGCCCCTCGCCATGGCGGTGGCGGTAGACCTTGCCGTCAGGCCCGATATGCTCATGCTCGGCATCGGTGGCCTTGCCGTCGATCCGGGTTTCGCCTTCTCCGCATCCGCAAACCGTGCACATCACGCCCTCTCCCGCTCTTCTATCCGCCCCGCTTTTCGCAGCAAGGCATCCGCCCCATCCGTTCGGCGGCACATCATCGGACGGCCCGTCCGCTTCGGCAAGCAATCGTCATTCGTGTACCTCTATGCCGCAGGCGACGCAGGGGTCGAGCATCGCGACCAGCAGCCGCGCCCGTTCCGCCGCATCGTCGCGGCCGCGCACCTCGGCACCGGCCAGTCCGCGCGCCAGCGGGCCGTCGGCGGCGAAGTTCCAGTCGGTCGGGGCCACCATGCGGGCATCGGCGATTCGCCCGGCTTCGTCCAGCCGCAGCCAGTGGGCGAGCCGCCCGCGCGCCGTCTCCGCCACGCCGCAGCCCGACCCCGGTGCCGGACCTGCCGCCGTCGCCGGATCGGCAGGGCGCAGATCGGCGATGGCCGCCTCCATCCGCCGCGGCAACTCCGCCAGATCGGCGAGCCGCGCCGCGAACAGCTGGGCCAGCCCGTCGCCGAAGCGCTCCGTCACCGAAACCACCAGCGGGTGCGCCGCCTGACGTTCCAGTGGGCCGGTCAGCGCCGGGGCGCCGTCATGCCGCGGCCGGCTGGCGAAGGCCGGATCGCCGGCCAGAGCCGCGGCGAACCGGTCCGGCCCGCTTTCGCCCAGCAGCGCCACGCCGCCCGCTCCCCAGCCGGCCAGTTCCGGGTCCAGCAGCCGGGCGGCCAGACGCGCCGCGTCGCTGGCGCCCTGGCCGGCCCAGCGGGCGAGCTCGTCGGCATCCCGTGGCTGCCGTCCGGCGAAGACCTCCGCCGTCAGCCAGCTTTCCATCCGGTCCAGCGCATCGCGCAGGGCCGCCGCATCGGGCCGCAGGACACCGCCTCCCGGCCGCAGCCCATCCTTTGCCGGATAAAGCGCCGGCATCACCGCGGACACCGCGTGGCGCAGGGGGCGCAGGGCGGCCGGCCGCGGCGGGGCGCCGAGGCGCGCCGGCCATTCGACGACCGCCTGCCAGCCATGGCTGTCCAGCGCCTCCGCATCGGTCAGCAGGCGCCTCGCGGTCTCCTGCGCGCCCGCGTCGATGCCCAGCGCCGCTTCGCAGGCGCGGGCGACCGCCAGACCTTGCGCCGTGCCGCACAGGCTGAACAGCAGGGGCGCCAGCCGCACCGCCTCCTCCGCCCGGCGGCCGACCAGGGCGGCGACGGCGCGTGGGCGCCGGGTGGCGACTTCGGCCCGCCCGATGGTATTGCCGCCCGTTCTGCCGTCGAGCCACAGCCGGACGGATACCGATCCCTCTGCGGGAACTGTGGCTGCGGTCATGGTGAAGTCCTGGTGCGGCGGCGGATCCATCCTGACGGAACCGGGGTGCAACTCATTGACCTGCGTCAAAATACGTAGATCCGGCGAGGTCGACCCCGCGTTCCGGCCATGGCCGAGATGACGCTTTCTGCTACACTTCGCCCCGACCGCGCCATGCCGCCCGGCTCCCCATGCGTCGGGCGGGAGGGTCGTGGCGGGCGCGACACGACATCAGAGGATGCTTGTCCATGAAACGTTTCCCTCTCGCCTCGGCCGTCCTGCTGGCCGGGCTGGTGCTGCCGGCGGTCGCCGACGCCCACACCTTCGGCGCCCATGATGCCGGCTTCGCCCACGGCTTCCTGCATCCGGTCGGCGGCTGGGACCATCTGCTGGCCATGGTGGCGGTCGGGTTGTGGGCGGCGCAGCGTGGCGGTGCGGCGTTGTGGGCGCTGCCTGCGGCCTTCGTCACCGCCATGATCGGCGGCGGCCTGCTGGGCATGACCGGCATCGGCCTGCCGGCGGTGGAGTTGGGGATCGCCGGTTCGGTCGTCGCGCTGGGCGCCCTGGTCGCCGCGCAGTCGCGCCTGTCGCTGCCGGTGTCGCTGGCGGCGGTCGCGCTGTTCGCGCTGTTCCACGGCCATGCCCACGGAGCCGAGATGCCGGAGGCGGCGCAGCCGCTGCTCTACGGCCTGGGCTTCGCGCTCGCCACCGCCCTGCTGCATGGGGCCGGCGTCGCCGTGGCCCTGTCGCTGCGCGGCGTTGCCCGCGAGGGCAGGGGCGGGCTCGTCCTGCGCGGCCTGGGCGCGGCGATCGGCCTCGGCGGCGTGGCGCTGGTCACGCTCGCCTGATGGCAAGCAGCGGAATCGTCGCTTGAAGGACGGGGCCGGGAGGGAGACCTTCCGGCCCTTTGCCTGTGCAGGTCAGGCCGGAACAATCGCCTCCCCCTGGTGTTGCAAGCCGGCAGCCCCCACTGGAGACGTCCGGCATGACCAACCACAACGACGCCATTCCGTCCGCCGCTCCGTCCGCGTCGGCTCCCTCCGACCATGCGGCCGCTGCCGGGGCCGCGACAGCGGCGCAGAACCGCCGGCCCGAAGAGATCGAACACGAGATCGAGTCGATCCGCGCCCGCATGGACGCGGTGATCGACGAGATCGAATTCCGCCTGTCGCCCGGCCAGATGTCCGGCGGGGTGGTGCAGGTGGTGCGCGACGTCATCCAGGGCGGCGGCGACGGCATGTCCGGCCGGATCGCCCGCGCCGTCCGCGCCAACCCGATCCCTGTGGCGCTGATGGGCGTCGGCGCCCTCTGGCTCGCCTGGGCGGTTGCCCGCACGCCGGAGGCCACCACCGAATTCGACGATTACGATCCCCGCGGCCGTCAGCTGGACCCGCGCAGCCGGCATCTGCTGACCGACCTGATCGCCGCCTGCCGCGACGGCTCGGATGCCTTCCGCCGCGCCGACATGACCATCGCCGATCCGGCCCTGTCCTCCCGCCTGGAAACCCTGGCCGATCAGCTCGACCGCAGCGCCATGGAGTTGGACGCCGAGCTGCGCAACGGCGGCGGCTGGATCGAGACGGCGGGCGACGGCGGCCGGGTCTGGTCGCCCCTGCATGGCCTGGCGGAGGCGAGCGCGCGCAGCGTCGTGGCGGGCGTCGGCGGAACGGCCGGTCGGGGCGATCTGCTGGCACGCCTGGAAAGCGGGCTGGACGGTACGCTGGCCCTGTTCCGCGACGCCCTGCGCGATGCGCCGGACGATCACCTGCAGGTGGTCATCGGCGCCCAGTTCCATGCCGTGGAGACCGCCCGCCACCGCGTCGGCGCGCTGCGCGAAGCCGTGGTCTGAGGAGGGCGGATCATGCTGGGGTTGAGCCGCCGCCATTACTATGAGCACCGGAACCGTGTGAACGGGCGCCATGCGGCCGGGCGCGCCGCCAACGATGCGCGCGGCGGCGCCCGCGACGGGCGCGGGCGGTCGGCGGAAACCCCGTCCGACATTCCGAAGAAGGGATGGAAGGACATCCTGCTGCGGGTTTGGGACGAGCAGAGCAAGGACAACGTGTCGATGCTGGCCGCGGGCGTCGCCTATTACGGGCTGCTCGCCATCTTCCCGGCCATCGCGGCACTGGTTTCCATCTACGGCCTCGTCGCCGACCCGGCGATGATCGAGAACCAGTTGAGCCAGATGGGCGGGCTGCTGCCGCCGGAAGCCTTGTCCATCGTCAGCGACCAGGCCCGCAAGGTGGCGACCGCCCCGTCGCAGGGGCTGGGCTTCGGCCTGATCTTCGGCCTGCTGCTGACCCTGTGGAGCGCGTCGCGCGGCACCAACTCGCTGGTGACGGCACTCAACATCGCCTATGGCGAGAAGGAAACGCGGAGCTTCATCAAGCTGGCGATGCTGTCGATGGGCCTGACGGTGGCCGGCCTGCTGTTCGTCATCGTCGCCATGGTGATGATCGTCGCGGTGCCGGCCGCTATCAACATCGTCGGGCTGAAGGACACCCCCATCGGCTGGATCGCCAGCCTCGCCCGTTGGCCGATCCTGGCGGTGGCGATCATGCTGGGGCTTGCCGTCTTCTACCGCTACGCCCCCGACCGGCGGGAGCCGCAATGGCGCTGGGTCACCTGGGGGTCGGCGGTGGCGACCGTGGTCTGGCTGCTGGGATCGCTAGGCTTTTCCGTCTACGTATCGAATTTCGGCAGCTACAACGAGACCTACGGGTCGGTCGGCGCCGTCGTGGTGCTGCTGCTGTGGTTCAACCTCACCTCCTACGTCGTGCTGCTGGGGGCCGAGCTGAACGCGGAGATCGAGCACCAGACCGCCCGCGATACCACCGACCGGGATGGCCAGCCCTCCCGGCCGCTGGGGCAGCGCGACGCCTATGTCGCCGACACGGTGGGCGAACGCAAGGCAAGCTAAGGGGAAAATGCCGCTTGGCAGGGCGGCGGCCGCGCGTTATGGTCGTCGTCATGCAACAGGCGCTTTCCATCGTGTCCTCCGGACGCTCCCGATATTTTGGCCGCTGGTTTCGTCCGGCGGCCTAGGAACGCGCATCTGTCGCTCATTCCCGAAGCCGCCCGGACCGACCCGCGGCGGCTTTCGCGTTTGTGACCACCGGCCCTTGACGGGCTGCACATCCTCAAAATCCGAACACGGGCGATCCGGGCGGCCTCCTCATCCGCAAGAGAGGTTGTCATGTTCGATTTCGATGTCGTCACCGGCCCCACCCAGCCGCCCCATTGCCACCCGGCCGACGAGCCGGCAGCTTCCGAGTCGGCCCCGCAGTCGACGGCGCTGACCGCTGCCGCCGCTGTACGCTCCGCACCGAACCCGCAAATGGAGGGAAAGCCACGATCCTGAGCCTGGATTGGGCCTTCGCCGGTGGCGTGCAGGCCCCATATCCGAGCTTTGGACCAAAAAAAACACGAATCCTGCCTGTGTTCCGCCGGCTGTTGTCGTATACTCCCTTAGGGCAGACGTGTCCGGGTAGCGGCGCAGCCGGCCGCACCCTTGTGGGTACCTCTCGGCGGCGTTCGAATTCGGGCGTATTAAATCGGCGCCCGGGTTTGGGCGTGTTGGTCGGATCGGAAGAAGGATGACGGATCATGGCGGATGATGCTCTCTCAAGCGTCAGCTCTATGGTGTCCGGCCTCAACGCGTCGATCAAGAACGCGGTCGAGGCCATCAAGAAGTCGCAGAGCAACCAAGCCGTCGGCGACGTACAGGAATATTCCAAGACGGTCAGGAAGTCGGCGCTGACCTCCACGGCCGGCGCCACGGACATCGGCGTGCTCGCCAAGAACACCACCCGCCTGAATGTCGCCAGCACGCTGACGGCGAACGACAAGGTCGATTTCTTCAAGTTCAAGGTCACCACCAAGGGTGAGATGACCATGGGTCAGGTCGGCGACGACGGCGTGCGCGTCCAGCTTATGAACCGGCTGGGCCGGGTGATGGCCGACAGCGACCCCAAGTCCGGCGACAATTACGACTCCTTCAAGAAGCTGCAGGCCGGCAACCTGACGGTCGACAAGGGCGACTACACCCTGCGCGTGACCCGCGACAAGGGCCAGTCCGACAAGGATCCCAAGAACTACGCCATGCAGCTGGTGATGGGGAACTACAGCAAGGACTACGACACCGTGGCCAAGGCGCCAGCCAAGGGCGACACCGGCTTTGCGCTGACCACGGGGCAGCAGGCGACGCTGGACGGGCTGAACAGCGCCATCGGCAGCCTGAACTCGATTCCCACCGGCCAGACCGGAACGCAGAAGCTGATGGGCAGCTTCAACCTCTTCGTCTGAGGCTCTTCGTCTGAGGCATCGGCACCGGCTGTGCTATGACGGTGCGGAGTTCATCCGTGCCGGAGCCCGACCTTGCCCACCGTTGCCCTCCTGACCCCTGCCGATCACCGCCGCGTTCCCTGGAAGAATGGCGGCGGCGTCACCACCGAACTGGCGGTGGAGCCGACCTCCAACGGCCGGTTCGTCTGGCGGGTCAGCATTGCCGACGTCGTCGAGCCCGGTCCTTTTTCGGCCTTTCCCGGCTATGACCGGCTGATCGCCGTGGTGGAGGGCGATGGTATGCGCCTGTCCGTCGATGGCGCCCCGCCGGTCGAACGGCACCGTCTGGACCCCGCCTTCGCCTTTCCCGGCGAGGCGACGGTGTGGTGCGAGCCGACCGCCGGCCCGATCCGCGACGTGAATCTGATGCTCGACCGCGCGTCGGCCACCGGCGCCCTCACCCTGCTTGCGGGGCCGGCCGCCTATCGCGCCGGTGGCGATGTGGTTCTGGTCCACGCCCTTGCCGGAACCGTGACCGTCACCCCCGATGGCGGAGAGCCCCTGTCGCTTCCCGAGGGGAACAGCCTGCTCCTGCGCGATGGCACCGCACGGGTGGAGGTGCCGGACGGGGCAGAGGGGGTGTGCACCGAGGTGCGGCGGCGTTAAGCCTTCGCCGACCGGATCAGCTCGGCATACCAGCGCGCCGAGTCCTTCGGCGTGCGGGCCAGGGTCTGGAAGTCGACATGGACGATGCCGAAGCGTTGGCCATAGCCGCTGCCCCATTCGAAATTGTCCAGCAGCGACCAGACGAAATAGCCGCGCACGTCGGCTCCCTGGGCCATCGCGTCGCGCATCGCGGCATTGTAGATGGTCAGGTAGTTGATGCGGTGGGGGTCGTGGACGGCGCCGTCAGGACTGACGGTGTCGCTGCCGCCGCAACCGTTCTCCGTCACCACGATGGGCAGGCGGTAGCGGCGCTGGATTGTCAGCAGTTCGTCCCGGAAGGCGTCCGGGAAGATCGCCCAGCCGACGCCATGGGTCGGCGAATCGGGCGGCGCGTCGCCCCAGCCGTAACCCCAGGTCCGGGACGGATCGGCCTTGGCGAAGATCGGGCCGTAATGGTTCAGTCCGAACCAGTCCACCGGCCGGGCAATGCGCGCCATGTCGCCGGCCTGCACATAGGGTTCGATGGCGGCGGCGGTCTGCGGCGGATAATGGCCGAGGATCTGCGGGTCGCAGAAGACGAGGTTCCAATGCTCGTCCAGCAGCGAGGCGGCGGCACGGTTTTCCGGCGTATCGGTCTCGGGGATCACGACCTGCCGGTTGTGGATCGCGCCGATGGAGGCGCCGGGCACCAGATCGCGCAGCACATCGACTCCGGCGCCATGGGCGAGGTTGACGTGGTGGATGGCGCGCAGATGCTGAGCCCGGTCGACGATCCCCGGCGCCGCCCAGGGAATCGCGTAGCCGAACAGGGTGAAGACCGAGAATTCGTTGAAGGTGATCCAGCGTTTCACCCGGTCGCCGTAGCGCAGCGCGCAGAGCGCGGCGTAGTCGGCGTACCAGCCGGCGCAGTCGCGGCTGGACCAACCGCCCATGTCCTGCAAGGCCTGCGGCAAATCCCAGTGATAGAGGCACAGCCAGGGCTCGATCCCCGCCTCCAGCAGCCGGTCGATCAAGCGGTCGTAGAAGTCCAGCCCGGCCTCGTTCACCGCGCCCCGACCGCGCGGCAGCACCCGCGGCCAGGACACCGAGAAGCGGTAGGCGTCGACGCCCAGCCCCTTCATCAGCGCCACATCCTCCGGCATGCGGTGGTAATGGTCGCAGGCCACGTCGCCGGTGTCGCCGTTCACCACCCCGCCCTGGGTGCGGCAGCGGACGTCCCAGATGCTGGTGCCGCGCCCGTCCTCGGCCGCCGCGCCTTCGATCTGGTAGGCGGAAGTGGAGACGCCCCAGACGAAGCCGGGCGGATAGGGGCCGGGCGGATAGGGAGAGGTCGGGTCGGTCATTTCAGGCGGCAATCTCGTTGATGCTGCGGCAGCGGCCCTCGAACTCGTCGGAGATGAATTCGGGGCGCTTGTAATAACCCTTGATCCAGCTCGCCAACAGGCAAAGCTCCTCCAGCTTCACCAGCTCGTCCAGCGTCCCTTCGGGGAAACGGATGCCGAAGCTCTCGGAGATGTATTCCAGAACCTGTTCGACCTGATCGATCGACAGCTGGATGTCGGTCTCCAGCGTCGCATTCCGGGTCAGCAGAGCTTCGTCCACCCCGTATTCGTCGCGGATCAGCTTCACGATCCAGCGGAACATGTGCATCCAGTTGGATACACCCTCGATCGACTTGCTCATCGCGACGCTCTGTTCGGGTTGCGCGAAAGGGGTAGGCGACAGCGACTGTACCCGCGGATCGTTAAAGAATACCGCAGCCCTCGTTGCGACCACCACCCGGCGCGGCAAAAAACCGCGCGGGATTTGCCACCTGCACGGGCAGGCTCCGCCTGGATATGCCTACGCCTTGTGCATGCCGCGCTGCGTCCGCCACGCAGAACGCCGTGCGGCGATCCGGCATGGCCCATGCATCGCATCGCGTCATCACAGGACAGCGAGGCATGCGCCATGACACGCGCCACCGGGAAATCCGCGGCCCATCCCGTCGACGAGCTTCTGCCGCCCTGGCGGCTGCTGGCGCTGGGGCTGCAGCATGTGCTGGTGATGTATGCCGGGGCCATCGCGGTGCCGCTGATCATCGGCGGGGCGCTGAAGCTGCCCAAGGACCAGATCGCCATGCTGATCAACGCCGACCTGTTCGCCTGCGGCGTGGTCACGCTGATCCAGGCGGTGGGGGTCTGGCGATTCGGCATCCGGCTGCCGATCATGATGGGCGTCACCTTCGCCGCGGTCGGGCCGATGGTGGCGATGGCGGCTAACCCGTCGCTGGGCCTGCTGGGGATCTATGGCGCGGTGATCGGGTCCGGCATCTTCGCCATGGTGGCGGCACCCCTGGTCGGCCGGCTTTTGCCGCTGTTCCCGCCGGTGGTGACCGGCAGCGTCATCGCCATCATCGGCATCTCGCTGATGCGGGTCGGGGTGGGCTGGGCCGGCGGCGGGGTGGGCAATCCGCGCTTCGGCGACCCGGCCTTCCTGGGCGTCGCCGCCTTCGTGCTGGTGACGATCCTGGCGCTGATGAAGCACGGCCGCGGATTCGTCCGCAACGTCGCGGTGCTGCTGGGGCTGGTGGCCGGGATGATGCTGGCGATGGCGCTGGGCATGGTCGACTTCAACGGTCTGGCCGAAGCGCCGTGGATGGCGCCGGTCCAGCCCTTCCAGTTCGGCCTGCCGGTCTTCGATCCCATCGCCATCCTGACCATGTCGCTGGTGATGATCGTGGTGATGATCGAGTCGACCGGCATGTTCCTGGCCGTCGGCGACATGGTCGGCCGTCCGGTGACGCAGGAGGATCTGGTCCGCGGCCTGCGCACCGACGGGCTGGGCACGCTGATCGGCGGCGTCTTCAACACCTTTCCCTACACCTCCTTCTCGCAGAATGTCGGGCTGGTCGGGGTGACCGGCGTGCGCAGCCGCTGGGTCTGCGCGGCGGGCGGCCTGATCCTGCTGCTGCTGGGGCTGCTGCCGAAGCTGGCGCATGTGGTGGCGTCGGTGCCGGCCTTCGTGCTGGGCGGCGCCGGGCTGGTGATGTTCGGCATGGTGGCGGCGACCGGCGTGCGGATCCTGTCCCAGGTCGATTTCGCCAACCGACGCGAGAACCTGATCGTCGTGGCGGTCAGCGTCGGCGTCGGCCTGATCCCGCTGGTGTCGGACAAGTTCTTCTCGCAGATGCCTTCCTTCCTGTCGCCGCTGCTGCACAGCGGCATCCTGCTCGGCACCCTGACGGCGGTGGCGCTGAACTGGTACTTCAACGGCCTGGCGACCGGCGAGCGCGCCCGCCACGACGTCGCCGCCGCGGCGCAGGGGGCGGAGGCTTAAGGAGACTTCCGCCGCAGCAGGTCCTTGCTCGCTAGCAGCGAGCCGCCGGCGATCAGGGCGCAGGACACCCAGATGACGCCTGAATTGGCGGCGAGGCCGAACAGGACCAGCAGCAGGGTGGACAGCAGCGGCGCCAGATAGGACAGCGCCCCCAGCGCCCGGATGTCGCCGTGGCGCACGCCATGGTCCCAGACGAAGAAAGCCGCCCCCACCGGTCCCAGACCCAGCATCATCATCGCTCCCCAGCCGGCAAGGGTTTCCGGCCACACCGTCCGCTCCAGCGCCAGATGGCAGAGCAGCGACAGAAGCGCGGTGGCGAGGCAGAAGGCGCTGACGGCGTCGGTCGGCGCCTCGCCGATCTGACCCAGCCGGCGGCGCAGCACCGAATAGCCGGCCCAGGTGACGGCGCTGCCCAGGGCGGCGGCATAGCCCGGCAGATGCGCCGGATCGATGGAGAGCCCGCCCCCCAGGCCGCCGCTCCCGCCTCGTGCGATCAGCAGCGCGGTGCCCGCCAGCCCGGCGACGGCGCCGCCGACATGCCACGCCCGCAGCCGCTCCCCCGGCAGCAATGCTGAGAACAGCACGATCAGCAGCGGCCACAGGTAGTTGATCAGGTTGGCTTCCACCGGCGGCGCCGCCTGCAGCGCCATGAAATAGAGGAAGTGGAAGCCGAACAGCCCGCCCACCCCCAGCGCCCAGGCGGCGGGCGGCTGGCGGAAATAGCGCAAGGGGTTGTCGCCGCGCAGCATCGTCCAGCCGCTTCCGACCAGGAAGGCCAGCAGGAAGGAGGTCGCCACCAGCTGGAACGGCGGCACCATCGAGGCCAGCGTCGCCAGCGGGGCCAGCGTCGCCCACATCAGGATGGCGGTGAAGCCGACCAGGGTGGCGCGGTTGACGGACCGGCGGTCGGGCAGGGCGGGGCTGGCGGTGGCGGCTGACGGAGCGGGCATGATCGGGATCGGTCAGTTGGCGCGGATCGGACGACCATAGCCGGTGGACAGCATGCTGTCTTGACCGGTGCTCCGGCCGGAATTGACCGGCTCTCCGGTGGAGAGAAGTGTACGTGTGCCTGTACGCCTGGAAGCCGACGGCGTAGCATGGCCGCTTCGATCCGATCCCCAGGAGTCCGACGGCGTGGCGTCCCCGCATCGGCCGAGCGTCAGCACCCGCAGCTACGACGGGTTCGAGCGGCGGCACGCGCACGAGCATCACCAGATCGTCCTGCCCATCGCCGGGACCCTCGACATGGAGGTCGCCGGGGCTCGCGGGCGGGTGGGCGACGGGTGCGGCGTTCTGGTGGCGGATGGGATGCCGCACAGCTTCCGCAGCGCCGGGACCAACCGCTTCGTCGTGCTGGACGTGCCGGCCGGCGGGCTGGTGCCGGAGGCCGCAGTGCATGCCTGCAACGCCTTCTTCCCCATCGACACGGCGCTGGATGGTCTGGTGCGGTATCTGGCGGCGGAGGCGGCCGACCGGCCGCTCGACCCGGTGCTGGCGCATCATGCGGCCGGGCTGCTGCTGCGCGCTCTGGAAGCGCGCCGTCCCGCGATGCCCACGTCGGACGATCCGGTGGAGCGGGCGTTGGCCCTGATGGCGGAGCGGTGCGAGGAACCGTTGACGGTGGCGGAACTGGCCGCCGCGGTCGGGCTGGCACCCAGCCGCTTCCATGAACGCTTCCGGGCGCAGACCGGCACCACCCCGGCCCGCCGGCTGGCCGACCTGCGGCTGGACCGCGCGGAGGCGCTGTTGCGCAACGGCCATCTGCCCTTGGCGGACGTGGCGTTGGCGGTCGGATTCTCCGATCAGACCGCCTTGACCCGCAGCCTGCGCCGCCGCCGCGGCACCACGCCGGGGGCGTTGCGGAACAGAACCTAGACTGCCGCGCGCGCCGCCTCGACAATCACCGCCGCTACCGCGTCCGGGCGCGACAGGTGGGGGGCGTGGCCGCTTTCGACCTCCACGCTGTGGGCGCCGATGCGCGCGGCGGTGGCGCGCAGGAAGTCCGGCGGCAGCATGCGGTCCTGCGTGGCGACGATGTACCAGGCGGGCTTGGCCTTCCAGGCGGCGGCCGTGACGCGGGTGGCGAAGCAGGCGGCCGCCACCGGTCCCTGGGTCGCGGCCAGCAGCGCGGCTTCCTCCGGTGCCAGATCCTGGGCGAAGTTGCGGGCCATGCCCTCCGGCGTCAGGGTCAGGAAACGGCCCTTGTCGACCGAGACGCCCGACAGGCCGGCCGAGGGCGGGAAGGGCTTCAGCGTGTCGTTCGGCGATTGTCCGGCATCGGGGGCGAAGGCGGCGACATAGACCAGCCCCTTCACCCGCTCCTGATCGCCGATCTGGGTGATGACGGCCCCGCCCCAGGAATGGCCGACCAGCAGCACCGGCCCCTTGGTCCGGTCGATGGCGCGCTGGACATGGGCGACATCGTCGTCGAGCGAGACCAGCGGGTTCTGCACCGCGACCGCTGCCAGTCCCTCCGCCTGCAGGCGGGAGATCACCCGGCCCCAGGAGGAGCCGTCGGCGAAGGCGCCATGGACGAGGATGACGGTCGGGGTGGAACTCATGGGCTGATGCTCCCGCTGGCGGTCGGACCCACCAGGAAGAGCACGCGGGCGGCGCCGTCGTCCAGCCGGAGCGGGGGAGTTTTCCTCTGGGCGGAATTCCTCTGGGCGGAAACGGCGCCGGCTATTCCGCCGGCTGCTTGGCCGTCCGCCGGCCGAAGGTGGCGACCCGGTAGACGTACCAGAGGGCGATGCCCACCGCGACCACGTTGGACACCGGGTTCAGCCAGCCGGAAACCTGCTGATAGCGGTCCTCCAGCAGATAGCCGGCGGCGGCGAGGAAGGTCGTCCAGATCGCGGTGCCCAGAGTGGTGTAGAGCAGGAAGGGCGCCAACGCCATTTCCGACACGCCGGCGGGGATGGAGATCAGCGTGCGCACCGCCGGGATCATCCGGCCGATCAGCACCGCCCGCCCGCCATGCTCCCGGAAATGGGAAGCAGCCTGATCCACCTCGTCGGGGCTGATGGTCAGCCAGCGGCCATGGCGTTCGGCCCAGTGCTTCAGCCGCCGGCAGCCGACCCAGCGGCCGATCGCGTACCAGAACAGCGCGCCCACCAGGGCGCCGGCCGTGCCGGCGACGATCACTAGGGGCAGGCTCATGTCCCCGCGGGCGGCGGTGAAGCCGGCCAGCGGCAGGATCAGCTCCGATGGGATGGGCGGAAACAGGTTCTCCGCGAACATCAGCAAAGCCACGCCGAGATAGCCGGTCTGCTCCACCAACCTGACGATCCAGTCGAACACACTCAATCTCCCGCGTCTGCCCAACCGGAGAACACCCGACGGGCCGATTGGTTGCGCCGGGGGGACTCGCAGTCGCCGCGGACCCGGCATATGTTCCCTTAGGTGATGATTTCCGGCGCGGATTGAAGAGAGACGGAATGGCGACGATCAAGCTCGACCGGCATGAGAAGGGGATCCTGGCGGCCCTGCAGGAGAATGCCCGCCTGACCATGCAGGAGTTGGGCGACACCGTCGGCCTGTCGGCCTCCCCCTGCTGGCGCCGCGTGCGGTCGATGGAGGATATCGGCGTCATCCGCCGCTACACGGTGCAGCTCGATCCGCGCAAGCTGGGGCTCGGCGAATGCGTCTTCGCCCATGTCACGCTGGAACGCCACAAGGAGAACGCGGTCGATCAGTTCGAGACCGCCATCGCCGGCATGCCGCAGGTGCTGGAATGCTTCGCCGTCACCGGCGACGCCGACTATCTGCTGCGCATCGTCGTGCCGACCACCGAGGATTACGGCCGCTTCCTCAGCGAACGCATCTTCTCCATCCCCGCGGTGTCGCACGTCAAATCGAGCGTCACCCTGAAGGAGGTCAAGTTCGAGACCCGGCTGCCGTTGGACCATCTGGAGTGATGCGGCAATCGCCCTCTCCCGAGGCGGGAGAGGGAGTCATGTGCTGCAACTCCCCCGCCAGGGCCGGCGCCAGATCGCCGCCGCCGCAGACGGTCACCCGCTCCAGCCCCAGCCATCCGGCCAGCCGCCGCAGTTCCGCCGCCAGAACCGGAGCCACGGCCTCGGGACCGGCGTGGGGTTCGGTGTGGGCGGCTTGGACCAGTAGGGCGGAGGCCTTGCGGTCGGATTTCAGGTCGACGCGGGCGGCGATGCGCTCCTCCATCAGGAAGGGCAGCACGTAATAGCCATGTTCCCGCTTGTGGGCGGGAGTGTAGATCTCCAACCGGATGCGGGCGCCGAACAGGCGTTCGGTGCGTTGCCGCTCCCAGATCAGCGAATCGAAGGGGGAGAGCAGCGCGCGGGCCGGTGCCTTGCGCGGAACCCGCAGGTCGGGAGTGACGTAGGCGGTGCGCTCCCAGCCCTCCACCGTTACCGGCAGAAGTTCGCCGGCCTCCACCAGTTCGGCGATGCGCAGGCGGGCGTTGGCGACGTCCAGCCGGTGGTAGTCGCGCAGGTCGCGTTCCGTCGCCACGCCATGGGCGCGAGCGGCGATGCGCAGCAGGGCGCGCTGGGCCTCGGCCTCTTCCGGCGTGGGGGTGTCGAGGATGGCGGCGGGCAGCACCCGTTCCGGCAGGTCGTAGAGCCGCTCGAAGCCGCGCCGCCCGGCGGTGGTGACGAGGCCAGCCCAGAACAGGTACTCCAGCGCCCGCTTGCCGTCGCTCCAGCCCCACCAGCCGCCGGCTCCGCGCCCGGCCTCGCTGAGTTCCGACGCGCCCATCGGTCCGCGCGCCGCGACCTCCGCCAGGACGGAGTCGATGTAGGGGCGGCGTTCGGCGGCGAAACGGGCCAACTCGCCGTAGATGCCCTCGCCGCGTTCGGCCCGCGCCATGCGCCAGCGGAACAGCGGCTGCTGCTCCACCGGGATCAGCGAGGCCTCGTGGCCCCAATATTCGAACAGCGCCCGCCGCTTGCCGCCATAGGCCAGCCGGTCGAGCAGCGCCGCCTCATACGGTCCCAGCCGCGAGAAGAGCGGCAGATAATGGGAGCGGACCAGCACATTGACGGAATCGATCTGCACCAGACCCAGACGGCCGATCAGGCGCCGGGCATGGCGGGCTTCCACCGCAGCGGCATCGGATACCGCATCGGAAGCGCCGTTGGGAAAGCCCTGCGCCGCGATGGCGATGCGGCGGGCCTCACGCAGGGACAGGCTGTCGGGATGGGGCATGGACCTGCGGGGAAAGGATGGGGATGAAAAAGGAGTGGAGGACGAGCTTGCGAATGCGTTTGATTTTCGTCAAGGCAGGGACGGGGTTCCGGGCTCACGCTGTCGGTCAATCCTGCACCGCAGCACCCGTTTTGGGGAGTCCCCGTTCATGTCCTCACCCAGTCTTGCCGGCCGCGACGACGGCCCCGCGATCCCGATCCTGTTCCAATATGGGTTCCGCTTCTTCTTCCTGTTCAGCGGCGTGGCCGCAGTCGGCCTGTTGGCCGCATGGCTGGGCGTCCTGGCGACCGGGGAGTGGCCGCAGTATGCCGTCGGCGCCAGCGCCTGGCATGCGCATGAGATGCTGTTCGGCATGGTGGTGGCCGCCGTCGCCGGCTTCCTGCTGACCGCCGTGCCGAGCTGGACCGGCACCAAGGCGGTGGCGGGTGCGCCGCTGATGGCGCTCGCGGCACTGTGGATGGCCGGCCGCGTCGCCGTCTTCCCCTGGGTCGGGGTGCCGGAACCGGTGGCGGCGGTGATCGACATCGCCTTCCTACCGGCATTGGGCGTGGCGCTCGCCCGGCCGCTGGTGGCCGCCGGCAAGTGGCGCAACAGCGCCTTCCTGATCCTAATCGGGTTGCTGACCACCGCCAACCTGCTGATCCATCTGGACTGGCTGGACCTGCTGGACGGCGGGACCGATGCCGGCTTCGCGCTCGGCCTCGGCATCGTTCTGATGATGGTGACGGTGATCGGCGGGCGTATCCTGCCGGCCTTCACCCGCAATGGGTTGGGCCGGGCTGGCCTCGGCGTGCGGTCCTGGCCGCTGGTGGAGCGGGCGACCCTCGTCCTGACGCTGGCGCTGATCCCGGCGACGATCGCGGCGCCGGAGTCGGCGGTCACCGGGCTGATCGCGCTCGCCGCCGCGGCGGCCCATACCGCGCGGCTGGCCGGCTGGCAGGGCTGGAAGGCCTGGCGCTCGCCGATCCTGTGGATCCTGCATGTCGGATATCTGTGGGTGCCGGTGGCACTGCTGCTGCGCGGGCTCCATGCACTTGCCGACCTGCCAGCCGCGGCGGGAACGCATGCGCTGACGGTCGGCGCCTTCGCCACGCTGATCCTGGCGGTGATGAGCCGCGCCTCGCTGGGGCATACCGGGCGTCCCCTGGTGGTGACGCGGGTGACGGTCGCCGCCTATGTGCTGCTGACGGCCGCGGCGGCCGTGCGCACCCTGTCGCCGCTGCTGCCGGTGGACTGGGTCTGGTCGGCGCTGCAATGGTCGGGCTACGGCTGGGTTGCCGCCTTCACCCTGTATCTGGTCGCCTACGCCCCGGTCCTGCTGGCACCGCGCGCCGACGGCCGTCCGGGCTGACGAACCGTCAGGCGGCGCCGCGGAAGTAGCGGTCGATGGCGTCGGTCATCTCGACCTCGCGGAAGGGCTTGGTCAGGACGGGACGGTCCTGATGGCCCTTCGGCAGGCCGGCGGCGCCATGGCCGGTGGTGAAGACGAAGGGGATGCCCTGCGCACTCAGCGCGTCGGCGACGCTGTCGACGCGCTCCCCGCGCAGCGAGACATCGAGCAGGGCCGCGTCGATCCCTCCCTTGGCGATCAGGTCCAGCGCCTCGGCCACCGTGCCGGCCGGGCCGATGACGCCGACATTCTGGACTTCCAGCGAGTCCTCGATGGCCATGGCCACCAGCGGCTCGTCTTCGACGAGCAGGATGCGCAAGGGCTTGGACTGATCGGCTTCCATGGACATGCGGCTCGCTGCTGGTCTGGGCGATGGTCAGGCCGCACATGGGGACGGAAGTCCCATGCGGCAACAGGCGTGAGCTTTTCCGTTCGGCCGTCCGCTTGTCCATCCTGACCTTGGTCATCGCCCATTGGGCCATCCGCAAGCTGCATCCGGACTATCACCCCAGATCATCAAGCGCCTGTTGGAGGGACGGATAGAGGGCCTCCACCACAGACCCGTCCGGGCGAACCGGTGACGGCAGGACGTCCGCCCCTTCCAGCGCGCGGGACAGCGGCAGGCCGCCGACCTCGACGAAGCCGCCGCGCTCGCCATACTGGCCGACAATCCAGTCCCTGACCGCCGGGTCGCCGTCGAGCGCGTTGTTGTGCGAGATCAGCGCATGGGTGCCGTCGTCGGAACGCCGATACCAGGCATGGCAGCCGTCGCCCAGATCCATGGGCTTGAAGCCGGCCGCGGTAAGGGGGTCCCGTACCGTCGTGCGCACCCTGTCGGTCCGCAGGCCGGTCGGCCGGTCGAGATCGTCTGCAAGCTCGCTCATGTCGCCTCTCTGGTCGTGGTCCTGGATGGACAACGCCGCAGGAGGGCTTTTGTGCCGTGCATACCTGTCCGAACGTGGAGGGCGGGTTTGCCTGTTGGTGCAGGTCCGGCAGCCTGCCTACCCGTTCAGACGCTCATTCAAGCGTTCTGGGGGCCGTTCTGGGGCAGGCGGGCGCGCAGTGCGGCCAGGGAGCGGTCGAGCAGATCGTGGAGCCGGTCCTCCTGGGCCAGGACCGCGGCGGACGGAGCCTGCTCCAGTTCCTTGGCCAGACGGCCGAGCGCCGCCGCGCCGAGGTTCAGCGAGGTGCCCTTCAGCGTGTGGGCCGTGCGGTTGTGCGGCTCTCCGGCACGGGCCTGGGCGATCATGCTGTCGACGGTCTTGCGGCCGTTGTCGGCGAAACCGTCCAGCGAGGCGCTCCAGTCCTCCGCGGTCAGCACCTCCAGCAGGAGGGAAACCTGTTCATCGTCCAGCAGCCCCGTATCCGGGCCGTCGTCCGGGCCCTCGTTCTGGGCATGGTGCGTGGCGGTCATGG
This sequence comes from Pseudomonadota bacterium, assembly GCA_023423695.1. Taxonomy (GTDB): domain Bacteria; phylum Pseudomonadota; class Alphaproteobacteria; order Azospirillales; family Azospirillaceae; genus Azospirillum. The sequence goes on along the minus strand of JAFAFA010000126.1, from coordinate 200,935 downwards.
CGGCCTCCGGGGCAGCGGGTTGATCGGCGGGCAGAGGAGGGGAAGGCGGGGCGGGCGCCGCCGTCTTGCCCAGCACCGACGCCATCTCGGCGAAGAGGGCGGCCGGGCGCAAGGGCTTGGTGACGAAACCGTTCATTCCCGCCGACAGGCATTCCGGCCGCGAACTGCCGGAGGCGTGGGCGGTCAGCGCCAGGATGGGAACCTGTCCCCTGGGATCGGCAAGCTCGCGCACCCGGCGGGTGGCGGTCAGCCCGTCCATGCCCGGCATCTGGATGTCCATCAGCACGAGGTCGAAAGGCTGTTCGCGCACCATCCGCACCGCCTCCCCGCCGCCGGCGGCCAGCGCCACGCTGTGGCCGGCACGCTCCAGGATGCCGCGGACGATGTCGCGGTTGACCTCGATGTCGTCGACCGCCAGCACGCGCAAAGGCGGCAATGCCGCGACGCGCGCGGCCTCGCCGACGCCCGTGGACTGGGAGGGATCGACCCGGCGCAGGGCCGATGGGTCGCCGGGACGGGCGACGACGGTGAAGCGGAAGACGCTGCCCCGACCGGGCGCGGTATCGACCTTGATGCTGCCGCCCATCAGCAAGCAGAGGTCGCGGCAGATCGCCAGACCCAGCCCGGTCCCGCCATAGCGCCGGGTGATGGAACTGTCGGCCTGGGTGAAGCGGTCGAACAGCGTGGGCACCGCTTCCGGGGCGATGCCGATTCCGGTGTCTTCCACCTCGAACTCCAGCAGGAAGGAGTCGGGATGGCGGCAGGCGATCTGCTCGTCGGGATCGCCGTCCAGCCGGCGCACGCGGACGGCGATGTGGCCCTCCTCGGTGAACTTCACGGCGTTGCCGACCAGATTGAACAGGATTTGGCGCAGGCGGGCCGGATCGGTGACGATCACCTCCGGCACCGAGGGCATCAGCCGGGCCGACAGCTCCAGCCCCCTGTCGGCGGCGTTGGGGCGCAGCACCTCCAGCACGCCCTCGATCAATTGGGGCAGGGCGCAGTCGGCCTCTTCCAGGTCGATGCGGCGGGCTTCCAGCTTCGACAGGTCGAGGATGTCGTCCAGCAGCCGCAGCAGGGTCTCGGCGGACCGGCGGGCGACACCGGCCAACCGCTTCTCCTCCGCCGGCAGATGCCCGTCGGCCAGCAGGGTCAGGTTGCCGAGCACGCCGTTCATCGGGGTGCGCAGCTCGTGGCTGACGGTCGCCAGGAATTCGGTCTTCGACCGGCTGGCGGCCTCGGCCTTCTCCTTGGCCTGGAGCAGCTGTTCGGCGGCGCGGCGCGGCTCGGTCACGTCGATGCACAGCCACAGCTTGCCGATGGCGGCCCCGGCGACGTTGCGCACCGGCACATTGTGCCAGCTGACGATGCGCCCGTCGCTCAGCGTCATCTCGCGCCGCTCATCGGCATCCACCGCCGACAGCAGGGCATGGTCGGTGTCCAGCGGGGCGTTGCCGGCAGTGGCCAGCGTTTCGTCCAGCCGGTGGCCGACCGGCGTGCGGGCGACAGCGAACAGGGCGGAGAAGGCCGGGTTGGCATAGGCGATGCGGCCGTCGCCGCCGACGAACAGGACACCGAAATCCATCGCCGACAGCAGCGCGGACAGGCGGGCGCGCTCCTGCTCCACGTCGCGGGCGAGCGCTTCCTGCTCGTCCAACGCCACGGTCAGCTGGTCGACCCGTTCCTTGATGGCGTGGGACATGGTGTTGAAGGCGGCACCCAGCCGGCCGATGTCGTCGTCGCCCTCCGCCAGCTCCGGCGGGCTGTAGTCGCCGGCGGCCACCCGTTCGCTGGCGCGTGCCAGCGCCGCCAGATGCCGCGTCAGCCACAGGCCCAGCAGGGCCAGCAGCCCGGCCGACAGCAGGATCTCCGACAGGGCGATGGCGATGCCCTGGGTCAGCAGGTCGCGACGCGCCTGGACGATGTGCTGCAGGTCCAGACCGAACTGCACCGCCCCCAGCCTTTGCCCGGCCAGCGATACCGGCACCGCCACGTCATAGCGGGCGATGCCGTCCTTACCGTCCAGCGACAGGGCCGGATCGGGGTCGGGCAGCCTGCGGTCCTGCGGCCAGCCGCTGATCCCCACCAGCTTTCCCTTGCTGTCGCTGACGGCGAGATAGAGCACACCGCCGGTGGATCGGCTTTCATCGAGGACCGCCTGCAAGGTCGCATAATCGCGCTGGGCCAGCGGAGCGACCAACGCGGCGTTCAGCACCGGGGCCACCTGATCGGCGTGCAGCCGGGCCTGTTCGGCGAGGCTGCCGTAGAGCAGGCGCACGCTGTTGGCGACCAGCAGGGTCAGCATGATCGCCTCGACCGCCATCGCGGCGGCGAGCATGCGCCCGCGCAGGGTCTTCCAGGGCGCCAGACGGGTCAGGATCATTTGCCGGCCTTCAGCATGCTCCGAACCTCGTCCGCCAGCGGCTCCATCGCCTCCAGCTCCGCATCGGTGACCGGACGGTAGCCGCCCAGCTGGTTGCTGTCGAAATAGGCCTTTCCCTCATTCGTCGCGCCGAAGGCGAACAGGGCCTTGCGCAGCGGCTCCAGCAGCGCCGCCTGCCTGCCGTTCAGCATGTAGGCGCGGCCGGTCATCGGCGGGCTTTCGGCGATGGTGGCGAGCTGGGCCTGCACCTCCGGCGCCAGCTTGGCGCGGTTGGCGAGCGACATGAAGCCGGCCGATGCGTCGCCGGCCAGGACCAGTTGGGCCACGCTGTCGGCGGCGCTGACATAGCGGAGCTGGATGTCGGGCAGCGTCCGGTCGGCCAGCCAGCGCTGACCCCACAGCGTCACCAGCGAGGACGGGCTGAGCCCCAGCACGGTGGTGCCGGCCAGCGAACCGGCGGTTTGGTAGGGTCCCTTGGCCGCCGTCACCACAACGGCGCGGAAGTCGGACTTGTAGGTCAGCAGCGGCAGATAGCCGGCGTCCTTGCGCAGAAGCTGCGCCTGATGGCCGGTGGTGACGGCGATATCGTATTCCTGGTCGACCGCGCGGCGGGCGAAGGCGGTGAAGTCGGGCGCCGTCACGATCTCCACCGGCCGGCCGAGCGCCTCCTCCACCGCCCGGCGCACCGGCTGGTACTGCTCGATGATGACGCGGGCGCTGGTGTGCGGCGCGATGCCGATGCGCAACGCCGGCTCCTCCGCCCGGACCGGCATGATCGCCGTCAGGCTGAAGAGGGCTGCCGAGCAGAGCGCGACGATGCCGGTGGACAGGCCCTTGGTCATGGAAATTCGATCCTTGCAAAGTGCAGGCGCGCGAACGGACGGCTGTGATGACGACTGCGGCCAAACACTGGACCTAGGCTGAAAGATATAACATTGGATAAATGCCGCAGATAGGGACAAGAGCGCGCAGGACGGTGACAGTCACACTTGCCGCGGGCGGAAGCTCGACTGCCACCATGCTTTTGAAATTTCTGCCACTTCCACTCGCGCCATTGTTTCGGCCCCGCGCAATTCCGAAACCGGCCGGTGCCGCTGGAACCGGCTCGCGGCCAAGAAAGATCACGCTTTGGTTGCGGACCGGTCCGCTATGTGTCGGCGGACTCCACTGCCCATCAGGACATCCGCCGTGCCGGAACGCGCCGCCAATCCACAATCCGCCATCCACCGCGCCATTCGTCTGCTGCGTGAACACAGCCGCAGCTGCAACAGCATCGAGACCCGGCGCCTCCTGATCCATACCGAACGCTGGCTGGTCTGGATGCTCCACCGCGAAGAGGGACAGGACCTTCCGGTACCGGCGGAACTGGCGGGGTGACGTTCCGAGCGCTGGTCCTTCATCTTTCGCCATTTTTTGAAGCTGTTGGGACAGGAGCGCGGTTTTCCGCAGCCGCACACTCGCCGTAGACTCCACGCCGGAGAGTCCGGTCCCGGACTTTGAGCGGCCCGGACTTTGGGCGGAAGGAGCGTGCGCGTGATGGAGCCTATCCTGTGGGAGTGGATCAACGCCCTGGCGCGGTGGCTGCACGTCATCACCGCCATCGCCTGGATCGGATCGTCCTTCTACTTCATCCATCTCGACGCCTCGCTGCGCCGCCGAGCCGGGGCGCCGGCCGGGACGGCGGGCGACGCGTGGCAGATCCATGGCGGCGGCTTCTACCACATGACCAAATACATGGTCGCCCCGCCGCAGCTGCCGGAGGAGCTGATCTGGTTCAAGTGGGAATCCTACGCGACGTGGCTCAGCGGCTTCTTCCTGATGTGCGTGCTGTACTATCGCGGCGCCGACCTGTTCCTGATCGACCAGGACGTTGTGGTGCTGGGCCACTGGCAGGCGGTGGCGATCAGCGTCGCGGTGCTGGTGGCGGGCTGGGTCGCCTATGACCTGATGTGCAAGTCGCCGCTGGGCCGCAACGACGGGGCGCTCGCCATCGCCGGCTTCGTTCTGCTGGTGGCGACCGCCTGGGGCCTGACGAAGATCTTCAGCGGGCGCGGCGCCATGCTGCAGGTCGGCGCGCTGATGGCGACCATGATGGCCTGCAACGTCTTCATGCTGATCATCCCGAACCAGCGCAAGACCGTGGCCGCCATGCTGCGCGGCGAGACGCCGGACCCGTCGCTGGGCAAGCAGGCCAAGCAGCGGTCGCTGCACAACAACTACCTGACCCTGCCGGTCGTCTTCCTGATGCTGTCCAACCATTACCCGCTGGTCAGCTCCACCCGCTACAACTGGGTGATGGTGGCGCTGGTTCTGGTGGTCGGCACGGCGATCCGCCATTTCTTCAACAGCCGCCATGCCGGCAAGCCGACTCCCTGGTGGACCTGGGGTGTCGCCGCCGCCGGCATGGTGGCCTGCGTCTGGCTCAGCACCATGGGACCCGTCGGCGGCGACACGGCCGCGGCCGCGCCGGTGAAGGTCGGCTATGCCCAGGTGGAGGAGATCGTCGCCACCCGCTGCAGCATGTGTCACGCCGCCCAACCGGTTTGGGATGGCATCGCCACCCCGCCGCGTGGCGTCGTTCTGGAGGGCGACGGCATCCGCCGCCATGCCGAGCAGATCCGCCTGCAGGCCGGCTTCAGCAGCGCCATGCCCCCCGCCAACATCACCGGAATCACGCCACAGGAACGCGCGGTGTTGGCGGCGTGGTCGGGGGACATTAAGTAACCCTCCTTCGCAGTACTCCATCGAACCGGAACCCCATGCCCGACCAGACCATCGCCGTCCCTGTTTCTGCCGCCATCCGTGGGCGCCTGCTCAGCTTCCACCGCGCGCCCGCCGGGCCGGGGGATTTCGATGCCGTGCGCTATCATGAGGACGGGATGCTGCTCGTCGCGGCCGACGGGCGGATTCTCGAGGTCGGGGATTGGGCCGATCTGCGCAGTCGGGTGCCGGAGGGGGTGGCGGTCGACGACCACAGCGGCAAGCTGGTGCTGCCGGGCTTCATCGACACCCATATCCATTTCCCGCAGACCCAGGTCATCGCCTCCTACGGCGCGCAGTTGCTCGACTGGCTGGAGAAATACACCTTCATCGAGGAGCAGCGCTTCGCCGACCCGGCCCATGCCGCCGCCAACGCCGCGTTCTTCATGGACGAGCTTCTGCGCAATGGCACGACCACGGCGGTGGTCTATGGCTCCGTCCACCCGCAGTCGGTCGACGCCCTCTTCGCGGAGGCCGAGGCGCGCGGCGCCGGGCTGATCGCCGGCAAGGTGATGATGGACCGCCATGCCCCGCCCGCCCTGACCGACACGGCGGAGAGCAGCTACCGAGACGGCAAGGACCTGATCGGCCGCTGGCACGGCAAGGGTCGGCAGCGCTATGCCGTCACCCCGCGCTTCGCCATCACCTCGACCGAGGCGCAGCTGGAGGCGGCAGGCGCGCTGCTGCGCGAGCATCCCGACGTCCACATGCAGACCCACCTGTCCGAGAACACCGACGAGATCGCCGAGGTGCGCCGCCTGTTCCCCGGCGCCCGCGACTACACCGACGTCTACGACCGCTTCGGGCTGCTGGGTCCGACCTCGCTATTCGGTCACTGCATCCATCTGTCGGAAGCGGAGATGGCCCGGCTGTCGGAAAGCGGATCGGTCGCCGTCTTCTGCCCGACCAGCAACCTGTTCATCGGCAGCGGCCTGTTCGATCTCGACGCCCTGTCGACGCCGGAGCGGCCGGTGCGCACCGCCATCGCCACCGATGTCGGCGGCGGCACCAGCTACTCCATGCTGCGCACGGCGGCGGAAGCCTACAAGGTGCTGCAGCTGCGGCGCCGGAACCTGCCGGCGCTCGCAGCACTGCACTGGATGACCCGCGGCAATGCCGAGGCGTTGGGCATGGCCGACGAGATCGGCAGTCTGGAGCCCGGCCGTTGGGCCGACCTCGTCGTTCTCGACCCCGCCGCCACCCCGGCTATGCGACATCGCATGAAGGCGGTCGACGGCGACCTGGAGGAGGAGCTGTTCATCCAGATGACGCTGGGCGACGACCGTTCGGTGGCCGCCACCTACCTGCGCGGCCGCAATTCGCACCTGCGGCAATCGGGCGCTTGACCCAAGCCCCTAGTCCCTGTAGGACTTCCGCCGTCATTGGGGAGTAGCCACCCGCCGGCATTCGGACCGTGCGGGGTTCGCGTCAACAGACTTGGATGGTTCCGGCCTCCGGCCGTTACCGCCATGGCGCGCACGGCGGCCAGCGGGCCGACCCGGCGAGACCAGTGGATCGGACATCTCCGCGGCCAGCCGGAGTCCGTCCGGTTCCACTGCGTTGTCTGGCCCGGGAATAGCCATGATCGCCACGTCCCTCGCGCTCGCCTTCAGCCTGTCCATGGATTCCTTTGCCGCCGCGCTTGGCCGCGGCGCCTGCTCGCGCCGTGCCGGCCTGCCCGAGGCGGTGCGCGTGGGTGCGGCTTTCGGCGCCTGCCAGTTCGCGATGCCGCTGGTCGGCTGGGGCGTCGGCATCGCCTTTGCCAGCCTCGTTGAATCGGTCGATCACTGGATCGCATTCGGCCTGTTGTTGGCCGTCGGCGGCGCGATGCTGCGCAACGCAATCATGGCCGGCGAGGATGAAGGCGAGGCGGATTGCGGCCCGGTGCGCAGCGCGCGCTCCGAATGGCTGGCCCTGCTGACCACCGCCGTCGCCACCAGCATCGACGCCGCGGCCGTGGGTGCTGGCTTGGCTCTGGTCGATGTGGACATGGTGACGACATCGGCGCTGATCGGCGCCGTGACCTTCGCGGTGGCTTTCGGCGGGGTGCTGATCGGACGCGCGGCCGGCGCGCATCTGGGCCGCTGGGCGGAGATGGCCGGCGGCGTGGTGCTGATCGGGCTGGGGGCGAAGATTTTGCTGGAGCATACGCTGGGGTGAAGGGACCTCGATTCTTGCGGCGTTGGACCCCCACCTAACCTCCCCCGCTCTCAGCGGACCTACGGTCCGCCCGCCGCGTCAGCACAAAGCTCTGCTTTGTGCGAGAGCTGGGCGGGGGAGGGACTGCCGCTGCTCATCCGAGCAAGCACTTAATCCCCTCCCCCGCCCAGCGGGGGAGGGTCAGGGTGGGGGACATTCGAAGCCGACGCTTCTCCGTTACCACCCCCTCACCCCGCCAGCGTCATTCCCATTTCCCAGAAGTCCGCCTCCAGCCGGCAGGCCTGCCGGAACACCGTCAGCAGCCGCGGAAAGCGCGCCTCCGTCATCCCGTCGGCCGCCAACCGGTCGAGGTTCTCCCGCGCCGCCCGCGCCACCTCCTGATAGGCCTCGCCGGCATACTCGGCGATCCAGGCGCGGTAGGGGTTTGCGTCGTCCATGGCACCCGGCAGCGCGGCCAGCCGCCGGCCAATCTCGGCATAGCCGATGACGCAGGGGCTGAGCGCCACATGCAGGTCCAGCAGGTCGCCGCGCAGGCCGGTTTCCAGCACATAGCGGGTGTAGGCCATCGTCGCCTTGGCCTCCGCCGCCTGTTCCAGTTCGGCGGCCGACAGACCCCAGCCGGCGCACAGGCTGACATGCAGGTCCATCTCCACGTCGAGGATCGCCTTCAGCCCGTTCAGCGATGCCCGCATCTCGCGCAGGTCGCGGCCCTTGTAGATGGCCAGTGCATAGGCGCGGGCGAAATGGATCAGGAACAGGTAATCCTGCACCAGATAATGCCGGAAACACGCCTGCGGCAGCGTGCCGTCGCCCATCCCGCGCACGAAGGCGTGGTCGACATAGGCCGACCAGTCCGGCCGGGCCTCGACGACGAGGCGGTCGAACAGGTCGGGGCGGGGGGCAGAGCCAGTCATGGCGGCGGTCTCCGGTGAAGCTGACGGTATCCGCACATACTCTACCGATCATTCGCCGGTTTGCAGCAACGCTCCGCGCACCCGCGCCTGCCGGAAGGCGTACAGGAACACCCCCACGCCGGCCGCCATGTAGAGCGCGTTCAGCCCGACCGCCCAGGCCAGATGGTCCCAGCGCAGGACGCCCTCGAACACAAGCGCCCGCATGCCCTCGAACACATGGGCGGAGGGCAGGGCGAGCGACACCGGCTGCAGCCATGACGGCAGGACCGAAACCGGATAGTAAACCGCGCTGACCGGGGCCAGCATGAAGACAACGATCCAGGCCAGCCCCTCCGCCCCCATGCCGTAGCGTAGGATCAGCGCCACGATCAGCAGTCCCAGCGACCAGCCCAGCACGATCAGGTTGGCGAAGAAGGCGGCCAGCGGCAGGCCGAGCGCGAAGACCGAATAGCCGAAGAAGGGGATCGCCAGCGCCGCCGCCGGCAGAACGCCGATCAGGGTGCGCAGCAGGCTCATGGTCATCAGCGCCGTCACCCATTCGCCGGGGCGCAAAGGGCTGACGAACAGATGGCCCAGGTTGCGCGACCACATCTCTTCCAAAAAGGAGATGGACACGCCGAGCTGGCCGCGGAACAGCACGTCCCACAGCAGCACGGCGCTGACCAGCACGCCGGCTCCCTGCGCCACCCAGCCGCTGCCGCCGCCGCTGGTCGAGGCCATGAACTGGTTGATGTAGCCCCACAGGATCATCTGCATGGTCGGCCAGTAGGCCAGCTCCAGGATGCGCGGCCACGACCCGCGCAGCAGATACCAATAGCGCAGCACCATGGCGCCGACCCGGCGTAGCGAGAAGTCGGCCCGCGGGATCGGGTGGGCAGCGGTCGCGTCATTCGGCGGCATCGGCGGTCTCCCCGGCCAGGAGCGTACCGTCGGATGCGCGGGCGATGTCCAGGAACACCTCCTCCAGCGTCTGGCGGCCATAGCGGGCGACCAGGGCGGACGGCGCGCCGCGGTCGACGATCCGCCCCTGCCGCATCATCAGCACGCTGTCGCATAAGCGTTCCACCTCCAGCATGTTGTGGGAGGCGAGCAGGATGGTGGCGCCGGTGCGGGCGCGGTACCGCTCAAGATAGGTGCGGATCCAATCGGCGGTGTCGGGGTCGAGCGAGGCCGTCGGCTCGTCCAGCAGCAGAAGCTCCGGGTCGTTCAGCAGAGCTTTCGCCAGCGCCACGCGGGTTTTCTGCCCCGCCGACAGCCCACCGGACGGGCGATCGAGAAAACGCGTGAGGTCAAGATGCTCGGACAATTCTCGGACGCGCTTTTTGACGCATGTCAAACCGTAGAGGTGGGCATAGACGGTAAGGTTCTCCCGCACCGTCAGCCGATGGGGCAGTTCGACGTAGGGAGAGGAGAAGTTCATGCGCGGAAGCACGGCATGCCGATGGCGCGCCATGTCGACGCCCAGGATCTCCACCGTCCCGGCCGTCGGCAGCAGAAGCCCCAGCAGCATCGAGATGGTCGTCGTCTTGCCCGCACCGTTGCCGCCCAGAAGGCCGGTCACGCTGCCGCGCGGAACGGTGAAGTCGATGGCGTCGACGGCCGTCACCTCCCCGCCGCCGGGCGTGGGGAAGCGCTTGGTCAGCCCGACCACCCGGATGGCGGGCGGATGCTGTGGAATGGTTCGCTCGGTCATGGGCACAGAATATGGCGGCGGGAGCCGCAACCGCCAGGGGCATGCGGCCCGGGGATGTGGATCATGGTGACGCTCGCCAGCGTATTGCCCACCCCGGTTCAGGCCGCCACACCGCCGCAATGGGCGCAGCCCGACGGCCGCATCACGTTGCGCACGCTGATCCTGATCCGCTGGGTCGCGGTGATCGGACAACTGGCGGCGGTCGGCTTCGTCAGTCTGGGCCTGGGCTTTCCGCTGCCGCTGGGGCCGGTCCTGGCCGCCATCAGCGCGTCGGCCCTGCTGAACGCGGTGGCGATGGCCCAGCAGGGCGGCCGGCTGCGGCTGGCCGACCGCGACGCGGCGCTGTATCTCAGCTACGACATGCTGCAGCTGACGCTGCTGCTCTATCTGACCGGCGGGTTGAGCAACCCCTTCGCCATCCTGCTGCTGGCGCCGATGACGGTGGGTGCCGCCATCCTGTCGCGCTACAGCACGGTGCTGCTGACCGGGCTGAACCTGATCTGCCTGACTGCGCTCGCCCTCTGGCACTTTCCGCTGCCGTGGGAGGAGCCGGTGCGCTTCATGGCGCCGCTCTATTCCTTCGGCGTGTGGCTGTCGCTGTCGGTGTCGTCGGTCTTCATCGCCGGCTATGTCTTCCGCGTCGCCGCCGAGGCGCGGCGCTTCGCCGATGCGCTCGCCGCCTCGCAGGTGGCGCTCGCCCGCGAACAGCGGCTGGGCGCGCTGGGCGCGCTCGCCGCCGCCGCCGCGCACGAGCTGGGTTCGCCGCTCGGCACCATCGCCGTGGTGGCGAAGGAGCTGGCGCGCGACCTGCCGCCCGACAGTCCCTATGGCGAGGACGTCGAGCTTCTGCAGAGCCAGGTGATGCGCTGCCGCGAGATCCTGGCCGATCTGGCGCGCAAGCCGGAGGCCGATGGCGGCGACCCGTTCGAACGGCTGCCGCTGACCACGTTGATCGAAGCCGCCGCCGCCCCGCACCGTCTCGGCCACATCGACTTCGTCGTGGAACCGCACCCGGTCGGCGGGGCGGAGGAACCCTTCCTGCGCCGCAGCCCGGAGATCATCCACGGCATCGGCAACTTCATCCAAAACGCCCACCAGTTCGCCCGCCACAAGGTGACGGTCGCCGCCGCCTGGGATGGCCGCGGCGTCACCATCACGGTGATGGACGACGGTCCGGGCTTCCCGCCCCACCTGCTGGGCCGCATCGGCGAGCCGTACCTGTCCGTGCGCGGCGAGCGCTCCGGCCCCAAGGGGCAGACGGGCGGCGGCCATATGGGCCTGGGCATCTTCATCGCGCAGACGCTGCTGGAGAAGACCGGCGCGACGGTGCGCTACGCGAACAATCCGCCGGCCGGCACTCCGCCCGCCGATCAGACCGCCGGCGGGCACTCCAATCAGGGCGGCAGCGGTGCGCGGATTTCCGTGCGCTGGAAGACCATCAACGCCAAGAAGTGAGGTTTTACGGTGGACACCCTCAAAACAACCGATGACCTGCTGTCGGGCGATGCCGTCAAGCTGACCTTCACTGGCGACGTCACCCGCAGCCTCCTGATCGTCGACGACGACGCCCCCTTCCGCACGCGGCTGGCCCGCGCCATGGAAAAGCGCGGCTTCAACGTCGTCGCGGTCGATTGCGTCCAGCTCGGCATCGAAGTGGCGCAGGAATCCGCACCCGCCTTCGCGGTGGTCGACCTGCGGCTGGCCGACGGCAACGGGCTGGACGTGGTGTCCGCCCTGCGCGACGCCCGCCCCGACGCCCGTGTCGTCATGCTGACCGGCTATGGCAACATCGCCACCGCCGTCGCGGCGGTGAAGGCCGGCGCGGTGGACTATCTGCCCAAGCCCGCCGACGCCGATGCCGTCGAGTCGGCGCTGCTGGCCGACGGCCGCCCGCTGCCCCAGCCGCCGGAAAACCCGATGTCGGCCGACCGCGTGCGGTGGGAGCATATCCAGCGCGTCTTCGAACAGTGCGACCGCAACGTCTCGGAGACCGCGCGCCGCCTGAAGATGCACCGCCGCACCCTGCAGCGCATCCTGAACAAGCACGCCCCGCGCGCCTGACCGCCCGGACCTGCGCTTTCCAGAAAATCGCGAACGGCCTGCCCCGGAAGGGAGCGGGCCGTTCGCATGGCGGGCTGATGCGCTCCGTCAGGCGGTGCGGTCTTCCGTGCGGCAGGTCTTGACGCCCAGCAGCGTGTAGGCCGGGCAGAAGCCGACGATCGCCGTCAGCAGCGGCACCAGCCCGACCAGCCCCCACAGGGTTTGCGGCCCGACGACGGTCAGCGAAAGCAGGATCAACCCGACGATGGCGCGCAGCGCGCGATCCACCGGGCCCACATTGCGGCAATTCATGATAGCACCTGTCGTGTCTGTGCGGTGATGTCCACCGCTCTACACCTGGGCCATCCTTCCGTCTGTGATGGAATCACACTTGGAAACGCAATGCTGGTCGGGCCACGAACCGGGCCTAGCCAAAGCCTGCCCGTCTTCGAGAAGTTGGATCATCCGCCGTTCGATCCGCAACAGCAACTCGCGGGCAGGCAGGCTGCGGCAAGTACGGCTATGGTCGCGAATCTGTCGGATCGCGCAGACGGTGGGGGTATCGTGATGGCACGGCATAACGCAATCCTCCGTCTAAGGAATGATCAAGCCTACCCCATTGCTCATACTCTTTGCAGCACAAAAGTTGGTATGCATAGCATTTAAGTGTAAACCCTAAGTCATAGATGTCCTCCGGCCAGAGCCGCCAGCTCCGCCGCATCGAGCACCTGGATCCGCCCGCGCGACAAGGCCACGAACCCGCGGCGCTCAAATTCCTTCAATTGGCGGCTCACCACCTCCCGCGCGGTGCCGAGCTCAACGGCAAGGGCCTGATGCGTGATGTCCAGCCCGCCGGCGCCGTCGCGGCGGTCAACGAGGAAGCGGGCGAGACGCAGGTCGACGCGGCCGAAGGCGACCTCCTCGATCAGCATCATCATGCCGGTCAGCCGGTTTCCGAAGGACGCGAAGACGAAGTCGCGGAAGGCGGCGGAACGGGCCACCAGATCGTGGAAGGGGCCGGCCGCGAGCGCCACCGCGTCGATGTCGGTCTCCGCCACTGCTTCGGCGCTGTAGGGGTTGTCGGTCAGCAGGCAGGCGGTGGTGATGATGCAGGTCTCCCCGCGACAGACGCGGTACAGCACGATCTCGCGCCCGGTTTCCGAGGCCATCTGCACCCGCACGGCGCCGTCCAGCACCATCATGAAGGTGTGACAACGGTCGCCGGAACGGAACAGGACGGTTCCGCGGGGAACGTTCACCCGCCGGCCGGCGTTGCCCAGAGAGGTTGCCGAATCCGGTTCGAGCCTGGCCAATGTGGGAAAGAGCGCGGGGATCAGCGCAACCCAGCCGGCCCGCTCGCCTGCTCGTTCGTTCGTCATGGAACCTGTCCTTCCGAGTAACCCCCATTATCCTCCCTCCTGCCCCCGCGGTCCATACCGCGCTGCAACATGGTCAGGAAGGCTACCCACTGCGCGCCCATTGCTCGCCGCATGCACTGGATGGCCGATGCAACGGCTGGACTAACACTGCGTTTCAGCCAATCGGACGAACCGCCGAGCCTGCCCGCCGGACAGCAGCCACTGTCCGAAACGGCGGATCGGGCTAACGGACGGTCCTATGGCCGCGCTTTTGGTCGTTACGCGAGGAGGACCCCCTTGGCCACCCAGGAACTTCAGGAACAACCCCGACGCAATACCCCTGAGTCTCGGCGGGGTCCAGGTTCCGTCTCCCCCGGTATCTCCTACGACCTGTCGGCCAGCGCCGCCAGCGCGGTGCGCCGGACCACCGGGCTGTTGCGGCGGCACAAGCTGCTGATCGGCACGGTGATCGTGGTTGGCACCGGGCTGGCGGTCCTCGCCGCGTTCCGGATGACGCCGCTCTACACGGCCGAGACCCTGATCATGGTCGAGCATCGCAAGAACACCGTCCTCAATTTCGAGGGCGTGGTGTCCGACATGACGCCCGACATCAGCGCCCTGCAGAGCGAGGTCGCCATCCTGAAGTCTCCGGCCTTCGCCGAGAAGGTGGTGGCGAAGCTGAAGCTGATGAACGATCCGGAATTCAACGCCTCGCTGCGGCCGCCGCCCCCCGGCTGGGTGGCGGCGTTGAACCCGCGCAACTGGATCCCCGACAGCTGGAAGCAAACCGCCGGCGTGCCTCTGACGCCCGAGGAGATCGAGCGCAACAATCTGACCTCGGTGGTCAACGCGGTGCTCGACAACACGTCGGTTCGACCGCAGGGCCGCTCCTACGTCATCGCCGTCAGCTTCGACAGCGAGGACCCGCGCAAGTCCTCCCTGATCGCCAACACCATGGCCGACCTCTATCTGGTCGACCAGCTCGACGAGAAGTTCAAGGCGTCCAAGCGCGCCACCCAATGGCTGGAGGAACGGCTGGCAGACCTGCGCCGAGAAGCGCAGACCACCGGCGACGCGGTGGAGAAGTACCGGACCCAGCATGGCCTGACCACCTCGTCGGTCAATGAAAGCACCGTGGTCGGCCAGCAGCTGAGCCAGCTGAACGCCGACTACATCCTGGCCCGCACCAAGCGGCAGGAGGCGGAGACCAAGCTGCGCGACGTCACCGCGATGGCGAACTCGCCGCGCGGCGCCTCGGCGGTCGGCGACGTGCTGGGCTCCCCGCTGATCCAGGCCCTGCGCGAGCGCGAGGTCGATCTGCAGCGGCAGATCGCCGACGCCACCAACCGCTACGGTGCCAAGCACCCGATGCTGCAGGCCCTGCAGAGCCAGCTGCGCGACCTGCAAGGCCAGATCAAGGCCGATGTCGGCAAGATCGTCTCCAACCTCAGCAACGAGGTGGAGCTGGCGAAGGGCCGCGAGCAGGGGCTGAAGGCCAGCCTGGATCAGGCCGAGGCCAAGCAGAACGAACAGCAGCAGGCGACCGTCGGCCTGCGCACCCTGGAACGCGACGCCACCACCGCGCAGTCGATGTATGAAGCACTGCTGACCCGGTCGCAGCAGATCGCCGCGCAGACCGACATGCGCCAGCCCGACGCCCGCGTGGTGTCGGAGGCGTCGATCCCGCTCGACCCGTCGCAGCCCAACCGCAAGCTGATCGTGCTGCTGGCGCTGGTGGCGTCGGGCACGCTGGGCGTGCTTCTGGCCATGCTGCGCGAACGGGCCGACGGCGGCTTCCGCAGCCCGCACCAGTTCGAACTGGCGACCGGCGTGCGCAGCATGGGCATCGTGCCGCGCATCCCGCGCTTCGGCGGATCGCCCGCCAGCTACGTGGTCGACAAGCCGGCCTCCGCCTTCGCGGAGTCGATGCAGAACCTGCGCACCTCGCTTCTGCTCGCCAATCCCGACGGGCGGCACCGGGTGATCCTGTTCAGCTCGTCGGTTCCGGGCGAGGGCAAGAGCTCGGTCGCCGCGGCCTTCGCCCGCACCTGCGCCAACGCCGGCCAGCGGACGATCCTGGTCGACTGCGACCTGCGGCGGAAGAGCCTGCACGAGATGCTGGGCATGGCCAACAACCGCGGCCTGTCGGAGGTGCTGGCCGGCACCGCGGCGCTGGAGGACGTCATCCAGGTCGATCCGCGCACCGGCCTGCACGTCCTCACCGCCGGTCACGGCCCCTCGCTGCCGCAGGATGCCCTGGGTTCGTCCGGCATGCATCAGCTGCTGTCGCGCCTGTCGGTCAACTACGACCGCGTGGTCCTGGATTCGCCGCCGGTCCTGGCGGTGTCGGAAGGCAAGCTGCTGGCGGCGCTCGCCGACCAGACCGTCTTCATCGTCCGCTGGGGACTGACCAAGCGCGGCACCGCCATGGCCGGCCTGAAGGAGGTGGTCGAAGCCGGCGGCGAGGTGGTGGGCGTCCTGTTCAGCCAGGTCGATACCCGGCGCCACGCACAATACGAGTTCCCGGACAGCGGCAGATACCATGGCTACCGCCGCTACTACGCGAACTGAGGATGGCTTTCCCTCTCCCGCCCCAAAGGGCGGGAGAGGCCGTTTTGCCCTGCGTGTCGAAGATACTGTCCACCACCGAAGAGCCTGTGAATGTCAGCTGGCCACCGCATCTTCCGGAACATCCGAGCCCTTGCCGCCGCGAAAGCTGCGACGATGGCCAGCGGGCTGGTCACCGCCGCCTGGACCGCGCGGGTGCTGGGCCCGGACAGCTTCGGCGTGCTGGGGTTCGGCACTTCGCTGATGGCCTATGCGGCCCTGTTCGTGAACATGGGCCTGTCCACCTACGCGATCCGCGAGATCGCCCGCGACCGCGATCAGGCGGCCGAGTTGTCGGAGCATGTGCTGACCCTGCGCACCGTCCTGGCCCTGTTGGTCGGTGCCGTCTATGCAGTCTTCATCCTGTCGCTGGATAAGCCGATGGAGGTGAAGGCGGTTCTTCTGGTACAGGCGGTCCAGCTGCTCGGGAACGCCCTGGTGCTGGACTTTGTTTACCAGGCGACCGAGAAGATGGGGGTGATCGCCACGCGGGAGATCGGGACCTCGATCGGCTCCATGCTGCTCGTCTTCCTCCTGGTGCGTGGACCTGAGGACGCCATCACCGCGGCCGCCATCACCGGCGGCTCCATCACCGTCAACGCGCTGGTCATGATCGGCCGTTTCCGCCGCGATTTCGGCAGGCTGCGCCCGAGGATCGACCTGAAGGTGTGGCGCGAGATCCTGACCGCGGCGACGCCGATGGCGGTCGGTGTCTTCGCCTGGGCGATCTTCACCCATCTGGACGTGGTGATGCTGGGCTTCCTGGCCCCGCACACCGAGGTCGGCTGGTACAGCGCGGCGGTGAAGATCCAGACCCTGGCCAATCTGGTCGGCAACATCGTGATGAACGCCTTCCTGCCGCAATTGGCTGCCTCCTATGGAGAGATCGGGCCGATGCGCGACCGGATGCGCGCCTATGCCGGCGTCATGCTGGCGGTCGGGGGGCTGGTCATCGCCGGGGGCTTCGCCCTGGCGCCGGTCATCCTGGGCACGCTGTTCGGCGACGCCTATGCCCCGGCGACGCTTGCTCTGCGGCTGCTGATGCTGGCCTCGGCGGTGGTCTACGCCAACATGATCCTGGGCAACCCGCTGCTCGTCTGGCACCGGCAGACCGGCTACATGATCGCCATGCTGTCGGGGGGGGCGCTGAACGCCCTGCTGAACATCTGGTGGATTCCCCGCTACGGCATCGAGGGCGCCGCGATGGCGACCTTCACCGCGGAGCTGGCCGCCACCGTGGCCATCGCCTGGATCCACCGGCGGGCGGTGGGCGAGCTGTATGTCGGGATCACCGCTCGGGCGATGCTGTGCGCCGGCGTGGCAATCGGAGCGGCCTTCGCCCTGGCCCATGTCGGCGCCCCGTTCTTCGGCCGCATGCCGGCACTGGTGCATTTCGTCGCCGGCAGCGCGGCGATGGTCGCGGTCTATGCGCTGATGGCCGTTCTGACCGGTCTGGTGCGCCCGAAAAGGCTGCGCCGGCTGACCAGCGCCACGGCGTGAAGGAGGTGAAGCATGGCAGTGCGGTTGTCCATCCCAGTGATCTCACCCGACAATTTTGCAATGCCGCCCGCCGGTTTGTGCCTGCAAGAGCGGAATGTGCCTATTGCACCACTTTCGAACGTCTCTGTTGGTGCCTCCAAGCATTCATTCGTGCGCGACCAGGGTTAGTACCATTAATACCTCCGTGATCTGCAATCATGGTCTTTTCAACGGACGGCGATTTCTGAAACACTTCGCGTTGCACAACGCCGGTAACGAGGTACTTCATCGTCACGGCGAAGTCACAACAAGAAAACAATTTCGAATTTCGAGGTTTCTCCGTCTGCATCCTTGGCGACAGGGCAGGGCAGTCGGGGCGTCTCCAAACTCTAAGGCCTCCGCCGCCGGTGGCGGGGCCTCAGCAAACGGCAGGAGCGACGATGCTTCCCAAGACTTTTTCCGATCGTAACGTCTGCGTCCTCGGGCTCGGCTATGTCGGCCTGACGCTGGCGGTGGCGATGGCGGACGCCGGCTTCCAGGTGCACGGGGTCGAGGTGCGGCAGGACGTGCTCGACAAGCTCGGCCAGGGCAACCCGCACTTCCACGAGCCGGGCCTGACGGAGAAGCTGCGCCACGTCATCGCGCGCGGTCGCTTCACCTTCAGCCGCAACCAGCAGGATTGCAGCAAGGCCAGCGTCTTCATCATCACGGTCGGTACGCCGCTCAGCAAGGACGGCCGGGTCCGCACCGACATGATCGAAGCGGCCACCCGTCAGGTCGCCAGCTGCCTGCATGACGGCGATCTGGTCATCCTGCGCTCCACCGTGAAGCTGGGCACCACCCGCAACATCGTGGCGCCGATCCTGCGCGCCACCGGCAAGCAGTTCGACATCGCCTTCTGCCCCGAACGCACGCTGGAAGGGCAGGCGCTGCTGGAGCTGAACCAGCTGCCGCAGATCATCGGGGCGGAGAGCCTGGACGTCGCCACCCGCGCGGCGCAGATCTTCGGCTTCCTGACCCCGACCACCGTCAAGGTCTCCACCCTGGAGACGGCGGAGCTGATCAAGCTGGTCGACAACACCTACCGCGACGTCACCTTCGCCTTCTCCAACGAGATCGCGAAGCTGTGCAACGCCATGGAGATCTCGGCGGTCGAGGTGGCGCGCGCCGGCAAGCTGGGCTATCCGCGCACCAACCTGCCGCTGCCCGGCCCGGTCGGCGGCCCCTGCCTGGAGAAGGACCCCCACATCCTGATCGAGGCGGCGCGCGAGGTCGGCGTCGACATGGCGATCACCGCCGCCGGCCGTCTGGTCAACGAAAGCCAGCCGGTCGAGGTCGCCGACTTCCTCGGCAAGCTCGCGCATTCGATGCAGGGCTTCCCGGAGGTGCCGACCATCAGCCTGATGGGGCTCGCCTTCAAGGGCCGGCCGGCGACCGACGACCTGCGCGGCACCATGGCCAAGCCGGTGCTGGAGGAGCTGCGCCAGCGCTTCCCCACCGCCCGCCTGCGCGGCTTCGACGCGGTGGTGCGGCCCGACGACATCCGCTCCTTCGGGCTGGAGCCGGCGGCCAACATGACCGAGGCGGTGTCCGGCGCCAATCTGGCGGTCATCCTGAACAACCACCCGGTCTTCACCTCCATGCCGCTGCCGGATCTGGCCCAGCGGATGGACCGGCCGGGCGTGATCTACGACTTCTGGAACAACTTCAACAGCCGCGACGTCGACCTGCCGGACGGCACCGCCTACGTGGCTCTCGGCAGCCACGGCGCCGCCCGCTACGCGCATGTGGCCTGACGGAAACCGAGCCTGCCAAGGGGTTTGGGAAAGAGGAATCGAACCGACATGAAACACTATCTCGTCACCGGCGGCAGCGGCTTCATCGGCGCCGCACTGGTCCAGCGGCTGGTCCGCGACGGCCACCGCGTCCGCGTGCTGGACGACAACTCGCGCGGACATACCGGGCGGCTGGCCGGCGTGCTGGACGACGTTGAGTTCGTCCAGGGCGACATCCGCGATCCGGCCGCCGTGCGCGAGGCGGTGCGCGGCGTCGACGGCGTGCTGCATCTGGCCGCCGTCAACGGCACCAAGCATTTCTACGAGAAGCCGGAGGTGGTGCTGGACGTCGGCGTGCGCGGCATGCTGAACGTGCTGGACGCCTGCCGTGCCAACGGCGTCGGCGACCTCGTCGTCGCCTCCTCGTCGGAGGCCTACCAGACCCCGCCGGTGGTGCCGACGCCGGAGGACGTGCCGCTGGTGGTGCCGGACGTGCTGAACGCCCGCTACAGCTACGGCGGCTCCAAGCTGATCTCGGAGCTGCTGGCGATCAACTGGGGCCGCAGCGGCTTCGACCGCGTGGCGATCTTCCGCCCGCACAACGTCTACGGCCCCGACATGGGCTGGGAGCATGTGGTGCCGGAATTCTCCCGCCGCGCGGTGGAGGCCATCGCCTCCCATCCCAGCGGGCCTGTGCCCTTCCAGATCCAGGGCGACGGCCGCCAGACCCGTGCCTTCGTCCACATCGACGACGCCATCGACGGCATCGTGACGGTGGTCGACAAGGGCGAACATCTCGGCATCTACCATGTCGGCAACCCGGAGGAGGTCACCATCGCCGACCTCGCCCGGCAGACGGTCGCCTGCCTCGGCCGCGAGGCCCAGGTGATGCCCGGCCCGGCCGCCCCCGGCGGGACCGACCGCCGCAGCCCCGACATCGCCAAGCTGACCGCACTGGGCTTCACCCCGCGCATCCCGCTCTCCGCCGGCCTGCCGGGCGTGGTGGAGTGGTACGCCGAGCGGGCTCGGGCGGATTTGGGCCGCATGGGGCAGGCGGCGGAGTAGGGGGCGTTCTCCGCCCCCCTCCCTAACCCTCCCCCTCTTCGAGGGAGAGGGAACTGCCGCCGCTTCGGCGGTTAGGTCACGCCGACAAGCGTTCTACCCCCTCTCCCACCGCAGGTGGGGGAGGGATGGGGAGGGGGCAAAACAGCTTCCACCCCGAAACACTTCTTCATCAGGAGACGGCCCGCATGGACCGCAACAGCCGTATCTTCGTCGCCGGCCACCGGGGACTCGTCGGGTCCGCCATTCTGCGGCGGCTGACCGAGGCCGGGCACACCGACCTCGTGATCCGCGACCGGTCGCAGCTCGACCTGACCGACCAGGCGGCGGTGCGCGCCTTCTTCGACCGCGAGGGGATCGAGCATGTGATCCTGGCCGCGGCGAAGGTGGGCGGCATCCTCGCCAACGACCGCTTCGGCGGCGACTTCATCCGCGACAATCTGCTGATCCAGAACAACGTCATCGACGCCGCATGGCGCGCCGGCGTGAAGAAGCTGCTGTTCCTCGGTTCCTCCTGCCTCTACCCGAAGCATGCGGAACAGCCGATCAAGGAGGAGGCGCTGCTGTCCGGCCCGATGGAGCCGAGCAACAAGCCCTACGCAGTCGCCAAGATCGCCGGCATCACCATGTGCCAGGCCTACCGGCGCCAGTACGGCTTCAACGCCATCTGCGCCATGCCGTCCAACCTCTACGGCCCCGGCGACCATTTCGATCCCGAGACCTCGCATGCGCTGCCGGGCATGATCCGCCGCTTCCACGACGCCAAGCTGGCGGGCGATCCGACGGTCACGCTGTGGGGCACCGGCACGCCGCGGCGCGAGTTCCTCTATGTCGACGACATGGCGGACGCCTGCCTGCACCTGATGGACCATTACGACAGCGAGGAGATCATCAATGTCGGCCCCGGCGACGACATCGCCATCGCCGACCTCGCGGCGCTGATCCGGAACACCGTCGGCTATACCGGCACGCTGACCCACGATTTGAGCAAGCCCGACGGCCATCCGCGCAAGCTGATGGACGTGTCGCGCCTGTTCGCCACCGGCTGGCGCCCGAAGGTGTCGCTGGAGGAGGGGCTGCGCCGCACCTACGAGTGGTTCCTGGAGAACGCGGCTCCGGACCGTCGCCAGGCGCCCAAGCAGGCAGCGGAGTAAAGCCCGATGCCGGACGATTCCATCCATCTGCGGGAGCCGGTCACCGACCGGCCGTCCAGCTCGCTTTCCCTGTCGGACGTGCCCGTGCCGGAAGAGTTGCTGCTGGTGGCGCAGAGCTATTGGCCGGAGCCGGCCGGCAGCGCGCCGATGATGACCGACCTCGCCACCGCCTTCGCGGCGGCCGGGGCCGAAACGACCGTGCTGACCGCACGGCCCAATTATCCCGGCAACAAGGTCTATGACGGCTACGCCGACGGGTCGCAGGACAGCAAGACGGTGGATGGCGTGCTGATCGAGCGCCTGCCCACCATCCCGCCGGCCGGCGGCGGCATGAAGGCCCGCCTGATCCACGAGGGCGTGCTGCATGCCGGCTTCGCCACCGCACTCGCCCGCGGCCGGGTCGGGCGGCACGACGCGGTGCTGTCGCTCTGCCCGTCGATCCTGTCGGTGGCCGTCGCCGACCGCCTCACCACGCCGGGCGGCCGCCACGTCGCCATCGTCCACGACATCCAGTCCGGCCTCGCCGGCGCGCTGGGGATGGGCGGCAAGGCGGCGGTCAAGGCGATCCGCGCCATGGAGCGCACGGCCCTGAACCGCGCCGACGCCATCGTCGTCCTGTCGGAGCCGATGCGCGGCGTTCTGGAGGAGCTTGGCGTCACCAAGCCGATCCATGTGATCCCGCCCCATGTCGATGCCGACGCCGTCTACCCGCTGCCGCGCCCCGACCAGCCGCCGACCGCGCTCTACAGCGGCGCCTTCGCCCGCAAGCAGGGGCTGGAGCAGGTTCTGGACATGGCCGGCCATCTGGCGGAACTGATGCCGCAGGCGCGGGTCAAGCTGCGCGGCCAGGGCGGTCTTGAGGAGGAGCTGAAGTCGCGCGCCCGCGCCATGGGGCTCGGCAATGTGATCTTCCAGCCGCTGGCTCCCAAGGACCAGTTGAACGAAGCGATGGCGGAGGGCGACGTCCATCTTGTGCCCCAGCGGCCCGAGGGGGCGGCCTTCGCCATGCCCGGCAAGGCGGTGACCATCCTCGCCGCCGGCCGGCCCTTCGTCAGCACCTGCCTGCCGGGCTCGGCGCTCGCCACGCTGGAGGCGCAGGTCGGCGCCTTCCTGTGCACCCCGCCGGAGGAGCCGCGCGCGATGGCGGAGGCGGTGGCCGCCCTGCTGTCCGATCCCTCCCGTGCAACCGCGATGGGACGCCGTGGCCGCGCCTGGGTGGAAGCGAACGCCACCCGCGCCGTGGCGCTCGACCGATACGCCCGCCTTCTGTTGGGAGAGGCAGAATGAAGAAGCCCGCGCTGGTCTTCAGTTGGGAGATGTTCGGCCCCTACCATATGGACCGGCTGGAAGCCGTCGGCCGTCGCCTGGGCCATGTCTATGACGTGGTCGGGCTGGAGGTCGGGTCGAAATCGCACACCTATGCCTGGGATTCCACCGGAACGGGACAGAATTTCCGCAAGATCACCCTGTTCCCCGGCCAATCGAAGGCCGACCTGTCGAAGGCCGCGGTCTACCGCGCCCTGCTGCGCGAATGCCGTCGCGTCGACGCGCGCTTCGTCTTCCTCTGCCATTATGAGGACCCGGACGTCTTCGCGCTCGCCCTGACCATGCGGCTGATGGGGCGCAAGGTCATCAACATGAACGCGTCCAAATACGACGACAAGCCGCGCATCTTGTGGCGGGAGATGGTCAAGAGCATCTTCTATTCCCCCTATCAGGCGGGGATCGGCGGCAGCCACCGAACGGTGGATTACTTCCGGCTGCTGGGGTTGCCCAAGGACCGCCTTTATATCGGATACGACACCCTGTCGCTGGACCGCATCCGGAGCCTGTCCGGGATGGAGCCGGCCCCTGGCGGAGTACCCTTCGCCGACCGCCACTTCACCATCATCGCGCGTTTCGTCCCGAAGAAGAACTTGTTCCGGGCGGTCGAAGCCTACGACATTTACCGGCGGCTGGCGGGTCCGGCCGCCCGGCCGCTCCATCTCTGCGGGTCCGGTCCCCTGGAGGCGGATCTGCGGGCCGAGGTGACCCGGCGCGGGCTGGACGGGTCGATCATCTTCCGCGGTTTCCTGCAGGAGAAGGGAATCGCCGAAACCCTGGGGTCCACGCTGTGCCTGCTGCTGCCGTCGCTGGAGGAGCAGTTCGGTCTGGTGGTGAACGAGGCCTTGGCCATGGGGGTTCCGACCATCCTGTCCGATCAGTGCGGTGCCCGCGACGTGCTGATCCGCAGCGGCCTGAACGGCCACATCGTGGAGCCGGACAACCCGGAGGGGCTGGCGCGCTACATGCTGTCGGTCGCGGGGGATGAAACGGAATGGCGCCGTCTGAGCCTGAACGGGCGGCCTTTCCAGGCTTTGGCCGATGCCAGCTTCTTCGCCCAGTCGGTGGAGAAGGCCGTGGTGGCGCTGGGCGGCCCGAAGGCGGAGCGCAGCGCGGACACGGACTATGCGTCCGACTATTCCGCCGACCCGGAGGGTGGCCAGCATGGCCGGTCCGCCGGCGCGGCCCTGACCGGGAGTTGACGATGGAACGGAACGCGCGCACCCATGTGATCGTCTCGGGACGGCTGCCGCCACCGGTGGACGGGATGAGCCGGGTGACCGCCCTGGTGCTGGAACGTCTCCAGGATCGCATGCGGGGGCGCGGCCGTGTCGAGGTGGCAGATCTGTCGCCGGGATGGAACGGCGGCGGCGCCGCCTACCACCTGCGCAAGATGACTAGGGTGTTCGGGACCATGGGCCGGCTGGCCGCCGGGGTGGGGAAGGCCGACCGGCGCTTCTACATGCCGGTGGATTCCGGCTGGGGAGCGCTCTACACCGCCGCACTCGCCGGCACCGCGCGCCTGTTCGGCTATGAGCGGGTGCTGCACCACCATTCCTTCGCCACCATCAGCAAACCGACCTGGCGGATGCGGCTGCTGACACGGGTCGCCGGGCCCGACTGCACCCATGTGCTGCTGTGCCCGGCGATGCAGATGCGGTTCCAGTCGATCTACCCGGCGGCGCGCAGCTGCATGACCATGTCGAACGCCATCTTCTCCGCTCCCGGCGCGATCCTGCGTCCGCGGCGCGACGGTCCCCTGCGCATCGGCCACCTGTCGAACCTGTGCAGCGAGAAGGGGCTGGACACGCTGTTCGCCCTGCTGCGCGCCCTGCAGCTGGACGGGGTCGACGCCAAGCTGGTGCTGGCCGGGCCCGGTCTGAAGCCGAAGGACAATGCGATGATCGCCGCCGGGCTGATGGCCTTCGACGGGGCGGTCGAGTATCACGGCCCGGTCCATGGCGAGGCCAAGGAAGCCTTCTACCGCGACATCGACGTCTTCGTCTTCCCCACCCGCTACCGCAACGAGGCGCAGCCGCTGGTCCTGTTCGAGGCGATGGCGGCCGGCGTGCCGGTCCTGGCCTATGAGCGCGGCTGCATCGGTTCCGACATCCCGGCCGACGGTCTGGTCCCGCAGGATGCCGATTTCGTGAAGGCGGCGCTGCCGATCCTGGCAGCCTGGGCCGACGACCGCGAGGCGCTCGCCGTCGCGTCCGTGCAGACGCTGACCCGCGCGCGGGTGGCTTACGAGACCAGCCGGACGGGTTTGGATCTGCTGCTCGACCGCATCGCCGGCCCGCATACCGCGACCGCCGCCGCCGCCGTGCCGGCCAAGCGCCGGGTGGCGGGGTAGGGGGAGATCGGCAGGGGCATGCCCTCTACGGCGCCCCGCCCCCCAGCGCCCCACCCAATGGCAGCGCCGTCTCGAACTTGATTTCCTTCAGGGCGAAGTTGGAGCGGATGCGGACCTGGAAGGGAAGCTGGAAGACGAACTCCTCCAGGAAGCGGTTGTAGTCGCCGATGGCCCGCACCGCGACCCGCAGCAGATAATCCGCATCGCCAGATACCGCATAGCATTCCAGCACCTCCGGCCGCTTGCGCACCGCGTCGATGAAGACGGCGGCAGTCTCGGCCGAATGGTGGTCGAGCGTCACATGGGCGAACACGCACTCGCCCACCGCCGCCGCTTTCGGATCAACCAGCGCCGTGTAGCGGCGGATCACCCCCGTCTCCTCCAGCGAGCGCAATCGGCGCCAGCAGGAGGAGGGGGAGGTGCCGACCCGATCCGCCAACTCCTGCACGGTCAGGCGCGAATCCTCCTGCAGGGCGATCAGGATTTTGATGTCGATTTCCGATAGCAAGGCAGGCAACGAATGATTTCTCCGGTCAATGGGCGCTCATCGAAAAATCCTGCCAAAATCATAGGTGTGCCTGCCCCACTTTGAAAGCTATTTTCACGAACAGTCCGGCATACTGATCGCATAACGATCCAAGGGAGAGGCGATCATGGCCGACATGTGGGAAAACCCGATGAAGACCGATGGATTCGAGTTCATCGAATTCACCGCGCCGGATACCGTGGCGCTGGGTCGCCTGTTCGAGCAGCTGGGCTTCACGGCAATCGCCCGCCACCGGTCCAAGGACGTGACGCTCTACCGCCAGGGCGACGTGAACTTCATTGTCAATGCCGAGCCGTCGGGCTTCCCGCGCAATTTCGCCGCCCAGCACGGGCCGTCGATCTGCGCCATCGCCTTCCGCGTCGCCGACGCCGCCTTCGCCTACCGCCGCGCGGTGGACCTCGGCGCCTGGGGCGTCGAGAACCGGGTCGGCGCGATGGAGTTGAACATCCCCGCCATCAAGGGCATCGGCGATTCGCTGATCTACCTTGTTGACCGCTATGGCGAGCGCGGCAGCATCTATGAGGTCGATTTCGTGCCGCTGCCGGGGGTGGACCAGCATCCGAAGGGCGCCGGCCTGACCTACATCGACCACCTGACCCACAACGTCCACACCGGGCGGATGGAGGAGTGGGCCGGCTTCTACACCCGCCTGTTCGGCTTCCGTGAGATTCGCTATTTCGACATCGAAGGCAAGCTGACCGGCCTGCGGTCCAAGGCAATGACCAGCCCCTGCGGCAAGATCCGCATCCCGATCAACGAGTCCGCCGACAACAAGTCGCAGATCGTCGAATATCTGCGCGACTACAAGGGTGAAGGCATCCAGCACGTGGCGCTGGGCACCGACGACATCGTCCACACGGTGGAAATGATGCGCGGCCTGGGCACCCCGTTCCAGGACACCCCCGACACATATTACGAGCGTGTCGACACCCGCGTGCCCGGCCACAACCAGGATCTGAAGCGGCTTCAGGCCAACCGCATCCTGGTCGATGGTGCGCCGACCGAGGGCCAGGGCCTGCTGCTTCAGATCTTCACCCAGAACGTCATCGGTCCGATCTTCTTCGAGATCATCCAGCGCATCGGCAACGAAGGCTTCGGCGAAGGCAATTTCAAGGCGCTGTTCGAATCCATCGAACTCGACCAGATCCGCCGCGGCGTGCTGAGCGAGGACGCCGCCTGATCGTCAGGTGCGTTCCACAGGAAGGGGGCCGAATGCCGTCCGGTCGCAAGGCCGGGCGGCGTTTCCGTTTTCGGACGTACTTAAACTAAATTTCCATAATGATAGTTATGCATTTTTGGTGCGCCCTTGAGGCTGGCGCCCTCGCACCGGCCTGGGTCACTCCACCCGCGTGTGGGCGTCGAAGCGTTCGCGGTCGCTCTTGTCGCTCATGAAGATGGCGAAGGGGCGCAGCGCGTCGGCATGGTTCAGGGTGATGGCGATCAGCACCGCCATCGGGGCGGCCAGCAGCGCACCGGCGGCTCCCCACAGCCAGCTCCACAGCAGGAGCGCGATCATCACCACCAGGGGCGAGATGGCCAGCTGTTTGCCCTGCATGTGCGGTGCCACGAAATTGCCCATCACCTGCTCGATCACCAGAAGGCCGGCGGCGACCGCGGTCGCGGTGCCGGCGTCCTTGGTCGCCACGGTCAGCAGGACCGGGAGCGCCCCGGCCACCACCGATCCCACCACCGGCACATAGTTCAGCAGGAAGGCAAGCAGCCCCCACAGCAGAACCAGCTCCACCCCGAACAGCGACAGCCAGCCGATGTAGAGCGCACCGGTGATCAGCCCCAGCACGCTGCTGACCACCAGATAGCGGCGGAACTGCTGGGCGATGGCAGCCACCGCCTCCACGGCGGTCTGGCAGCGCTCGCGGCCCAGCGTCATGACGATCTTCTCCCGCCAGACCGGCGCTTCCAGCTGCATCAGCAGGGCGAGGAAGACCGTCAGAACCAGAATGGAAGCCGTCTGGCCGGCCGATGACAGGGCCGCCTTGGCGAAGCCGGTGATCGGATCGACCGGCACCTCTCCGCCGCCCTGCCCGGCTGCGGGCGCCAGATCGGCCTTGGCCCCTTGGATCCACCGGTCGACCTTCGCCCACAGCTTGCCCAGCGCGTCGGCATATTGCGGGAAATCCTCCGCCACGCGCTGGGCCACCAGCGCCATGCCGCCGAAGAAGGCGGCCAGGATGCCCAGGATCAGCAGCATCGATGCGGCAAGACCCAGCCAGGACAGCCGTCGCGGCACCCGCTCCCGCACCCAGCGGCTGACCGGGGCGACCGCGACCGCGACGAAGAATGCCGAGATGACCGGGATCAGGATCGAGGCCGCCGCCTGCAGCAGCCAGAGAACCGCCACCCCGGCCAGGATGCCGAGCAGCCAGAGGGCGAGGTTGACGCGGTCGATGCGCCCCCTGCCCACCCCCTGCCCGTCATCCCAGCGCCCGCCGTTCGTTCCGCTGTCCACGCTCTCCGCCTCCGCATGCCGCTCCTGCGTCACCGGGACGCTCGTTCTAGACGCAGTTCCGGGCCCTTCGGTTCCATTCGCCCGGCAGGGCGCCTCCCGTGGACGGTGATCCCGTCATGCCAAGTCGGTGGTTCGAAAAAGTGGCGTTCGAGCTTATTCCGCAACGCATCCGTCAACTATAAACAGCCAAGCCCAAGGTAACCGGGAAAAATCTGCCGATTGCCTGCTCCGGGTTTCCTCGGAACGCCGAAGTTTCGTTTTTGGCTGAATCATGACCAAGGAGCGATGCCCGCTTTTTGTCTCATTCATGCCACGGAAAACCACCCTATTCATAATTTCCTAACCATAAGTGTTAGTACCCGATTAAGGCTAACAGACGAGCCTGCGGAACAAGGCGATACCCAAAAAGCGGAGTTCCAAAATGGCTACCACCAACACCGACGGCACGATCCAGGTCACCTTCGCGGTCAATGCCTGGGGCACAGTGGCCGGCGGGAAATGGCCGCATTTCCAACTGCTTGTCGATGGCAAGGTCATCGGCGACGCCACCGTCGCCTCCGCCACACAGTCGCGCTATGTCTTCACCGCCAACGTGCCGGCCGACAAGGCGCATGCCCTCCAGCTGATCTACGACAACGACGACACGGTTAACGGCGTCGACCGCAACCTGTTCGTCAAGTCCTTCGAGGTGAACGGCAAGACCATCCTCGCCATCGACCCCTCGGTGAAATACGACACCGGCAAGATCGATGGGCTGAACGTCATCGCCGGGCAGAGCGAGATGTACTGGCCGGGCGCGCTGAACGTCGCGCTGCCCGCCACGCTGTTCTCGACGGCCCCGGTCGACACCGGCCCCGACAACGCGACCATGACCACGACCATCAAGGTGAAGGCCTACGGCATCAGCGCCGGCGGGCAGGCTCCGCACTTCAAGCTGCTGGTCGACGGCGAGGTGGTGGGTGACGCCTGGGTCAACGCGACCTCGGCCACCGACTACACCTTCACCGCCAAGGTGGACCCCAACGAGGCCCACCGGATCCAGGTCTGGTACGACAACGACGCCACCGTGAACGGCGTCGACCGCAACCTGTACGTCAAGTCGATCAACATCGACGGCAAGACCATCGCCGCCACCTCCGACATGGCGTCCTACGACAAGGGCCCGGTGGACGGCAAGTTCGTGGTCGCCGGCCAGGAAGGCCTGTTCTGGGGCGGCGCCCTGTCCTTCGGCGTGCCGGAGGAGTATTTCGGCGGCGCCTATGTTCCGCCGCCGCCGCCGACCCCGACCAAGCCGGTCGACATCGTCGTCAACGCCTACGGCACCTCGGCCGGCGGACAGGCGGCGCATTTCAAGCTGCTGGTCGACGGGCAGGTGATCGGCGACGCCAAGGCGTCGGCCACCACCACGGGCTACAAGTTCACCGCCGACATCGACCCGACCAAGGCCCACACGGTCCAGGTCTGGTACGACAACGACAGCACCGTGAACGGCGTCGACCGCAACCTGTTCGTCAAGTCGGTCTCCATCAACGGCCACACCGTCGCCGCCACCGACAGCATCGTCACCTATGACAAGGGTGCGGTCGACGGCAAGGACGTGGTCAAGGGGCAGGAAGGCCTGTATTGGGGCGGTGCCCTGAACATCAAGGCCGGCGCCGACATGTTCGGCAACACGCCCGTGCCGCAGACCCCGGTTCCGACCGCCCCGACCAAGCCGGCCTTCTACGTCGCCGCCAACGGCAAGGACAGCTGGTCGGGCAAGCTGTCGGCCCCGAACGCCGACGGCACCGACGGTCCCTTCGCCTCGCTGGAGAAGGCGCAGGCCGCCATGCGGGCCAGCTCGACCATCGACACCACCTATGTCCGCGAGGGCACCTATCACCTGACCAAGACGCTGGAGCTGACCTCGCTCGACAACGGCCACAGCTTCCAGAACTATCCCGGCGAGAAGCCGGTGCTGAGCGGCGGCGAGGTGGTGAAGGGCTTCACCAGCGAGGGCAACGGCCTCTATTCGGCCAAGCTGGCCACCGCCAGCAACCTCGACCTGATCGTCGGCGACGTGCGCCAGCATCTGGCCGAGAAATACGCCTATGACGCTGCCGACGTCACCACCGGCTGGCGCTTCGCCGATGCGGCGTCGGGCGGGGCGAGCGGCTGGTACATCCGCTCCCACGGCACCGAGGTGACCGCCGCCGACATCCAGCCGGGTACCCTGATCCAGGTGATGGACGCCGAGCGGCTGGGCGACACGCTGACCAGCATCGACAGCTTCAACGCCGCCACCCGCACGATCAAGCTGAAGAACGGCGCCTCCCTGCCGTTTGCGGAAGGCACCACCTACAAGCTGCTGAACAACGCTTCCTACGTCGATCAGGCCGGCGAGTTCGCCTGGCGCGCGTCGGACGGCAAGCTGCTGTACAAGGCCGCCAGCTCCGGCTTCGCGTCGACCGGCGTGGAGGTGCCGCGGCTCGGCACGCTGATCAAGCTGACCGGCGCCAGCGACGTCACCATCGACGGGCTGACCTTCAAGAACACCACCACCGGCGGCGACGCCCTGCTGCTGAACAACGCCGACCGGAACCACATCAGCGACAACAGCTTCCTGAACGTCGGCACGGCGATCAAGCTGACCGCTGGCTCGTCGAACAACCAGATCGCCCACAACACGCTGAACCATCTGGCGGAAAACGGCATCGAGATGGACGGCCGCAGCAACGCCAACACCATCTACGCCAACACCATCAGCAACATCGGCGAAGTGCGCAAGGCGGTGTCGGGCATCTTCGGAACCGGCGTCGACAACAACGTCATCTCCAACAACGACATCGACCACAGCGCCCGCTACGGCATCTCGTTCAAGGATTACGGCGGCAGCACCAACACGGCCAACCACAACAACATCATCCAGTACAACAACATCTCCTACACCGGGCTGGAGACCGCCGACGGCGGCGCCATCGAGATCCTGGGCCGGTCCAGCACCA
Organism: Pseudomonadota bacterium; assembly: GCA_023423695.1. Classification (GTDB taxonomy): domain Bacteria; phylum Pseudomonadota; class Alphaproteobacteria; order Azospirillales; family Azospirillaceae; genus Azospirillum. Next base: position 169,876 of record JAFAFA010000126.1, on the reverse strand, counting down.
ACACCGGCCTGATCATCCAGGGCAACCGGATCGAACATGCCAACGGCCTCGCCACCAGCGCCCAGGACGCATGGATGTACGGTCAGAAGGGCTTCGGCATCTATCTGGACGACATGGCCGGCGGCGTCACCGTGCGGGACAACTTCATCAAGGATGCCGATTGGGCGTCGGTGCAGATCCATGGCGGCGACAACAACGTGGTGACCAACAACTTCTCGGTCATCGCCAGCAACAAAGAGGACTTCATCCGCATCGAATGGCAGCCGGTGCACGGCACGGCCGGCGATCCGCACAACAACACGATCACCAAGAACGTGGTGATGGGGACCCTGCCGCTGGACGACTACACCGAGCTGCTGAGCGCCAACGACTTCGTCATCGACTACAATCTGGTCTACAACGTGCCGAAATACGGCGACCACGACGTCAGCGCCAAGCCGATGTTCACCAACGCCTATTGGGGTGACTACTCGCTGCAGGCGTCCTCGCCGGCCTTCGCGATGGGCATCCACGACCTTGCCTGGGCGAAGATGGGCGTCGTCGGCACGACGGCGGCCGGAATGGAGCAGTTCTGGGACGGCGTCTGATCGCACGATCCCGGACGGCGGCACCGGGGGATGACCCTCCGGTGCGCCGATCCCCACAGTGGGCGGATCCTGTCCTGCTCGACAATGTCGAGCGGCGGTGGGCTCCGCCCATCTGCATTTGCACACCGACGATTCCGGCATGGCACATGGCCCCAGCTTGGCTCCAGCCTTGCCGCGCACCATATGCCGACCGCGCAACCCGTGCGGAAGAAGGCGGGACGCGTTCCCTATGCGACCGGACGGACAGAGACCGTTTTTATCGATGATCCAGATGAGCAGGACCGCAGGGACAGCGGGCGGGGCAGCGCGCAGGAGGGTGGCGGCGATGGTGGCCGGCCTCCTGATGTGCATCGCCGGCACGGTACCGGCCCGAGCCCAGGAAGACCAGAAGCCGAAGTTCGGGCCCGACGCGGTACCGATCACCCGCGCCGCCGACTATCTCCGCAGCGCTCCGGCGCCGGATTACTGGGCGCTCAGCCCCTATTACGTGCCGCAGACGACCAGCGCCTCCTGTTCGCTGGCCAGCGTGACGATGCTGCTGAACGCCCTGCGCGGGCTGCCGGGGCTGGCCTCGGAGCGGCTGGTGACCGGCCGGCAACTGCTCGACCGTCTCGACGACGACCATTGGCGCACAGCCACCGCTGAGGATGGCGAGGGCGTTTCCTTCGGCGAGCTGGAGCGTTATGTCCGCCGCAGCCTCACAGCCTACGGCATCGACGCGGAGGTGGAGGTCTGGCGCCCGCGCGACGCCTCCCCCGCCACGCTGGCGGAACTGCGCCGCATCCTGACCGAGAACGAACGCAGCGCCGACGACATCATCCTGCTGGCCTTCGACCAGGGGACGCTGACCGGCGATGTCGGCCTCGGCCACATCGCGCCGCTGGGCGCCTACGATCCGGCGACGCGGCGCGCCCTGGTGATGGACCCCGACCGGCAGTGGTACGTACCCTATTGGACCGGCGACGCCCGTCTGCTGGACGCCATGCTGAAGCCGGATCGCGCCGATCCGGAGGGCAGCGGCCTGATCCGCGTCCGTGCCCGTCGGGTCTCGGGATAGGCCGCGCTACTTCACTTCCTGGCTGGTGAGGTCGGAGGGATTCTGCGAGCGCGTCGGCTCGTTGAGCTGGTCGGGCTCGCTCGCCCACTGGTTCGGGCGCGGCACCGGCGTTCCGTTCAGGTCGGGCGGCGCCCGGCGGACATCGGCGAGCGCCTGCTGCAGCTCCCCGCTGCCGGTGGCGGCGGAGCTGGTCGGGTTGGGCGGCTTGTTGCCCTGCGCGCTGGGAAGCGGATCCTGGCTCTGCTGGACATTGCCGTCGCGGGCGAGCGCATCGCCGGCCGACTCCTTCGATCCGGGGTCGATCTGCTGGGTCGGCTGCGGCTGGGCCGGTTCATGCTGGGCCGGCTGCTGGGCAGTGGCGGCCAGCGGCAGGCCGGCGAGAAGGCTGGACAGCAGCAGGGCGGCGGCGAACTTGCGCATGGCGCATCCTTGGGTTCGGGAGGTTCGGGGGCGGCTTGGGGGCTTTCGGCGAACCGGCGGCACCAATCGCCCGCCGGCGCGTTGTACCGGGGACGGAGTCCGCCTCCAGCCCATCAGGAACACCGCCCATGCCCACCGAGTTCCCGTCCACGCCCGCCGTCCCCTCAACTCACCCGGCCTCCCCGCCCGACCGTGCCGAACGGCGGACGGTCGGCGTCGTGGTGGAGCGGCGGCGCGTCGATAACCCCTGGATCGAAGCGCGCTGGCAACCGGTCCTTCTGGTCCCGCCCGAACCCGACCGGCCGGACTGGAGCGTGGTGGCGGAGGGGCCGGACTGGACCCGCCACTACGCCGGCACCGCCGAGATCGCCCTGTTCCCGACCGAAGCGGAGAACTACAAGCACAATCTCGACGGCGGCAATCCCTGCGCCTACGTCATCCTGCGGCCGGGCGGTCCGGCGCCGGGGATGCAGTTGCTGGCGGTCACCGTGGACCCCGGGGAAATCGACGCCCATGCCGAGGCCGGCGACGACGTGATCGAGCCGCTGGCGCTGCCGATTCCCCTGGTGCTGTGGATGGACGGCTTCGTCGCCCGGCATCATGTCGAGCGCCCCTTCCACAAGCGCAAACGCGACCGTGCCGACACCGAAGCGCTGGCCCGGCACCGCAGGACGGAGCGGCCGCAACATGGCTGACCCGGCAGGCACGGAAGGCTTCCTCGGCCGCTGGTCGCGGCTGAAGCGGGAGACGCGGACGGAGGAGGTGCCGGTCGAGGTGCCGATTGCGGCGCCGGAGCAGCTGGACGAGACGCCACCCGCGGTCCCTGTGGAGATTGCCGCTGCCCCTCCGGCGGCGGAGGAGGCGCCGGACCTGTCCGACCTGCCCCCGCTCGACAGCCTGGACGCCGCCAGCGACTACACCGGCTTCCTGCGCCGCGACGTGCCGGAGGAACTGCGCCGTCAGGCCCTGCGCAAGGCCTGGGCCAGCGACCCGGCCATCGCCGGCTTCCGCGGCTTCGCCGAATATGACTGGGACTACAACGCCCCCGGCTATGGCGCCCTGCGGCCCACCGACGACATCGCCCGCCTGCTCGACGCCGTGCTGCCCGACGAGAAACGGGAGGAGGAGGGGATTGAGGAGGATGTGGTGGTGGCTGACGCCCCGGTGGAGGGGGAGCCGGGAGACGGCGGGCTGGCGGTCATGGACCTGCAGGCCGAAACCACTTGCCCGCACCCCGACCCTCCCCCGCCGGGCGATTGCAGAATACACACACCTCGCGACCCAGCGGTCATCCCCTCTCCCCCCCGGGGAGAGGGTTAGGGTGAGGGGGGTGCACCCCTGAATTTATCCAAAGATCACGCCGCGCGTCCCTCTCCCCCTCTCCCCGGAGGGGGAGGCTGGGTGGAAACTTCCCTCAGATGCAACGCCCGCCATCCACCTCCAGGCAGACGCCGGTCAGGAAATCCGCCTCGTCGGAACAGAGGTAGAGCGCCGAGTTGGCGATGTCGTCGGGCGTCGACAGCCGGCCGAGCGGGATGCTGCGCAGGAACTGCTCACGGCGCTCCGGCGTGTCCTGCCCCATGAAGCGGTGGAGCATGCCGGTCTCGCCCGCCACGGGGGCGATGGCGCAGACCCGGATACGGTCGGGCGCCAGTTCCGCCGCCATCGACTTGGTCAGGGTGATGACCGCGCCCTTGGAGCCGTTGTACCAGGTCAGGTTCGGCCGCGGCCGAAGCCCGGCGGTGGAGGCGATGTTCAGGATCACGCCGCCGCCCTGGGCGCGGAACACCGGCACGGCGTGGAGGGCGCCGTGATAGATCGACTTCACGTTGACGGCATAGATGCGGTCGAAGGTGGCCTCGTCCACCTCCAGCATCGAGCCGTAGCGGTGGGTGTAGCCGGCATTGTTGACCAGGATGTCGAGCCGCCCGAACTCGCCGAGCGCTGCGGAGACGATCGCCCCGTAATCCTCTCCCACCGCCACGTCGGCGCGCACGGCGAGCGCCGTCTCGCCCAGGCTGTCGGCAACGCGGCCGGCCGCCGCCTCGTCCAGGTCGGCGACGATGACGCGGGCACCTTCGGCGGCGAAGCGGCGGGCGATGCCCTCGCCGAAACCCGATCCACCACCGGTGACGACGGCGACTTTCCCTGACAAACGCATGAGCGGTTCCTCCCCGGCTGTGCGCGGCCGTTGGGCGCGCGGACTCCGTACAACAGGGAACCGGCGCTTTCGGCCGCATCGTGAACACGGCGAAGAACGCATGATAGCGCGAAGCCGCCCGGTGGGGCAGTCGCCATCATCCGCTACATCGAATTGGAGAGATATAGGAGAGAATGGCGCGAGTGACGGGACTTGAACCCGCGGCCTCCGGCGTGACAGGCCGGCGCTCTAACCAACTGAGCTACACCCGCGCTATGGCTCCCGGTGCTGGACTCGAACCAGCGACAAGCGGATTAACAGTCCGCTGCTCTACCAACTGAGCTAACCGGGAACAGAGGCCGCCTTATAAAAGCGCTGGCGGATCCTGGCAAGCGGAAAAATGCAAAGCTGCGCATTTTTTCCGGAGAAGGCCGGTTTCGCGCCGTTTGCCTGTGACAACGCACTCGCGGCGCAGCCATGGGTTGCCGCCACCCAGGCTTGCTCTTGACAGTTCAGGGCATCTCGGGCTTTTTCTCGCCCTCTCCTTCACACCATCTCCGCAGGCCCCGATGTCCGAGGTCGTTCCCTTCGCCGCCGCCCGCGAGGCGCTGCTCGCGCGCCTGACCGAACAGCTGCCGCCCTCGTCGGAATGGGCGGGCCGGCTGATGCTGATGCCGGACGGACGGCGGGTGGAGCCGATGCCGGCGGCGGACGCGGTGGATTCGCTGCGCGCCTTCCGCGCCGGGCTGGGCGAGGCGATCGGCGCCGCCGCCTGTTCGGTCGGCGGCGTCTGGGTCAGCCGGGAGGATTGCCTGGATTGGGACGGGCTGCTGGCGCCGCTGGCGGTCGCCGCCGCCTATGTGGTCGGTCGCACCCAGTCGGCGGGCGGCTTCGCCGCCGAGCTGTTCCGCTGCAAGGACGCTCTGGCCGGCTGGGGCGTGCGCGGGCTGCGCGGCGACCCGGCGGTGGCGCGTGCCGCCGGCTATGCCGTGGTGTCGGTCAGCCGCCGCCCGGACGATCAGGAGATCGTGCTGGACCGGGTGATGGACACCTTCGCCTTCGTCATGCGCAGCCAGGGCGAGCCCACGGTCACCGCGGCGGATATGGACCGCCGGCTGGTGAAGCGGGCGGTGCCGCTGCGGCGGTGATGGGCGGGGGTATCGTCGCCGACGCCCCCAACAAACCTCACCCGGCGGTGGCGAGGGCCGCCGCGCGCTCGGCGTCCTTGGCCCGGCGGGCCTTGCGCTTCAGCCACCACATCAGCGTCCCGGTGACGGCGAACAGCGGCGGCAGGACGCCGGACAGGAAGACCGCCCATTTCCACAGCGGTCCCAGCCCCTCGCCGGCATGCAGCGGGCGCTGCCACGCCATCACGGTCTCGCCGGCGCTGTAGGTGGCGGGATCGCGGATTTCGGCGACGCGGGCCGTCCAGGGATCGACGAAGACCGTCGCCGCCGGGGCGCCATGCGCCTGACCGGCCGGGGCGAGCCCGATGCGGTAAGCCTGGTCCGGCCGTGCCGGCGGCGAGACGGAACGCAGTTCGGCTCCCGGCAGCGCCTCGCGAGCCAGGGCGACCGCGCGGTCGACGTCGATGGGGGTGGCGCCCTTCACCGGCTGGACCGTCACGGCGGCGCGCAGGTCGCGGGCCGTCAGGACGGACGACACCCCCGCTCCCAGGGTCTGCGGGAAGACGAGATAGACGCCGGAAAAGGTGACGACGATGAAGACCGCCAGCGTCCAGATGCCGACCGCGCCGTGAAGGTCGCGGTGCAGGCGGACGCCGCGGGCTCCGGCCTTCACCGTGAAGGCGGCCTTCCAACGGCCGGGCCGCGGCCACCACAGCACCAGACCGCTGACGCCCAGCACCAGCATCGCCACGCCCAGCCAGCCGACGATCTCGCGCCCGATGCGGTCACGGATCAACAGATTGCCGTGGAGGATGTGAACCGTGCGCATGAAGCCGCCGGACGCTTGGGCCGGATTGGCATCCCCGACCACCGCCAGCGACACCGGATCGATGCGGAGCATCCCCATCGGCCCCTGCGGCGGGCCACCCTGAGGAGCGCCCTGCGGAGGTCCGCCTTGGGGGGCACCGCCCGGAGCGCCGCCTTGAGAAGCCCCCGGCTGCCCTCCTTGCTGTCCGCCCCGCTCGCCGCGCGCCGCCACCAGACGGACGACCGCCGGACGGCCCGGCTCATCGGGCAGGGTCAGGAAGCCGGGCTGGGTGCCCGCCGGGGCCGCGGCGCGGGCGGCGGCCAGGATCGCCGACACCGGCTGCATCGGCCCCTCGGCCAACGCCTGGGCCGGCGTGTCGCCGGTCAGTCCGCGAAGCTCGTCCTCCACCACCAGGATGGATCCGGTGATGCCGAGAAGGACCAGCGGCAGGCAGAGGATCAGGCCGACCCACAGGTGGATGTTCTGAAGCGTGCGGTACCAAAGGCGCTGACTGCGCGGCTTGCTGGCGATAGCCATGGCGGCGACCTTGAAGGAATGGCGTGAGGGGCGATGGCGGAACAGCGGCCTATCGGATGAAGAACTGGACCGGAACCACCAGTTCGATGCGGTCCTGGGTCATCTCGTCCGGCGGAGCCGGCAGTGGAGAGGCGCGGCGGACCATCTCCACCGTCTCCTCGTCCAGCACGCTGTGGCCGGAACTGCGGTCGAGCTGGACCGACAGCACGCGCCCCTCGCGGTCGATGGTGAAGCGGACCTGGGCGACCCCCTCCTGTCGGCGGGCCTGGGCGGAGCGCGGATAGCGCTTGTGCCGTTCCAGATGGCCGAGCACGCGGCCCTGCCAGGTTGGGATCGCCCGGCTGGGGGCGGCGGACGGCGCCGGGGCCGCCGGGACGGGTGCCGCGGCCGGGGCCGGCGGGGCGGCAACGGGTGCCGGCTGCGCCTGCTGGACCGGCTGGGCCACCGGGCGGGGCGGCTTCGGCTTCTCCGGTTTGGACTTCGGCGCTTCCTTCTTCACCTCGGGCTTGGGCTTCGGCGGTTCGGGCGGCGGCTTGGGCAGCACCACCTCCGGCTCGACCACGGGCGGCGGCTCAGGCGGCGGGGGCGGTTCCTCGATCACCGGTTCGGGTTCCGGCGGCGGCGGTTCGGGAAGCGGTTCGATGACCGGCTCGGGCATCGGTTCCGGCAGGGGGATGTCGATGGTCGGGGCCGGTTCCGGCGGGGCGACCGGCAGCGGGGCCAGCTCCAGCAGCACGGCTGGCGGTTCCGCTTCCGACGGCGTGATCGGCACATGCCACGCCACCATCGCGACGCCGGCCGCAGCATGGACGCCCAGCGCCAGCAGCAGGCTTCCGCCCCAGCGGGCGAAGCCGCGGGCCGGCCGCTCGCCGCCATCCGCGGACCAGCCCGCCGCACCGTAATCGGACGCCGCACTCATGGGGCGGGGGCCGTTTCCAGGCCGACGAGGCCGATCTTCAGGTAGCCGGCGCCGCGCAGGCTGTTCATCACTTCGGTCAGGGCGCCGTAATCCACCGTCTTGTCGGCGCGCAGGAAGACGCGCTGACTCTTGTCGCCATGGGTGGCGGCGTCGAGCGCCGCGCCCAGCGATTCCTTGGTGGTCGGGGTCTCGCCCAGCGACAGGGTCTTGTCGGCCTGGATGGTCAGGAACAGCGGCTTGTCCGGCCGCGGCGTCGGCGTTGCCGTGGACGCCGGCAGGTCTACCGGCACGTCCACCGTCGCCAGCGGCGCGGCCACCATGAAGATGATCAGGAGGACGAGAACGACGTCGATGAAGGGCGTGACGTTGATCTCATGGGTTTCGGTCAGTTCGTCGTCGTTGCCGGAGCCGAGGCGCGCACCCATCGCCGTCACTCCGCCGCACGGGACGTGCCGTGGACCTGTGCCGCATGACCTTGCGCCCGGGGCAGCGCATGGCGGTCGATGTCGCGGCTCAGCAGGCGCAGCACCGCCGCCGACGCGTCGGTCAGCTGGGCCTTGTGGCCGCCGATGGCGCGGGTGCAGGCGTTGTAGACCACCACCGCCGGAATGGCGGCGACGAGGCCGATGGCGGTCGCCAGCAGTGCCTCGGCGATGCCGGGGGCCACCACGGCGAGGTTGGTGGTCTGCGCCTTCGAGATGCCGATGAAGCTGGTCATGATGCCCCACACCGTGCCGAACAGGCCGATGAAGGGACCGGTCGAACCGATGGTGGCGAGGATGCCGGTGCCGCGCGCCATGCGCCGGCCGGCAGCCGCCTCGATCCGCTCCAGCCGCGAGGCGGCGCGGTCCATCAGGCCGTCGCGCGACGGCGCATCGGCCGACAGGTGGGTCTCGGCGATCACCGCGCGGACCAGCGCCGCCGCCGTGCCCTGGCTGAAGCCGACCCGCTCCGCCGCCTGGGACAGCGACCGCGCCTCCTCCAGCATCGCCAGGGCATCGCGCGCCTTGCGCTTGGCCGCGGACAGCTCGACTGCCTTGGCAACGGCGATGGTCCAGGTGACGACGGAGGCGAGGGTCAGGCCCACCATCACCGCCTGCACCACCGGACTGGCGGCGACGAACATGCCCCAGGGCGACAGGTCGTGCGGAAGAGAGGCCAACGCGGTAACCGCGTCGGAGGCACCCTGGACAGCGGGAGCCACACCCTGCGTCACGCCCTGGGCCACATCCGGAGCCGCGCTCTGCACCGCACCCTGGACCGCTTCCGGTGCGGAGGCGGTGGGGGCGGCAGCCTGCTGCGCGCGGGCGGCGGCGCCGGCCATCAGCGTTCCGGCGCCGGCAAGAACGGCAGCCAGAACAGGACGGTGGCGAAACGATGTCGGCATGGCGGTCCAACTCCCCTCGACGCGTGTCCGGCACGCGCGATGCAAAAACCCGATGACGCTCCAGAGCAAAGCCCCCACCGCGGTTATAGTGCGAATGAGTCTCACTCGCACGGAAAATCTACTTCCGCCACACGTGATCGGGTCATTTTTTGTGGGAATATCAAACGGCTCGGCTGCCCTTCCGTTTGCCTTGCGAACTGGGCAAGGTCCGGAAACGGTGCAGACTCGGCGCTGCGATTAAGTCTCAATACCATCAAACAACCACCCTGTCGCGAGGAATCTCGCGGACCAACCAGCCGGTGAAACAGACCGAAACGATCCAGCCCCCCGAAACAATCAGGCGCCGCCCCCGGTTGAACCGGCAGTCGACACCATCCCGAGGAGGACGCCGATGAACCGCGTTTCGGTTGTGGAGGAGAAGGGCAGCTTCCGGCTGGTCGCCTGCGATGGCCGTTTCGCCGTGGTGGAGGCGCGGGCCGGACAGGTCTTCGGCATGCCGGAGGACCGCGACGGCGGGCGCGATGGTGCCGCCGACAGCCCCGACGGCATCGAAGCGGTCGCCCAATGGACCGGCGAGGACGAGGCACGGGCGCTGATGCACGACCTGTCCCAGCGCGGCGACCAGCTGGCCCGCCGCATCTGGTAGGGCCTCGCCAGCAGATGGCCGGGAGTGATCCGACGGCGCCGCGCTTGCGTAGGGGCCTGCGGAAAACTCCGTGGAGCGCGTCATGCACAGCGAGGGAAACGGCGGGGCGCCATCAACCCAGCCACTGACCTGGATCACCGGCGCCAGCAGCGGCATCGGCCGGGCGCTGGCGATCCGCCTCGCCAATGCAGGCGAGCGGGTGGCGCTGTCCGCCCGCAACACCGAAGAACTGGCCGCAACCGCCCAATTGTCGGTGGAGCGCATGCGGGCATTCCCACTGGACGTCACCGACCACAAGGCGACCGCCGCCACCGTCGCCGCCATCGAAGGCTTGCTGGGTCCGATCGACCGGGCGGTGCTGAATGCCGGCACCCACATGCCGATGTCGCTGGAGGATTTCTCGGCCGACACCGCCCGCCGGCTGATGGAGGTCAACTATATGGGCGTCGTCCATGGGCTGGAGGCGCTGCTGCCGCGGATGCGCGCCCGCGGCCGCGGACATGTGGCGGTGGTGGCCTCCGTCGCCGGATACCGCGGCCTGCCGACCGCCGCGGCCTATGGCCCGACCAAGGCGGCGCTGATCAACCTGTGCGAAGCGCTGAAGCCCGACTGCGACCGCGCCGGCATCCGGCTCCAGCTGGTCTGCCCCGGTTTCGTCGACACGCCCCTGACCGCCCGTAACAGCTTCGCCATGCCGGACCTGATGCCGGTGGAGGACGCGGCGCGGGACCTGGCCGACGGGCTGGAGGGCGGCGGCTTCGAGATCGCCTTCCCCAAACGCTTCACCCGCAAGCTAAAGCTGGCGCGGCTGCTGCCCTATCTGGCCTACTTCCCGCTGGTCCGCAAGGTGACCGGTGCATGATGGGTGGAAGCATGATGGACGAGCAGAGAGCACGCGGGCTCGACGCCTGGGTCGCCTTCTTCGAGACGCTGAGCCATGACACGCTCGACCGGCTGGCCGCACTGACGGTGCCGGAGGTGCGTTTCCGCGATCCCTTCAATGACGCTCACGGACGCGACGCGGTGCGCGCGGCCCTGCTCCACACGCTGAACGGCTGCCGGGACCTGTGCTTCACCGTCACGCACAGGCTGCCCGCCGCCGATCTGGCGATCCTGCGCTGGCGGTTCGAGGCGACGGTGACAGGCATCGGCCGGATGGACGTCATCGGCACCAGCGAGGTCCGGCAGGCCCCCGACGGCCGGGTGGCCGAGCATATCGACCATTGGGATTCCGGGGAGCATGTCTACCTGCGCCTGCCGGTGCTGGGCGCGCCGCTGCGCCTCATTCAGCGGCGGCTGGGGGCGGCACCGCCGCGGTGACGGCGCTCGGTTCGACCAGCCGCCCTTCGGGCAGGAAGAACAGGCTGACGGTGCCGATCCACAATCCCCAGCGGTAGACATTGGCGCGGTTGATCAGCGCATCGCCCGGCTGCAGCCACATCCAGTCGTCGAACCGCACCCGCCAGCGGCCGCCGCCGACCCTCAGCGCCATCTCGTAGGTCCAGTTCAGCGCGTTGCCGGCCGACCGGCCGACCGCCTTGCCGATCACGTCGTCGGCCTGCCCCTCGTACCGCCCCTCCCCGGTCCTGGCGATGCGCCAGACCCGGCGGTCGGTTTCGCCGTCGGAATAGTCGAACCGTTCGTCCAGCGTCAGTTCCCGCCCGTCCCAATGCCCGTCGATGACGACGGTGAAGCTGCGGCGCAGGGTGCCGAACCGGTCCTCGAACAGGCCCCAGGCACGGGTGCGGCCGGCGAAATAGCGCTCGATCCGCAACTCCGGGCCCGTCCCGGCGAAATCCTCGACCTTCATCGCAGGTGGCCTCCGTTCAGGGCGCCGGTCCGGGCCGGCGGAAGCGCCAGAGCCCGACATCGATGGTGCCGGCGCGGAACCCCGCCTCGCAGTAGGCGAGGTAATAGTCCCACAGCCGGCGGAACCGCGGATCGAAGCCCATGGCGGCGATTTGCGGCGCGGCCTCATGGAAGCGGCGGCGCCATGCGGCGCAGGTGCGGGCATAGGAGGCGCCGAAGGTCTCGACATGCTCCACCACCAGCCCGGCCCGCTCCGCCTCGGCGCGCAGAGCCGACGGGCAGGGCAGCAGCCCGCCGGGGAAGATGTGGCGCTGGATGAAGTCGCAGTTGCGGCGGTAGCGCTGGAAACGGGCATCGTCGATGGTGATCGCCTGCACCACCGCCGCCCCGCCGGGAACCAGCCGGTCGCGCAGGCTGGCGAAATAGCGCGGCCAATGCTCCTCCCCCACCGCCTCGATCATCTCGATGGAAACGATGCGGTCGAAGCTGCCTCCGGCATCGCGATAATCCATCAGCCTCAGGTCCACCGTGCCGGCCAGCCCGGCCTCCGCCATGCGGTGGCGGGCGAAGGACAGCTGTTCCGCCGACAGGGTGAGCCCGACGACCGAGGCCTCGCCGCGGTCGGCCAAATGCTCCGCCATGCCGCCCCAACCGCAGCCGATCTCCAGCACCCGGTCGCCGGGCCGCAGTTGCAGAAGTTCGGCGACGCGGCGGATCTTGGCGTCCTGCGCGTCCTCCAGGCTCTGCCCCTCATCCTCGTACAGGGCGGAGGAATAGGTCATACCGGGGTCGAGCCACAGCCGGTAGAACTCGTTGCCGAGGTCGTAATGGAAGGCGATGTTGCGCCGGCTGCCGCGGCGGGAATTGGCGCGGCTGCGGTGGAACAGCCGGTTGACCGCGGACGCCGCCAGGGTGCCCTTCAGCACGCCCCTCAGCGCCGCCTCATTGCGGATCGCCAGTTCGATCAGGGCCGGCAGGTCGCCGCTGTGCCAAAGCCCGTCGCCATAGGCCTCGGCCATGCCGATCCCGCCACCCAGCACAAGCCGCCGCGCCGCCGACCCGTCGAGCAGCGCCAGATCGGCCGGCGGGCCGGCGGTCCCGTCGCCGAACCGCATCGTCCGCCCGTCCGGCAGGCGCAGGGTCAGCTCGCCGACGCGGATGCGGGAAGCCAGCCTCAGCAGCACGCCGGTCCACAGATCGTGTCCGGTCACCAGCCGCAGCCACCGGGGGTGACGGCGAAGGGCGGGCGCAGCGATGTCGGTCATGCGGAAAAGCCTTCTCGGGAACGGTCAGAAGCGGGTGGGAACGGTTGAGCCGTCGACGACGGTCACCGGATGGGCGGGGGCGGGCGGGCGCGGGCGGATCGCCAGCCCCTTGCGCCAGAGATGCAGCGCCTCCCAATGGATGCCGGCGACCACCTTGGCGGTCATCAGCGGATGCCGCGCCCAGGCGCGCAGGATGGCGCCGTCGGTCAGCTCCACCCGCCGCAGGGCGAGCGACGCATGCAGCACCGGCCCCGCCGCATCGGTCTGGCGGATCGAGACGGCCAGCGGCTCCCCCTCCTCGCCCGACGGCGGACGGATGCGGAAGTGATAGGCCGTCTCCATGTCCATGAAGGGTGACACGTAGAACCGCTTGTCGCAGCGCTGGCGCACCAGCCCGTCCGTTCCGCGCTCCGCCGGGATCAGATAGGCATGGCGCTGGCCGAAGGTGTTGCTGACCTCGTGGATGATGGCGGCGAGCGTCCCATCGGGCCGGTGGCAGAACCAGACGCAGAGCGGATTGAAGACGAAGCCCAGCACCCGCGGGAAGCACAGCAGCCGCACCGGCCCGCCCGCCTCGATCCCGGCCGCCGCCAGCTGATTTTCCGCCCATTGCTTCAAGCCGACGCCCACCCCATCCAACGGCCCGAAATCACGGTCGTGGAAGCCGGTCAGCCCGAAGCGGTTGTGGGCGAACAGCCGCAGTTCGCGGTCCAGCCGCGGAAGCTCGTCCAGATCGGCCAGCAGGCTGAACACGCGGTAGGACAGGCGATGGCGCACCGGCTTCACCCTGTGGTGCATCACCGTGCCGACATAGAGTCCGGAGGCGAAGGGCTGCTCCTCCTTATGCCGCTCCATCACACGGCCTCCAGTCGGGCGGTGGGCGCGGCCGGCGCAGGCGACGGGCCCAGATGGATGCGGCCGGACTCGTCGGGCACGCTCCAGGGCCGGCGCAGGCCGCCCAGCGCCTCCGCCACCGCCAGCCCCGCCTGCACGCCGTCCTCGTGGAATCCAGCGCCGAAATAGGAGCCGGCGAACCAGGTCCGCCGCCGCCCCTGAAGGGTCCACAGCCGCTTCTGCGCCGCAAGCGCCTCCATCCCGAAGATGGGGTGGTCGTAGAGGACGCTGCGCAGGATGCTGCCCTCACGCGGCGGATGGGTGGGGTTCAGCGTGACGAACAGGTCGCGCTCCCGCGGCAGGAAGCCCTGCAGCCGGTTCATCCAGTAGGTGACGCAGACGGTATCGTCGCTGCCGCCGTCGCTCTGCCGGCTGAGATAGTTCCAGCTCGACCACACGGCCCGGCGTTTCGGCATCAGGGCGGCGTCGGTGTGAAGGATGGCGAGGTTGCGTTCGTAGCCGAAGGCGCCCAGCAGCCGGCTCTCCTCCTCGCCCGCATCCTCCAGCAGGGCGAGCGCCTGATCGGCATGGGTGGCGATCACGACGTGGTCATGGGCGCGCACGTCGCCGCGGCGGTCTCGCACCAGGACGCGCCCCTCCTCGCGGGCGATCCCCTCCACGGCGCAGTTCAGGCGAAGCGCGCCGGGCATGTCGGCCAGCATGCGTTCGACATAGCTGCGGCTCCCGCCCTCCACCGTGCGCCAGACCGGGCGGCCCTTGATCTTCAGCAGGCCATGGTTGTCGCAGAAGCGGATGAAGGCGGATGCCGGATGGTCGCGCATCGCCTGGGCCGGGCTCGACCAGATGGCGGCGGCCATCGGCAGCAGATGGTCGCGCATGAAGGCATCGGAATAGCCGCCGCGGTCGAGGAATTGGCCGAGCGTCAGCGTCTCTGCCGCCGGCCCCTCCGACATCTCTGCCAGCAGCCCCGGCGCCTCGCGGTAGAAGCGCAACAGGTCGGCCAGCATCCGCCAGAAGCGCGGGCGCAGCAGGTTGCGCTTCTGCGCGAACAGCGTGCCCAGCGAGCTGCCGGCATACTCCACCCGCCCGCCGTCGAGCGAGGCGGCGAAGCTCATGTCGGTGGCGCGGGTCCGCACGCCCAGCCGGTCGAACAGCGCCACCAGATTGGGATAGCAGGGCTCGTTGTAGACGATGAAACCGGTATCGACCGGGCCGGCGCCATCGGCCTCCACCGTATTGGCATGGCCGCCCGGCCGGTCCTCCTTCTCGTACAGGGTGACGCGGTGCGTCTTCGAGAGCAGCCAGGCCGCCGACAGCCCGGAGATGCCGGAGCCGATCACGGCGATGTCGAGCGGGGCCGATGGCGGAAGGGCGGAGTCGGAAAGCGGCATGGCGGACGGCCCTTCTCGGGGTCTTGGGCGTGATGGGTCTTGGGCGTGATCGGAAACGGACCCTATCCGAAATGGGTAGGTCCGGCACGAGTGATCCAGATACGGCGCTCGGCCGCGGATGGATCATGCCACGCTCGCGCTTTCCGGCGCTCCGGTCGAGTGTACGAAATGCGGACCGATAAATGTCTCACGGGCGGTGATCCGAAGCGGCAGCGCTGGCGTATCCTGGCCATGATCGCACCGCTGGCCTCACTGCTGTCGCATGCCACCGGCCCGGACCAGACCAGGGCCGGAGCTGCCCGGACCTTACCTGCCCGGCCATCGCCTGCCCGGTCTCCCGCCCAGCCTCCCGCCCAGTCTCCCGACGATGCGCTGGCGGCAAGTCTGTCGGACGATCTGGTCGCGGTGGCCTCCGGCGACCGGGCGGCCTTCGCCCGGCTGTTCGGCCACTTCGCCCCGCGGGTGAAGGCCTACATGCTGAAGCTCGGCATGCCGGCGCAGCGGGCGGAGGATCTGGCGCAGGACACCATGCTGTCGGTGTGGCGGAAGGCCTCGCTCTACGACCCGGCGAAGGCGGAGGCGGCGACCTGGGTCTTCACCATCGCGCGCAACCTGCGCATCGACGCGCTACGCCGCGAACGCCACCCGGAGGTGTCGGACGACGAGTTGCTGGAGCATGAGGACGAACGCCCCCGCGCCGACGAGTTGCTGGACGGCGACCGCCGCGCCCGCCGTCTGCGCGGCGCGCTGGCTGCGCTGACGCCGGAACAGGCGGAGGTGGTGCAGCTGTCCTTCTTCGCCGACCTCGCCCACCCGGCCATCGCCGAAAGGCTGGACGTGCCGCTGGGCACAGTGAAATCGCGCCTGCGTCTGGCCATGGCCAAGATCCGCAAGGCGCTGGGAGACGACGACCGATGACAGCGCACCAAGTCTTCCTGCCGAACCACCACCCCAGCGATGCCCTGCTGGTGGCCTATGGCGCCGGCAGCCTCGCAGAAGGGCTGTCGCTGGCCGTCGCCGTCCACCTCGCCCACTGCCCCGACTGCCGCGCCGCCCTGGCGGAGGTGGAGGCGCTGGGCGGCGCCCTGCTGGAGGAACTGCCGCCCGCCCCGCTCGAAAGCCTGTCGCTGTCCGCCACGCTGGCCCGCCTCGATCTGGAGGAGGCCCCCGCCAACCCGTGCAAGGCCGAACGGGCCGGCCCGCTGTGGGGCAGCCGCCTGCCGGCCGGTCCGGCACTTCCCGCACCGTTGAGACCCTATGTGCCCCGGGCGACCGAACTGGACGGGCTGACATGGCAGCGTCTGGCACCCGGCGTCCGGCGGGTGGAACTGATGCCGCGGAGCGCATCGGGCGGTGCCGCCCAGCTTCTGCGCATCGCCCCCGGCACCGCCCTGCCCCATCACAGCCATGGCGGCCTGGAGCTGACCGTGGTGCTGAGCGGCCATTTCGCCGATGAGCTCGGCCGCTACGGTCCCGGCGATCTGGCCGAGGTGGATGGCGATACCGACCACCAGCCCATCGCCGACAGCCACCGCGACTGCATCTGCCTGATCGCAACCGATGCGCCGCTGCGCTTCACCGGGCTGATGGGACGGCTGATGCAACCCTTCATCGGTCTCTAGAGAGGCGTTGCCGGCTTCTCACGTCACCGCTTCCAGTGGCATCAGTCCGCGGGTCAGCCGTTCGACCTCGCGGTCGAAGGCGCCCTGCTCGGCGTCCGGCAGATCGAACTTCACATGCAGGCGGCCCTGTTCGCTGGACTTGATGCGGGCGGCGAGCGGCCGGGCGACGCCGTCGATGCGGAGGACCAGCGGCGCGCCGGCCATCCTGTCGGGAGCGCCGGTCAACATGGCGCCGCCCGACGACAGGTTGGCGACGGTGGCGCGGACCGGCGGAGCGCCGGCGCTCTCGACCGCACAGCCGATCGACACGGCGAAGCGCGGGCGCTGGCGGCGGTCGACGTCGGTGGTGGCGGTGCGGACGACGCGGATCAGCACGCTGCGCAGGGCATCGATGCCGCCGGCCACGTCGATGGCGACGGTCCGCACCTCGCCGGCGCGGTCCTGGGTGGAGCTCGCCTCGGCGGAAACGCGCATGATGCGCAGCGACACCTCCTTCGCGGCCTCGCTGGTCTGTCCGACGGAGCGGGCGATCTCGTGGGTCGCCGCCGCCTGCTCCTCCACCGCCGCAGCGATGGAGGACGAGATGCCGGCCACCTCGTCGATGGTCTCCGACACCTCGCCGACGGCGCCGACGGCCGACGCCGTCACCGCCTCCACCTCCGAGATCAGCGAGCCGATCTCCTCGGTGGAACGCGCGGTCTGGCTGGCGAGGTTCTTCACCTCGTTGGCGACGACGGCGAAGCCGCGCCCGGCATCGCCGGCCCGCGCCGCCTCGATGGTGGCGTTCAGCGCCAGGAGATTGGTCTGACTGGCGATGTCGCCGATCAGCCGGGCGACGGCGCCGATGCGCTCCACCGACACCGACAGCCGCTCGATGGTGGAGCGGGCGAGACCGGCACGATCCACCGCCCGGCTGGTGACGTCGGCGGCGGTGGACACCTGCATCCCAATGTCGGCGATGGCGGCCGACAGCTCCTCCGTCGCGGCGGCGACGGTTTCGGCATTGCTCAGCGCCTGCTGGGCCGCGGCCGCGACGGTCTGGGCATTGTCGCTGACCTGCACCGCCGATTCGGCCATCGCGCCGGCGTTGGTGCTCATGCGGGAGGTGCGCTCCGCCACATGGTCGACGGCGACGCGGGTCTCCTGCTCCACCTTCTCCGCCATCGCCTCCAGTGCCTGGCGCCGCTCCTCCTCGCTGCGGCGGCGGGTCTCCTCCTGCTCGGCACGCAGCCGGGCGTTCTCCTGCGCGCTCTGCCGGAAGACCCGCACGGTGTCGGCCATGTGGCCGATCTCGTCCCGGCGTTCCGTCAGCCCGACCTCCACATCCAGCGTGCCGCCGGCAAGCGCCACCATGGCGCGCCGCAGCCGCTCCATCGGCCGGATCATCGCCACTTCCAGGAACACCACGCAGGCGGACGCCATCAGCAGGATGGCCAGACCGGCGCCGATCACCGTCAGGCGCAGCCCGTCCGCCGCCGTCCGCACCTCCTCGATGCCGGCGGTCAGCTCCGTCAGCCGGTCGGAACTGACGGCGACCACACTGGCACCCAGCGCCTCCAGGCTGTCGCCCATCGCATCGGCGACTTCGTCGAACTTTGCCATCATCGGATTGCCGGCCGCCGGCCCGCCGTCGACATAGGCCTTGGCCATGCGCTGGCCCATCTCATAGAAGGGACCGAAGGCGGTGCGGGTCTTCTCGATCTCCGCGACCACATGCGGCAGCTTCAGCTCGCGCGCCAGATCGGCGGCTCTGGCGGTGTGCTCCCCGAAGCGGCGGGCGAATTCGGCCGATTTCGCCCCGCCGTCGTCCAGGCCGTCCAGCCCGCGTGTGGCCGACAGGTCGGTCAGCCATTGCTGGGTCTGCACCACGTCGTGCCGGATCTCCGCCACCAGCGATACGAGGGGGATGACCCGGCCGACCACGTCGCCGACGTCGCGCTGGACCTCGGACAATTCCTCGGTCTGGTGTCCCATGTCGCGCATGGTGAGGACCGAGGACAAGCCGACCGCGGCGAACACGAACACCGCGACCGCCACGACCTTCGCCCGAATTGAAATGACGTGGAGAATATTGCCGGCAGAGACCATGATCAGGCACTTCGCACGTTAAGTGTACAAACGATTTACGTCGTTCAACGCACAAGGACTCTAACCAATCTCACTGACTTCGTCACGGCAAACAATTGAAATTGTAGGAACCTTGCCCCGAACTTCCGGCATTACTCTTGGGTTATTTGATTATTGTTATTGAGCAACAAAAGTCCAAGTTATTGAATCCTCGTTGCGTCAAACCATCTCGCTCCGGCTTTCAGGCCTTTCCACAGGCTGCAGGGGCGACGTCAGCGCCTCCTTGGTGGCGGCGGCGACCTCGCCAAGCGCCTCGTACAGCGGATCGTCGGGCGAAAAATTGCCGGACGCCTGCAGCCGCTGTTCCATCAGCGAGGCCAGACGGCTCAAGCGCACGGCACCGATGTTGGCCGCCGTCCCCTTCAGTGTGTGGGCGATGCGTGGCAGATGGGCCAGGGAATTGCCGGGCGCATCTCCCGCCCCGCCCTGCCCGGCCAGCCGCTTGGCGTCCCGGATCGCGGCGATGCTCTCGTCCACCGTCTGCCGGAAGGCGCTCACCGTCCTCGTCCAGGTCTCTTCACCGATCACCGCGCGCAGGGACTCCGCCTGCCCGGCGTCGAGAAGCGGTGCGGCCCGCCACAGCTCGCCATCCGCCGGAGCCGGCGATGGGCCCGCCGGCGCGGAGACGGTCTCCCTCGCTCCTGCGTTCGACGGGAACTGCTGCGGACCGGAGGCGCCCGTGCCGGATGGCTCCGTCCGGGATGCCGACACGCTGCCCAGTATCTCGAACAGGTCGGCCGATACGATGGGCTTGGTCAGGTAGCCGGTCATGCCGGCGGCGAGATATTCGGCGCGGTGGCCCGGCATGACGTTGCCGGTCAGCGCCACGATGGGCAGGCGGGATGCCGGACCCGGCATGGCACGGATATGGCGGGTGGCGGTGACGCCGTCCATCACCGGCATCTGCACGTCCATCAGGACCAGATCGAACCCGCCCTCCTCCACCAGCCGCACGGCCTGCAATCCGTCCTCCACCGCCGTCGCCCGGTGACCGGCGCGGCGCAGCATGGTGACGACGATGTCGCGGTTGATCTCGTTGTCCTCGGCCACCAGCACGCGCAGGCCGCCGGCTTCTTCCGTCCCACGCCCACCCTGCGGCGCCGGTTCCGGAGCGCAAGGCGCGATCGGGACGCCGTCGCACGGGTCGGCGGCGGGCTCGCAACGCACGGTGAACCAGAAGGTGCTGCCCTTGCCCTCGGCGCTGACGACGCCGATCCGCCCGCCCATCAGCGTCACCAGTTCGCGGCTGATCGCCAGTCCCAGCCCGGTTCCGCCGAAGCGCCGGGTGGTGGAGCTGTCGCCTTGGGTAAAGCGGCGGAAAAGGGTCGGCTGCACATCCTCCGGAATGCCGATGCCGGTGTCGGCCACCTCGAACCGCAGGAAGAAGGTACGGCCCGGCACAGCCTCCCCCTCCAGCCCGACCCGCACGGCGACTCCGCCGCGCTGGGTGAATTTCAGCGCGTTGCCGACCAGATTGACCAGCACCTGCCGGATGCGCCGCAGGTCGGCGCGCACGCGGTCCGGCACCGCCGGAGCCACCTCCCGCGTCAGGATCAGGCCGCGTCCGCAGGCCGTCGGCTCCAGCAGGTCGATGCAGTCCCGCATCACGGCGCGCAGCTCGAAATCCACCGGCTCGACCTCCGCCTTGCCGGCCTCCAGCTTGGACAGGTCGAGGATGTCGTCGATGATCTGCAGCAGCGCCTTGCCCGACCGGTTGGCGACGTCCAGGAGCTGGCGCTGCTCCTCGTCCAGATTGGGGCCGTCCACCAGGGCAAGCGCGCCCAGGACACCGTTCATCGGCGTGCGGATCTCGTGGCTCATCGTGGCCAGGAACTCGCCCTTGGCGCGGTTGGCCTGATCGGCGGCCTCCTTGGCGCGGCGCAGGCTTGCCTCGATCTCGCGCTGGGCGGTGACGTCGCGGAGCGCGCCGGTGACATAGCGGCGGTCTCCCTCCCGCCAGCCGGCCAGCGACGCCTCCAGCGGGAACTCGCCGCCGTCCTTGCGCCGTCCGGTCATCTCCCGCACCTCCGACCGCGGGGTATCGCCGCCGCCCTCGCGATAGGTGGCCAGCAGCCCGTCATGGACCGCGCCGACCGCGGCCGGCATCAGCCGGGTCATCGGCCCCCCCAGCACCTCCTCCGCCCGGTAGCCGAACAGCCGCTCCGCCGCCCGGTTGAAGGCATCGACGGTGCCGTGTTCGTCGATGGTGACGATCGGCTGGCCGACCGCTTCGAACATGGCGCGGTAGCGCGCTTCGCTGGAGGCGAGCCGGTTGGCGGCCGTCTCCCGTTCGGTGATGTCGGTGGCGGAACCGCGATAGCCGCGGAATTCTCCGTGCCGGTCGAAGATCGGGCGGCCGCTGACGCTGAAATAGCGCGCTCCGGCCGCCGTCATCACCCGGTAGCGGAAGTTCCGGAATGGCTCCCGCCGCTCCATGACGCGGCGATGCTCCTCCCATTTGGCGGCATCCCCCGGCTCGCGCAGGGCGATGTCCTCCCGCGTCAGGCCGATCGGCAGAGAGCCGTTGACGATGTGCGGGACCAGCGGACCGGCTAGGCCGGAGAAGCGCAGATCCGCATCCATCTCCCAGAACCAGTCGGAAGCCGTCTCTGCCTGGTCGCGGAACCGCTCCTCGCTCAGGGCGAGGCGCCGGGCGAGCGCGGTGAGCCGCGCCGTCTGCCGCGTCGCCAGCAGCGCCAGCCCGAACAGGGCCAAGCTGCAGACCGTCGCCCCCAGCAGATAGGTCCTCTGCCGCCGCCGGGTATCGGCCATGAAGAACGCCTCGTCGAAGGCGGCCGTGACGACCAGCGGATAGGTCGACAGGGTGCGGTAGGATTGCAGGCGCAGAATGCCGTCGATCACGCTGGGGGTGCGCAGGAAACCGGTGGGCTGGCGGCGCGCCATGGCGAGCGTCGCCGAATCGTTCACATCGCGGCCGATGATGCGGTCGTTCATCAGGGAGCGGGCGCGCAGGATGCCGTCCGTGCCGACGATCGCCACGGCACCGTTCGGACCGACGTCCAACTCCTCCAGCGAGCGGCTGAAAAAGAAGGGATCCATCGAGGCCACCAGCACGCCGGCGAAGCTGCCGTCCGTGCGGTCGATGCGGCGCGTCAGCTGAATCGACCATTTGCCGGACGCCCGGCCGAACACCGGCTTTCCGATGAACAGGCCGGCCTTGGGGTTGTTGACGTGGACGCGGAAATGCTCGCGGTCGGCCAGATGGACGCGGGTGGGCGCGTCCTCCACGCTGGTGTGGGCGAGGTCGCCACGTTCGTCGATGACCGCGAGCTGGACCAGAATTCCCGACCGTTCCACCGCCTGCCGCAGCATGCGCGAAGCATTGTGGCTCCAGACATCGCCATGCTCGCGGAAATCGTCGATCAGGAACAGAAGGATCTGGTCGGCCTCGGCGATGGTCCTGTTCGCCTGCTCGGCAACGACATGAGCAAGGTTGCGGCCGTCGCGCTCGGCCCGTTCCATCGCCTCCGCATCGGCGTGATGGACGAGCATCAGGGCCGCCGCCCACAGGCCAGCGGCGATCACCAGCGTCGCCGCCCAGACGGCGGCGATGAAACCATGCTGCTGAAGCCGCTCCCCCATCAGCCGCGCTCTCCGCTGGCCGGGCCTCCGCCCGCCCCGCCCGCGGCGAGCGCCGCCACCCCGCGCGCCAGCCGCGGCAGATCCACCGGCGTCGGCAGCACGAGGTCGGCAGGCCCGGCAGGTCCGCACGGGGCTTCCCCGCCATAGAGCACGCAGGGCAGATCGCCGCGCAGGTCCTTGAGGCGCCCAGCCAGCGCCATGCCCGCGGGCAATGCGCCCAAGCCCGGCCCGATCACCACCGCATCGAAAAAGCCGGGCTCGTCGGCGACCACCTCCAGCGCATCGCGCAGATCGTCGCAGACCGACACCTCGAAGCCCTGCCGTTCCAGACCGGTCTGGAACCGGTCGCCCGACGCCGGGTCAGCCTCCACCACCAGAACCTGGAGCACCGGAGCCTTGCGCTGCTGCGATGGGAGTGGAGGGGCTGCCGACGCCGGCTCCGGCCGGGAGGTCGAAACGGCGGGGATATAGAGGCGGACGGCCGTGCCTTCGACAGGGTGGGTCAGCAGGCTGAGGCCGCCGTCGTGGCTCCGCGCTGTCGAAAGGGCTGTCGGCCAGTCGGCATCCTCCCGCGCCGGCTGGCCGCGCCGGTAGCGCGTGCGGACCGACAGCAGCGGATCGACCAGGGCGAACAGGAGGTCGTCGGCCAGCGGCGCGCCGTTGACGCGCAGCTCGAACAGGGTGTGCAGACCTTCCCGCGGCTGCAGGAGCCGGCGCACTTGCCAGCCGGCGCCCGCCGCGTCCTCGCTCTCACCCGAATACGTGTCTCCGCCGGCATACAGGCAGAACCGCAGATCGGTGCTGCCGCCGGCCGCCAACACGATCTCCGCCGCCAGCCCGGCCAGCGTCCGCGCCAGCAGTCCGGCATCGCAGAGGGCGTCGGGCGTGGCTGGGTCGTGCCGGACCGCCAGGCTGGCCGGGGCCGCCGATGCCTTGCGCAGAAGGGCCGCGGCCTCGTCCAGCACGCAGACCGCCCGCTCCTGGACGACGGCGGCCGGCTCTATCCTTGCCGCCGTCACCAGACGGCGGAATTCCGGGCGGGCGCGTTGAACGGCCTTCAGAATTCTCTCGGCATAATCGGCCTGGGGCGAGTCGGCCGGCAGGTCGGCGGCAAGGAAATCGGCATAGCCGGCCACCGCGCCCAGCGCGTTGTTGATGTCGTGGACGATGGTGCAGGCCAGTTCGGCACGGGCGTCCATCGCCGCCATTTGCTGGGCGCGCAGCTGGGCCGACATCCGGCGCCGCGCTTCCTCCACCGCCGCGATCCGGGCGGCATCCGCGGCGCTGCTCGCACCTCCATCCTCTTGCCCGGCAGGCGGCGGGGCGGTGGGCGGCGCGGAGGGTGCCGGGCGCTGCGGCTCCGGCCCCGGAGGCCGGCGGTGCATGGCCCGGGCACGGAAAAGCGCCAGCCCGGCCGCCGCGCCGGTGCCGGCGGCGACCAGGGGAAGCGCCCAGGGGGCAGCTCCGCCCAGCGGATCGAGCACGGGCAGGAGCAGCACCGCCGCACCCGCCAGTGCGGACAATGCCGGTGCCGCGACGGCATTGCCGGACGTATCTCGGCCGGCAGCCGGTGCAGGGGCCGGCGGAACGGTCGGCGGAACGGCCGGCCGTGGCAGGGAATGGTCGGATGGGCTCATCGGCGACTCGGGAGTGCGGCCATTTGCGTTTGTGCCCCCACTTTGCAGCGGACAGGACGACGGACCGGGCAGCGGGCGGGGCAGAAACGCGACCGGATGGAGGAGGACCATACCAGAAGGGTGGGGATCGCGCTGCTGGGACCAGCCCTATGCGTCACCCTACCCGCTCCGCTCCAGAAGCGGTTCCAAAGGCGCCTCCACCGACGGCCCCGCCGGTCAGGACGACGCCTCGTCCAGGCTGCGCGACAGCAGCCCCGCCTGCTGGGCCCGGCGGACGGCGTCGGTACGGTTGCGGGCACCCAGCTTGCGAAGAATGCGGCGGGTGTGCAGCTTGACCGTCACCTCCTGCAGGCTCAGATGGCGGCCGATCTCCTTGTTGGTCGCCCCGGTGGCGAGCATGCACAGCACCTGCTGTTCCCGGTCGGTCAGCGGGGACGACAGCGCCCCCTCCCCCTCCGCCACGGGATCCTCGACTTCCTCCGCCTCGTCGATGTCGAGCGACAGGTCGGTCATGTGCATCAGGTCGAGCGCCACGCATTTCGGCACGAAGCTGCCGCCTTCCGCCACCAGCCGCAGGGCCTGCGCCAGGACGCGGCGCGGTGTCGTCTTCGGCAGATAGGCTTCTGCGCCGCAGCGCAGCACCTCCAATGCGGTCACCGGGTCCTCCGCCCCGGTCACCACGGCGACCGGCCCCTGGATCCCGGCCTGCCGGAGCACACTGATCGGGTTGCTTCCCTCGGCACCCGGCATGCGCCAGTCCAGCACGATCAGGTCGTAACGGAGCGCCAGGGCTGGCGCGCCGTCGGGAAGCTGCCGCACCGCCGGCAGTTCCAGCAGCGAACCGATGCAGCCAACCTCGGCCTCCGGCCAGGACTGCCGGACCGACAGCTCAAGCGCATCCCGGAACAGGGGATGGTCGTCTGCCACCAAGATTTTCATCAAACAGCCTCCGCCACCCTCGGCACCCACCCGATTCGTTATATCAGCACTCCCCCTTATGCCGGTCGAAATCTTAAGTTTTCGTGGCTACGGATTATTTCACGTCGGTCACATTGGGATAAAGCTCGACCGGGCCACTCCTTACAATTCACAGGATAGTATCCCCACTATCCCATTTCCTGATCCTGCTATCCCACACTCAACCTGCACGCGGGGCATCATCCGGTTATGGTGACGCTCAGCGATCCCTATCCAGTGCAGCACGCAAGCCCCAAGGCGAGCGGCGGAAGCGGCGACCATGGACATGACCCTTTACGAGCTGCGGGCACATCCCGCCGCCTCCCCTCCGACCGCCGCCGACACCGCGCCCGGCACCATCCTGCTGGTCGACGACGATCCCGATTTCCGCGGGATGACCCGCATCGCCTTCACACGCGCCGGCTACACTGTCCACGAGGCCGAGAACGGCAACGCCGCCCTGGCGATCCTGGCCGACCATGCCGTGGATCTTGTCGTGACCGATATCATCATGCCGGAAGCCGACGGATACGAAGTGATCCTGCGGCTGAAGGAACAACCGTCGCGCCCGCCGTTGATCGCGGTCACCGGCGGAAGCCTGCGGCTGCGCATGGAACTGCCGGGCATGGCCCGCCTGCTGGGAGCCAACGCGGCGTTCGAAAAGCCGGTCGATCTGTCGGCGCTGCTGGCGGAAGCCGCCCGGCTGATCGCCGACCGCAGAGAGGCCGCCGCCGGATGAACATCCTCATCGTCGACGACGACCGCACCAACCTGTTCATCATGGGCGCCATCGTCCGCCGTCTGGACGATGCGGAGCCCATCGCCATGGAAAACCCGCTCGACGCCATGGAGTGGCTGCGCGGGAACGAGCCGGATCTGATCCTGCTGGACCAGATGATGCCGGACATGGACGGCATGGAGCTGCTGCGCCACATCCGCGAGGAGTCGCGGCTGGACAATGTTCCGGTGGTGATGATCACCGCCAACACGGCGGTGGACATCCGGGTGCGGGCGCTGGACGAGGGCTGCAACGATTTCCTGACCAAGCCGATCGTCGTGCCGGAGGTGCAGGCCCGCCTGCGCAACCTGCTGGCCCTGCGCCAGAGCCGCGCCCTGCTGCGCGACCGCGCCGCCCTGCTGGCCGACGAGGTGGAACGGGTGACCGCGGCCCTCCAGCGCCAGGGGGAGGAGCTGGTCAACCGGCTGTCCCGTGCGTCCGAATACCGCGACCCCGAAACCGGCGCCCATATCGAGCGGATGGCGCTCTATTCGCGCCTCATCGCCGAGGCGGCGGGCTGCGGCGGCGCCTATGCCCATGAACTGCAGAAGGCGGCGCCGATGCACGACATCGGCAAGATCGGCATCGCCGACATGATCCTGCTGAAGCCGGGGCGGCTGACGCCGGAGGAGATGACGGTGATGCGCCAGCACGCCGCCATCGGCCACCGCATCCTGGCGAACAGCGACATCCCTTTGCTGCGGCTGGCGGCGGAGATCGCGCTCAGCCATCACGAGAAGTTCGACGGCACCGGTTATCCCAACGGTCTGGCCGGCAGCGCCATTCCGCTGTCCGGCCGTGTCGTCGCCATCGCCGACGTCTTCGACGCGCTCACCTCCACCCGGCCCTACAAGCGGTCATGGACGCTGGAGGAGGCGCGCAGCTTCATGATCGAGCAGCGCGGCCGCCACTTCGACCCGACCCTGCTCGACGCCTTCCTGTCGCGCTGGGACGAGGTCTGCACCATTCACCGCGAGAATGCCGACGAACTGCCGGAGATCATCCCGGAAGAGGCGTGACGCCCGGTAACACCCTCAATTCACGATCCGCCAGGTGCCGTCCGACTGCAGGCAGGCGGTGCCGTAGACCGGCTGCGACCGGCCGCCGACCATCGCGCGGCTCTGGTACTCGCGACACTGCTGGCCGCTGCGCGAATAATAGACCGGACCGGCCGGATCGACACCGATGGCAGCCGGAGGCGGGGTGTAATACTGCACCGCCGGGGGCGGGGGGGCGTAGACCACCGGCGGCGGCGCGTAATACTGCACCACCGGCGGGGGCGGCGCGTAGTAGCGGTAGGGCTGGTAATAGCCGTAGCCCGGGAAGATCGGCCCGAAGCCGATGCCGACCGATACCGACGTGCGCGCCTGCGCCGGTCCAGGAACCACGGCCACCGCAGCGGCAGCCACGGTCGCCAGCATCACAGCACCCAGGGCCAGCGCCCTCCGCACCGTCTTCATCATCTGTCTCCCGGTCGCGACACCCGGCGGCGGCCCCGCCGCCGACATGCCCGACGGGAACATCATACACCGACCCCGCGGCGCATCACAGGGGCTGCGGGCGGGGCCGTATGCGGGCCGACCGGTTCGATCAGATGTCCAGCGGCAGGTTGTCCGGGTCGAAGCCCAGCTGCTCCACGATGGCGCGGGCGAGCGGGATACTGGTCTCGAACCGCCATTCGGCCATGCCCGGCCGGTATTCCGACACGTTGGGACGGCCGTTGGCGAAGCGGCGCGGGTGCAGCTCGTACCAATAGATGTCGCCGAGCGCCACGCCCTGCTCCTTCGCATAGGCTTCGGCGATGCCAGGCCAATCGTTCACGGCCGGCTGGGGCGACCCGGCCGCCTTGGCGATGTCGGTCTGTTCCAGGAAGGCGACGATGCGCTTCCCCTCGCGCTCGAAATCGGCGACCCGGATGGTGACGGGCTGCTTTCCCTCACGCTGATAGGTCCACTCGCGGTTCTTTTCGACCAAGGCCTTGTCCACGGCAAATGCTCCGGTTCACTCCTGCAAAGGCTAACCGACAGGCACGCCCCAAGCCAACTGTTCCGTTGCCTTATCCGGACGAGCCCTTAGCCTCCGCGACCCCGCGCCGCCCGGCACGACAGATCAAAGGTTACCAAAGCACGACGCTTTTTCTTTGTACACGGGAATTGCAACGCCCGGCCTCCGCCGGGCGTCCATCCTGCGGTACGCAGCCTTCCATCAGTATCCCAGCGTCATGCCGTCGGGGTTGCGGGGGTCGGAATAGCCGTACAGCCCGTCCTCGCGCAGCTGGATGGTCTGGGTGCGGCCCATCGTCGGCTTCACCGCCACCTTGTGGCCCATCTGCTCCAAGAGACGGACGGTGTCGGGGCTGAGGCCCTTCTCCACCCGCAGCTCGTCGGGAGTCCACTGGTGATGGACGCGCGGCAGGGCGGCGGCCTCGGCGGGGTTCATGCCGAAGTCGATGTGGTCGATCACCGTTTCCATGGTGGTGGTGATGATGCGGCTGCCGCCGGGGCTGCCGGTGACCAGCCAGGGCTTGCCGTCCTTCAGCACGATGGTCGGCGACATGGAGCTGAGCGGCCGCTTGAAGGGCTGGATGGCGTTGGCGTCGCCGCCGACCAGCCCGAAGGCGTTGGGCACGCCCGGCTTGGCCGAGAAATCGTCCATCTCGTTGTTCAGCAGGATGCCGGTGCCTTCGGCGACGATGCCGCTGCCGAAATTGAGGTTCAGCGTGTAGGTGGTGCTGACCACGTTGCCCCGGCTGTCCGCCACCGAATAATGGGTGGTCTGGTCGCTCTCGTAGGGCGCCGGCTTGCCGGGCTTGATGCTGCTGGCCGGGGTGGCCTTCTCCGGATCGATCTTCGCCGCCAGCTCGTCGGCATATTTGCGCGAAGTCAGTCCCTTCACCGGCACCTTGGTGAAGTCGGGATCGCCCAGATATTCGGAGCGGTCGGCATAGGCGAGCTTCATCGACTCAGCCATCAGATGGATCGACCGGGCGCTGGCCGGGCCGTATTCCTTCAGCGGCCAGCGCTCCAGCATGTTCAGCATCTGGACGATGTGCGTCCCGCCGGAGCTGGGCGGCGGCATCGACTTCACCGTATAGCCGCGATAGCTGCCGCTGACCGGCTCGCGCTCCACCACCTTGTAGGCCTTCAGGTCCTCCTTGGTGATGTAGCCGCCATGTTTGGCCATCTCCGCCGCGATCCTGTCGGCGATCTCCCCCTCGTAGAAGGCCTTCGGCCCCTGACGGGCGATCATCTCCAGCGAGTTGGCGAGGTCGGGGTTGGCCAGCGTCTCCCCGGCGGTCAATGGGCGGTCGCCCTTGAAGAAGACGGCGCGGGTGGCGTCCCATTTGGCCAGATGGTCGCGCTCGACCTCCAGCAGGCCGGCCAGCTGCGGGGTGACGGCGTAGCCCTCGCGCGCCAGCCTGATCGCCGGGGCCATCACGTCGGCCAGCGTCATCGTGCCATATTTTTCCAGCGCATGGGCAAGGCCGGCGACCGTACCGGGAATGCCCACCGCCAGATGGGTGTAGAGCGAGCGGTCGGGCACCACCTTGCCCTGCCCGTCCAGATACATGTCGCGGAAGGCCTTGGCCGGCGCCATCTCGCGGAAGTCGATGGCGATGTCCTTCCCGCTGGCGGCGTCATGGACGATCATGAATCCGCCGCCGCCGACATTGCCGGCGTTGGGCAGCACCACCGCCAGCGCGAAGCCGACGGCGACCGCCGCATCGACCGCATTGCCGCCGCGCTTGAGGATATCGACGCCGATCTCCGTCGCCAGCCGGTGCTCCGAGGCCACCATCCCGTTCTGCGCACGGACGGGATAGAAGATGTCGTAGCCGATGTCGTAGCGGACCGATGCCGGGGCCGAGGTGGTGGCGGGAGCGGCTGCCGGGGCCTGCTGCTGCGTCTGTTGGGGGGCTTTCTGCGCAAGGACCGGCGCCGGCAGGGCCAGGGCCGAGCCGACGCAGAGCGCCGCCACCGCCGCGATGGAGGAACGGGACCGTAAAGCGGGAAACCACATGCGGTGAATCTCCTGAGCGGGAAGACAGGCCGGGGGCTGCAACCCGGGTCCCGCAGGATGTCACACCCGCGGCGCCCGGTCTTCACCCCGTCGCTGGCCTGCCCAACAATTCACCATCAGGGTTAATGGCGTCGCTCATTCTCATGAATGGACTGCGACGGCCGGTGAATGGATTGCGACACGGGAGCGGGGCGCGGCCGCCATTCCGCCCGGCAGGTCCGCTCAGTAGGTCTCCGCCATCCGCGACCGGCCCATGCTGCCGGAGCCGCTGTCGAAGGAGCCGTGGGAGCCGTCATGGCCCAGCGCGTCCTGATGGTCCCCGGACAGGCGCTCCTTCACCGGGCAGTGCCCGCTCATGCCGCGGGCGACCAGGGCGGCGCCGACCAGACCCATGATGGCGCCGGGGATGCTGGCGCCCTTGCGCAGGCCGCCCGCCGCGACGGCAAGGCCGAGGCCGGTCGAGACGATGCGCTCGCCCATGCCCATGTTGGTGTGGCCTTCGAAGACGCTGTCATAGGCGTGGCGGATCGAGGATTGGGCGTTCATGGCTGCTCCGGGGGACAATGGGGGTGGGATGCCCGTTCCAACGCGGTACATCCCCGTCTGTTCCCTCCCCTGCCGTCGCCCCGGCCATTCCCATAAGGCCGCGGACGTTCAGCCCTCGGCCGCCGCCATGTGGCGGATGGAGCGGGCCAGCCGCGACGGTTCCACCGGCTTGGACAGCACGGTCAGCGCCACTTCCTGTGCCGCCGCGGTGGTGGTCAGATCCTGGGCATAGCCGGTGACCATCAGGATCGGCGTGGCGTCCTGGCGGGCGCGCAGGGCGCGGACCATGTCCAGCCCGGTCATTCCCGGCATCATATGGTCGGTGACGATCACGTCCGGCCGGAAGCCATGGTCGAGCAGGGACAGCGCCGCCGCCGCGTCGGCGGCCTCCCGGACCGAGAATCCGGCCTGCGCCAGATATTCCGCGGTCGCGGTGCGCACCAGCTCCTCGTCATCCACCAGCAGGACGGCACAGCCGCTCCCGGAGCCGAGCTCGCCCCCGGCACCGATGCCGGTCGCCCCGGCATCCTCCGACCCCGGTCCCCCGGCCGGCGCTGCGGCCGGCTCGGTCAGGGCGCGTGGCAGGTAGAGCGTCACCGTGGTGCCCCGCCCGGGCCGGCTGTCCAGCTCCACCCCGCCGCCCGACTGGGTCGCCAGCCCATGCACCATGCTGAGCCCCAGCCCGGTGCCGCGCCCGACCTCCTTGGTGGTGAAGAAGGGTTCGAAGGCGCGGGCGGCGACCTCGGCCGGCATGCCGGTGCCGGTGTCGCACACCCGCAGCGCCACATAGTCCCCGGCCGAGAGGTTGGGCACCGCACCGGCGGCGACCGTCCGGTTCCCGGCGGTGATCCACAGCATGCCGCCGCCGGGCATGGCGTCGCGCGCGTTCAGCGCAAGGTTCAGCAGAGCCATTTCCAGCTGGGTCGGGTCGATCATCGCCGGCCACAAGCCGGGAGCGACCTCCACCTCGACCCGCACCGACTGGCCCAGCGTGCGGCCGAGCAGGCGGCTGACCCGCTCCACCAGCCCGGCGACGTCGACCGGTATCGGCCTGAGCTGCTGCCGGCGCGAGAAGGCCAGCAGATGCTGGGTCAGGGTGGCGCCCCGCTCCACCGCCTGCAGGGCCAGACGGGCCGGGCCCGTGATGCGCTCGTCGTCGCTGCGGCTGTCGATGACGTGCAGGTTGATGCCGATGGCCTGGAGCAGGTTGTTGAAATCATGGGCGACCCCGCCGGTCAACTGGCCGATCGCCTCCATCTTCTGGCTCTGGCGCAGGGCGTGCTCCGCCTGCTCGCGCCCCTCCACCGCAAGGCGGGCGGCGTTCATCGCCTGCGTCGCCGCCTCATAGGCGCTGAACTGGCGGGCCAGGGCCCATAAGGACAGCAGCAGCGCGGCGACTCCGACGGTGCCGGCGGCCCCGATGGTCAAGGCCTGGATGCGCCACTCGCTCAGCACCGCCTCCAACTTGCGGGTGACGTTGACGACCAGCGGATAATCGGCCAGCGCCCGCGTCGCCACCATCCGCGGCCCGTCATTCAGCCCGACGGGTGAGAGATAGACGCCGGACCGCGCCTTCTGCAGCACCTCCAGGAAAAGACGCGGACCCAGCGGGCGACCGATGTCGGGCAGGAACGGATAGCGGGCCAGCAGGATGCCGTCGCGCCGCCACAGGCTGATGCTGCCGTCGCCGTCGGGCTGCAGCGCCTTGTACAGCCTTTCGAAATAGCTGAGCTCGATGGCGCCCAGCACGAGGCCGACGAAGGTGCCGTCCGGCCCGCTGATGCGACGGGCCAGATAGATGGTCCAGCTGCCGTTGCCGCGGTTCTGCACCGGTTCGCTGATGAAGGGCTCCGCGGTGTCGTGGTCGCGCAGATAGGCGAAGTAATCGCGGTCGGCCACATTGACCGGCGGAATCGGGTAATAGCGCGAGAAGTTGATCAGGTGCCCGTCGGCGGCGATCATCGTCACCGCGTCCAACTGCGGCAGGCCAGAGATCCGCGCCCGCAGCATCTGGTGGGTGTCGCGTCCGCCCATGCGGCGGATATAGTCGCCGGGCGTGGCGATCCCTTCCGACTTCATCTGGTCGATGAGGGTGGTCAGGACCAGATCGACGCTCTGCATCGCGCGGGTCGTCTGTTCGGCCAGCGACAGGTTCAGGGTCGTCAGCTCGCGCTCCGCCCCCTGCAACTCGCGCTCGTGCATGCTGGCGATATAGTGGACCGTCGCCGCCAGCAGAACGGCGACCGACAGCCCGCCGATCAGCAGAAGGAGGCGCAACGGCCGGCTGGCGCGCAGATGGGCCAGCCACTGCCCGATCGGGGACTTGGGCAGCCCGCCATCCGGTTGCGCCATCCTGTCGGAAGAGATCAAGGCAGGCCTATGGTGTAGTGTCTAACTTATCAACCGGAATGATCCGGACGCCATACCGTTCCGTCAAGACCGTCAAGGCTATTAGGACCTCGGCGGCCGCAGTCACGGCGGCAATCACGGCGGCACCGGATCAGGCGCGCGCCCGCATGGGCCCCGGCAGCTTCAACACCGAAAGGGCGAGCCCGGCGAAGACCAGCAGCCCGCCGGCCAGCTTGGCCGCGGTGAAGGTCTCGCCCAGCAGAAGCGCGCTGGAACTCATGCCGAAGATGGGCACGAGCAGCGAGAAGGGGGCGACGAGGCTGGCCGGATAATGCCGCATCAGGAAGCCCCAGGCGGCGAAGCCGAACAGCGTCGCCCCCGCCGCGATATAGACCAGTGAGCCGACGCCGACGACCGTCAGGCTGGCGAAGGCGTGGACGATTCGCTCCGGCCCCTCCAACGCCAGCGACATCGCCAGCAGCGGCAGCGGCGGGATCAGGCTGACCCAGACCATCAGGCTGAACAGGTCGGGCGCCTTGGCCCGCTTCATCACGATGTTCGACACGCCCCAGGCCGCCGCAGCCGCCACCGTCAGCGCGAGGCCGAGCAGCGAGTCGCCCGCCGGCATCTCCAGCGCGATCAGCCCAACGCCGGCAAAGGCGACGACCATGCCGGCGATCTGCCGCGGCCCCGGCCTGTCGCCCAGCATCAGGGCGGCGAAGATGGCGGTGAAGAAGGCCTGCGCCTGCAGGACCAGCGAGGCGAGCCCCGCCGGCATGCCGACGTCGATGCCCAGGAACAGCAGCGGGAACTTCACCACGCCCAGCATCACGCCGATGCCGATCACGAACCGCCAGGGCACCGGCGGCCCCTTGGCCCAGCCCAGCACCAGGATCGGCAGCGCCGCCAGCGCGAAACGCAGGCCAGAGAAGAGCAGCGGCGGGAAATCGCGCAATCCGACCTTGATCGCGACGAAGTTGAAGCCCCAGACGGCGGCAACCGCCACCGCGAGCAGGATGTGGGAAGCGCGCATGATCGGGAGGCTAAACGGGCGCCGCCGGGCCGGTCAATCGGTGGTTGGGCATCCCCGCCGCGGGGCTGACCTGCGCGGTCGCGTCAGGGATCGGCATGCAGAATTCGGCATTCGTCCGACGCGTTTATCGCCCAGGACGATCCCGACAGCACCATCGTGCCGATATCGCCCAGGCCGCTGCTGCGGAAGCTGACGCGGCGGGCGCGGGCCAGCGGCTCCAGTTCCTCCAGGTAGCTCTTGGTCGGGATGGCGACATAGAGGCTGCCGTTGGGCAGGCCGCGCGCGCTCAGCGACATCCGCGATCCCTGGTCCAGGCTGGCCGCCAGATCGTAGCGCTCGCCGGGCTTCACCGTCGCTCCGCTGTCAGACGGGGTGAAGCCCGACAGGATGAAGCCCGACTCGGTCGAAGCGGTGCGGAAGGTCAGGCGCGGAGCGGCATCCTGGCCGACCGCGATCCCGCGCTCCGCGACACAGAAGGCCTTGCCGCCGGGGGGCGTGTGGACGGTGACGGTCCAGCCCTTGCCGGCGCTGAAGGGCTTGGCCGGTCCGTCCGGCAATCCGGCGGCGGGCGGCGGCGGGGCCGGAGGCGGCGGCACCGTCTCGCAGGCGGCGAGCGCCAGCACGAGGCCGGTCAGCAGGGCCAAAGGCGTCGCCGCCCGGACGGCGCGGCGGCCCATGAAGGCCGGCCGCAGTCGGACGACGGGTGCAAGGTGCGGCCGATCCATCGCGGCGTCCTCCCCATCCCTGAACGTGATGCGGCGATCTGCATACCACGTTCGCATGCATCCGGCGACCGTCGCGGCGACCGCCCCGCCTGTGCTAGAACCGGAGGCCCTGTCGCAGCAAGCCCGCGGTTGCCATGCCCCACGCCGACTTCATCCACCTGCGCGTCCATTCCGCCTATTCGCTGTCGGAAGGTGCGATCAAGGTGAAGGAGCTGGTCAAGCTCTGCCTGAAACAGCAGATGCCGGCCGTCGCGGTCACCGACACCGGGAACCTGTTCGGCGCGCTGGAATTCGCGCTGGCGGCGTCGGATGCCGGCGTGCAGCCGATCATCGGCACCGTGCTGGGCATCACCCGCGTCGGCCCGGCCCAGACGAAGCCGGGTTTGCCCGGCAAGGCGGCGGCCACCCCCGACCAGATCGTCCTGCTCTGCCAGAACGAGGAGGGCTACCGCAACCTGACGGCACTGGTGTCCAAGGCCTTCCTGGAGTCGGATCCGCTGGCCGGGCCGCAAGTGACGCTGGACGCGCTGGAGGGCCGCTCCGCCGGGCTGATCGCGCTGACCGGCGGCCCCGGCGGCTCCATCGGCCGGCTGCTGCACGAAGGGCAGAAGGACCTAGCGCTGGAGGTTCTGGAGAAGCTGAAGCGCCTCTTCCCCAACCGCCTCTATGTCGAGCTGCAGCGGCACGAGGGCGGCCGCGGCCATTTCGCCGCCATCGAGAATGCCATCGAACCGGCGCTGATCGACCTCGCCTATGCCCATGACCTGCCGCTGGTCGCCACCAACGACTGCTATTTCGCCACCGCCGACATGTACGAGGCGCATGATGCGCTGCTCTGCATCGCCGAGGGCGCCTATCTCAGCCAGGAGGACCGCCGCCGCCTGACCCCCGACCATCGCTTCAAGTCGGCGGAGGAGATGCGGCTGCTGTTCGCCGACCTGCCGGAGGCGGTGGACAACACCGTCGCCATCGCGCGGCGCTGTTCCTTCCTGCTGAAGCCGATCAAGCCCATCCTGCCGCCCTTTGCCTGCGAAGGCGGCCGCACCGAGGACGACGAGTTGCGCGCCCAGTCGCGCGCCGGCCTGGAGGAGCGGCTGGAGAAGGTCGTCTACACCCCCGACATGACGCCGGAACAGCGGGCGGAGACCCGCAAGACCTATTTCGAGCGGCTGGAGTTCGAGCTGGACGTCATCGTCAAGATGAAGTTCCCCGGCTATTTCCTGATCGTGTCGGACTTCATCAAATGGGCGAAGAACCACGACATCCCCGTCGGGCCGGGCCGCGGTTCGGGTGCCGGCTCCGTCGTCGCCTGGGCGCTGACCATCACCGACCTTGACCCGCTGCGCTTCGGCCTGCTGTTCGAACGCTTCCTGAACCCGGAACGCGTGTCGATGCCCGACTTTGACATCGATTTCTGCCAGGACCGCCGCGAAGAGGTCATCCGCTACGTCCAGAACAAATACGGCTACGACCGCGTCGCCCAGATCATCACCTTCGGTAAGCTGCAGGCCCGCGCCGTGCTGCGCGACGTCGGCCGCGTGCTGCAGATGCCCTACGGGCAGGTCGACAAGATCTGCAAGATGGTGCCGAACAACCCGGCCAACCCGGTGACGCTCCAGCAGGCGCTGGACAGCGAGGAGATGCTGCGGCAGGCGCGCGACGGCGACGACACCGTGCGCCACCTGATCGACATCGCGCTGAAGCTGGAAGGACTCTTCCGCCACGCCTCGACCCACGCCGCCGGCGTGGTGATCGGCGACCGGCCCTTGCAGGAGCTGGTGCCGCTCTACCGAGACCCCCGCTCGGACATGCCGGTCACCCAGTTCAACATGAAGTATGTCGAACAGGCCGGTCTGGTGAAGTTCGACTTCCTCGGCCTGAAGACGCTGACCGTGCTGAAGACGGCGGTGGACCTGATCCCCGAGAAGCCGGACCTGACCACCGTCCCGCTGGACGACGAGAAGAGCTATCAGCTGCTCAGCCGCGCCGAGGCGACCGGCGTGTTCCAGCTGGAAAGCTCGGGCATGCGCGACGTTCTGCGCCGGCTGAAGCCGAACCGGCTGGAGGACATCATCGCGCTGGTGTCGCTCTATCGTCCCGGCCCGATGGACAACATCCCGAAATACATCCGGGTGAAGAACGGCGAGGAAAAAGCCGACTACATGCATGACAGCCTGGAAGGCATCCTGAAGGAAACCTTCGGGATCATGATCTACCAGGAACAGGTCATGCAGATCGCCCAGGTCCTGTCCGGCTATTCGCTGGGCGGCGCCGATCTTCTGCGCCGCGCCATGGGCAAGAAGATCAAGGAGGAGATGGACAACCAGCGCAAGATCTTCTGCGACGGCGCGGAGTCCCGCGGCGTGAAGGCCGATCTGGCCAGCCTGATCTTCGATCAGGTGATGAAGTTCGCCGGCTACGGCTTCAACAAATCCCACGCCGCCGCCTATGCCCTGGTCGCCTACCACACCGCCTATCTCAAGGCGAACCATCCGGTGGAGTTCATGGCGGCGTCGATGACGCTCGACCTCGGCAACACCGACAAGCTGAACGTCTTCCGCCAGGAACTGGCGCGGCTGCGCATCAAGCTGCTGACCCCGGACATCAACAAATCCGATTCCATCTTCGGGGTGGAGCAGTTGCCCGACGGGACCAAGGCGGTGCGCTATGCGCTGGCCGCCGTGAAGGGCGTCGGCCTGCCCGCCATGAAGGCGGTGGTGGAGGAGCGGCGGAAGAACGGGCCGTTCAAGAGCCTGTTCGACTTCGCCCGCCGGCTGGACCTGAAGACCATCAACAAGCGCCAGCTGGAGAATCTCGCCTGCGCCGGCGCCTTCGACGGGCTGAACCCCAACCGCGCCCAGGTCCATGCCGCGCTGGAGACCATCATCCGCTACGCCCAGGCCGAGGCGGCGGAGCGCGACAGCGGCATCGGCAATCTCTTCGGCGGCGGGGGCGGCGGTCTGCCCGAGCCGGATCTGCCCAAGGTCAAGGATTGGGAGCCGCTGGAGAAGCTGAAGCACGAGTTCGGCGCCATCGGCTTCTACCTGTCGGCCCACCCGCTCGACGCCTATTCCGGCCCGCTCGGCCGCATGAAGGTGGTTCGCTCGGCTGAACTCCAGACCGCCATCGCGAAGGGCGGCTCCACCCGCTACAAGATGGCCGGCATCGTCGTGTCGAAGAAGGAGAAGACCGCCAAGTCGGGCAACCGCTTCGCCTTCGTCGAGCTATCGGACGCCACCGGCGGCTATGAGGTGACGCTGTTCTCCGAGGTGCTGGCCGTCAACCGCGACCTGCTGGAACCCGGCCGCCCGGTGCTGATGACGGTGGACGCCCAGCTGAACGGCGAAGAGGTCCGCCTGACCTGCCAGGAGATCAAGCCGCTGGAGGAGGCCGTCGCCTCGGTCAGTGCCGGCCTGCGCGTGGTGCTGCGCGACCCCACCCCGATCGAGACCCTGCGCGCCACGCTCGACCGGCTGTCGCGCGGCAAGAGCCGGATCAACGTGCTGGTGGAGATCGACCCGCTGAAAGAGGTCGAGATCGAACTGCCCGGCAGCTACACCATCACCGCGCAGAGCCGCTCGGCCCTGAAGGCGGTGCCGGGCGTGGTCGAGGTGGCGGAATTGTAAGGAGTTCCGACGCGGCCAGCGGGGCACTTACCCGCCGGCCGCTTCCTCCTCCGTTTGACGGCGACGGAAGCCGACCAGGGCGGTCTCGTCCAGCATGGCGGCATCCTTGCGCTTCTGCTTGTCGCGCTCGCGCTTCTGCCGCTCCTCCTCCGCCAATTCGTAGCGTTTCAGCTCCTGGAAGGCTTCGGCCATCTCGTCGGTGGCGATCTCGATCTGCGCCTCGACCTGGGCCAGCGACTGGCCAAGCCTGCGGCCCCGCTCCATCGCCGCCTGTGCGAAGTTGGAATAGGTGAAGGAAACGGAGAAATCGTCGCGAACCGTTTCCTGTTCGTGCGCGATCTCCTGTTTCACCTTCTCGATCTCGTTGCGCAGCCGGTCGGCCAGCGTGTGGAGTTCCGCCAGGACGCGACGCTTCTCGTCCAGTTGCAGCTTCTGCAGGCGGATGATCGTCTTCAGGCTCATTGCGGCCACTGCACCCCAAAGATTTCAGCCAGCATGGCGTAGCTGGTCTCCAGATCGGTGGCCTCGCGCTTGCTCTGCTTCAGGAAAGCCTCCAGCGCCGGCTGAAAGTGGATCGCCTCGTCCACCTGCGGGTCGGAGCCGCGGCGATAGGCTCCCAGACGGATCATCTCCGCCATGTTGTCGTAGGACGACAGCAGGCGCCGGGCGTGGCCGACCAGTTCGTTCTCGTTCGGCGTGTTGCAGCCGGGCATGGTGCGCGACACGCTGCGCAGGATGTTGATGGCGGGATAGCGCCCGCGCTCGCCGATCTGGCGTTCCATCACGATGTGGCCGTCCAGGATGCCGCGCACGGCGTCGGCGATCGGCTCGTTGTGGTCGTCGCCATCCACCAGCACGGTGAACAGGCCGGTGATGGTGCCCGCCCCGACCAATCCCGGCCCGGCGCGCTCCAGCAGGCGCGGCAGCTCGGCGAAGACGGTCGGCGGATAGCCCTTGGTCGTCGGCGGCTCGCCGGCGGACAGGCCGATCTCGCGCTGGGCCATGGCGAAGCGCGTGACGCTGTCCATCATGCACAGCACGTCGCGGCCCTGGTCGCGGAAATGCTCGGCCACCGCCAGCGTCATGTAGGCCGCCTGCTTGCGCATCAGCGGCGCCTCGTCGGAGGTGGCGCAGACGACGACGCTGCGGGCCAGACCCTCCTCGCCCAGATCCTCGGTGATGAATTCCTGCAACTCGCGACCGCGCTCGCCGATCAGGCCGATCACCGCCACCTCGGCGGCGGAGAAGCGCGCCAGCATCGACATGACCGACGATTTGCCGACGCCCGATCCGGCGAAGATGCCCATGCGCTGGCCGCGGCAGCAGGTGAGGAAGGCGTTGATGGCGCGGATGCCCAGATCCAGCTTGCCCCCCACCCGGGCGCGGGAATGGGCGTTGGGCGGGTTGTTGCGGATCGGCGTGCCCTGCGGTCCCTGGGGCAGCGGCCCCTTGCCGTCGACCGGCTCGCCCAGCGCATTGACGACGCGGCCCAGCCAGGCGTCGGTCGGGTAGATCATCGCCTGGTCGCCGGCCACCAGCGCGCGGCAGCCCAGCCCCACCCCGTCCAGCGCGCCGAAGGGCATGGCGAGCGCCCGGCCCTGGCGGAATCCCACCACCTCGCATGGGATCCGGCGGCGGTCGCGCGTTTCCACGATGCAGCGGCCACCGACCGACAATTCCTTCTCGATCCCGCCGACCTCGACCATCAGGCCGGACACGGCGGTGACGCGGCCGTAACGGCTGCAGTCTGGAATCTGGTCGATGTCGCGGATCAGCTGATCGAAATCGAACGGCATGGATCGGATACCGGCATCCCCAAGACGGGACGCGCTCCTATTAAGTGGTAGTTCAGTGGACGGAGGCGACGTTAACCACCATGATCGCATCTTGCGATGGAAGGATTAACGTTGTGTAAGCGCTTGGCACTGGCGTTAAGCTGAATCGTCTGTTAACTTGTGTAAACGGGATGGTTGAAATCGGTCATCAAGGACCGGGGACCATGTCGTGGGTCGGGTAGCGAAAGCGCGCCATCAAACGTCGGGATATCGCCATGAGGGTTCTGCTGGTTGAAGACGATTCCTCCGTCGCCAAAAGCATCGAACTGATGCTGAACACGGAAGGATTCATCGTCGACTCTACCGACCTGGGTGAGGACGGTCTCGAGATCGGCAAGCTCTATGACTACGACATCATCATTCTCGACCTGATGCTGCCGGACATCGACGGGTACGAGGTTCTTCGCCGCCTGCGCGCCGCGCGCGTGACCACCCCGATCCTGATCCTCTCGGGCCTGACCGAGATGGACAACAAGATCAAGGGCCTGGGCTTCGGCGCCGACGATTACCTGACCAAGCCGTTCGACAAGCGCGAACTGATCGCCCGCATCCAGGCCATCGTCCGCCGCTCCAAGGGCCATTCGGACAGCATCATCCGCACCGGCCGCCTGACCGTCAACCTCGACACCCGCACGGTGGAGGTCGATCAGCAACCGCTGCACCTCACCGGCAAGGAATACGGCATCCTGGAGCTGTTGAGCCTGCGCAAGGGCACGACGCTGACCAAGGAGATGTTCCTGAACCATCTCTATGGCGGGATGGACGAACCGGAACTGAAGATCATCGACGTGTTCGTCTGCAAGCTGCGCAAGAAGCTGGCCGCCGCCACCCAGGGCGACAACTACATCGAAACGGTGTGGGGCCGCGGTTACGTGCTGCGCGACCCGCACGAGGAGATCGCGGAAGCGAATCCCCCGCCGCCGCCGCGCGTGCCGCAGCAGCAGGCGGCCGGCTGACCGGTATCTGAAGGTGGAGCGGCACCGTCGCTCTCACAATCGAACGCCCGGACGTCTTTCGCCTTGAAAGTCGGACCGGGCGTTCCCATGTCAGACAGGTCATTCTGCTACGGACTGCGGGGCGTTCAAACGCCCCCACGCTCAGCCCCCCTTTTTTCGCTGTTGCGAGCATGCCATTGCGGGCATTCGGGGGCCGCCAATCCCACATCCAGTCTGATGCGCCGCACCGGTGGTGCGGCGCCCTTCGCGTTATGGGAGACAGACATGCCCGTCGGCACCGTCAAATGGTTCAACAGCACCAAGGGCTTCGGTTTCATTCAGCCGGAAAGCGGCGGCCCGGATGTGTTCGTTCACATCTCCGCTGTCGAACGCGCCGGGCTGCGCAGCCTGGTCGATGGCCAGAAGATTTCCTACGAGGAGCAGCGCGATCCCAAGCGCGGCAAGACCTCGGCGGAAAATCTGAAGGCGGTCTGACCGCCTGACCGCCGACCTGCGGAAAAAGGGGCATCGGGAAACCGGTGCCCTTTTTCCGTGTTGCACAAGTCCCTGTTGCCCAAACGCAGGGCTCTGCCCAGAGGAGAACCGCTATGGCTTTCAAACCGAACTACAACCAGCAGCGGGCCGAGCGCAACCGGGCCAAGGAACAGAAGAAGCAGGAAAAGCTTCAGCGCCGCGAGGAAGAGGTCGCCGCCCGCCGTGCCGGCACTCAGATCGACGGCGAACAGACCGGGCAGGACGATGCGGACGTGCAGGATGACGCCGTCTCGACCGACACCGAGACCAAGTCCGATACCAACAATGCTTGACCGCAAGGCCGTTCCTACGGCCGACCGCGATTATACGGAGGACAGGCCATGGCCCGTCAGAAGAAACAACCCGTCGAAAACGCCTTCGCACTGTTCGATGTGATCTACCAGGACGGTGCGCGCACCTCGAACCGCAAGGTGCCGACGTCCGACATCGACCAGTTTGACCGCGAGAACTCCATCCGCGCCTTCATCGAGGCGCAGGACCGCAAGATCGCCGAGATGTCCGGCAACCCGCGCGGGCCCATCAAGTCGATCACACCGTCGGCCTGACGCTACAGTGATCGAGTGGGGGCGGCTCTCCCGCCCCCGTCGCTCTCAAGAAGACTCTCACGCCACCTTGGCGCCGGCGGCGGAGAAGCCGCCCAGGCTGTACAGGCCGCGTTGGCCCTCCACCGGCTTGAACTTGTCGGTGATGCCCAGCACCGTTTCCGCACCGCCCAGATACAGAACGCCGTCCTGCGGCATCTGGCGGGAGATGGATTCCAGAACCTTCGCCTTCGTCGGCTGGTCGAAATAGATCAGCACGTTGCGGCAGAAGACGATGTCGAACTGGCCCAGAGCCGACAGATCGCCCAGCAGGTTCCATTCGCGGAACGAGACCATCTGGCGCAGCTGCTGGCTGATCTGCCACTTGTCGCCGTTCTGCTTGAAATGCTTGACCAGCATGGTGATGGGAAGGCCGCGCTGCACCTCGAACTGGGTGTAGACGCCGGACTTCGCCCGCTCCACCATTTCGGCCGAGATGTCGGTACCGACGATCTCGATGCGCCAGCCGGCCAGCTTCGCCGCCTCGTCGTTGAGGATCATCGACAGAGAATAGGCTTCCTGCCCCGACGAACAGGCGGCCGACCAGATGCGC
The DNA here is from genome assembly GCA_023423695.1 of Pseudomonadota bacterium. Taxonomy (GTDB): domain Bacteria; phylum Pseudomonadota; class Alphaproteobacteria; order Azospirillales; family Azospirillaceae; genus Azospirillum. The sequence continues at coordinate 127,446 of JAFAFA010000126.1, read as the reverse complement.
AGACTGCGCTTGGCCGCCCGCGCCTCCATCAGCTTCGGCAACACCAGCTGCTTGAACTGGTCGAAGGGCTTCTGGTCGCGGAAGAAGGACGACTCGTTGGTCGTCATCGCTTCCGTGATGTCGCGCAGCAGCGCCTCGTCCTTGCGGGTGCGGACGGTGGTCGCCAACTCCTCCAGGCCCTTCATGTTCCACTTGCGCGCCACCGGCATCAGCCGGGATTCGAGCAGGTAGGCCTTGTCGCGGGTGAGGACCAAGCCGGAACGCTGCTTGAGCAGCGTGGAGAACATGTCGAAATCTTCGACTCTCATGCTGCCCTCGAAGCGAGCTTGCGGATGTGGGGACCGATTTCCTTGAGCGGCAGGATGGCGCTGCAGATGCCGGCTTGCGCCACGGCACCCGGCATGCCCCAGACCACGCTCGACGCCTCGTCCTGGGCAATCAGCATGCCGCCGCCGTTGACGACATCGGTACAGCCCTTCAGCCCGTCCTGCCCCATGCCGGTCAGGATGCAGGCCAGGATCTTGCGGCCGCCGAAGGCCTTCAGGATCGACCGCATCATCGGGTCGACGGCCGGGCGGCAGAAATTCTCCGGCGGATCCTTGCTGAGCGTGATCACGTTGGCCCCGCCCCGCTGCGCCACCAGCATGTGGAAGTCGCCGGGGGCGATATAGCAGCGGTTCTGCACGATCGGCTCGCCGTCCTTGGCCTCGCGCGCATCGATCCCGCATTGGCGGGTGATGTGCTCGGCCAGGATGGTGGTGAAGGTCGCCGGCATGTGCTGTGTAATGAGGATCGGCTGGCTGACGCCGGCCTTCAGGTGCGACAGCACCTCGAACAGGGCCTGTGGGCCACCGGTGGAACTGCCGATGGCGATCACGTCCGGCTTCACCGCCATGGCCGGGGCCGGGCGGGTGGTGATCGGCCCGACCTCGCGCTTCAGCAGCCCGACCGGAGCCACCGGGGTCAGCGGGCGGATTTCACCGCGGGTGCGCGACCCGGCGCGCCTGGCGGCGGCGCCCAGCGCCTTGACCTTGGCGACCAGCTCGCGCTTGAAGTCCTCCGCCCCGCCGATCTCGCGGGTGGAGGTCGGCTTCGGAATGTAATCGGCAGCACCCGCCGACAGGCAGCGGATGGAGACGTCGGCTCCGCGCAGCGTCAGCGTGGAGGCCATGATGATCTTCACCTGCGGCGCCACCGCCAGCAGCTTCGGGATGGCGGTCAGCCCGTCCATCACCGGCATCTCGATGTCCAGAACGATGACGTCGATCGAGTTGCGCTGCAGCGAATTGACAGCCATCTGGCCGTCGCCGACGGAGGTGACGACGCGGATGTCCGGGTCCCCTTCCAGCGCACGGGTCAGCAGGCCGCGGATGACGGCCGAGTCGTCCACCACCATGACCCGGACGGGATCCGGATTGGCCGGTCGCGCGGTGGTGAGGGGGCCTCTGCCAAAACTGTCCGACATATCGGCGATTCGCCTTTCAACTCGACTGGTTCAACGCGGCTTGTCCAGCGTGCGGACAGGAAGCCTGTCCCGACCGGCTCATGACACGGCGGCCATATGCCGGACGGTCATGTCCGGCACGGGCAGGAGTCACAGCAAGCCGACCTGCGCGAACTTGGTCTGGATGATGTCGCTGTCGAAGGGCTTCATGATGTACTCGTTGGCCCCGGCGGACAGCGCCTCCTGGATGTGGGCGAGGTCGTTCTCGGTGGTGCAGAAGACCACCTTGGGCTGCTCGCCCCCGCTCATCTTGCGCAGCCGGCGCAGGAACTCGATGCCGGTCATCACCGGCATGTTCCAGTCCAGCAGGATGGCATCCGGCATCTGTGCCGCGCAGGCCTCCATCGCCTGTTTGCCATCCTCCGCCTCGGTGCAGGCGAAGTTCAGCTCTTCCAGGATCTTGCGTGCGACCTTGCGGACCACGCGGCTGTCGTCGACCACCAGGCAGGATTTCATTGCGGCAGGGCCTCAGGTCATCTGTTCGTCGGCGGAGAAGCCGGCCGGCCGGAACGGCGCCCTCCCCCGGGGATAGCGCCGAAAGCCGTCAGGCCGTCTCGATGGTTGTGAAGTTGAGCAGACGAGGCACGTCCAGCACAACCATCAACTGGCCGTTCAGCCTATAAATCCCGGTGGAGACCTCGCGCCAGCGCGGATCCAGCGTCGCCGGGTTGCGTTCGAAGTCCTCCTTGGTCAGGCTCAGCACCTCGCCGACCGAATCGACCATCAGGCTGTACAGTTCGCCTCGCAGATCGACGACGATCGACATGCCGGGCTTGTCCTTCGGCCGGCCGGTCAGGCCGAGCCGCAGGCGGACGTCGATGGCGGTGACGATGCGGCCGCGCAGGTTCAGCGATCCGGCGACCTCCGGCGGGGCCAGCGGGATGCGGGTGATCCGCTGATGGCCCAGCACATCCTGCACCTGAAGGACCGGGATGCCGAACATCTGGTCGGCGATCGTCATGGTCACATAGTCCTGGTTGCCGGAGACGACGACGTCGTCGCCCTTCGACTTCCGGACGGTGGACGGCAGCTTGGCGTTGCTCATGCGGCACCTTTCTGGTCGGTCAGCGTCTGCTGCAGCGCGAAGAGCAGAGCGTCACGGTCGAACTTGGCGACATAGTCGTTGAAGCCGGCGATCCGGCCGCGGTCGAGATCACGGGCGCTGGCATGGCTGGACAGCGCCACCATCGGCACGCCCTGCCAGCGGCTGCCGTGGCGCACCGCCTCGGCGAAGTCGAAGCCGCTCATGCCCGGCATCTCGATGTCGGAGACGATGACGTCGAAGTCCTCGCCCGCCTCGCAGAGAGCCAGCGCGTCGCCGGCATTCTCCACCGCCGTCACGTCGTAGCCGGCGACCGACAGCAGCGGCGTCAGCAGGTTGCGGAAGAAGGGGCTGTCGTCCACCAGCAGCACGCGCTGCAGCTTCTCCTCCTCGAAGCCCTCCTGGGCGGAGGAGCCGAACCAGTCCTTGTAGGCCTGGGTCAGGAAGAAGCCGGCGTCGATCACCTCGGTCGCCTTGCCGGCGATGATGGCCGAGCCCATCAGGCCGGGACGCTCCGCGGCCAGCTGGACGTTCAGCTTCTCCTCCACGATGTCGACGATCTCGTCGACGATCAGGCCCATCGAGCGGTCGCCGTCGGCGAAGACCAGCACCGGCTGGCGGCCTTCGTTGGCGAGCGCGAAGTTCGGGTCGATCGGCACCAGAGGCATCAGCTTGCCGCGGTACTGGACCACCGGCAGTCCGTTCGACATCTCGACCGTGGCGAGATCGACGTCCTCCAGGCGGGCGACCAGCGACAGCGGCACCGCCTTTGGCGCGCCCTCGCCGGCGCGGAACAGCAGGAGCGCCATCTTGTCCTCCTGGCGCTGGGTCTGGACCGCGGTGGTTTCCTTGCCGGCGGCCTCGCCCATCGCCATCTCGCCGGTGGCCGACGCGATGCCGTTGGGGTCCAGGATCATGATGACCGAGCCGTCGCCCAGGATGGTGTTGCCCGAGAACATCTCGATGTGGCGCAGGATCGGCGCCACCGGCTTCACCACGATTTCCTCGGTGTCGAACACGCGGTCGACCATGATGCCGAAGGTGTAGGTGCCGACCTGGGTGACGACGATGAAGGTCTCGTCCGCCGGCTTCTTGGCGTCCTCGCTGTCGTCCAGCCGCAGCAGCTGCTGCAGGGAGACCAGCGGCAGCAGGCGGTTGCGCAGGCGCAGCACCGGCGTGCCCTTCAGGCGCTCGATCGTGTGCTCGCTGTCTGCGGCGGCGCGCACCAGCTCGACCACGCTGATCTGCGGGATGGCGAAGCGCTCGCCCGCGCATTCCACGATCAGGGCGGAGACGATGGCCAGCGTCAGCGGGATCTTGATGACGAAGGTCGACCCCTTGCCCTGGGCCGACTTGATCTCGATCGTGCCGCCGATCTTCTCGATGTTGGTCTTCACCACGTCCATGCCGACGCCGCGGCCCGACACGTTGGTGACCTTGGCGGCGGTGGAGAAGCCCGGCTTCATGATGAACTGGATGATCTGCTGGTCGGTCATCGAGGCCAGCTCGCCTTCCGACGCCATCCCGTTCTGGATCGCCTTCTGCTTGATCCGGTCGATGGCAAGGCCCTTACCGTCGTCCTGGATCTCGATGATGATGTGACCGCCTTCGTGATAGGCGTTCAGCGTGATGCGGCCGGTCTCCGACTTGCCGGCCTTCACGCGCTCCGCCGGGATCTCCAGGCCATGGTCGGCGCTGTTGCGCACCATGTGGGTCAGCGGATCCTTGATCAGCTCCAGAACCTGGCGGTCCAGCTCGGTGTCGGCGCCGAGCATCTGGAGGTCGATCTTCTTGTTCAGTTCATGGGCCAGATCGCGCACCAGGCGCGGCAGCTTGGCCCAGGCGTTGCCGATGGGCTGCATGCGCGTCTTCATGACGCCTTCCTGCAGCTCCGACGTCACATGGTTCAGGCGCTGCAGCGGGGCGGCGAACTCGCTCTCCTTCTGCGACCGCAGGATCTGCAGCAGCTGGTTGCGGGTCAGCACCAGCTCCGAGACCATGGTCATCAGGTTTTCGAGCAGGTCGACGTTCACGCGGATGGTCTGCGCGGCGACAGCCGATTCCTTGGTCGCGGCCTCGGCGCCCGCATCGGCACCGCCCGCATTGCCGCCGGCCGAACCGCCGGCCATCGGGGCGACCGGCGCCGGCACCTTGGCGGCGGCCGGCTCGGCGTCGGGCACGACGAGGTCCTGCGACGGGGCGGGCTCCTCGGCCGGCTCGGGCGCGCGGGTGGCGACCGCCGTGCTCGCCGGAACGGCGGGAGCCGCGGCCGGCGGGTCATTCGGGCCCGGGATGGAGTTCCACAGCGCCTCCAGCTCGTCCAGCGTCGCCGGACGGTCGTCCGATGCTGCGACCGCGGGAGCGGTCGGCGGCGGCGGCGGAGCGGCAGCGGCCGGAGATGGCCCGCCCAGCTTGCCTTCGGCGCACAGGTTCAGCCGCTCGATCAGCGGCAGGTCGTCGCCGGGCGGTTCCGCCTCGGTCGCTTCCAGAACCGCCAGCAGGCTCTTGATGGTGTCCAGAGCCTGCAGGATCAGCGAAACCGCTTCCGGGTTGATCGTCAGCTCGCCATCGCGGAACTTGCCAAGCACGTTCTCCGACGCATGCGCCACCTTTTCCAGGCGGGGCAGGCCGAGGAAGCCGCAGGTTCCCTTGATGGTGTGAACGAGGCGGAAGATGTTCGACAGCAGTTCCGGATTGTTGGGATTCTGCTCCAACCGCACCAACTCGACGTCGAGCACCGAGAGGTTTTCGTTGGTCTCCGTCAGAAATTCGGACAGCAGATCATCCATATCGCATTCCCCAGGCCCAATGTTTATGGTCCGCGCCGGCCTGCGGCTCGAACGGGCAGCATTTGAGGGCCGCCGGTTGCGCTCCAGTCCAGGTAGGGTGGGAGCCTGTCAAACACTGATTAAGAGAACCTTACCTCTTCCGATAGGGAGTCTTCCGGAAGCTTCCACCGGTAGGATAAGGAACCGATTGTCACAGGGAGGATCGATGACCGACGCCGAACTCGCCCAGTCCGTGCGCGACGCCGTGGACAACCTCAACGCCGCCCTGGCGGAGGCCGCACGCCACAACCTGGCCGTCACGCTGCGCACCACGTCCCACCAGACCACCGGCGGTGTGGAGCAGGTCGTGGTGGAGCCGCGGATTTTCAAACAGCTGTAATACCGGCGATCATTGATGATGACCGCCGGTATCCGTGCCGACCGGCACGGCGGCGGCCCATGCCGCCGAAGCTTTCGATCCTGACCGGTCAGGATCGAAAGCCGCTGGTACAAGGAGCCTCACCACTCCGCGGTGAAGACCAGCCGCTCGCTGCTTTCGGTGGCGACGGCGATGCGGAAGCCGTCGCTCTCCGCCAGCCGTCCGGCAAGATAGGCGTGGATGGTGCGGGGCGTCAGCGCATCGGGCGTCGCCGTACCGGCCAGGGCCGCGGCGGCATCCGGTTTCAGGGTGCCGGGGCGGCCAGCGGCGGTCACGGTGATGCGGCCGGCCGTCTCGTCGCCCTCGGCCGCGACGGACACGAGGCCGCCATGGGTCAGCGCTTCATCTGCCAGCAGGATGAGGTTCAGCACCAGCTTCACCACGCCGCGGCGCTGGGCCGTCATGTCGTGCGGCACCCGTTCCGGCCAGTCCAGCCGGGTGCGGCCGCCCTCGAGATAGCCGGCGGCGGCGTTGCGGGCGTCGCCGAACCCCTTCTGGTCGCGCCCGGCCACCCCGTAGGCCAGCCGGAACACCCGCAGCCGGCGGTCCGCCTGACCGGAGGAATGGTCGATCAGCTTCACCGCCTCGCCCAGGAAGCCCCCGGCCAACCCGCCACCATCCTCGTCCTCCTGCATCTCCTCGATCAGTTCCAGGCCGTTGCGGATGGCGCCGACCGGACTGACCAGATCGTGGCAGAGCTTCGACGCCAGCAGTTCCAGGATGTGGATGTCGACGCTGACGGGTTGGGAAGGCGATTCGGTCACGAGACGGTCTCCGGTGGAAAAAGGAGCGGCGACGGCGCGGTGCCGGCGATTCTATACTCTCACGGCGCCGCCGCACAGGCGGTCGCATTTCCTATGTAGAATAGACTGACGGATGGGACGCGACATGGATGATTCGCTGGTGCCCGGCGCCTGGGTGCGCCACCCCGACCAGCCCGATTGGGGACTGGGGCAGGTGCAGTCGGCCATCCGCAACCGCATCACCGTGAATTTCGAGCATGCGGGCAAGGTGCTGATCGATAGCGACGTCATCTCGCTTTCGGTGGTGGATCCGGACGAACTCTGACACCGGCGCCGATTTCGGGAGCCCGACTCCGGGAAAGCGCGGATTGCGCCGCCGGAGCCGCTTTGCTTTTATGCACCGAATTCAGACATGCCAAATCCAAACATGGGAGACCAGAGATGAAGGCCATGATCCTCGGCTTTGCCGCCGCGGCGGTGATCGCGCTGGGCGCGGCGGTGGCGTTGAACTCCATCGGCCATTCGACCGCCGAGCGTTTCTCTAGCTCCACCGTCCGCCTTTAAGAGAATAAGCCCTTAGCCTTTTCCACGAAAAGGCGACTTCCGGCGTTGCGGTTCGCGGTGTAGCATCGGTCAATCCATGACCGGACACGGCGGGCCGTCGGTTGATCTCGCGTCTCAAAGGGGGAATGGGCGCCTTCGGCATGGCGCTGATCGTCGGCTTCAACGCCCTGATCGGCTACGACCTCCTGCATGAGCGCAGCGAGACCGTCACCCGGGCACGGGAAGAGAATGGGGCGATGGCGCTGGTGCTCGAGCGCCATGCGACCGACAGCTTTTCGGGCGTATCGAAAATCCTGGCCGGGGTGGCGGAGGTGCTGGCCGTCCGCAGCGACAGCTGGGAGCGGGGCGATGCCGACGTGCATGCCCTGCTGCGCCGTCAGGCCGGCCAGTCGCCGCTGATCCGCGCCATGCTGGTGGTCGCCGCCGACGGCAGGCTGGTCCACGACACCCAGACGCTGACCCCTGCCGACCTCGACCTGTCGGACCGCGATTACCTGATGGCCCACCGCGATGGGCTTGTCGCCGGCGGAGCGGACGGGGTCTTCGTCGGCAATCCGGCACGGGGGCGCACCTCCGGTACCTGGTTCATCGGCATGAGCCGGCGGCTGAACGCCCCGGACGGGCGCTTCGCAGGCGTGGTGGTCGCGGTGATGGAGCCAACGGCCCTCCGCGGCCTCTACCGGACGCTGGCGCTTCCCGGCGACGCCGTGGTGACGCTTTATCATGCCGACGGGCCGGTGATGGCCCGCTTTCCCGACCATGAGACCTATATCGGCCGGTCGGCCCGCCATCTGCCGCTGTTCACCCGGCTGCTGAAGGAGGCGCCGGTCGGCACAGAACTGCTGGACAGCGCGGCCGACGGGCCGCGGCGTATCCTCAGCTACCGCGCCTCGGCCGAAATGCCGCTGGTGGTGACGGTGTCGTCGTCGCGCGACGCGGTGCTCGCCCCCTGGCGGTCCAAGGCCGTCATGCTGGCAGCCGCCGGACTCGCCGGCACGCTGGTGCTCGGGCTGATGATGCTGGCCCTGCTGCGCGAGGCGGGGCGGCGCGAACGGGCGATGACCGACCTGCAGGGCAGCGAGCGGGCGCTGCGCGACAGCCAGCACAGACTGATCCAGGACATCGCCGCCCGCCACCGTATTGAGGCGGAGCTGATCGCCGCCAAGCAGGTCTCCGACGCCGCCAACCGGGCCAAGACGCAGTTCCTGGCGAACATGAGCCACGAGTTGCGCACCCCGCTGAACGCAGTGATCGGCTTCGCGGAGGCGCTGGAAAGCGGCATCTTCGGCGCGATGACGTCCAAGCAGACCGAATATGTCGGCGACATCCGCCGGTCCGGCCAGCATCTGCTGAGCCTGATCAACGACATCCTCGACACCACCAAGATCGAATCGGGCAAATACGTCCTGCACCAGGAGGAACTGGCGGTGGAGGGCCTGATCGGCGAGTGCCTGCGCCAGATGGAGCCTCTGGCGCTCGAAAAGGGCGTGACCCTGACGGCGAAGCTGGACGATCCCCTGCCCATCCTGTACGCCGACGCCCGCGCGGTGCGGCAGATCCTGCTGAACCTGCTGTCCAACGCCGTGAAGTTCACGCCGCCCGGCGGCCGGATCGCGGTTGAGGCGGATCGGGCGGCACGCAGCCTGCGCCTGCGGGTCAACGACACCGGCATCGGCATCCCCGCCGTCGAGCTTGAGCAGGTGATGGAACCGTTCCATCAGGTCGACAACTCCCACACCCGGCGCTATGCCGGAACCGGGCTGGGGCTGCCGCTGGTCAAGTCGCTGGTGGAGATGCAGGACGGGCGGTTCGTGCTGTCCAGCGTGCTGGGGCGCGGCACCACCGCCACAGTGCTGTTCCCGCCGGGACGCCTGCGCAGCCGTCCTGCCGACCTGATGGCGCTGGAACGGACGCAGACGGTCCCCGTGTGAGTGCGGTGTGAGCGCGGCGTGAGGACTTCCCCTTAAGCCCGCCGCTTTCCGACGATCACCAGCGCGATGCCCCCCAGCACCGCGACGGAGGAGACCGCCAGCGTAGGTGTGATCCGCTCGCCCAGCGCCAGCACCGCGGCCAGCGCGGTGATGACCGGGACGCTCAACTGCACGGAAGCGGCGCGGGCGGCGGTCAGGGCCGGCAGCGCGGCGTACCAGATCGCATAGCCCACCCCCGACGCCAGCGCTCCCGACAGGACGGCATAGAGCAGGCCGCCCCCATCCCAGCGCAGCCCGCCGCCAAACAATGGCCCGGTCAGCGCCGACAGCAGCGCCAGCGCCGCCGCCATCGGAACGGCGCGCAGGAAATTGCCGGCGGTGGTGGCGATCGGATCGCGGCTGGCCCGCCCCAGCAGCGAATAGACGCCCCAGGCCGCACCGGCCGCCACCATCAGCAGCGCCCCCAGCGGATCGGGAGCCGACAGACCCGGCGCAAGCAGCAGCGCCAGCCCGCAGAACGCCAGAGCCAGACCGCCCCATTGCAGCGCCACCAGCCGTTCACCGCGATAGAGCCCGACCACGATCATGGTGGCCTGTACCGCCCCGAACAGCAGAAGCGCCCCGGTCCCCGCGGTCATGGTCAGATAAGCGAAGGAAAAGGCCGCCGCATAGGCCAGCAGCGCCGCCGCACCGCGCCAGCTTCCCGCTCCGGGCTTTGCATGCCCGGTCGCGCGGGCGATCAGCCACAGGCTGGCGGCACCGGAGGAGATCCGCACCAGGATGAAGCCGGCCGGGTCTATGGCGGTCTGGGTCAGGGCCAGCCGGCACAGAATGGAGTTGGCGGCGAAGGCCAGCATCGCCAGCAGGGTCAGCAGCACCGCCTGCCTCAGCCCGGGGGTAACCGCCGGAACCGCCGGTGCGGCGGCGGCCCGCCCCGCCGCCAGCTTATCGCTCGCCGCCATGATTGTTTCCTTCGCAAACACCTGGAGGCAGCTAGCCGCAAGGGCGCCGCACTGTCAAATCCGCAGCAGGCTTCGCCCCGTCCGACTTTGGTCGAAAGGCGTTATCAGGAAGACGGCCCGTCCAAGGCGAACAGCAGCAGATAAGTGCGCTGGAGCGAGCTGAAATTGTCGTCGGAGATCAGGTAGACCAGCGTTTCCCCCGACGGTCCAGGGCGCGTGGCGATGCCTTCGAAATTGTCGTTCACCAGGGGCGACTCCAGCCGGGCAAGTTCCTCCCCTTCGATGACGGCCCCGGCCCTCAGCTGTTGCGGCGCCACCCGGACCAGACGCGACGACCAGCCGCCCAGAAGCGACACCCGCCGCTCCAGCACCAGAACGCCGCCGTCGGGCAGCGGGGCGACGCCGGTCGGCCGGTAGCGGGGTGCCGCGCGGTAGGTGAGCGGCTGCCAGTCCGCCGCACGGCGCGGCACGGCATCCTTCGGCGAGCCGACACCCGCAATCCCTGCTCCGGTAATCCCTGCCCCGGTAATCCAGGCGCGGCGCTCCTGCCGGCCGTCGTCCTCGCCCTCCTCCAGGACCAGCAGTCGGCCGTCGGGAAGACGGGTCAGGGCCTCCAGCCCGCCATTCTCCGGGGCATCCTCCACCCCCGGCGGCAGGGGGAGCGTCGTCGGCGTGCCTTCCGGTCCGTGGGCGCCGCCGGAATAGCGCAGGATACGGTGGTCGCGCTCCAGCGAGACCAGCCAGCCGCCGTCGGCCAGACGCGTCAGATCCTCCGCGTCGGTGCGGCGCTTGCGGCGGGAAACCCCCTCCTCCACCGGCAGCGGGCGGGCGCGGACCTCGGCGACCCCGGTCAGGCGCCCCCCGGCGTCGGTCCGCAGCCGGCCGTCCACCACCAGCCCGGTATCGCCGACGGCGACGAAGCGTTCGCCCGCCGGATCGACCCACAGGCCGGACAGCCCACCGACCCGGTCACCTCCGGCAATTTCGAGACCTCCCAGGAAGCGCAGCGGCCCGATTGCCGCCTTTTCCGGCCGGCCGCGGTCGAGCGGCACCTCCCTGGCGGTGACAATTTCCGGGTCGCGAGAGTCGCCACCGGCCCCGACCACGGCGGCGCAGCCGCCCGACAGGGCCGTCAGCAGCAGGCCCCAGACCAACATCTTTCGCATCGTCATGCGGCCACTCTTGCCAGTGCAACCGCTAGATACAACCTATCTTTCGGCGGGCACCCGCCCGCTCCCATCCGTATGCCCATCCGGGGCCGCATCCGGAGCCGGCGGGTTGCGGCACGACCGTCACGATGCCTCGGACTTAACGGTTAGGCGCGGCGGGTTACTCCCTCAGAACCGGTGGGGCCTGCCGGACAAGCGCTTAGATTGACGAGTGTTTTCGACGATGCTTACCTGTGATGACCGAGCCGAGTCCGTTCCCATGCCGATGCTTCCGCGGTCCCAGGCCGCTTACTCTCCTCCGGACCAGCCGGGCGACGGCGTCGCGTCCGGGGCGTCCCCGGCCGACCGGCTGACGGCGCGCATCCAGGAGTTGGAAGCCGAGCTTCGGGAACTCCAGCATCGCGCAAAGAACAGCCTGCAGTTGGTGATCAGTCTGCTGAAGCTGCAGGCCGGCCGCATCCGCGACCCCGACGCCCGCGCCGCCTACGAACAGACCATGGTGCGCATCGAGGCGCTGGCGATCCTCTATCGCCAACTGCACGAGAGCGGCGCCGGCACCCATGTCGACCTCGGCCGCTACGTCACCGCCCTGTGCGAGGCGGTGCGCGAAGGCACGCCGGGCGCCCTGTCCCGCGTGCCGGTGACGGTCGACTCCGACCCGATCCAGATCGGCCTGTACGAGGCGATGCCGCTCGGCCTGATCATCGCGGAGCTGGTGACCAGCTGCCTGCACCATGCCTTCCCCGACGACGGTTGGATCCGCATCACCGTGCGCCAGCAGGGCGACAGCGGCCGTGCCCGCCTGACGGTTGAGGACAACGGCCGCGCCCTGCCCGCCGGCTTCGACACCACCGCCGAGGACGGCCTGATGCTGGCCGAGGCGCTGGCCGGCCAGTTGGGCGACACGCTGTCCACCGACAGCGACGCCGCCGGCACCACCGCCAGCGTCAGCTTCCCGGTCTGAGGCGGACGTCCGCCGCCGCCTCAGTGGCGGTGCCGGTTACCCTCGTGGTGGCCGTCATGGTGCTCATGCGGGTGCTGCGGTTCGGGGGCCGGCTCCAGCGTGCCGGCGAACCAGCCGCGGATGGCCTGGACGGGATCGGTTTCGATCGTCGTCACCGGTTCGATGCCGCGGCGCTTCATGTGAGCGACGAATCCCGAGCCGGACGATCCGGTGATGACCACCCGCACCGCGTCGATCGGATGGGGCCGGCCGTCGCCGCAGAGGTGCAGGACCTCCTCCTCCGCCAGTTCGATCCGGCCGGTCTCGACCGGGTCGGCTCCGGTCTCCGCCTCATAGACCAGGAAGCGGCGGGTGCGGCCGCCATGGGTGGCGATGGTCCGGTAATCCTTGGTGCCGACGGCTATCTTCATGGCGTGCGGTTCCCTCGCGATGGTGCCCGGCGACCGCGCAGTGCTGCCACGCTTCGGCTTGCTCCGCACTGAGGGAGGTCAATCGCCCGAGGTGGCGGGTGCGATACCCGACCGCCAAGCTTGACTTTCAGCACCGTTTTTGTACTATATGCCTGCCTGCTCCGCCGGAGAGGCCTGGGCTCGCCGTCTCGGGGGCCCTGCACCCGTCATATCGCTTTGCACGAGGATGTGACATGAGCACCGCCATTGCCCTCCGTTCGCCCGATTCCGGCGAATCGCTGTCCCGCTACATCAACGACACGCACCGTTACCCGGTCCTGCCGGCCGAGGACGAATACATGCTGGCCAAGGCCTGGACCGAGCATGGCGACGTCGATGCGGCGCACAAGCTGGTCACCAGCCACCTCCGTCTCGTCGTCAAGATCGCCGGCGGCTATCGCGGCTACGGCCTGCCGCTGTCCGACCTGATCGCCGAAGGCAATCTCGGCCTGATGACCGCCGTCAAGAAATTCGAGCCGGAGCGCGGCTTCCGCCTGTCCACCTACGCGATGTGGTGGATCAAGGCCTCGATCCAGGATTACATCCTGCGGTCCTGGAGCCTCGTGAAGATCGGCACCACCGCCGCGCAGAAGAAGCTTTTCTTCAGCCTGGGCCGCCTGAAGCGGAAGCTGGGCGAATACGGCAGCGGCGACCTGCAGCCCGACAGCGTCACCCGCATCGCCACCGACCTGTCGGTGCCGGAGGATGACGTCGTCGCCATGAACCGCCGGCTGTCGGCGCCCATGGCCTCGCTCAATGCCCCGATGAGCGCCGACGGCGATTCGGCCGAATGGCAGGATCTGCTGGCCGACGAGCGTCCGTCGGTGGAGGAGTCGCTGGTCGAGCGCGGCGAGGCCCGCCAGCGCAGCGCCCTGCTGCACGAGGCGATGGGCGTGCTGAACGACCGCGAGCGCGACATCCTGACCAGCCGCCGCCTGTCGGACAGCCCGCTGACCCTGGAGGACCTGTCGGTCCGCTACGGCGTCAGCCGCGAGCGCATCCGCCAGATCGAGGAGCGCGCCTTCGAGAAGGTCGCCCGCCAGACCCGCGTCCTGGCCGCCGCCGCGGCCTGAGCGGGCTGTGCGAAAGGTGGCCGTGCGAACAGCTGTTGCTCGCGGTGCTCCTCCCTGGCCATGATCGCCGACCGGCCCGATCAACCTCAGAGGAGACCGCGATGCCCAGCTATCCCGCCGCCTACCAGGCCAGCAAAGGGTCTGCGCTCGACGTCGACCGCGCCTTCTACGGGCGCATCGGATCGCAGACCGAGGGGCGGGAGCTGGTGGACAGCTTCGTCGTGCCGATCCGCTCCGGCCGCGCCTGGACCGTGCCGGCGGGCCATGTGTTCCGCATCGTCACCGTCGAGGGGCCGCAGGTCGCCGACCTGAACATCTGGAACCGCCACAACCCGCGCGAACGCTTCTGGGCCTCGCGCACGCGGCAGCTCCAGCAGGCGCATGTCAGCACCTTCGACCGGCTGTGGTCGACGCTGCCCTATCTGCGGCCTCTTGCGACCATCACCCACGACACGCTGGCCGATTACGGCATCGACGAGTATGGCGGGCGGGTCCACGACCTGCTGGGCACGCGTTGCGATCCATACGTCAACCGCATGCTGACGGGCGAGGATTTCCATCACCATTGCCATTCCAACCTGACCCGAGCCGTCGCCCCCTATGGCCTGACCGAGTTCGACGTGCATGACGTGCTGAACGTCTTCCAGATCACCGGGCTAAACGCCGAGGACAAGTATTTCATGAAGGCCTGCCCGGCCAAGAAGGGCGATTTCCTGGAATTCTTCGCCGAAATCGATCTGCTCTGCGCCCTGTCCACCTGTCCCGGCGGCGACCTCAGCGTGCCGCTGTGGGGACCGGACGCCCGCGACCCGCTGGAGGTCTGCCGCCCGCTGGGCGTCGAGATCTACCGGATCGACCCGGCCCTGCTGGACGGCTGGTCGTCGCCAGAGGTTGCAGCCTATCGCGGAAACCACGGCATGACTCTGCCGACGCCGACCTGGGAGCGGAAGGACCCGGCGTAAGGGGGGCCTCGATGTCGGCGATGAGGCGGTCAATCCGTCCCGGGAGGCGGTCAACACCTGCGCATCGCGGTGAAGACCATGCCGACGACGGCGGAGGACCGGCACGAGCTGGCCGGCCCGCTGGAGTGGCGCCCTACTCCACCTCGGTCAGCAGCCAGTCCTTGAAGCGGCGGACGCGGCGCGCCCGCTCCGCACCCGGCGCGTGGGCGATCAGGTAGCAGCCGCGCGGGCGCAGGGTCTCCGGCATCGGCTGGACCAGCCGGCCCGACGCCACATCGTCGCCCACCAGGAAGACCGGCAGCAGCGCCACCCCCATGCCTGCCGACGCCGCTTCGATGATCATGAAGAAATGCTCGAAGGCCAGCGACAGCGCCGCATCATGCAGGGGCAGTCCGAAAGCGGAGAGATAGACGCGCCAGGAATCGGGCCGGGTGGTGTGCTGCAGCAGCCGGTGATGCGCCAGATCGGCCGGTCGGCGCAGCGGTGGTCCCTGCTCCAGCAGCGAGGGCGCGCAGAAGACGCCCATCGTTTCGGGCATCAGCGTCGCCGTCTCCGCCCCCGGCCAGTCTTCCACGCCATAGCGGATGGCGACGTCGATCCGCTCCTTGGCAAAATCGACGCGATGCTCGCCGATGCCGACCTCGACCTGGATGTCGGGGTTTTCGGCCTGGAAGCGCTTCAACCGCGGGATCAGCCAGCGCTGGGTCAGGGTCGGCAGTGCGCTGACCCGCAGCACCCCGCCCTCCTGCGCACGGGCCGCCCTGGCCGCCGCCGCGATGCGGTCGAGCGCCGCCGACGCCTCGCCGTAGAATGCCGCCCCGGTCGGCGTCAGCTCGATGCCGCGGCCGACGCGGCGGATCAGTTCCACGCCCAGATCGGCCTGCAGGGTTTGCATCATGCGGCTGACGGCGCCCTGGGTTACCGACAATTCGTCGGCCGCCTTGGTGAAGCTGAGATGGCGGGCCACCGCGACGAAGCTGCGGACAGCGTTGAGTGACGGCAGGACGCGGTCTGGCATGGGGCGAACCGACTCATGAGTTGAACTCATAAATCTCCGCCCGAGAACTCGTTTGTCAAGTCTGGAGGGATCGGGTCTGCTGGGGGCACCAACAGCCAAGTGCCAACCGGTCCCGAAAGGCCTCGCCCCCATGACCACGCTGACGCCCTTCCACATCGCTTTCCCGGTCGACGATCTGGCCGCCGCCCGCCATTTCTACGGCACCGTGCTCGGTTGCCCTGAGGGACGCAGCAGCGACGAGTGGATCGACTTCGACCTGTTCGGACATCAGATCGTCGCCCATCTGAAGCCGCGCGACCCCAACGCCGCCCCGGCCCACCACAATCCGGTGGACGGCCACGACGTGCCGGTGCCGCATTTCGGCGTCGTGCTGCAGCCCGCCGACTGGGACGCGCTGGCCGAGAAGCTGAAGGCCGCCGGCGTGAAGTTCGTGATCGAGCCCTACACCCGCTTCAAGGGGCAGGTGGGCGAACAGTCCACCATGTTCTTCCTCGACCCCGCCGGCAACGCCCTGGAGTTCAAGGCCTTCGCGGACATGTCGCAGCTGTTCGCGAAGTAAGGGCGAAAGCAAACGGGAAGAACCCTCCCCCGGGATGGCGGGGGAGGGTCAGGTGAGCGCAATGGACAGGCGGGTTACTGGTTCGCCGCAGCCGCGACCGCGCCGGCCCCGGCCAGTTCGCCGCCGATGCCGTTGTTCAGCGCCCAGATGGCGGCCTGGGTGCGGTTGGACGCGTTGATCTTGCGCAGCAGGCTCTTCAGGTGAACCTTCACGGTGGCTTCCGTGATGTTCAGGTGGTTGGCGATCATCTTGTTGCTGTCGCCGTTCAGCAGGCAGCGCAGGATCTGCACCTCGCGCTGCGACAGGCCCTTGCGCGACACCGGCATCTCGGTGCCGTTGCCGTTGACGCGGCCGGAGATCAGCAGAGCCGCCAGATGGGTCGGGAACACCTTTTCACCCATCATCACCAGCTTCAGCGACTGGGCGAGCGCGTCGGACGACAGGTCCTTCATCAGATAGCCGTCGGCACCGGCCTCGAGCGCATTGGCGAGGCGGCGGGTGCAGAGATCGCTAGTCAGGATGACCATGCGGGTGTCCGGCAGCAGGGCGCGCAGGCGGCGCATCCCCTCCGCTTCCTCGTCGCCGCCATTCTGCAGGTCGAGGAGAAGGAGCTGCGGCTTCAGGCCGTTTTCGACCGAACCCAGCGCCTCGCGCAGATTTCCCGCCTCCGCCTGGATCTGGAAGGGCGAATCGTCAAGGAGGCGCTTCAGCCCTTCGCGAAACAGCTTGTTCGAGTCGATAAGAAAAGCGCGCACTGTGTCCATTGTCCGCTCCCGCAATTTTGAACCGAGCATCATCAGGCGATGGCCGACGGTTGGGCCGGTGGTGGCCGCTGCACGAAGGAAGATCCCGACGCATTGGCGACTGGCCGATTACCCCTCGACAGCTCCGGTAGGCCGTTATTTAGGGGGAGGTTACCCCCGTGTCGCGTCCTACGGTACCACTCTCCGGAGTTAAAAGAAGAACGCATTGGACATATGCGCAAAGCCTCCCCAAGATTTCCGGATCCAAAGATATCACAGCAGCGAACATTGCGGCACTCAAAGGCGTTAACTGTTTTGTTAACCACCACTTATTTGCGTATGGCTGCGTCTCATAAGCGAGATATGCCGCACTTTTCTTACACGAAGTTGAAGTCATGGCCTCTGCGGTGGTCATGCCAACAGATAACCCGATCGGAGACCCCCACCATTCGATATAGGGAACAGCCCGCACATGGTCGTACGGCTTGACCGGCACCGCTCGCGCATGCGCTTTTCCATGCTGCCGCTCCGATGACGGGGATAGGCCGAGGTCGGTGTTTTTGGGCGGGGTCGGACTGGAATGGGCTGGCAGATCATCGCCGCCGCAGTGGCGGGCTATCTGGCGCTGCTGGGGCGGAGCGCCTGGAAGCAGGGGGAGTTCCGCCAGTTCCTGCGCAGCCTCGCCATCGTCGCCATCCTCTGCGCCTTGCTGGCCGGCACGGTCGCGGTGGCGATGATGCTGGACAGGACGTAGAAGCGCGCCGCGCGCCCTTCGAGGCACATACGCACCCGCACAAACGAAAAGGGCGCCGGCGGTCTCCCGCCGACGCCCCTGTTCTTCGCCCGCAGCCGGTCAGCTGAGCGGGATCGCCACGAAGCGCAGGTCGCCCTTGCGGTCGACCAGGAGCAGGACGGACTTCTTGCTCTGCTCCTTGGCTTTCTGGACCTTGGCGGTGACGTCCTCAGGCTTGCGGACCTCTTCCTGCCCGACCTCCAGGATGACGTCGCCGGCGCGCAGGCCCTTCTCCGCGGCGGTGGAGTTGCCGGCCACCTCGGTGATGACCACGCCCTTCAGGTCGGGCTTGATCTCGAACTGCTGGCGCAGTTCCGGGGTGATGCCGGTCAGCTTCATGCCGAGCGATTCGGTCGGCTTCTGGGCCGGGGCCTTGTCCTTCGGCTGCTGCTTCTCATCCGGATTGGCGGCGAGCAGGCCCTGCTCCTCCGCGGCTTCCAACTCGCCGACCTTGACCTGCATGGTCTGGGCCTTGCCCTTGCGCCAGACCTCGACCGGGACGGCCCGGTCGATGGAGGTTTCGGCGACGACGCGCGGCAGGCGCCGCATCTCGTCGATCTCCTTGCCGTCGAACTTCGTCACCACGTCGCCGGCCTGGATGCCGGCCTTGGCGGCCGGGCCGTCCGGGGTGACGGAGGCGACCAGCGCGCCCTTGTGGCCGGGCAGGCCGAGGCTCTCGGCGATCTCCGGCGTGACCGCCTGGATGCGCACGCCCAGCCAGCCGCGACGGGTCTTGCCGTATTCCTTCAGCTGCGCCACCACCTGCTTGGCCAGGTTGGACGGAATGGCGAAGCCGATGCCGACCGACCCGCCCGACGGCGAGAAGATGGCGGTGTTGATCCCGATGACCTCGCCGTTCAGGTTGAACATCGGGCCGCCGGAATTACCGCGGTTGATCGAGGCGTCGGTCTGCAGGAAGTCATCGTAGGGACCGGCATCGATGTTGCGCTGGCGCGCCGAGATGATGCCGGCGGTGACCGAACCGCCCAGGCCGAACGGATTGCCGATCGCCAGCACCCAATCGCCGACGCGCATGGCGTCGCTGTCGCCGAAGGGCACGGCGACCAGCGGGTGGCTGGTCTTGATCTTCAGGAGCGCAAGGTCGGTCTTGCTGTCCTTGCCGACCAGCTCCGCCTTGATGTTGGTGTCGTCCTGCAGGATGACGGTGATCTCGTCGGCGTCCTGAACGACGTGGTTGTTGGTGACCACATAGCCGTTCTTGGCGTCGATGATGAAGCCGGAGCCCAGCGAGGTCGCCTTGCGCTGCGGCTGGTCCTGCTGCTGCTGGCGGTCGAAGAAGTCCCGGAAGAAATCCTCGAAGGGCGAGCCCGGCGGGAATTGCGGGATCTCCGGCCGCGGCCCCTGCGGACGCTGCGGCGCGCTCTGGCTGGTGGAGATGTTGACGACCGCCGGCAGCAGCTTTTCCGCCAGATCGGCGAAGCTGCCGGGCGCGTTGCGGTTGGGCGTTGCCGCCTGGGCCTGGGCCGGTGCGGCGGCGAAGGCGCCGATGACGGCGGCGCCGCCGATGACCGACGTCATGCCCCAGACGATGGCGGCGACCAGCGGCCGGACGCCCGCCTTACGCGGCCGGGCCCCGGCCACGGCGCCCCGCGCGGCGGGTTCGAATTTGGGTATGCGAATCAACGTGGTCTCCCTACCAGACGTCCGGCCGGTTCCATGGACGGGAGCGGCCGCCCAGTTCTGGGCCATATATGTGTTGGTCCAAGAGTATGGCCGCAAGATGGCGTGCGGGTCCAGCCGGCACCAGCGGAAATCACAAGCCGGCCGATTTCTTTTGAATCCTGCCGCGCGCCTTGAGCCCGGCAAAGGAACGGCCGGATCGGGGGAAACCCCGATCCGGCCGCTTGCCGTTCGTATGCGGACCTTCGGCCTTACTGCGCCGGAGCGGCGGCAGGGGCCTGGGGAGCAGCCTTGGGAGCCGCCTGCGCGGCGGCCGGAGCGCCCCCGGACTGCGGACCCGGCCCGGCGAAGTAGCGGAAGAACTCGCCGTTCGGCGACAGCACCATGGTGGTGTCGTTGCCGTTCAGCGACTTCCGGTAGGCCTCCAGCGAGCGGTAGAAGCCGTAGAATCCGGGGTCCTGAGAGGTCGCCTCGGCGATCAGCTTCAGCGCGTTGTTGTCGCCTTCGCCTCGCAGGATCTGCGCGTCGCGCTGAGCCTCGGCGATGATCACCGTGCGTTCGCGTTCGGCGCGCGACTTGATCTGCTGCGACTGCTCCTGGCCCTGGGCTCGCGCCTCGGACGCCTCACGTTCGCGTTCGGACCGCATGCGGGCGAAGATCGACTGGCTGGTCTCCTCCGGCAGGTCGGCGCGGCGGATGCGCACGTCGACGATCTCGATGCCGAAGCGCTTGGCCTCGTCGTTCACCTGACCCTTGATGTCGGTCATGATGCGGGCGCGCTCGTCCGACAGGACGGCCAGCACCGTGACGTTGCCGAGCACGCGGCGCAGCGCCGAGTTGACGATGGAGTTCAGGCGGGTTTCGGCCACCGCCTCGGTCCCGGCGGTCTGGTAGAAGCGCAGCGGGTCCTGGATGCGGTAGCGGGCGAAGGCGTCGACGTCCAGGCGCTTCTGGTCGGCCAGGATCACCTGCTCCACCGGCGGATCGAGGTCGAGAACGCGGCGGTCGAGAAGCCGGACCTCCTGGATGAAGGGGATCTTGGCCTGCAGGCCCGGCTCCTGGATCACCCGGCGCGGTTCGCCGAACTGCAGGATCAGCGCCTGCTGGGCCTCGTTGACGGTGAACAGGGACGACGAGGCGATGATGCCGAGGGCGACGATGCCGATGCCGGCGATGGCGAGGGTGCGGTTCATGATGCGATCCTCCTCACTGGCCGGACAGGAGCTGGTTCTGCGGCAGCGACGACAGCGGCTGGGGCTGCGTCTGCGTGCCGGGCCGCGGCCCGCCCTGGTTGCCGCCGGAGTTGGCCGGCGGAGCCTGGCGCGGCGCCTGCTGCGGGGCCGGCGCGGCGTTCGGGGCCAGCTGGTTCAGCGGCAGGTAGGGCACGACGTTCTGCGCCGATCCCTCCACGATGATCTTGTTCCGGCCCCGGAGGATCTCCTCCATCGTCTCCAGGTACATGCGCTGGGCGGTGACGTCCTTGTTCAGCGCATAAGCCTCGTACACCTTGCGGAAGCGCTCGGCGTCACCCTGCGCCAGGCTGACCACCTGCTCGCGATAGGCCGACGCCTCCTGCACCAGACGTTCCGCCTCGCCGCGGGCGCGCGGGATGATGTCGTTGCGGTAGGCTTCCGCCTCGTTGCGGGCGCGTTCGCGGTCGGCGCGGGCGCGCTGCACGTCGTTGAAGGCGTCGATGACCGGCTGCGGCGGATCGGCCTTCTGCAGCTGGACCTGGGTGATCTCGATGCCCGACTGGTATTCGTCCAGCATCGCCTGGAGCAGCTGGCGGGTCGAGGTTTCGATCTGCTGGCGGGCCTCGGTCAGGGCGGGCTGCAGGTCGGTGCGGCCGATCACCTCGCGCATCGCGCTTTCGGCGGCCTTCTTCACCGTCGATTCCGGGTCGCGGATCTTGAACAGGAAGTTGCCGGCGTCCTTGATGACCCAGAACACCGTGAAGTCGATGTCGACGATGTTCTCGTCGCCGGTCAGCATCAGCGATTCGTCCGGCACGTCGCGGTCGTTGCGGCCGCCGCCGGCGGAGGAGCGGTAGCCGACCTCGATCCGGTTGACGCGCGTGACCTTCGGCAGCAGCACCGTCTCAATCGGCGACGGCAGGCGATACCGCAGGCCGGGCTGTTCGGTGCGCGTCCATTCGCCGAACCGCAGGACCACGCCCTGCTCGTCCGCCTCGACGCGGTAGATGCCGCTGGCAAGCCAGATCAGCCCGAGCACGCCCACGACCAGGGCCACGCCCCGCCCGCTGCCGAAGCCGCCGGGCATGGCGCGGCGCAGCCGGTCCTGGCTCCGGCGCAGGAGATCCTCAAGGTCGGGAGGCTGCGGGCCGCCGCCGCCGCCGCCATTTCCCCCACCTTGGGGCCGGCCCCACGGGTTGCCCGGGCCGTTGTTGCCCGGCGGGGGACCCCAGGGACCGCCGCCGCCGCCCCCACCTTGATTGTTCCACGGCATCCCAGTGAGTCCCCCTTACTTCGTGATTCGTCCCATGATGTGAAAGCGCAACGGCATGACCCCGCGCCTCCCTTTACCGATGTCCTCCGTCGGTCCTATAGTCCCCCATACCCTTAGGCAAGGATTCCACCAACGGATATCCGCCAATATCGGGAAGATAGCGGAGTTTTCAACCATGGCGCAGATCAGCGAAGCTCAAGTCATGCAGGCGCTGAAGACCGTCGTCGACCCGGACCGGGGCGGCGACATCGTCAGCCTGGGCATGTTGTCGGGCCTCGTGGTGCGTGACGGCCATGTCGCCTTCTCCATCGAGGTCGACCCCAAACGCGGCGCCCAGGCGGAGCCGTTGCGCCACGCCGCCGAGAAGGCGGTGGACGCCCTCCCCGGCGTCCTGTCGGTCACCGCCGTGCTGACCGCCCACCGGGCGGCTCCCCAGGCCGCGCCGCAGCAAGGCCATTCGCATGGCGGGCATGGACATTCCCACGGGCATTCCCATGGCGCCGCGCCGCAGGGCGACCCGCAGAAGCCGCTGGTCCCCGGCGTGAAGGCCATCGTCGCCGTCGCCTCGGGCAAGGGCGGCGTCGGCAAGTCGACCACCTCGGCCAACCTCGCGCTGGCGCTGGCCGCCAACGGGCTGAAGGTCGGGCTGCTCGACGCCGACATCTACGGCCCGTCGATGCCGCGCATGATGGGCATCGCCGGCCGCCCCAACAGCCCCGACGGCAAGCGCCTGGAGCCGATGGAGAACTACGGCGTCAAGGTGATGTCCATGGGCTTCCTGGTGGCAGAGGACACGCCGATGATCTGGCGCGGGCCGATGGTTATGAGCGCGCTGCAGCAGATGCTGCGCGACGTCAACTGGGGCACGCTCGACATCCTGGTGGTGGACATGCCGCCGGGCACCGGCGACGCCCAGCTGACCATGGCCCAGCAGGTGCCCCTGGCCGGTGCGGTGATCGTCTCCACCCCGCAGGACATCGCGTTGCTGGACGCCCGCAAGGGGCTGAACATGTTCCGCCGCGTCGATGTGCCGGTGTTGGGCATCATCGAGAACATGAGCTATTTCTGCTGCCCCAACTGCGGCCATCGCACCGACATCTTCAGCCACGGCGGCGCCCGCAAGGAGGCCGACGATCTGGGCATGGAGTTCCTGGGCGAGATCCCGCTGCACCTGTCGATCCGCGAGACCTCCGACCAGGGCCAGCCGATCGTGGTGTCGCAGCCGGAGTCCGAGCACGCCCAGTCCTACCGCCGCATCGCCACCCGCCTGTGGGAAAAGATCGGCGGCGGCACCGGCGGCCGCGCGGCGCCGCGCATCGTGGTGCAGTGAGGTGGGTCTTCTCCCGGTGACGGCGGTGGCCGAAGCGGCCGGGAGTTGACTCGCAGGCAAGGGGGACGGTTGCGGATGCTCTGCCGCTGCCGTGCCCCCGACGCCGCATCCGATATCGTACAGGGCCATAGCTTCCGCCGCCGCAGGCTGCCAAGGCGCCTTGCCGGACAGGTGAACCGGCCCGACGTCAGGCCGGTTCATGCGCCACCATCCTTCAATTCGATGTCTTCCCGGACCGGCTCTCATGTGCCGCGGGAATCCTCCACTTATGACTTTTTTCAGCAGCCACGCCCAACCTTGAAAAAATCAATATTCGAACGCGTTGAATGAAAATTCAGGGTGATATTTATTTATAAACGGCAATAATTTTAAAATTGCAGTTCATCGAAGTGTACGGGCAGCATAGTTCTTTTTATGGACACCCGCTGCCGATAACATAATCTTACGAGTTATAAATCAGAATCCAGCACGTGTCTCCTTGACCGGGCCAAAGTGCTGGTCTTCACTTCTTTTCACTATCCATCTGACAAAGCGCAGGAACACAACCCTGCTGCAAGGAAATCCCATGTCATGGATTCACTCCCTCCTCAATCAAGCACCAGAGATCGCGTTATTCCTTTCCCTGGCGGGCGGTTATTGGATCGGAAAGGTCCAGTTCGGTAAATTTCAGCTCGGCGGAGTTGCCGGTTCTCTGTTGGTCGCTGTCGCGATCAGTCAAATCGGCGTGTCGATCGACAATGGCGTCAAATCGATCCTGTTTGCCTTATTCATCTATGCTGTCGGTTTCGAAAGCGGCCCGAAATTCTTTCAATCGCTCGGCCGGAAATCGATCCGCGAAATTATCCTGGCGGCGGTTCTGGCGGTCAGCGGCTTGATCACGGTCATCGTCATGGCCCGCATGACGGGTCTCGACAAAGGCTTGGCCGCGGGCATCGCGTCCGGTGGGCTGACCCAGTCGGCCATCATCGGCACAGCCAGCTCCGCCATCGGCAAACTCGGTTTATCCGCGGAAGAGGTGCAGCGCCTCCAGAGCAACGTCGCGGTCGGCTATGCCGTCACCTACATCTTCGGATCTTTCGGCCCCATTCTGGTCTGCGTCAATCTGCTGCCCTGGCTGATGAAGCGCAGCATCCGCGACGACGCCATCAAGGCGGAAACGGCGATGCTGGCCGGCGCCCATCTTCTGGGGCGTGGCGAGGAGTACGCCATGCCGGCCCTGGTCGGTCGCCTGTACCGGATCGAACAGGCCGCGGGCCGGACCGTGGCGGAGGTCGAGGCGGCGTCCGCCGACGGCCCGGTCAGCGTCGAACGCGTGAAGCGCAACAACACGCTGATCGGCTTGCAGCCGGATCTGCGGCTGCAGGCGGGAGACATCGCTCTGCTGGTGGGAAGGCGTGCCGGGGTGGTCGATCTCGCCGGCACCCTCGGAACGGAGCTTCAGTCCTCGGAGGGCATGGACCTGATCATGCTGGAGCGGGACGTGGCCATCACCAACCCGGCCTACATCCACCGCACCGTCGCGGAGATCCGTAGGGAAGCGGCGGACATCCACTATCACGGCGTCTATGTGACCGGCGTGAAGCGGAGCGGCACGCCGCTGACGCTCGCCCCCGATACCGTGATCGAGGCCGGCGACGTCGCCACGCTCTACGGCACCGCGGAGGACGTGCAGCGCGTCGCGAAGGCCGTGGGAACGGACATCATCCCAAGCGACAAGACGGACTTCGTCTACCACGGCCTGGGGCTGGCGCTCGGCCTGCTCGTCGGACTGGCCGTGATCCGCTTCGGCGACATTCCGCTGACGCTGGGCAGCGGCGGCGGCGCCCTGCTGGCCGGGCTGCTGTTCGGCTGGTACCGCACCCGCAACCTCACAATCGGCAACATGCCCACGCCGGCCTCCACGCTGCTGCGCGACCTGGGACTTGCCGGCTTCGTCGCCGTAGTCGGGCTGCAATCCGGCCGGCAGGCGGTGAGCACGGTCGCCGAGAGCGGCTTGAGCATCTTCCTGGTCGGCATGGTGGTGACGCTCGTTCCGTTGATCGTCACCCTGCTCGTCGGCCGTTACCTGCTGCGCTACGACAATGTGGCCGTCTTCGCCGGCGCGCTTTCCGGCGCGCGAAGCGCCAACCCGGCCTTCGGCGAGGTGCTCAACAAGGCCGGCAACTCGATCCCGACCGTCCCTTTCGCCATCACCTATGCGCTGGCGAACGTCTTCCTGACCCTGCTGGGCCCGCTGGTCGTGGCCTTCGTGTAATCCGGACGAGGAGATTCCACCATGGATCCGATCGATTACAGCCGCTACGAGAAGCTCAGCCCCTTCGAACTGAAGGATGAACTGATCAAGCTCGCGTCCGGCCGCGAGAACCGACTGATGCTGAACGCAGGCCGCGGCAACCCGAACTTCCTGGCGACGCTGCCGCGCCGGGCTTTCTTCCGGCTCGGCCTGTTCGCCGTCGCGGAGGCCGAGCTGTCCTTCTCCTACATGCCGAACGGAGTCGGCGGCCTGCCGCGGATCGAGGGGATCGAGGGGCGTTTCGAACGCTACATCTCGGAACACCGCGATCAGACCGGCGTCGTGTTTCTCGGCCGCGCGCTGAGCTACGTGCGCGATCAGCTCGGCCTGTCGGCCTCCGCCTTCCTGCATGAGATGGTGGAGGGGATCCTGGGGTCGAACTACCCGGTTCCGCCGCGCATGCTGTCGGTCAGCGAGGACATCGTCCGGCACTATGTGGTGAAGGAGATGGTCGGCGGCTTTCTGCCGCCCGGCAGCATCGATCTGTTCGCGGTGGAGGGCGGCACCGCGGCGATGACCTACATCTTCAACACGATGAAGCAGAACGGGCTGATCCAACGGGGGGACAAGGTCGCCATCGGCCTGCCCGTCTTCACCCCCTACATCGAAATCCCCGAACTCGACGAATACGGGCTGCAGGAGGTCGCGGTCAACGCCGATCCCGCGCAGGACTGGCAGTATCCCGATGCCGAGCTGGACAAGCTGAAGGACCCGGCGGTCAAGGTGTTCTTCTGCGTCAATCCCAGCAACCCTCCCTCGGTCAGGATGGACGACCGCAGCCTCGAGCGGATTGCCGGCATCGTGAAGAACGACCGGAAGGACCTGATCATCCTGACCGACGATGTGTATGGCACCTTCGCCGATGAGTTCCGGTCGCTGTTCGCCGTCTGCCCCTTCAACACCATGCTGGTCTATTCCTTCTCGAAGTATTTCGGGGCGACCGGATGGCGGTTGGGCGTGATTGCGACCCATAAGCAGAATGTCTGTGACCAGCAGCTTGCCGGCCTGCCGGAGGAACGGAAGGCCATGCTCGACCGCCGCTACGGTTCGCTGGTGCCGGATGTGCGCAGCCTGCGCTTCATCGACCGGCTGGTCGCCGACAGCCGCACCGTGGCGCTGAACCACACCGCCGGTCTGTCCACGCCGCAGCAGGTGCAGATGGTGATGTTCTCCCTGTTCGCCCTGATGGACGAACAGGACGGCTACAAGGCCGAACTGAAGAAGGTGATCCGCCGGCGCGAAGCCGCGCTGTACCGCGAACTGGGCATGCCGACGCAGTCGGATCCGAACGAGGTCGCCTACTACACGCTGCTCGATCTGGAAAACATCGCCTTGAAGCTGTACGGCCCCGACTATGCGGCCTGGGTGAAGGCGACCTACAAGCCGAACGATCTGCTGTTCCGCATCGCGGCGGAAACCGGCATCGTCCTGCTTCCGGGCAAGGGTTTCGGCACCCAGCAGCCGGCCGCCCGCGCCTCGCTGGCCAATCTGAACGAATACGAATACGCCGCGATCGGACGCTCCCTGCGCAAGATGGCCGACCAGTTCTACGAGGACTTCAAAAAGCAGCAGCCCAAGCGCAAGTGACGCCCGGCAGCACGATCCCGTCACGGGGGTGGCCTCAGCCGCCCCCCGTAGGAGCCGGACCGGCGCCCCTTACCCGTACCGCCGCAGCGCCTCCACCGTCAGCCCCAGGCCGACGGAACCGAAGATGTTGCCTTCCACCACCCGCGCTCCCGGCGCCTCGGCCAGGATGGCGGCGCGCACCTGCGGCAGCAGGGTGGAGCCGCCGGTCAGGAACACCGCATCGATGCGGTCGGCGGTCACGCCCGCATCCGCCAGGCAGTCGCGGATGCGCGAGCCGATGCGGGCGGCCAGCGAGCCGGTGGCACGGTTCAGCGCCTCCCGGTCGACCGCCAGGGCGAGGTCGCCGTCGCCCCAGTCCAGCGCCAGATCCGCAGCCTCGCGGTCGGACAGCGCGATCTTCGTGCGCTCCACCGCCATGGCCAGCGCATGGCCCTGACGGTGCTCGACCACGCCGATCAGCCGCTCGATCTTCTCGGACTCGGCGGAATCGCGCCGCAGGCGCTCCAGCTCGGCCATTGCCTTGGCGGTGTAGAGGAAGTTGATCTTCGACCAGGTCGCCAGATCGAAATAGATGCTGCGCGGCGCCAGCAGCCCGGCGCGTTTCATCGCGCTGCCCAGTCCCAGTTCCGGCATGGCGGTGGCGAGGCTGAGGTCGCGGTCGAAGTCGGTACCGCCGACGCGGATGCCGTCATTGGCCAGGATGTCGCCGGCCCGGTCGGCCTTGCCCCGCCGCTCCGGCCCGATGCGCACGACCGAGAAGTCGGAGGTGCCGCCGCCGATGTCGGCGATCAGCGCCAGTTCCTCCCCCGACACCTGCTGTTCGTAATCGAGCGCGGCGGCGATGGGTTCGAACTGGAAGGAGACGTTGCGGAACCCGGCCGCCCGCGCGATCTGCCCCAGCGTCTCCTCCGCCGCGGCGTCGCCGGCCGGGTCGCCGTCGACGAAATGGACCGGGCGCCCGACCACCACGTCGCCCAGTTCTCCCCCCAGCGCCTGCTCGGCCCGCGCCTTCACGAGGTCGAGGAAGGTGCCGATCACCGCGCGGAAGCTGATGCGGCCCTTGCGCAGCGCGGTGTCGGCGTCGATCAGGTCGGTGCCGAGCATCGACTTGATCGAGCGCATCAGCCGCCCTTCCACCCCCGACACATAGGCGTCGATGGCCTCCTGGCCGATGGTGGTCCGGTCATGCTCGAAGTCGAAGAACACCGCCGTCGGCAGGGTGGTGCGTGCGCCGTCCAGCGCCAGGAGCCGGAAGCCGCCGGCGTCCTGCACGCCCAGCGTCGTGTTCGAGGTGCCGAAATCGAGTCCGCACGCCGTCATGTCCCGCCTCCTGCCCGGATGACCGCTGCGGCCACCCGCCGCACCGGAAAAGGGGCGAGCGTATAACGGCTCCCGGCCACCGGATCAAGGCCGCCGGATCAGGCGTGTCGCCGGAGGATCGGATGCGGCATCACCAGACGTGCCGCGAGCGCCCGTTGCCCAGCGGACGGCTGGCCAGCACCATCGGCAGCAGGAACAGGGTCAGGTTGGTCCAGGAGAAGGGGCGGCGCGGCGGCTTGGGTTCGATCCAGCCGCCGCTGGCGCCCTGATATTCCGGCATCGCCTTCAGCACGCCGCCCGAGGTGGCGGGAGCCGAGCGGTTCTGGAACATGTCGCGTTCGATGGTGTGGGCGAGCGCCCGCTCGGTCAGTTGCGGGGCCATGGCGTTGCCGACCGCGGCGATGCGCCCCTCGGTGCCGACGAACTGCTCGCGTTGGGGGTTGCGGGCCAGCGACAGGATGGCGGCGGCGACCTCCTCCGGCGGGTGGATGGGGTTCAGCGGCTTGACCGCCCGGCCGGTGTAGTTGGCGGCATGCTGCCACAGCGGCGTGTCGATCGACGCCGGCATGACCATGCAGACATGGATGCCCGGCTCGTCCACAAGCTCCTGGCGCAGGGATTCGGAAAAGCCGCGCACCGCGAACTTCGCCGCGGTGTAGGGGGTGGCATAGCGCTGGCCGATGTTGGACACCATCGACGCGGTGTTGATGATGATGCCCTCGCCGCGGTCGAGGAAATGGGGAAGCACGGCGCGGCAGCCATGGACGGTGCCGAGGAAGTCGGTGCGCACCACCTGCTCGAACACCTCGTCGGGGATGTCCTCGAACCGGCCGAAGGCGATGACGCCGGCGTTGTTCACCCAGATGTCGATGCCGCCGAAGGCCTCGACGGCGCGGTCGGCCAGATGCTGCATGGCACGCTGGTCGGTGACGTCGGTCGGAACCACCATCGCCCGGCCGCCGGCCTCCACGCATTCCTCCGCCACCTCGTGCAAGGCTGCCATCCGCCGGGCCGCCAGGATCACCGCCGCACCCTGGCGCGCGAACTCCAGCGCGGTCGCCCGCCCGATGCCGCTGGACGCGCCCGTGATGACCACCACCTTGTCGTCAAGACGCTTCGCCATGACCGCAATCCTTTCGTCGAAATCCCGTCGTTGGGCCGTACAACAGCGCGGCTTGACGAAAATCTCGGGGTCTGGAGAAGCGGGCGCGAACCGGCTACAGTCACAGGCGGAGTAAGGATTTCGTCCTCAACGATCGTGGAGCGGGCGCGGTGCCGGCGAGAGAGCTTGACGTGAAGGGGCTGCATTGCCCGTTGCCCATCCTGCGCACCCGGGCTCTGCTGGACCGCATGGACCCGGGGGAGGAACTGGTTGTCCATGCGACCGACCCGGCCTCCGTCATCGATTTCAGGCATTTCTGCAACACGACCGACAACGCGCTGCTGTCGCACGAGACCCAGCCGGACGAGGTCCACCAGACCGTCTTCGTCTACCGCATCCGCCGGGGCGGCTGAGGCATCCGTTCTTTCCCTCCCCGCCGATCCGCGAAAGGTCCACCCCGATGCCGCTTCCCCCCGCCTCCCCGCCGCCCCTGCGTCCCGGCGCCGTGATCCACGGACCCGGTTCGTACGGCGTCGACGCGCTGCTGGACGGCTTCACGGCGGAACTGAAGCGGCGCGGCTTCCGCGTCGGCGGGCTGGTGCAGCGCAACCACGGGCCGGGCGACGACTGCGCGGAGCGGATGGAGCTGGTCGATGTCGCGACCGGCCGCGCCTATGACATCACCCAGCGGCTTGGGCGGGAATCGCAGTCCTGCCGCGTCGATCCGACCGGCGTGGCGGAGGCGAGCCAGGCCATCCGCGATGCGGTCGCCGCGAAGGTCGACCTGCTGGTGGTCAACAAGTTCGCCGGGCTGGAGTCGCATGGCGACGGCCTGTCGGACGAGATGCTGACGGCCATCGCGGAAGGCATCCCGCTGCTGACCAGCGTCGGCAGCCGCTATCTCAACGAATGGCAGACCGCCACCGGCGGCTTCTGTGATCTGCTGTCGCCGACCGCCGACGCGCTGTGGCGCTGGTGGGGGCCGCAACGGATGTACCCGGATCTGGTGCAGGGCGTCGCCGACGCCGAGGTCCGCCGCGTCGTCACCGGCGACAAGTGGGTCCTGGTGGAAACCGCCGAAGGACTCGGCGTCGCCGCGCGTCAGGCCCCCGCGTCGGAGGACGCTCCGACGCGCTGGGCCGGCCGGTCCTTGCGCGAACTCGCCGCCATGGCCGCGCGCTCCTGGGATCCTCTGGAGATTTCGGTGGGCGTCGCGGCGCTGAACGCCCATTACAACCGTCCCGATGTGGCCGGCGTCCCCGGCAACGGGCTGGACCTGTTCGCTTCGGTGGAGGGGCGCGTCGTGGTGGTAGGCGGCTTCCCGCAGCTCGCCCGCCGGATGCCGCGTGCCCAGGTGATCGACATGACCCCGCAGGAGGGCGAGCATCCGGAGGCCGCCTGCGACTGGCTCCTGCCGGGTGCGGAGGCGGTGGCCGTTACCGCCTCGGCCTTCGCCAACCGCACCCTGCCCCGCCTGCTGCGGGTGTCGGCCGGGGCGCGGGTGGCGATGATCGGCCCCGGCACGCCGCTGACCCCGCGCCTGTTCGACTACGGCGTCGACGTGCTGGCCGGCTTCGTCGTCACCGACCGCGAGGCGGTGGTCCGCACTATCGCCGCCGGCGGCGGCTCGCGCGATTTTCATCCCCATGGCCGGATGGTCACGCTGCACCGGCCACCCCACTCTTAACAGAACAAGAAATCCCGAGGAGTAGAGACCCCATGGCCGATCTGGACCACCAGACCCGCATCGAACTGGAAGCCGCGGCCTTCCGCGGTCTGGTCGAGCATCTGCGCAAGCGCACCGACGTGCAGAACATCGACCTGATGAACCTCGCCGGCTTCTGCCGCAATTGCCTGTCCAAATGGTATGCGGCGGCGGCCAAGGAGCGCGGCGTCGCGCTGTCCGACGAGGACGCCCGCATCGCCGTCTACGGCATGCCCTATTCCGAATGGAAGCAGAAGCACCAGAAGGACGCCACCCCCGAGCAGCAGCAGAAATTCGAGGACACCAAGCCGCTGCACGCGGAGATCAGCGGGCATCGGTAAGGCGCTGCGGCCGGGAGGCAAGCCCCCTCCCTTCCCATGCCGACGCATGGGAAGGGAGGGGCACCGGCTCAGGCGCTGATCGAAAAGGGCTGCACCACCGCCCGGAACTCCGCCATCGCCTCGCAGGCGTCGGAATGCGCGGCAAGCGCCGGCCAGCGGGCGCGGTCGAAGACAGCGGCATGCGCTTCGCCGACGAAGCGCAGGGCACAGCCGGCGGCGATGTCGGCATGGCCGATCCCTTCGCCGAACCACCAGGGACCGGCCGCGGCGGCACGGTCGGCCTCCAGAACGTCGAGGACGGCGCCGATCTGGCCGGTGCAGCGCTCCACCCACAAATCCGAGCGATCCTTGTGCAGCACCCGTTCATAGACGAGGCTGACCGCCTTGTCCGCCAGCCCGGTCGCCAGCGCACAGAGTTTCAGCGCGCGGCGGCGCTCCGCACCCTGCCGGGCGATCAGCGCCCGGTCCGCCCCGGCGGCCTCGTCGAGATGGTCGTGGATGGCGCCGCTCTCGATCAGCACCTCCCCGTCGTCCAGCACCAGCGTCGGCACGCGTTTCAACGGGTTGAAGCGCGCAACGTCCGCCGCGTCGGAGAAGACCGACCAGGGCCGGTGCTCGTAGGCCATGCCGTAGAGCCGCAGGGCGACGGCGACGCGGCGGACGAAGGGCGAGTCATACTGTCCAATCAGGATCATCGACGGTTCTCCAGGCTGATGTCGTTCACAATGCTGGACGACGCCACATATCCTAAATCGGATCGTTCCCGCAGACGCATTCTTATGGCGCGGTTCAGTCCCGCGCCACGATGGGGGTCAGCTTGTAGCGGGCGGCGATGGTTTCCAGCCGGCCGTCCGCCTTGATGGCGGCGACGAAGGCGTTGACCCGCTCCAGCCACGCCGCGTCGCCCGGCGCCACCGCATAGGCATAGGGCGTCGGCTGCACCGGCATGTCCGGCACGACCAGCCTCGCCCAGGGATGGAAGGCCAGCATGCGCTGACCATACGGATAGTCGGTCAGGAAGGCGTCGGCGCGGCCGGCCTGCACCTCCTCCTCGCGCTCCTGCGGGCGGGTGACGGCGACGATGCGGGCGGCCTTCATCGCGCCGCGGGCGTAACTGTCCATATAGGTGTCCTTCTGCACCGCCACGACGTTGCCGCCGCGGTCCAAATCCTCCCAGCGGCGGATGGTGTCGTTGGTGTGGGTGGTCACCGCATAGATGCCGCTGCGCAGATAGGGCTGGCTGAAGGCCACGCGCTGGGCCCGTGCCTGGGTGGCGCCGATGGCGAACATGCCGATGTCGCAACGGTCGGCCAGCAGATCGTCGATGAAGCGGGGAAAGCCGCTCTCCACCACCGTCAACTGCACGCCAAGATCGTCGGCGAAGGCCTGCGCCAGTTCGGCGTCCAGCCCCTCCAGCGCCCCGGTCCGCGGATTCCGGAACGAAATCGCGTAGTAATCAGGCCAAGAGCAGACACGAAGTTGCTTCTGTGTTGCAATTTTCTGAAGTCTCCCGTCCTGCGCCGTCGCCGGAGCGGTGTTGCCGACGGCCAGAACGGACAGAATTGTGCAGCAGACAGCCCAAAGGATCCGCGTCGCCATGTCACACCTTTCGTTAACCACTCGACCCTGTTCTTCATCGCCGCCGCGTAAAGCCCCGCAACGGGAGCGGCATCTTAGCATCGACCGGTTGCGAACGGCAGTGGATGCTTGGCGCGTGGTCCGTGTACCTGCTATTGTCGCGAGCGTCGATTTCGACCAGGGCCGCCGGGCCGACCGCCGATGACCGCGCCTGCCCGACTCAACCCGTTCGACCACACCTGACCGCCCGGAACGCAAGCCCTGTCCTCGCCCCCAGCAAAAGCGGATCTGAAGGGTCTTTTCCAGAAGCGCGGCGGCATCATCGCCTTTGCCCTTCTGGCCGTCTTCGCCCTGCTGGTCAACCAGGGACAGCAGCTGAGCGCCGCGCGCAAGGCGGCGCTCGACACCGCGGAGATCAATCTCGCCAGCCTCGCCGCGGCGCTGGAGGTGTCGACCACCCGCACGGTGCAGTCGGTGGATGTCACGTTGTCGGCGATCGTCGATTCCCTGTCCGATGCCAGCTGGACGGGGGAGGACGGCCGATCCGGTCCCGATCTGGCGGCGCTTCTGACTGACCGGCTGCGGCGGTCGCCGCATCTGCGGGGGCTGACCCTGCTCGACCGCACCGGCCGTATCCTTGCCACGACCGAGGGCGCGCATCCCGCCGACGCCTACCTGACTGAATTGGACGCCTTCCGCCTGCAGGCCGCCGGCCAGGGCAGCGGGCTGGTGATCGGCGATCCCCGGCCGGGGCGCGGCCTGCTGGACCGCGCGGCGGGGGGCGAGCGGTCCGGGCGCTGGCTGCTGCCGATGAGCCGTGCGCTGCGCGATGCCGACGGCATGCTGCAGGCGGTGGTCGTCGCCACCGTCAATCCGGATTATTTCCAGGGGTTGTACCGCGCGGTCCAGGGTGGCGACGCGGCCGGGGTGGGCGACCGCATCGCGCTCTACCGCTATGACGGCACGCTGCTGACCGTCCAGCCGCAGGCGGGGGAGGAGATCGGCCGCTCCTTCGCTGCGACGCCGCTGTTCCGCCTGCACCTGCCCCAGGCGGAATACGGCGTGTTCCGCCATTCCGGCACCGATGTCGGCGCCGGTCCCGACACGCGGATCGTGGCATATCGGACGACTCCGGTCTGGCCGCTGGTGCTGACGGTCAGCGTGCGGCAGGACGCCGTGCTCGTGAGCTGGCGCCACAATCTGTGGATGGCGACGCTGCTGTCGGGCGGCATGATCCTGCTGCTCGGGCTGTTCGGCCTGCTGCTGGCGCGCTCGCTGGCCGCCCAGCGCCGGCAGGGCGAGGAACTGGAGGAGGCGAACGCCCGGCTGTCCGCCATCGTCGACACCGCGGCGGAGGGCATCGTCACCGCCCGGCCCGATGGGGTGATCGAAGCCGCCAATCCGGCCGCCCACGCCATCTTCCGCTGCGCGCCGGGAGGGCTGGTCGGCCGGCCGGTGACCGACCTGCTGCCCGCCGACAAGCGCGAGGCCACCGCCCGCACCCTGTCGGAGATCGCGCTCGGCCGCCGCCCCATGGAAACCGCCATCCGCGGAGAGACCGCCGCGCTCCGGACGGCGCCGGACGGCGAGGAGAGCTTCCCGCTGGCCTATTCCATGGCGCTGGTGAAGACCGCGGCCGGGCCGCTCTACGCCGCCATCCTGCGCGACCTGACGGAGGAGAAGCGGCTGGAGCACACGCTGCGCGACGCCAAGGAGCGGGCGGAGGACGGGCAGCGCATCAAGATGGAGTTTCTCGCGACGATGA
The DNA here is from genome assembly GCA_023423695.1 of Pseudomonadota bacterium. GTDB lineage: Bacteria > Pseudomonadota > Alphaproteobacteria > Azospirillales > Azospirillaceae > Azospirillum. The sequence goes on along the minus strand of JAFAFA010000126.1, from coordinate 92,635 downwards.
GTCACGAGATCCGCACGCCGATGAACGGGGTGATCGGCATGGCCGGGCTGCTGCTCGACACGCCGATGGAGGCGGAGCAGCGCACCTATGCCGAAACCATCCGCGATTCCGCCGAATCGCTGCTGGTCATCATCAACGACATCCTGGATTTCTCGAAGATCGATGCCGGCCGACTGGATCTGGAGGTCGGCGAGTTCGAACTGGTGCCGATGGTCGAAAGCGTGGCGGAAATCCTGGCGCCGCGCGCCGCGGCCAAGGGGCTGGACCTAGCCAGCTTCGTGCCGCCCGGCCTGCGCGGCACCCTGCTGGGCGATGCCGGGCGGCTGCGACAGATCCTGCTGAACCTCGCCGGCAACGCGGTGAAGTTCACCGACAGCGGCAGCGTCACCATCCTGCTGAGCGAGGAGCCGGCCGACCCCGACCAGAAGGCGGAGGACGGCGTCCGCGTCCGGTTCGAAGTGCGCGACACCGGCATCGGCATTCCCGAGGAGGAACGCCCCCGCCTGTTCGCCATGTTCACCCAGGTCGACTCGTCCCCCGCGCGGCGCCATGGCGGCACCGGCCTGGGGCTGGCAATCTGCAAGCGGCTGGTGGAGCTGATGGGCGGTCGCATCGGGGTGGAGAGCCAGCCGGGCGCCGGCAGCACCTTCTGGGTGTCGATCCCGCTGAAGCGTGGCGCCGGCAGCGCCCATCCGCCGGCTCCCGCCGGCAACTGGGCCGGGCGCCGCCTGCTGCTGGTCGACGACATCGCGCTCAACCGCGACCTGCTGACCCGGCAGCTGGACGGCTTCGGCATCGTGACCGAGACCGCGGAGAACGGAGAGCAGGCGCTGGACCGGCTGGTCGCCGCCGCCCGCGATGGCCGTCCGTTCGACGCCGCGATCCTCGACCACCGCATGCCGTGCCTGACCGGGCCTGAGGTGGCGCAGCGCATCCGCGCCAATCCGGCGCTGGCGGGGATCCGTCTGGCGCTGGCCTCGTCCCAAAGGCTGGAGGGGCAGGAACCGGAGCGGGCGCCGGTCGACACCCATCTGCCGAAGCCGATCCGCTTCAGCACGCTCTGCCAATGCCTCGCCCGCCTGCTGGAGCCGCAATCGGGGCCGGGCCGGTCAGGACCCGAGGCGAAAGCGGTGGAGCCGGCGCCTGACTGGGCGGCACCCGCGCGGACCGGCAATGTCGTCCCCCTCCCCGCGCGGCCCCCGGCCGGCCCGGCGGCTCAACCCGACGGCAAGCCGCGGGTCCGCGTGCTGGTGGCGGAGGACAATCCGGTCAACCAGCAGCTGACGCTGGCGCTGCTGCGCCGTGCCGGCCACAGCGCGGAGGCGGTGTCCAACGGCGAGGAGGCGGTGGAGGCGGTGGAGGCCCGCCGCTACGATCTGGTGCTGATGGACGTCCAGATGCCGGTGATGGACGGGCTGGAGGCGACGCGGCGCATCCGCCGGCTGTCCGGCCCGGCCACGCGCATTCCCATCGTGGCGCTGACCGCCAACGCCATGCAGGGCGATGCCGCCATCTGCCTGGAAGCCGGCATGGACGACTATCTCTCCAAGCCGATCAATGCCCGCAAGCTGCTGGACACCATCACCCGCTTCGTGAAGCCGGCCGGGGGGGAGATCGATGGCAGCCCCGGCGGCGAGTCGGCCGGCCCGCCATCCTCTCCGCAGGCCGAACCGGAACCGGCCACCGTCAACGCGGAGAAGATCGAGGAGCTGCGCGACGCCCTGGGCAAGGACGGCTTCTCCCTTCTGCTGGAGACCTTCTTCAGCGACAGTCCCATGCATCTCGACCTGCTGCGTGGCGCCATCGACCGCGGCGACTGCGCCGACATCGAGCGGGAGGCGCACATTCTGAAAGGCTCCGCCGCCAATGTCGGCTTCGACCGGCTGGCCGCCACCGCCCATCATCTGGTCACCGCTGCCCGCCGCCGGGACCGGCACGCGCTGACCCCCGCCGCCGGGATCCGCGTCGCCGAAGAGCTGGAGGCCGCCCGGCGGGCGGCGGCGACGCTGGAGAGCCCCGTCGGCTGACCCGCGGCCCACGCGGCTCCCGAATGATGCTGCGGCGCAATGCCGCCGGTGATTGTGCGATAGCTACAGTTTCAGTAAAATGCAGCAGATTTGACACCCTCCCTGTCGCGAACCGCCGGAGCCAAGCCGACCATGGCCGATGCCGTCACCGCTCTGGTCGTCGATGACGAGGAAATGACCCGCGCCATCGTCGCCGGGTATCTGTCCCGCATCGGCTACCGGACGCTGGAGGCGAGGACCATGGCGCAAGCCTGGGAGATCCTGTCGGCCAACGGGGCGGCGATCCACGTGGTGCTGCTCGACCGCCGCCTTTCCGACGGCGACGGGCTTGAGCTGTACGAACGGATGAAGAGCGTGCCGGAGTTGGCCGGCATCCCCGTCATCGTGCAGACCATCTCCGACAGCAGTGCGGAGATCGCGGCGGCGATCCGCGCCGGGGTGTTCTATTACCTGATCAAGCCATATGACGGTGCGCTGCTGCGGTCCGTCGTCCGCGCGGCGGAAGAGACGACCGGCCGGCTGAAGAGCCTGCAGGGCGACCTGCGCTCCCGTTCCGACGCCATTGCGCTGCTGCGCGACGCGCGTTTCCGCTTCCGCACCCCGCAGGAGGCGCAGAACCTCGCCATCGCCCTGTCGTCGGTCGCCTCCACCGGGCATAGCCTGACCTTCGGCCTGTCGGAAATCCTGGTCAACGCGGTGGAGCACGGCAATCTCGGCATCGGGTTCGAGGCGAAGGGCCGGCTGAAGGCAAGCGGCATGCTGGCCCGCGAGATCGAAGCCCGGCTGGCGTCGTCCGAGCACCGCGACAAATATGCCACCCTGCATGTGGAGCGCAGCGACAGCCGCGTCATCTTCACCGTCACCGACATGGGACCGGGCTTCGATTTCAACCGCTATCTGTCGGTCGATGCCTCCCAATCGCACGCCACCCACGGCCGCGGCATCGCGCTGGCCCGCATGGTCGGGTTCGATCAGCTGACCTTCGTCGGCACCGGCAACCGGGTGGTGGGGATCGTCAATCTGGACCGGGCATAGGCCCGATACCCGCAGGGCCGGTTCCTACATTCCCGGCTCGAACACCGCCACCCGGTTGCGGCCGAGATGCTTTGCGCGGTAGAGCGCAAGGTCGGCGCGATGGATCGCCCGCTCCAGCGTGTCGGTGGCGCCCTCCAGCCCGGCGATGCCGATGCTGGCGGTCAGGCGGAAGGTGCCGTCCGGCGCCTCGATCGGCATGCGGGCGAGATGGCGGCGCACCCGTTCGGCCACCACGCGGCTTTCATCGGCGGTGGCGCCGGGCAGGACCACCACGAACTCCTCCCCGCCCAGCCGGCCCAGCAGGTCGTATTCCCGCAGGATCGCCTGACAGCCGGCGGCGACCATGCGCAGCGCGTCGTCGCCGGTGGCATGGCCGAAGGTGTCGTTGATCCGCTTGAAATGGTCGACGTCCAGCACGAAGACCGACAGCGGCTCGTGAAAGCGATGGGCGCGGGCCAGCTGGGAACGGGCCTGCTCCATGAAGGAACGGCGGTTGTAGATGCCGGTCAGGGGATCGCGCGACGCCATGTCGCGCAGCGCCTCTTCCATGCTGCGGCGTTCGGTGTAGTCGTAGATCCAGGCCAGATTGACCGGCACCCCCTGGATCACCGCCTGATTGACGGTGAACAGCGTCCAGAAGGGCGACCCGTCGGCCCGCTTGAACTGGACCTCCATGTTGGTGACCCCGCCGCCGCCGCGCAGACGTTCCAGGACGCGCAGGCGCTGGTGGCTGTCCAGGTAATAGTCGCGGGCGCGGCTGCCGATCAGCTTTTCCCGCGGCAGGCCGATCAGTTCGGCGAAGCGGGTGTTGACGAAGATGATCCGCCCGTCGTCGCGGCGGGAGACGGAAACGCCGACCGGGCTCTGTTCCAGGATCGCTTCCAGCCGCTCCTCTTGCGGGCGGCTTGCCGCCAGTTCGTGGATGGTGCCGACGATGCCCGCCGGATTGCCGGCCTGATCGCCGAAGGCGGCCCTGATCAGGTTGGCCATACGCATCGCGCCCTCCGCCGTGCAGACCGGCGCCTCGTGGCGGATGCTGCCTTCCCACTCCATCACGGCGCCGTCCCGACCGGCATTCTCCCCCGTCATGTCCGGCCTGTCGATGCCGGCGGGGCGCGGGATGGCGTCGCCGAGCGCGACGTAGCGGCCATCGGCATCCTTGACGAAAAGCGGCACCGGAACCGCTTCAAGCAAGGCGTCGACCACCGGCATCCCGGCGGGACCGGGGCGGCAGGGGGCGCCGGCACCCTTCGCCTGCCGGCAGAGGGCGCCGACATCCGTCACCGTCAGCATCCGCAGCACATCCGCCTTCTGGCCTGCGTCGTCGGTGTCCGCCGGCAAAGGCGTCTCCGCCACCGTCACCCAGCGGGCGGTGCCATCGGCCCGCCGCACCGGCCACGCCTGCGGCAGGGCGCGGTCCAGATCGAACTCGCACAGGGTCCGCCCCGCCAGCCAACCCGCTTCGCAGCCGAGCAGCCCATGCAGCGCGGGGTTGGCGTAGCGGATCATCCCCGATGCCGTGGCGATGCAAACCCCGACCGGAAGACAGTCGTAAGCTGGCCATGCGGAGGCCCGCATGGCCGGCACGCCACAGTCGGAGATCATCACCATGCTATCCGAAACCAGCACGGCACACGGTATCCCATGGAGCTTTATTTCCCTGCAACGCCGGCACGACCCCAAGGGGTCGAAGTGCTCCGGCCAGACTTCTAAAAACGGTTGAGCGTATAAAATTTTTGGCGATTGTTCAAGATGCGGACCTTTTGTGCGGTTGTGGCGCCGCAACCTTGTCCCCGCCTTGCCCTTCGCCTTGCTCCCCGGCAAAATCGCGGCCCAGTGCGACGCTAAGCCGCTGCCAGTCCTCCTCCGGGCCGGGCAGGCCGAAGCGCAGCCAGTCCGGCCGCCGTTCGAACCGGCGCACCAGAATCCCGGCATCCCCCAGCGCGCGATACAGATTGGGCGCCCGCCGATCCTCGACGAGGCAGAACAGGGCGGTGCCGCCGACCGGCTTCAGACCGGCACCCGACAGCAGGCGGTGCAGCCTTGCCATCGACCCGTCCAGCATGCCGCGCGTCCGCAGAATCCACTCGCGGTCGCCGAACGCCGCCGTGGCGATGGACAGGCCGGGGCCGGACACCGCCCAGGGGCCGACGGCGTCGCGCAACGCCGTCGCCAGCCCGGCCGGCGCCAGCGCGATGCCGAGCCGCAGACCCGCCAACCCGAAGAACTTCCCGAAGGAGCGCAGGACCACCAGCCCCGGCCGGCCGGCGAAACGGGCGACGCTCTGCTCCGGCTCCATGTCGGCGAAGGCCTCGTCCACCACCAGCCAGCCGCCGCGCGCCGCCTGCGCCTGCGCCAGGTCCAGAAGCCGCTCCGGCGGCAGAAGCCTGCCATCCGGGTTGTTGGGGTTGACCACGACCAGGACGTCGGGGGCGAGGATGCCCAGCCCATCCACGCCATCAACGCCGCGCACCTCATGGCCGGCCAGCGTCCAGCAGCGGGCATGCTCGGCATAGGTCGGCTCCACAACCGCGACCCGGCCGGGCGGCAGCAGGCGCGGCAGCAGCTGGATCAACGCCTGCGAGCCAGAGGCGGCAGCCACCAGTCCCGCCGACGGCGCGCCGTAGCAGGCGGCGGCGGCGGCGCGCAGCGCCTCCTCCTCCGCCCGGCCGGGCAGCCGGGTCCAGGCCTGCGGCGGGACCGGCGGCAGCGGGTAGGGCCAGGGGTTGATGCCGGTGGACAGATCGACCCAGGGTTTGGGCGCATCCGGAAAGGCGGCGCGGGCGCCGTCCAGGTCGCCGCCATGCAGCAGACCGCCGTCTCCACCCACCCCGCCCCCACCCGTCACGCGCGGCTTGGTCACCGTGCTGTCTTCGGCCATGATCGCGCCTCCTTCGCGCCCACCCTCGCGCGGCCAGCCGGCCGCCCCATCCGCTGGAACGTCCCGCCCGTGCCGCTTCATCCCTTCCTACTCGCCGCCGCGCTCGTGATCGAGGCGGTGGCCGGCTATCCGAACCCACTCTATACCCGCATCCGCCACCCGGTGGTGTGGATCGGTGCGCTTATCGCGCAGCTCGACGGCGCACTCAACCGTGAGGACGACGGTTTCGCCCGGCGCAAGGCGTTCGGCGTGCTGGCGCTGGCGGTGCTGCTGCTGACGGTGGGCGGCGTGGCTGTGGCGGTGGCCTGGGCCTGCCGGCTGCTGCCCTTCGGCTGGCTGATCGAGGCGGCGCTCGCCTCCACCCTGCTGGCCCAGCGCAGCCTGCACGACCATGTGGCGGCGGTCGCCGAGGGCTTCCGCAGCGGCGGGCTGGAGGGCGCCCGCAAGGCGGTGTCGATGATCGTCGGCCGCAACCCCGCCACGCTCGACGAGCCGGCCGTCGCCCGCGCCGCCATCGAGAGCCTTGCAGAGAATTTCTCCGACGGGGTGGTGGCGCCGGCCGTCTGGCTGCTGGTGGGAGGGCTGCCGGGACTGGCGCTCTACAAGGCGATCAACACCGCCGACAGCATGATCGGCCACCGCACGCCGCGGCACGAGGCCTTCGGCTGGGCGGCGGCCCGGCTGGACGATCTGGTCAACCTGCCGGGCTCCCGCCTGACCGCCCTGCTGCTGGTCGGGGCGGCCAGGATGATGCAGGGGGCCGACCCGCGGCAGGCATGGCGGTCCGTGCGGCAGGACGCCCACCGCCACCGCTCCCCCAATGCCGGCTGGCCGGAGGCGGCGATGGCCGGCGCGCTCGACCTGCGGCTGGGCGGCCCGCGCGTCTATGGCGCCACCCGCATCGAGGATGTCTGGCTCGGCGCCGGGCGCACCGCCGCGACCCCGTCCGATATCCGCCGCGCCCTGGCGCTCTACCGCCGCGCCTGCGGTCTGCTGATCGGCGGCGCGCTGGCGCTGGCGCTGCTTGGTTGATCCGCTGGTCCGATCCGCTGGGCTCCCGATCCGTCACCGCCCGGCCGCCCGCCGCACCATCAGGGAAATCCGGCGGGCGAGCCGGCGCAGCCCGCGCAGCAGGCGGCGGGCGGCGCGAACGGGGGCGGTCTCCTTCAGCCAGGCCAGCCATGTGGTCACCCAGCCGTAGCCGCGGGCGAACCAGCCGATGGTCAGCAGCTTCGGCTTTGCGATGTGGAACAGCCGCTCCACCAGCGTGATCTTCACCAGTTCCGCCCCGCCGATCACGGCGGCGCCGGCCACCGGCCGCCCGGTGGCGAACAGCCACGCCCCGACCGGCTTGGCCGGTTCCAGCAGGGCCAGCGGCACCAGGACGAGCACCAGCGACGGGTATGGTCCCAGCCCGGCGATCCAGGCGCCGATCCGACGACCGATGCGCGCGAAGACCGGAAGCTGTGCGATCCGGCGCAGGACGGGCCGCACCACCCAGTAGGCCAGCGCATCCAGAAGGAAGTACACCAGAGCCGCCAGCGTCCCCACCGGACGCAGCAGGCGGCTCACCAGCGAGCGCGATGGAGAGCGCGAAGGGGGCGGCCGTTCGGGAGAGTCGGGGCCAAGCGGCTGCCCGGAAGAGGAAGGCCTGTTCATCCGTCATATCCCGCCGGACGTCGTAGGTCGCAGTCTACCACCAAGGCGAGCCTTTCGTTCGTAGAAAGGGACTGGCACTGTCCCCTCAATTGTCTCCGCACCTATGCAAACGGTATCGCTACAAACCCGATCAGTCCGTACAACCCACCACGACTCCCGTGCCCGGCCAATACGATCCATTGCTCGTCGTCTTATCCTACGTCATCGCCGTGTTCGGCGGTTACGTCGCCTTGGATTTGGCGAATCATGCCCGTGCGGGCGAAGGCAGCCTCCGGAACGATGGCCAGGGGGAGATGCGCGGCGATGCGCGGCGGCTGACCGGTGCGGCGCTGGCGCTGGGCGCCGGGATCTGGTCGATGCACTTCATCGGCATGCTGGCCTACCGCAGCGACGTGCCGATCGGCTATGATGCCGGGCTGACGGCGTTATCCTTCCTGCTGGCTGTGGCCGTGTCGGGTGCGGGACTTTTCGCGGTGGCCCGCAACCGGCCGCGCCGCTTCACCCTCGGCGTTGCCGGCACACTCACCGGTCTTGGCATCGTCAGCATGCACTATGTGGGAATGGCGGGCATGCGCATGGACATGGAACTGTCCTACGACCTCCTGCTGGTCGCCGTCTCCGTCGTCATCGCCATCGTCGCTTCGACCGTGGCCTTGTGGCTGGCCTTCCGCACCCGGCGCCCGCTGCAGCGCGCCGCCGGTGCCGTCCTGCTGGGGCTGGGCGTGGTGGCGATGCATTATACCGGCATGGCCGCCGCAGGCATGGAGCCGCTGACGGAGCTGAGCGCCGCCGGACCGGCCCTGGCGCCCGCCCATCAGGCCGCACACGCAACGGGAATGACTGCCTCGGGCCAGGGGATCGCCCTGTCCTCCACCCTTCTCGCCATCATGACCGGGCTTGGGACGCTGCTGCTTCTCTGCCTCGCCCTGCTGTCCTCCCTGCTCGACCGCCGGCAGCAGGCCGACCGCTCGGCGGAGCAGGAGGCGCGCTACCGCGCCATCGTCGACACCGCGGTCGACCCCATCATCCTGATCGACGACCGCGGCATCGTGCAGTCCTTCAACCATGCGGCGGAGAAGACCTTCGGCTACCCCGCCGACGAGGTGATGGGCCGCAACGTCAACATGCTGATGCCGGAGCCCTACCGCACCGCCCATGACGGCTATCTCGACCGCTACCACCGCACGGGAGAGCGGCGGATCGTCGGCATCGGCCGCGAGGTGGAAGGGCTGCGCAAGGATGGAACCACCTTCCCGCTCGACCTGTCGGTGGGGGAATGGCATGTCGGCAAGCGGCGCATGTACACCGGGATCATGCGCGACATCACCGCGCGCAAGGCGGCGGAGGAGGCGATCCTCCGCGCCCGCGACGAGGCGGAAGCCGCGAGGGTCGAGGCGGTGCAGGCCCGCGACGACGCCCAGCGCGCCGACCGCGCCAAGACGAAGTTCCTGGCCGCCGCCAGCCACGACCTGCGCCAGCCGCTGCAGTCGCTGTTCTTCTTCGCCCACGCGTTATCGGACAAGCTGGAGGACCACCCGACGGCCCCGCTGCTGGCCAGCATGACCGAATCGCTGACCGGCCTGCGGGTGATGCTGGACAGCCTGCTGGACGTCTCGCGCCTGGATGCCGGGGTGGTGAAGCCCAGCGTCACCGATTTCGCGCTCGGCCCCCTGCTGGACCGGCTGGCGGAGGAATACCGCATCCGCGCGGCGGAGTCCGGGCTGACGCTGCGCCATGTCCCGACCTCCGCATGGACCAGCAGCGATCCCGCCCTGCTGGAGCGCATCCTGCGCAACCTGATCGAGAACGCGATCCGCTATACCGAGCGCGGCCATATCCTGCTCGGCTGCCTGCATCGCGGCGGCGGGCTGCGGCTGGCGGTGCTGGACCAGGGCATCGGCATTCCCGCCGACAAGACACAGGACATCTTCCAGGAGTTCACCCAGCTCGCCAACCCGGAGCGCGACCGGCGCAAGGGCCTCGGCCTCGGCCTCGCCATCGTGCGGCGGCTGGCCGGGCTGCTGGAGCATGGTGTGACCGTGCGTTCCACGCCGGAGCAGGGCAGCGGCTTCTTCCTTGACCTGCCGGCGGCGGTGCCGCGCCCGATCCCAAAGCCGGTGCGCCTGCCGGTGGAGCCGGCCCGCGCCAAGGGCCTGATCGTGGTGGTCGACGACGACACCATCATCCTGCTGAGCATGCGCGCGATGCTGGAGGAATGGGGATACGACGTGGTAGCTGCGGTGTCGGCCGACGAGGCGATCGAATCGCTGCTGAACCTGGGCCGGCAGCCGGCGATGATCGTCGCCGACTACCGCCTGCGCGAAGGCCGGACCGGCGTGGAGGCGATCCGCGACATCTACGGCGTCTGCGGCGTGCGCGTCCCCGCCGTGGTGCTGACCGGCGACACCGACCCCGCCCGCATCGCCGAAGTCCAACGCAGCGGCCACCGCCTGATCCACAAGCCGGTGTCCGCCCCCATGCTGCGGGAAATCCTGACCTCAGCCGCTTGAGGAGCAGCCTGAGGGACAGCCTGAAGGTTCAGGTCCGGAAAAAGCGTTCGACTCCACCCATGCGGCCCTGGACGCACAGGCGGCCGGGAACTAGCATCCGCCACCCGAACGAGCCCACGGCGGCCCCCGCCTGTCGTCGCCCCATTCTCTCCCACGGACCGTGATGCTGCGCCGTTCCCTGATCCGCGCCGGCGAGACCTGCGCTTTCCACCTCCGCGCCGCCCTGGCGCGTGCGCTGTCCCGCCCCGCTCCTCCGCCTGCCGTGCCTCCCCCCGTCGGCTATCCGCCGCACCAGACGCCGCAGGGGCCGGTCCAGTATCCGAGCGCGCCCTATCCCGGCGCCCCCTATCCGCAGGCGCCGCAGCAGCCGGTCCATCCGTCCACCGGCTTTCCGCCCGGCAGCTATCCGCCCGGCGGCCACCCACCGGCCGGCTATCCGCCCGCCCCGCCCCCCTATCCGCAGCAGCAGCCCGTTCCGCCCCCCGGTCCGCCCTATGCCGGCCAGCCGGCCTACGGCACGCAGCCTCCCTATGCCCCGCCTCCGCCGAACCGTCCGCGCTTCCGCTTGCCGCGCGGGCGTTGGGGCAAGGTCGCCGCGGTCGCGGGGGTACTGGTGCTGCTGCCGCCGGTGGCTCTGCTCGGCACCTATCTGTGGATGCGGGCGCAGCAGCCGCAGACCAGCGGCACCGTAGCCATTCCCGGCAGCGGCGCCCCGTCGGAGATCGTCCGCGACGGCCAGGGCGTCGTCCACATCTTCGCGGCGACGGAGCGCGACGCCTACCGCGCGCTGGGCTATGCCCATGCCCAGGACCGGCTGTGGCAGATGGAGACGATGCGCCGGGCCGGCGCCGGCCGTCTGGCCGAGCTGATCGGCGTCAAATACGGCGATTTCGCACTGCGCACCGACCGTCTGATGCGCACGCTCGGCGTCCGCCGCTCGGCCGAGGCGATGGCAGCCACCCTGTCGCCCGACGCCCGCGCCGCCTTCGACGCTTATGCCGAAGGCGTGAACGCCTATCTCGAAACGCGCTCCGAAGCGCTGCCGCCCGAATTCCAGCTTCTGCGCCACACGCCGGAACCGTGGACCGTCGCCGACAGCCTGGTCTGGGCCAAGCTGATGGCGCTGCAGCTGTCCGCCAACTACCGGGACGAGCTGTTCCGCTCGCGCGTGCTGGAGCGGCTGTCGCCGCAGCAGATCGACGACCTGTTCCCGTCCGACGCCCCCGGATCGCCCACCACGCTGGCCGGCGAACTGCGCGGCATGGACATGCGGGACATGGTGCGCCGCACCCTGGCGGCTCTGCCGCAAATGGGCTTCGACACCGCATCGAACGAATGGGTGCTGACCGGTGCGCGCACCACCACCGGCAAGCCGATCCTCGCTAACGACCCGCATCTGGGGCTGGAGGCGCCGATCCTCTGGTATCTCGCGCGCATCGTGACGCCGGGCTTCACCAGCGCCGGGGCGACGGTGCCGGGCGTGCCGCTGACCATTCTCGGCCACAACGGCAAGGTCGCCTGGGGCTTCACCACCACCCACAGCGACACCCAGGACCTGTTCGTCGAAAAGCCGGATCCGCGGGACCCGGCCCGCTATCTGACCCCCGACGGCAGCGAGCCCTTCGAGACGCGCGCCGAGACCATCGCCGTAGCCGGCGAGGCGTCGCAGACGCTGACGGTGCGCAGCACGCGCCACGGTCCGGTCATCTCCGACCTGGATGCCCCGCCGGCCGATGGCTCCCCGGGTCCGGTACTGGCGCTCTCCTTCCCCGGCCTTGCCGACGACGACACCAGCGCGGAGGCGCTGTACCGCCTGAACCATGCGGCGACGGCGGAGGCGGCGCGCGACGCGCTGCGCCTGCATGTCGCCCCGCAGCAGAACGTCGTCTATGCCGACGTGAGCGGGGAGGTCGGCTTCATCACCCCCGGCCGGGTGCCGATCCGCCGCAAGGGCGACGGGCGCGTGCCGGTTCCGGGCTGGACCGGCGAGTATGACTGGACCGGCTTCCTGCCCTATTACGCGCTACCGCAGGCGGTGAACCCGCCGTCGGGCCAGTTCGTCAATGCCAACAACGCGGTGGTCGGGCGCGACTATCCCTACCGCCTCGCCACCGAATGGCCGGACCCGTCGCGCGCCAAGCGCATCGTCGAGATGTTGGGCGCAGGGCGCCATTCCGTCGAGGACGTGGGGCGCCAGCAGATGGACATCGTCTCGCTGCCCGCCCGCGACTTCCTGCCGGAGCTGCTGAAATACCCGACGCCTCCCGGCCTCGCCAGCGATGCCGCGGCCCTGCTGCGCGGCTGGGACGGACGGATGGACCGCGAGCGGCCGGAGCCGCTGATCTTCACCATGTGGCTGCGGGAACTGGTGCGGGCGGTCTTCGCCGACGAGCTGGGCGCCGATTTCGCAGCCTACTGGGATCTGCGGCCGGAGGCGCTGCGCCGCGTCATCCACGAGCGGCCGGACTGGTGCGACGACGTCACCACCCCGCAGAAGGAAAACTGCGCCGACATGATCGGCCGGTCGCTGGAAACCGCGGTGGCGGCGCTGGCCGAACGCCACGGCTCCCGCCCGAAAAGCTGGCGCTGGGGCGACGACCACAAGGTGGCGCTGACCCACCGGATGCTGAGCCGCCTGCCGCTGATCGGCGGGACGGCCGACCTGTCGGTGGAGACCGACGGCGATTTCTTCACCGTCAACCGCGGATCGACCACGATCCGCGATTCCGCGAACCCGTTCCGCCATGTCCATGGCGCCGGGTTCCGCGCGGTCTATGATCTGGCCGACCTGGACAATTCCCGCTTCGTGATCGCCACCGGCCAGTCCGGCAACATCTGGTCCCGCCATTGGGGCGATCTGGTGGAGATGTGGCGCGACGGCGGCGCGTTGCGTCTGGCCGGCGACCGTGGCACGCTGGTCTCGGCAGGGGCGGAGGTGCTGACACTCACACCACGCAACACCGGGACAACCAACAAATGACCATAACTCTGGAGGACGTGCGCGCCGCCGCGGCGCGCATCGCGGGGCATCTGCCCCGAACGCCCACGGTGCCGGCGCCCCGCCTGGGGGACATGGCGGGATGCCGGATGCACCTGAAGCTGGAGAATCTGCACGCCACCTCCTCCTTCAAGGAGCGCGGCGCGCTGAACAAGCTTTTGTCTCTGGGCGAGGCGGAGCGCCGCGCCGGCGTCATCGCCATGTCCGCCGGCAACCATGCCCAGGCGGTGGCCTGCCATGCCACGCGGCTCGGCATCCGCTCCACCATCGTCATGCCCGGCTTCACCCCCTTCACCAAGGTGGAGCGCACCGAGAATCTGGGCGCCACCGTCGAACTGCATGGCGAGACGCTGAGCGAGGCCGCCGCCTTCGCCCAAGACCTCGCCGCACGCGACGGCCTGACCTTCGTCCATCCCTACGACGACCCGCTGGTGGCCGCCGGCCAGGGCACGGCGGCGCTGGAACTGCTGGAGGATGTGCCGGATCTCGACGTGCTGGTGATCCCCATCGGCGGCGGCGGGCTGATCGCCGGCATGGCGACGGCGGCCAAGGCGCTGCGCCCGGACCTGGAGATCGTCGGCGTCCAGTGCAGCCTCTACCCGGCGGTGCGGCAGGCGCTGGCCGGACAGCCGATCACCTGCGGCGGCGCCACGGTGGCGGAGGGCATCGCGGTGAAGGCGCCCGGCGCCCTGACCCTGCCGATCATCCGCGCCCTGGTCGACGACGTGGTCGAGGTGGGCGAGGCGCGGCTGGAGGAAGCGGTCTACCGCCTCGCCACCGTGCAGAAGCAGGTCGCCGAGGGGGCCGGCGCCGCGGCGCTGGCCGCCGTGCTGGAGGATCCCGAGCGCTACCGGGGACGCAAGGTCGGCATCGTGCTGTCGGGCGGCAACATCGACTCCCGCATCATGGCCCAGGTGCTGATGCGCGGGCTGGTCTATGAGGGCCGCATCGTCCGCCTGCGCATCGGCATCACCGACGCCCCCGGCGCGCTCGCCCGCGTCACCCGCCTGCTGGGCGAGGCCGGCGCCAACATCGTCGAGGTCCACCATCAGCGCCTGTTCCACAATGTGCCGGTGAAGATGGCGGAGGTCGACGTGGTCCTGGAAACCCGCAACCAGACCCATGTCGACGCGCTGATCGCCCGCATGAAGGACGCCGGATACCCGACCACGCTGATGGTCGAGGTGGGGTGAGGACCACGCCCTCTCACACGACGGGAGAGGGCGTTCTCCCCAATGCCTGAAAATTGACCAGCGGGACAGTCTCGGCCCGAAAATTGAGCGCCTGCCGAGAAAGCGCCTGACCCGCGGATTGTCCATTCCGTCAGTTCCTGTCCCGGAAGACAGGTTTTTCCGCAGTGAAAACAAAGCGCAGTCCCTTGATGCCGTTCCCATCGGCCGGTCTGGCTCGCTTCTTGCTCCCGTCCCCCGCGAGAGACGCCAACGCGAAGGGACGAACGCCGTGCCAGCCGCCCAGCCCGCACCGCTCACTCTGGTTCCGCCTGCCGCCGAACCGGCGCCGCGCACCATCGTCGACATCCGCAACCTGACCCTGACCTATCAGGCCGCCGACCATCCGGTCTACGCGCTGAGCGACGTCAGCCTGTCCATTTCCAAAGGCGATTTCATCTCGCTGATCGGCCCCAGCGGCTGCGGCAAGACCACGCTGATGCGGGTGGTCGCCGATTTGGAACAGCCGACCTCCGGCGAGGTGACGGTCAACGGCATGACGCCGGAACAGGCAAGGCTGAAGCGGGCCTACGGCTATGTCTTTCAGGCCCCGGCGCTCTATCCGTGGCGCAGTGTGGAGCGCAACGTCACGCTGCCGCTGGAGATCATGGGTCTGCCCAAGGCCGAGCGGCAGGTCCGCGCCCGCGAACAGCTGGAACTGGTCGGCCTGGCGGGATTCGAGCGCAAGTTTCCCTGGCAGCTGTCCGGCGGCATGCAGCAGCGGGTGTCCATTGCCCGCGCCCTCGCCTTCGACCCCGACCTGCTTTTGATGGACGAGCCGTTCGGCGCGCTCGACGAGATCACCCGCGATCACCTGAACCTGCAGCTCACCCGCCTGTGGCTCGGCACCCGCAAGACCTGCATCTTCGTCACCCATTCCATCGCCGAGGCGGTGTTCCTCTCCACCCGCATCGTGGTGATGAGCCCGCGTCCCGGCCGCATCCTCGACGTCATCGACTGCGACCTGCCGCGCGAGCGCACGCTCGACATCCGCGAAAGCCCGGAGTTCCAACGCATCGCCCACCGCGTCCGCGAAGGGCTGATGGAGGGCCACAGCTATGACGACTAAGGGCTCCTTGCCGGTGGCGGTGATGGCGCTGGCCGTGCTGGTGCTCTGGTACGCCGGTGCCGTCTGGCTGAACGCGCCGATGGCGACGGACGCGCTGAACCGCGCCGGCCAAAGCTGGACCACCGCCGACCTGATCCGCGCCACCCTGGCGATGAAGCGGCCGATCCTGCCGACGCCGGATCAGGTCGCGGTCGACCTCTACAGCTCCCTGACCGGCCATCCGGTGACCAGCATCCGCAACCTGCTCTACCACACCGGCGTCACCGCCGGGGCGGCGCTGGCCGGCTTCGGCATGGGGGTGGTTCTGGGAGTGGCGCTGGCGGCGGGGATCGTCCAGGCGCGCACGCTGGAATCGAGCCTGCTGCCCTGGGTCATCGCGTCCCAGACCGTGCCGATCCTGGCCATCGCGCCGATGATCGTGGTGATCCTCGGCAACATGGGCTTCACCGGCCTGCTGCCCAAGGCGATCATCGCCATGTATCTGTGCTTCTTCCCGATCACCATCGGCATGGTGAAGGGGCTGCGCTCCGCCGATCCGCTGACGCTGGACCTGATGCGGACCTACAGCGCCGGGACGGCCCAGACCTTCCGCCTGCTGCGCCTGCCGGCCTCCCTGCCCTACCTGTTCACCAGCCTGAAGATCGCGGTCGCCGCCAGCGTCGTCGGCGCCATCGTCGCGGAATTGCCGACCGGCGGACAGGCGGGGCTGGGCGCCCGGCTGCTGTCCGGCTCCTACTATGGCCAGACCGTTCAAATCTGGAGCGCCCTGGTGATGGCCGCCCTGCTGGGCGTCACGCTGGTCGCTGCCGTGGGCTTCGCCGAGCGGGCGCTGGTGCCGGGCGGCCGGGGAGGTGCGCGATGACCCGCCCAACCATTGCCCACCCCGATATGGCGCCCTGGCCCCTGGTGATGCTGGCCGCCCCGCTGCTGCCCTTCGCCGGACAGGACGGCGCCGCCCTGTTCCTGCCGCAGTTGCCCGCCGCATTGACCCTGTTCGCACTGACCGTTGCGACGATCCTTGGCCGGCGGCTGCCCGGCTCCGCTCTTGGCGAGGCCCTGCTCCTGCTGGCCGGCGTCGCCGCCGCCTATGCCGCGCCGCTGGTCCTGCTGGACCAGGGCCATGGCCTCGCCCATGCCGGCGGGCTGTGGGTCTGGCTGGCCGGCGCCACCCTGCTGCTGTGGCGGGTGCTGGCCCTGCTGGCGGGTGTCAGCGGTCCAGCGCGGCTGGCCGGGCCTGCCCTGTTCGGGCTGGCGCTGGTCATGCTGTGGGAGATCCTGACGCGCGGTTTCCAGGTGCCGGCCATCCTGCTGCCGCCGCCCAGCGCGGTGCTGGCCGCCTTCGCCGTCCATGCCGCCGACCTGTGGGACGACTTCCGCCAGACGGTGCTGACCTCCGTCCTGCGCGGTTATCTGATCGGCTGCGGCGCCGGCTTTCTCGTGGCGATCCTGGCCGACCGGGTGCCCTTCCTGGCGCGCGGGCTGCTGCCGCTCGGCAACCTCGCCAGCGCCGTGCCGGTGGTGGGCATCGCGCCGATCATGGTGATGTGGTTCGGCTTCGACTGGCAGTCCAAGGCCGCCGTCATCGTGGTGATGACCTTCTTCCCCATGCTGATCAACACGCTGGCCGGGCTGCAGAGCGCCGAGCGCATCCAGCTCGACCTGATGCGCTCCTATGGCGCCGGCTATTGGCGCACGCTGGCGATGCTGCGGCTTCCCTGCGCCTTGCCCTTTTTGTTCAACGGACTGAAGATCAACTCAACCTTGGCCCTGATCGGGGCCATCGTCGCCGAGTTCTTCGGAACGCCGGTGGTGGGGATGGGCTTCCGCATCTCCACCCAGGTCGCCCGGATGAATCTGGATGTCGTGTGGGCGACCATCGCCGTCGCCGCCCTGACCGGATCGCTGCTCTACGGCGCCTTGGCGCTGGCGGAGCGGCGAGTCACCGCCTGGCACCCGTCTTTGCGCACACGCTGACCGCCTTCCAGTCCTTCGAGCCGAAACAAACTCCAGCCAGAAGAGGATCGAACGCGATGAAGACCCTTGCCTCCGCCGTCCTGCTCGCCGCCACCGCGCTCACCGGCCTCGCCGGCTGGGGGGCGCCGGCCGCGGCCGCCGATCCGCTGACGCTGCAGCTGAAATGGGTCACCCAGGCCCAGTTCGCCGGCTATTACGTCGCGGCGGCCAAGGGCTTCTACAAGGACGCCGGGCTGGACGTCACCATCAAGGCCGGCGGCCCCGACATCAACCCGACACAGGTCATCGCCGCCGGCGGCGCCGACGTGATCGTCGACTGGATGCCGTCGGCGCTGGCCAGCCGGGAAAAGGGCGTGCCGCTGGTCAACATCGCCCAGATGTTCCAGAAGTCGGGCATGATGCTGACCTGCCGCAAGGACGCCAACATCAAGGATCCGAAGGACTTCAAGGGCAATACGCTGGGCGTCTGGTTCTCCGGCAACGAATATCCGTTCCTGTCCTGGATGAGCAAGCTGGGCTATTCCACCTCGGGCTCCAGCCCCGACGTTAAGGTGCTGAAGCAGGGCTTCAACGTCGACCCGCTGCTGCAGAAGCAGGCGGCCTGCATCTCCACCATGACCTACAACGAATATTGGCAGCTGATCGAAGCCGGCATGAAGGCCGACGAGCTGACCGTCTTCAAGTACCAGGACCAGGGCGTGGCGACGCTGGAGGACGGCCTCTACGCCACGGAAAAGTCGCTGTCAGATCCCAAGACCGTCGAAAAGCTGGCAAAGTTCGTGAAGGCCTCGGCCAAGGGCTGGGAATACGCCGCCAAGAACCAGGCGGAGGCGGTGAAGATCGTGCTGGAGAACGACACCACCGGCGCGCAGACCGAGGAACACCAGACCACCATGATGCAGGAGGTCGCCAAGCTGATCGACGGCGGCGCGAAGGGGACCGGCTATCTCGACCCGGCCGACTTCAACCGTACGGTCGACATCCTGATGTCGGGCGCATCGGCCCCGGTGATCTCCAAGAAGCCGGAGGGTGCCTACAGCCACAAGGTGTTCGACGCGGCGGCCAAGCTGTAGGGTTGCCAAGGGTCGGGAAGAAGGGGTGGTCCGCCGCCCCTTCTTCTTCTCCGTCCCCATCTGCACAAGACAGACGTGCATTTCCGTCGGCAAAAGACTTTCCGCATGAGGAGTCGGAGAGATATATTAGTAAGCACGGCGTCACGCCGCTGACAGGAACG
Organism: Pseudomonadota bacterium; assembly: GCA_023423695.1. Taxonomy (GTDB): domain Bacteria; phylum Pseudomonadota; class Alphaproteobacteria; order Azospirillales; family Azospirillaceae; genus Azospirillum. The sequence goes on along the minus strand of JAFAFA010000126.1, from coordinate 74,019 downwards.
GATCGAACATGGACACCAACGCGGGCGATATGAATCTGGCGGATGCGGCCGCACCGGCGCGCCGCCGCCGCCGCCGGCCCGCCAGCGCCACGGCACGGCCGGCCCATCGCGGCGCCACCGTGTCGGGGACGATCTACCGCGACCTGCGCGACGACATCGTTTCCCTGCGCCGCAAGCCGGGCGAACCGCTGATCGAGAAGGAGGTGGCCGAGACCTACGGCGTCAGCCGCACGCCGGTGCGCGAGGCGATGCTGAAGCTGGCCGACGAGGGGCTGGTGGAGGTGTTCCCGCAATCCGGCACCTTCGTCGCCCGCATTCCCTTGAGCGCCTTGCCCGAAGCCATCGCCATCCGCCGTGCGCTGGAAGAGGCGACGGTGCGCTATGCCGCCGAGCAGGCGACCGGCAGTCAGGTGGCCCGCCTGCGCGCCAACCTGGAGCTGCAGCGGGAAATGCAGGAGGCCGGCAATTTCGACGGCTTCCACGATGCCGACGAGGATTTCCACGCGCTGCTGGCGGAGATGTCGGGCTATCCCGGCTTCTGGACGCTGACCCAGCAGGTGAAGCGGCAGGTCGACCGCTACCGCCACCTGACGCTTCCGGTCGCCGGCCGGATGGAAAAGGCCCTTGCCGAACACAGCGCCGTCGTCGAGGCGATCGCCGCCCGCGACCCGGACCGCGCCGTCGCCGAGCTGCGCCGCCACCTGACCGACCTTCAGCTGGGCATCGCCGACGTCCAGCGGACCAATCCGCAATATTTCACCAGCTAAAGCCGGGGGCTGTGAACCGCCCTCACACCGTCCGCGTTTCGTAGTCGGTGAAGCTCGCCGCACGGGGGACGTAGCCGCCGGCGAAATGCGGCGAGGACACGATCATGTCGGCGGTGGCCTCGTTGCAGGCCATCGGGATGTTGTAGAGCGTGGCGAGGCGGGTCAGCGCCTTCACGTCCACGTCGTGCGGCTGGGCGGTCATCGGATCGACGAAGAAGACCAGCAGGTCGATCCGCCCCTCCGCGATCATGGCGCCGATCTGCTGGTCACCGCCGAGCGGCCCGCTCTTCAGCGGAGTCACGTCCAGATTAGGGTGGGCGGCGCTCACCTTCTGGCCGGTGGTGCCGGTCGCCCAATAGGCGTGGCCGTCCAGCGCCGCGATGTTGGCGCCGATCCAGGTGATGAGATCCGCCTTGCGGGCGTCATGGGCGACGAGGGCGATGCGCTTGCGGGGCTGCTGGACGGTCATGGACATGGTCTCCGGAAAATGCCTCACTACTGATATATTAGATTGGCAGAAGGCGCAACGCGGGCGCCCCGCCGGGCGGCGTCGGCCCATCATTCCCGCGATTTTGTCGCGCATTCTCCGCCCGGTGAAATGTCCGGACTTCCATCATTAGGGCTTGCCCGTTTTACTAGTATATTAGTATGATCAGGACAGACCTGCCGAACTGCCGGCCATCCCGAAATCGAAGGACCTGATCGACATGAAAATCTCCGTCCGTCACGCCTCCCACCCCGATGCGGTGCGCAACTTCGATTCCGAGACGCTGCGCGACCACTTCCTGGTTCCGACCCTGTTCGAGGCGGACGAGACCGTTTTCACCTACAGCCATGTCGACCGTTTCGTCGTCGGCGGCGCCATGCCGGTCGCCGGCCCGGTGAAGCTGGTGTCGTCCAAGGAGATCGGCTCGCCCAACTTCCTCGACCGGCGCGAACTGGGCGTGGTCAATGTCGGCGGTCCCGGCCGCGTCACCGTCGACGGGTCGGTGTTCGAACTGGCGCCGCGCGACGCGCTCTATGTCGCGATGGGCAGCAAGGACGTCACCTTCGAAAGCCTGGACCGCCGCGAGCCGGCCAAGTTCTACCTGAACAGCACGCCGGCCCATGCGCGGTTCGAGACGATGAAGATCTCCATTGGACAGGCCAAGGCCGTGCATCTGGGCGACCCGGCCCAGTCGAACGAGCGCACCATCTACCAGATGATCCACCCGGACGTGGTGCGCACGGCGCAGCTGGTGCTGGGCATGACCGTGCTGAAGCCGAACAACATGTGGAACACCATGCCGTGCCACACCCATGACCGGCGCTGCGAGGTCTATTTCTACTTCGACCTGCCGGAGGATGCCCGCGTCTTCCACCTGATGGGCGAGCCGGAGCAGACCCGCCACATCGTCGTCGCCAACGAGCAGGCCGTGATCTCCCCGCCCTGGTCGATCCATTCCGGCGTCGGCACCCGCAACTACACCTTCATCTGGGCGATGGGCGGCGACAACCAGGACTTCACCGACATGGACTTCGTCGCCATGGACCGCCTGCGCTGAGGACCGACGCAGCCATGACCGGATCCATGACCAAATCCTTCGATCTGTCCGGCCGGACGGCGCTTGTCACCGGCGCCAACACCGGCATCGGCCAAGCCATCGCCGTGGCGCTGGCCGAGGCCGGCGCCGACGTGGCGGTGGCCGGCCGCACCCCGCCGGTGGAGACGCAAGCGATGGTGGAGCGCGCCGGCCGGCGCTTCGTCTCCATCTCCGCCGACTTCACCAGCATCGAACCGGTCCCCCGCATCATGGAGGAGGCGGTCGGCGGGCTGGGCCATGTCGACATCCTGGTCAACAATGCCGGCATCATCCGGCGCGCCGATTCCATCGACTTCACCGAAGCCGACTGGGACGACGTGATGAACGTCAACATCAAGTCGGTGTTCTTCCTCTGTCAGGCCTTCGGCCGCCATGTCTTCGCGCGCCGGGCGGCGGGTGGGGACGCGGGTGGCGACGCCAAGGGCAAGATCATCAACATCGCCTCGATGCTGTCCTTCCAGGGCGGCATCCGGGTGCCGTCCTACACCGCCTCCAAGAGCGGCGTCGCCGGCCTCACCAAGCTTCTGGCCTGCGAATGGGCGGGCAAGGGCATCAACGTGAACGCCATCGCGCCGGGCTATGTCGAGACCAACAACACCACGGCGCTGCGTGCCGACGAGACGCGCAACGCCGAGATCCTGGGGCGCATTCCGGCCGGGCGCTGGAGCGTGCCGTCCGACATGGCCGGCCCGGCGGTGTTCCTGGCTTCCGACGCTTCGGACTATGTCCACGGCATCACCCTGCCGGTGGATGGCGGCTGGCTGGCGCGCTGACGTGAACCAACCCCCGCTCCCGTCCCCGTTCGGGGCGGCGGCGGGACCTCAGGGGAAGAAGGAAGAAGACCAATGACCACCGACGTGTTCGTGACCGCGGCCGACATCCCGTGGCAGGATCTGGGCGACGGGGTGCGACGCAAGATCCTCGGCTACAACGACGCCATGATGATGGTGCGGGTGGAGTTCGAGGCCGGCGCCATCGGCGCGCAGCACCGCCATCCGCATGTCCAGTGCGCCGTGGTGGAGAAGGGCTCGTTCGACGTCACCATCGACGGCCGCACCAAGCGGCTGAACACCGGCGACGGCTATATGGTGCCGTCCAACGTGCTGCATGGCGTGGTGGCGCTGGAGCCGGGCGTGCTGCTCGACATCTTCACGCCCATCCGCGAGGATTTCCTGGGTGAGCCGGTGGCATACGCCGCCGCGGCCGACGCCACCCAGGCTTGAGAGCTGCGGGGAAAGGGGGCCGCCGGGCCCCCTCCCTCCCGGCATCTCTCTTCCCGGGCCTCAGGCGAGGTCGCCGGGTGCGGTGAAGTAGCGCGGATAGTCGCGCCGGATGTCGGCGACCGAGATCTGCAGGTCATCCAGATGCTCGTCCAGCGCCTTGGCGGCGGCGGCCGGATCGTTGGCCGCGATGGCATCGACGATGGCGGTGTGCTCGGCGATCACCTCGGCGACACGGCCGAGCACCGGCAGGGTCAGCAGGCGGTAGCGGTCGATCTGCACCTTGGTCTGCTGGATCAGCGTCCAGAATCCAGGATAGCCGGCGATCTCCGCGACCAGCGCGTGGAACGCCTCGTCGGCCTGGTGAAAGCCGGGGAAATCGGCGGCCTCCTGCATCTCCTTCTGCAGTTCCAGGTTGGCTCGCAGCGCTGCGATCTGGCTGCGCGTGGCACGCGCCGCGGCATAGCGCACCGTCGCCTCTTCCAGCGCCTTGCGGATGGCAAAGGCTTCCGGCAGGACGTCCAGCGGGATGCGCGCCACGAAGGTGCCGGATTGCGGGAAGATCTCGATCAGCCCCTCGTCGGCCAGTTTCAGCACCGCTTCGCGCACCGGCGTGCGGCTGACGCCGTAGGTCTCGGCGATCTGCTTTTCGGCGATGGCATCGCCGGGCTTGCGCTTCAGCGACACGATCTCCGCCCGCAGGTCGCGGTAGATGCGCGACGCCACCGTCGCGGCGCGGCGCGGCGGCCGGACCGTCGCGGCCGGAACCGCGGCGCGGCGGGCGGTTGCAGAGGCCAGGCCGCCTTCATCGTCTGTCGTCGCGACCTTCTTCACCGATGACTCCATTCCGGCAGGCGTGTAACGGGGCGGCGGACTTCCGCCCGTGGGACGTTCCTCGTTTCCTGCAATCTACCCGCCCCGCTTCACCAAGGTCAAACCCATCGCCAGCATCATGCCCGGCTACCGCATCCAACTCCCTCTCCCGCCCCGGGAAAGGGCGATTGTCGGCAAAGGCCATGTCCCTGCGGCCTCCGTTACAGTGCGGGTGCGGCGACTGGGCGCAGGCCTTAGGGCGCGCAAGAGGTGGGCGGAAGCATGATTGGGCTTGCAATCATATCTGATATATTAATATTATACGGCCAGCCGGTAGGGACGGTCCCCCGCACGGACCCCGCCTTCTCCCCACCCTGCTTTTGTCACTCTCTTGCAGCGCAGAGGCTTCCGATGCTTCATCCCGACCGTCTGTTCCCGAGCGACCCAACGCAGCGCGACATCGCGCGGCGCCTCTACGGCGAAGTCAGCGCCCTGCCGATCATCAGCCCGCACGGCCACACCGATCCGTCCTGGTTCGCGAAGGACGAGGCGTTCCCCGACCCGGCGAGCCTGTTCGTCAAGCCCGACCATTATGCCTTCCGCATGCTGTACAGCCAGGGAATTCCGCTGGAGCAGCTGGGCGTGCCGCGCAAGGACGGCGGGGAGACCTCGTCCGACTCGCGCGCCATCTGGCGCCTGCTGGCCTCCAACTGGCACCTGTTCCGCGGCACGCCCACCTCGATGTGGCTGACCCACGCCTTCGAGACGGTGTTCGGCGTCACCGAACGGCTGAGCGCCGCCAGCGCCGACCGCATCTACGACCAGATCGAAGAGTGCCTGCGCAAGCCGGAGTTCCGTCCGCGCGCCCTGTTCGAGCGCTTCAACCTGGAAGTGCTGGCGACCACCGAATCGCCGCTCGACCCGCTGGAGCACCATAAGGCGATCCGCGAAAGCGGCTGGAAGGGCCGGGTCATCACCGCCTTCCGTCCCGATCCGGTCGTCGATCCGGAGTTCGAGGGCTTCCGCGAGAACCTCGCCGAGCTGGCCCGCATCACCGGCAAGGACACCTCGACCTGGGACGGCTACCTCGCCGCCCTCGCCGACCGCCGCCAGTATTTCAAGAGCTTCGGCGCCACCTCGACCGACCACGGCCACCCGACGGCGGCGACCGCCGATCTGCCGCGCGCCGAGGCCGAGACGCTGTTCGACATCGTCCGCCGCGGCGGCGCCACGGCCAATGAGGCCGAGCTGTTCCGCGCCCAGATGCTGACCGAAATGGCGCGGATGAGCCTGGAGGACGGTCTGGTCATGCAGATCCATCCCGGCTCCTTCCGCAACCACAACAGCCTGGTATTCGAGCGTTTCGGCCGCGACAAGGGTGCGGACATCCCCAGCGGCACCGAGTATGTGCGGGCGCTGAAGCCGCTGCTCGACCGCTTCGGCAACGAGCGCGACCTGACCATCATCCTGTTCACGCTGGACGAGGACAGCTACGCCCGCGAGCTGGCGCCGCTGGCCGGCCATTACCCGGCGCTGCGCGTCGGCCCGGCCTGGTGGTTCCACGACAGCCCCGAGGGCATGCGCCGCTACCGCGAGATGATCACGGAAACCGCCGGCTTCTACAACACCGTCGGCTTCAACGACGACACCCGCGCCTTCTGCTCGATCCCGGCCCGCCACGACGTGTCGCGCCGCGTCGATTGCAGCTTCCTCGCCCGTCTGGTCGCCGAACACCGGCTGGCCGAGGACGAGGCCGCGGAACTGGCCGTCGACCTCGCCTACCGCCTCGCCAAGAACGCCTACAAGCTGTGATTGGTTGAACCTCCCTCTCCCGTCCGGGGAGAGGGAGGGGGCCCGCCGCGAAGCGGTGGGAAGGGTGAGGGGTTAGGCACGAAGCCATGCGCTCCGGGATTCTGGCCCCCTCACCCTCTCCACTTCGTGGGTCCCCTCCCTCTCCCGGGGCCCTCAGCGGATGTTCGATCCGCCTGACGCCGTCGGCACAAACGAAGTTTGTGCGGGAGGCGGGAGAGGGAACACCACGTCTCCTCGAGGACATCTTCCCATGGCATCGCTGACCATCCGCCTGCACCCCGCCGACAACGTCGTCGTCGCCGGCGCCGACCTGGAGCCCGGCATCACCCTGCCCGGCACCGCCGAGGTCTCTGGCGTCGCGACCACCGGGCCGGTGCCGGCCGGGCACAAGGTCGCGGTGCGCGCCATCGCACCGGGCGAGCCGGTGCGCAAATACAATCAGGTCATCGGCTTCGCCACCGCGGCGATCCAGCCGGGCGACCATGTCCACGTCCACAACATGAGCATGGGCAGCGATTTCGAGCGCGATTACGCGTTCGGTGCCGACGTCCATCCGGTCGATATGATTCCGGAGGCCGAGCGCGCCACCTTCCAGGGCATCCTGCGCCCGGACGGCCGCGTCGCCACCCGCAACTACATCGGCGTGCTGACCTCGGTGAACTGCTCCGCCACCGCGGCGCGGATGATCGCCGACCATTTCCGCGGCCCCGCGTTGGCCGCCTATCCCAACATCGACGGCGTCGTCGCGCTGACCCACGGCTACGGCTGCGGCATGGCCGGCAGCGGCGAGGTGATGGACACCCTGCGCCGGACCATCGCCGGTTACGCCCGCCACCCCAACTTCGCCGCGGTGATCCTGCTGGGCCTCGGCTGCGAGGTGAACCAGATCGACAAGCTGATGGAGGCCACCGGCCTTGAGGCCGGCGCCCGCGTCATCCCTATCGGCATCCAGGACATGGGCGGCACCGCCGCGGCGGCCCGCGAGGGCATCCGCCGGATCGAGGCGCTGCTGCCGGAGGTCAACGACGTCACCCGCCAGACCCTGCCGGCCAGCCACCTGACGCTGGCGCTGCAATGCGGCGGCTCCGACGGCTATTCCGGCATCACCGCCAACCCGGCGCTGGGCTATGCCGTCGACCTGCTGGTCCGCAACGGCGGCACCGCCGTGCTGAGCGAGACGCCGGAGGTCTACGGCGCCGAGCATCTGCTGACCCGCCGCGCCGTCCGCCGCGAGGTGGGCGAGGCGCTGGTCGAGCGCATCGGCTGGTGGGAGGACTACACCAGCCGCACCGGCGGCGAGATGAACAACAACCCGTCGCCCGGCAACAAGAAGGGCGGCCTGACCACCATCCTGGAGAAGTCGCTGGGCGCGGTCGCCAAGGGAGGCACCACCCCAATGGCCGCCGTCTACCGCTATGCCGAGCCGATCACCGAGAAAGGCTTCGTTTTCATGGACACTCCCGGCTACGATCCGGTTTCGGCGACCGGTCAGGTGGCGGGCGGCGCCAACGTGCTGTGCTTCACCACCGGCCGCGGTTCGGTCTTCGGCTGCAAGCCGACGCCCAGCCTGAAGCTGGCGACCAACAGCGAGTTGTTCCGCAAGATGCCGGACGACATGGACATCGATTGCGGCGCCATCGCCACCGGCGACGCCTCGATCGAGGAGGTCGGCCGCGCGATCTTCCAGCTGGTTCTCGACACCGCGTCGGGCCGCAAGACCAAGAGCGAGGAACTCGGCGTCGGCGCCGATGAATTCGCTCCTTGGCAGATGGGAGCGGTTATGTAAGGGGTCCGCCCCCTTAACCATGACCGATGACGAGCCGGCGCCATGCCCGACAGTTCCACACCCCGCACCGAGACCGGTCCCGAACCGGTGAACGCTCCGCAGACGCCGATCCAGCCGACGGTCAATCCAACGGCCGGATCGGGCTCCAAGGGCACGGAGCCGATGCGGGCGATCCTGCTGGTGGTGCTGGCGGTGGCCTGCCTGTCCTGCTCCGACGCCACGGCGAAATATCTCGCCCGGACCCTGCCGCCGGTCGAGATCGCCTGGATGCGCTATGTCGTCTTTACCGCTCTGGTGATGCCGCTGGCGCTGCGCGGCGGATCGCTGCGGGTCTTCAAGACGACGCGGCCGGGGCTGCAGGTCCTGCGGGGCCTGGGCATGCTGGGCTCGGCGCTGTTCTTCATCATGGCGATGCAGCATCTGCCGCTGGCGGAGGCCGCGGCGATCAGCTTCGTCTCTCCCGTCTTCGTCACCGTGCTGTCGATCCTTCTGCTGAAGGAGACGGTCGGCATCCGCCGCTGGGCGGCGCTGCTGGTCGGGCTTGCCGGCGTCATCATCGTCATCCGGCCGGGGGCGGACGGCTTCCAGTCCGCCTCGCTTCTGCCCATCCTGACCGCCTTCAGCTGGGCTTTGGGCCTGGTTGCGACGCGCAAGATGACGGTGCAGGAGAACCCGCTGACCACCATGGTGTGGAGCGCGCTGACCGGCCTGATCGTTCTGACGGCGCTGCTTCCCCTGCACGCGGCATGGCCGACGCCGTGGGAGATGCTGCTCGGCGTCTTCATCGGGCTGGTCTACACAGCGGCGCAATGGCTGCTGATCCTGGCCTACCGCCAGGGCGAAGCATCGGTGCTGGCGCCCTTCACCTACGTCCAGCTGATCTGGTCGACCGCGCTTGGCTTTCTCGTCTTCGGCGCGGTGCCCGACCATTGGACCTTCGTCGGTACCGGCGTGATCATCGCCAGTGGCCTCTACACCGCGCACCGCGAACGGATGCGGGCGCAACTACGCCGCTCCGCGGTGTGATGAATGGTTCGCCGTTTAACGGCATGAAATAGGTTTTGCCGGTGCGATCCCGGCTTGTGGAGAAGAAACATGACCGACACGCCCAACCGCGTCGCCGCGCTCGGCGAATGCATGATCGAGATGTTCCGCCGGCCGGACGGGTCGCTGACCATGGGCTTCGGCGGCGACACGCTGAACACCGCGGTCTATCTGGCGCGGCTGGGCACGCCGGTCGATTACGTCACCGCACTCGGCGACGACAGCATCAGCGACGACATGGTCGCCGCCTGGGCGGCGGAGGGTGTCGGCACGTCCCACGTCCTGCGGGTGCCGAACCGCCTGCCCGGCCTCTATTTGATCGAGACGGATGCCAGCGGCGAGCGCCGCTTCCTCTACTGGCGCGACCGGGCACCCGCGCGCGAGCTGTTCGCCCTGCCCCAGACGCCGGAACTGTCTGCGGCGCTGGAGGGCTACGGCGTCGTCTATCTGTCCGGCATCAGCATCGCCATCCTGGGCGAGCAGGGCCGCGAGCGCTTGTTCGAGGTGTTGCAGCGGGTGCGGGCGCGCGGCGGCAAGGTCGCCTTCGACACCAACTGGCGCCCGCGCCTGTGGCCGGACATCGGGACCGCCCGCACCGCCTTCGACCGCATGCTGCGGCTGACCGACATCGCGCTGCCCGGCGTCACCGACCTGCGCGACCTCTACGGCGACGCCGAAGCCGACGCCGTGCTGGCCCGCGTCCGCAACGCCGGCGTCACCGAGATCGTCCTGAAGCTGGAACAGCCCGGCTGCGTGGTGATCGAGAACGGCGAGGTTATTGAAGTGCCGGCCCAGAAGGTCGCCACGGTGGTCGACACCACGGCGGCGGGCGACAGCTTCAGCGCCGGCTATCTTGCCGCCCGCCTGCGCGGCGAAGGCCCGGCCGACGCCGCCCGAGCCGCCCACAAGCTGGCCGCCGCCGTCATCCAGCACCGCGGCGCCATCATCCCGCGCGACGCCATGCCGGCCTGATCGCCGGCTCAGTCCCCCAAATCAGCCTTCCGCCGCCAGTTCGCGGCGGAAGGCGCTGCTCGCCATTTCCGCGAAGGCGGTGAGCGCCGCCTCGTCCGCACCGTCGCGCGCCGCCGCCGACATTCCCTTCATCGCAATCGCCACGAAGTCGGCCAGTTCGCCGGCCCGCTCCGGCGCCTCCCCGGCGATGAAGTCGCGGAGTTCCGATACGGCGGCCTTCCTCAGCGCCTCGGCCAACGCGCAGGCCTCCGGGTCGGAGCTGTTGCGCGCGCCATCGAGCACGAGGCAGCCGGCCACGCCGTTCCGCTCCGGATAGAGCCGCGCCGCCAGCAGCAGCATGCGCTCGATCACCTCGGCCACGCCGCCACCCTCGGCCCGCGCCCGCGCGAAGATGTTCGCCTCCCCCGACGCATAGCGCTGAAGCGCCCGCTCGAACAGCCCGGCCTTGCTGCCGAACGCCGCATAGAAGCTCGGCGGCTTGATCCCCAGCTCCGCCCCCAGCTCGGCGACGCCCACGGCGTCGTAGCCGCGCGCATGGAACAGCTTCATCGCGGTCTCGACCGCCTCGTCCACATCGAAGGACCGCCGCCGTCCCCGCGACCCGCATGTTGCTGTGGGCGGCATTTTTGTAGCGACCACTATATTTCTCCTTGCACAAACCCCCTGCCCGACTTTATATAGCGCTCACTACATTTTCTCAAGGAGCGCATCATGGGTGAGTTCACCGGCCGCAAGATCCTGGTCCTCGGCGGCAGCCGCGGCATCGGCAAGGCCATCGTCCGCCGCTTCGCCAAGGCCGGCGGCACCGTCGCCTTCACCTATGCCGGGTCGAAGGACGCCGCCGAGGCCCTCGCTGCCGAAACCGGCGCGGAGGCCATCCGCACCGACAGCGCCGACCGCGACGCCCTGATCGCCACCGTGGCGGATCGCGGCGCGCTGGACGTGCTGGTCGTCAATGCTGGCACCGCGATCATCGGCGATCCGCTGACCTTCGATCCCGACGCCGTCGACCGGATGATCGACATCAATGTCCGTGCGCCCTACCATGCGGCGGTCGAAGCGGCCCGGCGCATGAACGACGGTGGGCGCATCATCGTCATCGGGTCGGTCAACGGCGACCGCGTGCCCTTCGCCGGTGGCGCCGCCTATGGCATGACCAAGTCGGCGGTCCAGAGCATGGTGCGCGGCCTCGCCCGCGATTTCGGCCACCGCGGCATCACCGTAAACGCCATCCAGCCGGGTCCGACCGACAGCGACATGAATCCGGCCGACGGGCCGATGGCGCCCGCCATGAAGGAATTCATGGCGATCAAGCGCTATATCCACGCCGACGAGGTCGCCGAGCTGACCGCCTATGTCGCCGGCCCGCATGCTGCGATGATCACCGGCTCGTTCCAGACCATCGACGGCGGGTTCGGCGCCTGACGCCAGGCGTTCCGACAGCGGGGAAAAGGGGGACGACGCCCGTCCCCCGCCCTAGTGTTCCTACTTGTCCCGACCCCGCCGCTTCGCGCCTTCACCGCCGGTCTCGTCCGGCATCGGCGTGCGTGTGGTGTCGCCGGTGATGTGCTGCGGGTCGTCACCGGACCGCGGCGTGTTGCCGGTGGACATGGCGTCGACGGCGCGCCTGATCTGCTCGCCGCCCTTGCGCCCGTCCTGCTCGTGGCCGGACAGATCGCCGGCAGCCGTGTCCTTGGCCTGGTCGATCACGCCCTTCATGCGCTCGTTGTCGCCTGCGGTCCGGTTCTGGTCGTTCTTGTCGCTCATGGCGCTCCCTTTCGTTGGCGTGGTGATGGCGCCGGCCGGCTGACCGGCCACGTCGCCCCTCCCTTCAACAACCGGAGCGGAGCCGCAAAGTGCGCTGCGCAAAAGCGGTAGAGGCGCGGCTCCCTATCGCAACGCCACGCCTTCATGGGCCAGCAGCCAGCGCTTGCGCTCCACCCCGCCGCCATAGCCGGTCAGCGCCCCGGCGGAGCCGATCACCCGGTGGCAGGGCACGACGATGCTGATCGGGTTGGCGCCGTTGGCATGCCCCGCCGCCCGCACCGCCGCCGGCCGCCCGGACAGCGCCGCAAGCTGCCGGTAGGAGACGGTCGCACCGCAGGGAATGCCGCGCAGCGCCGCCCACACCGCGCGCTGGAACGGCGTCCCGCCGGTGCGCAGCGGCAATCGGTCGATCACCGCAAGCTCGCCCGCGAAATAGGCGTCCATCGCCCGCGTCAGCCCACCCGGATCGTCTAACGGCCGCAATTCGTACCCGCCGGGATGGTGGAGGCGCAGCAGGCGATGCAGCCGGTCCTCATGATCGGTCCAGTCGATGGCCCGCAAGGCGCCCTCGTCATCCGCAACGACGATCAGTTCGCCGATGGGCGTGGCGGTGCGGTCGATCAGTAGGCTGGAGACAACGGACACGGCACCTCCCTATCCATTGATGCATAAGCGCGCTGCCGAAATTGGAGGCAGCACCTTCCGCAAGGCAACTCTTTGATACGACGCAATTTCCTATCCCCGGACCGCGGCGTTCAACCGATTTTCTTGCATATCGCCGCCAAAAGAGGCGCCAAAAGGCTGAGTTGCGTGCAATGCGCATGGCTGGCATGATCGAGCCATGCCTGTCCATATCGTCAATTCTTGACCGAACAGTCAGCTTTTCCGCCGCCTCCGTGCCTTGGCAGTGCTGGTTGGTTCTCTTGGCACGCGGGTTGCTGACGCTTCGGTAGACACGCCGCTCTGCGACCGAAGGGAAGCCATCCGCCATGACCCTGATCGCTACGCTTGCCGACACCGAAGATCGCCCCGCCTCGCCTTATACCGACCTGACGCCGGCGATGACGCCGGTCCAGGCGCTGGCCGAGTCGAACCGCTGCCTGTTCTGCTACGACGCGCCTTGCATCAAGGCCTGCCCGACCGGGATCGACATCCCGGCCTTCATCCGCTCCATCGCCACCGGCAACCTGAAGGGTGCCGCGACGACGATCCTGTCGGAGAACATCATGGGCGGCACCTGCGGCCGCGTCTGCCCGACCGAGACGCTGTGCGAGCAGGCTTGCGTCCGCAACCGGGCGGAAGACCGCCCCGTCGCCATCGGCCGGCTGCAACGGCATGCCACCGACCGCCTCATCGACGGCGAACCGGCCCACCCCTTCCCGCGCGCCACCGCCACCGGCAAGCGCGTGGCGGTGGTCGGTGCCGGCCCGGCCGGCCTGTCCTGCGCCCACCGCCTCGCCACGCTCGGCCATGAGGTGACGGTGTTCGAGGCGAAGGCCAAGTCCGGCGGCCTCAACGAATACGGCCTCGCCCCCTACAAGATGGCCGACGATTTCGCCCAGCGCGAGGTCGCCTTCATCCTCGGCGTCGGCGGCATCACGGTGGAGCATGGCCGCAAGCTGGGCGCCGACCTGTCGCTGGACAGCCTGCGCGCCGACTATGACGCGGTGTTCCTCGGCGTCGGCCTCGGGTCCAACAACCGCCTCGGTATCCCCGGCGAGGAGCGTGCAGGGGTCGAGAACGCCACCGCCTTCATCGAGCGGGTCCGTCAGGCTTCTCCCGGCCAGCCGCCGGCCGTCGGCCGCAGCGTCGTGGTGATCGGCGGCGGCAACACCGCGATTGACGCCGCCATCCAGGCCAAGCGCCTGGGCGCGGAGGACGTCACCCTGGTCTACCGCCGCGGCCGGGCCCAGATGGGCGCCACCGCCTGGGAGCAGGAGCTGGCCCAGACCGAGGGCGTGGTTCTCAAGACCTTCGCCGCGCCCAAAGAGATCGGCGAGACCGGCATCACCTTCGAACGCACCCGCCTGACCGACGGCAAGCTGTCCGACACCGGCGAGACCTTCACCCTCCAGGCCGACATGGTGCTGAAGGCGGTGGGGCAGAAGCTGTCGGCCGACGCGCTCGACGGCCTGCAGATCACCGGCGGCAAGATCGCCATCGACGGCGCCTATCGCACCGCGCTCGCCAAGGTCTGGGCCGGCGGCGATTGCGTCGCGACGGGCGAGGATCTGACGGTCCAGTCGGTGCAGGACGGCAAACTCGCCGCGCTCGCCATCCACAGCCACCTGACCGCCTGAGGAAAGGGAGCCACATCATGGCCGATCTCAGCAGCACCATCGCCGGCATCCGCTCCCCCAACCCCTTCTGGCTGGCCTCCGCCCCGCCGACCGACAAGGCCTACAACGTCGTCCGCGCCTTCAAGGCGGGCTGGGGCGGCGTGGTGTGGAAGACGCTGGGCGAGGATCCGCCGGTGGTCAACGTCTCCAGCCGCTACGGCGCGCATCTCGACACCGACCGCCGGATGATCGGCTTCAACAACATCGAACTGATCTCCGACCGGCCACTGGAGGTCAATCTGCGCGAGATCGTGGAGGTCAAGCGCGACTGGCCCGACCGCGCCATGGTCGTTTCGCTGATGGCGGCCATGACGGAAACCTCCTGGGCCGGCCTCGCCCGCCGCATCGCCGAGACCGGGGCGGCGGACGGCCTGGAACTCAACCTCGGCTGCCCGCACGGCATGTGCGAGCGCGGCATGGGCTCCGCCATCGGGCAGGTGCCGGAGATGGTGGAGCAGGTCACCCGCTGGGTGAAGAACGCCGTCAACCTGCCGGTGATCGTCAAGCTGACCCCCAACATCACCAACATCCTGTGGTCGGCCGAAGCGGCCAAGCGCGGCGGCGCCGACGCGATCTCGCTGATCAACACGGTGAACTCCATCGTCGCGGTCGATCTCGACGCCATGGCGCCGACCCCGGTGGTCGACGGCAAGGGCAGCCATGGCGGCTATTGCGGCCCGGCGGTGAAGCCGATCGCGCTGAACATGGTGGCGGAGATCGCCCGCAACCCCGAAACGCGCGGCCTGCCGGTCAGCGGCATCGGCGGCATCACCACATGGCGCGACGCGGCGGAATTCCTGGCGCTGGGCGCCACCAACGTCCAGGTCTGCACCGCCGCCATGACCTACGGCTTCAAGATCGTCGAGGACATGATCGGTGGCCTGTCCAACTGGATGGACGAGAAGGGATATCGGACCCTTGATGAGTTGAGCGGCCGCGCAGTGCGCAACGTCGTCAACTGGAACGACCTGAACATGAACTTCTCGACCAAGGCGGTGATCGACCCCGCCTTGTGCATCGATTGCGGCCGCTGCCACATCGTCTGCGAGGACACCTCGCATCAGGCGATCCGCATCGACGCTGGAGAAGGGCGCCGCGTCTTCACCGTGGTCAACGAGGAGTGCGTCGGCTGCAACCTGTGCAGCCACATTTGCCCGGTGCCGGACTGCATCACCATGGTGCCGGAGCAGACCGGCCTGCCCTACGTCACCTGGCCCAACGACGCCCGCAACCCGATGCGCGTTCCCGAAGCCGCCGAATAACAAGCCGCCTCATAAGAACGACGTTCAGGAGAGAGCAACATGTCCACCCCGCAGAATGTCGCCGTGAACGGTTCGCGCCTGTGGCAGAGCCTGATGGACATGGCGCAGATCGGCGCCACGCCCAAGGGCGGCGTGTGCCGGCTGGCGCTGACCGACCTCGACCGCCAAGGCCGCGACCTGTTCGTGCGCTGGTGCGAGGAGGCCGGCTGTACGGTGACGGTCGACAAGATGGGCAACATCTTCGCCCGCCGCCCCGGCCGCGACGACAGCCTACCCCCGGTCATCATGGGCAGCCATCTCGACAGCCAGCCGACCGGCGGCAAGTATGACGGCGTCTATGGCGTGCTGGCCGGGCTGGAGGTGGTGCGCAGCCTGAACGACATGAACTACGTCACCGAAGCCCCGGTCGAAGTCGCGGTCTGGACCAACGAGGAAGGCTCGCGCTTCGCCCCGGCCATGGTGTCGTCCGGCGTCTTTGCCGGGGTATTCGACCTGGACTACGGCCTGTCGCGCGCCGACCTCGACGGCAAGACGATGGGCGAGGAGTTGGCCCGCATCGGCTATGCCGGCGACCAGGAGGTCGGGGGCCGCAAGGTCGGCGCCTATTTCGAGGCCCACATCGAACAGGGCCCGATCCTGGAGATCGAGGGCAAGACCATCGGCGTCGTCACCGACTGCCAGGGCCAGCGCTGGTACGAGATCACCTTCACCGGCCAGGAGGCCCATGCCGGGCCGACCCCGATGATCCGCCGAAAGGATGCCCTGCTGGGCGCGGCCCGCGTCGTCGATGCGGTGAATCGCATCGGCCTGAAATACGGCCCGCTCGCCTGCGCCACCGTCGGGCTGATGCAGATCCACCCCAACAGCCGCAACGTCATCCCCGGCCGCGTCTTCTTCACCGTCGATTTCCGCCACCCCGACGACGGCATCCTCGCCGCCATGGACGGCGAACTGCGCGCCGAGGTGGAGCGCATCGCCGGGGAGATCGGGCTGGAGAGCGATTTCCAGCAGATCTGGTACTACGCCCCGATCAAGTTCGACGAGAGCTGTGTCGCCGCCGTCCGCAAGGGGGTGGAGCGCACCGGCCACAGCTTCCGCGACATCGTGTCGGGCGCCGGCCACGACGCCTGCTACCTGTCGAAGGTTGCGCCGACCGCCATGGTCTTCATCCCCTGCATCGACGGCATCAGCCACAACGAGGTCGAGGAAACGACCCCAGAATGGTCGACCGCCGGCTGCGAGGTGCTGCTGCACGCCGTGCTCGACCGCGCCAACGCCATGGCCGAGCAGGTGAAAGCACCCGCGTGATACTCTCCCTCTCCCGGGGCTCTCAGCGGATCTTCGATCCGCCTGACGCCGTCAGCACAAACGAAGTTTGTGCGAGAGGCGGGAGAGGGCATCGAACAACAGCAATGGCGAAAGCAATGGCGCGAACGGCTGCCGACATGACGGACACCACGTCGCCCCAGGGCCGCATCCGGCGTGAGAACGTCGAGCGCATCCTGAAGGCGGCCGAGCGCATCTTCGCCGAGGCCGGTTTCGCCGGCGCCACCATGGCCGACATCGCCGAGCGGGCCGGCCTGCCCAAGGCCAACCTGCATTACTATTTCGGCACCAAGGAGGACCTCTACCGCGCGGTGCTGGACAACATCCTGCGCATGTGGCTGGCGCCGATCGCCTCCTTCACCCCCGATGCCGATCCGGCGGAGACGCTGACCGCCTACGTCACCGCCAAGATGGAGGCCTCGCGCACCCGCCCGCATGCCTCCAAGGTCTTCGCCAACGAGATCCTGCATGGCGGGACCCAGGTCGAACGCTTCCTGGCCGAAGATCTCAAATCGCTGGTCGACGCCAAGGCGGCGGTGATCGACGGCTGGGTCGCCGCCGGCCGCATGGCCCCGGTGGACGCCCGCCAGTTCCTGTTCATGATCTGGGCGGTGACCCAGCATTACGCCGACTTCGACATCCAGATCCGCAAGGTGCTGGGCCGCCGCAGCCTGACCCGCCAGGACTTCGCTGTCATGACCGCGGAGGTGCTGCGGCTGATCCTGCGCGCCGCCGGCCTGCCCGAGCCACAGTTAGCCGAACCCAAAATCTCCGAACCGCCCACCGACTCCGTCCCATCGAACCTCTGAGGGAGCGCCCGAGCATGTCCACCATCCTGATCCGCGGCGGCACCGTCGTCACCGCCGAGCACACCCGCCGCGCCGATGTCCTCTGCCAGGACGGCCTCATCACCGCGGTGGGCGAAACGCTGGACGTGCCGGCGGGGGCGGAGGTGGTGGACGCCGGCGGCTGCTACGTCATGCCCGGCGGCATCGATCCGCACACCCACATGGAATTGCCCTTCATGGGCACGGTGACGACGGAGGATTTCTTCAGCGGCACCGCCGCCGGCTTCGCCGGGGGCACGACGATGATCATCGACTTCGTCATCCCCAACCCGAAGCAGAACCTGATGGAGGCCTACCACACCTGGCGCGGCTGGGCGGAGAAGGCGGCCGGCGACTACAGCTTCCACGTCGCCGTCACCTGGTGGGACGAGAGCGTGCGGCAGGACATGGGCACGCTGGTGGCCGACCATGGCGTGAACAGCTTCAAGCACTTCATGGCCTACAAGAACGCCATCATGGCCGACGACGAAACGCTGGTGAACAGCTTCCAGCGCTGCCTGGAGCTGGGCGCCATCCCCACCGTCCATGCCGAGAACGGCGAACTGGTCTTCCAGCTCCAGAAGAAGCTGCTGGCCCAGGGCCTGACCGGACCGGAGGCCCACCCGCTCTCCCGCCCGCCGGAGGTGGAGGGCGAGGCCGCCAACCGCGCCATCCAGGTGGCGAAGGTGTTCGGCGTGCCGGTCTACATCGTCCATGTCTCGGCCAAGGAGGCCCTTGAGGCCATCGAGCGCGGCCAGAACGGCGGCCAGCGCGTGTTCGGCGAGGTGCTGGCCGGCCATCTGCTGATCGACGACAGCGTTTACCGCAATCCCGACTGGGACTTCGCCGCCGGCCACGTCATGAGCCCGCCCTTCCGCCCGAAGGAACATCAGGACGCCCTGTGGCGCGGCCTTCAGGCGGGGCATCTGCACACCACCGCCACCGACCATTGCTGTTTCTGCGCGGAGCAGAAGGCGATGGGCCGCAACGACTTCACCAGGATCCCGAACGGCACCGCCGGCATCGAGGACCGCATGACCGCGCTGTGGACCCACGGCGTCAATACCGGCCGGCTGACGATGAACGAGTTCGTCGCCGTGACCTCCGCCAACGCGGCGAAGATCTTCAACCTCTACCCGCGCAAGGGCTCGGTCAGCGTCGGGGCCGATGCCGATCTGGTGGTTTGGGATCCGAAGGCGACCAAGACCATCTCGGCCAAGACCCAGATGCAGAAGGTCGGCCTGAACATCTTCGAAGGCATGACCGTCACCGGCACCCCGGCCTACACGCTGAGCCAGGGCCGCATCGTTCATGCGCTGGGCGAAAGCCGCGCGGTGCGCGGCGCCGGCCGCTATGTCAACCGCCCCGCCTTCCCGCCGGTCTACGAAGCGGTGTCGAAGCGCAACGCCCTGAACGTCCCGGTGGCGGTGGAGCGGTAAGCCGGCGTCAGCCTGCCTTCGCCAGAAGCGGCCCGACCCAGCGGGCCAGGAAGGCATCCTCCGGCGCTGCCGCCAGCGCCGGCCTTGCCGCCAGCAGCAGCTGCAGCAGGGCGGTGTGGAGTTCGGTGCAGGCGGACAGATCCACCCGCGGCGCTGCCGCCGCTTCCAGCCATTCGGCGAGCGGCAGCGCCTCTTCCGCCGTGCAGGCGGCCTCGAACCGGGCGAGGTCGGGGTCGAAGCGGATGGGCATCACAGCAGCTCCCGCAAATCGAGCACCAGGATCAGGCGCCCGTCGCCCAGCGCGGCGGTGCCGGCATAGCCGCGCAGGCTGCGCAGCACGCCGGTCATCGGGCGCAGCACCACGTCGGCGCGCTCGCCGACATCGTCGACCGCCACCGCGACCGGGCCGTCGCCCAGTTCGGCGACCACCACGCAATCGGCGGCGCGGGCCCGGTCGTCCTCCGGCTGGCCCAGCAGGCGTCGCAAGCGGACCAGCGGCACCACCCGGTCACGCAGAACCACGCTCTCCGCCCGCTTCACCGCGCGGATGGCGGCGCGCGGCACCCGCTGGATGCCGCCGACCAGCGCCACGGGAATGCCGTAGAGCGCGCCCGCCGCCTCCACCACCACCACGCGGGTGATGCTGAGCGTCAGCGGCAGCGACAGCCGCACCCGCGTTCCGGTTCCGGGGGTGGACGCGATCTCCACCCGGCCGCCGGCCCGTTCGGCCGCCGCGCGCACCGCATCCATGCCGACGCCGCGGCCCGACAGGTCTGAGACGGTGCCTGCGGTGCTGAAGCCGGGGGCGAAGACCAGCCGCACCGCATCCGCATCGGACAGCGCCGCGGCGGCGTCGGGAGTCAGCAGCCCCTTGGCGACGGCGGTACGGCGCATCGCCGACGGGTCGATGCCGGCGCCGTCGTCCGACACCTCCACCACCACCCCGCCCTTGTCCTGCAGCGCGCGGACCCGCAGGGTACCGCCGGGCGGCTTGCCGGCGGCGATGCGGCGAGCCGGCGGCTCGATGCCATGGTCCAGGGCGTTGCGCACCAGATGCAGCAACGGCTCGCCCAGCACGTCGAGGATGTCCTTGTCGGCCTCCGTCTCGGCCCCTTCCAGAACCAGTTCCACCGTCTTGTCCAGCCGGCGGGCGGTGTCGCGCACCAGCCGCGGCAGCGGATCGAAGACGCGGGCCAGCGGCAGCAGCCGCAACCGCAGCGCCGCGTGGCGCAGGTCGCCGACCAGCGTGTCCAGCCGGGCGGAAAAGCCTTTCAGATCGCGCCGCAACTCCGTCGCCATCTCGGCGTCTTCGGCACGGCGCAGCAGCGGTCCCAGCTGCCCCTTGACCACCGACAGCTCGCCGACCAGCGCCATCAGCGCATCCATCCGTTCGGGTTCGACCCGCAAGGCACGGCGGGCGGCGGGAAGGGCGGTGGGCAGCGCTTCGGGCTCAGCCGCACGGGCCGATCCTTCGGCCAGGAAGCGGCGCAGCGAGCCGGCATCGGCACAGGCGGCCTCGATCATGCGCCGGTCGGCCGGACGCCCCAGCGACGTCAGGATCGCGGCGACCGCCCGCGCCACCGCAGCACGGCGGGAGTCGCGTTCCACGGCGCTGCCGGGCAACTCCAGAATCCGCCCCTGCTCCTCCAGCATGCGTGCGGCCAGCGAGTCCGGCGGCGCCACGGCAACGGGAGGCTCGGCGTGCTTTCCGGACGGCTTCAGCGTGACGGCGGCGACGTGCACCTGATCCGGTACGCTGCGGAAGGCCGGCTGCACCGCCTCGACATCGGCGCCGCTCAGCGCGTGGAAGCGCAGGACACAGCGGTAGGGATCCATCTCCGCCGGCGCCGGCAGCGGTTCGGCCGGCTCGATGCGCAACAGCCGCAGATCGGGCACCCGGCGGAACAGCGCCAGCGGGTCGTCGCCGGTGAAGAAGCAGTCGGGATCGGGCCGGTAGTCGATGGCGGTCAGCCGGCCCTCGCCCGCCGCCGACCTCTCCTCCGCCGTCAGCGCCGCCAGCCAGGGGAAAGCCTCCGCCTCCCCACCGGCGGCGGCTCCACCAGTAGCGCCAGAGTCCTCCGCCGCACCATCCCCGGCGAGCCCGCGGACCAGCGCATCCGCCGCGGACGGCGCGTCGGCGGGCAGAGCGCCGTCGCTCTCCAGCGCCGCCACCCAGCGGGCGCACTGGTCGAGCACGCGGAACAGCCGGTCGGCCAACTCCGGAGTCATGCCGCGCCGGCCGTCGCGCAGAAGCGACAGCGTGTCCTCCCCGACATGGACCAGCCGAGTGAAGGGCGCCATGTCGAACAGGGCACTCGCCCCCTTCAGCGTGTGGAAGGCGCGGAACAGTTCGTCCACCGACTCACGGTCGGCCGGGTCGCGCTCCAGCGCCAGCAGCGCGCCGCCCGCGGTTTCCAGCAGTTCCTGCGCCTCGACGATGAACTGGTCGAACAGCTCGCTCACGGCGCCTCCTCCGGTCCAAGGGGACGGCCAGTCAGCAGCCGCGCCGCCTCCACCAGCATTTCCGGCCGGGGCGGCTTCACGATGTACCAGTTGGCCCCGGCCAACAGCGCCTGTTCGCGGTCGCTGTCCTTGGATTCCGTGCTGATCATGATCGCCGGCACGTCGCGCAGCGCCGGGTCGCGGCGCAGGACGCGCAGCATGGTGTAGCCGTCCATCTTGCGCATGTTGACGTCGACGATCACCAGATCGGGCGGCACGGCCATCGCCCGTTCCAGCCCTTCGATGCCGTTCACCGCTTCGTCCACCACGAAGCCGTCGGCCTCCAGCACGCGGCGGCTGAAGGCGCGGACGGTCACGGCGTCGTCCACCACCAGGATGCGCGGCCCACCCGTCATGGCGCACCTCCGCCCAATGGCTTTTGGTAGAGGATCGCGTCGGGGAAGCGGCGCGGGACGAACAGCGAGGACATGCGGCTCATGCTTTCCGAATGGCCGAGGCAGACGAAGCCGCCCGGCGCCAGGGCATCGTGGAACATGCTCGCCGCCTCCCGCCGGCCAAGGTCGTCGAAATAGATCAGCAGGTTGCGGCAGAAGATCACGTCGATCCCGCGGAATCCACGCACCTGCTGCGGGTCGGCGATGTTGACCAGCGAGAAATCGACGGATTCCCGCAATTCCTCCGCGATCCGCCAGCGCGGCCCCCCGGCCTCGGCCGTTCCGCGCAGGGATTCGAAATATTTGGCGCGCAGATGGGCCGGCAGCCCCTGCAGGGCGCGTTCGTCATAGATGCCCTCGCGTGCGCGCTCCAGCACGGCGCTGTCGATGTCCGACGCCAGCAGTTCGATCTCGTAATCGTCCACCTGCCGCCAGTTCTCCAGCAGCATGATGGCGATGGAATAGGGCTCCTCGCCGGTGGCGCAGCCGGCCGACCAGATTCGCAGCCGCGACCCCTTCGGCTTGTTCCGCACCAGCTCGTCGAGGACCGAGTGCACCAGACAGTCCAACTGGTACTTCTCGCGGAAGAAATAGGTCTCGTTCACCGTCATCAGATTGACGAGCCGCTGCAGCTCCTCCCCCGACGCCTGGAAGCGCAGCAGGTTCATGTAGGAATGCAGGCCCGTCATCCCGACGGCCTGCATGCGGGCGGCGACGCGGCGGTCGACGAAATAACGCTTGGCCTCGGAGAAGGACAGGCCGGTGCGATCCCGCAGGAAATCGCACAGGGTCGCATAGTCCTCCGGCGACAGGCCGTCCGGTTCGCTCTCCCTCACGCGCTCACCCGCCCTGGAAGCTGGAGCGGGCGGCATCGACGGCGAAGGCGACGAAGGGATCGTCGGGGAAGCGCCGGGCCAGGGTTTCCAGGCTGGACAGCGCCTCCGGGCTGCCGGCTTCGGCCAGCGCCTCAACCGCGGCGAGGCCGACATTGACGTCGGCGTCCCGCTCCATCACCGCCGCCAGCCAGTCGGCCCGGCCGGGATGGGCGAGGCCGCCCAGCCCCTGCACCGCGAAGATGCGCAGATCCGGGTCGGCATGGCGGAGCAGCGGCAGCAGGGCCGGGGCGGCGACCTCCGCCGGCATCTGCTGCAGGCTTTCCAGCACGCCGTTGCGCAATGCCGCGTCCTCGCGGTCGAGGAAGGGGACCAATGCCGCCGCCGCCTCGTCCGTCGCGATGCGGGCGAGCGTCGTCAGGATCGCCTCCCGCACGCCGGCATCGCTCTCCGTCTCCAGCCGGCGGGCGAGCGCCGCGACGGCCCCCGGCGCGACAGCGCCATGTCCGGCCGGATGACCCAATCCATGCGCCGCGTCGCGGCGGACCGAGGCATCGGCATCCTCCAGCGCCGCCAGTGGATCGGCAAGCGGATCGACTTGCGCGGCGGGTGCCGCAGGACCGGTTGGCGCGGCGCCGGCCTTCTTCCTCACCAGTCCCATGGCATCCTCCCTATTGCCCGCCGGCCCGCCGCAGGGCCGGCATCAGCCAGCGGATCAGCTGGCCGGCGATGCGGTCCGACGGCAGCACGATGCCGGCACCGCCGCGCCGGATCAAATCCTGCGGCATGCCGAAGACGACGGCGCTGTCCTCCGACTCCGCGATGGTCCGCCCGCCGCGGGCGTGCAGCTCCGCCATCGACGCGGCGCCGTCGTTGCCCATGCCGGTCAGCAGCACCCCGACCAGCCGGTCCGCCGGCAGCAGCCGCATGGCGCTGGTCACCAGCCGGTCGGTATTGGGGTGCCAGGGCCGGTCGGGCGCCGCGGGCACGCAGACCGCCTGCAGCCGCCCGCCGCGCCGCGCCAGCTCCACGTCGGCGCCGCCGCGGGCGATGCAGACCACGCCCGGCTCCAGCACCGTCGCCCGCTCCACCTCCAGCACGCGCAGGGCGCACAGCTCGTCCAGCCGACGCGCCAGCGTGGCGGTGAAGGCGACCGGCATATGCTGGGCCACCACCACCGGCCAGGGGAAATCGGCCGGCAGCAGCGGCAGGATGTCCTCCAGCGTGCTGGGCCCGCCGGTCGACACGCCGACCAGCACCACCCCGTCCCCCTCCGCGACCCCGGCGGTCTTTCCCGCCGGCGGAGCCGGCAAGGGAGCCTCGGGAGCGACGAAATCCTCTCCGGCGATGCGGGCACGGGCCAGCCGCAGCCGCTCGCGCAGGCCATGCACCCGGCGCGGGCGCGACGACGCGGCGGCCCGCACCGTCTCCACCAGCTCTTCGCCGATGCGGCCGATGGCGCCGGCGGCCGGCTTCTGCACCGCCTCCACCGCTCCCAGCCGCAGCGCCTCCAGCGTCTCCTCCGCGCCGGCGCCGGTGAGGGCCGAGACCATGACCACCGGCTTGGGATGCTCCACCATGATGCGGGCGAGACAGGCCAGCCCGTCCATGCCGGGCATGGTCACGTCGAGCGTCACCACGTCCGGATCGACGACCGGCAGGCGCGCCAGGGCCTCCTCCCCCGTCGCGGCGGTCTCCACCCGGAAACCGGCCTCCGTCAGCAGCTCCGCGATGCGCCGGCGCATCAACGCGGAGTCATCCACCACCAGCACCGTCAGCACGCCGTCCCCCATCGAGCCGTCACTGCTGGGTAACGAGCAGGCCGGCCAGCCGGTCCATGTCGAGCAGGTTTTCCGCGTCCATCAGCAGGATCAGGCGCGCGGCAGAACCGGCTCCCTGGCCCGCCAATTCCGGTTTGCGGGGCACCAGGGTCGCGACCCGGCGGATCAGCCGGCGCTGTGCCGCCGACACCGCCGGAGCCGGACCGATCCGCTCCGCCGGAATCGTCACCAGCCCGGACAGCCCGTCGACCAGCAGCCCGACCCGCGAGGCATCGGCGCCATCCCGGCCACCGCCGTCCCGACCAACCACAACCACCCGGCCGCGCGCAATTCCGGCGGCAGCGTCGCCGCCCGCCGCCGGCAGATGCAGCAGCCGGCGCTGGTCGATCAGGGGCAGCACCTCGCCGCGCAGCGTCAGCACGCCGCTGACGAAGTCGGGAGCATTGGGCAGGGGCGTGATGCTGTCGGGCCGGCGCAGCACCTCGCGCACGGCGGCAACCGGAAGGCCGTATTCCGCCCCGGCGAGGCTGAAGACGACGAAGCGCTCCCCCATGCCGCCACCAGTCTCCGGCCGTGCCGGTTCCATGCCGTCCCTCTCCCCACCCGCACCGGCCCCGATGCCGGCACCCATGCCGGCTCCGGCGCCTGTTTCGGCACCGATCGCCGCGCCATGGCGGAACAGCCGCCCGGCCGACAGCACGGAAACCAGCCGCCGTCCGCCATCCGCCCGCGCGATGCCGTCCAAATCCTCGAACTCCGGTTCGCGGGCGAGAAACGGCGGCACCGGGTCGATCTGCGCGGCGTCGAGCCGCAGGATCTCCCGCACCTCGTCCACCAGGACGCCGACCGGGGCCTGCCCCCGGCCTGGCCGCACCACGACCACACGCCGTCCGGCCGCCTGCTCTCCGGTCCCCATTTCCCGAACGCCGTCCAGCCCGAACAGCGCGCGCAGGCCTACCAGCGGCAGCAGCCGGTCGCGCACCGACATCACCCCGAGCAGATGCGCCCTGGACCGCGCCATACGGGCGATCTCGCGCGGGGCCGGCAGCACTTCGCGCACGCGCTCCACCGGCAGGGCGAATTCCTGCCCGGCCACCTCGAAGACCAGCAGCGCCAGCCGGTCGATCACGCCTGCGGCCTTGGCGCCGGCGCTCCGGTCATTGCCTGGGCCTGCGATTTGCCCAAGGTTGCCCACCAGCCCGCCCGTGGCCGCTGTCCGGTCGCTCCCGCCCGGATCGCCGAATTGGCAGTCGATCAGCGCATCGGGCTTCAGGATGGTGGCCGGGCCGTCACGCAGCAGGCCATCCAGCATGGCAGGGTCGAGCCCGCCATCCTCGGCGGTCACCGGGTCGATGCGGTCGGGGTCGCTGCGCAGGATGCCGGTCATGGCGTCCACCCGCAGGCCGACCGGCTGGCCGCGATGCCCGACCAGCACCACGCGGGTCTCGCGCGTGTCGGGCGACCCGCCGTCCCGTCCGAGCGCCATCGCGAGGTCCAGCACCGGCACCGCGTCGCCATGCCAATGCGCCAGCCCCTCCAGCCCCGGCGGGCCCAGCGGGATGCGTACCAGCTCCGGCGGACGGATCACCGCCTGCACCGACGACATCGGCAGGGCGAGGCGCAGGTCGCCGACCGTCATGGTGACGAAGGCGAGGCTGCCCGCCCCGCCGTCGCCGGCCGCCCCTCCGGACGCCACTTCCGTCGTCACGGCGGTCAAACCGCGCCGAGCAGGCTGTCGGCCATCGCCGCGATCTCCTCGATCGCCGACGCCAGCTCCTCCGCCCCCTTGGCCTGCTCGCGGGCGGCCTTGGCCGCCTCGGTCGCGGAAAGGTTGGCGGCGGCGGCTGCGGTGGCCACCTGCTCCACGCCGGTGCGGGTCTCGCGCAGGGCGACGGTGGTCTCTGCGGCGGCGTCCAGGATCTCGCGGCTGCCGGCGGTGACCACCCGCAACTCCTGCGCGCCGGCGGTCAGGGTGACGCCGAAGGCACGGTGGCGTGCGGTCTCCGCCACCGCGGTGGCCGAGACGTCGTCGATGTCGCGGCGCACCCGCTGCATCTGGTCCTGGATGTCGCGGACGATGTCCTTGACCCGCTCGGCGCTGTCCGCGCTGTCGCCGGCCAGCTTGCGGATGTCGCCGCTGACCACGGTGAAGCCGTGGCCGAACTCGCCCGCCCGCGCCGCCTCGATGGAGCCGCTGACCGCCAGCATGCCGGTCTGGATGGCGACGGTGGCGATGGCGTCCACCACCTTGTCGATGCGCCGGCCGATCCGCTCCAGCGAGTCCAGCCGCTCGCCCGCCCGGCGGGAGGAGTCCACCGCCTCCAGCATACCGTCGGCCAGCCGGCCGATGGTGTCGCGGGTCTCGCCCAGCAGGGCTTCCATCGAGGTGCAGCGCTCGACCGAATCCTGCGCCCGGCTGGCTGCCAGCGTCGCCGCCGCGTCGATCTCCGCGATGGCGGAGGCGAGCTGGTGGGTGGCGGCACTCTGCGATTGGGCGCCGCCGGAGATCTGGCCGATCGCCGTCATGATCTGGGCGGCGGCGCGGTTGATCTCCTCGATGGCGGCCGACAGCTCCTCCGCGGCCGAGGCCAGTTCGTCGGCGGTGGCGGCGAGGTCGGCGGTGCCCTCCAGATCCTCTGCCAGCTCCGACAGCTGCCCGGCGGCGCGCTGGCTCTGGTTCAGGGCGACGGACTGCTCGCCCGCGGTCCTCAACGCCTCCTCTGCGGCGGCGGACTGCTCCTCGGCGCTGGCGGCGATGGTTTCCGCCCCGCGCAGGGCCTCGCGCGCGGCCTGATCGGCCTCCACGGCGGCGCGGATCGTCTCCTGCGCGCCCTGCACCAGCGCGGTCATGTCCGACCGCACGCCTTCCAGCTGCTGGACGATGGTGCGCCCGCGCTCCACCTCCGCCTTGGCGGCGTCGGAGGAGGCGACGATGCCGGCGGCGATGGCGGCCACCGCCTCCTGGATTTCGCCGACCATCGCCTGGATGTCGTTGGCGCTGCGTTCCGACCGTTCGGCCAGCGCCTGCACCTCGTCGGCGACGACGGCGAAGCCCTTTCCGGCCTCCCCCGCCCGCGCGGCCTCGATGGCGGCGTTCAGCGCCAGCAGGTTGGTCTGGTCGGCGATGGCGGCCACGCTCTCGACGATGGCGCCGATCTCGCGCGCCTGGGCCTCCAGGTCGCGCACCAGCCGGACCGAGGCCTCCTGCCGCTCCGCGGCGCGGACGATGCCGTCGATTGAGGACAGGATCTGGCCGCTGACGTCCTTCAGCGTTCCCTGCAGCGCCTCCACCCGCAGCACCGCCTGCTCCGCCGTGCCGCGCGAGCGGGTCAGCAGTTCCGACGCGCGGCCGATCATGCGCTGCGACTGCTGGGTGGCGCCGGCCGATTCCTCGGCTCCCGCAGCGATCTGCTCCATCGCCCGGCGCAGTTCCTCGGCGGCGGAGGCCGCCTGGGCGACGCCGCTCGCCAACTCGGTGGAGGCGGCGGCGATGCCGCTGGCGGCCTGCCGGCGGCGCGAATCGGCACGCGCCCGGCGGCGTTGCGGAGCGTTCGGCACGGCACCTTCCGCCGGAGCGGCTTTCATGGCCGGGACGGCAGGCGCGGCCGCTTCGGCGGCGGTTTCGGCCGCTCCCCCATCCGGACCGGCATCGGCAGCGCCGTCCTTGTTCCGGGCCGTGCGTGCCGTGTCCATCCTGGTCTTCTTGATGAGTGCCATGGTGCTTCCCCGCCTTTCCAGCTGGTTCTTCTTGATGGTCTCAGGCCACCAGCCGCCCGATATAGCGGCCGAGCGTGGCCTGCAGCGTGCCCGCCGAATCCGAATCGAGCAGCAGGACCACCCGCCCCCCGACCCCGATCCCGACCGTGGCGCCGTCGCCGCCCGGCAGGATGGTGTGCAGATCGATGTGGAAGAGCACCGCAGCAGCCCCCAAACCGGACTGGGCCGCACCGGCCTCCGCCACGATGGCCGGCGCCACCACGGCGCAGCCGCGCAGGACCTCCGCCCCGCTGCCGCGGACCACCACGGGCAGTCCGGTATCCACCGGTTCGCCCAGCAGGTTGGCGACCAGCGCCAGCGCGCTGTTCAGCACGACGTTGCCCAGTTCCGCCAGCACTTCGTCCTCCAGTTCGGGAACGTCGTCCGGCGGAACGTCGGGGGGCAGGGCCGCGCGCACCAGCGGCAGGCTGCCGGCCTGGGGGAAGACCAGCAGGGCGCAGCCGGCGAACAGGCCGCCCAGCTTTTCCGACACACCCACGAGCGGCGGCGACAGCGCCAGGTCCAGCAGCCCCGGCACCTCGTCCGGAGGCACCATCTCCACCGACGGCACCGACAGCGTCACCAGACCGCCCAGCATGCGACCGAGCGCGGTCGACGCCTTGCCGATCCCGATGTTGCCCAGTTCGGCCAGCGCATCGCGCTCCAGCTCGCTCAGCATGGGGGTGGCGGTCACTCCGGTGCGGCCTGGGAGGGGCGGCGCGGCGGCAGGCCAGTGGAGTTCAGGAAGCGGGCAACCTGCTCCTCCTCCAGCGGCTTGGGCATGAAGGCGGCGCCCACCGCCCGGATGCCGGACACCACCGCGTCCTGCGCATTGGCGGTGATGATGGCGATATGGACGTTCGGATGGCTCGCCCGCAGCTTGGCCGCGGTCTCCACGCCATTGTCGCCGGGCATGTTGTAATCGATGATCGCAACATCCGCAGGCGCGTCCTGGATCGTCTTGAAGAGTTCGTCGCCGTTTGCCGCCTCGACGACCGTCCAGTCCGGCTTGTTGCGCAAGACCATCGCCCGCACATGCATGCGCGAGAGCTTGCTATCGTCGACAATGATTACAGTCTTACCCAAGATATAGGCCTTTTGGATAGAGCTCGACCGGCAGAGCCGAATTGTGCGCAAGTATACAGAATGAATGTCGTCACGCCAGTCCCCTTGATAATCGTCCGGAATGGGCGCCGGGATTTTGCGGGCGCGGCGGCCGGCCGACTCATGCTATCGAAACGAACCGCCTCCTTCGATCCGGCCCCCGTTCCATGCCGCCACCCTCCGCCGCCGCCGAACTGGCCGCCCTGCTGGGCCAAGCGCTGGGCCGCCACCGCGCCGGCGACCTGGACGGGGCGGAACGCGCCTACCGCGCCATGCTGGCGGCCGACCGCAGCAACCCCGATGCGCTGCATTTGTTGGGTGTGCTGCACCACCAGCGCGGGCAGAATGCCGAGGCGGTCCGGCTGATCGGCCAGGCCATCGCGCGGCGCCCACGGATGGCGGAGCAGCACGCCAACCTCGGCCTCGCCCTCCATGCGCTCGGCCGGCTGGGTGAAGCGGAGGCGGAATACCGCCGGGCGCTCGCCCTGCGCGAGGCCTATCCGCAGGCCCACAACAGCCTGGGCAGCGCGCTGCAGGAGCAGGGCCGGCTGGATGATGCCGCCGTCCATTACCGCCGCGCGCTCGATCTCGATGCCGGCTATGCCGAGGCCTGGGCCAATCTGGGCACTCTGCTGCGGGCGCAGGACGAGTATGGCGAGGCGGAGGTGGCGTTGCGCCACGCCCTGCGGCTCGACCCCGGCCATGCCACCGCCCTGACCAACCTCGGCGTCGTGCTGAAGGAGACCGGCCGCGCGGAAGAGGCTGAGGCGGCACATCTGGAGGCGCTGCGCATCGCCCCCGGGGATGCTGAAACCATGGTGAACCTCGCCCTGCTGCGCGAGGCCCAGGACCGCGGCGGGGAGGCGGAAGCGCTGTACCGTCAGGCGCTCGCCCTGTCTCCCGGCTTCGCGCTGGCGCGCTGGAACCTCGCCCTGCGTCTGCTTGGACAAGGGTGGCTGGCGGAGGGGTGGGACGAGTACGAGGCGCGTTTCGCCTCCCGCCGCGTCTCGGCCGGGCGCAGCTTCACGCTGCCGCCCTGGGACGGTGCCACGGGCGGGCGCCTGCTGGTCTGGCGCGAACAGGGGTTGGGCGACGAGCTGATGTTCGGCACCGCCCTGCCCGACCTCGCCGCCGCGATCGGACCGGGCAATCTGGTGGTGGAGGTCGATGCCCGGTTGACCGGGCTGGTCGGCCGCGCCCTGCCCGGCGTCACGGTGCGGGCTCAGTCCGCCGATCCGACCGATGCCGATGCCCATCTGCCGATTGGATCGCTGCCCCGGCTGCTGC
Organism: Pseudomonadota bacterium; assembly: GCA_023423695.1. GTDB lineage: Bacteria > Pseudomonadota > Alphaproteobacteria > Azospirillales > Azospirillaceae > Azospirillum. The sequence continues at coordinate 43,404 of JAFAFA010000126.1, read as the reverse complement.
GGCCGGCGCTGTCCGCCTTTCCCGACCGGCGCTCCTGGCTGGCGCCGGACCCGGCCCGGCTGACGGAGTGGCAGGACCGGCTGGCGGCGCTGGGGCCGGGTTTGCGCGTCGGCATCTGCTGGGGCAGCCAGAATATGCTGGGGGAGCGCAAGGCCTCCTACACGACGCTCGGCGACTGGGCGCCGCTGCTGACCCTGCCCGGCCTGATCCCGATTACCTTGCAATATGACGGGCGCGAGGCGGAGATCGCCGCTGTCGAAGCACAACTCGGCCTGCGCATCCACCGCTGGCCGGACACCGACCTGAAGAACGACCTGGAGGGGGTGGCGGCGCTGATCGCCGGGCTCGACCTCGTGGTGACGGTGGCGAGTTCGGTGGGCGAGATGGCCGGCGCGCTCGGCGTGCCGGTCTGGCGCTTCGGCCCGGCCGGCGACTGGACGGCGCTGGGCAGCGGCGTGCGGCCCTGGTTCCCGTCGATGCGGCTGTGGAGCGCACAGCCCGGCGAAGGGCTGCCGGAGGTGCTGGTCCGCATGACGGTGGAGCTGCGCCGTCTGGTGCCCGCCTTGCCCGTCGCCGACTGGCTGGCGGAGGCGCAAGACCTCCATGGGTCCGGCCGCTGGCCGGAGGCGGAGAAAGCCTATCAGCGCATCCTCGACCAGGGCGGCGAGGTGCCGGCGGCGCTGGAGGGCTATGGGCTGCTCGGCCGTCAGGCCGGCCGGCCCGACATCGCCGTCACCCTTCTGGCCCGCGCCATCGCCGTGGAGCCGAGCGCCGGCCGCCACAAGGGCCGCGCGCAGGCCCACCAGGACATGGGTGCGATGGCCGAGGCCGAGGCCGACTGGCTGGCTGCCGCCACGCTCGACCCCGAGGATGTGGAGGCGCTCGGCAATCTCGGTGCCCTGCGCCTGACCCGTGGGGCGGCGGTTGAGGCGGCGGAGGCGACCGACGCGGCCCTGCGCCTCGCTCCCTTCCATGCCGGGCTGTGGGCCAATGCCGGGCTCGCCCGGCAGGCGATGGGCGGCGACGGGCTGCCGGCCTTCCGGCGGGCCCTCGCCCTCGATCCCGTCTTGGCGGAGGCCTGGACCGCGCTGTCGGCCGAGGCGCTCCGCGACACCACGCGTGCTGCCGAGGCGGAGAGTTCCGCGACCCGGGCGCTTCGCCTGCGTCCGGGTGACCCCTCGGCGACCGGCAATCTCGGGCTGGCGGCGCTGGCGCTCGACCGCCCGGCCGAGGCGGTGGCGCATCTGCGTCTGGCGCTCCAGGGCCGTCCGGGTGACCTCGGCACGCTCGGCAACCTTGCCCTGGCGCTGGAGCGGGCGGGCGACGGCGCCGCGGCGGGGTTGGCATGGTGGCGGGTGATCCTGCTGGCTCCCGGCGTCGGCGCCAGCTGGGCCGGACTGGCCGACCTGCGGCAGCGCCAGGGCCGGTTGGATGCCGCGCTGAAGGGCTGGGGCCGGGCACTGGCGCTGGAGCCCGGGCGGGCGGAGTGGCGCTACAATCTGGGCAATGCCCTGCACGCCGCCGGCCGGCCGGAACAGGCCGATGCAGCCTATCGGCAGGCGGCGGAGGACGACCCGAGCCTGACGCTCGCCGCCTTCAACCGCGGCTATGCGGCACTGGCGCGCGGCGATCTCGGCACCGGATGGACCGGGCTGGAGGCCCGCTTCGCCGCCGGACAGGCTCTGCCGGACCGCCGCTTCCGCATCCCGGCCTGGGACGGCGGCGACCTGACGGGGAAGACCGTGCTTGTCTGGCGCGAGCAGGGGGTGGGCGACGAGCTGATGTACAGCGCCTGCTACGCCGACCTGATCTCGCGCGCAGAACGGGCGGGGGGCCGGGTGATCGTGGAGTGCGAGCCGCGGCTGGTCGCACTGTTCACGCGCTCCTTCCCGGAAGCGCTGGTGCGCGCGGCGACGGCGGTTCCGGTGGACGCGGATTGCCACGTCCCGGCGGGATCGCTGCCGCTGCGGCTGGGCTGGGGGTTGACGGGCTTTCCGGCGCGGGGCGGCTGGATGCACCCGGCCGAGGCAGCGGTGGAACGGTGGCGGGAGTGGTTGGGTGGGTTGGGTCTCGACGATTGCCCTCACCTAACCTCCCCCGCTGGGCGGGGGAGGGACTGCCGCCGAGCGCTGACAAAGCTCCAATCCCCTCCCCCGCCCAGCGGGGGAGGGTCAGGGTGGGGGTCTAACTCCGCATTGAATATAGGCTTCTGCTGGCGCAGCGGCCTGCGCACCACCTTGCGCGACGCCAACTACGCGCCGCTGACCGACTGGGCGCCGATCCTCACCCTGCCCGGCCTGCGCCTGATCAATCTCCAGTACGACGACTGCGACGCCGAACTCGCCGAGGCGGAAACGCGCTTCGGCATCGCCATCCACCGCCCGCCGCTCGACCTGAGGAACGACCTCGACGGGGCAGCCGCCCTGACCGCGGCGCTGGACCTCGTGATCTCCGCCGGAACGTCGGTGGCGGAGATGGCGGGCGCGCTGGGAGTGCCAGTCTGGCGGATCGGGCCGGCGGGGGACTGGACGGCGCTCGGCACCGGCTGCCGGCCCTGGTATCCGTCGATGCGGCTGTTCTGCCCAAAACCGGGCGAGACGCTCGGCGACGCGCTGGGCGCCGCCGGACGTGCTCTCAACGCTCTCAGAACGCCGGAACCACGGCGTTCTTGAACTTGGTGAGGATGAACTCCTTCACCTCGGGGCTATTGTAGGACTTCACCAGCTTGGCGACCCAGGGCTTGTCCTTGTCGGCCTTGCGCACGACGATGATGTTGGCATAGGGGCTGTCGGCGTCCTCGCGGGCGATGGCGTCCTTGACCGGGTCGAGGCCGGCCTCCAGCGCGAAGTTGGTGTTGATGGCGGCGACCGTCACGTCGTCCAGCGAGCGCGGCAGCTGGGCGGCGTCCAGTTCGACGATCTCCAGCTTCTTCGGGTTCTCGACGATGTCGATCGGCGAGGCCTTGAGGGTGCCGCCGTCCTTCAGCTTGATCAGGCCCTTGGCCTGCAGCAGCAGCAGGACGCGGCCGCCGTTGGTCGGGTCGTTGGGGATGGCGAACTTGGCGCCGGCCGGCAGTTCCTCCAGGCTCTTCACCTTCTTGGAATAGATGCCGATCGGATAGACCACCGTCTTGCCGACGCTGACCAGATCAAAGCCGCGGTCCTTCACCTGGTTGTCCAGATAGGGCTGGTGCTGGAAGCTGTTGGCGTCCAGATCGCCGCCGGCCAGCGCCTGGTTCGGGATGACGTAGTCGGTGAATTCCAGGATCTGGATGTCCAGCCCGTCCTTGGCGGCGATGGGCTTCACCGCTTCCAGGATCTGGGCGTGCGGGCCGGCGGTGACGCCGACCTTGATGGTCTCGGCGGAAGCGCCAAGCGCGACGGCCAGGGTGGCGGCGCCGGCCAGCAGGGAAGCCAGCGAACGGAAGCGCAGCATCTCGAACACTCCTCGAATTTCTTGGGTCAGGACTTCAAGTTACGCTTGTTGACGCGGCGGGCGATCAGGTCGCCCGTCGATTGGACGATCTGCACCAGCACGATCAGCACGATGACCACCGCCAGCATCACCTCCGGCAGGAAGCGCTGATAGCCGTAGCGGATGCCAAGATCGCCCAGACCGCCGCCGCCGACCGCGCCGACCATGGCGGAATAGCCGATCAGGCTGACCGCCGACAGGGTCAGGCCGGCGACGATGCCCGGCAGGGCTTCCGGCAGCAGGACCTTGCGGATGATCTGGAAGGGCGTGGCGCCCATCGCCTGCGCCGCCTCGACCAGACCGCGGTCGACCTCGCGCACCGCATTCTCCACCACGCGGGCGATGAAGGGAGCGGCGGCGACGGTCAGCGGCACGATGGCGGCGCTGGTGCCGATGGAGGTGCCGGCGATCAGCCGGGTGAAGGGGATGATCGCCACCACCAGGATGATGAAGGGGGTGGAGCGGGTCATGTTGACCACCGCCCCCATCACCTTGTTGAAGGCGAAGTTCTGCAACAGCTCGCCCCGCCCGGTGACGGCCAGCATCACGCCGATGGGCAGCCCGATCAGCGTCCCGATGGCGCCCGACACCGCAACCATGTGCAGCGTGTCGATCAGCCCCTTGATCAGCAGGTCAATGATTTGCGGGGAGAGCATGGCCCAACACCTCGACGCCCAGGTTGTTCTCTTTCACCAGTGCCACGGCGGCATCGACCTTGGCCGTGTCGCCCAGCGCCTCCACCACCAGCGTGCCGAAGGGGGCGCCCTGGATCTCGTCGATCTGGCCGTGCCAGATGTTCAGGTCCAGGTTCAACTGACGGCTGATGGCGCTGATGACCGGGGTGGTCGCCTTCTCGCCGGTGAAGGTGATGCGCAGCACCGGATTGCTCCCCAAGCCGGGCTGGGGCGACAGCCGGTCGCGCAGGCTGTCGGGAATCCCGCGGTTGATGACGGGATCGACGAAGCTGCGGGTGGTCGGGTGCTTCGGGTGGGCGAAGATGTCGAAGACCGGTCCCTGTTCGATCACCCGGCCGCCTTCCATCACCGCCACCTTGTGGCAGATCTCCTTGATGACGGCGATCTCGTGGGTGATGAGGACGATGGTCAGGCCGAGCCGCCGGTTGATGTCGCCCAGCAGATGCAGGATCTGCGTCGTCGTCTCCGGATCGAGCGCCGAGGTCGCCTCGTCCGACAGCAGGACCTTCGGCTTGCTGGCCAGCGCGCGGGCGATGCCGACGCGCTGCTTCTGCCCGCCCGACAGCTCCGCCGGGTAGCGGTTGCGCTTGTCGGCCAGCCCGACGAGGTCGAGCAGCGGCTCCACCGTCCGGCCGATCTCCGCCTTGGGCATGCCCGCCAGTTCCAGCGGCAGCGCCACATTGTCGAAGACGGTGCGCGAGGACAGCAGGTTGAAGTGCTGGAAGATCATGCCGATGGAATGGCGGGCCTGCCGCAGCTCCGCCGCCGACAGGGTGGTCATCTCCACCCCATCGACCGTTACGCTGCCCGAGGTCGGGCTTTCCAGCAGGTTGACCGTGCGCAGCAGAGTGGACTTTCCGGCGCCGGAGCGGCCGATGATCCCGAAGACCTCGCCGCGCCCGATGGAAAGGTCGATGTCGGCCAGCGCGTGGACCGGAGCCCCGCCGCCGCGGGCGGCATAAGTCTTGTGAATGTTTGTTAGCGTTATCATCATTTATTCGGCAAAAGGGGACGTCCAGCGTCCCCCCAGCCCCCTCACCAAGTCGGAACGATGGAACCGTTGAAGCGCGTTTCGATAAACTGCCGCACTTCGGGCGAACGATACAGCGCAATGAAGCGCTTGATCGTCGGGTCTTCCATGCGATCCTTGCGGACCGCCCAGACCAGATGCCACTTCGACTGGTCATCCTCCAGCACCAGCGCCTTCTTCGGCTCCAGCCCGGCCAGCACGGCATAGTTGAGGGTGATGACCGACGCATCCACGTCGTCGAGCGAGCGCGGAAGCTGGGCGGCGTCCAGTTCCACCAGCTTGATGCCCTTCGGGTTCACGACGTCGGCGATGGTGGTGTTCAGCCCCGCCCCGTCCTTCAGCCCGATCACGCCGGCCTTGGCCAACAGGAACAGGGCGCGGGCGCCGTTGGTGGGGTCGTTGGGGATCGACACCGAAGCGCCCGGCTTCAGGTCGGCCAGCGCCTTCACCTTGCTGCTGTAGACGCCCATCGGCACCACGACGCTCTTGGCGACGGAGACGATGTCGTAGCCGCGCTGCTTCACCTGATTGTCCAGGAAAGGCTGGTGCTGGAAGTTGTTGGCGTCGATGTCGCCGGCCTGGAGCGCCGCGTTGGGCATGTTCCAGTCGGTAAACTCGATCACCTGGGCCTCGATGCCCTCCTTGGCGGCCAGCTTGGCGGTGAATTCGAGAATTTCACCGTAGGGGCCGGCCGACACGCCCAGCTTCAGCGGAGCGGCGAAGGCGGAGGTCGCGGCGGTCAGCAGGCCGGCGGCGACGGCCACCGACATCAGGATACGCTTCATCGGGACTTTCCTCAGGATTTTGGCGGCGGGTTCTGTGTTGTGGGCTCAGCGGCGCCGGGTGTCGGGCAGCCGGCTGTAATGCTGGTGGGCGGCGCGCTGGGCCTGTCCGACATTGCGGAAGACGCGGCGGTCGAGATCGCGGAAAGCCCAATCGGACACGAAGAAGGTGAAGCCGCCGCGCTCGGCGACGACGATGCCGGCGGACCGGCCCTGCACTTCGATGGCGTAGGCGTTGGCGTGGGACATGGCGAGGCTCTCCCCTGGCGCGGCAGGCCCTCGGCGGATGCGGGGCGGCAGCGGCGCGAATGCGTTCAGGACTGGCGGATGTGCGGGATGGGCGCTGTGTCTTGGGGCCGCTGGGTCAGCGGCAACACAGGCCCGGGCGCATCATGCAGGCCGGGGAAAAGGTCCGAAGCACGGGTGGGGGAGCGGAAACTCGCGATGTCATTCCGGTCTCTCCTTCTTGAAGAGGTCCACGACCGGTATCGTGGCGCTTTAGCGTTTGGTGACGCGGCGCAAGCTGCAGAAGTCAAATTGCCGCGGGATGCCCCGGTGGGGCGTCCATGAATTTTTATCTACCCTTTCGATGGAGTTTGGTCAAACCCATTTTTGTGATTTGTGTGGAATTGACAATTGAACATATTTACATCGTGAAATATATGCGGCGCGACAGCGACAGGTGACGGACGCGCGGAATGTGCTATCAATCGCGTCGATGGTTCATCCGGGGCCTGCACACCGCCCCGGCGAGCGATGCGAGGAGAGTGTTTTGTCCGCCGATCCCAGCGCCCAAGGGGTGTCCGCCGCAGCGATGCCGACGGCACCGGTCGATGACCAACTGGTGCTGGCCCTGCCCAAGGGCCGCATCCTGAAGGAGCTGCGCCCGCTGCTGTCCCATGCCGGCATCCATCCGGAGCCGGCCTTCGACGACGACAAGAGCCGGCTCCTGCGCTTCGCCACCAATGTGCCGAACCTCAGCATCATCCGCGTCCGCTCCTTCGACGTCGCGACCTTCGTCGCCTTCGGCGCCGCCCATCTGGGCGTGGCGGGCAACGACGTGCTGATGGAATTCGACTATCCGGAGATCTACGCGCCGCTCGACCTCGGCATCGGTGCCTGCCGCCTGTCGGTCGCCGAGCCGGTGGAGATGATGGAGGGCGACGATCCGTCGCGCTGGAGCCATGTGCGCGTCGCCACCAAATACCCGGAGGTGACCAAGCGCCACTTCGCCGCCCGCGGCGTCCAGGCCGAATGCGTCAAGCTGAACGGCGCAATGGAGCTGGCGCCGACGCTGGGCCTGTGCCGCCGCATCGTCGATCTGGTCTCCACCGGCTCGACGCTGAAGGCCAACGGGCTGGTAGAGGTGGAGCACATCGCCGACGTCACCTCGCGCCTGATCGTCAACCGCGCTGCCTTCAAGACGCGGACGGCCGAGATTTCTCAGTGGATCGACAAGTTCCGGGAGGCGGTGAATGCCCGTCAGGCTTGATATTCGCGACGCGGACTTCGCCGCCGGCTTCGAGGCGCTGCTGCACGCCAAGCGCGAGGCCAGCGAGGACGTCCAGACGCTGGTCGCCGGCGTCATCGATCAGGTGCGCACGCGCGGCGACGACGCCCTGATCGACTACACCGCCCGCTGGGACCGCCTGACCCTGACCGCCGACACCCTGCGCATCGGCCGGGACGAGATCGACGCCGCCACGGCCAAATGCTCGGCGGAAACGCTGGAGGCGCTCGATCTCGCCGCCGCGCGGATCGAGGAGTTCCACCGCCGCCAGATCCCGGAGGTCACCGACTACCGCGACGCCGCAGGCGTGCGGCTGGGTGCCCGCTGGACGGCGGTCGGCGCCGTCGGCCTCTATGTGCCGGGCGGCACCGCCTCCTATCCGTCCTCGGTGCTGATGAACGCCCTGCCCGCCAAGGTCGCGGGGGTGGAGCGCGTCGTCATGGTGGTGCCGACGCCGGACGGGGCGATCAACCCGCTGGTGCTGGCCGCCGCCAAGCGCTGCGGCATCGACGAGATCTACCGGATCGGCGGCGCCCAGGCGGTCGCGGCGCTGGCCCACGGGACGGCGACGATCCGGCCGGTCGACAAGATAGTCGGCCCCGGCAACGCCTTCGTCGCCGCCGCCAAGCGGCAGGTCTACGGCCTCGTCGGCATCGACAGCATTGCCGGCCCGTCGGAGATCCTGGTGGTTGCCGATGGGAAGAACGATCCGGCCTGGATCGCCATGGACCTGCTGTCGCAGGCCGAACACGACACCTCGGCGCAGTCGATCCTGATCACCGACGATGCCGCCTTCGCCGACGCGGTCGCGGCGGCGGTCGACAAGCATCTGGAAACTCTGCCGCGCACGGCCATCGCCGGCGAAAGCTGGCGCGAGCATGGCGCCATCGTCCTGGTCGGCGACCTGCTGGCCGACTCGCCGACCCTGGTCGACCGTCTGGCGCCGGAGCATCTGGAACTGGCCGTCGAGGACCCGGACGCGTTGGCGGCCCGGATCCGCAATGCCGGCGCCATCTTCCTCGGCCGCTACACGCCGGAGGCCATCGGCGACTATGTGGCCGGGCCGAACCATGTGCTGCCGACGGCGCGCAGCGCCCGCTTCTCCTCCGGCCTCAACGTGCTGGACTTCATGAAGCGCACGACCTTCGTCGCCTGCGACGCCGAAAGCCTGCAGGCCATCGGCCCGGCCGCGGTGACGCTGGCGATGGCCGAGGGGCTGGAGGCGCATGCGCGCTCGGTCGCCCAGCGGCTGCCCGGCTATAAAGATTAAAGCCTGCAAAGACTAAAAAGCGGCCACTGGCAAACAGGGAGGCGGGGCGTGACGACGGCGAAGAGCAAGCGGCGCATCACCCATGTGACGCTCGACGAGCGGAGTGTCGTCCGCCACAAGCCGGAGGTGGAGCATGAGCGCGCCGTCGCCATCTTCGACCTGCTGGAAGACAACGAGTTCTGCCCCTGTGACTTCGTGGAGGACGGGCCGTACCACCTGCACCTGTCGATCGAGGACAACCGCCTGGTCTTCGACATCCGGCGCGAGGACGACAGCGTGCTCGACCGGCTGATGCTTCCGATCACCGGCTTCCGCTCGATTGTCCGCGACTATTTCCTGATCTGCGAGAGCTACTACGCCGCCATCAAGCGGTCGACGCCCTCGCAGATCGAGGCCATCGACATGGGCCGCCGCGGCCTGCACAACGAGGGGTCCGAGATGCTGCGGGAACGGCTGGCCGGCAAGGTGGAGATGGACCTGCAGACCGCGCGCCGGCTGTTCACGCTGATCTGCGTCCTGCACATTCGCGGCTGACGGGTCGGGCACGGCCATGGCGGCGACCCCGGTCCTCACCCCCCTGCCGGTGACGAGCGTTTTGTTCGCCTGCACCTACAACATGATCCGTTCGCCGATGGCGGCGGCGATGATGCGCCATTACCACGGCACGCGCGTCTACGTGGATTCGGTCGGCGTCCGCGAAGGCGACGAGGTCGATCCCTTCGCCGTCGCGGTGATGGAGGAGATCGGCATCGACCTGTCCCGGCACCGCTGCCGCACCTTCGAGGATCTGGAAGACACCAATTTCGACCTGATCGTCTCGCTGTCGCCGGAAGCGCAGCACCGCGCCATCGAGATGACGCGCACCATGGCCTGCGACGTCGAGTTCTGGAACACCTTCGATCCCACCCTGGTCGACGGCACCCGCGACGCGATGCTGGAAGCCTACCGCGCCGTCCGCGACGGGTTGATGGCAAAGGTCAAGCAGCGCTTTCCGCTGACCCGCGGGCCGACCGTCTAGCGCCGCGCCGCCACCGGCCGCGTCCGCTTCTTCTGCCGCCAGCGCATCACGCCGGTGACCAGAAGCAATGCCGGCAGCAGGCCGCCTACCGCCACCAGGATGCGGCAGCACAGGCCGAAGCACTCGCCGTTGTGCAGCGGATGCTGCCAGCCGAAGAAGGCGTCGCCGGCGGTCCAGCGGGTGGGGTCGCGCAGGTCCAGGATCGTGCCGGTGCCGCCGTCCACCCAGACGCTGGTCTTCGGAAAACGCCATCCGGGCTCGCCGGCCTGGAAGAGGCGGATGTGGTAGGCGCCTCCCGCCTGCGCCGGCACCTCGACCCAGCGCGGCTCGGCCTGCGGGAAGCGGGCGAGCGCCGCAGCCAGGGCGGCGTCCGCCCCCACCTCCGTCCCCGCCTTCGCCGGCGCGACGGCGGGCGGCGGGGTCAGCGGCGACAGCCTCTCGACCATCGGCTTCACCCAGTCCGGCTGTTCCATGACCACCCCGGTGACGATCAGCGGCAGCAGGACGACGAGGCCGTAGACGCCCGCCAGCACATGGATGTCGAACACCTGCCGGACGAAGCCGGAGCGGATGCGGGGCAGCAGGGCCCGCCCCCATTTCCCGGCGGCCGGCCACCACAGGTAGACCCCGCTGGCCAGGATCAGCAGGCTGGCGATGCCGCCCGCCGCCAGCACCATCCGGCCGGTGTCGCCGGCCAGCAGCAGGTAATGCAGATCATAGGTCCAGGTCATGGCGGTCCGGCCCCAGAAGCGGGAGGACAGCACCTCCCCGCTGTACGGATTCACCGCCACCATCAGGGGGGCGAAGGACTTGCCCGCCGTCTCCTCCGGCTTCATGTAGCGCGCCATGACCGGATGGTCGGGACCATGGGGAAGCTCGAGCCGCCAGCCGCCTGTCCGGTGCGGATGGGCCTCGCGCAACGCCTCCACCACCCGGTCGAGCGGCACCGGGTCCTTCCGCGCGTCCCTTGGCCCGGCCGGGACCACCAGTTCCGGCGTCAGCATGCGGTCGATGTCGACGTAGAAGACCAGCAGGCTGCCCGTCAGCGCGGTCAGGGCCAGCAGCCCTCCGACCACCAGCCCCAGCGTCAGGTGCAGGGTCAGCACGATCCGTCGGACCCGCTGTCTTGCCATGCCGGAAACTCGGCCGGCCGGTCGCGCCGAGCTCATGGCGCAGTCGCTGTGGGTGTGCATCGGGCGGTGCTCCTGACGGATGGGATCGGCGCAAGGATGATCGGTGCAGTGGGCGAACCATCCCGGAAGCCCTGCCGGCCGGCCTTGACGGCCGTCAAATGCCGCCGCACGGACACACGGCATGGTCGGTAATAATTTTGGCATTTTGCAACTTTTTGCGCTGCGGCCTGTTCCCATTGCGTCCCGCGCAATGCTATTGAGCTGTGTCATCGCAACGCACTGCGTGCCGGCCTAGGCTCGGGTGTGTCGACGCCCGTTGCCGCGGAGAGCCCCTGATCCATGCCCGCCGGTCTGCTGCCCCGCCTTCTCCGCGCCTTCAGTCCGCGCAGCCTGCGCGCACGCCTGATGGGCGTCGTGCTGGCGTCGCTGGCGTTGCCGCTGGCGGGCGCGCTCTATCTGGCGGACCAGCAGCTCGACGACCGCATCGATGCGGCGCGCGAACTGGCCCTGCACCTCGCCGACGACGGGGTGGAGCGCCAGCGCGACCTGATCGGAGAGGCGCGCAACCTGCTCGGCGTGCTGTCGCTGGTTCCGGCGATCCGTGACGCGACGCCGACCGACACCGATTCCTGCGTCGCCACCCTGTCGCCGATGCCGCGCCAGCACCGCTGGACCACCGGCGTCTGGCTGACCGACGCCGACGGCAACATCATCTGCGACACCACCGGCCCCGGCGCCGGCATCTCGCTCAGGGAACGCGAGTATTTCCAGCGCGTCCTCGACACGAAAAACTGGGTGGTGAGCGACTTCATCATCGGCAAGCGCTCGCTGAAGCCGCTGATCATCGTCGCCAGCCCGATCATGGAGAATGGACGGATCGTCCGCGTGATCGGCGTGGCGGTCGACCTCACCTGGCTGACCGATCTGGTGAAGGTGCTGAAGCAGCCGGACGCCCGCGTCATGGTTCTGGACCGTCACGGCGTGATCGTGGCCCGCCAGCCGGACCCGGAAGGCTGGCTGAACCGCAACGTCTTCCAGATGCAGCACATCCAGCGCATGCTGCGCGAACGCAACGGCGCCTTCGATTCCGAAAGCGCCGACGGCCGCGGCCGGCTGTGGGCCTTCCGCCATTCAACCGAGACCAACACCGTCTTCGCCGTCGGCATGCCGACCGCCCCGATCATCGCGGAGGCCCGGCGCGACCTGTGGCAGAGCCTGGGCCTGCTCGCCGTCGCCGGGCTGGTCAGCGTCATCGCGCTGTGGGTGCTGCTGCGAGCCTCCGTCCTGCGCTGGGTGTGGGAGCTGGGAAGTGCCGCCACCCGCATCGGCGACGGCGGCGGCGGCACCGTGATCGAGGCCGACCGCGCCCCGCACGAATTCCGCGTCGTCTCGCACGCCTTCAACGACATGTCGCGCCGCCTGAAGCAGCGCGAACAGGAGCTGCGCTCCGCCATGGAGGAGGCGCGGGCCGGCAGCCGCGCCAAGGAGGAATTCCTCGCCACCATGAGCCACGAGATCCGCACGCCGATGAACGGCGTGATCGGCTTCGCGGAAATGCTGCTGGAAACCCCGCTGACGACCGAACAGCGCCGCTATGCCTCGCAGGTGCGCGATGCCGGCCGGTCGCTGCTGACCGTCATCAACGACGTGCTCGACCTGTCGAAGCTGGAGGCCGGGCGGCTCGATCTGGTCAGCGTGCCGTTCCGGCTGGACGATCTTGCCGACCGCTGCGTCGCCATCGTCCGGCTTGCCGCCGAACAGAAGGGGCTGGAGATTCAGACCGCCATCTCCGCCACCGCACGCGGCTTCGTCATGGGCGATCCCGACCGGCTGCGCCAGATCCTGCTGAACCTGCTGGGCAATGCGGTGAAGTTCACCGACCGCGGGTCCGTCCGGCTGACGGTGAAGGCGGTGGAGGACGACGGCAGCAGACTGGGGGGCGGCAGGTCCGGGGGCCGGCCGGGCGGCAGCCGCATCTGCACCTTCACCGTCACGGATACCGGGATCGGCATCGCCGCCGACCGGCAGCGCGACCTGTTCCAGCGCTTCACCCAGCTGGAACGCGGGCGCGGCGGCACCGGGCTGGGCCTTGCCATCTGCCGCCGGCTGGTGGAGTTGATGGGCGGCGAGATCGGCATGGATAGCAGGGTGGGCACCGGCAGCACCTTCTGGTTCTCGCTGCCGCTGCTGCCCGCCGGCAGCGCCGCGATCCAGCCCGACAGCACCGCCGTCTCCAGCATCGAACCGGGAAGCCCCGGCGTGCGCATCCTGCTGGCCGAGGATCTGGCGATGAACCGCGATCTGGCGGTGACCATGCTGACCAAGGCCGGGCATCATGTCGACGCCGTGGTTGACGGCGCCGCCGCCGTCGCCGCCGTGCAGGAACAGATCTACGACATCGTGCTGATGGACGTGCAGATGCCGGTGATGGACGGGTTGGAGGCCACCCGGCGCATCCGCGCCCTGCCCGCTCCCGTCGGCAGGATCCCGATCCTGGCCCTGACCGCCGGCGTGATGCAGGTGGAGGTCGAGCGCTGCCTGCAGGCCGGCATGAACGCGCATCTGGCCAAGCCGCTGGAGAAGTCGAAGCTTCTGGCCGCCATCGGCCGCTGGGCCCGCCCCGATGACGGCCACACCGACAGGGGCGACAGGTCCGGCGGCGGCGAGTTCGGCCATGGGCGGGATGAGGGGCAGGATGAGGGGCGGGATGGGGACGGTCCCGATGCCCAGCGCCCGCAGTTGATCGCACACAGCTGACGAGTCGGTGTTATAGTGCCTGCACCGTCCGGGCCGCGCTCACACTCCCGATGCGCGACCGGGCGGGTTTATACCCCGGCAGGCTCTGCCGGCCTGCAGCGAAGTGTATGCCATGAAGGTTGCGCAGCCCCCTGTCGCCCCCGTTCCGGAGCGCAAGCCCGAAATTCTTCCGCCGCCGGCCGATGGTGCCGGCGCCGAGCCGTCCTTCCGCGACTCGCTGGTCCAGACCTCGCAAGGCCGTTCCGGGAGCGTTCCGGTGGGCCGGCTCGCCAATGGCCAGAAAGCGCCGCCCCTGCCCTTGGGCAAGCCGGCGGCCCCGGTCCTGCTGGACGATGGTACCCAGATTCCCCTTCCTGCGGCGAAGCCGGTGACACCCATCCGGCTGACCGACGGCACGACTGTGCCGGTGCCCGCCGCCAAGCCCGCGGCACCCGTCCTGCTGACCGCCGAGGCCGGCCCGGCGGCCGCAGGACCGCCCCGCGCGCCGCTGCCCGGACTGAAACCGGCGGTTCCCGCCCCGGTGCCAAGCTCCGCCAGGGTCGCGGACGCCGTGAAGGCGGTGACTTCCGACAATCCCACCGCAGCGCGGGTGCTTGTCGCCTCGCAGCAGGTCGCCGGCCTGTCCGGCCACAGCTTCACCGCCATCCTGGCCCAGGCGACGCAGGAAAGCGGGCTGGACAGCACGGCGAAGAACAGCCGCAGCTCCGCCGCCGGGCCGTTCCAGTTCCTGGACTCCACCTGGCTCGACCTGTTCCGCCGCCATGGCGCCGCCTATGGGCAGGGCGACCTCGCCTCGCACATCCAGGTCCGCAACGGCGTGTCCAGCGTCAAGGACCCGGCGATCCGCCGCCAGATCCTGGACCTGCGCCACGATGTCGACCTGTCGGCCGGCATGGCAGCCCGCTATCTTGCCGAGGGGCGCGACGCGCTGGAGAAGCGGCTGGGCCGCCGGGCCAGCGAATCGGAGAGCCGCATGGCCTATGTTCTGGGCTCCGGCGGGGCGGCGAAGCTGATTCGCGCCGCCGAATCGACGCCCGGCGCCGTCGCCGCCGACCTGCTGCCCAGCGCCGCGAAGGCGAATCACAACCTGTTTCACGACCGGTCCAGCGGCCGCGCCCTGACCGCGGCGGAAACCGTGAGCCGCCTGACACGGCGCATGGAGATCGACCAGCGCGAGATGTTCGCGGCCATCGGCCAAGCGCTGGAACGGCCGCGCCGCCTGGACGAGGGCAGCGCATCGCCGCTCAACCCCCATCAGTCGGTCTGACCGAAGGGCCAGCGGAACTGGTGCCGGAGGGCCGTCCGACCCGCAACGCGGGGCTGCCCCGCGCGGCGGGGCTGCGGCCGAACGCATCGGCGGTGGGAATCCCACTTGACCCGGCGGCTTTGGAAGGTCAGTTATTGCCGCGAAACTTTAAGGACGGACATAAGGGCTTATGGCAAAGGAAGATCTGATCGAGTTTTCCGGGACCGTCGTCGAATTGCTTCCGAACGCGATGTTCCGGGTGAAGCTCGACAACGATCACGAGGTCCTCGCGCACACCTCTGGCAAGATGCGTAAGAACCGGATTCGCGTCCTGGCCGGCGACCGCGTCAATGTGGAAATGACGCCGTACGACCTGACCAAGGGCCGCATCACCTTCCGGTTCAAGTAGCATCCTTGCTGCATCGCGGTTCCCCGTGACGATCCCGTCCAAGGCGCCCCGGCTGGTGCTGGCTTCGGCCTCGCCCCGCCGGCTCGACCTGTTGCGCCAGATCGGCATCGTGCCCGACGCGGTCGATCCCGCCGATCTCGACGAAGCGCCGCTGCGCGACGAACTCCCGCCCCAGCACGCCCTGCGTCTGGCGGCGGAGAAGGCGTCGTGCGTTGCCGCGCGCCATCCCGATTCGTGGATTCTCGCCGCCGACACCGTGGTGGCCTGCGGCCGCCGCATCCTGCCCAAGGCCGAACGGGAGGAGCAAGCGCGACGCTGCCTAGCCCTGCTGTCCGGCAGGCGGCACCGGGTGCTGGGCGGCATCGTCCTGCTGGTCCCCGACGCAAGCGGAGAGGGCCACCGCAGGATCGACCGGCTGGTCCGCACCGACGTCACCTTCAAGGTGCTCGACCGGTCGGAAACCGATGCCTACATCGCGTCCGGCGAATGGAAGGGCAAGGCCGGCGGCTATGCCATCCAGGGCCGGGCGGGTGCGCTGGTACGCTGGATCGGCGGCTCCTACAGCAATGTCGTCGGGCTGTCGCTCCACGAGGTCGCCGGCATGCTGCACGGCGCCGGCTTCCCGCCCGCTTCCCCTGCGCCTCCTGAACAATGAGCAGGCTTGAGCTGCTGGTCGACCGCGACGGTCCGCTGACGCGGACGGCGGTGCTGGCCGACGGCCGCCTGACCGACCTGCACATCGACCATGCCGACCGCCCGTCGCTGCTGGGCGCCGTCATCCTCGGCCGGGTGGAGCGGATCGCCACCGGCCTGAACGGCGCCTTCATCGACTTGGGCGGCGGCCTGTCCGGCCTGTTGCCGGCCGCCGACGTGCGCCGCCCGGTCCTCGACGACGACTCACCCCAAACGCGTTCCCATCCCCGTCCGGGGTCGAAGCCCGCCGCCATCGGCGCGCTGCTGCGCACCGGCCAGCCGGTGGTGGTGCAGGTGAAGGCCGACGCCGCGGGGGCCAAGGGGCCGTCGCTGACGATGGACATCACCCTGCCCGGCCGCTTCCTGGTCCATGCGCCGCTCGGCCGCGACATCGCGGTGTCGAAGCGCCTGGGCACTGGCCCCGAGCGTGCGGCGCTCGCCCGCCGCATCGAGGGGCTGGTCACCGGCGCCGGCTGGATCGTCCGCGCCGGGGCCGCCCTGGTCTCCGACGATCTTCTAGCCGCCGAATCGGAAGCGCTGCACCTGCAATGGCGCGCCATCCGCGACGACGCCCGCGCCGGCTCCGCCCCTCGCGTGCTTCATCCCGGCCCCGACGCCCCCACCCGCGCCCTGATCGAGCAGGGCGCCGCGGCACCCGATTCCATCATCGTCGATGACCCGGCCCCGGCCGGCGGCATCGCCGTCGGAGAAGGGCCGCTGCTGTCGGGCCTGCGCGGGTGGTGCGACCGCCACGCCCCCGACCTGCTGCCCCGCCTGACCGCCCATAGGGCCTCCCAGCGCCTGTTCGACCTGCGCGACCTCGACTCTGCGATTGCGGAGCTTCTGGACGTCCGGGTGCCGCTGCCGCTCGGCGGTTCGCTGGTGATCGAGCGGACGGAGGCGCTGACGGTGGTGGACGTCAATGCCGGGGAGCGCGGCAACCCGGTGGACGTCAACCTCGACGCCGCCGCGGAGATCGCCCGCCAGCTCCGCCTGCGCAATGTCGGCGGCATCGTTGTGGTGGATTTCGTCAACATGCGCGGCCGCGGCGATGCCGAGCGTGTGCTGGCCGCCCTGTCGCATGCGGTGGAAAGCGACCCGGTGCAGACCCAAGTTTATGGGATGTCGAAGCTGGGCCTGGTCGAGCTGACCCGCGCCCGCCGCGGCACGCCGCTGGCCGCCCTGCTGCGTCCCTAGCCGCTTACAGCAGTTCGTTACGGAGACCTTCCCTTGTCCGATCCCCAGTTCCCCGGCGCCGAGCGGCGCTCCCATTCCCATGCGCCTTCCCACGCCGGCGCCAAGGCGGGGCCGATCAGCGAGAAGGGCACCCAATGCCCGATCTGCGGCCGCCCGACCGAACCGGCCACTCGGCCCTTCTGTTCCAAGCGCTGTGCCGACATCGACCTGTCGCGCTGGCTGGGCGAAGGCTACCGGATTCCGGGCCCTGAAGCCCCGATTCCGACCCGTGATTCCGACCCTGACGACCAGCCGTAAGGGGGTCGAAATTTTTCTGAATTTTTCTCTGGACAGCCCGTCCGAACCTCTCTAAAAAGCGCCCCACACGACGCGCCGCACCGACCGAAACGGTCACCCACCAAGCGGCGCCGGATGCCCAGGTAGCTCAGTTGGTAGAGCAGGGGACTGAAAATCCCCGTGTCGGCGGTTCGACTCCGTCCCTGGGCACCACTCTCTTTCAAGGGTTTCGGTGCTTCTCTGGAACCGCTCCAATCTGCGGTCAGACAGAAGTTGGACACTCCCTTCATCGCGATTGCCGGAAGGCGCCCTCCTGGGCAGCCGCCGGCAATAGGTGTTTCCAGACCTTCCCCGACTTGATCTGTTCGACCAACGAGCGCGACACATTGTAGAGCGGTTCTGTCAGATTTCGCGCCACAGGGTGAATGAGGGCAAGACAACCCCGTGAGTTGGATGGTGCAGACTACGCAACAGCGATCATGTCGCGCAGAGCGGCGATCCGCTGGACATGGATCGCCCGCCAGCGCGCCGCCTGGACGTGTTGCTTATGCTGGGTCGCCGGGCGCAGGAAGTTGCGGACCTCATCTTGAGCCCGACAGAAGCGGATGGCACAGTTGGTGGGCTTGAAGCCGCGTATCGGGCGTGTGCGGCCTTTCACCCCGCGGTGATCTTGCTCCAGATGATTGTTCTTGAACTTTGACGTGCGGTGCTCGACGTCGTCTCAGAACACCTCCTTCACGGCTGGCGGGTAGCTGGCGTGCTTGTCGGTGGTGATGGTCTGTCCGTCAGC
This sequence comes from Pseudomonadota bacterium, assembly GCA_023423695.1. GTDB lineage: Bacteria > Pseudomonadota > Alphaproteobacteria > Azospirillales > Azospirillaceae > Azospirillum. The sequence continues at coordinate 25,124 of JAFAFA010000126.1, read as the reverse complement.
ACTGGGGTCAGCTTGGCTTCCCACTCGCGCACCGCCTCATGAGAGAAGACCAGTCGGCGCAACAGCAGGTTCTCCGCCAGATCGCGCAGGCTGAGCTTGAGGCGCAAGCGCCAGAGGACGATCAGGAAGACAACGTCCGTAGGCAGTTGCAGCCGGTTCAGTGTTGTGCCCGTACGTTCGTTGAACTGGCGCCCGCACTCCCGGCAGCGGAACCGTCGATAGACGTGCGCAACCCGGTCCGGACGTTCGGTGGTCACGGTCGACGAGCAGTACTGACAGTACATCGGTCACCTCGTGCAGAGAGATGACGCTCTACGTTCATCCCGCCGTTTCGATCAAGCTGGCGCGAAAGCTGCCGGAACCGCTCAGTGGCCTCGTACGGCATTGGAGGCTCGGCTTCAGCGGGCGCGCCGCATCGATCATTTCGACTGGGCGTTGCTGGCGGCATAGGCGTTCCGCAGCCCTTTCGCCGAAAGCGGAAACGTCGCAGGCTTGCCCGGGCCCTCCGAGAAGCCCAGACTGATCGGCTGGGTGGCGCCGGCCAGAGCGTCAAGGCTCGGTTTGGGCAGATCGGCGTCGGCAAGGCAGGATTGCAGACAGCGGCGGAAGGTCAGCGAAGCAGCCGGCTTGTCCGCGATGCGGATCGTCACCCCGTCCGGCAGCCAAACGCCGGCTGGAAGCTCGACGAAAATCCTGTCGTTCGCCGATCCGGCCGGCCGGCCGATCACGACCTGTGCGACGATCCGACCGTCCGATCCAACCAGCATCTGGACATTCTCGCAAATCTTCACGTCGCGGTTCCCGTCACGGCCGGTTTCGCAGCGGACCACCCAGTCATCGTAATTCGCCGTCGTCCGGTTCGGCACCGGAGCCGTCGCCGGCGAAGCCGGCTGCTGCGCCACGGCGCTGCCGGCGACGGAGAGGAAAAGCGCCAGGAACAACATGGCTTGGCGGCGTATCATGGTCATTCTGCTCTCAGACAATGGGGGTCAGTAGGAGGCGAAAAAGCGGACTTTCAGGTCGAGGTCTCTGGGCTGACGGTTTCCTTCGCGGGCCAGCGCGACGGCAGCCGTCATGTTCATCGTCACTGTCCCGGCAACGCGGTAGTCGACGCCGACGCCGGTCCCGGCCAGACGGGGGGTTCGATCTCCACCAATGTCCCGTCCGATGCCGCCATCGAGAAAGGCGAAAGGTTGCAGCACGTCATCCCGGACGAGAGGGAATCCCAGCAGACGCAGCTCGTTGCGCAGGATGACGCCGCGGTCGGCAACCCCGTTTCCCAGATCGTAGCCGCGCACGGCGTAAAGGCCACCCAGCGCTATCTGTTCGGTGTCTGGCAAAGGCCGCCCGGCAAACTGGACCGTCAATTCGTTGGACAGCGCGATCCCCCCGCCCAGTTCGGTGATCCGGCTGGCCGTGGCGGTCGCATAGGCGTAGTTGGCGTGGCGCACCCGGCCGTTCGAATAGGCGGTCCATCCCGCATCGTCGTTGCCGGCCATAACGCCGCCGGGATTTAGCTTCGCCATGACGCTGAACAGCGTGGTATCGGTGCCGTCGCTCCATGTGGCGTCCCACCCCACCCCGATCTGGAAGACGTCCGCCCGCGACCGGCCCAGCCCGACGCCGTCGAAGGAAACGCGGCGGTCCAGCATCTTGGCCTCCACCCCCGCCTGGAGATCGCCGAAATAGAGGCCCGGCAGCAGGTTCGACAGGGCCGAACGGTAATAGAGCGGCAATTCGAAAAAGTTGTTGTCCGACGTGACGGAGTCCCTGCCTTGCCGGGTTGCCACGAAGTTCGGGCTGATCTCGATCGCTTGGCGGGCGAGGGTCGGCAGGACGAACCGGGCGGAATGGCTGAGATAGTCCGCCCGGTCTCCGTCGCCGGGCAGCAGGCGCCCGGCCTTGCCGAACAGGTTGCGCGACCCTGTCGTCTGCCAGGAGCCATAGGCGTCGTTCAGCCCCGGCAGGCCGAAGCCGCCGCCGAAGAAGAAGCGGTTGCGGTCGGTTTCCCGCGTTCCCGTGTTCGAATATCCGGCATAGACCTGCCAAGGCCTGCGGGCCGCAAGCACCAGCGTCAGGTCGGATCGGCCCAGCCCATCGCCCGGCGAGAACACCCCCTGCACCTGCCGGTAGGGAAAGCGGTTGAGCCAGCGCAGATCCTCGTCGATCCGTGCCGCCTCGATGGGCTCGCCGTCCGCGGCGCGGATGCGCGCGGCAAGAGCCGCATCCCGTGCGCCGCCCTCTCCCTGGACGGACACCCTGCCCAATCCGAATTCGATCACCCGCAGAGTGACGACGCCGGCAGTGATCTCCTGCGGTGGCACGCTGATGGAGACGAAAGGGCGGCCCGCCCGGCGATAGACATCGGCGATCGCCGCCTGCATGTCGGCGATCACCGCCATGGACAGCTGCTTGCCAACGAAGGCGAGCATCGTTGCACGCAGTTGGTCTGCGGGAATCGCGGCGCCGTCCGTCCTGGCGATGCCGATTCGGCCGATACCGAACGCTTCGCCGTCCGTCCGCATCGCAACCGCGTCGTCGCGCCCGATCAGATGGATGGCACGGATGGAAACCCCGAGCGGCGTCGGATCGGTCGCGGCGGGAGCCGGCCGGTCCATCGTCAGTCCGCCGGGGGACGGTGCCGCTTCCGGCGGCGGATTCCGTTCCACCGGCAGGGATTGAGCGACTGCGGGAGCGTGGGACAGCGCGAGCAGACAAAGGGCGGCGCGCCGGACGGCCCGGGCCGGAAAGCTGGACTTCATCGGAGACATCATTGTGCTTTCACGGTCAGGTAGGTCCCGAGAGAGCGGTTGGCCGGATGAGGAAGGGTGACGCAGCCTTCGCCCGTTGCGCAGACCAGCTGCGCGTTGCGGGCCTGGGAACCGGCGGCGGCTCCGCCCCCATCATCCACATCGCCTCCATTGAACAGGATTCCCTGGCCGCCGACGGCCGGTGCCGCGACGCGGATGGCCGGTCCCGGATCGACCATGCGCATCGGCAGGATGGCGGCAATGCCTGACGGCTTCGGCGAAACCGTGAGCGTCCCCGGCAGGAAGCGAAGGTCGTAATTGTCGCCGACGGCCAGGCTGCCGAGCGCGATGGCATATGTACCGGCGGCCGAAGCCGGGGTCGCCGCCGTGTCCAGCCGGCCGTCGATCCGGTCGTTTCCGACCAGTCCGCCCGCGACCACACGATAGGTCAGCGCCGGATTGGCGACGCCGACCAACCGGACCGCATCGTCCGCCGCAACTGTCAGAAGGCGACGTCCGACGACCAGTTCTCCATCAGCATATCGAATGTCGTAGTTGCCGGAGGTCAGGCCCGAAACCGAGACCGTATAGCGACCGGCATTCACTGCGCCCTGGGCGTTTCCGCCGAAGCGGGCGGTACCACTCAGCACGGCAGTGGTCTCGCCATTCACGAAACCGTCATAGCTGATCGCGGTACCGCCGCTGAAGGCAAGCCCGTCATATAGCTTCACGGTATCGCCGGCCCTAACGGTCAGTATGGCCGGCGTCACCGAGAAGCCGCCCGTGGCGTAGTTCAGGGTGTAGTTGCCCGCCGCCGCGCCCGACAGCACGCCGCCGCTCGCCGTGCTGGCATAGCCGGTGCCAACGTTCGACGTCGCGGTGGCGTCGGTGGCGTAGGACAGGCCGCTCAACAGGCCGTCGCTCTGGCCGTTCTTCCAGCCGGCGGCGGTGAAGCCGTAGGTCGGGCTGGTCGAGCCGTAGGTCATCGTGCCGGTCGGCGTCACCGTCAGCGTGGCGGGCGTCACCGAGAAGCCGCCGGTGGCGTAGCTCAGGGTATAGTTGCCCGCCGCCGCACCCGACAGCGTGCCGCCGGCGGCCACGGTGGCGTAGCCGGTGCCGACATTCGAGGCCGGGGAGGCAGTGGCGAAAACCGTCACGCCACTCAGCAGGCTGCCGACCTGCCCGTTCACCCAGCCGGATGCAGTGTAGCCCAGCACCGGCGGCGTGTCGCCATAGACCATGCCGCCATCGCCAGCACGCACTGTCAGCGTGGCGGGCGTGACCGTCACCGCACCATCGACGTAATTGATGCTGTAGTTTCCACCCGCCGCCCCGGACAGCACGCCGCCGCTCGCCATGCTGGCGTAGCCGGTGCCGACGTTGGACGTCGCGGTGGCGTCGGTAGACACCGTGACGCCGGTCAGCAGGGCGTCGGTCTGACCGTTCTTCCAGCCGGACAGGCTGTAGCCCAGCGTCGGAACCGCTCCGCCATAGACCATCGTGCCGTTGCCGGCGGTCACCGTCAGCGTGGCGGGCGTCACCGAGAAGCCGCCGGTGGCGTAGCTCAGGGAATAGTTCCCCGCCGCCGCACCCGACAGCGTGCCGCCGCTCGCCGTGCTGGCATAGCCGGTGCTGACGTTCGACGCCGCGGTGGCATCGGTTGTATAGGTCAGGCCGTTCAGCAGGGCGTCGGTCTGGCCGTTCTTCCAGCCGGCGGCGGTGAAGCCGTAGGTCGGGCTGGTCGAGCCGTAGGTCATCGTGCCGGTCGGCGTCACCGTCAGGCTGGCCGGCGTCACCGAGAAGCCGCCGGTGGCGTAGCTCAGGGTGTAGTTGCCCGCCGCCGCACCCGACAGCGTGCCGCCGCTCGCGGTGCTGGCGTAGCCGGTGCTGACGTTCGACGCCGCGGTGGCATCGGTGGCGTAGGATAGGCCGTTCAACAGGGCGTCGGTCTGGCCGTTCTTCCAGCCGGCGGCGATGAAGCCGTAGGTCGGGCTGGTCGAGCCGTAGGTCATCGTGCCGGTCGGCGTCACCGTCAGCGTAGCCGGCGTCACCGAGAAGCTGCCGGTGGCGTAGCTCAGGGTGTAGTTGCCCGCCGCTGCACCCGACAGCGTGCCGCCGCTCGCCGTGCTGGCATAGCCGGTGCCGACGTTGGACGTCGCGGTGGCGTCGGTGGTGTAGGACAGGCCGCTCAACAGGGCGTCGCTCTGGCCGTTCTTCCAGCCGGCGGCGGTGAAGCCGTAGGTCGGGCTGGCCGAGCCGTAGGTCATTGTGCCGGTCGGCGTCACCGTCAGGCTGGCCGGCGTCACCGAGAAGCCACCGTTGGCATAGCTCAGGGTGTAGTTGCCCGCCGCCGCGCCCGACAGCGTGCCGCCGCTCGCCATGCTGGCGTAGCCGGTGCCGACGTTCGACGCTGCGGTGGCGTCGGTGGACACCGTGACGCCGGTCAGCAGGGCGTCGGTCTGGCCGTTCTTCCAGCCGGACAGGCTGTAGCTCAACGTCGGAACCGTTCCACCATAGACCATCGTGCCGTTGCCGGCAGTCACTGTCAGCGTGGCCGGCGTCACCGTCCCGCCCAGATTGACCACCCGCGCGGCGGCGCCGCCGGTGAAGGTTCCGCTGACGCTGGAGACGTCCAGGGCATTGGCATAGGCGCCCGCGTTCATCGTCGCGGCCATACCGCTGGAAACCAGACCGTCGACGCTGTTCCAGACCGAGGCGCCGCGCAGGGTCAACGGGGTGGCCGCCGGATCGTCGCCATAGACGATGCCGTGCGTCACCCCGACCACGCCCGACACGCCGAACAGGCGGGGCGCGGCGCCAGCGCCGGCCGGCGCCCAGACGGCAGCGTCGAAGCCGGCGAAGCTTGCCGCATCGCGCATCGCCGCGGCGGAAAGCCCGGTCATGCCGGTGGCGTCGCCGCTGCCGGTGGCCGCCGCCTGTCCGCTGCCGTCCGTGTCCCAGTAGGAGGAGGCGACCGCCCCGGCATTGGCGCCGACCAGACCGCCCGCGCCGCTCTGCGCGGTCACGACGCCGCCGGCATGGCTCTGGCCGATGGTGCCGGCGGCGTCGTTGCGTCCGGCCAGACCGCCGGCGGCGGACCCCTGGGCGGTGACGGCGCCGGTGGCATAGGTCTGGAGGATGGTGCCGACGTTGGTTCCCACCAGACCGCCGGCGCGATCCTGGCCGGTCACGGTGCCGCCGGCATAGCTCTGGCCGATGGTGCCGCTGTTGACGCCGGCCAACCCGCCACTGCTTTGCCCCTGGCCGATGACGGCGGCGGTGGAATAGGACTGGGTGATGGTGCCGGCGTTTCTGCCGGCGATCGACCCGACATTGTTACCGCCGGTCAGGCTGGAAGCCCCGGTCAGCGCCAGGTTGGACACCGCGCCGCCGGCACCGACCACGCCGAACAGCCCGACATCGTCGGTCTGCGGCCGGTTCACCGTCAGGCCGGTGATCGCATGGCCGCGCCCGTCGAACCGGCCGGTGAAGCCCACCCCGTCGCGTCCCAGCGGAGCGAAGCCGCCGCTTCCCCAGATGCCCGCCGCATCGGTCCCGGCGGTGGCGGCGGCGTCGAGATCGCCGGCCAGCCGATAGGAGCCGGACAGGGTCAGCCCGGCAAGCTGCAACTGGTGGGCGTTGACGATGGTGGCGACCCCGTCGCTTCCGGCCTGCGCCGCTTCCCAGCGTCCGATCGGCCGCAGATCGGCGGTCTGATACCAGTCGGCGGCGAAATCCCATCCGGCATAGGATGCGGACTGGCGCGCCTGGGCGGTGGTCAGGGCGCTGAGGCCGTCGGTCCCGCCGCTGCCGGCCCCCGCCGCCTGCCCGGTGGTTTCCACATCCCAGTAGGAGTTCGTGATGGTGGCTGCGGTGTTCGTGCCGATGAAGCCGCCGACCCCGCTGCCTTGGCCCGTCACCCGGCCGGTGGCGTAGGATTGCGTGATCGTCGGCGGAGTGACGAACCCCGGCGAAGTGACAATTTGACCGATCAGGCCGCCAACCCCGTCACCCTGGCCGGTCACGGCACCGGTGGCGTAGGATTGGGCGATGGAGGGCGTTCTGGCTGCCGTATCGCTGGCGTAGATGTAGCCCGCAAAGCCGCCGACCCCGCTTGCCTGTCCTGTGACGGCACCCGTGGCATAGGCTCGATCAATGACGGTACCGACGCCGACACTTCCCACAAATCCGCCGACAGTGCCCTGTCCCGACACAGTTCCGGTAGCATAGGACTGGCGAACGATAGACTCTGAGATGACTCCGACCAAGCCACCAACCGAACTATCGGTATCAACCGTTGCCGCCACGTTACCGCTGGCATGCGATTGCAGGATCAACGATCCTATGCCCACGTTACCGACAAGGCCGCCGACGGAGTACCTTCCGCTCACAGAAACGTCGGCGTAGGAGTTTATAATGTCCGCATATAGGGCCTCCCCGGCAATACTGCCGGTGTTGTACAGCCCATTTATACTTCCACCGACGATCCCCAGATTCAGAATCTGCGCTTTCTGGTCAACGCTCCCACCAAATGGACCTTGACCGACGACCCTGGCGAAAAGGCCGACCCCATCCAGTGTATCTGTCCGGTTGATGAACAGCTGCCGGATAACATGGCCCTGACCATCGAACACGCCACTGAAAGGAACGGCTCCATCACCCAGCATCACCAAGCCGAGCGTGGACCAAATCCCTGATGGCGCAGTGCCGGCAGTCTCGCTTGCGTCGATGTCGACGCCCAACCGGTAGGTGGTGATATTTCCAAACGCGATGTGGCGGGCGATAAGTTGAAGCTGGTGCAGATTGGTGATGGTCCTGCTTCCGTCCGTCTTGGCCCGGGCCATCTCCCACATTCCTATCGGACGAATGTCTGCCCTCGACGCACGTCTGCCCATGAACCAAGTGTATATGGTATCCCAATTATAGGAATTCGTAGTTCGCGCCTGGGCCGTCGTGAGACCGGTCATGCCGGTCGTGTTGCCGCCGCCGACGCCCGCGGCTTTTCCGGTGGACTGGGTATCCCAGTAGGACAGGGTGACGGCGCCACCGTTGGCGCCGATCAGGCCGCCGGCCTCGCTGGCCGCCGTCACAGCGCCGGTGGCATAGGTCTGAGCGATGGTGACGGCGTCGGCGACCTCGCCGGCCAGACCGCCGGCCTTCGCACCCTGCGCCGTCACCGCGCCCAGCGCATAGGCTTCTGATAGCGATCCGCCGGCCATCCGCCCGATCAGCCCGCCAGCCGCGCCGGCCTGACCGGACACCGCGCCGCTGGCATAGACCTGGGTCACAGGCCCGTCGCTCTCGCCGATCAGCCCGCCCACGGCGTTGCCCTGCCCGCTGACGGCGCCGGTGGCGAAGGACTGGCCGATAGCACCGGTGCTTTTGCCGACCAGCCCGCCGACCATGCCGCCATTGCCCGTCACCGGCCCGGTGGCCGACGCCCAGTTGACCGTCCCGGCGCTGGTGCCGGCCAGCGCGCCGACCCGGTTGGCCCCCACCACTCTGCCGCCGAGCAGGCGCACGTCACGCACGACGCCCCCGGCGCCGACGACGCCGAACAGCCCGACATCGTCGCTTTGCGGGCGGTTGATGACCAGCCCGGTGACGCTGTGGTCCTGGCCGTCGAACAGTCCGGTGAAGGGGGTGGCGGCGCTGCCCAGCGGGTTGAACCCAGCCCCCTGGTTCCACAGGAAGGTGGCGCCGGCGTCGATGTCCCGCCCCAGAGCGTAGGCGCCCGACAGGTTGCCGCCGACCGCCTGAAGATTCTCCACCGAGTTGACCAGCATGTAGGCAGTCACCGCCGTCCCGGTCCCGGCCAGCGCGGAATAGCCCGACGGCACAGTGTAGGAGGTCGGGTTGTAGAAGACCGAGACGCCGCCGGTCGCCATCGCCGTCACGCCCTCGGCGACGCGCACGGTGCCGGTGCCGGTGCCAGCGCTGTCGGCCCGCAGGATCGCCTTGGCCCCGGTGCCGCCGGTCAGCGAGGCGTTCATCACCACGTCGCGGGCAGCCGACAGCATCAGCGTCGAGCCGGAGTTCCAGGTCACGGGTGCGGCCACCGTGATGTCCCCCGCCTGGGTGCCGCTGCTGCCCGTCGTCACCACGACGTTGGCGGTCGCCAGCGCGGCGGCCAGCGTGCCGGTGTTCAGGACACTGTCGTCGGCGTTGGCGGCGAAGCCGGACAGGCCGGCATCCGCCGCGTCGGCAATCGTCAGATTGTAGGGATCGAGCAGCAGCGTGCCGAAGCCGCCGGTGCCGCCGGACAGATCCGCCGTCCCCGTGAAGGCCAGTCGCGCCTTGCCCGACACCTCGGCATCGCCGCCGCCGGCGGTGCCGCGCGCCGAAACGGCACCGGCGAAGCGGGTGTCGCCGTCGGACCACACGACGATGCGCCCGCCCCGCCCAGCGGTGCCGTCGGCGGACAGGCGCGCCCCCTCCGCCACCGTGACGCTGCGGGCGGTCGCAACGCTTTCCGCCAGGCTGCGGGTCGCCGGGTTGCCGCCGCCCTGATAGTCGCCGCCGACCAGCAGCGTACCGCCAGACGCACCGGAGACGTCGAGCGCCGCCTTACCGGTCAGCACCACGGCGCCGCCAGTCGCCACCAGCGTTCCGCCCGCGCCACCGTTCCGCCCGGCGGCGTTGACCGCCGCGCCGACCGTCACCGTTCCGCCGGACATGCGGATGTCGCCACCCGACCGTTCTGGCGACTGCCCCGGCCGGCGCGGCGGCTGCGGCGCGCGCGGGCCGTTCTTCGGCCCCGCATCGGCCCTCTCCCCCTCCGCCTTGGCCCGTACCGATTTCGGCCGCTCGCCCTTGCCTGTCCCGGCTGCTGCGTGGGCAGCTGCTTGAACGGCGTCATCGCCGCGACGTTCGGCCGACACCGGCGCCTCGACCGTCACCGATCCGCCGTCGCCTGCCGTCAGGAAGATGCGCCCGTCCTTGCGGGCGACTCCTGTCGCCTTGACCACGCCGCCGGTGTTGCCGGCCAGCGCGTAGAGATGCCCGCCATTGGCCCGCATCTCGGCGTTGGCTGCGTGGATGGTGCCGGCATTGACCGCTTCGGTGTCGGCGCCGCCGACGCGGACGGCGAAGCGCCCGTCGCCGTCGGCGGTTTCCTTCGCCAGCACTTCATAGCCGGCCAGAAGCGCTGCGGTGCCGTTCGGCGCAGCGATGCGGCCCTCGTTGCGGACGGAGCGGGCGATCAGCGCCACGTCCCCGCTCCGCGAGGTGATGGTCCCCACATTGACGACCGCCGCCTTCGACTCTCCGGCGAAGGTCCGGTCGCCCTGCGTGGCGAAGGCGGCGTCGGGGATGTCGTGGGTGGACGCGAAGAAGCTGCCGCCGGTGTCGACCCGCCCTTCCTTTCCGACGACGATGCCGGCGCGGTTGACCAGATAGACCGATCCGGTGGCCGTCAACGCGCCGTCGATGCGCGACGGCAGCGGGCCGGTCACGCGGTTCAGCGTCGCGCCGGTCCCATTGTCCACATGCACGGATTTTCCGGGCCCGACGGAGAAGCCCTGCCATTCGACGATTCCGGTGCGCGAGGTCTGCTCGATCCGCACCGTGTCCGGCCTGCCTTCGATCCGCCCGGTTCCGGCGGTGAAGTGCCCGCCCACCGGCAGGGTTTCGCCGGCCATTGCGGGCGGGACGGGAGACAGCGCGGTCCCGTTCAGCAGGGCCAGGGCCAGCCCGCTATGCCCGATCATCCGCCCGGCGGCCTTCAGACTTGCCTTGGTGAACTGTCGCTTTTCCATCGCACCGGACCCTGTGATGACCTATGGCAGACACACCCCGCCAGCATCGCCGGTGGAGACCCTGCCGCAGGTTAGCGGAACGTCCGCTCCTTCCACCCGTCGCTCCGTCTCAAAAACCTGACAAATTGTCTCATTCGCAAGTCGCCCCCCTTTGTGTACGGGGGGCAGCGGCGCGCTGAAAACAGTGGAGAGGATCCACAATCCCAGATTGAGGCGACTGAAGGACTCGTGGCGTGTCCGATCCAGACGGCGCAATACGGAAGCCCGTCACCTTATGCCTGGTCGCCAAGCTGCCAACCAAAAGCTGTCCATCGCAAACAACGATGTGACTGCCGCCTGTACGAACGTTGATCCGTACAGAAGAAAATGGTAGCAGTGAGCGTTCGCTTTCTCGTAAGAGTGAGGAAAGCGCAGGCGCCAATGAAGGGATCGATGGCACAGATCACCTCCGGGCTTCCTATGCTGGTCTTCAACAAGGGTGCGCTTTCCGGCGAGGCCTGTTTCGAGCAATGGCGAAACATCCTGTCCATCGTCTTCGATGTGGAGATGGCCGATCAGGACGATGCGGGGACATTCTCCGGGTCGATGACCACATATCATCTGGGAGGGCTGCTGCTGTCCGAGACGGCCGGGTCCGCGGTGCGCTTCCAGCGCAGCGGCGCCACCATCGCCCGCACTCCCATCGAGCATTATCTGGTCCAGATATATCTGGAGGGCGGCTACGTCGGGTCGGTTGGCGGGCAGGAGGTGGAGATGCAGGCCGGCGACGTCTGCGTGCTCGATCTCGCCCGGCCGCTGTCCACCCGCGCCAGCGATTTCCGCAACATCACCATCGTCATTCCGCGTGACAGCCTGGACCCGCTGGTGAAGGCGCCGGACGCCCTGCATGGCCTGATCCTGCCGAGGGGATCGGCGGCGGCCTCGTTGCTGGGAGATCATCTGTCGACGCTCTACCGCCAGCTTCCCGCCATGACGGCAGGGGAAGCCCAGGCGGTCGCCGGAGGAACGGCAGGACTGGTCGCCGCCTGTCTTGGCTCGGCGCTCGACGCCCACCATCCGACGCTCGCCGACGTGAACGCGGCGATTCTGGGACGGATCCGCCGATTCATCGATGAACGGCTGGAGGACCCGGAGCTGGACGGCGATCTCCTCTGCCGGACCTTCGGCCTGTCGCGCTCCCGCCTCTACCGCCTGTTCGAACCGCTGGGCGGTGTCGCCGCCCATATCCGGGGGCGGCGGCTGGCGCGGGCGTTCGCCGATCTGGTGACGCCGCCCCCAGGGCGGACGAGGGTGATCGACATCGCGTTGCATTGGGGATTCGGGTCGGAGGCTGCGTTCGGCCGGGCCTTCCGCGCGGCCTACGGCCTGACCCCCGGCGAGGCGCGCGACGTGGCCGAAGGGATGCGCCGCCTGCTGGCGCCGGGGGATGCCGGTGCCGCCGACCACCTGTTGCAGCAATGGATGTGGTCGCTCTATTGACCTTGCTCCATCGCCTCCCGCACTCTTGTCCGCTGGTTTCACCTGTTCGCGGCGCCGGCTCGACAGGGTTGCGACGCAATGGCCGTGCTATCGCAAGAGTTTGGAGGGTGCGCTGACATGACCGGCACCGCGGGGGGTGCCTCGCCCGTTCTTCGCTTCGACAGCACGCAGATGGAACCGGAACAGGCGTTCTGGCTGTGGCGCGAGCAGTTCTCGCCGATCTTCGAGATCTGCGTTCCCGAGAGCAAGGCCGTCGACGACTTCCACGGCATGCTGGAAACCTACCATCTGGGCAGCTTGCTGCTCGGCCGCTGCACCACGGTTACCCAGACGTTCAAGCGGACCCCCCAGGTCATCGCCCGCAGCGGCATCGACCATTATCTGGTTCAGCTGCAGAACCAGGGAAACTCACGGGGCGAGATGGGTGTGCGCAAAGTGGCGGTCGCCACCGGCGATGTCTGCATCCTGGATCTGGCGCAGACCGTCCATACCGTCGACCGTGATGTCGACTGCATCACTCTGTGTCTGCCGCGCGAGATGCTGGCGCCACTGGTGACGGAACCTGACGGGCTGCACGGGCTAGTGCTGTGCGGCCAGAGCGGCATCGGGGCGGTTCTGGCCGGGCATATCCGTTCGCTTTACCGCGTGGCGGGAAGCCTGTCGGGACGGGAGGCGCTGACCGTGGCGCATGGCATCGCCGCTTTCGTCGCCGGCTGCCTGGGACCGACGGTCGATGCTCTCGACCTCGTCCGCCCGGAAATCCAGGCGTCGCGGATGAGCGCCATCAAGCGCTACATCGACTCCCGGCTCGCCGATCCGCAGTTCGGCGCCGCCGAGATCGTCCAAGCCTTCGGGTTGTCTCGCCCGACGCTCTACCGGATGTTCGAACCCATGGGCGGCGTCGCCGGCTACATTCTCCAGCGCCGGCTCACCCGCAGCCTCGCCGATCTCCTGTCGGCGCGACATCATCGCGTCGCCGACATCGCCCACCGTTGGGGCTTCAGTTCCGAGACGGCATTCAGCCGCGCCTTCCGCGCCGCCTTCGGCATGGCGCCGCGCGACGCCCGTGCCAGCTTGCAAAAGCCGAACACCCCGGCCGACGACATCACCGAGACGTTCAAGCGCTGGTTCCACGAGCTTGCCGTGCTGTGACGGTCGGCTCGTGGAACCGGGGCAAAGGGCGTCCCACGACCCGGCTTGCCATCATCGCCTCCATCGCCTCATGGGAAATACCGACGGGGCGGGGCAACCGGCTGGCCATATGCTTCCCGACTGGACGATTTTTACTTTGCCTTCTTCAAGCCGATCCGGAATCGAACCATCCGATACGGCCAAGTCCCGGCAGTTTCACTGCAAGGTCCAGCGGGTCGATGCCGATGGTCAGGCCCAGCAGGTTGATCTCCAGCCCCTCCTCGAGCGCCAGCAGCAGGCCGGCGACGCCGAACAGGCTGATCTGCCAGCCGGTGCCGCTCGGCGCCCGCGCGAACAGGCCGCGGCCCAGATAATCCTTGCCCAGCGCGGTGGACGGCAGGTCGAGCCGCAGTTCCGGCACGGCGCGGGCGACCCAGGCGGCGAAGGTGTTGCTGTTGGGGCCAGGCCAGACCCGGTACTCGCCGGCAAAGGGGTAGCTGGCGGCGGCAGCGGCGATCTTGGGGATCGCGGACTCGGCGGCGGCACCGCGCAATTCCCCCAGCAGGGCGGGCTGGGCACCGAACCAGCGGCCATCGGGGTCGCGGTTGCTGACGGCCACCACCGGCAGGCCGCGGTAGGCGCGCCAGCCGATCACCTCATAGACGGTGTAACTGCGCGCGCCGGCCGGCTTCACGGCGAACCAGGGATGCACGCCGAAGGCACCCCGCCAGGACAGCACGCGCGCGGCATAGACCTGCACCACCGCCTCCGGCGTCGTCGCCGCGTCGGGGGCAAGGCCCACCGGGCTGCGGTCGATGCGGCTCCAGTCGACGGCCATCGGCACGGTTCCGGACGCAATGAGAAAGGCCGGCCCGGCGAGCAGCAGGACCAGCGTCAACAGAAATGCCAGCAGCACCTTCAAAACCCTCACGCCCTGCCCCCGCGCGGACTCCACGGCCGCCTCCTATGTAGTCACCCGAATCACGGATTTCCGGTGACAGCGGAGGGACAGCGCAAGGCGGTCAGATGCTGTAATCGCCCTGCTGCAGGCTCTGGTCCATGGTGAGCGCGGGCGCCGGCTCGTCGCGGCACCAGCCGACGACCTTGGCGGGCACGCCGGCCACGGTGGCGCAGCCGGGGACGTCCTTCAGCACGACGCTGCCGGCGCCGACCTTGGCATGGGCGCCGATGGTGATGTTGCCCAGCACCTTGGCCCCGGCCGACAGCAGCACGCCGTCGCGGACCTTGGGGTGGCGGTCGCCATGCTCCTTGCCGGTGCCGCCCAGCGTGACGTTCTGCAGGATCGACACGTCGTTGCCGATCACCGCGGTCTCGCCGATCACGACGCCGGTGCCGTGGTCGATGAAGACGCCGCGCCCGACCGGAACCGCGGGGTGGATGTCGACGGCGAAGGCCTCCGACACGCGGCTCTGCAGGAAATGCGCGAGGTCGTGGCGCTGCCGCTTCCACAGCCAGTTGGCGATGCGGTGCCATTGCAGGGCGTGGAAGCCCTTGAAATAGAGGAAGGGCGTCAGGCAGCCGTCGGCGGCCGGGTCGCGCGCCAGGATCGCGGCGAGGTCGGCGGCGGCGGCATCGACGATGGCCGGATCGGACTCCATGGCGTCGCGCACCACGGCGGCCAGCCGATCCTCCGGCATGGCGCGGTCGGCCAGCTTGCGCACCAGCAGCGCCGCCAGCGCCGGGCCGAAGCCGTCGCGCGCCAGCACCGCGTCGTACAGGAAGGGAGCGAGGCCGCTTTCCTCCTCCGCGACGCGGGCGGCATCGGCACGCAGGCGGCGCCACAGCGACTGCTCGACCGACTCCGCCGCCTCCCGCATCGTCACGTCCAGGTTGTCCATCGCCATTATTCCTTCCCGCCGAGCGTGCCCAACCGCCCCGCCACATCCACAGGATGCCACTGTGGTGAGACGCCCCCGGTCCGGTCAAGGCCGTTGCCGTCAAGGCTGCCTCCCGCTGCGCCGTTGGCCTCGTGCCCGTGCTTGGCGTGCGCCCGCCGGAAGGCCTGCGGCGACCGCCCCTCGCGCTTGGCGAAGAAGCGGGAGAAATAGGCCGGGTCCTCGAAGCCCAGGGCATAGCCGATCTCCGCCATCCCATGGCTGGTGTAGATCAGCGAGCGCCGGGCCTCCAGCATCAGCCGGGCATGGACAAGCTGCAGGGTCGACAGGCCGGTGACGCGGCGGCAGGCGGCGTTCAGCCGACCCGGCGTTACCCCCAGCGCCGCGGCATAGCGCTCCACCGGCCAATGCCGGTTGAACCGCTCGTCGATCATCGGCCGCAGCCGGGCGAGCAGCCGGACATCGGGGGATTGCCCCTGCCCGTCGCGGGCCCCATCGTCGCGCCGGCCGGCCCTCAGCCGCGCCACGGCGACCAGCAGCAGCATCACATGGGCGGCAATCGCGCTGGCCCGGCCGACATGATGGGCGCGGAACTCCCGCCGGATGGCGGCGAAGCCATGGGACAGCGCCGCCGCCTCGTCCGATCCCTCGGCCAAATCCCAGGCCAGCGGCAGGGGCTGGGTGTCGCGCAGTTCCGCCTCCGGCGCGGCGGCAAGCACGCCAGCCAGGAAGCCTTCCGACATGGTCAGCACATGGCCATCGGTGCCGGGGTCGAAGCGGAAGCCATGCACCACCTGCGCCGGCACGACGATGAGTGCGGGGGCGCGGAAGGCGCTGTCCACCCCGTCGGCAGTCAGCCGCCCGCCGCCGCCGGTGACCAGCAGCGCGTGGCTAAGCCCGTCGTGGCGGTGGGGGCGGACCTGCCAATTGTACAAGCGCATCCGCTCCGGGATCGTCTCGATATGGACGAAGCGCAGCTCCGGGACGGCTGGCGGCTCGCCATAGAGCCAATAGCGGGGAATGGGTTCGGCGCTGTGGGCATGCTGGGCGGACATCGCACGGACTCCGGCGGCCTGACGATGAAAAGTACAAGCCTTTCGCCGGTTCGTCTATGTCCGGCCCTCCGCCTCCGGGAATAGCATGAAGACAAACAATTGGTGAGAACAACAATCGGCCGAAACGCGCCGGACCGGGTTTCCCGAAGAGGGCGAGAGACATGAAAACCACCGGATCGACCCGCACGCAGGTCGCCATCGTCGGGGCCGGCCCGGCCGGCCTGTTCCTGTCCCATCTGCTGCACCGCCAGGGCATCGAGTCGGTGATCCTGGAACATCGCAGCCGCGAGGAGATCGAGGGCACCATCCGCGCCGGCGTGCTGGAGCAGTGGGTGGTCGACCTGATGAACGGGATGGGCCTGGGCGGCCGCATGATGCGGGAAGGCCATTTCCACTCCGGCATCACCCTGCGCTTCGACCGCCGGAGCCACCACATCGACATGGCGGAGCTGACCGGCGGCAAGCATGTCACCGTCTATGCCCAGCACGAGGTGATCCGCGACCTCGTCGCCGCCCGGCTGAAGGATGGCGGCAGCATCCTGTTCGGCGTGTCCGACGTGCAGTTCCTCGACCTCGACGGCAAGGCGCCGCGCGTGCAGTTCCGCCGCGGCCCCGACACCCCGGTGGAGGAGCTGCGCTGCGACTTCGTCGCCGGCTGCGACGGCTTCCACGGGCCGAGCCGGCAGGCGATCCCCGCCGCCACGCGCACCGAATACCAGATGATCTATCCCTTCGGCTGGCTCGGCATCCTGACCGAGGCGCCGCCGTCGCATCCCGAACTGATCTACGCCAACCACGAGCGCGGCTTCGCCCTGCTCAGCACCCGCTCGCCCGAGGTGCAGCGGCTCTACATCCAGGTCGATCCGAAGGATGACATCGCCAACTGGTCCGACGACCGCATCTGGTCCGAACTGCACCGCCGGCTGGAGGACGACAGCGGCTGGACCCTGAAGGAGGGGCCGATCTTCCAGAAGGGCATCATCGCCATGCGCAGTTTCGTCTGCGATCCGATGCAGCACGGCCGCCTGTTCATCGCCGGCGACGCCGCCCACATCGTGCCGCCCACCGGCGCCAAGGGCCTGAACCTGGCGGTCGCCGACGTGCTCGTCCTGTCCCGCGCCCTGACCGCCTACTACAAGTCCGGCAGCACCGAGGGGCTGGAGCGCTACAGCGCCGTCTGCCTGCGCCGCATCTGGAAGGCGGAGCGCTTCTCCTGGTACATGACCACCATGCTGCACCGGAACGAACACGAGTCGCCCTTTGAGCGGCGCCTGCATCTGGCGGAGCTGGACTATCTCGTCCACTCCCGCGCCGCGATGACGGCGTTGGCGGAGAATTACGTGGGGCTGCCGATGGAGTGAGGGGGGCGCCCACCACTTCCACCCCCCGAAAATCCCTCCCCCACCCCCTGGCCCTCCCCACGCCCGCGCGCCATCATCCCCACCGACCGATACCGACAGGAAAGCCCGACGCGATGAAGCAGGTGATGTTCGTGGAACTCGGCATGGGGGTGGACCTGCATGGCCAGGACGTGACCAAGGCCGCCGTCCGTGCCGTGCGCAACGCCATAGAGCGCAACTCGATGCCCGGCATGCGCGCCCTGGTGGATGGCGACACCGGCAGGATGCAGGTGCGTGTCCACCTTGCCGTGCCGGCCGATGCCGACCGGCTGGACCACGAGGCGGTGAAGGCCGTCTTCCCCTATGGGGCGGTCAGCATCCATGTCACCAGCGGCGGCATGCTGGCGCCGAGCGGCATCTTCCTGGCGGACAAGAACGACCGCAGCGAGCAGATCTACGTCGTCAACGCGGCGGTGGAAGTCGGCATCTGAACGGCCGGTCTCTCCCCAGCCGGGGGTAATTTCCTTCAATACCGGCCCCCGCCCCACCCGCGACAGTCCACCGGCCTGACCTTCGTCCAACAGAGGAAAGCCGGACGTGACACGCTGCGCCTTCATCATCGACCGCGCCCTGCCACCGGGGCTGATCGCCAACACCGCCGCCGCCCTGTCGATGACGCTGGGGAAAGAGCGGCCCGAACTGGTGGGTTGCGACCTGAACGATGCCGACGGCATCGGCCATCCCGGCATCACCACAATCGTGATGCCGATCCTGGTTTCCGATGCCGACGGGCTGCGCGCCCTGCGCCGGCAGGTGGCGGAACGGGAAGCCGAAGGGCTCCGCGTGATCGGCATGACCGACATCGCCCAGCGCGCCAAAAGCTACGACGACTACAGCCGTCGCCTCGCCGCCACCCGGCAGGAGGAACTGCGCTATCTCGGCCTCTGCCTGCACGGACCGGCGGCTCTCGTCCGCTCGCTGACCGGCTCCCTGCCGCTGCTGAAATAGGGCGGGACGATGATGACGCTCTACCTGTCGATGGCCGGCTTTGCGCTGGCCGCGTCGATCTCTCCCGGCCCTGTCAACGTGGTGGCTCTGTCCAGCGGGGTGGCCCACGGCCTGCGCGCCACCCTGCCTCATGTCGCCGGGGCCACACTGGGCTTCGTCCTGCTGCTGCTGTTGGCCGGGCTTGGGCTTGCGGAGCTGCTGCACGGTTGGCCTGCCGCCGTCACGCTCACCCGCTGGGCGGGCATGGCCTTCCTGCTGTGGATGGGGTGGGCGCTGTGGCGGAGCGACGGCAGGGTGGAGGCGGGAGAACAGCCGCCCGCCCCCTCCCTGCTGCAGGGGGCCGCCATGCAGTGGCTGAACCCGAAAGCCTGGATTGCCGCGCTTGCCGGGGTCGGCGCCTATGCGGGAGACGATCCGGCCCGGCTCTGGATCTTCGCCGCGCTGTATTTCCTCATCTGCTACCTGTCCGTCGGCAGTTGGGCCTATGCCGGCGCCCGGCTGCGCCATCTGCTGGCGGACGGGCGGCGGATGCGGCTGTTCAACCGCGCCATGGCCGCCCTGCTCGCGGCGAGCGCCGTCCATATCGGCTTCGCCGCCTGATCCCGTCAGCCCCGGCGCATGTACTGGCCCGGGGTGGCGGCGACATGCCGCTTGAAGGCGCGCTGGAAATGGGCCTGGTCGGCGAAGCCGGCGTCCAGCGCGACCTCCACGATCGGCCGGCCGCGCTGCAGCTCGCGCTTGCCGAACTGGATGCGGCGGTTGATCTGGTAGGCGTGCGGGGTCAGCCCGTAGCGCGCCTTGAAGGACCGCACCAGATAGGACGGCGACAATCCGCAAACCACGGCGATGTCGGCCAGCCGCAAGGGCTGCGTGCAATGGGCGGAGATGAAGTCGGCTGCCCGTTCCAGCGCCGCATGTTCCCCGCCGTCCGCCCCATCGACCGGCGTTCCGCCAAGCGCCCGCCGCAGACCGGTGAAGAAGGACCGCACCGCCTCCTCGGTCCCGGCGCTGCCGGTGGCCGGATCGAACAGCAGCCCGAACAGACATCCTAGCCGGTCGGCCAAATCCGGGTCGCGGCTCACCGCCGGGGCGAAGGGCCGGAACCGCTCCTCCCCCTCCACCGCCGCCAGCCATGCCGCGTCGGCATACAGCATGCTGTAGGACCAGAACTGCCCGCCGAGCGGGTTGCAGACATGCGCCTCCTCCGGGTTCATCAGCACGATGGTGCCGGCGGAAACGCGGTGGCAGTCGCTGCCGATGCGGAATTCGCTGGCCCCGCCGGTCACCAGCCCGATGGAGAAGGTCGGGTGGCTGTGCCAGCCATAACAGACCCCGTGCCCGTCCTCGATGCTCCGCGCCTCCAGATGCGGGAGCGCCGGGTCACGCCAGAAGCGGTGAAGGTTCGTCGATGTGCGCGCCATATCCGGCCTGTCCCGCCCAGGGTCTGTTCCGCTTGGGAAATGTCCTGGCGCCGATCTTATGACAGCCGGATCGCGTCCGCCATCGGCACGGGCCAGGGTGCCGAGGCCGGCGGGTCCGGTCAGCCCTGCCCCTCGCGCATCCTCGCCGGCGACAGGCCGAACCATCGGCTGAAGGCCCGGCTGAAGGCGCTGGTCTCCGAATAGCCCAGCAGCGCGCCGATATCGGCGATGGGCACATGGCGCTGGCGGATGTAGACGGCGGCGAGATCGCGCCGCACCCCTTCCACCAGATCGGAGAAGCTCAGCCCCTCGTCGGCCAGCCGGCGCTGCAGGGTCCAGCGGGCGACGCCCAGCCGGTCGGCGATGTCCACGACATAGGGCGGGCCCTCCGGCAGCTGCGCCCGCACCTCCGCCTTCACGCGGTCGAGCAGCGGCGGCGTGCCGGTGCCGCGGGCGATGTCGATCAGCGTCCCGCACAGCCCGGTCAGCCGCGCCATGTCGCCGCCGGGCATGCGGCGGTCGAGATGGCGGTCGCGCAGCAGGATGGCGTTGGTGGGCTGGCCGAAATGGGCGGGTGCGTCGAACAGCGCCTCGTGCTGGCGCCAGCCCTCCGGCTTCGGATGCTCGAAATGCACCTCCTCCGGCATCCAGTGCGGGCCGAGGCAGGCGCGCACCACATTGGCGAACATGCCCATGGTCAGTTCGGCGTCCTGCCGCCGCTCGACGATGCAGCCGTCGAGGATGCGGTATTCGAGCCGTAGCAGCTCGCCCTCGCGGACGAAGCGGGTCTCGGTCGCCTGCTGATGGAAGGGGAACAGCCGGGCGAGATGGTCCAGCGCCGCGCCCAGCGTCGGGGCGGCCAGCGCGATGGAGCCGATCAGCCCCAGCATCTCCGGCTGGAACTGGCGGCCGAACATCAGGCCGAAATTGTCGTTGCCGGTTTCCGCCGCCGCCACCTCCATCATCGCCACATAGGCGCGGAGGTCGAGCGCCACCGTCGGCTGGCCGAGCGCCCGCTCCTCCACGCCCGCGCGGTGGAACACCCGGTCGGGACAGCCGCCCTGCGCGGCGATGAAGCCCGACACCCCGCAGGCGGCGGCGGCCAGGATGTTGTGTTGCACAGGTCCTGTGCGGCCTCCGCCAAGCTGGCCGGCAGTCTGCCCAATGGTCGGTCGGTGCGGTCCCATGACACAGCCCCTCGCAGCCGGTTTGCCGCAACGCAGCAAACATCATGCCGAAGTTCAGGCTGCCAGAGACCGTTCGCGCACGGAACTGTGCGATGGAGCTATGACCGCAAGGCCGGGGGGCGGCGAACGCCCCTGCGAGGCATGGGCGGGGATGTACGCCGGCTTTTCCGATCAGATGCTATAATTGTCGGCGATCTCCGACCGCAGCTGCTCCACCTGATCGCGGAACACCGAACCGTCGCGGCCGGCGCTGTTGCGCACGTCGCGCACCACCCGCGCCGGGGTGCCGCCCAGCACGATGATGCGGTCGGCCAGATGCACCGCCTCTTCCAAGTCGTGGGTGACGAACAGCACGGTCTTGCCGGTTTCCTGGTGGATGCGGCGCAGCTCGTCCTGCAGGTTGTGGCGGGTGATGGCGTCCAGCGCGCCGAAGGGCTCGTCCATCAGCAGGATGTCCGGGTCCACCGCCATGGCGCGGGCGATGCCGATGCGCTGGCGCTGGCCGCCCGACAGCTCGTAAGGCCAGCGGCGGGCATAGCCGTCGAGCCGGACCAGCTTCAGCGCCGCCTCCGCCCGTTGGCGGCGCTCGTCGCGGTCGACCGGCAGGCCCTCCAGCCCGAACTCCACATTGCGGATCACCCGGCGCCAGGGCAGCAGGCGGGAATCCTGGAACACCAGCCCGACCGGGCGGTGGCCGGGACGCTTGTCCTGGTGGATGGTGACGCCGCCGCTGCGGGCGGTGTGCAACCCGGCGACGACGCGCAGAAGCGTGGACTTGCCGACGCCCGACGGACCGACGATGGCGACGAAGCTGCCGCGCTCGACCGACAGGTTGACGTCGACCAGAACCGGCGGCGCGTCCTTGCCGTAGCCGATCGACACGTCTTCCAGGTCGATCACCGACGCAGCGGCGGTCTTCGAGAGGGTCACCGCTGCCATGAGAGCACCCGCGACTGAACTTGCATGAACAGGAAATCCGAGACGCCGTAGAGCAGCGCGATGGTGACCATGTAGAGCACGACGATGTGGGTCGCCAGCAGGCCCGACGCCTCCATCATCCGCATGCCGAGGCCGGAGATGCCGAACAGCTCCGCCGCGACCACCGTCATCCAGCCCTGCCCCAGCCCGGCGCGCAGGCCCGACAGGATGCCCGGAAGCGCTCCCGGCAGGATGATCTTGAACAGGCGCGGGATCAGACCGCCCTGGCCGAAGGCATAGCCCAGCTCGATCAGGTCCTTGTCCACCCCGCGCACCGCGGCGTAGCTGGCGTAATAGTTGATCCAGAACACCGTCAGCGCGATCAGGAAGGACGCCGCCGCCTCGCTCACGCCGAACCAGATGATGGCGAAGGGGATCCAGGCGATGGCCGGGATCGGGCGCAGCATGCGCACGACCCAGGCCTGGAGGGCGTCCCACTTGCCCCACAGCGCCGCCGCCGTCCCGAAGGACACGCCGAGGAAGGTGCCCAGCGACAGCCCGACCAGATAATGCGACAGGCTGGCCATCACCATCGCCTGCCAGATGCCGCTCTTGAACTCGGTCAGGAAGGCGGCGGGCACGGCGCTCGGCGACGGCAGCAGCCGGGCCGGCACCACGCCGCTGCGCGCCACCGCTTCCCACGCCAGCAGGAAGACGACGACGCCCAGCGCCGACAGGGCGATCTTGTTATAGGTCTTCATCGGCTTTCCGATATCCCTCACCGCGCCGGCTTACTTGGCGACGGCGTCGTAGAAGCTGAAATCGAAGGCCTCGGCCACCGGGATGGTCTCGCTGGCCGACCCGATCTCCTTGGTGAAGGCCATCATCTTCTCCACCGCCGGCACGACCTTGTGCGGATCGGCGACGAACTTGGAACCCGGGCCCTTGAAGGCCGCTTCCAGCGTCGCCGGCTCCATCAGGCCCTTGCCGAGATAGTTGTTCACCAGCTTCGCCGACGCGGCCGGGTCCTTGGCGATCAGATCGACGGCGCGGATATGGGCCTTGACCAGCGCCTTGATGGCGTCGGGGTTCTTCTTCAGCACCTCCGCACGGGCGGCGACCACGGTGCCGGGCTGATCGGGGAACATCTGGGCGCCGGTGGCGAGCAGGGCGACGTTCGGGTCCATCTGCTGGGTGACGGTCACCGTCGGCTCGCGGATGGTGGCGGCGTCGAGCGCGCCGGCCAGCAGGGCCTGCTGCGTCTTCTCGATGCCCATCGGCACCAGCTCGACATCGGCCGGATCGACCTTCACCACCTTGAACAGCCAGTGCTTCAGCACGGTGTCGGGAACCGAGCCGGGCGGCTGGGTGCCGATCTTCGGCTTGCGGCCGGTGTCGGCGGCGAACTTCTTGAAGGATTCGGCGGTCGGGTTGGCGCCCACCGCCTTGGCGAAGGGACCGCGGGCCGCCACCACCATCTCCTCCACCGCCGAGTTGGCGACGACGGAGATGTCGGCGCCCTTGGTGCGGGCGACCAGCACCGGGGCGACGCCGGCATAGAGCAGGTCGATCTGGCCGGCGGCCATCGCCTGGATCGCGTGCGGGCCGGATTCGAAGCGGGTCAGCTTCAGCTCGATCCCCGCCTCCTTGGCCCAGCCCTGCCCGTCGACGATGAACAGCGGCGACGCGGCCAGGATCGGGATGTAGCCAATCTCCAGCTTCACCGGGTCGGCGGCACGCGCGGTGCCGGGCATGACGGCGACCGCCGAAGCGGCAGCCGACGCGAGGGCGACCAGGGCGGCAAGGGTGGAGCGGCGGGTCAGGCGGAGCATCGGATCATCCTCGACTGGGGTTCCGACGCTATTTAGCACGATTGCGCGTTAGAGGAAGAGTGATTTTCACACGGCAGCGCACGGGAATTCACAATATCACAAGAAAATGATGTTATTTGCGCATCCGGGCCCGCCGGAAAACTTGGCGGGCCATCGCCAGACCGCCGCCGCGCTGTATGGCCGAAACCAACGGCGGCGGCGATCCCCGGCGCTTTACAGCCCCTCCACCACGATCATCTTGAAGTCGGCGGCATCGCGCCGGGCCTCGCGCGCCTTGCGGTATTCCGGACTGTCGTAGAACGCCTTGGCCGTCGCCATATCGGGAAATTCCAGGATGACGATGCGGTTGGGTTGCCAATCGCCCTCCAGCACCGCCGACTCGCCGCCGCGGCTGAGGAAGCGCCCGCCGTTCCTGGCGATCGCATCGGGGGTCAGCGATTTGTAGACCTCATAGGCGACCGGGTCGGTCACGCGCACGTCGGCGATGATGTAGGCGGCCATGGTTTCCGCATCCTCTCCTGTATTTTATCGGCCCAAAGAAAAGGGCGCGGGAAGCTTCGCCCCCGCGCCCTTCATGGTCAACCACAGACGGATGCCGATCAGGCTTCCATCGCCTTCACCACCTCTTCGGTGACCTTCTTGGCGTCGCCGAACAGCATCATGGTGTTGGGGCGGAAGAACAGCTCGTTCTCCACGCCGGCATAACCCGCCGCCATGCCGCGCTTGATGAAGAACACCGTCTTGGCCTTCTCCACGTCCAGGATCGGCATGCCGTAGATCGGCGACGTCGGATCGGTCTTGGCCGCCGGGTTGGTGACGTCGTTGGCGCCGATGACGAAGGCCACATCCGCGGTGCCGAAGTCGCGGTTGATGTCCTCCAGCTCGAACACCTCGTCATACGGCACGTTGGCCTCGGCCAGCAGCACGTTCATGTGACCGGGCATGCGGCCCGCCACCGGGTGGATGGCGTACTTCACGTCCACGCCTTCGTGCTTCAGCGCGTCGGCCATTTCGCGCAGGGCATGCTGCGCCTGGGCCACCGCCATGCCGTAGCCGGGGACGATGATGACCGACTGGGCGTTCTTCATGATGTAGGCGGCGTCTTCGGCCGAGCCGGCCTTGACCGAACCCTGAGGACCCTTGGCCGCACCGGCGGCACCCGCCGCCTCGCCGCCGAAGCCGCCGAGGATGACGTTGAAGATCGAGCGATTCATGCCCTTGCACATGATGTAGGACAGGATCGCGCCCGAGGAGCCGACCAATGCACCTGTGATGATCAGCAGGTTGTTCTGCAGGGTGAAGCCGATGCCGCAGGCCGCCCAGCCGGAATAGCTGTTCAGCATCGAGATGACCACCGGCATGTCGGCGCCGCCGATCGGCAGGATCAGCA
>JAFAFA010000115.1 GCA_023423695.1 Pseudomonadota bacterium | reverse complement strand
CCCCGACCCCGCCGCAACGCAGCGTTACCTATAGGTCAGCCCCCCCTTCAATTCGGCCCCTCAGCCAAGCGTGGCCTCCGCCGAATAGCCGCTGCCGAACATGTAGGCTTCGCGGCTGCGCAACTCGTCCTCCAGATGGGCGCGGACGACGGCGAACAGGTCGCGGATCGACACCATGCCGACCGCCTCCCCGTCCACCGCGATGGGCAGATGGCGGTAATGGTGCCTTTCCATCAGGTCGAGCGCGGTAAGCGCCGTGGCCGAGGGTTCCAGCGTGTCGGGGTCCGCGGTCATGACGGCCGACAGCGGCGTGGTGTCGGGGTCCAGGCCGGCGGCGACCACGCGGGTGGTCATGTCGCGTTCGGTGACGATGCCCTTCAGCGTCCGCCCTTCGGTGACCAGCACCGCGGCGATGCGCTTTTCGGTCATCAGGGTGGCGGCATCGCGCACGGTTGCGCCCGGCGGCAGGCAGGTCAACTCCTGGTTCTTGATGACGTCCGGCATCAGTCGGCGTGTCGGCATGTGTCCCATCTCCCTCGTGATTGCAGGTTTTGTGGACGAACGATGCACTCGACCGCGATTTCGCAGCGCGGCATACCGATCCTGTCAGCTTGATGCGCTGATAGTCAATAGAACTGATTGTTAAATATCCATCATGTTTGCGGATTGGTTTTCGCTTCCGCCGGTTTTACTGCGTGGAATCGAGCCGCTTGCGCAGCCCTTCGAAGCCGCTGGTGTAGATGCCGGCGATGGTCTTGCGCGCCTCCGCGTCGGGGGCGCCGCTGGCCTCGAAGCTGGAGGACCAGGTGATGTGGGTGGTGCGGGCATCCACCGCGCTGAGCCGGATGGTGGAGCTGTAATTCTTCACCGGCAGAGGTCCGCTCAGCAGCGTGTAGCGCAGGCGGTGCTTGGCGGCGGAGACGGCCATCAGCCGTTCCTGGATGGCGCCGCCACCCTTCAGGGCGAGGTCGCGCTCCTGCGTGCCGCCGGTCTTGCGCAGGGTGCAGCCCTCCACGGCCGGATGCCAGTCGGCAATGGCGCAGAAGGGCGCGATCTGTTTCCACACCTGCTCGATCGGCGCCTTGATCGTCGCCTGCTCGCGCACTTCCAGAGCCATGGCCGGTGCCGCCGCCAACAGCAGCACCGCCGACAGTCCAAGCATTGTCTTCATCGCCCATCCTCCCGTCTTGCGCAGCGGCGGAGCGGCTGCGGCCTTGGGCCGGAGTATGGGCGGGCAACGGCGAGGACCGCCATTGTGCGAAAGACTGACTATCCGCAAATGTTCGAGTAAAGGGGTGCGGGCATCAGGCCGGGGCCACCGCCTCTTCTAGAACGGCGCGGACGGCGGCGGCATCGACGTCGCGGCGGGTGAAGGCGTTGCCGATGCGGTCGGCCAGGATGAAGGTGATGCGGCCGTCCTGCACCTTCTTGTCCTTGGCCATCGACCGCACCAGCCCGTCCACGTCCCAGGCGACGCCGGGAATGTCGGCCGGGCGCACCGGCAGCCCGACTTCGGCCAGATGGGCGCGGGCGCGCCGCGCATCCTCCGCCGGGCAAAGCCCCAGCCGGACCGACAGGTCGAAGGCCAGCACCATGCCGATCGCCACCGCCTCGCCATGCAGCAGGGTCTGGCCGAAGCCGGTCGCCGCCTCCAGCGCATGGCCGAAAGTGTGACCCAGGTTCAGCAGCGCCCGGTCGCCGCTCTCGCGCTCGTCGACGCCGACGATATCGGCCTTGGCGCGGCAGCTGACCGTCACGGCATGGCGCCGGGCGTCGCTGTCGCCGTCCACCACCCGCCGGCCGTTCTGCTCCAGCCAAGCGAAGAAATCGGGCTGGCGGATCAGGCCATACTTCACCACCTCGGCATAGCCGGCCAGCACCTCGCGCCGCGGCAGGGTGTCGAGCGTGGCGGTGTCGGCGATGACCAGCCGCGGCTGGTGGAAGGCGCCGATCAGGTTCTTGCCGTGGCGGCTGTTGATCCCGGTCTTGCCGCCGACCGAGCTGTCGACCTGGGACAGCAGCGTCGTCGGCACCTGGATGAAGTCGATGCCGCGCAGGGCGGACGCGGCGGCGAAGCCGGTGATGTCGCCGATCACACCTCCGCCCAGCGCCAGCAGGACGGTCGACCGCTCGATCCCGCGGCCCAGGATGTCGTCCATCAGCTGCTGGAAATGGCCGAAGTCCTTGGTCTTCTCGCCGGCCGGCAGGACGATGGCCGGCTGCGGCGCGATTCCCGCCGCCAGCATCGCGGCATTCAGCGTGTCCAGATGCAGCGGCGCCACGTTGGCGTCGGTCACCACGATGGGCGCCCGGCCGCGGGTGACGGCGGCGATGCGCTCGCCGGCATCGGCCAGCACGCCGTCGCCGACCAGGATGTCGTAGCTGCGGGCGCCCAGCTCCAGGCGAACGGTGTCGAGTGCGGCCGGGGTGGTGGCGGAGACGGAGGTCATCGGGGCAGTCCGCGAAGCTGGAGGTTCAGGAAAGGGCGTGTGGACCGGCCGTCAGGGGGCGTCGGCCTTGGCCGTCCGGCCGCCGCGCGGCTGGCGGTGGGGAAGCTGGACGCCGAAATGGGCCTCCAGCGCGTCGATCACCAGTTCCACCGTCACGTCGGGCGGCCGTTCGTCGCTGACCACGGTCAGGTCGGCCTCGGCATAGACGGGATAGCGCTGTTCCATCAGCCGGCCCAGGATGGCGCGCGGGTCGCCCTGGTTCAGGATGGGGCGGTGGGTGCGCCGCGCGGTGCGGGCGACCAGGACGTCCAGTTCGGCGTGCAGCCAGACCGAAACGCCGTACTGGCGGATGGCCGCGCGGGTTTCAGGGTCCATGAAGGCGCCGCCGCCGGTCGCCAGGATGTGCACCGGCTCGTCCTTCAGCAGGCGGGTGATGATGCGGCGCTCGACGGAGCGGAAGACCGGTTCGCCGTCGCGGGTGAAGATCTCGGCGATGGAGCAGCCGGCCGCGGCCTCGATCTCGGTGTCGGCGTCGCGGAAGGGCAGGTGGAGCCGTGTCGCCAGCCGGCGCCCGATGGCGCTCTTGCCGGCGCCCATCAGGCCGACCAGCACCACGGTGCGCGGCAGCAGCGGTGCCTTGTCCTCCGCCGCACCGGCCCCCGTCTCCGGAAGCAGGGCCGCCGTCGCCTTGTGCAATCCCATCACGTCCATCTGATCCGCCACCCGTACCCGCAACTCCGCTGTCCGCCCGATCCAGCGGGACAGCCGTCATACCGCTGAAACAGACAACACTCATACCCGCCGAAAGCTGACCGGCACAAGCGCGCACCCAGGCACCCTCCCGGAAAGCCGGCCCGAAAAGCCGGGTGGGCGGGTTGCGCCGCGGTCCAACCTGTGGCTACACTGCGCCGCCGCCGAACGGGGTCTCCGTCGGCGGTGCTCCCGGTCGCCGGTTCCACCGCGGCCGGGGTGCGGATGCTTTAGCAGAAAAGCCATTGCTTGTCCCAAGCCCCGCGACCGCGGGGCATGGTAGCTCCGCTCCGATCCGCTGTTTTCCGACACAACGCGTCCTTGGTGCCATGAGCCGGTTTCTCTCGATCCTTATCGTCCTGCTGTTGCTGGTGATCGCCGGTGGCATGGTTTTCCTCGCCTCGTGGGACCTGCCGGCTCCATCGAAGACGGTGGAGAAGGTTCTGCCGGATGAGCGCTTCCCGCGCTGAACCCCGACCATCGGCCGGGGCCGTTCCGTCATCGGCTCTGCTGCTGGCCGTCCTGCTGGCGGCCGGCTGGATGGGGACCGCCACGGCGCAGATCGTCGGCCCACCGGTCCGGCTGACGCCTGACGCCGGAACGCAGGCGCCTGCTTCGGTCCCCGCCCCTGCCCCCGCCATCGTTCCGGCCTACCCGCCCGCGGTCGTCCCGCCGCCGCCCGTCTCCCCGGTGGTGGCGCGTCCGGCGCCGGTCGCGCGCGAGGCGCTGGGTGCGCCCGATCCGGACGGGGCGGGCGCGCTGAGCGGGCTGCAGGGGCTGGGTGCCGATCCCTGGCGCGGTATCGGCCGGGCGGAGCTTCTGCCGCTGATCGCCGCTCTTCCCGTCGATACGCCCTCCCCCGCCGTCAAGGCGCTGGAGCGCCGGCTGCTGCTGAGCGCCGGGTCCCCGGCCGTGGCCGATGGGGAGGCGCCGCCGCCCCGCCGCTTCGGCGCGCTCCGTATCGAGAAGCTGGCGCGCATCGGCGATCCCGCCGGAGCGGCCGATCTGGCAGCCCTGCTGCCCGCGGCGCTGGCGGCGGACGAGGAGGCGGCGAAGGCGCTGACCGATGCGGAACTGGTGCGCGGCGGCCTGGACTGCACCCGCGCACTCGCCCGCGGCAAGAGCTTCGCCTCCGCCTACTGGACCAGGCTGGCGCTGTTCTGCCATGCCCGTGTCGGCAACCGCGCCGGCACGGACGAAGCGCTGGCGAGCCTGCGGAGCGGTGGCCGGCGATCCGATCCGTTCCTGATGGTGGCCGATGCACTGGCCGGCGCGGCGGCGCCCCCTGCCCGTTCGCTGATCCTGCACGGCGACCCCGAAGGACTGGCGCTGACGCTGGCCGCCATGCGGACGGCGCGGATCGGGGTTCCGCCCGACCGGCTGCCGCTGGACACCCCGCCGGCCCTGGCCGCCATCGCCACCAATCCCTCCGCCGATCCCGCCACCCGCGCCGCAGCCGGGGAACGGGCGGCGGCCTCCCTGTTCCTCGACGCCCGCCAGCTGCTCGACCTCTATGTCCAGGTGCCGCCATCGGGCGACGAGCTGCTGCGGGTCAGGGACATCGCCCGGCGCGACCGCGGCGCCCGCACCCGCGCCCTGGTCCATCAGGCGATGGCGGCGGCGATGGACGGGCAGCGCCGCCTCGCGTTGGCCTCCCTGGCGGTGGAGCTGGTGGACCCGCGCCTGCGCGCCGGGCCAGTCGGCGGTGCGGCGGCCGGACTGCTCGACACCGTGTCGCCGAGCGGGGACGCCGCGGCGTTGGCCCCGGCCGCGGCACGGCTCTATTACGCGCAGGGCCGTCTCGATCAGGCGCGGCGCTGGCACGATCTGGCCCTGCGCGGCGGGCGGAGCGCCGACACCGCCTGGCTGTGGCCGCTGGCGGTCGTGACGACAGGGCGCGGCGCCGAGGATCCGCGCGCGCTGGCCGCCTGGCTGGAGGAGGCGCTGCGCAGCGCCGACGATCCTGCCCGCAGCCGCATCGCAGGACAGCTGGCCCTTCTGCAGGCGACGGGCGTGGTGGTGCCGGACGAGGCCTGGATGCAGGCCACCGACGGCGCCGGGCCGCCCAGCGGCAGCGATGCCGGGGTCGATCCGGCGCTGTGGCAGCGGCTGGGCGATGCCGCCGCCGGCGGGCGGGTGGGCGAGACGGTGGTCGCCGCCCTGCTCCTGCTGGGGGAGGCCGGGCCGGCCGGCCGGCCGCCGGTCGTCACCGCGCGGGTGGCGGCCAACCTGAAGGCTGTCGGGCTGGAGCCGGACGCCCGCGCCCTCGCCCGCGAAGCCATGGCGCCCATCGCCGGCCCCGCCGCTCCCGATCCCGCCCTTTCCGAACGGGGCGCGCAATGAACCCATGCCCGGAAAGCCTGTCGCCACGATGACCGCCCCCAAGAGTCCGGCCAAGCGCCGGGGCCGGCCGTGCAAGCCGCGCCCGCTCGCCACCTCGCCGCATCTGGACGCCTTTCTCGATATGCTGACGGCGGAGCGCGGGGCGGCGGTGAACACGCGGCTGGCCTATGAACGCGACCTCACCGACCTGGGACGCTGGCTGGCCCAGCGCAGCGTGGCGCTGGAAGCGGCCGGCACCGAGGATCTGCGCGCCTATCTGGCAGTGCAGAGCAAGGATGGCGCGCCGCGGACGGTGGCGCGGCGGCTGTCGGCGATGCGGCAGTTCTACCGGTTCCTGCTGTCGGAGGGCCGGCGGGTCGACGATCCCGCCTCCCCGCTCGACAGCCCCAAGCAGGGCCGCCCGCTGCCCAAGATCCTGACGGAGGCGGAGGTCGGCGCCATGCTGTCCACCGCCGAGGCGCGCGGAGGGCCGGAGGGGCTGCGGCTGGTGGCCCTGCTGGAGGTGCTCTATGCCACCGGCCTGCGCGTTTCGGAGCTGGTCGGCCTGCCGATGACCGCCATCATGCGCGACGGCCGCGGCCTGCTGGTGCGCGGCAAGGGCGGCAAGGAACGCATGGTCCCGCTGTCAGACCCGGCGCTGGCGGCACTGGCGGCCTACATCCCCTTGCGGGGCCACTTCATTCCGCCGGCCGCCGGTGCCGAGGCCGGGCACAGCCCCTTCCTCTTCCCGTCACGCAGCTCCGCCGAAGGGCACCTGACGCGCCAGCGCTTCGCCCAGTTGCTGAAACAGCTGGCGATCGACGCCGGCATCGCCCCGGAGAAGGTCAGCCCGCACGTTCTGCGCCACGCCTTCGCCACCCATCTGCTGGACCATGGCGCCGATCTGCGTTCCGTCCAGAAGATGCTGGGGCATGCCGACATCGCGACGACACAGATCTACACCCATGTGGTGACGGAACGGCTGAAGAAGGTCATGCACGACCACCACCCGCTCGCCCGCCGCAGGGTGGAGGAGCCGTCGGAGGGGTGAAGGAGGTAAGGATGGGGGAAGCGTCGGCTGACGATGCCCCCTCCTAACCTCCCCCGCTTCGCAGGGGAGGGACTGCCGCCGCCTTCCCAATCAAGCACTTGCTCCCTCCCCCGCCCAGCTCTCGCACAAAGCTATGCTTTGTGCTGACGCGGCAGGCGGACCGTAGGTCCGCTGAGAGCGGGGGAGGGTTG
This sequence comes from Pseudomonadota bacterium, assembly GCA_023423695.1. GTDB lineage: Bacteria > Pseudomonadota > Alphaproteobacteria > Azospirillales > Azospirillaceae > Azospirillum. The sequence goes on along the minus strand of JAFAFA010000115.1, from coordinate 18,718 downwards.
GGGTGGGAGCAATCGGAGCCCGCACCTCCCCTGATCCTTACTTCTTCTCCAGCATCAGCGTGCCCTGGCGCGACACCTTGTTCTTGATCTTGTCGGCCAGCAGGGCCAGCGCCCAGGGCAGTTGAACCTCCATCTCGACGCTGTCGTCCAGCACGTCGATGTGGCCGGCGATGGTCTGGGCCAGCGCCACGACGCGGAAGTTCAGGCGGTCGTCGGTCCAGCTGTCATCGACGCTAGCAGACACGGCGCTGAGGCGGGCCCGCGCCTCGCCCATGCCGTCGACCAGCCGGCGCTTGGCCTCCGCCCGGCCGAGCGAATGGGGGATGGACAGGGTCAGGGGCTTGGGCATCGTCGGCGGCTCCGCACTGCACGGGATCTGGTGGGACAAGATTAACGCCGGCAGCAGGGTTTGGGTCCCGGTCAGCCGGCCCTCACGCCGTTGGCGGGTGCGCGCACCGGCATGATGCAGCGCACATGGGCGTTGCGGTAGACGCCGGTGGCGCCGGAGTCGTCCAGTTCCAGCCGGCCGCCATGCAGTTCCATCACGTTGCGCGCCAGCGACACGCCGAGTGCGGCCGCGCCCTGCGGATCGGCGTCCGGCGGAGCGGCACCGCTGACCGACAGGGTGATGCTGCCGTTCAGCCGCTCGCCGGCCAAGCGGATGCGGCGGTCGGCCGGCGGGTTGCGGATGGCGCCGACCACCAGGGTGAACAGCGCCTGCTTCAGCCGCTTGCCGTCGCCCTCGATTTCGCCCAGCGCCTCCGGCGCCACCACCTCCATGCGCAGCCCCTCGCGCCGGGCCCATTCGCGGGTGAGGCTGGCCACCGAGTCGAGCAGGTCGGGCAGGCTGACCGACTCGCGCTCCAGCGTGGTCACGCCGGCCCCCAGGCTGGTCAGGTCGACCACGTCGTCGATCAGTTCCAGCAGCCGCTCCCCGGCCGACAGCATGCTGCGCACATACTCCATCTGCCGGGCATTGAGTTCGCCGAAATACTGGTTCGCCAGAACCTCGGCGAAGCCGATGATGCCGTTCAGCGGCGTGCGCAGATGGTGGGAGACGTTGGCGATGAACTCGCTCTTCAACTGGTCGGCAGCCTCCAGCGCCGCGTTGGAGGCGCGCAGCGCCGTCTCCAGCCGGGCGCCGTCGGTGACGTCCAGATAGCTGTTCAGCACCGCCCCATCGGGCAGCGGCAGGGTGGAGAACTCCACCACCGATCCGTCGCTGCGCTCTACCCGGCCGGAGCGGACGCTGCGTTCCAGCGTGGCGCCAATCAGCTCCTCCTTCAGGGAGTCCCAGCCGGAGGCGGCGGCCTCGCCTGCCTTGTCCGGCGGCGCGATCTCCAGCAGCGGGCGCATGCGTTCGAAGACGTCGGCGATGTGCGGTTCGCCATGCAGGTCGCCGTCCGCCAGATCCCAGATGCGGGCGAAGGCCGGGTTGGACAGCTTCAGCCGGCCGTCGCCGCCGAACACCGCGATGCCCTCCGCCAGATTGTCCAGCGTCTCCTGCTGCACCGCCATCAGCGTGTTGTAGGAGGATTCCAGCGCCAGCGTGTTGGTCACGTCCTCCAGGATGGTGATCAGCCCGCCCTGGGGATGGGGGGCGGCCAGATGGCGCAGCGTGGTGCCGTCGGGCAGGTGCAGCATCTCCTCCAACGGCTCCACCAGATGGGTGTAGCGGGTCAGGCGCTCGCGCTTGAAGGTCTGGTAGTCGGCATATTCCGGCAGGCGGCGGCGGGCGCGCAGCTCCTCCAGCAACTCGGCGTTGGTGGGCTCGGTGCGCAGCCACGCCTCGTCCAGGTCCCACAGCCGGGCATAGGCCTGGTTGAAGAAGGTCAGGCGGGTGTCGGGACCGAAGATGGCGATCGCGGTGCCCAGCCTTTCCAGCACTTCCGCATGGGCGGTCAGGTGGCGGTCCAGTTCGCCGCGCAGCTCCTCCAGCGGGGTAAGGTCCAGGGCATAGCCGACCACCAGCGTGCCGCCGCCGTCGGTCAGCGGCAGCGGCGCCTCCGTCACCTCCAGCAGGCGGCGTTCGGTGCCGATCACCACGGGGGCGCGGTCGGACTGGGCGAAGCCGCCGCTGCGTGCCCGTTCGGCCAGGGCCGGGCCGGTGACGGTCAGTTCCCGTCCTTCCGTCACCACGCTGTCCGGATCGCTGTCGACGGCGCGGGCATAGGCGCGGTTGCACCAGGACAGCCGTAACGAGCGGTCGCGCATCCACACCGGGATCGGCAGGGCGTCGGCCATCGCCTGCAGCTCGGCAAGGCGGGAGCGGGCGGCCCCGGTTTCCTTCTCGTGACGGCGGGTCGCATCCTGCGCGGCGTCGCGGGCGACGGTGACGTCCTCGATCCACACCACGTCGCAGCAGCTGTCGCCGGCACAGCCGCGCCGGCCGGTCAGCACAAGACGCCGGCCATCCGGCGCCAGACCTTCGCAGCGGAAAGGCTCGCCGTCGCGGCGCAGGCGGGCAAGGGCGGCGGTGAAGTCGGGCGACGACACCGCGTCCGGCAGGGCGTCGGCCTTGGAGATGCCCAGCAGGGCCGCCGCCTCGTCCGACAGGGCGCCCCCGCCCGATTCGGTCCAGGCGCACCAGGGGTAGGGAGAGGCGGCGAGCATCGCCCGCCAGCGGTCGCGGTCTGCGGCTGCATGTTCGGCCTCGCGCCGGGTTTCCTTGTTCCAAAAGAAGCCAGCGAAACCGACCACGCTTTCCACCCCCGGATCGCCGGGGCTTGGCGATGGCCCGGCTGAATCAGTCGAAATGAATCAAGATATCCAGAGTAGTTCAGCCATACCCCACCGACAAGCAACTCGCGTCCACCGTGCGTCTTTTCGGGTTGCCGCTCCCGTCCAGGTAGATTTCGCTCCAACACGTCCGGTCACGCCATGCTCTCATCCGGCTGGGACACCGTCTCTTTCGTGTGACGCAGCGCGTGAATCGCTTTTTCGACCTCCGGGAAGGCCGCGGCCATCGCGCGGGCATGGCGTTCCACCTCCTCAAGCTGCACATCCACGATCGCACGCTCCAGCGCGGTGCAGGCGGCGGCCAGCACCCGCGCGCCGGCGGTGCGTGCCGCCCCGGCGGCGGAATGGGCTGCCGCCCGCGCCTCCTCCATCTCCCCGGCGTCGAGCGCCTGCCGCACCCGGTCCAGGGTGGGCCGCGTCGTTTCGATGAAGAAGTCCATCATGTCCAGCGTGCCGCCATCGATGCCGTCCTCCCGGCCTCCGCCGAAGATTTCGCGCAGGTGGTCGAGGTCGAGCACCGGCAGGGCCGAGTCGTCCGGCGGATGGATGGGCCGCTGTCCCGGCGGCTCCCTCGCCTCCGGCGGGCGGGAAAGGGCGTAGAGCCGCCGGGCCAGTACCTGCGACAACTGGCCCAGCGTCACCGGCTTGGCGAGGTAATCGTCCATGCCGGCGGCCAGACAGCGCTCCATCTCGCCGGACAGCGCATTGGCGGTCATGGCGACGATGGCGGTGCGCCGGCCGGTCCCGTCCTCCTCCGCCCGGATGCGGCGGGCAAGCTCGTAGCCGTCCATCACCGGCATGTGGCAGTCGGTGATGACCAGCCGGTGGCGGCCGGCGCGCCATGCCGCCAGCGCCTGCTCCCCATCGGCCGCCAGATCCACCGCGCAGCCCAGCCGGCGCAGCTGGCGCAGAACGACCTGCTGGTTGGTCGGATGGTCTTCCGCCACCAGGACCGGGCCATGGGCCGGCGGACCGGACCGCTCCGCAGCGTCATCCGCGGCGGCATCGGGGGCGGCATCCGGGACGCCGGCCCGGTCCGTGTCGGGTGCGGCACGGCCGGTCAGGAAGGCGGCGGCGCGGATCAGGGCGGCGCGGTGGACCGGCTGGGCCAGCCCGCCCGGTCCGCCGTGGGGCGAAGCGACCGCGGGGCCATTCCCCCGTCCGTCGCCCAGCAGCAGCCGCGGCAGTCCGGGGCCGCAGGCGCCGGCCAGCGGTTCCAGCCGTCCGGCCATCGCCCCGCTGGTGACCAGCAGCCCCACCCCCCCGCGCCCCAGGCGGGACGCAGCATCGGCCACCGTGGCGACGGCGGTCACGGTCGCCCCGCCCTGCTCCAGGTAGCGGGCCAGCACACCGCGCTGCACCTCGTCCTCGTCGGCGACCAGCACGGCCAGTCCGGCCAGCGGCGCCGGGGCGGGCAAGGCGGACTCCTTTCCCTGCGGCAGCTCCACCGTGAACCAGAAGGCAGACCCCCGGCCGGGCACCGACTCGACGCCGATCCGTCCGCCCATCCGTTCGACCAGGCGGGTGCAGATCGCCAGCCCCAGCCCGGTGCCGCCGAAGCGCCGGGTGGTGGAGCTGTCGGCCTGGCTGAAGGGCTGGAACAGCCGGGCCTGTCCCTCCGGCCCGATGCCGATGCCGGTGTCCTCCACCGCCACATGCAGGCGCACTCGATCCTGGCGCATGGACTCGGTGGCATGGACGCGCAGCACCACCCGGCCGTGGTCGGTGAATTTGATGGCGTTGCCGGTCAGGTTGAACAGGATCTGGCGCAGCCGGCCGGAATCGCCGCGCAGCCGCGCCGGCACCGACCGGTCGATGTCGCAGATCAGCGCCAGCCCCTTCTGGTGGGCCTGGGGCGCCAGCAGGTCGGCCACCCCCTCCACCAGTTCGGCCGGGCGCAGGTCGAGGTCTTCCAGGTCCAGCTTCCCGGCCTCGATCTTCGACAGATCCAGAATGTCGTCGATGATCCGCAGCAGCGCCGCCCCGCTCTCCCGCATGGTGGAGACCAGCGTGCGCTGCTCCTCGTCCAGCGGGGTCAGCGCCATCAGCTCCAGCATGCCGAGCACGCCGTTCATCGGGGTGCGGATCTCGTGGCTCATGGTGGCCAGGAATTCCGCCTTCGACCGGGCTGCGATCTCCGCCTGCTCCTTGGCGGCGCGCAGCGCCTCCTCCGCCTGCTTGCGCGCGGTGATGTCGTAGCTCCAGGCCAGCACCGCCGGCTCGCCTTCGAAGCTGGTGCGCTGGAGCGTCTGCAGGGCCCAGACCCGGCTGCCGTCCGGGCGGTCGACCGCGACCTCCGCGTCGCGCACCAGGACGCCGCCGTTTCCGGCCTCCCACTGCTGACCGGTCCCACCCCGGCTGATGCTGGCGCCGGGCAGGGCCAGGGCGTGGCGGCTGCCGACGAAGGCATCCATCGGCCGGCCGGCCAGCTCGGCGGCGCGGGCGTTGGCGAAGGCGACGGTCCCGTCGGTCCGGCCGATGGAGACGCCGACCGGGCTCTGTTCCAGGATGGTGCGCAGCCGCCGCTCGCCGTCGGCCAGCGCGCTTTCACGAGCGCGGATGGTGGTGACGAAATAGGCCAGCGCGTGCGCCATCTCGCCGATCTCGTCGCGGCTGCCGGACGGGGTGGCGGGGGGCAGGTCGAGGTCGGGCATCGCCGCCGGCTCGGCCGTCTCCACCGCCTGCATGGCGCTGCGCAGCCGGCGCAGCCGCGCCACCACGTTGCGGTGGATGTAGGCGAAGATCGCGGCGGCGCCGAGGATCGACAGCAGCGCCATGGCGATCACCGCCCGCCTGCCGTCGCCGATCACCCGCTCGAACTCGGATGAGCGGCGGGCGACATCCTGCTCCACCGCCAGGAAATAGTCGGACACGATGCCGACCAGCTGGTCCGACACCGCCTGATTGCGTGCCGCCGACCGCTTGACCGCCCGCTGCAGCGACAGCTCCGCCGCGCGCAGGGTGAACAGGGGGGATCGCCCGAAGGCCGCTTCCTCCACCTCGCGCTGCAGCGGCTGCAGCCGGGCGGCGCGGTCGGGCGGCAGCAAAGACAGCGCCGCGGCGGCATTGTCCAGCGCCATGCGGGTCTCGCCTTGGAACCTGTCCAGCTGGCCGTCGTGGTCGGCGCGCAAGGCGGCCAGCAGCGTGGTGGCCGCCACGGTCAGGTCCCGACGCCAGCGTTCCAGCGCGTCGCGGCTGCGCTCCGCCGCCTCGGCATCCGGAAGGCCGGAACGCGTCACCATCGGCCAGGGCGCCTCCTCCTCCCGCGACTCGGCATCACCGAGCCGGCCGGTCAGGGCTGCCAGGGCCTGGGCGCGGGCGTTGGTCTCGGCGGTCAGGGCCAGTTGCTGCCGGACCTGGGCGTTCAAGGTCAGCAGCGTGCCGACCAATTCGTTCTTGCGGCGGTCGAGTTCGCCCAGATCGGCCTGACCGCCGTTTCCCTGGCCGCCATTTGCCTGGCCGCCATGTGCGATCAGCCGGGCCATCAGCTGTTCCAGCCGGACGATCTGGTCGCCCATCCGCGCCATCACCGCCTCGCGCGCGGTCTGGTCCTGGGCGGCGACCAGGGCGGGGGCGATGGCGGCCACGGCGCCGCTCTGCTGCACCAGCTGCGCGGCGGCGACCAGTCCCGGCACCTTGGCCGTGGCGATCTGCTCGTAGCCCTGGTGGAAGCGGGAGAACAGCGAGACGGCGACGATGCTGGTCGCCGCGGCCAGCCCGCCGATGACCGTCAATCCCGCCAGGATGCGGAACGCCACGCTCCGCCGGGGACTCCGCATTCCCACCCCCTCGCCCGCCGCCGATCCTTACCCCTATCGGCGCAGGGATCATGCCATAGAAAGGGGGGCAGCGGTGGCGGAAGTCAGGCTACGCCGGTAGACCCGAACCCGCCCGCCCCACGCGCGGTCTCGTCCAGCGACTCGACTTCGATCAGCGCCGCCTGGGGGGCCGGGGCGATCACCGCCTGGGCGATGCGGTCGCCGCGGGCGATGGTGAAGGGCTCATCCCCCAGATTGATCAGGCAGACGCCGACCGGCCCGCGATAGTCGCAGTCCACGGTGCCCGGCGTGTTCAGCACCGTGACGCCGTTCTTCACCGCCAGGCCGGAACGCGGCCGGATCTGCATCTCCCACCCCGCCGGCAGCCCGACGGCGAAGCCGGTCTGCACCAGCATCCGCTTGCCAGGATTCAGCACGACGGGTTCATCCGCCGGCACCGCGGCGCGCAGGTCGAACCCCGCCGCCCCCTCGGTGGCATAGGAGGGCAGCGGCAGGTCGTCGTTGCCGGGCAGGCGGAGGAAGGCGACGGTGGGGGACATGGGGGATCCTGTGGTCGGTATCGTATGATCGGTGTGCAGAGTAGACGCTACTTCCCGGCGAAATGCTCCGCCACCGCCTCGGCCAGCCGGTCGGCGACGGCGTTCTTGGGCATGGTCGGCCAGGATTCGGTGCCGTCCGCGCGGATCAGGTGGACGGTGTTGTCGCTGCCGCCGAAGGTGCCGGTGCCGGGGGAGACGTCGTTGGCGACGATCCAGTCGCAGCCCTTGCGGGCGCGCTTGGCGGTGGCGTAGGCCAGCACGTCGCCGGTCTCCGCCGCGAAGCCGATCACCAGCGCCGGGCGGCGCTCCCCGGGCTTGGACAGGGTGGCGAGGATGTCGGGATTCTCGGTCAGGGCCAGCGCCGGCGGGCCGCCGCCGTCCTTCTTCAGCTTGCGGTCAGACTCTCCCTCGACGCGCCAGTCGGCGACCGCGGCGGCACAGACCGCGATGTCGGCGGGCAGCGCCGCCTCGCAGGCCGCCAGCATCTCACGCGCCGTCTCGATATGGACCACGCTGCAGCCGGCCGGGTCGGGCAGACGGGTCGGGCCGCTGACCAGCGTCACCGCCGCCCCCAGCTTCGCCAGCGCGGCGGCTATGGCGTGCCCCTGCCTGCCCGACGAGCGGTTGGCGATGTAGCGCACCGGGTCGATCGGCTCGTGCGTCGGGCCGCTGGTGACGACGGCGCGGCGCCCGGCGAGAGGACGGTGGGCGTCATCCGCGAAGATCGCAGCGATGGCGTCGATGATCTCCATCGGCTCGGCCATGCGGCCGGGGCCGTATTCGTTGCAGGCCATCACGCCCTCGTTCGGGCCGACGCGCCGGACGCCGCGGCTTTCCAGCAGCGCCATGTTGGCCTGGGTCGCGGCATGCTGCCACATCCGCACATTCATGGCGGGAGCGACCAGCACCGGCTTGTCGGTGGCCAGCAGGACGGTGGCGGCCAGATCGTCGGCCATGCCGGCCGCCATGCGCGCCAGCAGGTTTGCGGTGGCCGGCGCGACCACCAGCAGGTCGGCCTCGCGCGACAGGCGGATGTGGCCCATCTCCGATTCGTCGGTCAGCGACCACAGGTCGCGGTAGACGGTATCCTCGGTCAACGCCTGGACCGACAACGGGGTGACGAAGCGGGCGCCGGCCTCGGTCAGCACGGCGCGCACCGTCACGCCGCGTTCGCGCAGGCGGCGGATCAGGTCCAGGCTCTTGTAGGCGGCAATGCCGCCGGCGATGACCAGCAGCACGCGCTTGCCGGCCAGAATGGCGTGATCGGCCATGGCGACCCCCCTCTTCCCGACGCCCTCTTCAGACGCCTCGATGCCCGCTGCTGATAGTTCATCGCGCCTCCCCCGGCAAGCGGCGGAGCCGCGGCATATCCGGTCCGGCGGTGATATCGATGCGCTCACCGGCACGCGATTGCGCGGGGGGTGGGATTTTCAGAAATATCTGTTAGACAATAGGGGCAGCCCCGCCCCTACCTTTGCGTGTCGCCCACAGCATGCCGCCCGGTTCCATCCCCGTCCTGCTGATCGAAGACACGCCGTCGCTGGCCCGTGTCTATGCGGAATACCTGAAGAAGGAATCCCACACCGTCATCTCGGTGGAGACGGGGGCCGACGCGCTGGCGCAGCTGAACGACGGCGCGCCCAAGGTGGTGCTGCTGGACCTGCAGCTGCCGGACATGAACGGGATGGAGGTGCTGAAACGCATCGACGCCCAGGCACTGCCCTGCGCGGTCATCGTCATCACCGCCCACGGCTCGGTGAAGGCTGCGGTCGAAGCGATGCGCTACGGCGCCTATGATTTCCTGGTGAAGCCCTTCTCCGCCGACCGGCTGGTGGTGACGGTCCGCAACGCGATGGAGCGTCTGCGGCTGGCCCAGCTGGTCGACACCTTCGAGAAGGACCTGAACCGCGCCCGCTATCACGGCTTCATCGGCTCGTCGCTGTCGATGCAGGCGGTCTACCGCATCGTCGACAGCGCCGCCTCCTCGCGCGCGACCGTCTTCATCACCGGCGAGTCCGGCACCGGCAAGGAGGTCTGCGCCGAGGCGATCCACCGCCAGAGCCAGCGGGCGGCAAGGCCCTTCATCGCCATCAATTGCGGCGCCATCCCGAAGGATCTCATGGAAAGCGAGATCTTCGGCCATGTGAAGGGCAGCTTCACCGGGGCGGTATCCGACCGCGAGGGCGCGGCGTCGCGCGCCGACGGCGGCACCCTGTTCCTGGACGAGATCTGCGAGCTGGCGCCCGACCTGCAGACCAAGCTGCTGCGCTTCATCCAGACCGGCACCTTCACCCCCGTCGGCGGATCGAAGCTGGAGAAGGTCGACCTGCGCATCGTCTGCGCCACCAACCGCGATCCCCTGCGCGAGGTGGAGGAGGGGCGGTTCCGCGAGGATCTCTACTACCGCCTGCATGTGATCCCCATCCACCTGCCGCCGCTGCGCGAGCGCGAGGACGACGTGCTGGACATCGCCCGCCACTATCTGGCGGAATTCGCGAAGGAGGAGAAGAAGGGCTTCACCAGCTTCTCCCCCGAAGCGGAACAGGCGTTGCGCCACTACCATTGGCCGGGCAATGTCCGGCAGCTGCAGAATGTCGTGCGCATCGTCGCGGTCCTGCACGATGGCGACACGGTGACGCCGGAGATGCTGCCGCCGCCGCTGGGCACGCCGCAGCCCGTGGTTCCCGCCGCGGCGCCCGTCCCGGCGTTGGCCGGTGCCGCCCCGGCCCCGCGCCCGCATGTCCCCCCCTCTCCTGACTCCATCAAGCCCTTGTGGGAGGTGGAGAAGGACGCCATCGAGGATGCCATCGCCGCCTGCGACGGCAACATTCCGCGCGCCGCCGCCCTGCTGCAGATCAGCGCCTCCACGATCTACCGGAAACGTCTGGCTTGGCAGGCCGAAGGGAAGCTCTAACCCTTTATTTCGGCAAGGATTTCCTGATGAAGTCCGGAAACCGTCAAGAAATGGGCTAATACCCTCCGACAAAGTCACGTCGCCTTGGTCGTAATTCCACCCGGGAATTCGTCATCCTTTGTCCTATGCCGTGAGACGGAATTGCCCGCAACCACAGCATGCGGCTAGCCTCCCTGCACAATGTCTTGGTTCCGCTTGCCCGGCAGACCTCACGGCGCGGCCGATGCCGGCGATCCCGGACCCAATCAGTCTTGAAAAAGACCTGTTCGCACAGACCCGTTCGCAGAGACCAGGGGGAGGCCCATGACAAACGGTACCGTCAAGTGGTTCAACACTACCAAGGGTTACGGCTTCATCGCGCCGGAAGCCGGTTCGAAGGACGTCTTCGTGCATATCACCGCGGTCCAGCGCTCCGGCCTGCATGCCCTGTCCGAAGGCCAGCGCGTCCAGTTCGAAGTCGCCCAAGGCACCAACGGCAAGGACTCCGCTGTGAATATCAGCGTCGTCGAGTGATGCGGTCCCGTTAGGTCAGACCGGATATCCGGCGGCGCGGTAGGCCGCGATGGCATCCCCGGCCAGCCGGGCGATGTCGCCGCGCAGCCGATCCACCGCGTCCGCCACTCCCTTGCCATCAGGGTCCGCCGGCGAGCCCCGGCAGGCCATTTCCAGCGCACGGGCGGCATTGCAGAGCGCACGGGCACCGAAGGTCCCGGCGGTGCTTTTCAGCGTGTGCGCCTCGCGCATCAGGAGGGTGCGGTCGGTCTCCGCCATGATGCGCGCCACCCGCTCCCGCGTTTCCTCCACGAACTGCCGCAGCACGTCGCCCAGCAGATCCGCCTCCAGATCCTGGGCCAGCTGGGCCAGCACCTCGCGGTCCAGCACCTCGCCCGCCGCTTCGGGAGCCGCCGCTGCGCAGGGGCCGAAGCCGGCCGTTGCGTCGGCGGACAGGGCACCAGCGGACAGGGCGCCAGCGGACAGGGGCGCGCGCAGCCACTTCTCCACCGTCTCCAGCAGCAGCACCCGGTCGACCGGCTTGGCGATATGGTCGTTCATGCCGGCGTCCTGGCAGCGGACGCGGTCGGCCTCCTCGGTGTCGGCGGTCATCGCGACCACCGGCACCCGGCCGGCCGACCCCGGCAGGCCGCGCAGCAGCCGCGTGGCGGCCAGCCCGTCCATCTCCGGCATCGACAAATCCATCAGGATCAGGTCGTAGCCGCCGGCCTGCGCCGCCATCACCGCCTCCAGCCCGTTGTTGGCGGTGTCGGCGCGGTGGCCGGCCTGGGCGAGGATGGCGGTGACCAGCATCTGGTTCAGCGGACTGTCCTCCACCACCAGAATCCTGCGGGAAACCGGCTGGAAACCCGTGGGGAGAAGCGGCGGCGCCGTCCGCTCAGTCATCGCAAGCATGCTCCGCAATGAAGATGACGCAGTGTAAGGGCGCGGCCTTGCCAGTGCAAAGCCCCGCTCCATGTTTGCGGACGGGTGGAAATCGTGGATTTCAACGGCCCGGCGCTTCAAATCGGCGCGCTCCACCGGTATGGTGGCGCGCTTGGCCGGCGTCCGGGCATCCCAGCCGCAAGACCGAGCCTATCCCGGCTTTCCTTCGACTTCAGGCAGTGCCGCAGACGATGACCAAACTGAACACCTACCGCTCCGGTCCCGACGAGCGCGGGCATTTCGGAATCTTTGGCGGCCGCTTCGTCGCCGAGACGCTGATGCCCCTGATCCTGGAGGTCGAGAAGGCCTATCGCGAGGCACGGGCCGATCCCGCCTTCGAAGGCGAGATGCGCCAGCAGCTCAAGCAGTATGTCGGCCGCCCCAATCCGCTCTATTACGCCGAGCGCCTGACCGGGCAACTGGGCGGGGCCAAGATCTACTTCAAGCGCGAGGAGCTGAACCACACCGGCGCGCACAAGATCAACAACTGCATCGGCCAGATCCTGCTGGCCCGGCGCATGGGCAAGACCCGCATCATCGCCGAGACGGGCGCCGGCCAGCATGGCGTGGCGACCGCGACGGTCTGCGCGCTCTACAACATGCCCTGCGTCATCTACATGGGCGAGACCGACATCGCCCGCCAGCAGCCCAACGTCTTCCGCATGAAGCTGCTGGGGGCGGAGGTCCGCGCCGTCACCTCGGGCGGACGAACGCTGAAGGACGCGATGAACGAGGCGCTGCGCGACTGGGTGACCAACGTCGCCGACACCTTCTACATCATCGGCACCGCCGCCGGCCCGCATCCCTATCCCGCCATGGTCCGCGACTTCCAGTCGGTGATCGGCGACGAGGTGCGCACCCAGATGCAGGAACTGGAAGGCCGCCTGCCCGACAGCCTCGTCGCCTGCGTCGGCGGCGGGTCCAACGCCATCGGTCTGTTCCACGCCTTCCTCGACGATCCGTCGGTGCAGATGATCGGCGTCGAAGCCGCCGGCCGCGGCATCGAGAAGGGGCCGCTCGACCATGCCGCCTCGATCAACGGCGGGCGTCCGGGCGTGCTGCACGGCAACCGCACATACCTGCTGCAGGACGAGGACGGCCAGATCCTGGAAGGCCACTCGATCTCCGCCGGCCTCGACTATCCCGGCATCGGGCCGGAGCACAGCTGGCTGCACGACGTGGGCCGGGTCGAATACGCCTATGCCACCGACCAGGAAGCGCTGGACGCCTTCCAGCTCTGCGCCCGCACCGAGGGCATCATCCCGGCTCTGGAATCCGCCCACGGCCTTGCCGAGGTCATCAAGCGCGCACCGAAACTGCCCAAGGACCACCTGATGGTGCTGTGCCTGTCGGGCCGCGGCGATAAGGACATCTTCTCCGTCGCCAAGCATCTGGGAGTGGAACTGTGAGTGCCGACATCCTGGCCGATGGCCGCATCGCCCGCCGTTTTGCCGCCCTGAAGGCGGAGGGCCGCGCCGGTCTGGTCACCTTCATCACCGCTGGCGACCCCGATCCGGCCGTGTCGCAGGCCGTGCTGAACGGCCTGCCGGCCGCCGGCGCCGACCTGATCGAGTTGGGCATGCCCTTCACCGATCCGATGGCCGACGGCCCGGCGATCCAGGCCTCCTCGCTGCGCGCGCTGAAGGCGGGGATGACGGTGCGCAAGACGCTGGAGATGGTCCGCGGCTTCCGCAGGCAGGACGCCGACACCCCGATCATTCTGATGGGCTATTTCAACCCGATCCACGCCTATGGGGTGGAGCCCTTCCTGGCCGCCGCGCGCGAAGCCGGGGTGGACGGCCTGATCGTCGTCGACCTGCCGCCGGAAGAGGACGAGGAGCTGTGCATCCCGGCAGTGAAGGCCGGCGTCAGCTTCGTCCGCCTGACGACGCCGACCACCGACGAGGCGCGCATGCCGGCCGTGATGCGCAACACGTCCGGCTTCGTCTATTACGTGTCGATCGCCGGCATCACCGGCACCGCCAGCGCGTCGAACACCGCCATCGACGCGGCGGTCGCCCGGCTGAAGCGCCACACCGACCTGCCGGTCGCCGTCGGCTTCGGCATCAAGACGCCGGACCAGGCCGCCGAGGTCGCTCGCGTCGCCGACGCCGCCGTGGTCGGCTCCGCCATCGTCACCCGTCTGGCCGATGGTCTGGATGCAGCCGGCGCGGTCAAGCCGGGCACGGTCGAGGACGTGCTGGGCTTCGTCGGCGAACTGGCCGCCGGCGTACGCGCGGCGCGGGGCTGAGGGACGGACGGTTTACAACGACGGCAAACCGCTTTACGACACCTGCAACACGATCGCTCATGGCGACGAACGGCTGAAGAGCCCGGTGCGGCACGGACCAGATGTCCAGCCGGCGCCGGGCTTCGGCGTACCGCCATGTCGTTGAAAGGCGTTCCATGAACTGGCTTACCAACTACGTCCGTCCCAAGATCCGCGCGCTCTACGCCCGGAAGGAAGTGCCCGACAACCTCTGGCACAAGTGCCCGAGCTGCGAGTCGATGCTGTTCCACCGTGATCTGGAAGAGAACCTGCACGTCTGCCAGCATTGCGGCTTCCACATGCGGCTGGACCCGGTCAAGCGTCTGGAGTCGATGTTCGACGACGGCGCCTATGAGGGTGTCGAGCTGCCGAAGTCGGTCGCCGATCCGCTGAAGTTCCGCGACCAGAAGCGCTACACCGACCGCCTGAAGGAAGCCCAGACCAAGACCGGCCGCACCGACGCCATCGTGGTGGGCGAGGGACGGATCGGCGGCCATCCCGCCGTGGTCGCCGCCTTCGACTTCGGCTTCATGGGCGGGTCGATGGGCATCGCCGTCGGCGAGGGGCTGCTGACCGCCGCCCGTCTGGCTGTGGCGAAGAACGCGCCGCTGATCGTGGTTCCGGCCTCGGGCGGTGCCCGCATGCAGGAAGGCATCCTGTCGCTGATGCAGATGCCGCGCACCACCATTGCGGTGGAGATGGTCAAGGAAGCCGGCCTGCCCTACATCGTGGTGCTGACCGACCCGACCACCGGCGGCGTCACCGCCAGCTTCGCCATGCTGGGCGACATCCACATCGCCGAGAAGGGCGCGCAGATCGGCTTCGCCGGCGCCCGCGTCATCGAGAGCACGATCCGCGAGACCCTGCCGGAAGGCTTCCAGCGTTCCGAATATCTGCTGGAGCACGGCATGGTCGACATGGTGGTCCACCGCCGCGACCTGCGCCCGACGCTGGTCCGCACCATCGGCCTGCTGATGACCCCGCGCATTGACGCGGTGGTGGAGGACCTCGACCTGACCGCCGCCCAGGCGGCCGACGGCGAGCCGGCCCAGATGCCCCAGCCGGCCACGCAGCCGGCCACACAGGCCACGGCCGCCCAGCCTGTCGCATCGCAGCAGGCGTCCTCCCAGGCCGCCCAGCCGGCGGCTCCGGTCCAGGCCGGCGACGACTGACCGGCACCCCCAGCCCATTCGACCAGAGACGATCATGACCGACGCCTCCCTTCCGCTGGCCAATCCGCCCACCCGGCCGGCCGCGAACCGTTCCGACCCGGTGCTGGACCGGCTGAAGGGGCTTCATCCCAAGGTCATCGACCTGTCTCTGGACCGGGTGCACCGTCTGCTGGCGGCGCTGGGCCATCCGGAGCGGAAGCTGCCGCCGGTGGTCCATGTCGCCGGCACCAACGGCAAGGGATCGACGATCGCCTTCCTGCGCGCGATGCTGGAGGCAGCCGGTTACCGCGTCCATGTCTACACCTCGCCGCACCTCGTGCGCTTTCACGAGCGCATCCGGCTGGGTGGCCGGCTGATCGACGACGACCATCTGGCAGCCCTGCTCGGAGAGTGCGAGATCGCCAATGCCGGCAATCCGATCACCTTCTTCGAGGTGACGACGGTCGCCGCCTTCCTCGCCTTCTCCCGCGTGCCGGCCGACGTGGTCCTGCTGGAGACCGGGCTGGGCGGGCGGCTGGACGCCACCAACGTGGTGGCGAAGCCGGCGGTGACGGCGATCACCCGCATCTCCTATGACCACCGCCAGTTCCTGGGTGACTCGCTGCTGGAGATCGGCAGCGAGAAGGCCGGCATCTTCAAGCCGGGCGTGCCGGTCGTGCTGGCCCCGCAGCCGGAGGCCGATGCGCTCCGGGCGCTGAAGCTGCGCGCCAACGCCATCGCCGCCCCCATCCAGAGTTGGTCGGTGCAGGAGCGGCCGGATGGCTTCCGCTTCGAAAGCGCCAGGCGCCGGCTCGATCTGCCGACGCCGGGGCTGGCCGGTGTCCACCAGATCACCAATGCCGGCGTCGCCATCGCCTGTCTGGATCACCTGCCGCTGGTCGTGGACGACGAGGCGGTACGCAAGGGACTCGCCACCGTCGAATGGCCGGCCCGGCTGCAGCGCCTGACCCGCGGCCCGCTGGCCGAAAGCCTGCCGCCGAGCTGGGAGCTTTGGCTGGACGGCGGCCACAACGATTCGGCGGGCGAGGTGCTGGCCCGGCAGGCGGTCGACTGGTCGCGCGGCCAGCCCGGCGGTTCTCCGGCGCTGCCGCTGTTCGTGATCTACGGCATGCTGTCCAGCAAGGACCCGTTCGAGTTCCTGGGTCCGCTGGCTCCCTTCACCCATTCCCTGCGCGCGGTGGCGATCCCCGGCGAGGAGGCGAGCTTCACCGCGGAGGAATCCTGCGAGACCGCCAAGCTCTGCGGCATCCGCGACCATGCGGCCGCCGACGGCGTGGAGTCCGCCCTGGCCGACCTCGTGACCAATCGTCCGGGACCGGCGCGCGTCCTGATCTGCGGCTCGCTCTATCTCGCCGGGACAGTGTTGGCGGAGAACGGCTGAGATCAACATAGTCGGGGGCGGGTTTTTCCAGCCACCGGACGGGTGAAGTTTCCATGGTGCAGACAGGAGCGACGACCGCAATTCTGGCTGCCGTGCTCTTCGGCGTCAGCACGCCGCTGGCAAAGCTGCTGGTCCATGACCTGTCGCCCTGGATGCTGGCCGGCCTGCTGTATCTCGGCTCCGGGATCGGCCTGGGACTGGTTCGGCTGGTCCGTGGGCTGACGGCCTCGTCGAAGCGCAGCGAACGCAGCATCCGCGGCACCGAGTGGCTGTGGCTGCTGGGCGCCGTGTTTGCCGGGGGGATCGCCGGCCCGGTGTTGCTGATGTCCGGCCTGACGGCGACGCCGGCCTCGACCGCTTCGCTGCTGCTCAATCTGGAAGGGGTGTTCACCGCTCTCCTGGCGTGGTTCGTCTTCCAGGAAGGCTTCGACAGGCGGCTCGTCGTCGGCATGATCGCCATCGTCGCGGGGGCGGCCGTGCTGTCCTGGGGTGGACCGGTGGACGTCGCAAGCGGTTGGGCCGGCGGGTGGGGACCGGCCGCGGTCGGCGCCGCCTGCCTGATGTGGGCGGTGGACAACAACCTGACCCGCAAGGTCTCGCTGGCCGACCCGATGGATATCGCCATGATCAAGGGGCTGGTCGCAGGCAGCGTCAATGTCGGGATCGCCCTGGCCCTCGGCGACCGCATGCCCGCCGTGCCGACGATGAGCGCGGCCATGCTGGTCGGGCTGCTGGGCTACGGCGTCAGCCTTGTCCTGTTCGTGTTCGCCCTGCGGTACATCGGCACCGCCAGGACGGCTGCCTACTTCTCCACCGCTCCCTTCGTCGGAGGCATCGCCTCCCTGGCGGTGTTCGGGGAGCCACTGACGGCCGGGTTGGTCGTTGCGGCGGTCCTGATGGGAATGGGCGTCTGGCTGCACCTGACCGAGGACCACGACCATGAGCATGTCCATGAGGAGATCGAGCATGATCACCCGCATGTCCATGACGAGCATCACCAGCATGGTCACGACGGCTTGGTGACCGAGCCGCACAGCCATCGGCATCGACACGGGCGTCTGCGGCACCGGCACCCACATTACCCCGATGCTCACCACGCCCACACGCACTGACAGCCCGTTTCGAAAGGCGCGCCCTGACGGGGTGAGGGTTTGAGGACCCGATCCGACGCGGTCAGACGCGGTACCGCAATTCGTTGTGGATGGCAGTTGCGGCGATGGCCGCCTCTCCCATGGCGACGGCGATCTGGTTGAGGGTTGAGACGACATCGCCGGCGGCATAGAAACCGGGAACCGAACTGCGCTGGTGCCGGTCGACGACCAGCCGCCCATCAGCATCCATCTCGGCGCCGACCTGCTCGGCCAGACCGGAGCGCGCGGTGATGCCCAGTGCCGAGTAGAGCGTATCGAAATCAAGGATTTGACCGCTTTCCAAGGTCAGGCGGGTGCTCTGGTCCGCCCCGGCATCGACCGCGGTCACCGGCTCCTCGATCACCGCGATGCCGGCGGCATTAAGGTCGGTGCGCTCCTCCATCGTCAAAGTCATCGGTTCGCCCAGTGTCAGCAGCGTGACCGCGGGACTGTAGGTACGAATGAAGCGCGCTTCTCCGACGGCCTGCGCGCCGTGGCCGAGAACGGCGATCCGCTTGTCGATGACCTCGTAGCCGTCGCAGATCGGGCAGACCCGGATTTGGCCACGCTGCATCGCCGCATAGAGATGAGGTATCCGTGGCTGGCCGTCGATGACTCCGGTCGCCAGCAGAACGGCGGCAGCGTCCACCTCCCTGCCGTCTCCCAGCGTGGCGCGGAAGCCGCCTGCCGCCCGCTCCAGCGCCGCTACCGATCCGGTTTCGATATGGCCGCCATAGGTCTCGGCCTGCGCGCGGATGCGGGCGAGCAGGTCGGTGCCGCGGATGCCTCCTGTGAAGCCGGCGAGGTTGTGGGAAGTCGGAATCCAGGAACAGCGGCTCTTCGCCTCGTCCACCACCAGCGCCGACCGCCGGTAGCGGGCAAGATAGATGGCGGCAGTCAAGCCGGCGGGACCCCCGCCGACGATCAGGCAATCGAGTATGGACGGCATCGCGTTCCTTGTCCTGAACCGGGCAAACGAAGCGTGCCCTTCGGTTCCTAGACAAGCGGAGCGGCCGGATGTCACGCTCGCCGGCGGTGAAATGCACACAGCAAGAAGCCCACCGAGCGTCAGCTCGGTGGGCTTCTTGCTGATTTGGTTGCGGGGGCAGGATTTGAACCTGCGGCCTTCAGGTTATGAGCCTGACGAGCTACCGGGCTGCTCCACCCCGCGGATGTTCCTCAGATGGGGCGATGGATGTCGTGACGATGCCTGCGATGAGCTTTGTGTTATGCGTCTCTTGAGCCTGGGTGACCTGGCGGCGACCTACTCTCCCACGTCTTAAGACGCAGTACCATTGGCGCGGAGGCTTTTCACGGCCGAGTTCGGGATGGGATCGGGTGTTTGACACCTCGCCATG
>JAFAFA010000114.1 GCA_023423695.1 Pseudomonadota bacterium | reverse complement strand
GACGGGCGCCGCCCCTCCTCCCCCCGCACCCCGCAGTTTGCCGGGCTTTCCCGCGGCCATCCCCAGGATGTGCACGGCCCCATCCACATTTTCCCCAGACTAATCCACAGCCGGTGGATAACTGTGGGGCGATTTCCCATGCCGTCCCATGCCGGACCGCCCTTTCCCACCCAAGGTCCTATGCCGTCGGAGGGGGTCGATTCGACGGGGCAACAAACCATGGAACGGTCACATTTTCTTAAAATTTTGGAACATTCAAGGAACCTGTGTGGATAACTTTATCCACATCGGCAGAGTCCAGCGGAATACTGCGAAGATTCTGGGAATTCGTACACCAACTTGCGCAGATGCCACAGCTTGACCCGAAAGTCTTGACACCCCCGTCTGAATACTCGGGGGGCCGTTGACGCCCATGCCGTCCCATGCTATCCCAAGAATGCCCATTTAAGGGGGGCTTCTACCCATTCTGGTTAACACCGGGGGTGGGGGCTGAATGGGCCAAGCGGGGCTAGCGCGGAGCACCCGACCGCGCACGGGGGATAGCAGGGGGGATCGCCGGGCCTATGGCCGTTTTCCTGTCCACATACGTCAACAAAGTTGACAGGAAAGGGCGTGTGTCCATCCCGGCACAGTTCCGGCAGTCGCTTGCCAAGACCTCGGCTCCCAGCACGGTCTACCTCTGGCCTTCGCTGAACCACCAGGCGCTGGAAGGCGCCGACCAGGACTATCTCGATGTCCTCTCCGAAAGCCTCGAATCCCCCGACCTCGACGCCGACGAGCGCGACATGATCGAAACCTTCATCTTCGGGAAGCTGATCCCCGTCTCCTCCGACGCCGAAGGCCGCATCGTCCTGCCCAAGGAGCTGGCGGAATTCGCCGGCATCACCGAGGAGGCTGCCTTCATCGGCCGCCGCAAGACCTTCCAGATCTGGGAACCCGACGCGCTGAAGGCCCACGAGGCCGCACTGCGCGAGCAGGTCGTGCGCAAGGACATTTCCCTCAGCCAGATCGTCGCCAAGGCCTCCCGCGGCGCCGCCAGCCGGAGCGGGGAGGGCGCATGATGACCGATACCCCCATTCACATTCCCGTCCTGCTTGACGAGGTGATCGCGGCACTCGCCCCGCGCGACGGCGGCGTCTATGTCGACGGCACCTTCGGCGCCGGCGGCTACAGCCGCGCCCTGCTGCGGTCGGCGTCCTGCCGCGTGATCGGCATCGACCGCGATCCCGCCGCGATCGAGCGCGGCCGTGCGCTGGCCCAGGAATTCCCGGGCCGGCTGGAGGTGATCGAAGGCCGCTTCGGCGACATGGACCGGCTTCTGGCGGACCATGGCGTCGCGGCCGTGGACGGTGTGGCGCTCGACGTCGGCGTCTCCTCCCCCCAGATCGACGAGCCGGAGCGCGGGTTCTCCTTCCGCTTCGACGGCCCGCTCGACATGCGGATGGGACGGGATGGGCCGACCGCCGCCGACGTGGTCAACACCGCCGACGAGGCGGAATTGGCCGACATCATCTATCACCTGGGCGAGGAGCGGATGGCGCGCCGAGTCGCCCGCGCCATCGTCGCCGCCCGCCGCGAGGCGCCGATCGAACGCACGGCGCGGCTGGCCGAAATCATCCGCTCCGTGGTGCCGAAGGGGAAGGGCGACGGGATCGACCCCGCCACCCGCAGCTTCCAGGCGCTGCGCATCCATGTGAACGACGAGTTGGGCGAACTGCGGCGCGGCCTGTCCGCCGCCGAGTCGCTGCTGGCGCCCGGCGGGCGTCTCGCCGTCGTCTCCTTCCATTCGCTGGAGGACCGCGAGGTCAAGGCGTTCCTGCGGGAACGCTCCTCGCCGCCGCCCTCCCCGTCCCGCCATACGCCCGTGACCGCGGTCGCGGCGCATCACCCATCCTTCCGCCTGCTCTCCCGGAAACCCGTGGACCCGAGCGAGGCCGAAGCCCGCAACAATCCCCGCGCCCGGTCCGCCCGGCTGCGCGCGGCTGAACGTACCGAGGCGCCCGCGTTCCCGGCGCCCGGCAAGGAGGCAGCATGAAAGGCAAGACCTGGCTGTTCTGGGGTGGCCTGATCGCGGCCGCCGGTGGCGTGCTGTTCCAGACCAGCTACGACGTCCAGGATCTGGAGGAAAAGCTCGCCGGGCTGAACCGCAAGATCATCCATGAGCAGGAGTCCATCCAGGTCCTGAAGGCCGAATGGAGCTACCTGAACGATCCGTCCAAGCTGGAGCACATGGCCGAGTCCTATCTGGCGCTGCAGCCGACGGAGCCGCGCCAGTATGTGGCGATGGACCTGATTCCCATGCGCCCGGCCGATGCCGTTCCGCCGCCGGCCCCTGCCCTGCCCGGCCAGCCCGGCGCCGCTCCGCTGCCGCCGATGGTGCGCGCGCCCGGCACCGGCACCTCTCAGGTCGCTTCCGCCCGCGTTCCTGCCATTCCCAACAACACCGCCGCCGGAATCGTTCCGGCCAGCGTGCCGGCGGCCGCGAAGCCGCTGCCGATGGACAAGGCGCTGGAACGCGCGGCGGTGGTCGTGCCGGCCTCCCTGCCGTCGGGTGGCGGCCTTGCCGATCCGGCTCCCCGGGTCAAACCCTCCGCCCTGGTGCCGGGTGCGGCGCGCGCGCCGGTGGAAAAGACTCCTGAGAAGACTGGGGCCGACCGCGCCGCCGGCAAGCTCGCTCCGAACGCCCCGACCGCGCCCAACCGGACGACCGAGGTGGCGAGCCGGCCGATGCCGCCGGCCGCCGCTCCGGTTCCCGCGCCCAAAGCGGCGGCGGCACAGCAGCCCTACCAGCCCAAGCCGACCGACAGCCTGGGCCTGCTCGTCGCGCGTCTGGGGGCCAATCGATGAGCGGTTACGACCACGGCGGCCCGGCCGGTTACGGCCAGCCCGGCGGTGGGTCCGGTGGCGGTGTGCCCGGCAGCCCCGGCAGCACCTATGTCCCGCCGCCGGCGCCCTCGCCCTACCAGCAGCCGCCCCAGCAGCCGTCCGCCAGACCGCGGACGTCGCTGGCGGTCGCGCTGGAGCAGAGCCGTTACCGCCTGCTGGTGACGGCTGCCGTGGTCACGACGGTCTTTACCGCGATCAGCGTCAAGCTGGCGATGGCGACGCTGTTCGCCGGCGGCGGCGAGCCGCGCCAGCATGTGGCGCTGGAGGTGGACAACACCACCACCAACCGGGCCGACATCGTCGACCGCAATGGCAACCTGCTGGCGACCTCGCTGGTCACCCAGTCGCTCTTCGCCGATCCCAAGCTGGTCTCGCGCCCGGAAGAGGCCGCGCAGAAGCTGGTCAGCGTCCTGCCGGAGCTGGACTACAAGGATCTGGTGGGCAAGTTGAGCGGTGACCGCCGCTTT
Source organism: Pseudomonadota bacterium (assembly GCA_023423695.1). Lineage (GTDB taxonomy): Bacteria > Pseudomonadota > Alphaproteobacteria > Azospirillales > Azospirillaceae > Azospirillum. The sequence continues at coordinate 114,119 of JAFAFA010000114.1, read as the reverse complement.
GTCTGGCTGAAGCGCAACCTGACGCCGAAGCAGCAGGCGGCCGTCCACCGGCTGGGCATTCCCGGCGTCGCCTTCGAGCGGGAGGAGCGCCGCTTCTACCCGGCCGGGCCGCTGACCTCGCATGTGGTCGGCTTCACCGGCATCGACAACAACGGCCTCGCCGGCATGGAGCAGGGCTTCAACAAGCGCCTGACCGAGGATCCCGGCACGCCGCTGCAGCTGTCCCTCGACCTGCGGTTGCAGCATGTCCTGAAGAAGGAACTGACGGCCACCGTTCAGGAGTTCAGCGCCATCGGCGCCGCCGGCATCGTCTTCGACGTCCGCAACGGCGAAGTCCTGGCGATGGTCTCGCTGCCCGATTTCGACCCGCAGGATCCGACCGGCCTCAATCCCGACACGCTGTTCAACCGGGCGACGCTCGGCGTGTACGAAATGGGCTCGACCTTCAAGATCTTCAACTCGGCGTTGGCGTTCGACACCGGCAAGATCCGACCGTCGGACATGTTCGACGCCAAGAATCCGATCAAGGTCGGCCGCTTCACCATCAACGACTACCACAGCCTGCATCGCGCCCTGACGGTGGCGGAAGTGTTCCAGCACTCCTCCAACCTCGGCTCCGTGCGCATGGTCCAGCAGGTGGGTGTCGCGGCGCAGAAGGCCTTCATGACCAAGATGGGCTTCACCAAGCCCACCGGGCTGGAGCTGCCGGAAAGCGGCTGGCCGCTGGTGCCCAACCCGTGGCGCGAGGTCAACAGCTACACCATCTCCTTCGGCCACGGCCTCTCGGTCAGCCCGATGCACACCGTGGCCGCCGCCGCGTCCGTCATCAACGGCGGCCTCTTCCACAAGCCGACGCTGCTGAAGCGCAATTCGGACGCCGAAATCCCGACCGAACAGGTCGTGTCGCGCCAGACCTCCGACATGATGCGGCGCATGTTCCGCTTCGTGGTCACCGAAGGAACCGCCAAGTCGGCCGCTGTAAAGGGCTATGTCGTCGGCGGCAAAACCGGCACTGCCGACAAGCAGAAGGGTCGGCACTACCAGAAGAACTCGCGCATGTCGTCGTTCCTGGGAGCCTTCCCCATGAATGACCCGCGCTATATCGTCTATGTGCTGGTCGACGAGCCCAAGGCGACGGCCAAGACCTACGGCTACGCCACCGGCGGCTGGGTCGCCGCCCCGGCGGGCGGCCGCATCATCAAGCAGATCGGCCCGCTGCTCAACGTGCCGACGGTGGACGAGAGTTCGCCCGAGATCCTGAACTCCACCTTCCTGAACGCCGCCGGGTCCACCAACTGGCAGCAGTCCCTGCCCCCCGTCTCTGCCCCACCCCCGTCGAAGGGAAGCACCGTTGCGTCTTTCCCAACTCAGACCAAGCCCCGCTGACGCCACTGCCGGTGTGGCCGACCCCGATATCGCCGGGCTGACCGCCGACAGCCGCGCGGTCAGGCCCGGCTTCGTCTTTGCCGCCCTGCCCGGCGTGAAGGCCGATGGGCGCGCCTTCATCGCCGACGCGCTCGCCAAGGGCGCCGTCGCGGTGCTGGCGCCCGAGGGCTCCGAACTTCCGCCTGGTGCCGCCGCCGTTCTGCTGACCGATCCCCAGCCCCGCCTCGCCTTCGCGCGCATGGCCGCCGCCTTCCATGGCGGGCGCCAGCCGGAGACGGTGGTGGCGGTGACCGGTACCAACGGCAAGACCTCCACCGTCCAGTTCGCCGCCCAGATCTGGACGCGGCTCGGCCTGCCCGCCGCCAGCCTGGGCACGCTTGGGTTGCTCGGCCCCGGACTTCAGGGTTATGGCGGGATGACCACGCCCGACCCGGTGTCGCTCCACCGCGACCTCGCCGCCGCGGCGGAGGCCGGCATCGGCCATCTGGCGATGGAGGCGTCGAGCCACGGTCTGGAGCAGTTCCGGCTGGACGGCGTGGCGATCAAGGCCGCCGGCTTCACCAACCTGACGCTGGACCATCTGGACTATCACGGCACGATGGAGGCGTATCGCGACGCCAAGGCGATGCTGTTCGACCGGGTCCTGCCGCCGGGCGGCGTCGCGGTGCTGAACGCCGACTCTACCGAATTTCAACATTTTGCCACCATTTGTAACGACCGCGGCCACCGGGTCCTGTCCTATGGTCTGGCCGGCACCGAGCTTCGGGTGACCGGGGTGGAGCCGCTGGCCCATGGCCAGCGCCTCGCCTTGTCCGTGCTCGGCCGCGACGTGACGGTGGACCTCCCGCTGGCGGGTCGGTTCCAGGCCTGGAACGTGCTCTGCGCGCTGGGGCTGGTCATCGGATCCGGCGGAGACGCCGGGCGGGCGCTCGCCACCCTTCCCTCGCTGGAAGGCGTGCCGGGCCGGCTGCAGCATGTCGCGACCCACCCCAACGGGGCGACGGTCTACGTCGATTACGCCCACACGCCCGACGCGCTGGAAACGGTGCTGCGGGCGCTGAAACCGCATGCCGCGCGCCAACTGGTGACGGTGTTCGGCTGCGGCGGCGACCGCGACCGCAGCAAGCGGCCGGTGATGGGGGCGCTGGCGGCCAGGCTGGCCGACCGCGCCATCGTCACCGACGACAACCCGCGCACCGAGGATCCCGCCTTCGTGCGGAGCCAGGTGCTGGCCGGCGCCACCGGGGAACTGGCCGGCAAGCTGGAGGAGATCGGCGACCGGGCCGAGGCGATCCGCACCGCGGTGCGGCAGCTTCAGCCCGGCGACGTCCTTGTCATCGCCGGCAAGGGCCATGAGCAGGGACAAACGATCGGCACCGAGGTGCGTCCGTTCGACGATGCGGACGAGGCCCGGAAGGCCGTAGCGGAGGTTGGAGCATGAGCGACGAGACGGATAAAGCGGTCCTTTGGACCGCGGGGGACGCGGCGACCGCCACCGGCGGGCGTCTGGCCGGTCCGGCCGTCTGGACCGCCACCGGTGTCACCATCGACAGCCGCAAGGTGGCGCTGGGCGACCTGTTCGTCGCCATCCGCGGGCCGAATTTCGACGGGCACGCCTTCGTCGGCGCCGCGCTGGCCGCCGGAGCCGCGGCGGCGCTGGTCGACCATGTTCCGGACGGGCTGCCCGCCGACGCCCCGCTGCTGATCGCCCCGGCCGACACGCTGGAGTCGATGGCGGCGCTGGGTGCCGTTGCGCGCGCGCGTTGCAGCGCGCGGATCGTCGGCGTCACCGGTTCCGTCGGCAAGACCGGCACCAAGGAGACGCTGCGCCACGTCCTGTCGGCGCAAGGGTCGACCTACGCCACCGAAGGCAGCCTGAACAACCATTGGGGCGTGCCGCTGTCGCTCGCCCGCTTGCCCGCCGACAGCACCTACGGCGTGTTCGAGCTGGGGATGAACCATGCCGGCGAACTCGGCCCGCTGTCGCGGCAGGTCAGGCCGCATGTCGCCATCGTCACCACGGTCGAGGCGGCGCATCTGGAGTTCTTCTCCGGCGTCGAGGCCATCGCCGACGCCAAGGCCGAGATCTTCGAGGGGCTGGGATCCGACGGCGTCGCCGTGCTGAACCGCGACAACGGGCAGTATGCCCGGCTGGCCGCCGCTGCACGCCGCCAGGGGCTGACCAACATCTGGAGCTTCGGCACCCATGAGGAAGCCGACGCCCGCCTGATCGACTGCTCGCTGCACGCCACCTGCAGCGCCGTCACCGCCATCATCCGCGGCGAGCGGCTGCAATATTGCCTGTCGCAGGCCGGCAGGCATTGGGTGATGAACAGCCTCGCGGTCCTGCTGGCGGTGAAGGCGCTGGGCGCCGATGTCGCCGCTGCCGCCCGGTCGCTGTCCAGCCTGCAGCCGGTCAAGGGCCGCGGCACCCGCAAGCGCATCCAGTTGCCGCAAGGCGCCTTCACCCTGATCGACGAGAGCTACAACGCCAGCCCGGCCGCCATGACCGCGACGCTGGAGGTGCTGGGCAAGATCGACCCCGGCGCCGGCGGACGCCGCATCGCCGTGCTGGGCGACATGCGCGAGCTGGGCGACCGTGCCGATGCGCTCCACGCAGCATTGGCCGAGCCGCTGCGCGCCGCGCATGTCGACGCCGTCTATGCCTGCGGCCCGCACATGAAGACGCTCTTCGACCGCCTACCGGCGGCGATGCGCGGCGCCTGGACCGAGACCAGCGTGGACTTGGCGCCCATCGTGACCGCGGCCGTAAAAGGCGGCGACGTTATCATGGTCAAGGGGTCATTGGGCAGTCGTACAGGTCTGGTCGTCGATGCGCTCGCGGCACTCGACAGCGGCCGCGAAAGCGAGGACAAAGCCGCCTCCCGAACCACCAACCAGCCGCAGGCGGCTGCGCAGTCGGCGCAGGCGCCGCGAGGCTGACGGACTCAAATGCTCTACAACCTCCTCTTCGGACTGGCCGACGTCTTCACGCCGTTCAACCTGTTCCGCTATTTGACCTTCCGCACCGGCGGCGCCGTGATCACGTCGCTGGTCATCAGCTTCGTGTTCTTTCCGCGCCTGATCGCCTGGCTGAAGCGCAAGCAGGGCGAAGGACAGCCCATCCGAGCCGACGGCCCGGAAAGCCATTTCAAGAAGAAGGGCACGCCCACCATGGGCGGCCTGATGATTCTGATCGCCATGACGGTCAGCACCCTGCTGTGGGGCGACCTGACCAACCCCTATGTCTGGATCGTCCTGCTGGTGACCATCGGCTACGGCCTGATCGGTTTCGGCGACGATTACCTGAAGCTGACCAAGCGCAACACCAAGGGGCTGTCCGGCCGCTTCCGCCTGAGCTGGGAGATCGCCATCGGGCTGGTCGCCTCGGCGCTGATCATGTGGGTGTCGGCCCCGCCGCTGTCGGGCGGCGTCGCGGTGCCCTTCGTCAAGGATTTCCTGATCCAGCTGTCCTGGTTCTTCGTTCCCTTCGGCGCCTTCATCATGGTCGGCGCGTCGAACTCGGTGAACCTGACCGACGGTCTGGACGGGCTCGCCATCGTACCGACGATGATCGCGGCCGGCTGCTTCGGCCTGATCTCCTACCTGTCGGGCAACGCGATCTTCGCCAACTACCTGCAGATCCACCATGTGCCGGGTTCCGGCGAACTGGCGGTCTTCTGCGGCGCGCTGGTCGGCGCCGGCCTGGGCTTCCTCTGGTACAACGCGCCGCCGGCCATGGTCTTCATGGGCGACACCGGGTCGCTGTCGCTGGGCGGTGCGCTGGGCGCCGTCAGCGTGGTGACGAAGCACGAGATCGTGCTGGCCATCATCGGCGGCCTGTTCGTGCTGGAGACGGTGTCGGTGATCGTGCAGGTCGCGTCCTTCAAGCTGACCGGCAAGCGCGTGTTCCGCATGGCGCCGCTGCACCATCATTTCGAGAAGAAGGGCTGGGCCGAACCGACGGTGGTGATCCGCTTCTGGATCATTGCCTCGATCCTGGCGCTGGTCGGCCTGTCCACGCTGAAGCTGCGCTGAGGGGGGCACCGGCGATGATCGACCTGTTCTACATGCAGGAACTGCCGGTCGCGGTGATGGGGCTGGGCAAGTCCGGCCTCGCCACCGCCCGCGCGCTACGCGACAGCGGGGCCGAGGTGCGGGTGTGGGACGACAACCCCGCCTCCCGCGCCGCGGCGGAGGCCGAGGGCTTCGCCGTGGTCGATCTCGCCACCGCCGACCTGTCGGACTTGACCACCATCGTCTGGTCGCCCGGCATCCCCCATACCTTCCCCAAGCCGCACCCGGTGGCCGAGCGCGCCAAGGCGATGGGGATCGAGGTGATCTGCGACATCGAGCTGCTGGGCCGGGCGGAGCGCGACTGCGCCTTCATCGGCATCACCGGCACCAACGGCAAGTCGACCACCACCACCCTGATCGGCCACATCATGGCCGCCGCCGGGCGCAAGGCCTCCGTGGGCGGCAATCTGGGCACGCCGGTGCTGAGCTTCGACCCGATCGGGTCCGGCGGCACCTGCATCCTGGAGATGTCGAGCTACCAGCTGGAGCTGACCCACTCCATCACCTTCGACATCGCCGTCCTGCTGAACATCACGCCCGACCATCTCGCCCGCCATGGCGGGATGGAGGGCTACGTCGCGGCCAAGAAACTGATCTTCCACCGCCAGACCTGGCCGCGCACCGCGGTGATCGGTGTGGATGACGAGCATTGCCGGACGATCCATGCCGACCTCGTGGCGGCCGGCGACCAGCGCATCTGGCCGGTCTCCGCCCTCGGGCCGGTTGCGGGCGGCGTCTATGCCGCCGAGGGCTGGCTGGTCGACGACACCGACGGCGAGGCCGCCCGCGTGGTGGAACTGTCCACCCTGCCCACCCTGCTGGGCACCCACAATTGGCAGAACGCCGCCGCCGCCTTCGCCGCCTGCAAGGCCGCCGGCCTGCCGGTGCCGGCCATCGTCGCGACGATGGCGACCTTCCCCGGCCTTGCCCATCGGCAGCAGCTGGTCGGCGAGGCGGACAGCGTGCGCTTCGTCAACGACAGCAAGGCGACCAACGCCGACGCGACGGAAAAGGCGCTGGCCACCTTCGACCCGATCTACTGGATCCTCGGCGGACAGGCCAAGGACACCGGGCTGAACGGGCTGGAGGGCTATATGGGCCGTGTCCGCCACGCCTTCCTGATCGGCGAGGCGCAGGAACAATTCGCCGCATGGCTTGACGCACAAGCCGTTGCTTATACACGCTGCGGAACGCTGGATATCGCAACCGCGAAGGCGGCTGGTCTGGCACTGGCGGAACGGCTGGAGGGCGCCTGCGTGCTGTTGTCCCCAGCTTGCGCGTCCTGGGACCAGTTCGCCAATTTCGAGAAGCGTGGCGAGGCTTTCGCGGCCTATGTCGCGGGCATACTCGGCGCGCGCGATGCGACGAGCGGGGGCGCTGCATGATCACCTTCGACCGTACCGACCAATCCATCTTCGGCCGCTGGTGGTGGACCGTCGACCGCTGGCAGCTGGGCGCCATCGCCCTGCTAATGTTCCTCGGCACGGTCCTGATCACCGCCGCCAGCCCGCCGGTCGCCGAGCGCATCGGCATCCAGGACACCTTCTATTTCGTCGAACGCCACCTGATGATGCTGATCCCGGCGATCATCATCATGGTCGGCGTCTCGCTGCTCAGCCCGCGCGGGGTGCGGCGGGTGGCACTGGGGGTGTTCCTGTTCTCCGTCGTTCTGGTCTTCGCGACGCTGGTGGTGGGCATGGAGATCAAGGGCGCGCGGCGCTGGATCCACATTCCCGGCCTGTCGATCCAGCCGTCGGAGTTCGTCAAGCCCGCCTTCGCGGTGGTGGCGGCGTGGCTGTTCTCGCTGTCGCGCACCAACCCCGGCTTTCCCGGCGCGCTGGTGTCGATTGTGCTCTACGGCATCACCGTGGCCGGCCTGATCCTGCAGCCCGACCTGGGCATGACCTTCGTCGTTTCCGCCGTGTGGTTCACCCAGTTCTTCCTGGCCGGGCTGAACCTGGTGCTGGTGATGGGGCTCGGCGGGCTCGGCGTGGTCGGGCTGATCGGCGCCTATTACACGCTGCCGCACGTCACCAGCCGCATCGACCGCTTCCTCGACCCCCACGCCGGCGACAACTATCAGGTCAACCGGTCGCTGGAGGCCTTCGCCAACGGCGGGCTGATGGGCACCGGACCCGGCCAGGGCACGGTGAAGTTCTATCTGCCCGACAGCCATGCCGACTTCATCTTCGCCGTCGCCGGTGAGGAACTGGGCCTGATCTTCTGCCTCGGGTTGGTGGTGTTGTTCGCCTTTGTCGTCCTGCGTGGATTTGCGCGGGTCTTCAACGACAACAACTACTTCGTCCTGCTGGCGACCGCCGGTCTTCTGATCCAGTTCGGGCTTCAGGCGGCGATCAACATGGGATCGTCCTTGCATCTTATGCCGACGAAGGGCATGACCCTGCCGTTCATTTCCTACGGCGGCTCCTCGCTGCTGGCACTCGGGTTCGGCATGGGCATGGTTCTGGCTTTGACACGCAAACGCTTCGGCCCCGCGGAATGAGGAGGCCGATGGATTTGGACCCCACCGTGCACAAGGTGATCGTGCTGGCCGCCGGCGGCACCGGCGGGCATATGTTCCCGGCCGAGGCGTTGGCGCGCGAGCTGCTGGCCCGCGGCCGCGCCGTGACGCTGGTCACCGACAAGCGCGGCCACGCCTTCGGCGACAGCTTGCCGGAGGTGCCTGTCCACCGCATCCGCGCCGCCTCCCCCGGCGCCGGAATCGTGGGCAAGCTGAAGGCCGCCCTGCAGATGGGGCTGGGCCTGCTGGAGGCGCGCGCCCTGATGCGGCAGCTCGCTCCCGCGGCGGTGGTCGGCTTCGGCGGCTATCCGTCCGTCCCCACCGTCTATGCTGCCATCCAGTCCAAGCTGCCGGCCCTTCTGCACGAACAGAACGCCGTTCTCGGCCGCGCCAACCGGATGCTGATCGCAGGCGCCCGCCGCATCGCCGTCGCCTTCCCCGGCATCGAAAAGCTGGGCGAGGCGCAGCGCGCCAAGATCGTCCGCACCGGCAACCCGGTCCGTCCCGCCGTCGCCGCCCGCCGCCTCTCCCCCTACGAGGCGCCGCTGCCCGGCGGTCCCGTCCGTCTGCTGGTGATGGGCGGCAGCCAGGGCGCTCGCGTCTTTTCCGAGGTGATCCCTGCGGCCCTGGCCCTGCTGCCCGAGGACCTGCGCGCCCGCATCCATCTGGCGCAGCAATGCCGCCCGGAAGACCTGGAAACCGCCCGTGAGGCGCTGGAGCCGCTGGGCCTTGCCCGGTTGGAGCTGCAGACCTTCTTCCGCGACGTGCCGGAACGGCTGGCCGCCTGCCATCTCGCCATCACCCGTGCCGGTGCCTCCACCATCGCCGAACTGACCTGCGTCGGCCGTCCGGCGATCCTGGTGCCCTATCCGCATGCCACGGACGACCACCAGACCGCCAACGCCCGCCATCTGGCGGAGGCCGGCGCCGCCTGGCTGGTGCCGCAACCGTCCTTCACCGCCCAGGCCCTGGCCGAACGTCTGTCCGCCCTGCTGGCCGATCCGCAGGCGCTCGCTGCATCGGCGCTGGCCGCCCATGGCTGGGGCACCGCCGACGCCGCCAGCGCCCTGGCCGACGCCGTCCTGGCGATGCTGGACGGCGGCACCGGGGCCAACCGCTTCGCCGACACCGGCTCCGACCGGACCGACCCGCCGAAGACCGACCACGACCGATCCTACAACGCTCGGCGGGCCGCCGCCGGCGTCAGCGCCAAGGGGGCCGCGGAATGATCAAAGCCAGGACTCTGACCCGACGGACGCCGCGCCCGCTGCAGGATTGGCCGGCGGACATGACTCGGACCGAGGGCGGCTGGTACAACCGTCCGGGCTGCCCGCTGGTGCCGCGCTTCCTCGCCGAAGGCGGGTTCCTGCGCGACCGCCTGTCGATGATCCACGGATCGCAACCCCTTCCCAACGACCTGTCCGACGGGGCGGTCGACGCCACCCTTCGCCTGATGCTTCGCCGCGGAAAGTAAGCCTGACATGCGCGCCCTCCCCCTCTCGATCGGCACCATCCACTTCGTCGGCATCGGCGGCATCGGCATGAGCGGCATCGCCGAGGTTCTGCGGAACCTGGGCTATACCGTCCAGGGCTCCGACCTTGCCGAGAACGCCAACGTCAAGCGCCTGCGCGAACTGGGCATCAAGGTGTTCGTCGGCCATCGCGGCGAGAACATCGCCGGCGCCGCCGTCGTCGTCGTCTCCTCCGCCGTCAAGCGCGACAATCCGGAAGTGGTGGCCGCCCGCGCCGCCCTGGTGCCGGTGGTCCGCCGCGCCGAGATGCTGGGCGAGCTGATGCGCCTGAAATGGGCCATCGCCATCGGCGGCACCCACGGCAAGACCACGACCACCTCGATGGTCGGCCACATGCTGGAGCATGCCAACCTCGATCCGACCGTCATCAACGGCGGCATCATCAACGCCTATGGTTCCAACACCCGTCTCGGCACCGGCGACTGGATGGTGGTCGAGGCGGACGAGAGCGATGGCACCTTCGTGAAGCTGCCGGCCTGCATCGCCGTCGTCACCAACATGGATCCGGAGCATCTGGACTTCTACGGCACCTTCGACAACGCGCGGGCCGCCTTCGACAGCTTCGTCCAGAACATTCCCTTCTACGGCTTCGCCGCGCTCTGCATCGACCACCCCGAGGTGCAGGCGATGATCCCCCGCGTGTCGGACCGCCGCATCGTCACCTACGGCTTCTCGCCCCAGGCCGACATCCGCGCGGTCAACGTGGAGCTGGGTCCCGAAGGCGCCAAGTACGACGTGCTGATCTACGACCGCCACAGCGGCGAGAGCCGCGCCATCGCCGGTGTGCGCCTGCCGATGTACGGGCCGCACAACGTCCAGAATTCGCTGGCCTGCTTCGCAGTGGGCAACGAGATGGGCCTGCCCGACGTGGTGATGCGCGACAGCATGGCCAAGTTCCAGGGCGTGAAGCGCCGCTTCACCAAGACCGGCGAGACCAACGGCATCACCGTCATCGACGATTACGGCCACCATCCGGTGGAGATCGCCGCCGTGCTGAAGGCCGCGCGCACCGCCGGCACCGGCCGCACCATCGCCGTGGTCCAGCCGCACCGCTATTCCCGCCTCGCCGCCCTGTTCGAGGAGTTCTGCACCTGCTTCAACGACGCCGACGCCGTGATCGTCGCCGACGTCTATGCCGCCGGTGAGGCGCCGATCGAGGGCGTCAGCCGCGACAGCCTGGTGGAGGGCCTGCGCATGCACGGCCACCGCCATGTGGTGGCCCTGCACAACCAGCAGGAACTGGCGCAGGTCGTGCGCGAGATGGCCAAGCCCGGCGACTTCGTCGTCTGCCTGGGCGCCGGCAACATCACCCAGTGGGCGAACGCCCTGCCGGGCGAGCTGTCGTCCCTCTACGGCGCGACCCGATGACGGCGGCGCCGCGCATGAGCCTCCCTGACGGCCATCTGATCCAACGGATGCCTGCGGTGCGCGGCCGGTTGACCGCCGACGCCCCGCTGGCGCCGGTGACGTGGTTCCGCGTCGGTGGCCCGGCCGAGGTGATGTTCCGTCCCGCCGATGCCGACGACCTCGCCGGCTTCCTGGCCGCCCTGCCGGCCGAGGTTCCGGTGACGGTGATCGGCGTCGCCTCCAACCTGCTGGTGCGGGACGGCGGCGTGCCGGGCGTCACCATCCGGCTGGGCCGCGGCTTCACCGACATCGCTGCCGACGGCATGACTCTGACGGCGGGAGCCGCGGCGCTCGACCTCAATGTCGCCATGGTCGCCCGCGACGCCGGCATCGCCGGGCTGGAGTTCCTGTCGGGCATTCCCGGCACCATCGGCGGCGCCTTGCGCATGAACGGCGGCGCCTATGGCCGCGAGTTGGCCGACGTGCTGGTCTCCGCGACTGCCGTCGCACGCGACGGCCGGCGGCTGGAGTTCAGCCATGCAGGCATGGGCTTCACCTACCGCCACAGCGCGGCACCGGAGGATTGCATCTTCACCGGCGCGGTCCTGCGCGGCGAGCCCGGCAACCCGCTGGAGATCGCGCGCCGCATGGCCGAGATTTCCGACAAGCGCGCCGACAGCCAGCCGGTCCGCTCTCGCACCGGCGGCTCGACCTTCAAGAACCCGGAAGGCCATAAGGCGTGGGAGTTGATCGACCGGGCCGGCTGCCGCGGCCTGTCGATCGGTGACGCCCAGATGTCGGAAAAGCACTGCAACTTCCTGATCAACAACGGAACGGCCACCGCCGTCCAGCTGGAAGCGCTGGGCGAAGAGGTCCGCCGCCGCGTGTTCGAGACCAGCGGCGTGACGCTGGAGTGGGAAATCAAGCGCATCGGCATTCCCGCCGAAGGAAGCACCGCCCAATGACCGAAGCCCTGCTCCACGCCCACAAGAAGCATGTCGCCGTCCTGATGGGCGGCTGGTCGGCCGAGCGCGAGGTGTCGCTGGTCAGCGGGGCCGGCGTCGCCAAGGCGCTGGAGGAGGAAGGCTACCGCGTCACCGCCATCGACGTGCAGCGGGACCTGGGCGGGCTGATGCACGCCCTGACCAGCCCACGCCCCGACGTGGTGTTCAACGCCCTGCATGGCCGGGGCGGCGAGGACGGGACGATCCAGGGCGTGCTGGAATTCCTGGGCCTGCCCTACACCCATTCCGGCGTCCAGGCGGCGGCCATCGCCATGGACAAGGCGATGACCAAGCGCGTTCTGGACACCGTCGGCATCCGCTCCCCCAAAGGAATGGTGCTCTCTCGTGGCGAAATCACCGGCGGTACCCACCCCATGCCGGCGCCCTATATCGTCAAGCCTGTGGACGAAGGCTCGACCGTTGGCGTAACCCTGGTCCGCGAGGGGCAGAACAGCCCGGTCGGCGACGCGTGGACCTTCGGCGAACGCGCGCTGGTCGAGGAGTTCATCCCCGGTCGCGAACTGACCGTGGGCGTCATGGGTGACCGCGCTTTGGCGGTGACCGAGATCGTCTTCCAGGCTCAGGTCTACGACTACACCGCGAAATACAGCGCCGGCCATGCCGTCCACACCGTCCCCGCCGCGATCCCCGAGGATGTGGCGGAGGAGGCGAAGCGGCTGGCGGTGCTGGCGCACCACACCCTGGGCTGCCGGGGTGTCTCGCGCAGCGACTTCCGCTGGGATGACGGCCGGCCGGGAACCGACGGGCTGTACTTCCTGGAGATCAACAACCAGCCGGGCATGACGCCCCTGTCGCTGGTGCCCGAACAGGCGGCGCATGTGGGAATTTCCTACGGCGCGCTGGTCGGCTGGCTCGTGGAGAATGCCGCATGTCAGCTCGCCTGATGGCCGACCCGGACTTCCGCGCCGCCGCCGCCGGTGCGCGCGCCCGGGACGAGATGCCGACCCCGCCGCGGGCCATGGCCGCGTCGGCGCAGAAAGGCAAGCGCCGCCGCGCCTGGCCGCGCTGGACCCGCTCGGCCGTCAAGGCGGCGCTGGTCCTGGTGCCGGTGCTGGGCCTGACCGCCGCCGCCGGCTCCACCTGGAAGCGCGGCACCCTGGCCGACACGCTGGAGGCGGCACGGGAAAGCGTCATCCAGACCACCGGCGACCTCGGCTTCCGCCTGTCGGAGATCCTGGTGGTCGGCCGCAGCGAGACGGAGCGCGACGCCGTGCTCGACGCGCTGGGCGTGCGCCGGGGCGAACCGATCCTGTCCATCGACCTTGCCGAGGCCAAGCAGCGGCTTGAAGAGCTTCCCTGGGTGTCATCGGCCTCCATCGAGCGGCGGCTGCCCGGTTTCCTCTATATCCGCCTGTCTGAACGCCAGCCGATGGCGATCTGGCAGCATGAGCGGCAGTTCACCGTCATCGACCGCGCCGGCCGTCCGCTGGCCGACGCGGCGGAACTGGCGCGCCGCGGCAACCAGCGCATCGACACGCTGCCCCAGGTGATCGGCGCCAATGCCCCGCAACAGGTCCACACCCTGCTGTCGGCGCTGGACAGCGCCCCCACCGTCGCCCCGATGCTGTCCTCGGCCAGCTGGATCAGCGACCGGCGCTGGAACCTGCAGCTCAGCAACGGCGTGACGGTGAAGCTGCCGGAAGGCACCGCGGAGATGCGCCGCGCCCTTCTGCAGCTGGAGCAGATGCATACGGCCAGCCATGTGCTGGACCGCGACATCGTCGCCATCGACCTGCGGCTGCCCGGCCGCGCCGCGATCCAGACCTCCGCCACCGCCCAGCTTCCGGGCTGGGAGGATGAGTCGAAGAAGAAGAACGGCAAGAAATCGTAAGACTTACCGGCGGCGGGCTCTTGTCGGGAAACCCTTGTGGGAAAGAGCTTATCGCCGGCGGACAGGGGTAGAGGGGACGTTTGGGGGGCATGTTCGGGATGGGATTCAACGGCGCCAAGAAGCCGAAGCGGCCGGCCCGTGGCGGGATCGTCACGGCGCTGGACGTCGGCTCGACGAAGGTGTGCTGCGTCATCGCACGGATGGAGGAGCCCGGCTCCCTCCGCGTGATCGGCGTCGGCCACCAGATCGCCACGGGCATCCGCGCCGGGACCATCATCGACATGGAGGCGGCGGAGACCTCGATCGGTGCCGCCGTGCATGCCGCCGAACAGATGGCCGGCGAGACGGTTCACGACGTGGTGGTCAACCTGTCGATGGGCCAGCCGCGCTCCCACGCCTTCACCGCCACGGTCCCCGTCTCCGGCCAGGAGGTGACGGAGGGCGACATCCGCCGCGCCATGGCCCATGCCCGCACCCTGCAGGCCGGCCCCGATCAGGCGCTGATCCACACCATTCCGCTGGGCTTCAGCCTGGACGGCAGCCGCGGCATCCGCGATCCCAAGGGGATGAGCGGCCACTCGCTGGGCGCCCAGCTGCATGTCGTCACCGCCGCGGCCGGCGCCATCCGCACGCTGCACGCCTGCATCGCCCGTTGCCACCTGAACATCGAATCCATCGTGGTCAGCCCCTTCGCCTCCGGCCTCGCCTGTCTGGTGGAGGACGAGATGGAGATGGGCGCGGCCTGCGTCGACATCGGCGGCGGCGGCACGACCATCTCGATCTTTTCCGAAGGCAATCTGGTGTGGACCGGCTTCGTGCCGCTCGGCGGCCGGCATGTCACCAACGACATCGCCCACGGGCTGACCACGCCGCTGGTCCATGCCGAACGGCTGAAGGTGCTCTACGGCAGCGCCCGGGTGAACCCGGCCGACGAGCGCGAGATGATCGAGGTCCCGCAGATCGGCGAGGACGAGCGCAGCGGCAGCGGCACCGCCAGCCACCCGCGCTCCTTCCTGGTCAGCATCATCCAGGCGCGGATGGAAGAGATCTTCGAAGAGGTGCGCAGCGCCATCGAGCAGTCGGGCCACTCCCGGCTGGTCGGTCGGCGCGTCGTGCTGACCGGGGGCGCCAGCCAGCTGCCCAACACGCGCGACATGGCCGCCCCGATCCTGGACAAGCAGGTCCGCATCGCCCGCCCGACCCGGATCGCCGGCCTCAACGAGGCGCATGGCGGACCGGCCTTCGCGACGGTCACGGGCCTTCTCCTACACGCCGTCCGCAACCCGACGGAGCTGATGGTGACCGGCCACGAGGCGGTCGCGTCCACCGGGCTCATCGGCCGCGTCGGCCTGTGGCTGCGGGAGAATCTGTAGATGACTCTCCCCGCCGCCATCCACCGATTCCCGAACGGACAGACACCGGACACAACCGGGCGCCGGTCGCGGCATATCGAACATCAAACCCAACGAAAACAGGTTGTGGAGGCCTGAACAGCATGATCAACGTGACCATTCCCCAGATCGAGCCCGAACTGAAGCCGCGCATCACCGTGTTCGGCGTCGGCGGCGCCGGCGGCAACGCCGTCAACAACATGATCAAGTCGAACCTGGAAGGCGTGGACTTCGTCGTCGGCAACACCGACGCGCAGGCGCTGAAGGGTTCCTTGTGCGAAAAGCGCATCCAGCTGGGCACCGGCACCACCCGCGGCCTGGGCGCCGGCTCCAAGCCGGACGTCGGCCGTGCCTCGGCCGAGGAGCAGATCGACGAGATCGTCCAGTATCTCGAAGGCTCCAACATGGTGTTCATCACCGCCGGCATGGGCGGCGGCACCGGCACCGGTGCGGCACCGGTCATCGCGCGCGCGGCCCGCGAGCGCGGCATCCTGACCGTCGGCGTCGTCACCAAGCCCTTCCATTTCGAGGGCGGCCACCGCATGCGGCTGGCCGAGGGCGGCATCGCCGAGCTGCAGCAGTATGTCGACACCCTGATCATCATCCCGAACCAGAACCTGTTCCGCATCGCCAACGAGAAGACGACCTTCGCGGACGCCTTCAAGATGGCCGACGACGTTCTGCATTCGGGCGTGCGCGGCGTCACCGACCTGATGGTGATGCCCGGCCTGATCAACCTGGATTTCGCCGATATCCGGTCCGTGATGACCGAGATGGGCAAGGCGATGATGGGCACCGGCGAGGCCGGCGGCGAGCGCCGCGCCATCGAAGCCGCCGAGGCCGCCATCTCCAACCCGCTGCTGGACGACGTGTCGATGAAGGGTGCCCGCGGCGTCCTCATCAACATCACCGGCGGCTACGACATGACCCTGTTCGAGGTCGACGAGGCCGCCAACCGCGTCCGTGACGAGGTCGATCCCGACGCCAACATCATCTTCGGCTCGACCTTCGACAGCTCGCTGGACGGCATGATGCGCGTGTCGGTCGTCGCCACCGGCATCGACGCCGCGGCGATGAGCAACCCGCGCACCCTGCACCCGGTCAACCTGTCGCTGGTCCCCGGCGACCGCGCCAAGAAGCCGGCCGCTCCCGGCAACCTGACCGGCGCCCCCGCCGCTCCGGCCGGCGCCCCCGGTTCGCCCATCCCCAGCGCCGCCATCGGCCTGCGCACCCCGCAGCCGGTAACCGCCGGCGCCGCGGCGATCCAGCATGACCCCGCCCAGCAGCACGCCCCCCAGCAGCAGCATGGCGAGGCGCCAAAGCCGGCCGCCGGTCCGTTGCACGGCGAGAACCAGGGCGGCCATTTCTTCGCCCCGAAGCCGGCCGATGCCGGTCCGCGCCAGCCGGTGACAGTCGGCGCCGCTCCGCTGTCCGCTCCGCAGCCGCAGCAGCCCGCCGTCCACCAGCACGCGCCGCAGGCTCAGCAGCCCCAGCAGCAGCCGGCGCCGCAGGCCCACCAGCATCACCATAGCGCCGCTCCCCAGGCCCACCAGCCGCATCCGGGCGGCCTGTCGGTCGGTCCGGCACCGGCGCCGGCCCCCGCGCCGGAACCGGCACCGGCCCGCAAGGGGAATTTCCTGTTCGGCCTGGTGACCGGCCTCGGCCGCAAGTCGGAACCGGCGCACCCGCCGGCCCCGCAGCCCGCGCCGCAGGCCTACCAGCCGCAGCCGGCCCCGCAGCAGTACCAGCCGCACCCGCAGCAGGGCTATCCGCAGCAGCAGCCCGCCTACCCGCAGCAGCCGCAGGCGCCCCAGGCCTATCAACCGGCCCCGTCCTACCCGACCGCTCCGCAGCAGGCGCCGGTCTATCCGCAGCAGCAGTCGGCTCCGCAGCAGGCCCCGCAGGCGCCCAGCTATCCGGCCGCTCCGCAGCAGATGGCCCCGGCCCCGCGCGCCGATGCCAAGCCGGGTGAGCAGGAGGAACTGGACATCCCGGCCTTCCTGCGCCGTCAGGCCAACTGAGCATCCACCGTTCCGGACCGCCGCGGTCTTCTCCGCGGCGGTTGGCCGATCCCGGCGAAAGCCGGAGATAACCGCCGTCGCCGCAGCCTCCTAATCGCGGCGCCGGCGGCTCCACAACCTGACCGAACCTCTCGGACCCCGGAACGCCGCCGTGCGTTTCCGGGGATTTTTTGTTGCGCCTCTATTGTGCGTATACCCGATTGCTTGCATTTCGCACCTCTTTTGCTCTGCAACAAACGGTAACAATGAGTGATTTGCCGATTTCCGAGCCCGGGTGTTACCTATCAGCATGGTCGAAAGCGAATGCTGTCGACGCGATGATCTCCCAAGATCATGCGGCGCGGTATCGCCGGGAACCTCCCCTTCATGACCAAGATGGAAAAGACATCGTGGCCAACAATCGCAGCAACGCGGACGGCATGTTCCAGCAGACCCTGAAGAAGTCGGTGACCATCGCCGGCGTCGGTCTGCATTCGGGCGTCATCGTCACGCTGACGATTTCCCCGGCCGATGCGAATTCCGGGATCACCTTCCATCGCACCGACCTCCATGGTGCCGCCGCCGTCATTCCGGCGCGCTGGGACACGGTGGTCGACACCCGTCTGTGCACCGTGATCGGCAACGACCATGGCACCACCGTCGGCACGATCGAGCATCTGATGTCCGCGCTGGCCGGCTGCGGCATCGACAATGCCGTCGTTTCGCTGGACGGCATCGAGGTGCCGATCATGGACGGCAGCGCCGCCCCCTTCGTCGCCGCAATCGAGCAGGCCGGCATCGCCGTGCAGAAGGCGCCGCGCCGCGTCATCCGTATCCTGAAGCCTGTCGCCATCGGCGACGGCGTGAAGAGCGCGTCCTTCACCCCCGACGTCGCGACCACCTACAGCTTCGAGATCGATTTCGACAGCGCCGCCATCTCCCGCCAGGCGCATGCCCTGGAGATCGACACGGACAGCTTCAAGGACGAGATCAGCCGCGCCCGCACCTTCGGCTTCCTGCACGAGGTCGAGGGGCTGCGCAAGATGGGCCTCGCCCGCGGCGGCTCGCTGGACAACGCGGTGGTCATCTCCGGCGACACGGTGATGAACGCCGAAGGCCTGCGCTTTAGGGACGAGTTCGTGCGCCACAAGATCCTGGACGCCGTTGGCGACCTGTATCTGGCCGGTGCGCCCATCGTCGGGCATTTCCATGGCGTGCGCTCCGGCCACGCCCTGAACAACCAGCTGCTGCGCGCCCTGTTCGCCGACCGCAGCGCCTGGCGTTACGAGACGGCAGTGTCGCTGCCGGTCGCGCGCCGCGCCCTGGAGCAGCTGGCGGTCGCCTGACTCCCAGTTTTCGATTGGGTTTGCCCCTGCCCTCCCCTATCGGGGAGGGCTTTTTCTTTGCGCTCACTCCCCTCCCCTGTCGGTCGGGAGAGTCACGCAAAAAGATAGCGCCCTCCCCTCTCGGGGTGGGCGCTGGCTTCATTCTCGCGGCTGTTTGCAGTTTTCTGAGTTATTTCAGTATTTTATGTAATTTTCTTTAGGTGTCGGTTTGATAGCGCCAAAATAACCCTCTCCCGCCCCAGGAGAGGGAGGGGAACGCCCCCTACCCCGCGGCCGCCAGTTCGGTTTCGCTGCCGGCATATTCTCCGAAGCGGGTGTCTTCCTTCAGGATGTGCTTGCCGAGCCAGTCGGAGCAGAACAAGAAAACGTCCTCGCCACTGATGCCGCCGCCGTTGGCGCGGAAATCGTCGCGGTAGCTTTCGACCTGACGGGTCAGATTGTCGTGCAGAGCCTTGTGGGCGGCGAAGGTCGGGTAGTTCAGGCGCTGCATCTGCGCCTCTTCCTCCGCAAAATGGTGCCGGGTGTAGGCGATCAGCTCGTCCAGAATCGCTTCGATCAGGGCAGGGTCCTGGCGGTTGGCCTCGTCATACAGCTTGTTGACGATGGCGATCAGGACACGGTGATCCTCGTCCAGAGCGTCATTGCCGACGCTCATCCAGCGCGACCACTGAATTGGCTCCATGGCGTTTCCTTCGTCCCCTCGTTGGCTGCCGGGCAGGCGGATGCGGGCGTTGACCGCCCGTCGACTCCGCCCCGGTCCAGGGTCGGGCCGCCTGCTTGGCATCGTTTCGCTTCTGACCATAAGCGTTGTCTGATCTCACTCCCCCTGTCTCCGTCCGTCAATCCGACCGAACGGGGATGCGACATTTTGGCAATGCGGTGGCTGAAGAGCCCGGTCAACCGCCGATCCTGGTCAGCCATTCATCCTCGGTCAGGATCTCGACGCCCAGATCCTTGGCCTTGGCGGCCTTGCTGCCGGCATCGGCCCCAGCGACCAGATAGTCGGTCTTGCCGGAGACCGAACCGGCGACCTTGGCGCCCAGCGATTCGGCGCGTGCCTTGGCTTCCGAGCGCGTCATCCGCTCCAGCGTGCCGGTGAAGACCACCGTCTTGCCGGCGATGGGTGAGTTGCCGGCCTTCGGCGCTTCCGCCGCCAGCACGGTCAGCCGCTCCATCAGGCCGCGGACGATGACGAGGTTGCGCTCCTCCGCAAAGAAGCCGGCGAGTTCCTCCGCCGCGACCTCGCCGACGTCGGGCGTGGCAACGAGGTCGAGCCAAGCCTGCCCCGGCAGTTGGCCTGCCGCCCGCTCCATCGCCGCCCGCCAATCTGCCAGCGTGCCGTAGCGTTCGGCCAGCGCCTGGGCCGCCGGCTTCTTCACGCCCTTGATGCCCAGCGAGGCGATGATGGTCTCCAGCCGCAACGCGTCGTTGCCGGCATAAAAGTCCAGCTTCGCTCCGCAATCCGGATCTGCGAACCAGCCGAGGATGGCGTCGGCGGTCGCCCGCCCCACCCCCTTCAATTCATGCAGGTCGCGCCACTCCTGCCCCGGCATGGCTTGTTCCGCCGCCAGCATGCCGTCGACCCAAGCCTCCATCGTCTTGTAATGGCGAGCGAGCGACTTTGCCGTCACTTCGCCGACATGGCGGATGCCGAGCGCGTAGATCACCCGGTGCAGGTCGATGCCGTTGCGGCGCTGGTTGATCGCCTTGAACAGGTTCTCGACCGACTTTTCCTTCCAGCCCGGCCGGCCGATCAGTTCGACACGGCCTTCAAGGGTGAAGATGTCGACCGGAGACTTGATGAAGCCTTCGTCCCAGAACTCCTCGATGATCTTCTCGCCCAGCCCTTCGATGTCGAAGGCGTCGCGCGAGACGAAGTGGCGCAGACGCTCCTTGGCCTGGGCGGCGCAGATCAGGCCGCCGGTGCAGCGGCGCACCACCTCGCCCGCCTCGCGGATGGCGAGGCTGCCGCAGACCGGGCAGGTCTCCGGCGCGACATAGGGAATGGAGTCGGCCGGGCGTTGCGACAGCACCACCTCCACCACCTGCGGGATCACGTCGCCCGCCCGCTGGACCACCACGAGGTCGCCGACGCGGATGTCCTTGCGGGCGATCTCGTCCTCGTTGTGCAAGGTGGCGCGGCTGACCACGACGCCGCCGACGGTGATGTCCTCCAGTTCCGCAACGGGGGTCAGCGCGCCGGTGCGGCCGACCTGGATGGTGATCGCCTTCAACCGGGTCTGCGCCTGCTCCGCCGGGAATTTGTGGGCGATGGCCCAGCGCGGCGCCCGGCTGACGAAGCCCAGCCGCTGCTGAAGCTCCAGACTGTCGACCTTGTAGACGACGCCGTCGATGTCGAAGGGCAGGCCGGCGCGCCGCCGTCCGATCCCCTCATAATAGGCCAGCAGCTTGTCCCTGCCGTCGCACAGCTCGGCCGGGCGGTTCAGCTGGAAGCCCCAGCCCTTCAGCCGCTCGCGGATGCCCCATTGCGTCTCGGCGATCGGTTCCGACACCTCGCCCAGCGCATAGCCGAAGAAGCAGAGCGGCCGGCCGGCGGTGATGGAGGGGTCGAGCTGGCGCAGGCTGCCGGCCGCCGCGTTCCGCGGATTGGCGAACAGCTGCTCCCCCTTCTCGGCGCGCGCGGCGTTCATCGCCAGGAAGTCGTCGCGATTCATATAGACCTCGCCGCGGACCTCCAGCACATCCGGGAAGGGGGCCGGCAGGCGGTGCGGCACGTCGCGGATGGTACGGACATTGGCGGTGACGTTCTCTCCCTCCGCCCCGTCGCCGCGGGTGGCGGCCAGCACCAGCTCGCCACGCTCGTAGCGCAGCGAGCAGGACAGGCCGTCGATCTTCGGCTCCGCCACGAAGGTCAGCGGCGCGTCGTCGGACAGGCCGAGGAAGCGGCGGACACGGGCGTCGAATTCCCCCACGTCTTCGGCTGCGAAGGCGTTGCCCAGCGACAGCATGGGGACGGCATGGCGCACCTTGCCGAAGCCGGCGGCCGGGGCGGCACCGACGCGCAGGCTGGGCGAATCGGGCCGCCGCAGATCGGGGAAGCGCGTCTCGATGGCGAGATTGCGGCGGACCAGAGCGTCGTATTCGGCGTCGGAGACCTCCGGCTGGTCCTGCTGGTGATAGAGCCGGTCATGGTGGGCGATCTCGGCGGCGAGCGCCGCCAGTTCCGCCGCCGCCTGATCCGGGGTCAGCGCCTCGACATCGATGCTGCGGGGGTTGGGCGGCGTGTCGAACAGGTCCTGCATGGCGCGTCTCGTGACGAATCGGGGGCTTCCCGCGGAGGCTTCCGGGGAAGGCGGCGCAGGATAGCGCCTGGGGAGCGGTTTCGGGAGTCTTCAGGACCGGGTGCCACGCAGCCGGATTTCGGCATCGGGGCGACGGCCGGCCGGAGTGCCTATATACTGACGGGCACATCTTTTCGGAGTCCGCCTGCCTGATGAGCAAAGCCCATCTCCCGGACCTGCGCATCGACGACCGCATGATCGTCGCCGCCGCTCTGGACCGCATCCTCTACGACGATCCCGACCGTTTCGCGGCGGAGGACGCGCGCGCCGTCCGCCGCTTGATCCCGCACAGCCGCTCCGGCTGGCTGCGGCTGGGGTTCCGTGCCGAGACCCAGGGCCCTTCGGTGAAGGGCGAGGCCGCCGGGATCGGCGACGTGCGGATGGAAGGCGACAAGAAGGTGGTGGAGGGCAGCGTCGGCGAATCGACCGCTTGGCGTTGCGGCCAATACAAGATCACCAACCATGGCGGCGACCTGGAAATCTGGCAGGTGATGAGCGACGAATACGCGCCCGAGCCGAAGGGCGCCCGGCTGGAGTTCGACGCGCAGGGCGAGCCGGAACGGCTGACCTTCTTCCAGCCGCGGGACATCGAACTGCGGATTCCCTTCACCAGCCTCGCCGTCGGCGTGCGGCTGGGCGGGTGGCAGTTCTGGAAGCAGGTGGCGGAGGGGGTGTGAGGGTGGAGTGAAGTACTGCGCCGATTGCCCCCTCCCCATCCCTCCCCCGCTTTGCGGTGGAGGGGGTAGGATGCTTGCCGGCGTGAGGCTATGCGACAGAGCGGCGGAGTTCCCTCTCCCACGGTCGGACCGGCCTGCGGCCGGCCGAGGGTGGGGGAGGGGTTAGGGAGGGGGCATTCGTCAGCCGACGCCTACCCCCAAAACTCACCCTCACCCCTGCCGGTAGTTCGGCGACTCGTTGGTGATGGTGATGTCGTGGACGTGGCTTTCGCGCAGGCCGGCGTTGGTGATGCGGACGAACTGGCACTTCTCGCGCATCTCGGCGATGGAGGCGCTGCCGGTGTAGCCCATGGCCGCGCGCAGGCCGCCGACCAGCTGGTGGATGACCGCCGACACCGGGCCTTTGTAGGGGACGCGGCCTTCGACGCCTTCCGGCACCAGCTTCATGGTCGAAACCTCCTGCTGGAAGTACCGGTCCGCCGAGCCGCGCGCCATGGCGCCGACCGAGCCCATGCCGCGATAGCTCTTGTAAGAGCGGCCCTGGAACAGGATGACCTCGCCCGGGCTTTCGTCGGTGCCGGCGAACAGGCTGCCCAGCATGGCGACGCTGGCGCCGCCGGCGATGGCCTTGGCCAGATCGCCCGAATACTTGATGCCGCCGTCGGCGATCACCGGAATGCCGTGCTTCTCGCACTCGTCCACCACATCCATCACCGCGGTCAGCTGCGGCACGCCGACGCCGGCGATGATGCGGGTGGTGCAGATGGAGCCCGGACCGATGCCGACCTTGACGGCATCCACACCGGCGTCGATCAGCGCCTTGGCCGCTTCGGCGGTGGCGACGTTGCCGGCGATGACCTGGGTGTAGCTGGACAGGGCGCGGGCGGCGCGGACCTGATCGAGCACCTTCAGCGAATGGCCGTGGGCGGTGTCGACCACCAGAACATCGACGCCGGCATCGAACAGGGCCTCCGCACGGGCCAGACCGTCACTGCCGGTGCCGGTGGCGGCGGCGACGCGCAGGCGGCCCTTGCTGTCCTTGCAGGCGTTCGGATAGGCCTGGGCCTTCTCGATGTCCTTGACGGTGACGAGGCCGATGCAGCGGTAATCCTCGTCGACGACCAGCAGCTTCTCGATCCGGTGCTGGTGGAGCAGGCGCTTGCCTTCCTCCTGGCTGACGCCCTCGCGGACGGTCACCAGCTCCTTGGTCATCAGCTCGCTGACCGGCTGGTTGGGATCGGTGGCGAAACGGACATCGCGGTTGGTCAGCATGCCGACCAGCTTGCCGCTACCGAGCTGGTCGCGGCTCTCCACCACCGGAATGCCGGAGATGTGGTAGTCGGCCATCAATTGCAGAGCGTCGGCCAGCGAGGCGTTCGGCGTGATGGTGATCGGGTTGACGACCATGCCCGATTCGAACCGCTTGACCTTGCGGACCTCCTCGGCCTGCTGCTCGATGGTCAGGTTGCGGTGGACGACGCCGATGCCGCCGGCCTGGGCCATGGCGATGGCGAGCCGGCTTTCGGTCACCGTATCCATCGCCGAGGACATCAGCGGGATGCCCAGCTCGATGGTCTTCGTCAATCTTGTCCGGGTGTCCACGTCGTTCGGCAGGACCGAGCTCTCGGCCGGAACCAGCAGCACGTCGTCGAAGGTCAGGGCTTCGCGGATTTTGGTGTCGCGCGCCATGTGGAATCTCCCGGAAGATAAACGTGGCGCACTTATACACAAGACCATGGGCTTGTGAACCCGTGCGCACACAGCATCTGTCATGCAAGTGCGAAAAACCGCGGGCCTATCCGTTCGCGTTGCCGCCGCGGAAGCCGGTGGCGACGACGTAGGTTTCCGACGATTCGGCGCGGCTGGCCGGCGGCTTGGCGTGCTTGACCTGGGCGAAGTCGCGCCGCAGCCGGTCGAGAAGCGAGCGCTCCGCCCCGCCCTGGAACAGCTTGGCGACGAAGGCGCCGCCGGGGGCCAGCACCTCCTCGGCGAAATCATAGGCGGCTTCGGCCAGACCCATGATGCGGAGGTGGTCGGTCTGCTGGTGGCCGGTGGTGGGGGCGGCCATGTCGCTCAGCACCACGTCGGCCGGGCCGCCCAGCGCCTCCTTAAGCGCCTCGGCGGCGCCTTCCTCGAGGAAGTCGGCCTGCATGGTGGTGGCGCCGGGAACCGGGTCCATTGGGAGGATGTCGAGCCCGACGACCTTCCAGCCGTCCTTGGCGGTCTGCACCTTCTCCACCGCGATCTGGGTCCAGCCGCCGGGCGCCGCACCCAGGTCGACCACGCGCTTGCCGGGGCCGAGCAGGCGGAACTTCTCGTCCAGCTGCAGCAGCTTGAACGCGGCGCGCGAGCGATAGCCGCGCTTGGTCGCCTCGGCCACATAAGGGTCGTTCAGGTGGCGCTCCAGCCAGCGCTTGGAGGATTCCGTGCGCTTGCCGGCGGTCTTCACACGGACCGTGGCACGGCGCCCGCCCGGGCGCGTCGACGGAGTCTTTTCGGTCATGATCGCTGCAGTTCCTCGGTCATCCGGCACGGGTGGGGAGCCTTCTCCCCTGCCTCCCCTGCCCGGTCATACAATTCCGCCCGGTCGTACACGTCCGGTCAGTCGCCGGCGGCCCCCATCAGGTCCACCAGAATTCCTTCGCGCAAGCCGCGGTCGGCGATGCGCAGCCGTTCCACCGGCCAGACGTCGCACAGCGCGTCCAGAACGGCACAGCCGGCGACCACCAGATCGGCGCGGTCCTGCCCGATGCAGGGATGGCGGGCGCGGCCGTCGAAATCCTGGGAGACCAGATGGTCGATCACCGTGCGGGCATGGTCCACGCGCAGATAGCTGCCGTCCACCGCCCGCCGGTCGTAGCGGCAGAGCCCCAGATGCACGCCGGCCAGCGTCGTCACCGTGCCGGAGGTGCCCAGCATCTGCACCTTGCCGGCGGCGATGCGGCTCTGGATGCGGTTGCGCGCCTCGAACGGCGCGATGGCGTCGGCCACGGCCTCCACCATCTGGATATAATGGGCGCGGGTGACGTCGGGGCCGCCATATTCCTCGGTCAGGCCGATGACGCCGCAGCGGATGGAGGTCTGGTCCAGCAGGCGCGGCACCCGGCCCTTTTCCACCGCCAGCCACATCAGTTCGGTGGAACCGCCGCCGATGTCGAACACGATGGCGTAGGGATGCGTCGGCTCCAGCAGGGCGGCGCAGCCGGCGAGCGCCAGCCGCCCCTCCTCCTGGCTGGAGATGATCTCCAGCGAAATGCCGGTCTCGCGCTCCACCGCTTCGACGAAGGCGGTGCCGTTGGCGGCGCGGCGGCAGGCTTCCGTCCCCACGGCACGCACGGCGGTGACGCCGCGCCGTTCGATCTTTGAGCCGCAGACGCGCAAGGCCGCGATGGTGCGCTCCATCGCCGGTTCCGACAGATGGTCGTTGCGGCTCAACCCCTCGCCCAGCCGGACGATGCGGGAAAAGGCGTCGACGACGCGGAAACCGCCGGGCGCGGATTTGGCGATCAGCAGCCGGCAATTGTTGGTGCCGAGGTCCAGAGCGGCGAAGACCGGGCGCACCAGCGCCGACGAACGCAACCGTCCGGTGTCGTTCTGCCGTTCGCTTTGCACCTGTAGATCCACGTACGTCCCCGCTGTGCCTAAAGAGCGGAGTGTAACCCGGATCGCGGCCCGGCGGGAACCCCTCTCGACCCCGATTCCGCCGGCGACGCCCCGCAGGTCACCTCTGCACAGGTTACTGGGCTTTGACGAAGGGGCATGCGCTGGTTTCCAGCGGCAGGAAGGCCTCGGCCGCCGGGATGTTGCGGATCTGCTTGTAATAGTCCCACGGCGCCTTGCTCTCCGCCGGGGCCTTCACCTGGTACAGCTCAAGGTCGTACAGCACGCGGCCGTCCTTGCGGATGCTGCCGGGGGTGCCGAAATAATCGGTCGGCATCGTCTTCATCGCGGCGGTGACCGCCTCGGCGTCGGTGGTTCCCGCCGCCTTCACGCCCTTCAGCCAGTGCAGGGTGGCGAGGTAGGTGTTGGCCTGCTCCTTGGTTGGCATCTTGCCGTGGCGCTCGAAGAAGCGCTTGGCCCAGGCCCGCGTCTGGTCGTTCTTGTCCCAATAGAAGCCGCTGGTGACGTACAGCCCCTTGGCGAGGTCGAGCCCCAGCGAGTGGATGTCGGTGATGAAGACGATGTAGCCGACCAGCCGCTGCCCGGCTTCGGTCAGCCCGAACTCGCCCGCCTGCTTGATGGTGCCGATGGTCTCCGCGCCGACATTGGCGAGCGCCACCACCTTGGCACCGCTGCCCTGGGCGCTCAGCAGGTAGGATCCGAAATCGCTGGTGCCCATCGGGTGGCGCACGCCCCCGACCACCGTGCCGCCGGCCTGTTTGATCGCCTCGGTCGCCGCCTTCTCCATCGCCGT
Organism: Pseudomonadota bacterium; assembly: GCA_023423695.1. Taxonomy (GTDB): domain Bacteria; phylum Pseudomonadota; class Alphaproteobacteria; order Azospirillales; family Azospirillaceae; genus Azospirillum. The sequence goes on along the minus strand of JAFAFA010000114.1, from coordinate 87,270 downwards.
GCCGAAGGCGAAATCGGCGGTGATGAAGTACCAGCTGGTGCCGCCCGACTGCACCACCGCCTTGGTGGTGCCGACCGCCAGCGACGCCGTATCGTCGGCCCAATGGATGCTGTAGGGCGAGCATTGGGCATTGGTCAGCTCGGTCGTCGTCGCGGCGCTGATCATCAGCACCTTCTTCTTCTCGCGCGCGACCGCCTGCACCGCCAGCGCGACGGAGGAGACCGGGATGTCGGTCACCATGTCGACGCCGTCGATGTCGAACCAGCTGCGCACGATGTTGGACGCCACGTCCGGCTTGTTCTGCATGTCGGCGGACAGCACCTCCACCGGCCGGCCGAGCACGGAACCGCCGAAATCCTCCACCGCCATCCGGGTGGCAAGCACAGCCCCCTTGCCGCCGATGTCAGACGCGAAACCGGCCTCGTCGGCCAGCACGCCGATGCGCACCGGCTTGGCGGACTGCGCCTGCGCAGAGAGCGCTGTGGTCGCAAGCAGCGCCGCCAGCACGAAAGGCCTCAGCAACCGACCCATGCGATCCTCCCATCCTTGGTATTGTGTGACGGGGGCGCGCGCCGGCCTGTGGCGTCCTGCCGCACCGTCATGTCCCGTGGATAGCCGGATTTTGTTTCATTCACAAACAGTATCGATTGAAACGTATTGCCGAAGAACTTCTCCGGAAAACAAAAGCCCTCGCTCCGAAGCGGAGCGAGGGCTTTCGCAGCGGGCATCCATGGCCCGGATGGGGTCGCCAATCAGGCGAAAGAAATCGGAACTGAAACCTCAGTTATATCGGCCGAGAAGTTCGGCACAATCAGGTAAGCGCCGGTGGAGTCATGATCTTACTCACCCTCCCTGGTATCGGTCTCTACTGCTCCGTCCAAGCTAACAGCTTGACCGGTTAGGCGTTTCCGAATTTCGCTCACTTCACCTCGGTGTTGATTACTGTAAGACGAAGCCTGCCCCTCTTTCCGGAGGCTGTCAAGAAAATCGCACATTGCGGCGCAGCACCATCCGGGGGACATCGGTCGGCGGTCTCCGATCGGGGGAGGACTGGCCTTTTGCCGGCGCCGCACCCACCTTGTGGGCATGCCGGAACACGATGAGAACACATGGGGCGGACGGGTCGCGCGATATGCGCGGGTCGGCACCGCCGTGGGCGGGCTGGCCGCGCGGCTGGCGGGCGAGCGCGTGCTGGGAATCCGCGTGGAGCGCGAACGCCATGCGGCGGAATTGCGGGCAGCGCTGGGTGGTCTGAAGGGGCCGCTGATGAAGGTGGCGCAGATCCTGTCCACCATCCCCGACGCCCTGCCGAAGGAATATACCCAGGAACTGACGCAGCTCCAGGCCGACGCGCCGTCGATGGGCTGGCCCTTCGTCAAGCGGCGGATGGCGAGCGAGCTTGGCCCCAACTGGCAATCACGCTTCCAAAGCTTCGAGCACACCGCTGCCGCCGCCGCGTCGCTGGGTCAGGTCCACAAGGCCATCGGCCCCGACGGGCGGGAGCTTGCCTGCAAGCTGCAGTATCCCGACATGGCCTCGGCGGTGGAGGCCGACCTGCGGCAGCTGGGCCTGATCTTCGCGATCTTCGAGCGCACCGACAGCGCCATCTCCACCCGCCAGATCCAGAAGGAGATCGGCGCCCGCCTGCGCGAGGAGCTGGATTACGTGCGGGAGGCCAAGCACGCCCGCCTCTACCGGTCGATGCTGGCCGACACGCAGGGCGTCCATGTGCCGGACGTGGTGCCGGAGCTGTCGACCAAGCGGCTGCTGACCATGGGCTGGGTGCATGGCCGCAAGATCCTGGACTTCGTCGCCGAACATCCGGAGTCGCGCGACGAACTGGCGATGAACATGTTCCGCGCCTGGTACGTGCCCTTCTACAATTACGGCGTCATCCACGGCGACCCGCATCTGGGCAACTACACGGTCCGTCCCGACCGGTCGATCAACCTGCTGGATTTCGGCTGCATCCGCGTCTTCAAGCCCAGCTTCGTCAAGGGCGTGATCGACCTCTACAACGCGTTGCGCACCGAGAACCGCGAACAGGCGGTGGAAGCCTACCGCACCTGGGGCTTCGTCAACCCGTCGAACGAGCTGGTCGACGTGCTGAACATCTGGGCGCGCTTCGTCTACGCCCCGATCATGGAAGACCGCCAGCGCAAGATCGAGGAGACCAACGGCGGCCATTACGGCCGCGAGACGGCAGGCAAGGTGCATGCCGAGTTGCGCCGCGTCGGCGGCGTCGAAATCCCGCGCGAGTTCGTCTTCATGGACCGCGCCGCGGTCGGGCTGGGCTCGGTCTTCCTGCATCTGAAGGCGGAGCTGAACTGGTATCAGATGTTCCAGGGGCTGATCCGCGACTTCGACGTCGATGCGCTGACGGCGCGGCAGAGTGCGGCGCTGGCGGCGCAGGGGCTGCCGCAGGCGGAGTGAGTGGCGCTCAAGCGTTTTGCAATGTTAGCCCCCCACCTGACCTCCCCCACTGGGTGGGGGAGGGACTGCCGCTGAACGTCGACAAAGGTCCATTTCCCTCCCCTGCCCAGCGGGGGAGGGTCAGGGTGGGGGCCTAACGTCGCAAGAAGCCAGCCCCCAAACCCTTCCCATCCGCCCTCAGTTCAGTCTATAGCTTGCCCCTCCCATGAAGACCGCCGATTTCGACTTCGACCTGCCGCCCGACCGGATCGCCGAGCATCCCGTCCGGCCGCGTGATGCCGCCCGCCTGCTGGAGGTGGGTTCATCCTTGCGCGACCTCATCGTGCGGGACCTGCCGGCGCTGCTGCAGCCGGGCGACCTGATGGTCGTCAACGACACCCGCGTCATCCCAGCCCGGCTCGACGGCCGGCGCGGCGAGGTCGCGGTGGAGATCACGCTGCACAAGCGGCTGGGCGAGCGGGAATGGGCGACCTTCTCCAAACCCGGCAAGCGGCTGAAGCCCGGCGACACCATCGTCATCGCGGAGGACTTCAGCGCCGAGGTCGTCGCCAAGGACGGAATGGAGGTGCGGCTGCGCTTCTCCGCCGGCGGGGCGGAGCTGATGGAGGCTCTGCACCGCCACGGCCGGATGCCGCTCCCCCCCTACATCCGCCGCAAGGCCGACGAGGGCGACGACACCGATTACCAGACCGTCTTCGCCGCGCGCGAGGGCGCCGTCGCCGCCCCCACCGCCGGACTGCACTTCACGGCCGACCTGCTGGCGGCGCTGGATGAGCGCGGCGTACGGCGGGTGCCGGTGACGCTGCATGTCGGCGCCGGGACCTTCCTTCCGGTGAAGGTCGACGACATCGCCGATCACAAGATGCACAGCGAGTGGGGCGAGATTTCTCCGGAAACCGCCGCCGCGGTGAACGAGACGCGCAAGGCCGGCGGTCGGATCGTCTCGGTCGGCACCACGGCGTTGCGCATCCTGGAGACGGCGGGGCGGGAGGACGGGACGCTGGTCCCCTTCAGCGGCGATACCGACATCTTCATCACCCCCGGCTACCGTTTCCGCATTGTCGATCTCCTGTGGACCAACTTCCACCTGCCGAAATCGACGCTGTTCATGCTGGTCTGCGCCTTCGCCGGCCATGACCGCATGCGGGCGGCCTACGCCCACGCCATCGACACCGACTATCGCTTTTTCAGCTACGGCGACGCCTCGCTGCTGCACAGGACGGACCCATCATGACCGGCATCGGCTTTGACCTTCTGGCGACCGACGGGCGGGCGCGGCGCGGCCGCGTGACCACCGCCCACGGCACCATCGAGACGCCGGCCTTCATGCCGGTCGGTACCGCGGCGACGGTGAAGGCGATGACGACCGACGCGGTCGCCTCGACCGGTGCGGAAATCCTGCTGGGCAATACCTACCACCTGATGCTGCGCCCGACGGCGGAGCGGGTGGCGCAGCTGGGCGGCCTGCACCGTTTCATGAACTGGGACAAGCCAATCCTGACCGACAGCGGCGGCTTCCAGGTGATGAGCCTGTCCGACCTGCGCACCATGTCGGAGGAAGGCGTCACCTTCAAATCGCACCTGGACGGCAGTCGCCACCACCTGACGCCGGAACGCTCGATCCAGATCCAGCACATGCTGGACAGCAACATCACCATGTGCCTGGACGAGTGCACGCCCTTCCCGGCGACGGAAGCCCAGGCGGAATCCTCCATGCGCCTGTCGATGCGCTGGGCCCGGCGCAGCAAGGACGCCTTCGTCGAGCGGCCCGGCTACGGCCTGTTCGGCATCGTCCAGGGCGGTATCTATCCGGAGCAGCGGGCGGAGAGCGTCGCCGCCCTGACCGACATCGGCTTCGACGGCTATGCCATCGGCGGGCTGGCGGTCGGCGAGGGCCAGGAGACGATGTTCCGCGTGCTGGACTTCACCGAGCCGCTGATGGTCAAGGACCGGCCGCGCTACCTGATGGGCGTCGGGCGGCCGAGCGACCTGATCGGCGCGGTACGGCGCGGCGTGGACATGTTCGACTGCGTGATGCCGACCCGCTCGGGGCGCACCGGCCAAGCCTTCGTCCGCCGCGGCACCATCAACATCCGCAACGCCCGCCATGCCCATGACGAGCGTCCGCTCGACGCCGAATGCGGCTGCCCCGCTTGCCGCAGCTACAGCCGGGGCTATCTGCATCATCTGTTCAAGGCGGACGAGATGCTGGGGCCGATGCTGCTGACCTGGCACAACCTGCATTACTACCAGGACGTGATGCGGACGATGCGGCAGGCCATCGCCGACGGCAATTTCGAAGAGGTCGCCGGCGCCATGGAAGCCCGCCTGAACGAGGGCGACATCGAAGCGACCGTGGACCCCATCGCCAAGCCCGGCAAGCCGCCGAAGCAAGGCCGCCCGCCGAAGAAGGACCGGGTGGAAGAGGAAAAGACCGATGACTGAGAACATCTATGCCGGCCTGACCCAGCTCGGCGGCTCCACCGTCCAGCCCAAGTCTCCGGAAGAGGCGGTGCTGGAGCGGGTGCCGAACCCGAACCCCGGCGATCCCTACTGCGTGCGCTTCACCGCGCCGGAGTTCACCTCGCTCTGCCCGATCACCGGCCAACCGGACTTCGCGCATCTGATGATCGACTATGTGCCGGGCGACTGGCTGGTCGAATCGAAGTCGCTGAAGCTGTTCCTGACCAGCTTCCGCAACCACGGCGCCTTCCACGAGGCCTGCACGGTCGGTATCGGCAAGCGTCTGGTGGACGAGCTGTCGCCGGTGTGGCTGCGCATCGGCGGCTATTGGTATCCGCGCGGCGGCATTCCAATCGACGTCTTCTTCCAGACCGGCGAGCCGCCAAAAGGCGTCTGGATCCCGTCGCAGGACGTGCCGACCTATCGTGGCCGCGGCTAAGCCCGCCCCCCTGCCCTCTGACCCGGCGCGGCTGCGGGACGTTATCCGCGACCGCGCGCTGGCGGTGGGATTCGACGCGGTGGGTTTCGCCCCCGCCACGCTGGGGCCGGAAGCGCGCGAGCGTCTCGCACAGTTCGTCGCCGAGGGGCGGCATGGCGACATGGGCTGGATGGCCGAGCGCAGCGACCAGCGCAGCCATCCGCAGTCCCTGTGGGACGAGGCGCGCACCGTCATTGCGCTCGGCACCAGCTACGCCCCGCACGACGACCCGCGCCGGCTGGCGGAACACCCCGACCGCGGCATTGTCTCCGTCTATGCCCGCAACCGCGATTATCACGACCTGATCAAGGGGCGGCTGAAGACCCTGGCGCAATGGCTGGCCCACCAGACCAAGGCCGGGGTGAAGGTGTTCGTCGACACCGCCCCGGTGATGGAAAAGCCGCTGGCCGCACAAGCCGGTCTGGGCTGGCAGGGCAAGCACACCAATCTGGTGTCGCGCGACCATGGCTCCTGGCTGTTCCTGGGCGAGATCTACACGACGCTGGACCTGCCGCCCGACCCGCCGGGGCGCGACCGCTGCGGCTCCTGCGACCGCTGTCAGACCGCCTGCCCGACCGCCGCCTTTCCGGCGCCCTACCAGATCGATGCCCGGCGCTGCATCAGCTATCTGACCATCGAGCACAAGGGGCCGATTCCCGACGACCTCAAGCCGCTGATGGGTAACCGCATCTATGGCTGCGACGACTGCCTTGCCGCCTGCCCCTGGAACAAGTTCGCCCGCGCGGCCCGTGAGCCCGCCTTCCTGCCGCGGGCCGAGCTGACGGCGCCCCGGCTTGCCGACTTGGCCCAGTTGGACGATGCCGGCTTCCGGCAGGTGTTCAGCGGCTCCCCGATCAAGCGCATCGGCCGCGACCGTTTCGTCCGCAACGTGCTGGTCGCCATCGGGAACAGCGGCGACCCCACCCTGCGGCCGGTGGCGGAAGGTCTGCGCCAGGACGCCAGCGACGTGGTGCGCGATGCGGCTGGCTGGGCGGCGGTACGGTTGGCAGGGACGGCAGGCACGTCCGCATGAGGCCGACCCGGTTGTGCTATGGTCCGGTCCCGCCACAAGGGGCCGAACCGATGGAGGCCAGCCATTCCCATCCCGACTGCATCGCATGACTACGGTCGGGCACATCCCGATGAACTGAGCGCCGTCGCACGGCTTTCCCGGCTCGGTTTCGGGCTGTCGCGCGACCTGTTCGACCGCTATGCGGCTCTGTTCGGCGCCGACACCATCCGGGTGCTGAGACGTCCGCAAGGCAGCGGCACCACTCCGGTCGCCTGTGCCGCGCACTGGATGATGGACCAATGGTTCGGCGGAAACCCGGTTCCGGTACAGGCGGTCGCCATGGTGGCGGTCGATCCCGCCCTGCGCGGTGCCGGCCACGGCAAGGCGATGATGCGCGCGCTGCTGATGGAGGCGCGTGCCGCCGGAGCGGTCCTGTCGGTCCTCTGGCCGGCCACGCTGCCTTTCTATCGCGGGCTCGGTTACGGGTCCGGCGGCGTCACCTGCCAGTGGAGCGCACCGCCCACGGCCTTCGCCGCGCCGCCATCCGGCGCCGCTTCCCTCCGACCGGCGGATCCGCTCGACGCCGCTCCGCTGGCCCTGCTCCGCCGTCCATTGCTGGCTGACGGGAACGGGTTGCCGGAACGGACGGAGGCGCTGTGGACGCTTGCCCTCTGTCCGGAGGGCGATCCGGCCGACCTCTTCCGCCACGAAGACGGATACATCGCCATCATGCCGCCACGCGACCGGCGGCTTGCGGTCGCCGACCACTGCCTGCCCACCGGCGCGATGCTTCGCGGGGCGATGGGACTGCTGGCAGGCTTCCGCGCCCAGGTGGACCGGGTGACGTGGTCCGGCGGACCCGACGATCCTCTGGCGCTCCTGGCTGGCGACGGCTTGCGGCTGGACGGGCGGGAAGACTGGCTGATCCGCCCGCTGGACGTTGCGGCGGCGTTGGAAAAACGCGGCTACCCGGCCGGCCTCAGCGAATCGGCTACCTTCGAGATAAGAGACCCCATATTCTCCAGCAACTGCGGGCTCCATCACCTTGAGGTTGTTCAATCCAAGGGGAATGTCTCCAAAATCGCACAAGTCGCCGAAGCGCCAGCTTGCATGGAGATCGGCACCTTCGCCAGTCTCTTCACCGGACACGCAAGCGCTCGCACCTTGTGGCGAGCAGGTTTGCTTCATGGTGAAGAAAAGATGATCGAGCGTCTGGAGCGCATATTTTGCGGCGCGGCACCATGGATGCCCGACCGCTTCTGAAATAAGGCGGATTCCTGACCTGAATCAAACCGGACGTTAACCTGCCTGTGGTTCAATCGGAGAATGATCGGGAGAAAAGCGTCTCCGGAAAGGCGACGCCAGCGGGGAGTCCACCATTCATGACGATCGGAACGCGGATCGCGCTTGGCTTCGCCACCGTGCTGCTTCTGACGGTTGGCGTGGCGTTCGTCGGCTGGAACAGCCTCAGCACCTATGCCGAACGCGTCGATCTGGCGGCCCACACCGCCGATCTCGATACGCGGCTGAAGTCGGTGCGGCTGGAAGAGGCGCGCTTCGTCACCGAACGCGACGCCAAGGCTGCAGCCAATGTTCCCGGCATGCTGGACACCCTGCAGACCGAAGCGCAGGAGACCCGCGCCGCGCTCGCCGACGGGGAAGGCCGGCGCCTGCTGGACGAGGTGCGTTCGGGCATCGACGGCTACCGCGCCGCCTTCACCAACTTCGTCGCCCAGGACGCCGAGGCGCACGCCCGCACCGCCAGCATGGAAACGCGCGCGCGCGCCCTGCGCGAGATCGCCGAGAAGATCGGCAAGCAGCAGTCGGAACGCCATGACCTGAACATGGCCAGCAAGCGCGACGCCGACGCCGAACTGCGCCATGCCATGGACACCGCCGAGCGTGCCAACCGCGTGATCGAACGGGTGCTGGAGGTCCGCCGCCAGCAGAGCGAACTGCGGCGCAATGCCGAGGAGGCGCTGGCCACCCAGATCGTGGAGGCGCTGGACGAACTGGTGCAGACCACCGACACCGTCGCCAAGGACCTTGTCGGCACCAACGACGAGGCACTGGCCGCGCGGATCGCCGACGACACCCGCGCCTACCACGGCACGGTGCAGGCCTTGCGCGGCAGGGGAGCCGCGGCGCTGGCCGATGCCGGAGTCGCCGCCGGGCTGGAGGAGGCCGCCCGCGGCGTGCAGGAACGCGCCCTCGAACTCCAGCAGAACCAGGCAATCGTGACGGAGGCGTTGCGCGAAGCCTCGAAATTCGCCCAGAGCGAGGTGAACGAGGCGGTGATGCTGCGCGGTCTGGCGATGCGTCTGGTGCAGGGCGCCCAGGCCGCGATGCTGGGCCAGCGTGATTTCCTCCTGTCCGGCACGTCGGACGCCACGTCCAGCGCGAAGGCGGCGGTCGCCGCGGCGGTCAAGGAGATCCTCGACATCGCCGGACAGGCCGGGGCCGTGCTGGTCGACCAGGAAGGGCGCGCGCTGATCGCCGCCATCACCGACGCCGCCCACGCTTTCGACTCGGAATTCGCAGCGCTTTCCGCCGCCGCCGCCAAGCAGCACGAGGCGTCGGCCGCCATGGCCCAGGCCTCCGCCGCGGTCAGCGGGCAGGTCGGCCGGCTGGTCACCCTCCAGCGTGAGGACCGCGAGGCCGGCCGCGCCAGCGCTGGCATGGTGATCGCCATCGGTGCGGCGGTCGCCCTGCTGCTGGGCGCGCTGATGGCCTGGATCATCGACCGCGCGATCACCCACCCGCTGCACGCCATGACCGGCGCCATGGGCCGGCTGGCCGAAGGCGACCTGACGGTCGAAATCCCCGGCGGCGACCGCAAGGACGAGATGCGCCACATGGCCGACGCCATGACCATCTTCAAGGACAATGCCCTGGAGATGCAGCGGATGGAGCGCGAACGCGAGGAGATGCGCATCCAGATCGACGCCGACCGCCGCCGCACCATGAACGAGTTCGCCAACGGCTTCGAGCAGGCGGTTTCCGGCGTGGTGATGTCGCTGACCGAGTCGGCGGGGTCTCTGGGTCGCGACGCGCAGGAGATGTCGTCCGATGCGGCACTGACCACTGCCAAGTCCACCGCCGTCGCCACCGCCTCGCAACAGGCGACGGCAAATGTCCAGACCGTGGCGGCGGCAGCGGAGGAACTGTCCGCCTCCATCGCCGAAATCTCGCGCCAGCTGAACGCCAGCTCCGCCACCGCGTCGGGGGCAGCCGACAAGGCGGTGCAGACCAACAGCATCGTCGAAGGCCTGTCGCTCGCCGCCGAGCGGATCGGTCAGGTCGTCGGGCTGATCGGCGAGATCGCGGAACAGACCAACCTGCTGGCCCTGAACGCCACCATCGAGGCGGCCCGCGCCGGCGAGGCCGGCAAGGGCTTCGCCGTGGTGGCGACGGAGGTGAAGAATCTTGCCGGCCAGACCGCCAAGGCGACGGAGGAGATCTCCGCCCAGGTTGCGGAAATGCAGACCGCCACCTCCAGCGCCGTGGCTGCCATCCGCACCATCTCCGACGCGGTGACGGCCATCAGCGGAACCGTAACCGACATCGCCCACGAGATGGAACAGCAGGGCAGCGCCACCCGCGAGATCGCCCAGAACGTTCAGCAGGCTGCGGAAGGCACCCAGCAGGTGATGCGCAACATCGCCGAGGTGACCACCGCCGCGACCAAAACCGGCGGCGCCGCGGATGCGGTGCTGAATGCCAGCCGCACCCTGACCGCCCAGGCCGACCGCCTGCGCGGCGAGGTGCAGGGCTTCCTCGACAAGGTGCGGACGGCGTAGTTCTTTCCAGGGATCGAGGCTTGCTGCGGTTGCGCCGGTTCCCCCGCTGTTTCAGTGGTGAAAGGGACCGGCCCCCGCAGTGGACGATATCCCCTAGGCGGCCGCAGGCGACGACCATCGCCGGATGGGTGCGCGGGATAGGGACGAGTTGCCGTAGGCCCGCAGCGTGGTGACCTCCGCCCCGATCCAGTCGGGCAGCGGAACGGTCTGGTCCGGGTCTTCCAGTTCGACCTCTGCGATGATCAGACCGGTGTTCTCACCGTGGAAGACATCGATTTCCCAGCACAGGCCATCCCGGCAGTGACGGTAGCGCGTCTTGTCGATCACCCGCCCCTCGCAGCCGTGGAGCAGCAGGCGGCGGGCGAACTCCAGCGAGAGAGGATGTTCCACCTCCTCGCGGCAGGCGCCCCGTTTCAAGGATTTGATGGTGAGTGTCGCGCGGTCGTCGGCGATGCGGACGCGGACGGTGCTGATGCCGTCGGACGGCAGATATCCCTGGACGATTCGCACACCGTCCCGGCAGAGATGCCGGACATCCTTGCGGACCAGGAATCGTCGCTCGATTTCCAGTGCCATGACTAGGCCCTTTGGACGAATTCGCCGATGACCCTAGCCGAAAGGCACGCCCGCCTTCAACCTCGCTGCCCTGTGTGCGGCGCAACCGAGACTGCATGCGGCTGTACTATGCCGTGACGATCGGTCGCAAACGCTCCGTCTTCGGTGCTATCCTGGAGCGATGAACGCCGATTTCTCCGCCAACGGTCTCTGGGCCGCCATTCCGTGGCTGGTCCTGTTCGCCTTCTATGGGCTGCCGCTGCTGCATGTGGCGCTGTCGCGCCGCGGTGGCGGATGGCGCCCGCCCGCCGGATCACGCTGTCCCTTCGGCCCGCGCGCCGGGTGGCTGGTGATGGTGCTGATGCTGGGGCCGGTCGGCTGGCTGATGTTCGCCCTCCGCCGGCCCCGCCGTGCATCAAACGGACAGACTGCCCGATAGGCTGCGGATCAGATCCGGCCCATCAGCAGCAGAACGATCAGGACGATCAGCAGCACGCCGAGGATGCCGCTGGGACCATAACCCCAGCCGCGGCTGTGCGGCCAAGCCGGGACGGCACCGAGAAGCAGCAGAATCAGAATAATAAGCAGAATCGTGCCGAGCATGGCCTTCTCCCTTCTGGTGGAGCTTTCGTGACGGACAAGCGGAAACGGAACGGGTATCGGTGGACATTGTTCCTGTCCGGCTCGAACGTGACATTTCGCCACCACCAAGGGAGGATTCGGCTCCTCCGGTGCTCCCCGAACGCGACGCCTGCGGACTTCCGGCTGGTTGGCCCCTGTTGACGGGGCGGCTGCGGCGGCTTAGGCTGTTCCCATGATCACGCATCGCTTCGACGGCATTCTGCGAATTAGCGGCCCGGTTCTCCTTTGAGAGCCGGGGATTTCGCTCGTCCATTGCGCAGAACCGTCTGAAGGCCTGATCACGCCATGTCCGTCACCGTGAAGACCACCGCCGCATCTGCGCCTGATGCGCGCGCCACCGCGCCCGGCCGCCGGGTCGCCTTTTCCCTGGTCGCCGACGCCGATCCCGGCACCCTGCCCCGCGTTCTGGAATTCGTTGCAAAGCGCGGACTGGTGCCGCTGGCCCTGCACAGCCGCCTGACCGACGATACGCTCGCCATTGCCATGGAGGTGGGTGACCTGCCCCAGTCGGAGACCGACCATATCGGCCGTTGCCTGGGACAGATCCCGATGGTGGCGCGGGTCATCGTCGCGGAGCTTGCCGCAACCGCGTCCGCCGCGGAACTGGTGGCGGCGGAGTAGCGGCGGCGAAACGCAGCAGGCGGAAGGCCGGTCAGACCGGCTTCCGCGGTTCCTCTCCGGACGCTGCGATGTCGTCCGACGGCTGCGCCTCGGGAGAGGCTTCGGCCGCAGCATCCAGCCCCGGTTCGAGCCCCGGTTCCACGATCTCCGTGCGCATCAGTTCCGCAGCACTCTGCAGCTTGCGGAACTGGAGGACGGAGAAGGGCAGCATCGACAAATAGGCCAGCCCGACGATGGACAGGGTCCACCAGGGCTGGCTGACCAGCATCGCCGCCAGCAGGCCGACGCCGGCCAGCGCCGGCACCACCCAGTGCGCCGGCACGCGGGCGCCCTTGAACGAGAAGGTCGGCAGGGTGCTGACCATCAGCCCGCCGATCAGCAGGGTCCAGGGCACGATCACCGCCGGATGGCCGAGGAACTCGGGTCCGATCTCGAACCCCAGGATCATCGGCAGCAGGACGAGACCGGCACCGGCCGGAGCCGGAACGCCGGTGAAGTAGTTGTAGGCCCAGGGGGGCAGATCGACCACGCCGAGTCGCGAATTGAAGCGCGCGAGACGCAGCGCGCAGCACACGGCATAGGCCATGGCGGCGATCCAGCCCAGGCTGCCCGCACCGTTCAGCCCCCACAGATACATCATGAAGGCGGGCGCGACACCGAAGCTGATGGCGTCGGACAGGCTGTCCAACTCCTCGCCGAACTTGCTCTGGCCGTTCAGCAGGCGGGCGATGCGGCCGTCCAGCGCGTCCAGGATGGCGGCGATGACGATGGCGATGACCGCCGGCTCCCACCGCTCCTGCATGGCGAATCGGATCGCGGTCAGGCCGGAGCAGAGCGCCAGCACCGTCAGCACGTTCGGCAGCAGGTGGTTGATCGACAGCCCCTTCAGCCGCGGGTGCGGCCGGCCGGGACGGCGCGCCCGGCGCGGGCGGAAGATCTGCTGGCGGAAGACGGGCGGTCGTTTCATCGACGCACATCCCCCTGCCGTTGCGCTTCCGTCCCGTCCAGGTCGGCCAGGATCGTCTCGCCGCCGATGGCGGTCTGGCCGACGCAGACCAGCGGGGCGACGCCGTCCGGCAGGTAGATGTCGGTGCGGCTGCCGAATCGGATCAGGCCGAATCGCTCACCCGCCTTCACCTCCTGCCCCGCCTTGACCCACCACAGGATGCGGCGCGCCACCAGACCGGCGATCTGGACATAGGCGATCTCGCGCCCGTCGGGCAGGCGGTGGCGGAAAGCCATCCGCTCGTTCTCGTCGCTGGCCTTGTCGAGCGCGGCGTTGACGAAGGTGCCCTTGTGGTATTCGGCCGCCACGATGGTGCCGTCGGCCGGCACGCGGTTGACGTGGACGTTGAAGACGTTGAGGAACACGCTGATCCGGGTCAGGGGCTTGTCGCCCATGCCCAGCTCCTTGGGCGGCACGGCCTGGACGATCATGGTGACGCGCCCGTCGGCCGGGCTGACCAGCAGGCCGGGCCGGGTCGGCGTCACGCGGTCGGGATCGCGGAAGAAGTAGGCGCACCAGAGCGTTAGGACCAGCCCGATCCAGCCGAGCGGCGCCCAGACGGCGAGACCGAGAACCAGGGAAACCACGGCGAAGCCGGCGATGAAGGGCCAGCCGGCACGGTGGATGGGGACGACGACGGTATCGATGGCGGACATCGCCTGCTTTCTTCGTATTTTCAGACCACAGCGAACAGCCATTCTAGACGTGCGTTCCGGGCCTTTACAGAATTTTAGCTGGCGGAGCCCATGCTGTCGTCCCAATCGCCCCAGAAGCCGAGCGTACCGCCTTGTCCGTTCCCGATCTGAAGACCATTCAATCGCTGGCCGAGGTGCCCGATGGCGCCCTGCCGATCAGCCCCGGCTCCATCGAGATGACCCCGGAAGGCGTGCTGGGCATCGCCAGGCCGCCGCGCCCCTGCAAACTGACCTTCATGGCCGACGGCCTGCCGTTCAACGTCGCCGTCCGGCATGAGAGCGAAGAGGAAGGCGGCGGATCGATCTGCCAGATCTGGGCCGATGTCGGCCATGTGCCCTACACCGCCCAGGCGCCGGAACGCCGCCGCTCCCTGCTGGCGGTCCTGCGCGGGATCGAGGGGCTGCCCCATGTCCGCTTCATCGTCCAGGGCGGACAGAAGATCATCCTGTTCTCGGAAATCAGGCTGGAACACCACGCCTCGCCCGAGGACCTGTTCCACCAGACGACCCTGGTCCTTCAGGAAGCGCGTCCGTTCCTGCGGCTGCTGGGCGAGTATTTGTAAAGCGGGGCGGCGCCGGAAGGCGCCGCTCAGGCATCCGGCCAGAACGACTCGTTCATCATCTCGGCGAAGCTCCACGGGCAATCCGTGGGAAAAACCTGTCGCGAGATGCCGGTTTCGCGTTCGGCCGCGATCAAGGCAAGCCGGTATGCGTCCTCGACAGACGCTCCAAGCGACGACTTGAGGCTTGGGTTATCGCGCAGATGAGCGGCAAGCCGATAGCGCTGCTCCTCGATGCTGAGGCGCCAGCTGTTGCCACGCAGCGGCGCCTGATAGCGCCACTTCAACAGGTGCAGCAGCAGAACGGCCAAGCGGTTGACCAGTTCACGCTTTTCGCTGCGCCCCATGCTTTCGATCTCCTCGGCGATGTGCTCGATATCCGCCGCGTCGAGCTTGCCGGCCCGCAGAAGGGCGGCCTGTTCGTTCGCCCAAGCGTAGAAATCGCTGTCGTAGAGGCTGCTTCCGTCCATCGCCCACCTCCCCACATCGCCGAAGGGCGCGACGGACAGGAGGCTTTCACCGCCGGTTCGCCGCGCCGTCCGCTGCTTACTTCGGAACCTTGCCCTGCACGCCCTCGACGTACCAGTCCATCTTCAGGATCTGCTCGTCGGTGGCGGTCTTGCCTTCCGGAATCACGACCTTGCCGGCCTGATCCTTGACCGGGCCCTGGAAGGAGTGACGCTTGCCCGACACGATGTCGGCCTTGAGCTGGTCGGCCATCTTCACGACGTCGGCCGGGATGGCCGGGTTGTAGGGGGCCAGTTCGACCATGCCGGTGCTGATGCCGCCCCAGGTGTCGATCGGCTTCCAGCTGCCGTCCATCACCGCCTTGACGCGCTGGACGTAATAGCCGTTCCAGTCCTCGATGATCGCGGTCAGGTGCGACTTCGGACCGAAGCGGGTCATGTCGGACGACTGGCCGACCGACCACAGCCCGCGCTCCTGCGCGGTCTGGATCGGGGCCGGGCTGTCGGTGTGCTGGACGATGATGTCGGCACCCTGGTCGATCAGCGCCTTGGCAGCCTCGGCTTCCTTGCCGGGGTCGTACCAGCTGTTGACCCAGACCACGCGGACCTCGGCCTTCGGGTTCTGCTCGCGCAGCGCGATGGTGAAGGCGTTGATGCCGCCGACCACCTCGGGAATCGGGTAGGAGCCGATATAGCCGATGATGTTCGACTTGGTCATCTTGCCGGCGATGGCGCCGACGACCGTGCGGCCCTCATAGAAACGGCCGGAGTAGGTCGCGACGTTCTCGGCGCGCTTGTAGCCGGTGGCATGCTCGAACTTCACGTCGGGATAGCGCTTGGCCACCTTCAGCGTCGGGTTCATGAAGCCGAAGGAGGTGGTGAAGATCAGCTTGTGGCCGCTGGCGGCCAGCTGCTCGATCACGCGCTCGGCGTCGGCGCCCTCCGGCACATTCTCGACGAAGGTCGTGGTGACCTTGTCGCCCAGCTCCTTCTCCACGGCGAGACGGCCCTGGTCGTGCTGATAGCTGTAGCCGTGGTCGCTGACCGGGCCGACATAGACGAAGCCGACCTTCAGCTTGTCCTGCGCCAGGGCGGAGCCCATGCCCACGCTCAGCGCGATCGCGGCGCCGGCCAGACCCAGCACCGCCTTGCCCATCGTCCTTCTGTTCACGTCGAAGCTCCTTGTTCTTGATATCTCAGTGATATGGGCTTTGTTTCGATTTCAAAACGACGCGTCAAGCATCGGGATGAAACAGTTTTCCCAGACAGGCCGGCGCGTTCAGGCGGATGCGGGCGACGTCCCGCGAAATCAGCACCAGGACCAGGACGGTAGCCAGATAAGGCAGCATCGACAAGAGCTGCGACGGCACGTCGATTCCCAACCCCTGAACGTGCAGTTGCAGGATGGTGACGCCGCCGAACAGCCAAGCGCCCAGCATGGCGCGCACCGGCTTCCAAGTGGCGAAGACCACCAGCGCCAGCGCGATCCAGCCGCGTCCCGACGTCATGTTCTCCGCCCACATCGGCGTGTAGTCCATCGACAGAAAGGCGCCGCCTAGCCCAGCCATGGCACCGCCGAACAGCACCGCCAGGAAGCGGATGCGCAGCACCTTGTAACCCAGCGCATGGGCTGCCGTGTGGTTCTCCCCCACCGCGCGCAGGACCAGCCCGGCGCGGGTGCGGTAGAGGAACAGGTGGACCAGCGGCACGGCGGCGACCGCCAGATAGACCATGATGTCCTGGCCGAACAGCGCCTGCCCCACCACCGGCAGCTCGGTCAGGCCGGGGATGTACAGCTTGGGCAGGCCTTCCAGCGGGATGCCGACGAAGCCCTGCCCGATCAGCGCCGACAGGCCGACGCCGAACAGGGTGAGAGCCAGGCCGGTCGCCACCTGGTTGGCCAGCAGGAACAGGGTCAGCACGGCGAACAGCGAGGCGGTGGCGGCTCCGGCCACCGCCGCAACCAGGAAGCCGGTGACGGCGCTGCCGGTCTGGATCGTCACGGCGAAGCCGCAGACGGCGCCGACCAGCATCATGCCTTCCACACCCAGGTTGAGGACGCCGGACTTCTCGACCACCAGTTCGCCCAGGGCGGCGAACAGCAGCGGCGTCGCCGCGGCGAACATGGCGGCCAGAATCGGGCCGATCAGGGCGAAGTCGCTCATGCCACCGCCCTCCGCGCCCCGAAGCGGACCCGGTAGCGGATCAGCACGTCGCTCGCCAGCAGGAAGAACAGAAGCATGCCCTGGAACACTCCGGTGATGGCCTTGGGCAGGCCCATGGCGATCTGCGCCGCCTCGCCGCCGATGAAGGACAGCGCCATCAGCAGCGCCGCCAGCAGGATGCCGACCGGATGCAGGCGGCCCAGGAAGGCGACGATGATGGCGGTATAGCCGTAGCCCGGCGAAATGCTGGCGGTGACCTGCCCGATCGGGCCGGCGACCTCGCCCATGCCGGCGATGCCGGCCAGCGCGCCGGACAGCAGCAGGGCCAGCCAGACGATCCGCTTCTGGTCGAATCCGGCATAGCCGGCGGCGGCCGGGGTCAGGCCGATCACCTTGATCTGGAAGCCGATGAAGGTCCGCGCGATCAGCAGCCAGCCGCCCGCCACCGCCAGCAGAGCGAACAGCGCGCCCAGATGGACGCGGGTGCCCGCCCACAGGATCGGCAGCACGGCATCCGATTCGAACAGGCGCGACTCCGGGAAGGCGAAGCCGTCGGGGTCGCGGTAGGGGCCGTGGACCAGATAGTTCAGCAGCAGCAGCGCCACGTAGTTCAGCATGAGGCTGGTCAGGATCTCGCTGGCGTTGAAGCGCAGCCGCAGGAAGGCCGGAACCGCCGCCCAGACCGCACCGCCCGCCGCGCCGCCGATCACCATCAGCGGCAGCAGCCACCAGCCGCCCTCGCCATAGAAGGCCAGCGCCAGCCCGCCGCCGGTGATGGCGCCCAGCGTCAGCTGACCTTCGGCCCCGATGTTCCAGACATTGGCGCGGAAGCCGATGGCGAGACCGACGGCGCACAGCACCAGCGGGGTCGCCTTCACCACCAGTTCGCCCAGCCCGCGCACCGAGGTCAGCGGCGCGATGAAGAAGGCATGGAGCGCCTTGACGGGATCGAATCCCATCGCCAGGAACAGGATGAAGCCGCTGAGCAGGGTCAGCGCCACCGCCAGCAGCGGCGTGACGTAGACCATGGTCTTCGACGCCTGCCCACGCGGTTCCAAACGGATGAGGCTCATGCGGCGTCTCCGGCAATCAAGAAACCATCAGACCGCACGCGTGATCTCCCCGTCTTCGTCCGGCGGCGTGCCGAACAGGCCACCCATCAGCAGGCCGATGCGTTCCACCGTCGTCTCGTGCGTCGGCCGGCTGTCGGACAGGCGACCGTGGAACAGCACGGAAATCCGGTCGCTCAGCACGAACAGCTCGTCCAGATCCTGGCTGATGACCAGAACCGCGGCGCCCGAGCGGGCCAGCCCGATCAGCGCCTTGTGGATCGCCGCCGCGGCTCCGGCATCGACGCCCCAGGTCGGCTGGCCGACGACCAGCAGCTTGGGTTTCTGCAGGATTTCGCGGCCGATGATGAATTTCTGCAGGTTGCCGCCCGACAGCGAGCGCGCCTCCGCCCGGTGGCCGTGGGCGACCACGTTGAAGCCGCGGATGATGGTCTCGGCGTAGGCCCGCGCCCGGCCGAAATGGACCATGCCGCCACGCACCAGCGGTTCGCGGGCATAGCCCGACAGCAGCGCGTTCTCCGACAAGCTCAATTCCGGCACGGCGCCGCGGCCCAGCCGCTCCTCCGGCACGAAGGCGAGACCGAGCGAACGGCGCGCACGCGGCCCCAGATGGCCGGCCGACGTGCCCTCGATCACAACGGCATCGGCGTCGGCGATCAGCATCTCGCCGCTGAGCGCGGCCATCAGCTCCGCCTGCCCGTTGCCGGCGACGCCGGCGATGCCCAGAATTTCGCCCGCCCGCACCTCGAAACTGACGTCCTTCAGGTTGGTGGCGAAGGGATTGTCGGAGGTGGTGGACAGGTGGCGCACCGACAGGCGCGCGGCCCCGGCCGCACCCTGCGGCAGCCGTTCGGGCGTGGACAGCTCCGCCCCCATCATCATCTCGGCAAGGCTGCGCGCGGTCTCCTGCCGCGGGTCGGTGGCGCCCACCACCTTGCCGGCGCGCAGGACGGTGGCGCGGCTGCACAGCGCGCGGATCTCCTCCAGCTTGTGCGAGATGTAGAGGATCGTGCAGCCCTCCGCCGCCAGGACACGCAGCGTCTCGAACAGCTTGGCGGCCTCCTGCGGCGTCAGGACCGAGGTCGGCTCGTCCATGATCAGCAGCTTCGGGTCCTGCAACAGGCAGCGCACGATCTCCACGCGCTGCCGCTCGCCCACCGACAGGTGGAAGACATGGCGTTCGGGGTCGAGCGCAAGGCCATAGCGCTCGGACACGCTGCGGATGCGGTCGGCCAACTCGTCCATCCGGCCGGCATCGTCCAGACCGAGCGCGATGTTCTCCGTCACCGTCAGCGTGTCGAACAGCGAGAAATGCTGGAACACCATGCCGATGCCCAGCCGCCGGGCGCCGGCCGGATCGGGGACCGTGGTCTCCACCCCCTGCCACAGCATGGTTCCGGCGTCGGGGTGCAGCACCCCGTAGATCATCTTGACCAGGGTGGATTTGCCGGCGCCGTTCTCACCCAGCAGCGCATGGATCTCGCCCGGCTGGAGGACGAGATCGACATGGTCGTTGGCGAGGCATCCGGGGAATCGCTTGGTGATGCCGCGCAGCTCCAGGCGGGGCGGCGAAGCGTCCGGGGGAAAGGTCTCGGCGTGCGAAGGCAAGGAAGGGCAATCCGGGATAAGGTCAAACCTGCATGGCAATGCCAAAGCCGTGCCACCGCTACCAACAGAGTAATCCGGTGGCACCACCGGCCGTCAACAACCGATCCTCTGCCTATAGGCAATGCATTTGCCGCTTCGGTCATCATGCCACAGTCCGTGGCGGCAACCCAGCCTTTCGCCCGGGGGGGCTGTTGCGATGCGGCAAGCCCTTGCCAGCCGGCCCTTTCGGACCAACACTCCAGGCGGTCGGCAGTTCAGCCGTTCGGACAGGGTGGAGGCAAGGATGTCGGCGGGTTATGCGGTGCTGGACCGGCGCAGCGTGGTGGCGGTGACGGGGGAGGACCGCAAGGCCTTCCTGCAGGGGCTGGTGTCCAACGACATGCTGCGCGTCACCCCCGACCATGCCGCCTATGCCCTGTTCCTGACCCCGCAGGGCAAGTTCCTGCATGATTTCACCGTCGTCGAGTCGGATGCCGTCGAGCCGGGTGCGGATTCGTCTGCGGCCCTTCTGCTCGATCCGGAAACGGACCGACGCGCCGACCTGCTGCGCCGGCTGAAGATGTACAAGCTGCGCTCGAAGATCGCGCTGGAGGACCGGGCCGAGGCGCTGCACGTCGCCGTGGCTTTCGGAGACGGGGCGCTGGCGGCGCTGGGACTGCCGGCGGAGCCGGGGGCGGCACGCCCCTTCGGCGGCGGGGTCGCCTTCACCGACCCCCGCCTGCCGGCGCTGGGCGCACGCCTGTTCCTGCCGATGGAAGGGCCGGTGGACGGCATTGCAGCGCTGGAGGCCGCCGGGCTGGTGCGACGGGATGCCGCGGAGTACGACCGCCTCCGCCTGTCGTTGGGCGTGCCGGACGGCACCAATGACCTGATCCCGGAGAAGTCGATTCCCCTGGAGAACCGGATGGACGCGCTGAACGCCATCTCCTGGGACAAGGGCTGCTACATGGGGCAGGAGCTGACCGCCCGCACCAAATACCGCGCCCTGATCAGGAAGAAACTGTTCCCAGCCACCATCGACGGCCCGATGCCGGAGCCCGGCACCCCGGTGACGCTGGACGGCAAGGAGGCCGGGGAGATCCGCAGCGTCCGCGGCGGCGCGGCGCTCGCCCTGCTGCGGCTGGAGGAGGTGCAGCGCGCGGCCGAAAACGGGCTTTCGTTCCAGGCTGGTCCGGCGACGCTGACACCGCAGGAACCGGGGTGGGACGCTACCACCAAAGGCTAGCCCCACACCGAAAGAGTTCACGGAAGGTGAAATCAAATGGGGTTTGCGCCTGTTGTACCGGTGTCCTTCGACACAACGACAAAGGAGCCACCCCATGCGTCGCACCCTGATCGCCACCGCTGCCACGCTGGCTTTGCTCTCCGGTGCCGCCGTTGCGCAGACCACCTCGCCGACCGTGGGCAACCCGTCCTCGTCGACCTCCAGCATGTCGAACACCGCCGCGCCGGACAGCGCCACCACCGGCAGCACGGCCGGTAGCAAGGCAGCCGCTGGCGCCACGGGCGGTCAGCTGGCCAGCGCCGAGGAGTTGATCGGCAAGAACGTCTACGGCCGCGACAACGACAAGATCGGCGAGGTCGACGATGTCATCCTCGACGCCAACGGCCAAGCCAAGCAGCTGGTGATCAGCTCCGGCGGCTTCCTCGGCATCGGCGAGAAGCAGGTCGCGGTCGACTACACCGCCGCCAACTGGGATTCGCAGAACAACCGCCTGAACCTCGCCGGCATGAGCCGCGACGACGTCAAGGCGATGCCGGAATTCAAGTACGACGACACCATGACGTCGCTGAACAAGAACCGGAAGCCGGCCGAGGACGAGAAGATGGCGCCGGGCGCCGCCCCGACCGGTGGTTCGATGGGCACCACCGGCAGCAGCACGGCGAAGTAACGCAGTTCAGAGCCCCCTCCCTAACCCTCCCCCACCTTCGGTGGGAGAGGGAACTGCCGCCGCATCGCGAATCCTCCCTCTCCTGCCGCAGGCGGGGGAGGGAGGGACCCGCGGCAAAGCCGTGGGAGGGAGGGGGCATCCACCCCAGCGCCTCACCCCCGCAGCAGATCGACGAACCGCCGGCAGGCCACGATCTCCGCACGCACGTTGGCGCGGCGTTTCGTGGCCTCGGCGTCCTCACCCCATTGTTCGATCTGGTAGGTCTCGTCCAACTGCGAGACCTCGAAGGCCTCCTCCGCACCGATGCGGCCCTCCAGCAGGGCCAGCGCCACGATGATCGAGCCGCAGACGCCGGTCGTGGTCTGCAGCGCCGACAGGTACCAGTCGTCGGTCCGCTCCACCACCCGGCGCAGGGCGGCCAGCGCCTCCTCCGGCTGCGGTTTCGGCATCAGGCCGGCGCAGACATGCAACGGCGCGTCATAGGTCAGCGCCGCCCAATCCAGCAGCGGCTGCCACAGCTGGGCCTGACGGTCCACCAGCGGCTGGGGATGTTCGGCGCGGTAGCACAGCAGGTCGGTGCCGGCATAGGCGCTGATGGCCTGGACGATGTCCGGACGCTTGGCCGGGATCAGGTCGACGGCGGTGCTGGACAGCTGCATCAGCGGCATGGAATGGGCGTCGATCTGGTCGCCCTGCGCCGCCCATTCCTCCGCCACGCCCTGGGCCAGCGGCCGGCTGGGGAAGACCAGCGGCGCCTTGGCCGGGCTGCGCACCGGACGGCCGTCCAGCTCGACCCGGAAACCGCCCTCGGTCTCGCCGACCCCCGCCGCCTTGTAGAAACGCTTCATCGCTTACCCTTCCAAAAGCTCCAGCACCGCGGTGGCGACATCCCGCCCGCGGTGGACGATGCGGTCCGCGCCGGCCCGCTCCAGCTCCGGCACCGCATGATACCCCCAGGAGACGCCGACCGACCGCACCCGCGCATTGCGGGCCATCTGAATGTCGTAGGTCGTGTCGCCGATCACAACCGTGCCTGCCTCTTCCGCGCCGGTCTCCGCCAGTGCGCGCTGGACCATGTGCGGGTTCGGCTTGCCAGGACCGACATCGGCGGTCTGCAGCGTGACGAAGCGCCCGGTCAGACCGTGCCCCTTCAGCACCGCGTCCAGCCCGCGGCGCGACTTGCCGGTCGCGACGCCCAGCAGGACGCCCGCCTCCTCCAGCGCCGCCAGCGTGTCGACGATGCCGGGAAACAGCGGCTCGTCCACCTCGCCCCGTCCGCGCGCGGCGGAGAAGGCGCGCTTGTAGCTCTCGGCCACCGCGACATGGGTCTCGGCGTCGTGTGTCGGCAGCAGCAGGGCCACCGCCTCCACCAGCGACAGCCCGACCATGCGGCGAACCTCCAACGGGTCGGGTTCGCCCAGACCATGCTCGGCCCAGGCCTGCGTCATGGCGTCGATGATCGCGAACTGGCTGTCGACCAGGGTGCCGTCACAATCGAACAGGGCGAGACGCAGCGGTAACGCCATCACTCGAAATCCTCGAACGGATCGTCGCGCAGGTTGGGGCTGAAGCCGAAATACTTCCACGTCGCCTGCATGTGATCGGGCAGCGGGGCGGTGACATCGATGGTCTTGCCGCCGCGCGGGTGCGGCAGGATCAGCCGGCGGGCATGCAGGTGCAACTTCTTCGCCACCTCCGCCCCGGCCAGGAAGGCGCCCTGCCCGGCATATTTGCCGTCACCGAGGATCGGCGTGCCGACGGCGGCCATATGGACGCGCAGCTGGTGGGTTCGGCCGGTCAGCGGCCACATGGCGACGAAGGCCGCCTGCTTGCCGACATTCTCCTGCACCGAATAAACGGTGACGGCGCGCTTGCCCTCTTCCTTGTTCTCCGCCACCCGTTCGCCATGCGGGCCGCCTTCCTTGGCCAGCGCGAGGTCGATCTTGCCCTGGTAGGGCGACGGCACGCCGACGGTGACGGCCCAGTAGATCTTGCGCACGGCACTGCCGCGGAACAGCTCCGTCAGCTTGCTGGCGGCGAAGGTGGTGCGGGCCAGCAGCAGGACGCCCGAGGTGTCCTTGTCCAGCCGGTGGACCAGCTTCGGCCGCTCGTTGCCGTCGAAGCGCAGGGCGTCGAGCATGGCGTCGAGGTGCTTGGAGGTGCCGGTTCCGCCCTGCACCGCCAGCCCGGCCGGCTTGTTGATGGCGATCACATCGGCATCGCGGTAGAGAACCAGCGCCTGCAGCTCGGCGATCTGCTTGTCCGACATGCCCTTGGGCTTGCCCGCCCCCGGATTGGGCCCCTTGACCGGTGCGGCCCAGGCGGCCAGCGGCGGAATGCGCACGCCCTGCCCGGCCGCCAGCCGCGTCGACGTCTCCGCCCGCTTGCCGTCCACGCGCACCTGACCGGTGCGCAACAGCTTCTGCAGATAGCTGTGGTTCACGTCGGGGAAATGCCGCTTGAACCAGCGGTCGAGCCGCATGTCGGCCTCGTCGGCGGTGACGATGCGGGTTTCGACCTTGCTGTCGCCCTTGGATTCGGTCGACGCGGTATCGGCGTGATCGGCGGCGGGATTGGGAGAGTCAGTCATCAGAGGGACACCGAAACAAGAGAACGCACGGCCCACAGGCCGGCAAAGAAGCCCACCACGCTGAACAGCGTCGAGGCGAGGAAGTATCCCGCCGCCGCGGCGAACTCGTCACGGGCGACGAGAACGCCGATGTCCAGCGTGAAGGAGGAGAAGGTGGTGAAGCCGCCGAGCACGCCGACCAGCAGCAGGGCCCGCAGTTCCGGCGACGGCGACCATGTCAGCGCCGCCAGTTCCGACAGCATGCCCATCACCGTGCAGCCGATCACGTTGACGATGATCGTCCCCACCGGGAACCGGGTGCCGACCCACTGCATGACCGCCAACAGCATCAGATAGCGCGCCACCGATCCGGCGGCGCCACCGACGGCAACGGCAAGCAAGGAAAGGGGAGATGCGAGCACGGCGCCTCCGGTTCAGCGCAGGACGGTGGGAGTGGGGATCGAGCGCCGGATTAGAGCCAGAAACCGTGCCACTTGTCACGCGATGGACAATGGCGGCAGGATCGTCGGCATGGAATCGCTCCCCCATGACGCCGCCCTGCTGATCGTCGACCTGCAAAAGGCCATCGACGATCAGCGCTGGAGCCGCCTCGGACCGCGCAACAACCCGCAGGCCGAAGCCAACGTTGCAGCCTTGCTGGCCGCTTGGCGGCGGGACGGTCGGCCTGTGGTCCATATTCGCCATGATTCGACCGACCCGGCCTCCACCTATCGTCCCGGCGGACCCGGCCATGCCTTCAAGGAGGAGGCCATGCCGCTTCCGGGCGAAACGGTGATCGGCAAGGCGGTGAACAGCGCCTTCATCGGCACGCGCCTTGACGAGTGGCTGCGCGGCCGCGGCATCGGCACGCTGGTGGTGGCCGGCGTCATCACCAACAACAGCGTCGAGGCGACGGTGCGGATGGCCGGCAACCTGGGCTACGACGTGCGTCTGGTCGCCGACGCCTGCTTCACCTTCGCCAAGTTGGATCGGTCGGGAAGGTTGCGCACCGCGGACGAGGTACACGACCTGTCGCTCGCCAATATGGACGGCGAGTATGCGACGGTTGTGGAGACCGCGGAGGTGTTGAGGAAGGTGTTGCGGTGATGCCCCCTCCCTAACCCTCCCCCCCACTCGGCCCGCCCAAGGCCGGTCCGATCACGGGAGAGGGAACTGCCGCTGAACTTTTGCAAAGCTCCTGCCCCCTCTCCCGCGAAGCTCTCGCACAACGCTCCGCTTTGTGCTGACGCGACAGGCGGACCGTAGGTCCGCTGAGAGTGGGGGAGGGATGGGGAGGGGGCCAATAGCGCTCTCCTAAGCCAGCTTCGCCTTCAGGAACTCCACGGTGCGCTTCCAGGCCAGATCGGCGGCCTCCTTGTTGTAGCGCTCGGCCGAGGTGTCGTTGTGGAAGGCGTGGTTGACGCCCTCGTACATATGGATCTCGTGCTCCACGCCGGCCTTCTTCAGCGCCTCGTCATAGGCGGGGATGCCGGCATTGATGCGCTGGTCGAGCCCGGCATAGTGGAGCATCAGCGGCGCCTTGACGGTCGTCACCAGCGCCGGGTCGGGCGTCGGGCCGTAGAAGGCGACACCGGCCTTGAGGTCGGGAGCCTTCAGCGCGAGCCGGTTGACCATGCCGCCGCCCCAGCAGAAGCCGACGGCGCCGACCTTGGCCGAGGAATAGCGGTAGGCCATCAGGTAGCTCATGGCCGCGATCAGGTTGTTGACCGTCTTGTCGGCGTCGAGCTGGCCGATCATGTCGCGGGCCTTGTCCGGGTCCTGCGGCGTGCCGCCCAGCGGCGACAGCAGGTCGGGAGCGAGCGCCACGAAGCCTTCGGTGGCGAGACGGCGGGTGACGTCCTCGACATAGGCGTTCAGGCCGCGGTTCTCGTGGATGACGATCACCGCCGGGGCCTTGTCCGACAGCTTCGGCCGGGCGAGATAGCCGGACACATCGCCGGTCGCCCCCTGGAAACTCACCTTTTCCGCCGCCAGACGCTTGTCGTCCTCGCCGACGATGGCCGCGTGGGCATAGTTCGGTTCGATCGCCGCCAGGATGGTCGGAATCGCCGCCGCGCTGCCGGCCAGCACCGCCAGCCGCTCCAGGAAGACCCGGCGCGGCAGCGGCGCATGGGTGTATTCGTCGTAGAGATCGATGATACGCTGGTCCATCCCCGATGTCCCCTGTCTTGCCTGTGCCGCAGCTCAGCCGGTGCGGTCGCGCTTGAGAGTGGGGGCACGGCACCGGCTTGGCAACCGGGGGGACGGCGCGCTTTCGGCCTATGACGCTTCCGGCGCAGCCTCGGCCAGCGGGACCAGTTCCGACGGCTGGTACTCGACCAATCGACCGTCGCGCATCTCCAGAACCCGGTCCATGCGGCGGGCGAGGTCCAGATTGTGCGTGGCGACCAAGGCCCCCACCTTGGCCTGCCGGACGATGGCCGACAGCATGGTGAAGACATGCTCCGCCGTGTGCGGGTCGAGGTTGCCGGTCGGCTCGTCGGCGATCAGCAGCGACGGGGCGTTGGCCAGCGCGCGGGCGATGGCGACGCGCTGCTGCTCGCCGCCCGACAGGCGGGCCGGACGGTGGGTGCCGCGCTGTTCCAGCCCGACCATACGCAGAAGCTCGTCCGCGCGCTGCTTGGCGACGGATTTTGGCACGCCGGCGATCATCTGCGGCAGGACGATGTTTTCCCGCGCCGAGAATTCCGGCAGCAAATGGTGGAACTGGTAGACGAAACCGATGGACCGGCGCCGGACCTCGGTCCGCTTGCCGTCGTCCAGGTTCGACACGTCGGTGCCGGCGATGCGCACCGTGCCGCTCGTGGGCCGTTCCAGCAGGCCGGCGATGTGCAGCAGCGTCGACTTGCCGGCACCCGACGGGCCGACCAGCGCCACCAATTCCCCGGCGCCGACGGTCAGCTCGACCCCGCGCAGCACTTCCAGCGTCTCGCCCGCCTGTTCGAAGCGGCGGACGATGCCCGACAGCTCCAGCATCGGGTCCAGCTTGGCGTTCATGGCGGCGGCATCACTCATAGCGCAGGGCCTCCACCGGATCAAGCCGGGCGGCGCGCCAGGACGGGTAGATGGTGGCGGCGAAGGACAGGCCCAGTGCCATCAGCGTCACCTGCACCACTTCGCTCCAGTCGATCTTGGCCGGCAGGTGGGAGAGGAAATAGATCTCGGCATTGAACAGGTTGGTGCCGGTCAGCCCCTGGATGACCTGCCGGATGCTCTCGATGTTCAGCGCAAAGGACACGCCGAGAGCCAACCCGAGCAGTGTCCCCGTCACGCCCACGCTGGCGCCGGACAGGAAGAAGATGCGCATGACCATGCCGCGCGTCGCCCCCATCGTGCGCAGGATCGCGATGTCGCGCCCCTTGTCCTTCACCAGCATGATCAGGCTGGAGATGATGTTGAAGGCCGCGACCATGATGATCAGCGACAGGATCAGGAACATCACGTTGCGTTCGACCTGGAGCGCGGTGAAGAAGCTGGCGTTCGACTGCTGCCAGTCGACCACCCGCCCTTCCCCGGCAACCGCCGACTGGACCGAGGCACGCGCGGCCACGATCTGCATCGGGTCGTCCACGAAAACCTCCAGCGAGGTCACGGCGTCGCCGGTGCGGAAGAAGGCCTGTGCCTCCTCCAGCGGCAGGAAGATGAAGCTGTTGTCGTATTCGAACATGCCGACGTCGAAGATCGCGCCGATGGGATAGCTGCGCATCCGTGGCACGGTGCCAAAGGCGGTGACGTTGCCCTGCGGCGCGATCAGCGTGATCTGGTCGCCGACGCTCAATCCCAGCCGCTGGGCCATGCGCGAGCCTATGGCGATACGGTCGTCGCCGAATTCCTCGGCCGAGCCGCGGATGACGTTGTTGGCCAGCGTCGGCCGCATTTTGAAGTCTTCCGCCCGCACGCCGCGGATGACGGCGCCCGACGCGACGCCGCGCACCGACACCAGCGCCTGACCTTCCACCGTCGGGGTGACGGTGCTGACGCCGGGCGTGTTGCGCAGCTTGCCGGCCAGAATGTCGAAGTCCGGCAGCGGCCCGCCGCGCATGTTGTAGACGTTGAGGTGCCCGTTGAGGCCGAGCACGCGGCCCAGCAGCTCCGCCCGGAAGCCGTTCATCACCGCCATCACGATGATGAGCGTCGCCACGCCGAGCGCGATGCCCAGCAGCGAAAACCCCGCGATGACCGAGATGAACCCTTCCTGGCGGCGCGCCCGGAGGTAACGCATCGCGACCATGCGTTCGAAGGCGTTGAAGATCATGCGAGGGTCCTGTGGGTGGGCGGAAACGATGCCCTACATGGGAACGTGAGCGTGGCGGAAAAAGGGCAAAGCCCGGATCGCCGCATTGCGGCCATCCGGGCTTCCTGGTCGGGTTAAGCCGATCAGCCCAGCAGCTTCGCCAGCGCCGCCTCGACCGGCAGCTCTTCCTTCTCGCCCGTCGCCCGGCGCTTCAGCTCGACGACGCCGTTCTTCAGGCCGCGCGGGCCGACGACCAGCTGCCAGGGAACGCCGATCAGGTCCATGTCGGCGAACTTGGCGCCGGGACGCTCGTCGCGGTCGTCATAGGCGACCTCTAGGCCGGCGGCTTCCAGCTTGGCGTTCAGCTCGGCGCAGACGCGGTCGGTCTCGGCGTCGCCGGACTTCAGGTTGATCAGGCCCACGTTGAAGGGGGCGACGGCGTCCGGCCAGATGATGCCGTTGTCGTCGTGGCTGGCCTCGATGATCGCGCCCATCAGGCGCGACACGCCGATGCCGTAGCTGCCCATCTCCACCGGGATCGACTCGCCGTTCGGGCCGGCGACCACGGCATTCATCGGCTTGGAATACTTGGTGCCGAAGTTGAAGATGTGGCCGACCTCGATGCCGCGGGCCGACACCAGATCGGACTCCGGCACCGGGCTGTTGGCCGGATCGTGCTTCTCGTCGGTAGCGGCATAGATGCTCGTTACCCAGTTGAAAAAAGCCTCAAGGTCATCGCCATATTCGACTTGGCTTTTCAATATGTCGAGATTTTCCCAGTCCTTGTGGCAGAAGACGCCGCTTTCGCCGGTCTCGGCCAGGATGATGAACTCATGGCTCAGGTCGCCGCCGATTGGGCCGGTGTCGGCGCGCATCGGAATCGCCTTCAGCCCCATGCGGGCGAAGGTGCGGAGGTAAGCCAGGAACATCTTCTGATAGGAACGGCGGGCGCCGGCCGCATCGATGTCGAAGGAATAGGCGTCCTTCATCAGGAATTCGCGGCCGCGCATCACGCCGAAGCGCGGGCGGATCTCGTCACGGAACTTCCACTGAATGTGGTAGAGGTTCAGCGGCAGCTGGCGGTAGCTCTTGACGAAGGAGCGGAAGATGTCGGTGATCATCTCCTCGTTCGTCGGGCCGAACAGCATCTCGCGGTCGTGGCGGTCGGTGATGCGCAGCATCTCCTTGCCGTAATCGTCGTAGCGGCCGCTTTCGCGCCACAGATCGGCCGACTGGATGGTCGGCATCAGCAGTTCCTGCGCACCGGCGGCGTCCTGCTCCTCGCGGACGATCTGCTCGATCTTGCGCAGAACCCGATAGCCCAGCGGCAGCCAGGCATAGATGCCGGCGCTGGTCTGGCGGATCATCCCGGCCCGCAGCATCAGGCGGTGCGAGACGATCTGCGCCTCGGTCGGGGTCTCCTTGAGGGTCGGCATGAAGAAGCTGGACAGCCGCATGGCTCTGCTCTCGTGTGCGAGGTGTTCGACAAGGCCGCGGCACCTGCCGCTTCTCTGGGAAAGGGCGGGCGCGACGGCGGGTGAGCGACTTTAGGAAGGTCGCCCGCACTTGTCCACTGTAAGCCCCCCGCTCGGTCCCTGCCCGGCCCCCGTCCCTAGCGGGCGCGGCAATAGGCGTAGAGGCGATCCTCCGCCCCCGGATCGATCGGCTGGCCATTGAGATAGAGGCGGTCGCCCACCACGCTGAGCCAGACCGCCGTCACATCGTCGGGCAGGAACGGCACCGACGGCAGGGCGATGCCCATCCGCCGGGCGAGATCGACCGACAGCGGCAGGTCGACGGGGATCGGCGGCTGCGCGCCGGCGCTGCCCGGCAGGTCGGCCGGCACCACCGGGCGGCCGTTCACATCCACTCCCGGCCGGTATTCCACGTCGGCGGCCGGCACATGACGGGTCAGCCGCTGGCACAGCGACAGATCGATCACCGGCCGCTCACGGGCGGCATCGGGGGTCAGCGGAATGGGTCCGGGCAGTTGCGGCTGCGATTGCGCCGATGCGGAGCCGGCCGCCAGAACCAGCATGCACGCAGTCAGGCCGGCGCGCAGAGCCTTCGGCGCCCTCACAGCGTGTGCCGTTCGGCCAGAAGGGCCGGGTTGCGCATGGCTTTCCAGTAGAGCGACAGGTAGGGCATTCCTTTTTCCGCCTCCTCCTGGGTCCGCGCCGATTGGCGGATGTATTTGCCGATGAAGGGCTTGTTCACATGCTCCAGGTCCACCGCCGCCTTCAGCACCAGGAACTCGCCGATCTTGTCCGGCAGATTGTAATGCCATTTCTGCAGGCAGTCGGAGGTCACACCCGGCTTCGCCTGTTCCGGTTCGGGCATATAGAATTCCTGGTGGTGGTACTGCGTGATCTCCTTCCACGCCTGCGCCACCCGGCCGGGCTTCAGCCGCGGCAGGGCCTTCAGGATGCGGACATCGTCGTGGAACAATGGCAGGAAACCACGCTTCTCCGCCAGTTCGGTCAGCATGATGTGCAGCCCGGCCATCACACCGCCCTCCGCACCGCCGCCATTGTGGCTGTCGCTCCGCTCCTCGCGCTTGCGGCTGAACAGGGCGCTGAAGAATCCCTTCTTCGGCTTGGCTCCGCCGCCCGCCCCGCCGGCGTCCTGCCCGACCTTGCGCTCGTCCCACAGCGAATCCCAGGCATATTCCCAGGCGGTGAAGATGGCGTTGGAGCGGTCGTCGAGGACGGTCAGCAGATATTCGCGGCCCTCGCGCGCCCAATCGACGTCGCCGACGATGGCACGCACCGGCCGGCGGCTGAGCACGACCGGCAGGATGCCGACGCGCACGAGCTCCTGATAAAACTCGACGAAGGATGGCGTCTGGATGAAGGGCAGCATGGAGCACGGCTGCTGATCGGGCGCCAGCAACTCCATGCTTTTCCTGGTCCGCTCCAACAGTTCGGTCGTCAGGACCGCGGCGAACTGATCGAACCGTTCGTTTTCGTTCGCGGCCATCGGCGCCTCAACTGTCGTCCTTCTTCTGACGCCCGCGTCAACGGACGAATGACCGGCTGATCCGATCGGCCAATGCGGACGGCCACCCGGGCGGCACGTACCTCCGGGCGGCGTTCTTTGGGGCCATTCTCGCCGGATAGGGGGAAACCCCAGGGCAGAGTTGGTCCGAGCAACGCTACCAAGCAAACCGTTAACGTTTTCTGGACCTGCAGCGGAAATTTCCAGTCCACAGGCAAGCAATTTGTATGACGGATAAAGAAAGGCCGCGCGGCGAATGCGGCGCGGCCTGTCGAGTTTAGGGAGGAATCGCCACCAGGCGTCGGAAAGGGAGGAAGGTCCTCCCTCATCACCCGAAAAGAGTGAACCCGTGCCGGAGCCATGGCAAGCCCAAAACAGAGGCAATACCCTGCCATGCTCAAAGTTTTTGCATTTTTGCCCAGTCATGTGGCGATTGCCGCCGTTCTGACCGGAGCTTTGCTTATTTCATGGGCTCGTACCCGCGATAGCCGGCCTCCACGGCGGCTTTCCAGGGCGGACTCTGTGCGAGGACGACGGCGTGGACCGGGCATTCCGGCTGATGCGCCCCCGGCAGATAACCCAAGCTCATCAGGAACTCGCCGACGATCTCGCCCCCGGTGAAGCGGAAGGTCCGGCCGAACAGCTTCACCCATTCGCCCTTTGTCAGGGGATGATGGGCGCGCAGCCAGCCGTCGAAGGAACCGTGAGTCTCGCGCAGGGCGATGATGCGGCGGGCATTCTCGATCACCGCATCGACCTTCAAGCGGTTGCGGATGATGCCGGCGTCGGCCAGAAGCCGTGCCCGCTCCGCCTCGCCATAGGCGGCCACCCGGTCGATGTCGAAATCATCGAAGGCGGCGCGGAACGCCTCGCGCTTCTTCAGGATGGTCAGCCAGGAGAGTCCGGCCTGGTTGATCTCCAGCACCAGCCGCTCGAACAGAACCCCGTCGTCGCCGCTCGGGAAGCCGTATTCGCCGTCATGGTAGGGCCCATGGTGGGGATGGCCGGGTGCGGCCGCGCAATAGGTCAGGCTCACCCGGCCCTCTCCTCTCCGTTCGGTCAGTACATGTGCCGCGCCATCTCGCGGAAGGAGATGATGCCGGACCGCTCCACGCCGAAGATCACCAGCCAAACCAGCACGGAGACCACCGACGTGATCATGAACTTGCGCAGGATGCGCGGTTCGACCGGCGCGGAGGACGCCATGCCGGGCTCCGGTTCGTCCGGCGTCCGGACACCCCAGGGAAGCACCGCGAACAGCACCACCCACCACACGACGATATAGACGAAGACCGCCGTCACCCAGTTGTCCATCGCCCTCTCCGCGCTCAAGTCCGCTCAGACCGGTTCAGGCCTGTTCCAGTTCCACCAGAGTCCCGCAGAAGTCCTTAGGGTGCAGGAACAGAACCGGCTTGTCGTGGGCGCCGATCTTGGGCTCCCCATCACCCAGCACGCGGGCGCCCTGCTCCTTCAGACGGTCGCGCGCGGCCAGGATGTCGTCCACCTCGTAGCAGATGTGGTGGATGCCGCCGGACGGGTTCTTTTCCAGGAAACCGGCGATCGGCGACTTCTCGCCGAACGGATGCAGCAGCTCGATCTTGGTGTTGGGCAGGGTGACGAAAACCACGGTCACGCCGTGCGGCGGCAGATCCACCGGCTGCGACACGGCGGCACCCAGCGTGTCGCGATAGAGCGCCGTCGCCGCCGGCAGGTCCGGAACGACGATGGCGACGTGGTTGAGCTTCCCGATCATGCGTGTCCTCTCGCTGGCTGTCCGTTCGGCCCGTTAGCGGGCTCTGATAAGCCTGTTATACACAGTTTCCGTCAGACGCGGACCAGATGGACGTCCGTCACCGGCTTCTTGCCATGGGACGCGTTGAAGCAGCGGCGGACGGCGATCCGCGCCGCCTCCTTCACCTGCGCATCGTCGGCGCGCGCCGATTTGGGCAGCATCGCCACCGATTCGCGCACGGCGTCGATCACGTCGAGCAGCATGTCGCTGTCGGTCGCCTCGTCGATCAGCCCCATCACCGCCACTTGCGGCGCGGTCAGCAATTCCCCGGTTCCTGTCATCACCAGCGTCACCACGGCGGCGCCATTGTTCACCATGCGGTTGCGTGCCCGCATCATGCCGGTGTCGAGCGGCACCAGCCGCTTGCCGTCCACCGCCATGCGGCCTGCCCGCACATGGGCCACAACCTGCGCACCGTCCGCCCCGTCGAGACGGATCAGTTCGCCATTGGCCGGAACGATGCTGTGGGCGACCTGACAGTCTTCCGCCAGCGCGGCATGGGCCTGCTGGTGGCGCTGCTCGCCATGGACCGGCACGGCGATGCGCGGCCGCACCCACTGGTACATGCGCACCAGCTCGTCGCGCGCCGGATGCCCTGAGACATGGACCGCCGCATCGTCCGCTGTCACCAGTTCCACCCCCTGGGCGACCAGCTGGTTCTGCATGCGGCCGATGGCGCGCTCATTGCCGGGGATCTCGCGGGAGGAGAAGATCACCACGTCGCCGCGCGACAGCGTCACCTGCGGATGGTCGTTGGAGGCGATGCGGGCAAGGGCGGAGCGCGGCTCCCCCTGGCTGCCGGTGCAGATCAGCACCAGCTTTTCCCGCGGCAGGTAGCTGGCGTCATGCTCCGACAGGAATTTCGGCACGTCGGCGAGATAGCCGCTCGCCCGCGCCGCCTCGTTGATCCGCCACAGCGACCGGCCGACCAGCGCCACATGACGGTCGTGCGCGGCGGCGGCGGCGGCGATGCTCTCCAGCCGGGCCACATTGGTGGCGAAACAGCTGACGGCGATGCGCGAGTCGCGGTAACGCCCGAACAGTTCCATCAGAGAGGCCCGCACTGTCGCCTCCGACCCGGCGGAGCCTGGAACCAGCGCGTTCGTGCTGTCGCCGACCAGCGCCAGCACGCCCTCGTCGCCGATGGCGCGCAGCCGCGCTTCGTCGGCGGTGTCGCCGACCAGCGGATCGGGGTCGAGCTTCCAGTCGCCGGTGTGCAGGACGGTGCCGGCCGAGGTGCGGATGGCGAGCGCGTTCGGCTCGGGAATGGAATGCGTCATGGTGACGTATTCGACCGAGAAGGGACCGATCTCCACCGTGCCGCCCAGCGGGATCTCATGAATCGGGACCGTGGCGTTCAACCCCTTCTCGTGCAGCTTGGCGCGCAGGAAGGCGGCGGTGAACGGCGTGCAATAGACCGGGCAGCGCAGCTCCGGCCACAGATACTGCACGGCGCCGAGATGGTCCTCATGCGCGTGGGTCAGCACCAGCCCGACAAGATCCTGCCGCCGCTCGGCAATGAAGGCCGGATCAGGCATGATCACGTCCAACCCAGGCATGGTGTCGTCGGCGAAGGAGATGCCGAGGTCCACCATCAGCCACTTGCCCCGATGGCCGTAGAGGTTGAGGTTCATCCCGATCTCGCCCGAACCGCCGAGCGGGAGGAAATAAAGGGCGCCATCCTCCGGAACGAAGGTGTCCGCCGGGGCTGCAGGGGTTCCGGCGGCTGTCTTGGAGGATTGTGTCATTGGACCGTGTTGCGCTTGTGGATCAGGAGGAGACCGCGGAGCGTCAGCTCATTGTCGGTGTGTTCGATCACATGGGTAGCCTTGGCGAAAAGAACAGCCAATCCGCCAGTGGCGACAACCCGCATCGGTTCGCCGTACTCCGCCCGGATGCGGGCAACCAACCCTTCGATCAGGCCGACATACCCCCAGAAGATGCCCGACTGCATGCAGGCGATGGTGTTCCGGCCGATCACGTGGTCCGGCGGCTGGATCTCAACCCGCGGCAGCTTCGAGGCGGCCATCTGCAGCGCCTCCAGCGACAGGTTCAGCCCCGGCGCGATCACGCCGCCGCAATAATTGCCGTCGGCGTCCACCACGTCGAAGGTGGTCGCCGTGCCGAAATCGATGACGATCAGCGGGGTCTTGTAGGTCGCTGCGGCTGCCACCGTGTTGACCAGCCGGTCGGCACCGACCTCCTCCGGCCGGTCGACCAGCGCCTTGGCCCCCAGATCGACGCCGGGCTGGCCGACGATCACCGGCTCGCAGCCGAAATGATCCTTGCATAGCCGCTTCAGGTTGAAGGTGGCGCCGGGCACGACGCTGGCGATGATGGCGCCATGGATGTCGACCGGCTTCAGCCCCTTCAACGCCATCAGGTGGGTCAGCCACACCATGTATTCGTCGGAGGTGCGTTTGGGATCGGTCGCCGTTCGCCAGATGCCGCGCTGTCGGTCGCCGTCATAGATGGCGAACACCACATTCGTGTTTCCGGCGTCGATGGCAAGCAGCATGGCGTGGTCCTGAAGGCGTTGGGCGCTTGGGGTCAGCTGGTGGCGGGTGGTGCGAAGAACACGTCCCCGGCGGCGATCCGCTGGCGCGGCCCACCGTCCGTCGGATCAAGCAACAGAACGCCGTCCCTGTCCAGATCGGCGAAGGTACCGGGGATCGTCCGATCGGCCAGCCTGACCAGGATCGGTTCGCCAAGCCCGCGGGCGCGCGACAGCCACGCGTCCCGCACCGGAGCGAAGCCGTGGGCGCGCCAGCGGTCGTACCAGGTCGCCAGATGGCCGGCGAAGACCTCCAGCAGCGCGCCTGCCCCCATCGGCGGCGCTCCTTCGGCGATCAACGAGGTGGCACCGTAATCGGCGGTCGCGGGAAAATGCCGCAGGTTGATGCCGACGCCCAGCACCACCCAGGCCACGGCACCGTCCGTCGCAGGCTCCGACTCGAGGAGGATGCCGGACAGCTTGCGGTCATGCACCAGCACGTCGTTCGGCCATTTGCAGCGCACCCCACCTGGGTCCGGCAGCACCGATTCGGCGGTCTCGGCAATGGCGAGGGCGGCGACGAAAGAGACCTGGGCGGCCTCCGCCGGCGGCAGGCGGGGCCGCAGGATCGTCGTGCTGTAGAGATTGCCTTCGGGAGACGTCCAGGCCCGGCCGCGCCGGCCGCGCCCGCTTTCCTGCCGGCGGGCCCAAACGATGGTGCCTTCCGGTGCCCCTGAACGCGACAAGGCCTTCGCTTCGTCGTTCGTGCTGCCGACGGAGTCGAAGGCCTTGACCTGGAAGCCCGGAGGCAGGCGCAGACACGCCGCCTCCGCTTCGAGCGATAACGTCATCGGTCCGCCGTCAGCCGGCGAACAGGGCCGCCGCGGCAGCCGCCGCACCGTTCAGGATCGGCGCCGGGGCGACGAAGAACAGCAGGGTGAACAGGCTGGTGACCACCAGGACGCCGGTCATGCCGTCGTCGTTCACCTTGTCGACCACCACCGCAGGCTCATCGAAATACATGATCTTGATGATGCGCAGGTAGTAGAAGGCGCCCACGACGCTCGTCAGCACGCCGATCACGGCCAGCGTGTACTCCTGCGCCGCGACGGCGGCCAGGAAGACGTACAGCTTGCCGAAGAAACCGGCCATCGGCGGAATGCCGGCCATGGAGAACATGAAGATCGCCATGGTTGCGGCCAGCATCGGGTTGGTCTTCGACAGGCCGGCGAAGTCCTTGATCTCCTCCAGCATCTGGCCCTTGGCCTTCATGCTGAGGATGACCGCGAAGGCACCGATGTTCATGGCGATGTAGAGCGCCATGTAGATCAGCACGCCGCGCACGCCGTCCTGGGTGCCGGTGGTCAGGCCAACCAGAGCGTAGCCGACGTGGCCGATGGAGCTGTAGGCCATCAGGCGCTTGATGTTGGTCTGCATGATGGCGACGAAGGAGCCGATCACCATCGACAGCACGGCGGCGGCGACCAGAACCTGATGCCACTGGGCGGCGAGATGGCCGAACGGCTCGATCACCACGCGGGTCAGCAGGGCGACGGCCGCGACCTTCGGGGCCGCCGCGAAGAAGGCGGTCACCGGGGTCGGCGCGCCCTCGTAGACGTCCGGGGTCCACATATGGAACGGCGCGGCCGAGATCTTGAAGGCCAGACCGGCCATCACGAACACGAGGCCGATCACCAGACCCGGCGACACGTGGGCGCCACCGGCGAACAGAGCAGCGACCTTGTCGAAGGAGGTGGTGCCGGCGAAGCCATAGACCAGCGACGCACCGTACAGCAGCATGCCCGAGGAGAGCGAGCCGAGGACGAAATACTTCAGGCCGGCTTCCGACGACTTGGCGCTGTCACGGCGGAAGGCCGCGATGACGTAGAGCGCGAGGCTCTGCGTCTCCAGGCCGACATACAGAGAGATGAAATCGTTGGCCGAGATCATCATCAGCATGCCGAGGGTCGCGAAGATCATCAGCACCGGGAACTCGAAGCGGGCCATCTGCTCCCGCTCGTTGAAACCGAGCGAGAGGATGACCGCGAAGGCCGCCGAGACCAGCACAAGCACCTTCATGAAGACGCCGAAGGCGTCCATCACGAACATGCCGTTGAAGGTGACGATGCGGCCGCTGCCGTAGCCCATCGCCAGGACGGCGGCGAGCAGCATGCAGACGATGGCCAGATAGGAGACGGGACGGGTGAAGCCGTCGCCGCGGAAGACGCCCAGCATTAGCAGGGCGACGCCCGAAAGTGCCAGGAAGATCTCCGGCAGGGCCGGCCAGATGTCGGGAAACACTGCGGTCATGTCGAAGAACCCCTTACCGAGCGGCGACCGAGACGCCGGACGCGGCGTGCGACGCGGCCAGCTTGGTCTGGTAGGTCTGGATCAGCTGCTCGACCGATGCCGAGGTGACGTTCAGGAAGCTGCTGGGATAGACGCCCATCCACAGGACGACGGCGACCAACGGCAGGAACACCGCGATCTCGCGCGGGGTGATGTCGAACATCGCCTTGACGTCCGGCTTGACCAGCTTGCCGTAGACGATGCGGCGGTACAGCCACAGCGCATAGGCGGCGCCCAGAACCATGCCGGTGGCGGCCAGGGCGGCGACCCAGGTGTTGTCGCGGAAGACGCCGAGCAGCACCAGGAATTCACCGACGAAACCGGCAGTTCCCGGCAGGCCGACCGAGGCCATGGTCATGAACAGGAAGATCACGGCGTATTTCGGCATGTTCTTCACCAGACCGCCGTAGCGGGCGATCTCGCGGGTGTGCAGCCGGTCATAGACGACGCCGACACACAGGAACAGCGCCCCCGACACGATGCCGTGCGACAGCATCTGGAAGATCGAGCCCTCGATGCCCTGCTGGTTCAGCGCGAACATGCCGATGGTGACGAAGCCCATGTGCGCCACCGACGAGTAGGCGATCAGCTTCTTCATGTCCTCCTGGGCGAGAGCGACCAGCGAGGTGTAGATCACGGCGACGACCGACAGGGTGTAGATCAGCGGCGCGAAATACTCGGTGGCCTCCGGCAGGATCGGAATGTTGAAGCGCAGGAAGCCGTAGCCGCCCATCTTCAGCAGCACGCCGGCGAGGATGACCGAACCGGCGGTCGGCGCCTCGACGTGGGCATCCGGCAGCCAGGTGTGGACCGGCCACATCGGCACCTTCACCGCGAAGGAGGCGAAGAAGGCCAGCCACAGCCACAGCTGCATGTTGCGCGGGAACTGGGTGGCGGTGATGGTCGGGATGTCGGTGGTGCCGGCCACGAAATACATTGCCAGGATCGCCAGCAGCATCAGCACCGAGCCGAGCAGCGTGTAGAGGAAGAACTTGAAGGCGGCATAGACGCGGCGCG
This sequence comes from Pseudomonadota bacterium, assembly GCA_023423695.1. Lineage (GTDB taxonomy): Bacteria > Pseudomonadota > Alphaproteobacteria > Azospirillales > Azospirillaceae > Azospirillum. Next base: position 48,330 of record JAFAFA010000114.1, on the reverse strand, counting down.
GACCGCCCCAGACACCGATGATCAGGAACATCGGGATCAGGACGCCTTCGAAGAACATGTAGAACAGCACGAAGTCCAGCGCGCAGAACATCCCGATCATCAGGGTTTCCAGCGCGAGGAAGGCCATCATGTATTCCTTCACCCGGACCTGCACCGACTCCCAGCTCGCCAGGATGCACAGCGGCATCAGGAAGCCCGACAGGACGACGAACAGCACCGAAATGCCGTCGACGCCCATGTGGTAGTTGATGCCGAATTCCGGGATCCAGCCCGCCTTCTCGACCATCTGGTAGCCGGGATTGCGCGGATCGAAGTTGGCCCAGACGAGCAGCGTCAGCACGAAGGTGACGAGCGTCGTCCACAGAGAGATGTACCGCACGTTCCGCAGCACGTCCGGGGAATTGCCCCGGCAGAACAGCAGGATCAGCGCGACGCCCACGAGCGGCAGGAAGGTCGCGAACGACAGGATCGGCCAGCTAGCCATTGTTGTTGTTCTCCTTCGATACCGCTCAGCCGAAGACCGACAGCCAGGCGACGAACAGGACGACCCCGATCACCATGGCAAAGGCGTAATGATAGACGTACCCCGACTGCAGCCGGCTGGTGCGTGCCGCGATGTCGCGGGTGGCGGCGGCAACGCCGTCCGGCCCCACGCCGTCGATCACCGCACCGTCGCCCGCCTTCCACAGCCCATAGCCCAGGGCCTTGGCCGGACGGGTGAACAGCGCGTCATACAGCTCGTCGAAGTACCACTTGTTGTAGAGGAACTGGTGAATGCCGCGGAAGGTGCCGGCGATCTTGCCCGGCAGGCCCGGCATCATGATGTAGCCGACATAAGCCATGGCGATGCCGAGCAGGCCGACCACCAGCGGAGCCAGCTTGACCCAGCCCGGGGTGTGATGGTGCGCGGCCTCGATGGTGTCGTGGTCGTGCAGAACCATCAGGGCCTTGCCCCAGAACTCGGCACGGTCGTGGCCGATGAACCACTCGTGGAAGCCGACGCCGGCGAACAGCGCACCCAGCGTCAGCACCGCCAGCGGCACCAGCATGACGAGCGGCGACTCATGGGCATGGTCGTAGACTTCCTTGTCCATCCGCGGCGTGCCGTGGAAGGTCATGAACAGCAGGCGCCAGGAGTAGAAGGCGGTCATCAGTGCGGCTGCGATGCCGAGCGCGAAGGCGAAGCGCCCAACCCCGCTGCCCGAGGCGAAGGCCGCCTCCAGGATCATGTCCTTGGAATAGAAGCCGGCGAAGAAGGGCAGACCGGCCAGCGCCAGGTTGCCGATCCACATCACCGCGTAGGTGAAGGGGATCTTGCGCCACACGCCGCCCATCTTGCGCATGTCCTGCTCATGGTGCAGGGCATGGATGACAGAGCCGGCGCCGAGGAACAGCAGGGCCTTGAAGAAGGCGTGCGTGAACAGGTGGAACATGGCGGCGCCGTAGGCCGACACGCCGATGGCGAAGAACATGTAGCCGAGCTGGGACATCGTCGAATAGGCGATGACCCGCTTGATGTCGAACTGGGTGAAGCCGATGGTCGCCGCGACGAAGGCGGTCAGGCCGCCGACCACCGCGACCACTTCCAGCGCCGTCGGCGCGTACTCGAAGACCGGGGACAGGCGGCAGAGCATGAAGACGCCGGCGGTGACCATGGTGGCGGCGTGGATGAGGGCCGACACCGGGGTCGGACCTTCCATCGCGTCCGGCAGCCAGGTGTGCAGGCCGAGCTGAGCCGACTTGCCCATCGCGCCGATGAACAGCAGCAGACAGGCGATGGTCAGGCCGTTGAAGTCCCAGCTGAGGAAATGCAGCGTCTCGCCGGTCAGCGTCGGGGCCTTCGCGAAGATCGCGTCGAACTGGACCGAACCGGTCAGCACGAAGATCGAGAAGATGCCGAGCACGAAGCCGAAATCGCCGACGCGATTGACCAGGAAGGCCTTCATGGCGGCGGCGTTGGCCGACGGCTTCTCGTACCAGAAGTTGATCAGCAGGTAGGAGGCGAGACCGACGCCCTCCCAGCCGAAGAACATCTGGACCAGATTGTCCGCCGTCACCAGCATCAGCATGGCGAAGGTGAACAGCGACAGGTAGCCCATGAAGCGCGGCTTCTGCGGATCCTCGGCCATGTAGCCGATGGAGTAGACATGCACGCAGGCCGAGACGGTGTTGACGACGATCAGCATCACCGCGGTGAGCTGGTCGACGCGCAACGCCCACTTCACATCCAGCGTGCCGCTCTGGATCCAGGTCATCAGCTCGATCGTGCGCGGATGCCCGCCCACGGCGACGTCGAAGAACAGGATCCAGGACAGGATCGCCGAGACCAGCACGGCGCCCGCGGTCACGAACTGCGACACGCGGTCGCCGGCGGTCGGCGGCCCGGCGACGACATGGTGGTCGTCATGCGCATCGTCGTGCGCATGGTCCAGCTCGTCGTGCGAGATGTGATGGGCATGATCGTCATGGGCGTGCGCGATCCGGGCGTGCCCGTGATCGTCGTGGCCATGACCGTGGCTTCCGTGACCCGCAGCAGCCGGCTCGGCCTTCGGCCCGCCGAACAGCGCGATCGATCCGGCGACGAGGAACGCCAGGAGCGGAAGGAATACGACTAGCACTTCCATGGCGCCGCCTCAGCCCTTCATCATGTTGATGTCTTCGACTCGGATCGAGCCGCGGTTGCGGAAGTAGACCACCAGGATGGCGAGGCCGATGGCCGCCTCGGCGGCGGCGACGGTCAGGATGATCATGGCGAAGATCTGGCCGACCAGATCGTTCAGGAAGGTCGAGAAGGCGACGAGGTTCAGGTTCACCGCCAGCAGCATCATCTCGATCGACATCAGGATGATGATGACGTTCTTCCGGTTCAGGAAGATTCCCAGCACACCCAGCGTGAAGATGATGGCCGAGACCGTCAGGTAATGTCCGAGACCGATCTCCATGATCACACGCCCTCCCCGGTCGTGACCTTGCGAACGACGACCACGTCTTCCCGGCGACGGGAGATCTGGGCGCCGACATTCTGTTTGCGGACGCCCGGACGATGCCGCAGCGTCAGCACGATGGCGCCGATCATGGCGATCAGCAGGACGATGCCCGACGCCTGGAACAGGTAGACGTACTGCGTGTACATCAGCCGGCCCAGCGCATGGGTGTTCGTCACCTGATCGAGCGCCGGCGTCGGCGCACCGGCGACGGCGGCGACGTTGGGAGCCACGATCCAGCCGCCCAGCACGGCCGCCAGTTCTGCCAGCAGGATCAGCCCGACGAGCGCGCCCAACGGCAGCGCTTCCATCGCACCCTTGCGCAGTTCGCGGAAGTTGATGTCGAGCATCATCACCACGAACAGGAACAGCACGGCCACGGCGCCGACATAGACGATGACGAGGATCATCGCGATGAACTCGGCGCCCATCAGGACGCAGAGACCGGCCGCCTGGAAAAAGGCGAGGATCAGGAAAAGAACCGAGTGAACGGGGTTCCGCGCCGAGATGACCATCACACCGGAGGCCACCAGCAGCGCGGCGAACACGTAGAAGGCGATGCCTTGGAGTATCATCGTTTTTCTCGCTTCCGCTTACCGGTAAGGAGCCTCGGCCGCGAGGTTCTGGGCGATTTCCGCCTCCCAGCGGTCGCCGTTCGCCAGCAGCTTCTGCTTGTTGTAGAAGAGCTCTTCACGGGATTCGGTGGAGAACTCGAAGTTCGGCCCCATGACCACCGCGTCGACCGGGCAGGCCTCCTGGCACAGGCCGCAGTAGATGCACTTGGTCATGTCGATGTCGTAGCGCGTGGTGCGGCGGCTGCCGTCGTCACGCGGTTCGGCCTCGATGGTGATGGCGAGAGCCGGGCACACCGCTTCGCAGAGCTTGCACGCGATGCAGCGCTCCTCGCCATTCGCATAGCGGCGGAGCACATGCTCGCCGCGGAAGCGCGAGCTGATGGGGCCCTTCTCATAGGGATAGTTGATCGTGACCTTGGGCTTGAACATGTAGCGCAAGGTCAGCGCCATGCCGCCCAGCAGCTCGGTCAGGAACAGGCTGCGCGCCGCGCGGTCGAGGAACGCCATGGCCTCTTCGTCTCCTTCCTCGCCGGCGGACGCCCTTCTGTTCGGACGGCTCGCCGGCACTCAAATCGACACATCAATGATGGGTTCGGTGCAGGCTGGCTTGTGTGGGGCCCGCTTACTTGGGCAGCCAGCCGAAGGTCACCAGGACGCCGGCGGTCAGCACGACCCAGAACAGCGAGAAGGGCAGGAAAACCTTCCAACCCAGCCGCATCAGCTGGTCATAGCGGTAGCGCGGCACGGTGGCGCGAACCCAGACAAAGGTGAACAGGCACAGCGCGATCTTCAGCGCGAACCACACGATGCCGGGCACCCAGGTGAAGGGCGCGATGGGCAGCGGGGGCAGCCAGCCACCGAGGAACAGGATGCTCGTCATCGCGCTCATCAGGATCATGTTGGCGTATTCGCCAAGGAAGAAGAGCGCGAAGGGGGCGGAGCTGTATTCCACCATGAAGCCGGCGACCAGTTCCGACTCGCCTTCCGGCAAGTCGAAGGGAGCGCGGTTGGTTTCCGCGAGCGCCGAGATGAAGAACATCACGAACATCGGCAGCAGCGGGATGGCGAACCACACCGTCTCCTGGGCGCGCACGATGTCGGTCAGGTTCAGCGAGCCGACGCACAGCAGCACAGTGATGATGATGAGGCCCATCGAGACCTCATACGACACCATCTGCGCCGCGGAGCGGAGCGCACCCAGGAAGGCGTAGCGCGAGTTCGACGCCCAGCCGGCCATCACGATGCCGTACACGCCGAGCGACGAGATCGCGAAGAGGTACAGCACGCCGACGTTGATGTTGGACAGAACAACCCCGTAGTCGAACGGGATGACCGCCCAGGCGACCAGCGCCAGGAAGAAGGTCAGCATCGGCGCAATGTAGAAGACGACGCGGTTGGCGCCTTCCGGCAGGATCTGCTCCTTCGCGAACAGCTTCAGGCCGTCGGCGAAGGGCTGCATCAGGCCGAAGGGACCGACGATGGCCGGGCCCTGGCGCAGCTGCATCGAGCCCATGATCTTGCGCTCGGCGTAAGTCATGAAGGCCACGGCGACCAGCAGCGGCACGACGATCGCCAGGATTTGCAGGACCATAATGATCAGCGGCAGGAGAAAGCCGCTCCAGAACTCAGCCATGGGTGCCAGTCCTCTCCTGAGCAGGGCCCACCAGCGCTTCCGTGCAGTTGGCCATCGTCACCGATGCCCGGCTGATCGGGTCGGTCATGTAGAAGTTGGTGATCGGCGTCACGAAGGGCGCGGCGCCCAGCGGGCCCTGCGCACCGAACGGCGCCCAGGCGGCCGGGGTCATCTCGCCGACCGCACCGAAGATCGGGTTCGCCGCCATCAGCCGCTGGCGCAGTTGGCCGTGGGTGTCGAAGGGCAGCGTGGTGCCCAGGACTTCCGACAGGGCGCGGACGATCTTCCAGTCCTCGCGCGCTTCACCCGGCGGGAACACCGCGAGGCGGGCGAGCTGCGGACGGCCTTCGGTGTTGACGTAGACCGCGTTCTTCTCGGTGTAGGCGGCACCCGGCAGGATGACGTCGGCGCGGTGGGCGCCGGCATCGCCGTGGTGGCCCTGATAGACGACGAAAGCATTGCCCAGCCGGGCCGTGTCGATCTCGTCGGCGCCCAGCAGGTAGACGACGTCGATCTCGCCCTTCGACGCGCCGTCGAGGATGCCGTGGACGTCGCGGCCGCCCTCGCCCGGCAGGAAACCGGCTTCGATGCCGCCGACACGCGCCGCGGCGGTGTGCAGCACGTTGAAGCCGTTCCAATCGTCGCGGAACATGCCGTAGGCCTCGCCGACCAGACGGGCGGCGGCCTGGACCGCGAGACCGTCGGCGCGCTGGAAGGCGCCCATGCCGACGATGATCATCGGGTTCTTGGCCGCGCGCAGGGTCTCGGCGAACGGGTGGCTGCCATCGACCAGCTGCTGCAGCGTCTCCGGACCGGTGCCGATCACGCTGTAGGGGTAGGTCAGGTCGCGCTGCTCGCCGATGGAGGCGATGGTGACGCCGCCCGCCAGATAACGCTTGCGGATGCGGGCGTTGACCAGCGTGCCTTCCCAGCGCGGGTTGGTGCCGACCAGCAGGATGACGTCGGCCTTCTCGATGCCGGCGATGCCCGAGTTGAAGAGGTAGCCGGCGCGCACCGAGGTGTCGAACCGCGCACCGTCCTGACGGCAATCCAGGTTCGCAGAGCCCAGACGCGACAGCAGTTCCTTCAGCGCGAACTGCGCCTCGACGTCGACCAGATCGCCGGAGATGGCGGCGATGCGGTTGCCGGGCAGGCCCTTCAGGCGCGCCGCGATGGCGGTGAAGGCCTCGGCCCAGCTGGCCGGAACCAGCTTGCCGTTCTGGCGGATGTAGGGCCGGTCCAGGCGCTGACGCTTCAGACCGTCATAGGAGTAGCGGCTCTTGTCGTTCAGCCACTCCTCGTTGATGTCGTCGTTCACGCGCGGCAGGACGCGCATCACCTCGGGCCCACGGGCGTCGACGCGGATGTTCGAGCCGACGGCGTCGAGGACGTCGATGGTCTCGGTCTTGCGCAGTTCCCACGGGCGCGCCGTGAAGGCGTAGGGCTTGTGGGTCAGCGCGCCGACCGGGCAGACGTCGGCGAGGTTGCCCGACAGCTCCGAACCGATGGCCTTCTCGACGAAGGTGGTGATCTCCATATGCTCGCCGCGATAGACGGCGCCGACATCGGGAACACCGGCCACTTCGTTGATGAAGCGGATGCAGCGGGTGCAGTGGATGCAACGGGTCATGATGGTCTTGATGACCGGACCCATGTACTTGTCCTTGACCGCCCGCTTGTTCTCGCCGTAGCGGCCGCGGTCGAAGCCATAGGCCATGGCCTGGTCCTGCAGATCGCACTCGCCGCCCTGGTCGCAGATCGGGCAATCCAGCGGGTGGTTGATCAGCAGGAACTCCATGACGCCCTTGCGGGCCTTCAGGACGGTCTCGCTGTTGGTGCGGACGACCATTCCGTCGCCGCAGGGCATGGCGCAGGACGCGACCGGCTTGGGCGCGCGCTCCATCTCCACCAGGCACATGCGGCAGTTGGCCGGCACGCTGAGACGCTCGTGGTAGCAGAAGCGCGGAATCTCGATCCCCAGCTGCTCGCAAGCCTGGAGGATCGAGGTGCCCGGCTCGACCTCGATCTCGATCCCGTCGATGGTCAGTTTCGGCATGGGAACGGGAACTCCTTACTCGGCCGCCAGCGGGGCGCTGTTGCGGTAGGCCTCGATGCGCCGCTCGACCTCCGGACGGAAGTGGCGGAACAGGCCCTGGATCGGCCAGGCGGCGGCGTCGCCGAGCGCGCAGATGGTGTGGCCTTCGACCTGCTTGGTGACCTGCAGCAGCATGTCGATCTCTTCCATGCGGGCGTTGCCGGTGACCATGCGCTGCATGACGCGGTTCATCCAGCCGGTGCCCTCGCGGCACGGCGTGCACTGGCCGCAGGACTCATGCGCGTAGAACTGCGACAGGCGGGCGATGGCCTTCACGATGTCGGTGGACTTGTCCATCACGATCACCGCGGCGGTGCCGAGGCCGGACTGCACTTCGCGCAAGGAGTCGAAGTCCATCAGGACGGTGTCGCAGATCGACTTCGGCAGGACCGGGACCGACGAGCCGCCGGGGATGATACCCAGCAGGTTGTCCCAGCCGCCGCGCACGCCGCCGGCATGCTTCTCGATCAGCTCCTTCAACGGGATGCCCATCTCCTCTTCCACGTTGCACGGGTTGTTCACGTGCCCGGAGATGCAGAAGAGCTTGGTGCCCGAGTTCTTCGGACGGCCGAGGCCGGCAAACCAGGAGGCGCCGCGACGCAGGATGGTGGGAACAACGGCGATGGATTCGACGTTGTTCACCGTGGTCGGGCAGGAATAGAGACCGGCTTGGGCGGGGAACGGCGGCTTGTTGCGCGGCTGCCCCTTCTTGCCCTCGATCGACTCGATGAGCGCGGTTTCCTCGCCACAGATATACGCGCCCGCGCCGCGGTGGATGTAGATGTCGTAATTGTAGCCGGTGCCGCAGGCGTTCTTGCCGATCAGCCCCGCCGCATACGCCTCGTCGATGGCGCGCTGGACGTTGGAGCCCTCGTTGTAGAACTCGCCGCGGATGTAGATGTAGCAGGCACTGGCGCCGATGGCGAAACCGGCGATCAGGCAGCCCTCGATCAGCTTGTGCGGATCGTGGCGCAGGATATCGCGGTCCTTGCAGGTGCCGGGCTCGCCCTCGTCGGCGTTGATGACGAGGTAGACGGGCTTGTCGGTCACGTTCTTCGGCATGAAGGACCACTTCATGCCGGTCGAGAAGCCGGCGCCGCCGCGGCCGCGCAGCCCCGATTCCTTCACCTGCTCGATGATCCAGTCCCGGCCATTGGCCAGGAAGGACGCCGTGTTGTCCCAGTCACCGCGCTTGCGGGCCGCCTCGAGACCGAAGTCCTGGTAGCCGTAGAGGTTGGTGAAGATGCGGTCCTCATCGCGAAGCATCGCTGTCCCCTCCCCCTCAATCGTCCGCTTGCGCGGTGGTGGCGTCCGCTTGCGCGGTGGTAAAGGCCTTCAGCGTCGTCGGGCCGCCGACCGGCTCCGAGGACTGACGGCCGGTCTGCGAACCGGGCTTCGGCGTCTCGCCGCGCGCCAGCGCGTCGAGGATGCGCTCCATGTGCTCCGGGGCCACGTCTTCGTAGTAATCGTCACCGATCTGCACAACCGGCGCGTTGACGCAGGCGCCCGAGCATTCGACCTCGCCCAGCGTGAACTGGCCGTCGGCCGTGGTCTCGCCCACCTCGATGCCGAGCTTCTTCTTGCAGGTGTGGACGATGTCGTCCGACCCGCGCAGCCAGCAGGGCGTGGTGGTGCAGACCTGGATGTGGTGCCTGCCGACCGGGTTCTTGTTGTACATCGTGTAGAAGGTCGCGACCTCGTACACGCGGATGCGCGGCATGCCGAGCAGGTCGGCCACGGCGTCCATGGCGACGCGCGGCAGCCAGCCGCCGTTCTGGCGCTGGGCCACGTCCAGCAGCGGCATGCAGGCGCTGGCCTGCTTGCCCTGCGGGTACTTGGCGATGATGCGCTTCGCCAGCTCCAGGTTTTCCGGAGTGAAGGTGAAGCTGGTCGGCTCGGCGTGGCCGTGATCGGAAGCGGGCGCGCTCATCGATCGATTTCTCCGAAAACGATGTCCATCGAGGCGATGTTGGCGACGGCGTCGGCCAGCATGTGACCCTTCGACATGAAGTCCAGGCCCTGAAGATGGGCGAAGCCCGGCGCGCGGATCTTGCAGCGGTAGGGCTTGTTGGTGCCGTCGGACACCAGATACACGCCGAACTCGCCCTTGGGCGCTTCGATGGCGGTGTAGGTCTCGCCGGCGGGGACGTGGAAGCCCTCGGTGAAGAGCTTGAAGTGGTGGATCAGCGCTTCCATCGAGCGCTTCATCTCGCCGCGCGGCGGCGGCGACACCTTCCGGTCCTCGATCTTGTAGGGGCCGGCCGGCATCTCCTTGCAGCACTGGCGGATGATGCGCAGCGACTGCCGCATCTCCTCCATGCGCACCAGATAGCGCGCCCAGCAGTCGCCGGTCAGGCCGACCGGGACGTCGAATTCCATGCGGTCATAGACTTCGTAGGGCTGCGACTTGCGCAGATCCCAGGCGACGCCGGAGCCGCGCAGCATCGGGCCGGTGAAGGCCCAGTCGAGCGCCTCCTCCTTGGTGACGATGCCGATGTCGACCGTGCGCTGCTTGAAGATGCGGTTCTCGGTCAGCAGGCCCTCGAGGTCGTCCATGAACTTCGGAAAACGCTCGGTGAAGGCCCAGATGTCGTCCAGCAGCCCGTCCGGCAGGTCCCAGGCGACGCCGCCCGGCCGGAAATAGTTGGCGTGCAGGCGGGCGCCCGAAACCCGCTCGTAGAACTCCATGAGGATTTCGCGTTCCTCGAAGCCCCACAGGGCCGGCGTGATGGCGCCGACGTCGAGCGCACCCGTCGTGATCGACAGGATGTGGTTCAGGATGCGCGTGATCTCCGAGAACAGCACGCGGATGTACTGGGCGCGCAGCGGCGCCTTGATCTGCAGCAGGTTCTCGATGCCGAGCACATAGGCGTGCTCCATGCACATCGGGCTGACATAATCCAGGCGGTCGAAATACGGCACGGCCTGGACGTAGGTCTTGTACTCGATCAGCTTTTCGGTGCCGCGGTGCAGCAGGCCGATGTGCGGATCGCAGCGCTCCACCACCTCGCCGTTCAGCTCCATCACCAGACGGAGCACGCCGTGGGCGGCCGGGTGCTGCGGCCCGAAATTCATCGTATAGGGCTTGATCTGCGTCTTGGTCTCGGGACCGGAGGCGCTGATCGGGCCAGTCGTGACGACGCCGGTCGCCGATTCGGTCGAAACGGTCATGCTCACGGCTTCTTGCTCCCGTCCTGGAGGGCCGCCTTCTCGTCGCCGGGCAGCATGACATTGGTCATGCCTTCCCACGGGCTGAGGAAGTCGAAGGCGCGGAAATCCTGGGTCAGACGGACCGGCTCGTAGATCACGCGCTTCTGGTCCTCGTCGTACCGGGCTTCGACGTAGCCGGTCAGCGGGAAGTCCTTGCGGAAGGGGTGCCCCTCGAACCCGTAATCGGTGAGGATGCGGCGCAGGTCCGGATGATTCTCGAAGAAGATGCCGAACAGGTCCCACACCTCGCGCTCGAACCAGTTGGCCGCGCTGAAGACGGAAACGGCCGACGGGACGGGCGTGTCCTCGTCGGTGGCCAGCTTCACGCGCATGCGACGGTTGTGGGTGTAGCTGAGCAGCTGATAGACGACCTCGAACCGCTCGACGCGATCCGGGTAGTCGACCGCGGTGATGTCGGTCAGCTGCTCGAACCGGGTGGCCGGATCGTCGCGCAGCGCGGTCAGCACCGTCAGGATGGCCGGCCGCTTGACCGTCACCATCAGCTCGCCGAGCCTCACCTCGACCTTCAGGACGTCGCCGCCGAGTTTGGCCGCGATGACGTCCCCGAGTTCCTTCAACGCCTGTTCGGACATGGGTGGGACCCTGCCTTCCTACTTGTCTTCAGCGCGCTTGTCGTTCGTCCCGCCCGGCAGCGGCATGGCTGCGGGCGGGAACGGTACGCCGTGGTCAGCGGGCGATGCGGTTGCCGCGCTTGATCTTCTTCTGGAGCTGGAGGATGCCGTAGATCAGCGCCTCCGCCGTCGGCGGGCAGCCGGGAACATAGATGTCGACCGGAACGATCCGGTCGCAGCCACGAACCACGGCGTAGGAATAGTGATAGTAACCGCCGCCGTTGGCGCAGGACCCCATGGAGATCACCCAGCGCGGCTCCGGCATCTGGTCGTAGACCTTGCGGAGCGCCGGGGCCATCTTGTTGGTCAGGGTGCCGGCGACGATCATGCAGTCGGACTGGCGCGGGCTGGGACGCGGGATCACGCCGAAACGGTCCAGGTCATACCGGCTCATATAGGCGTGGATCATCTCCACCGCGCAGCAGGCCAGACCGAAGGTCATCGGCCACAGCGAGCCGGTCCGGGCCCAGGCCAGAAGGTCCTCGTACTTCGCCAGCACGAAGCCCTTGTCCTGGATCTCGTCGGAGACCGCGCGGATGTAGGCGTCCTGTTCCGGTCCGGGCGGAATCGGCGCCAGCGGCTTGGCGACCTCTACTCCCATTCCAGAGCTCCTTTCTTCCACTCATAGATGAAGCCGATGGTCAGGATGCCCAGGAACAGCATCATCGACCAGAAGCCGAACAGCCCGATGTCGCCGAGGGCGACCGCCCACGGGAACAGGAAGGCGACTTCCAGGTCGAAGATGATGAACAGGATCGAGACCAGATAGAACCGCACGTCGAACTTGGTGCGCGCGTCCTCGAACGGCTCGAAGCCGCATTCGTAGGGGGAGACCTTCTCGGCGTCCGGGTTCTTCGGGCTGATGACGTAGGATGCCCCCACCATCACCGCGGCCAGCGCGATGCCGATCAGCAGAAACACCAGGATCGGAAGATACTCAATGATCAGCGGAGTCGACACCGCGTTCCTCCCATAAGCCCACGACCACGGGCGCCGTTCCAGCCGGAAATCGGCGGAAGCGCAAAGCCGTGGCAGCCATGCCTTGGATTAGCCCATCAGACGGGCCGGAATATATGCCGAGACCGTGGGCAAGGAAAGCGCTTTGAATCGCTTTTCACTACGCGGAAGGACAAGCCGGTCCCCGCGTTAGATCCTGGTAATACCACGTTTTTAAAAACGGGCAAAGGGAAGACTATTCGCATGCGAAAAAGGACCCGCGGTTTGCGAGTCCTTGGGCCATACTGGCGAATGACGGCGATTTTTCAAAAGGAAAGTGGCGCGAGTGACGGGACTTGAACCCGCGGCCTCCGGCGTGACAGGCCGGCGCTCTAACCAACTGAGCTACACCCGCGCTGAGCGACTTGGCTTGAACACCATCCAATCGCAAAGCCAAGGCTTTGAACTGTCTGCTGTTTTTCACCGGGACCGTCGAGGCCCCCGTCGTTCGGTGGGCGGTTTGTAGTCGCCCGGGAGGCCGCCTGTCAATCACCAAATTGCAAAAAATTAATGCTGGGGCGCCGGCTCGGGTCCTGGCGGTCCCCTGCCCTGTTCAAGGCAGTTGATGCGCTTCCCGGCGCAGGGCTTCCAGGCGGTCGAAGGCCTGGATCATGCCGGCCGACAATTCGCGGTGGTCGACGGCATCGGGTCCGCCGAAGCGGGTCAGTGTTTCCTCCAGGGCGCGGGCCAGATGTTCGGCGACGTCCAGATGCCTTTGTTCCAGCGCCAGCTCGAGTGCGGCGAGGATGCGGTCGCCGAGCCGCCGGTCGTTCGAAGTCATGCGTTTCCCAGCCCGTGGATTTTTGCGGCCGGCTATCGGCCGCCGGTGTTTCGGTTGCGTTTGCAGGATAGCAGCTTCGCCGTGGCGGGGCGGCGGGAATCGCACGCTGCGACATTTCGGAGGCACCTCTTCCGATTCGGTGTCACCCCATGCGATAGTCCGGCCATGCCGTTCCATGTCTCATCCCGCCGTATCCCCGGCGTCCTTCTGCTAACCGCCGGATTCGTCATGGCGGCGGGATCGGCACCGGCCGCCTCCAACGTTTCCGCCGCGCAGGCGGAAGCGAAGGAGATCGCCAAGTCGATGGGCAACTGCACCCCGGCCAAGGTCGAGGTGCTGCGCTACACCGTCGGGCGCGAGGGATCGACGACCTTCAAGATCGGCTGCAGCGAGGATAAGGATGCCTTCGTCATCGTGCAGTGCCGGTCGCGCATCTGTGCGCTGGCGCGCTGACGGCCGCGTGGGCCAGCCGCATGACTGAATTCACCGCTTGTTAACTGCGGTCGCGCGCAATTGCGGAATAATGCGGATCGGCAGCGGTACGCGCATGGCAACAGGGGCCGGATGACGATGGGCAGGAGACGGACGGCGTCGATGCAGGGGTGGCTGGCCATTGCCGTGGCAGGGCCGGTTATGGCCTTGGCCGGTTGCACCTCCCCGCTCGGGCTGGCGGCGGCCGGCGCGGATGTGGTGACGCTGAACGCCACCAAGAAGACCATCGGCGATCATCTGGTGTCGGCAGCGACCGGTCGCGACTGTTCGATCATCAGCTTCGAGCAGACCGGCGATTACTGCCCGGACAAGGTGGTGATCGACCGCTCGCGGATTTATTGCTACCGCACGCTGGCCGATGTCGATTGCCACCACATTCCCGACCCCTACCGCAACGGCAACACCGCACTCGCCAGCCCGCCGCCGGATATCCGGACGGTGCCGCGCAAAAGGGGCTGGTTCGACGACGCCACGCCTTACACGGCGAACAACGGGACCTGAGCGTTCGGTTTTCCCGTGCCGTTCAGCGCACCTTCTTGGCGACGAAGGCCTTGGCGATCGCTATCATCGCCTTCTCATGCGTCGGCCCGCCGGCCGGGGCGTCGTGAACGGTCGCCCCCTTCGCAGCCGCCGCAGCCTTGCCGGCGGGCGCGCCGCGCTGGGGAGCCGGGTCTCCCGAATCGCGGCCCAGCTGGTTCAGCAGGTTTTCAAGCGCATCGCGGCTGAGGCCCGACGCGGACGGCCGTCCACCCCCTGCCCCGCCGCCGGCAGCCGGACGCGCGGACGCGCTCCGGCTGGGCGGGCGGCCGGCACGCTCGATGGCGGCTGCGGCGATGGCCTTCAGGAAGGGCTGGGCGATCCCGCGCAGCAGGTCGGGATCTTCAACGGCCCAGGCCATCAGGATCTTCTGCGCGTTCATCCGGCTGCCCTTGGCCGCCAGGATCGCTTCGCGGACCTTGCCGTCGACGTAGGAATTGCTCATCGGGAATCGTCCACCGGGATATGTCCGCCAGCCGCTTTGGGACTGCGAGAACCACGGAGGACTGTCGGGCCAACTCGGTTAACAAACGGTTGCGGGATGCTTTGCGCTCTGCGAAAGCGATGGAAGAAGCGGTTGCCGCAAGCCGGAGAGGCGCGGATAGTGGCGGAATGCTGATCGAAACCTTCGCCGACCTGATCTGTCCCTGGTGCTACATCGGCAAGCGCCGGCTCGACCGGGCGCTGATGCAGCGGCCCGGCCTGCGCCCGGAACTCCGCTGGCAGCCGTTCCAGTTGAACCCGGACATGCCGCGCGGCGGGATGTCGCGCGACGATTATCTGGCGGCCAAGTTCGGCGGCGGGGAGCGGGCGCGGCAGATTCACCGGGTGGTGGAGGACACGGCAACCCGTGACGGTCTGCCGCTGGCGCTCGACCGCATCCAGCGCACGCCCAACAGCTTCGACGCGCACCGGCTGGTCCGAATCGCCGGGCGCCATGGGCTGGGCAACGCGATGGCCGATGCGCTGTTCGCCGCCTATTTCGTCGAGGGCGTGGACATCGGCGACCGCGATGCGCTGGCCAGCGTCGCCGCCGGGCTGGGCATGGACTTCGCCGAGACGCGGCGCCAGCTGTCCACCGACGCCGAATCGGTTTCGGTGCATAACGCCGATGCGCTGGCCCGCCAGATGGGGCTGCAGGCGGTGCCCTGCTACATCTTCAACCGCCGCTACGCGCTGTCCGGCGCGCAGGAGCCGGCGAGTTTCCTGCCGCTGCTCGACCTCGGCAGCGAAGAACCGGAGAATTTGTCGGTCGTCTCCGGCTGACGGCCGGGAATGGAGAAGGGCGGCCCGAAAGCCGCCCCGTTCCATGTCTTCCCGAT
Source organism: Pseudomonadota bacterium (assembly GCA_023423695.1). Taxonomy (GTDB): domain Bacteria; phylum Pseudomonadota; class Alphaproteobacteria; order Azospirillales; family Azospirillaceae; genus Azospirillum. The sequence goes on along the minus strand of JAFAFA010000114.1, from coordinate 33,073 downwards.
CAGGCCGCAGTTCAGGGCACAGTTCAGGCCGGCGTGCTGCTGGTCTTGGCATAGCCCAGCGTCTTCAGCGCGTCGGCGATCTCCGGCAGGATGCCCGGATCGTCGATGGTGGCCGGCATCTTGTAGTCCTGGCTGTCGGCGATCTTCTGCATGGTGCCACGCAGGATCTTGCCCGACCGCGTCTTGGGCAGGCGGTCGACCACCAGGGCACGCTTGAAGTCGGCGACCGGGCCGATCTGTTCGCGCACCAACTGGACCACCTCCTTGACGATCTCCTCATGCGGGCGGGTGACGCCGGCCTTCAGGCAGACGAAGCCCAGCGGCACCTGACCCTTCAGGTCGTCGGCCACGCCGATCACCGCGCATTCGGCGACGTCCTTGTGGCTCGACAGCACCTCTTCCATGGCGCCGGTGGACAGGCGGTGGCCGGCGACGTTGATGATGTCGTCGGTGCGGGCCATGACGTAGACATAGCCGTCATCGTCGATGAAGCCGGCATCGCCGGTCTGGTAATAGCCCGGGTAATCGGCGAGGTAGGACTTCTTGAAGCGCTCGTCGGCGTTCCACAGCGTCGGCAGCGTGCCCGGAGGCAGCGGCAGCTTGACGCAGATGGCGCCGATGTCGCCGCGCGGAACCTCCTTCAGCTCGGCGTTCAGCACCCGCACGTCCCAGCCCGGCATCGGGCGGGTGGCGGAGCCGTACTTGATCGGGAACAGGTGGACACCCAGCGGATTGCCGGAAATCGCCCATCCGGTCTCGGTCTGCCACCAGTGGTCGATCACCGGAACGTTCAGATTGTCCTCGGCCCAGTGCAGAGTGTCGGGATCCGACCGCTCGCCGGCCAGGAACAGGGCGCGGAAGTGCGACAGGTCGTACTTCTTCAGGTAATTGGCGTCCGGATCCTCGCGCTTGATGGCGCGGAAGGCGGTGGGAGCGGTGAACAGGGTGCCGACCTTGTGCTGCTCGATCACGCGCCAGAAGGTGCCCGGATCGGGGGTGCCGACCGGCTTGCCTTCGAATACCACGGTGGTGCAGCCGGTCAGCAGCGGCGCATAGACGATGTAGGAATGGCCGACGACCCAGCCCACATCCGACGCCGCCCAATAAATCTCACCGGGCTTGACGTTGTAGATGTTGGTCATGGTCCAGCGCAGCGCCACCGCATGGCCGCCGTTGTCGCGCACCACGCCCTTGGGCTGGCCGGTCGTGCCGGAGGTGTAGAGGATATAGAGCGGGTCGGTCGCCTTAACCGGCACGCACTCCGCCGGTTCCGCCTTCGCCACCGCTTCGGCCCAGTCGACATCCCGGCCGGCGACCAGCGCCGCCGTCTCCTGCGGGCGTTGCCAGACGATGACGCTGCTGGGCTTGTGGGCGGACTGTTCGATGGCGGCGTCCAGCATCGGCTTGTACTTGACGATGCGGTTCGGCTCGATGCCGCAGGAGGCCGAGACGATGGCCTTCGGCTTGGCGTCGTCGATGCGGGTCGCCAGCTCGTGCGGGGCGAAGCCGCCGAACACCACCGAATGCACGGCGCCGAGACGGGCACAGGCCAGCATGGCGACCAGCGACTGCGGGATCATCGGCATGTAGAGGAGGACGCGGTCGCCCTTCTCCACGCCCTGGGCGCGCAGCGCGCCGGCGAAGCGGGCGACCTGGTCCTGCAACTCGGCATAGGTGATGGTCTGGACGGTCTGGGTGACCGGGCTGTCATAGATGATCGCCGCCTGCGCCCCGCGCCCGTCTTCCACATGGCGGTCCACCGCGTTGTAGCAGGTGTTCAGCTCCCCGCCGGTGAACCAGCGGTAGAAGGGGGCGTTGCTGTCGTCCAGCACCTTGTCCCACGGCTTGAACCAGGAGATGTCCTTCGCCGCCTCGCCCCAGAACCCGGCGGGGTCCGACAGGGAGCGGGCATGCATCTGGTCGAAAAGCTCTGCAGTCGTGGTGCTGGCGGTCGGGCTCATGGCAGGGCGTCCCTCATTCTATTTTGGTACTATTCGGTGCGCATTTCCTCTCGGCCGCGAAACGATCAGTTACGCAGCCTCCACAATCTGCGACAAAAGCATAAGTGCAGGCAAATGTCAGAAGGTCGGGGGTGCGGCGAGCTGTCGCATTCCCCATTGGTGAAACGCCGTTCCGAAACCTGGAATTCAAAAGGAAACGCAGACCGGCCGTATGGCGAGTCCGACCGACTGCTGGTGGAATCGCTCCTTGTACGAGTCGACGATTTCGCGGATGAGCGACAGCGTCGCCGGCCCGCCTTCGGCCAGCAGGGTCAGCACCTTGCTCGGCTCGCGGATCAGCCGCCCGGTCTCGCTGTCCCGCCAGTGGCCGGAGGCGTCGATGACGGTCAGGCCGTTGGGGAAGCGCGGCGTCACCTCCCCATCCAGGAAATCGGCCCAGTCGCGGTCGCTGACGCCCACATCCGCACCGACGTTGCGTCCGAAGAACAGCTGAGCCTCGATCATCGGGGCCGCGGAATAGACCTCGCAAGCCAGCGCTGTCGCGGCCGGGGCGAAGGCGGGCTCCGTGAAAGGGGGCGCCAGCTGTGCCGCGGCCGGACCGCTCAGCAGCAGGAGCGGGAGAAGCACGGACGGCAGAGTCGGGACGGGACGCATCGGCGAGACTCCGTTCAGGCGCCGGATGGCGCATCAAGTCGAGCGGGCGGCGCGAGGATCAGCGATGCTCTGGTCACAACGCCCCCGGACCGTTATGCATGGATCATGGCCAACGATCCACCCATCACCGGGATTCGCCCGATCCTGACTGTCGTCCACGGCAACGGCGAGCGCCTGATCGTGGCCCGTCTCACCAATCTGGGCGGCGGCAGCCAGTCCAACCGCTTCGTCCTGCGCCGCGCCGATTTCCGCGCGCCGTGGGAGCAGCCGGAGAAGGGCTATTTCGGCTATGCGGAGGTTGCCCGCGCGCTGGACGCCAACGGCTGGCGCGGCTGCAGCATCGAAGCGATGACGACCACCGACCTGGAGGAACGCCGCGCCCGCCAGCTCGCCCGCAAGAAGCTGCACCTGCAATGCGTCGAGGCGGCGATCCGGCGGGCGCAGGAGGGGGAGTGACTCGGCGCGGGTCGCGGGACGTGGGTGAGGTGGCCCGTCAGGCCTCCGTGCTTCCGATCAGCAGGCCCGCCGCGATGGCCCACATCACCAGGGCGATGATGCCGTCCATCACCCGCCAGGACGCCGGCCGGGCGAACAGCGGGCGCAGCAGGCGGGCGCCATAGCCGAGCGCGAAGAAGAACAGGAAGGATGCCGTCATCGCCCCCAGCGCGAAGGCTCCCCGCGCCTCGGCGAAGCGGGCGGAGACGGAGCCGACCAGCACCACCGTGTCCAGATAGACATGCGGGTTCAGCCAGGTCAGGGCCAGACAGGTCAGCAGCGCCGACAGCAGTCCCGCCGGCTCCCGCTCCGCCGGGGTCAGCCCGGTCCCGCTGCGCAGGGCGGATCGGGCGCTGCGCAGCCCATAGACCAGCAGGAACGCGGCGCCGGCATAGCGCATTGACGGTTCCAGCCATGGCCAGCGCGCGCCTGCCGTGGCGAACCCGCTGACGCCGGCGAGGATCAGCACCGCGTCGGACAGCGCGCAGGTGGCGCAGATCACCAGCACATGTTCGTTGCGCAAGCCCTGGCGCAGCACGAAGGCGTTCTGCGCCCCGATGGCGACGATCAGGCTGAATCCCAGGAACAGGCCCGGCAGGAAAGCGGTGATCACGGCGGAGGAAAACGGAGAGGCGGCTAAGGGATCGGTCATGGCCCGGTTCCGGAATCGGTGGATGCCAATCCGCTACCATCCGACCGGCCTTTGCTCTACTTAATCTTCCTTGTCCTGATTAAGCAGAGCTAATCGATGTTGGACTATCCGCTGCTGACCACGCTGGCCGCCGTGATCCGTACCGGCAGTTTCGAACGCGCCGCCCAGCAACTGCACGTCACGCCGTCGGCGGTGTCGCAGCGGGTCAAGCTGCTGGAGGAACGGCTGGGCAGCGTCCTGGTGGTGCGCGGCCAGCCCTGCACCGGGACGGCCGCCGGCCAGCGCCTGTGCCAGCATGTGGAGCGGGTGGCCCTGTTGGAAAGCGAGCTGCGCGGTGCCCTGCCCAGCCTGATTCCGACGGAGGGGCCAACCACCCTGCGAATCGCGGTGAATGCCGACAGCCTCGCGACATGGTTCGTCGCGGCGATGGCCGAACTGCCCGACTGCCTGTTCGATCTGGTTCTGGACGACCAGGACCACAGCGCCGAATGGCTGCGCAAGGGCGAGGTGCTGGCCGCCGTCACCGCCAGCGCGGCGCCGGTTCCCGGCTGCAACAGCCATCCGTTGGGCGCGCTGCGCTACCGCGCCACCGCAAGCCCCGACTATCTCCGACGCCATTTCCCGGACGGCGTCACTGCCGACGCCCTGGCCTGCGCGCCCTGCCTGACCTTCAACCGCAAGGACCGGCTGCAAACGCAGTGGCTGCGGACGGTGCTGGGCGACCACGAGCCGCAGATGCCCAGCCCGCCCACCCACTGGCTGCCCTCGACCCACGCCTTCGTCGATGGGGCTCTGGCCGGTCTGGGATGGGGGATGAACCCCGACCCGCTGGTGGCCGACCATCTGGCTGCCGGCCGGCTGGTGGAACTGGTGCCCGGCCACCCCTTGGACGTGCCGCTCCATTGGCAGCAGAGCCGCATCGCCGGAACAGCGCTGGCCGAGCTGTCGCGTGCCGTGCTGCGCGCAGGCCGGCGGGTGCTGCATGGCCCCGCATGAGGACTTTGCCCGCGGCGCGTGCGCGCTTATATGGATCCAACCAATCTCTGGAGGGATTCGATGACCAGCAGCGCCGCCACGGCCGCAAACGACACCCCCGAACTGGGTGCGCTTCCCACCTGGGACCTGAGCGACCTCTATCCCGGCATGGAATCGCCGGAGCTGAAGGCCGACCTCGACCGGATGGAGCGGGAGTGCAAGGCCTTCCGCGAACGCTACGCCGGCAAGCTGGCCACGCTGAAGGGCGACGAACTGGCCGCCGCGATCCGCAGCTATGAGGACATCGACGAGACTCTGTCGCGCGTCATGTCCTATGCCGGGCTGGTCTACAACGGCAACATGGTCGATCCGACCATCGCCAAATTCTACCAGTCCGCGCAGGAGCGGGTGAACGACATCTCCGCCCACCTGATCTTCTTCACGCTTGAGATCAACCGGCTGGACGAGGCCGATCTGGCGGCCAAGCAGAAGGCGTCCTCGTCGCTTCGCCATTACGAGCCGTGGCTGCGCGACGTCCGCCTCTATCGCGACCATCAGCTGTCCGACGAGATCGAGCGGCTGCTGCACGAAAAGCACGTCGTCGGCCGCTCCGCCTGGAACCGCCTGTTCGACGAGACCATCGCCAGCCTGCGCTTCCCCATGGGCGGCAAGGATCTGACCTGTGCGGAGGCGCTGAACCGCCTGTCCGACCGCAACCCCGCCGTCCGCCGCGAGGCCGGCGAGGCGGTGGGCAAGGTGCTGGGCGAGAATGCGCGGCTGTTCGCGCTGATCACCAACACGCTGGCCAAGGACAAGGAGATCGAGGACGACTGGCGCAACTATCCGACGCCGACCTCCGCCCGCAACCTGTCCAACCGGGTCGAGGACGAGGTGGTCGACGCGCTGGTCTCCGCCGTCAAGGGTGCCTATCCGGACCTGTCCCACCGTTATTACGCGATGAAGGCCAAGTGGTTCGGCCAGGACCATCTGGACTATTGGGACCGCAATGCCCCCCTGCCCGAGGATGCCGACCGCAGCATCCCGTGGGAGGAGGCGCGCGACATCGTGCTCGGCGCCTATGGCCGCTTCTCCCCCGATCTCGCCAGTCTGGGCAAGCGCTTCTTCGACAATCCCTGGATCGACGCGCCGGTTCGTCCCGGCAAGGCGCCGGGCGCCTTCGCCCACCCGACCGTGCCCAGCGCCCACCCCTATCTTCTGGTCAACTATCAGGGCAAGACGCGCGACGTCATGACGCTGGCCCATGAGCTGGGGCATGGCGTCCATCAGATCCTGGCCGGCAAACAGGGGCATTTCCTGTCCGACACCCCGCTGACGTTGGCGGAAACCGCGTCGGTGTTCGGCGAGATGCTGACCTTCCGCGCCCTGCTGGCGGCGGAGACCGACCCGAAGCGCCGTCGCATCATGCTGGCCGGCAAGGTCGAGGACATGCTGAACACGGTTGTCCGCCAGATCGCCTTCTTCGATTTCGAACGCCGCGTCCACACCGAGCGGCGCGAGGGCGAGCTGACGTCGGACCGCATCGGCGAGATCTGGATGGCGGTGCAGACCGAGAGCCTCGGCCCGGCGCTGCGCTTCGACGAGGGATACCGGCACTACTGGTCCTACATTCCCCACTTCATCCACTCGCCCTTCTACGTCTACGCCTATGCCTTCGGCGACTGCCTGGTGAACTCGCTCTACGCGGTCTACCAGGATGCGGAGAAGGGCTTCGCCGAGAAGTATCTGGCGATGCTGTCGGCCGGCGGCACGCTGCGCCACAAGGAGTTGCTGGCCCCCTTCGGGCTGGATGCCTCCGACCCGGCCTTCTGGCAGAAGGGGCTCGGCGTCATCCGTGGTTTCATCGACGAGCTGGAGGCCGGCGAGGCGAAAGCCTGACGATCCGGGTGTCTTGACCGCCGTCAAGAGACCATGACGGCAGTGCGGGTATGGTGGCCTTCGGAGCGTCGTCTCCGAAGGCCATCTTCGTTTCAGGAAGACCCATCATGCTTGCGACCGCCACGCCCGCCGCCCCCGTCTCCGCAGATGTTCCGACCCTCGGCTATGCCGTCATGGACCGCGATCACATCGACTCCGTCGCCCTGCTGCAGGCCGCCTGCGATGCCCCGGCCGGCGAACTGCAGGCGCCCTTCGCCGCCTTCGCCAAGCATCTGCGCGAGCATTTCGCCCGCGAAAATGCGCTGATGACCCAGCACGGCTTTTTCGCCCTGCATTGCCACAAGGACGAACACGCCCGCGTCCTGACCGTGGTCGCAACGATGGAAGCCGAACTGGCGGAGGGCAAGGAGGACCGGGCGCGCCTGTATGTGACCGAGCATTTCCCCGACTGGTTCCACACCCATCTCGCGACGATGGACCGGGTGACCGCGGACTTTCTGGCGCAGGCGGAGGGGTGAGGTCCGGCGGCGGGTTTCCCCTTCCCTAACCCTCCACTGCGAAGCGAAGGAGGGTTGGGGAGGGGGCATCACGCGAGACGCCACGACCACTCCCAAACGAAACCCTGGAAATGGAAAGGGGCCGGAACCTGCTCGGTTCCAGCCCCTTATGGATGGTGGGCGCACAAGGACTCGAACCTTGGACCCGCTGATTAAGAGTCAGCTGCTCTACCAACTGAGCTATGCGCCCATCCGTAGGAAATGTTCAAGAGATGGTGGGCGCACAAGGACTCGAACCTTGGACCCGCTGATTAAGAGTCAGCTGCTCTACCAACTGAGCTATGCGCCCATCTCTTGATGCGCTGAACTTGGCTGAAAACTTTGCTGAAATCAGCCGACTGTTCATCGCGCCGGCCAAGCCGTTGTCCCGGCCGGTGTGGCGCGGTTTATAGCGAAGGGCTTTTGGCCTGTCGATAGCAAAATCGCACCCCATGTGAATTTTTTGGCGCGCGCTTTTCGGTGGCCGGACTCCACCCCCGGCGGCTACACCGGCGCTGTCGAAAACGGGCATCGAAACGGGAGATCGGGAATGGGCGGCTGGACCGAAGGCTATGTCGGCGGCATCGACTATATCCGTGCCGTCTATCGCGACTGGTCGCCGGCCCTGCTCTGCTTCGCCCTGACCCTGCGCGGCTGGCGCCCACCCGAGGCGCTGCGCCGCGGCAGCTTCACCATGGTGGAACCCGGATGCGGCCACGGGCTGACCAGCGCGCTGCTGGCCGGCGCCCACCCGGCGGCGCGGTTCGAGGCGATGGACTTCAATCCCTCGCACATCGCCGGCGTCCGGCGGCTGGCCGCCGATGCCGGGCTCGGCAACGCCGAATTCCTTGAGGAGAGCTTCGCCGACTATTCCCGGCGCGAGAGGCCGATGCTGGACGCGGTCGCGCTGCACGGCGTCTGGTCCTGGGTGAGTGCGGAGAACCGGGCGATCCTGCTCGACACGCTACGCCGCCGGCTGGCGCCCGGCGGGGTGGTGTTCGTCAGCTACAACACCCTGCCCGGCACGCTGGTGCACATGCCGCTGCGCCGCCTGCTGGTGGAGCGCTGCGCCGAAGGCGACGGCCCCCTGCCCGACCGCATCGCACGGGCGGTCGAGTTCGCCTCGCGGATGGCGGCCCAGGGCGGCGGCTGGTTCGGCGCCACCGACGGCGCAGTGGAGCGGATCGAGCAGCTGCGCCACAAGTCGCCGAACTACATTGCCCACGAATATCTGAACGGCGACTGGACAGCCTTCTACCATGCCGATGTGGCGCGCGAGATGTCCGCGGCCAAGCTGGAGTTCGCCGGCGCCGCCGTGCCGATGGAACAGTTGCACGACCTCAGCCTATCCCCCGCGCAGCAGGCTCTGGCGGCGGAGGCATCCGACCCCGCCCAGGCGGAGACCCTGCGCGACGTGATGTCCAACCGCAGCTTCCGCCGCGACCTGTTCGTGAAGGGTGGCGAACGGCTGGGCAAAGCCGAGCAGCGCGCGCTGTTGGGGGCGACCCGGTTCGCGCTTCTGGTGGCCGCCGACGATTTGCCGGAAGTCGCCTCCACCCCGGTCGGGCGCCTGCCCTTCCCGCCGGCGCTCTATCAGCCGCTGGGCGAGGCGCTGGCCGGGGGGGCACAGAGCTTCGACGCGCTGCTCGCCAGGCCGGCCCTGGCGGCGCAGGGGGAGGACGCGGTGCTGCGCGCGCTGGTCCTGCTGACCAGCCTGTCGCTGGCCGCGCCGGTCATGCCCGAAGACGGATTTGCCGAACGCAAAGCCTCGAGCGACCGCTTCAACGCCGTGGTTCTGGAGCGCCACCGCTTCGGCGACACGCCGGGGCAGCTGGCCTCCCCACTGCTGGGCGCCGGGGTGCCTGTCTCGCGGATCGAGGCGTTGTTCCTGCTGGCCACCCGGCTGGGTGAGGACCCTGCCGCCTTCGCGTGGAGCCATCTTTCCGCCGACGGCATCACGCTCGGCCGCGACGGCGAGCGGTGCGAGGGGGATGAGGCCAGCCGGGCGGAACTGGCGCGCCGGCATTCGGCATTCGTGCAGCGGCGGTTGCCGTTGCTGGAGGGCTTGGGAGTGGCTTGAGGGCTGGAGGTGCCGGCGCCGATGGGCCCCGACAGCCCCGCTCAGCGCTCGGCGACGGCCTTCGGCAGCTTCTCGGCGATGCCGTAAAGCGCTTCGCGCCGACGGATTTCGGCGAACACATCGTTTGGGTGGATGTTCAGCGTCGCCCAAAGGACCGACAGGTTGTACAGCAGGTCGGCACTTTCGTTGATGACCCCCTGGCGGTCCTCGTTCATGGCGTCAAGCGCCACCTCGACCGCCTCCTCGCCCACCTTCTTGGCGATCTTCTTCGGACCGGCGGCGATCAGCCGGGCGGTCTTGGACTGCGCCGGGTCCATCTGCTGGCGGTCGAGAATGGCGGCATAGAGGCGGAGCAGGTCGTCGGTCATCAGGGAGGGTTTGTCTCGTCTGCGGGCGGGAATGGCATCCAGTTAACGTGATCACTCCGCAACGAAAATGCTACCCCCCATCGGCCCGGTGCCGGGCCGAACGATCGCCTTATGCCTTGCGGTACTGCTTTGTCTCAGCCCACCGGATCATAGGAATGGTCGGCCTTCGGACGTTCCTCCAGCAGCGTCTGGCCAGTGCTGACGAAATACACGACCTCGGCGATGTTGGTGGCGTGGTCGCCGATGCGCTCCAGGTTCTTGGCGATCATCATCAGGTGCACATGCGCCATGAACTGATCCGGGGCCGCCAGCGCAGACCGCTCCACCTCCGCGACGAGGCTGGTGTAGAGTGCATCCACCTCGTCGTCGGTGCGCCAGATGCGCAGGGCCGCCTCGCTGTCGCTGTCGACATAGGCGTCGACCACGGCGCTGAGCCGCTCGCGCACCAGCCGGCCGAGTTGCGGCAGGCCCGGCAGCGATGCCGATTCAGCAAGACTGAAGATGGCGACCGCGCGCTTGGCGGTGTTGGCGGCATGGTCGCCGATGCGCTCCAGGTTGCCGGCGATCTTCAGCGCCGCCATGACCTCGCGCAGGTCGTCGGCCACCGGCTGGCGCAGCGCCAGCAGGCGCATGCAGTGCGCTTCGATGTCATGCTCGAAGGAGTCGAGTCGTGCGTCCGACTCGACGATTTCCCGCGCCAGGTCGGGATTGCGCTGGGCCAGGCAGGTCAGGGCCTGGTCGATCTGCGTCTCCGCAGCGCCGGCCATCTGCACGATGGCGGATTTCATCCGCTTCAGCGCGTCCTCGAAGGCGGACACGATGTGCGGAGCGGAGGTCTTCATGGTCGCCAAACCCTTCCCGGCGGTCTCTTCCAAAGCCGCGACCATAGCGCCCGGACGTTACGGTACGATGACAATGCCCGTGACGAACGGAGGTTCCGCCCCGTCGACGCAGCGATGGATTTCCCCAATTGATTTTGCGGCGCAGCATTGCGACACATCCTCCGTCTCCGCATCCTCCCCACTCACCGACGTGCCGCACCCGCCATGATCGAACGCCGTTTCGAACAGATCATCTTCGCCAGCCGCTGGCTGCTCGCCCCTTTCTACCTGGGGCTCGTGGTCTCGCTTGTGCTCCTGCTGGTGAAGTTCACCCAGGAAATCCTGCACATCGTTCCGCATGTGCTGGACATGAGCGAGAAGGACGTGCTGCTGGCCGTGCTGACGCTGATCGACCTGTCCTTCGCCGGGAATCTTCTGCTGATGGTGATCTTCGCCGGCTACGAGAACTTCGTCTCCAAGATCGACGTCGCCAAACACGAGGACCGGCCGGACTGGATGGGCAAGGTCGATTTCGGCGGTCTGAAGTTGAAGCTGATCGCCTCCATCGTCGCCATCTCCGGCATTCATCTGCTGAAGGCCTTCATGAATCTGTCCCAGACTTCGCGGGAGGAACTGATGTGGCTGGTGATCATCCACATGACCTTCGTGGTGTCGGGCGTTCTGCTGGCCTGCATGGACCGGCTGGAGGGCCACCACGCCCATGCGGCGAAGCCGGCCGGCAAAGCCGAGGCGGGCCATCACTGACCATCCCGCCGGACCGGCGGGCAATTGCCCGTTGCGGCGCACCATGGTTCGGACTAGACACTGAACCGCCACACCGGCCGAATGGCTATCGGCGGATCAGAACGGCATTCACCGCAACGGCCGATCTCAAGAGTTTGGCCGTTGACGGAAAATTAACCCTGATCCGCCAGTTTCGCCTTCACCAGACACCGCGAGAGGCGGCGGGCACCGGCCATCCGGAACCCGCTTTCGCGACACGGGTCAGGCCTGCCGGGCGCACTCTCCGCTTGAGCGTGCGGACGCATTCGACTATGGAACCGTCGGCGGCCATGCTATGTCAGTCGCCGCCGGTTCGGCCGTCTCAACCGCTTTGATAGAGTTCGTCAGCTCCATGCTCTCCAAACTGCTGGGCGTTCTGTCCGCCGACATGGCGATCGATCTGGGCACGGCCAACACCCTGGTCTATGTCAAGGGCCGCGGCATCGTCCTGAACGAACCGTCCGTCGTCGCCATCGCCAACGTGCGCGGCAAGAAGCAGGTCCTCGCCGTCGGTGACGAGGCGAAGATGATGCTCGGCCGAACCCCCGGCAACATCCAGGCCATCCGGCCGCTTCGCGACGGCGTCATCGCCGATTTCGAAGTCGCGGAGGAAATGATCAAGCATTTCATCCGCAAGGTTCACAACCGCCGCAGCTTCGCCAGCCCGCAGGTCATCATCTGCGTGCCGTCGGGCTCGACCGCGGTGGAACGCCGGGCGATCCAGGAATCGGCGGAGGCCGCAGGCGCCCGCCGCGTCTTCCTGATCGAGGAGCCGATGGCCGCCGCGATCGGCGCCGGGCTTCCGGTGACGGAACCGACGGGCTCGATGGTCGTCGACATCGGCGGCGGCACCACCGAGGTGGCCGTGCTGTCGCTGGGCGGCATCGTCTATTCGCGCTCCGTCCGCGTCGGCGGCGACAAGATGGACGAGGCCATCATCGGCTACATCCGCCGCAGCCACAATCTGCTGGTCGGCGAAGGCTCGGCCGAGCGGATCAAGAAGGAAATCGGGTCCGCCTGCCCGCCCGAGGACGGCGAGGGCCGCATCCTCGAGATCAAGGGCCGCGACCTGATGAACGGCGTGCCCAAGGAACTGATCATCTCCGAACGGCAGATCGCCGAGTCGCTGGCCGAACCCGTTTCGGCCATCGTCGAGGCGGTGAAGGTGGCGCTGGAGCACACCGCTCCGGAACTGGCCGCCGACATCGTCGACAAGGGCATCGTGCTGACCGGCGGCGGCGCCCTGCTGGGCAACCTGGACTTCGTCCTGCGCCACGCCACCGGCCTGCCGGTGTCGATCGCCGACGATCCCCTCTCCTGCGTGGCGCTCGGCACCGGCCGCGCGCTGGAGGAGATGAAGACGCTGCGAAACGTCTTGGTCAGCGCTTACTGATTGGTGTATCCCTGATTGGAAGGCCTCCGGTCCGCCGCCCAACTCCCGGGCGGTGAGGACCGGAGACGGACCGCGTATCTGGACGGGAATTTCCTGTGAAGTCACGCTCATCCGGCTCCGTCATTCGCCTTGCCGCGCCCTTGCGGGCCCTCGCGCAGCGCTTCTCCTTCCTCCTGCTGGTCCTGGCCTCCATTGCGTTGATGATGGTCGGCAAGATCGAGTCCGTGTCGGTGGACAGCGCCCGCGCCCGTGTGACCGATGCCTTCGCGCCGATCCTCGACGCCATCTCCCGCCCCGCCGCGACCGCCGCCCGCGTGGTCGAGTCGGTGGTGGAGCTTGAAAACGCCTTCGACGAGAACCAGCGCCTGAAGGCCGAGAACGCCCGGCTTCTGCAGTGGAAGCAGGCGGCATTGCGGCTGGAGGCGGAAAACAGCAGCCTGCGCAGTCTGCTGCGCGTCCGCCCGGACCCCTCCGTCTCCTACATCGCCGCCCGCGTCATCGCGACCCCCGGCAGTTCCTTCGTCCGTACGCTGGTGGTGACCGCCGGCAAGCGCGACGGGGTGCGCAAGGGACAGGCGGCGCTGGCCGGGGCCGGTCTGGTGGGCCGGGTGATCGAGGTCGGCGAATGGTCGTCCCGTGTCCTGCTGCTGACCGACATCAACGCCCGTGTCCCGGTGGTGCTGGCCAACACCCGCCAGCGCGCCATCCTGGCCGGCGACAACTCCGACCAGGCCAAGCTTCTGTATCTGCCGCCGGAGTCTCCGATCCAGGTGGGCGAACAGGTGGTGACCTCTGGCGACGGTGGCCTGTTTCCGTCCGGCCTGCCGGTCGGCGTGGTGACCGCGGTCAGCGAGCGCGGCGTGCGTGTGTTGCCCAGCGCCGACCTGTCGCGCATCGAGCATCTGCGCCTGGTGGATTTCGGACTGCCCGGCACCGACCTGAATCCGTCGCCGGAGTGGAAGTGAGCCGGTCCGGCAGTGCCCCGGCGGGAAGGCCGCCGGTATGACGGCAACCTTCTGGCAACGGGTCGACAAGGCGGGGCGCAATCTGGCGCCCTTCGCCGTTACCGTCATGATGGTTCTGGTCGGCATGATCCCGGTGCCGGTGCCGGGCTATGCCCCGGTGGCGCCGAACCTGACGCTGGTTTCCGTCTATTACTGGACGATCCACAGGCCTGACCTGATGCGTCCGGGGGTGGCCTTTCTGATCGGGCTGCTGCAGGATTTCCTGATCGGCGGGCCGTTGGGCGTCAATGCCTTGCTGCTGATCGTGGCGCAATGGGCGGTGCTGAACCAGCGCCGGGTGTTCCTGGCCAGCACCTTCGCGCTGCTGTGGTTCGGCTTCACCCTGGTGATGGCCGGTGCCGTGGTGCTGCAATGGCTGGCCTTCACGGCCCTGGATGCGGCCGCGCTGTCGATCCTGCCGGCGCTGTTCCAGGGCTTGCTGACGGTGGCGGTGTTTCCTGCGGTGGGCTGGCTGCTGATCCGCGTCCATCGCGCGTTCTTGAACGGGTAAAGGGTCCCGGCGGTTTCATGAGTTCGATCGATCGCGACACCGACCGTTCCCGCCTGCTGGCGCGCCGCGCCCTGGTGCTGGGCGGCATCAAGCTCGCCGGCCTGTCCGCGCTGGTCGGTCGGCTCTATTACCTGCAGGTGGTCGAATCCGCGCGCTACACCATGCTGGCGGAGGAGAACCGCATCAGCCTGCGGCTGATCGCCCCGTCGCGCGGCAACATCGTCGACCGGTTCGGCGTGCCCCTGGCGGTGAACCAGCAGAACTACCGGGTCGTCGTGGTGTCGGAGCGCACCCACAACATCCAGGAAACGCTCGACAAGATCTCCCGCATCGTGCCGTTGACCGACGGCGACCGCCGCCGTGTGCTGCGCGAACTGCATCGCAAGCGCCGCTTCGTTCCGGTTACCGTGCGCGAGAACCTGACCTGGGAGCAGGTGGCGACGTTGGAGGCCAACACCCCCGACCTGCCGGGCGTGTCGATCGAGGTGGGCGAACTGCGCCACTACCCGCAGGCGGAGGCCACGGCCCATATCCTGGGTTATGTCGGCGCGGTGTCCGAAGCGGAGTTGAGCGGCAACAGCGATCCGGTGCTGTCGCTCCCCGGCTTCCGCATCGGCAAGGCCGGCATCGAGAAGCATCACGAGAAGGTTCTGCGCGGCACCGCCGGCACCAGCCAGCTTGAGGTCAACGCCGTCGGCCGCGTCATCCGCGAGCTGTCGCGCGACGAAGGGCAGTCGGGCCGCGAGATTCAGCTGACCATCGACATGGCGCTGCAGCGCTTCGTGCAGGAACGCCTGTCGAAGGAGGTCAGCGCGTCGGCGGTGGTGATGGACGTTCACACCGGCGGCATCTATGCGCTCTGTTCCCACCCCAGCTACGACCCCAACCAGTTCACCATGGGCATCAGCGCCGAGCTGTGGGAGGAGTTGCTGTCCAATCAGGCGACGCCGCTGAACAACAAGGCGGTGGTCGGCCAATATCCTCCGGGTTCCACCTTCAAGATGATGCCGGCACTGGCGGCGCTCGAATCGGGAATCGTCAGCAGCCGGCACACCGTCTTCTGCCCCGGCCACATGGAGCTGGGAGACCATCGCTTCCACTGCTGGAAGCGTGGCGGCCACGGCACGGTCGATTTCGTCGGGGCGCTGCGCCATTCCTGCGACGTGTTCTTCTACGACGTGTCGCGCCGCATCGGCATCGACCGCATCTCCGAGATGTCCAACCGCTTCGGCCTGGGCGCCCGCACCGGCATCGACCTGCCGCACGAGCGCGCCGGGCTGATGCCGTCCATCGCCTGGAAGAAGGCGACCCTGGGCAAGGGCTGGGACATGGGCGAGACGCTGGTCGCCTCCATCGGCCAGGGTTATGTGCTGGCGACGCCGCTGCAGCTGGCGGTGATGACCTGCCGGCTGGCCAATGGCGGTTATGCGGTCAAGCCGCACCTGACCAAGCAGATCAAGACGGTCAGCGGCGAACAGACCGCTTGGCCCAGCATCGGCGTGAAGAAGGAGAATCTCGATATCGTGCTGCGCGGCATGAACGAGGTGACGAACGCGCCCAACGGCTCCGCCTTCAAGGCGCGCATCACCGAGGCCGGGTACGAGATGGCGGGCAAGACCGGCTCCGCCCAGGTCCGCCGCATCACCATGGCGGAGCGCTCCACCGGCGTGAAGAAGAACGAGGATCTTCCCTGGCGTGAGCGCGACCACGCCCTGTTCGTCTCCTTCGCGCCCGTGCAGGCGCCGCGCTATGCCTGCGCCGTCTTCGTCGAGCATGGCGGCGGCGGCTCCAGCGCGGCGGCGCCGATCGCCCGCGACATCCTGCTGGAAACCCAGAAGCGCGACCCCGGCCGCGCCGCGGTGGCCGAAACGCCGCCGACGAGCTTCAAGGATCCGCGGGGCTGACAGGCGCGCCGGCTCAAGCTCGGGACCGGGCCGGGATGGTCATTGCCGCCACCCCCAACACAACGGCGGCACAGCCTGCCAGGGCGGTCGGCTCGAAAGTCTCGCCCAACATCATCACACCGATCCCCACTCCGATGGGAACCCGCAGATAAGCCTGAGCGGTCGTCGGAACCGAACCTATGGTTTGGACCAGCCGGAAATAGAGAACGAAGGCGAGCGCGGTCGAGAAGATCGACAGGCAGGCAAGCGCCAGCAGCGACTCCCATGAGGGCGCCAGAGTCCAGGGCCGGTCAACCGCCAAGCTGATGGGCAGCAGCACCACTGCCCCACAGATCAGCGATCCGGCGGCAGGCATGATCGGGTCCAGGGACTTGAACGCACGGCCGAAGATGGCGGCGGCAGCATAGCAGACGGTGGCGACAACGATGGCGCCCTGCGCCAGAAGGTCATGGCCAACGCCGTCGATTGCCCCCGCCCCGATGACCAGGATCGTTCCGCCGAGCCCACCGAGCACGCCGACAGCCTTTCGCAGGCTCAAGGCCTCATGCCGGGTCAGCAGCAGCGTGATGAGAAAAGCGAAGATCGGCGTCGTCGCGTTGAGAATCGCCGCGGTCCCGGCATCGACCGTCCGTTCGGCCCAGGCGATCAAGGTGAAGGGCAAGACACTGTTCAGACAAGCCTGTACCAGAAAGCGGCCCCATACGGCCCGGTCGCGCGGCAGGGACAGCCGGCGCCAACGGATAACGGCCAGCAGAATGGCTCCGGCTATCAAGGTCCGGCCGGCAATGAAGGTCAGCGGTGGAATCGTCTCCACGCCGATCCGGATGAAGCTGTAGGACGCCCCCCACAAGGTTGCGAGGGCCAGCAGCAAGGCGAGTTCCACACGCAGATCAGGCCGCGAAGCGGACACACCTGAAACAGTAGGGATGGTCATGAGGGCTCCGTCACTCGAAGAAGGCGGCTCACCATGCCCGTAAGATCGGGAGGAGGCTGCCGCGAACGCTTCGGTCACGGACGAAGCGTCGGTGGCTGACGGGGCAAGCGAACAGGCCTAAGCTGACGGGCATGACCAGCCAGCCCATCGCCTCCGCCAACGCCATTGCCACCATTGCCGCCTTGATCGGCGATCCGGCGCGGGCGAACATACTGTCTGCCCTGATGGGCGGACAGGCGCTGACCGCCGGAGAGTTGTCATGGCACGCCGGCGTCGGCGCGCCGACCACAAGCGGCCATCTTGCCAAGTTGACCGAGGCGGGGTTGCTGGAGGTGGAGCGTCAGGGACGGCACCGCTATTACCGGCTGGCTTCCCATGACATCGCCCAGGCAATGGAGAGCCTGATGGCGGTGGCAACCGCGGGTCCGCGACGCCATCGCCCCCCGGGACCGAAGGACGAGGCGCTGAGGGCAGCCCGGACCTGCTATGACCACCTCGCGGGACGGTTGGGCACCGCATTGGCCGATCGGCTGAATGAACTTGGGCTTGTGATCCTCGGGGATGGCGGTGCCCTGGTGACGGAGGAGGGTCGCGGCTTCCTGGATGGCCTGGGCCTCAGATTTCCTGAGTCCGGTGAGAGCCGCAGGCCGCTCTGCCGAGCATGCCTCGACTGGAGCGAGCGGCGGCCCCATCTGGCCGGACGGCTGGGCGCGGCATTGCTGACCTGTTCACTGGAACGCGGCTGGATCGTCCGCATTCCCGACAGCCGGGCGGTGACGATCACCGACGCCGGCAGCAAAGGGTTCGCAATGGTGTTCGGCATCACCCCGGACCATCTTGCCCCCAAATGAAAAGCGCGCCCCCGAAGGGACGCGCTTTCCGGCAAACCGACAGACTTTCGCCAGATCAGTTCTTCGACTTGTCGACCAGACGGCGCTCGGCGATCCACGGCATCATGGCGCGCAGCTTCTCGCCGACCTTCTCGATCTCGTGCTCGGCGTTGCGGCGGCGGATCGCCTTGAAGGACGGCTGGCCGGCCTTGCATTCCAGCATCCAGTCGCGGACGAAGCGGCCTTCCTGGATGTCGGTCAGGACGCGCTTCATCTCGGCCTTGGTCTCCGGCGTGATGATGCGCGGGCCGGTGCGGTAGTCGCCGTATTCGGCCGTGTTGGAGATCGAGTAGCGCATGTTGGCCATGCCGCCCTCGTACATCAGGTCGACGATCAGCTTCACTTCGTGCAGGCACTCGAAGTAGGCCATCTCGGGGGCATAGCCCGCCTCGACCAGCGTCTCGTAACCGGCGCGGATCAGCTCGGTCAGGCCGCCGCAGAGCACGGCCTGCTCACCGAACAGATCGGTCTCGCACTCTTCCTTGAAGGTGGTCTCGATGATGCCGGCGCGGCCGCCGCCATTGGCCGAGGCGTAGGACAGGGCGATGTCCAGCGCGTTGCCCGAGGCGTTCTGATGCACGGCGACCAGCGACGGCACGCCGCCGCCACGCTGGTATTCGCTGCGCACGGTGTGGCCGGGGCCCTTCGGCGCGATCATGAACACGTCGAGGTCGGCGCGCGGCTCGATCAGGTTGAAGTGGACGTTCAGGCCGTGCGCGAAGGCCAGGGCGGCGCCCTGCTTCATGTTCGGGGCCAGATCGTCGCGGTACAGGTCGGCCTGCAGCTCGTCCGGGGTCAGAACCATCACGACGTCGGCCCAAGCGGCGGCCTCGGCCGGGGTCATCACGGTGAAGCCGGCGGTCTCGGCCTTCTTGATGGTGGCCGAACCCGGGCGGAGCGCGATCCGCACGTCCTTCACGCCGCTGTCACGCAGGTTGTGGGCGTGGGCGTGGCCCTGGCTGCCGTAGCCGACGATGACGACCTTCTTGCCCTTGATCAGGTTGACGTCGGCATCACGATCGTAATAGACGCGCATGGAGATGGTTCCTTGAATTCGCAACGAACGAAGACAGAGTGCGTTTCCTGCGGCGGATTACTCCATTGAGCAAAGCCGCGCGTCAAGGGAAACAATCGCTCGATGGAACGGCAAAATGCAAAGCTTCCTTGCGTTTTTGCCGCCCCAATCTTTCGCAGAATGTTTTCTGCGGGTGACGGCGCCTCAGAACGCCGCCGGTCCCTTCGACATGGCGACCACGCCGGTGCGGCTGGCCTCCACGAGGCCGAGCTGGCCCATCAGGCCGACGAAGTCGTCGACCTGTTCGGTGGTGCCGGTCAACTCGAAGACGAAGCTGCTCAGCGTGGCATCGACCACCTTGGCCTGGAAGATGTCGGCGAGGCGGAGCGCCTCGATCCGGCGGTCGCCGGTGCCGGCCACCTTGACCAGCGCCAGTTCGCGTTCCACCGACGGCCCTTCGTCGGTCAGGTCATGGACGCGGTGGACCGGAACCAGCCGGCCGAGCTGCGCCTTGATCTGCTCGATGATCATCCGGGTGCCGGAGGTGACGAGCGTGATGCGCGACAGGTGGTCGGCGTTGTTCACCTCCGCCACCGTCAGGCTTTCGATGTTGTAGCCGCGGCCGGAGAACAGCCCGATGACGCGGGCGAGAACGCCCGGCTCGTTGTCCACCAGCACGGCGATGGTGTGCTTTTCGATCGCGTTTTCCATGAGACCCATTCCCCCCGTTCGTTCGTCGTCAGCCGATCAGACCAGCACCATGCCGTCTTCCGGCGTGGCGTCGGACGGGCTGTCGTCCGGACCGAACAGGATCTCGTTGTGGGCCTTGCCGCCCGGAATCATGGGGAAGCAGTTTTCCTTCGGATCGACGGCGATGTCGATGATGCAGGGGCGGTCGGTGACCGTCAGCATCTTCTCGATCACCTGATCGACCTCGGCCACCGTGGTGGCGCGCAGGCCGACGCAGCCCCAGGATTCCGCCAGCTTCACGAAGTCCGGCAGGGCCTCCGAATAGCTCTGGGAATAGCGCGAGCCGTGCAGCAGCTCCTGCCACTGGCGCACCATGCCCATGTACTGGTTGTTCAGGATGAAGATCTTGACCGGCGCGCGGTACTGCACGGCGGTGCCGATCTCCTGCATGTTCATCAGGAAGCTGGCTTCACCCGACACGTCGACGACGATTGCGTCGGGATGGGCAAGCTGGGCGCCGATGGCGGCCGGCAGGCCGTAGCCCATGGTGCCGAGTCCGCCCGAGGTCATCCAGCGGTTCGGCTGGTCGAAGGGCAGGAACTGGGCCGCCCACATCTGGTGCTGGCCGACTTCCGTCGTGATGTAGTGGTCCTTGCCGCGCAGGGCCTCGCGCAGGCGCTCCAGCGCATACTGCGGCTTGATCACCGATTCCGTGCGGTTGTAGTTCAGGCAGTTGCGGGCGCGCCATCCCTCGATCTTGCCCCACCACTCCTTCAGCGCGGCCTTGTCCGGCGACTTGGCGCGTGCCTTCCAGATGCGCAGCATGTCTTCCAGCACGGCACCGCAATCGCCGACGATCGGGATGTCGACCGCGACGTTCTTGTTGATCGAGCTGGGATCGATGTCGACGTGGATCTTCTTGGAGCCCGGCGAGAAGGCCGACAGCTTGCCGGTCACGCGGTCGTCGAAGCGGGCGCCGATGTTGATCATGACGTCGCATTCGTACATGGCGAGGTTCGCCTCGTACGTGCCGTGCATGCCGAGCATGCCCAGCCACTGATTGTCCGACGCCGGGAAGGCGCCCAACCCCATCAGGGTGGAGGTGATCGGGAAACCGGTGGTCTTGACGAACTGGGTCAGCAGCTTGGCCGCGAAGGGACCGGCGTTGATCACGCCGCCGCCGGTGTAGAAGACCGGCCGCTTGGCGTTGGCGATCAGCTCGATCGCCTCTTCGATGCGGGCGATCTCCGGCTTCACCTGCGGACGGTAGGTCTTGTGCTTGACCTCCGCCGGCGGGACGTAGGTACCGTCGGCGAACTGCACGTCCTTCGGAATGTCGACCAGCACCGGGCCGGGACGGCCGCTGCGCGCGACATAGAAGGCTTCGTGCAGGGTGCGGGCCAGACTGTCGACGTCCTTCACCAGGTAGTTGTGCTTGGTGCAGGGACGGGTGATGCCGGTGGTGTCGGCCTCCTGGAAGGCGTCGTTGCCGATCAGGTGGGTCGGCACTTGGCCCGACAGGCAGACCAGCGGAATGCTGTCGCACAAGGCGTCCAGCAGGCCGGTCACCGCATTGGTGGCGCCGGGGCCGGAGGTCACCAACACGCAGCCGACCTTGCCGGTCGAGCGCGCGTAACCTTCGGCCGCGTGAACCGCGGCCTGCTCGTGGCGTACAAGGACATGTTTCAGGTCGTTCTGCTGGAACAGCGCGTCGTAGATGGGAAGTACGGCGCCGCCGGGATAGCCGAAGATGATGTCAACGCCCTGATCCTTCAGGGCTTTGATGACGATCTGGGCGCCGGTCAGCTTCTGTTCGGACATCGCTCACGACCTTCTCATGTGGGCGCCTCCTCTAGGGCACCCGGTTCCTTGGGAACACCAACCCTGCCGGATGGACATAGCCGTTCAGAACAACGGCTTAGCCCCGATGGCGTGTGCTGGGACCGGCAAATTAGTCAAATCATCCGTCATAGGTCAACCCAATTCGCGAATGTTCGCAAAGTTTTTTTGCCGCAGTTTTTCCAATTGTTGCGCGCCCATAGGAGGTGACGGCCTTGCCCAGCCACCGCTTGCCCAAAATGGAAACGGCGGCCGCACCGAAGCGCGGCCGCCGTTCCGACAAGGCGACGACTGGGACGAACGGACTGTCAGGCGGTCGTCTTCAGCAGCTCGCACAGCCGGCGGATGCCTTCGCGGATCTGGGCCGGCTTGGTGACGGAGAAGGCCAGGCGCAGCGTGTTCTTGCCCGACCGGTCGGCGTGAAAGGCCGAACCGGGGACGAAGGCGACGTTGGCCTCCTTGATGGCGCGGGCCAACAGTTCCGTACCGTCGACGCCCTCGGGCGCCTCGATCCAGACGAACAGGCCGCCTTCCGGCTTGGTCCAGGTGACGCCCGGCGGGGCGAATTCGTCCAGGGCCGCCAGCATGGCGTCGCGGCGCTCCTTGTACTGGGTGCGCAGCAGCTTGATGTGGCTGTCGAAGATCTGCGAGACGACGTCATGCATGACGATCTGGTTGATCGTGCTGGCATGCAGGTCGGCCGCCTGCTTCATCAGCACCAGCCGGTTCACCACCTCCGGCGCGGCATTGACCCAGCCGATGCGCATCGCCGGCACCATGGTCTTGGAGAAGGTGCCGCCGAAGATGACGTTGGTCAGCTTGCCGCCGTTACGCTCGCAATCCAGCGCCGCCATCAGCGGCAGATGCTCGCCGTCATAGCGCAGTTCGCAATAGGCGGTGTCCTCGATCACCGGCACGCCGGCCGCTTCGCAGGCGTCCAGGATGGCGTGGCGGCGGGCCAGCGTCACCGTGGTGCCGTTGGGGTTCTGGAAATCGGGGACGAGGTAGAAGAACTTCGGCTTCCGCGCCAGCGCCTCGGTCAGCGCCGCCATCTCCGGCCCCTCCTCGTCCATCGGGATGGAGAGATAGGTCGGCTCGTAGGGCGAGAAGGCCTGCAGCGCGCCGAGATAGGTCGGGCGGGTGACCACGATCTTGTCGCCGGGGCCGATCAGCAGCTTGCCGACGAACTCCAGCACCTGCTGCGAACCGTTGGTGACGAGAACCCCATCCAGGCCGATGTTGACGCCCTTGCCACCCATGTAATCGCAGATCCATTCCCGCAGCGGCGTGTAGCCTTCGGTGATGGAGTACTGCAGCGCGGCTCCGGCACCGGCGTTGGACTGGAAAATCTTCTCATAGGACCGCGCGATGGCGGAGCTGGGGAACAGGTCCGGGTCGGGAATGCCACCGGCGAAGGAGATGATCTCCGGGCGATCGATCAGCTTCAGCAGTTCCCGGATTTCGGACGCCGTCATGCCGCCCACGCGGCCCGCGAACACATGACCCCAATCAACCGACACGGTGCTTCTCCTTCGGATCAGTAATTTAGTATCGTTCTCAGGCGGTCGAGCATTGCATTTCGTACCGCGAGCGAACAAGGCGAATCGATGGTATGGCAGCTATGCTGTCCTGTATGACTTACCAGCATATTGGGTGATTTGCCAACAATCTGATGCCGGAACCACGTGACCTGCCGTTTGGCATAGCGGCGGGTGGATTGCCGGGCCAGCGCGACCGCCTCGTCCAACGGGATTTCGCCATGCAGGTGGCGGCGCAGTTCCGGCACGCCCAGCGCCTTCAGCACCGGCAGGTCGGGGGTGAGGCCCTGCTCCCGCGCCAGGGCGTCCAGCCGCCGCACCTCCTCCAGCGCACCCTGCTCCATCATCAGGTGGAAACGCTTGTCGCACTGGGCGTAGAGGTCGGCGCGCGGCGGATCGAGCACGACGATGGTGAAGCGCAGATCCTCCGGCGCACCCTGGGCGGTCCGGCTCTGCCAGTGGGACAGCGGGTGGCCGGTGGCCTCCAGCACTTCCCAGGCGCGGGTCAGGCGGGTAGTGTCCCCTGCGTTCAGCTTGGCCGAGGCCGGATCGCGGGCGACCAATTCGGCGCGGAAGGCCTCGCCGCCGATGGCCGCCAGCCGGGCATGGGCGGCGGCGCGCACCTCGTCGGGGATGGGGGGAACCTCGCTCAATCCGTGCATCAGCGCACGCAGGTAGAGACCGGTCCCGCCGACCACCACGGGCAGCCGTCCGTCGGCCCTGGCGGTATCGATCTCCGCCAGCGCCATGTCGCGCCAGCGCGCCGCCGACCCCCGCTCCGCCGCCGGGAGGACGCCGTAGAGGCGGTGCGGCGCCAGCGCCAGATCCTCGGCCGGCGGGCGGGCGGTCAGCACGTCGAGGTCGGCGTAGAGCTGCATGCTGTCGGCATTGATGACGGTGCCGCCGAACGCCTCGGCGACGGCGAGCGCCAGCCCCGACTTGCCCGACGCAGTCGGCCCGCCGATGACGATGACGTCGGTCAGATGGGTGGTAAGGTCGCTCATCGCCCTTCCATGGCGTTCCGGCGCTCTCTTTGCAACACCCAACCGCATGCCGACGCCGAAGCTTCGTTGGACCCGGCTCCCCGCCTGTGGTAGGCAGCGCGCAAAGGCCCTCTTTTCCTCGGGATACCCGCCGATGAACGCCGTCGCCACGCTGATCGCTCCCCGCACCGCCACGCTCGACGAGTCCGTCGTCCAGACCGCCAGGGCGGCGCTGGTCGGGCTGGGCGCCGATGCCGGGGCGCCGGATTGGCTGGCCCCCGGCACCGCCTGCGATCTGCCTTTCGGCAACCTCGCGCCGGAACAGGCGGAGGCGGCGATCCGCCATGCCCTGACGGCGAATGGGACCGATGCGGCTCTGGACATCATCGCCCAGCCGGCGGCGACCCGGCGCAAGCGGCTGCTGGTCGCCGATATGGAATCGACAATCATCGAGCAGGAGATGCTGGACGAGCTCGGCGACTATGTCGGGCTGAAGGACCACATCGCCGCCATCACCGCCCGCGCCATGAACGGCGAGATCGACTTCAAGGACGCGGTGCGCGAGCGCGTCGCCCTGCTGAAGGGCCTGAAGGAGACGGTGATCGACGAGGTGTGGCAGCGCGCCACCCTGATGCCGGGGGCATCCCAGCTGGTCGGCACCATGCGCGCCAACGGCGCCGTCTGCGTTCTGGTGTCGGGTGGCTTCCGCTGCTTCACCGGTCGGGTGCGCAGCTGGATCGGCTTCGACGACGACCGCGGCAACGATCTGGAAGTGGTCGACGGTGTGATGACCGGCACGGTGATCGAACCGATCCTGGACAAGGACAGCAAGCTGCAGGCGCTGATGGCCTATGCCGGCGAGCACCGTGTGCCGATGGCGGAGACCATGGCCGTCGGCGACGGCGCCAACGACCTGCCGATGCTGCTGGCCGCCGGGCTCGGCGTCGCCTTCCATGCCAAGGCTGTCGTCGCCGCCGAGGCCCGTGCCCGCGTCGACCACGGCGACCTGACCGCCCTGCTCTACGCCCAGGGCTATCGCGCCACCGAGTTCGTGGGGTAAGCGCCCACCCCAGTCGGCTCAGGCCCAGACGCCACGGACATAGGGCGTCAGCTGCGTGTCCATCAGGATGATGTGCCGGACCAGCCAGTCGGCGGTGAACTTGTACAGCTTCTCGGCATTCTCGTGGGTGGGTTCGGCGGCAAAGCGGTTGGACAGTTCGCTGACCATCTTGACCGCGGCGCGGTGCATGGCGACGTGCTCCTCGAATTGCGGGTAGCGCACGATCTGCATGATCCGCTCCTCACGGGCGAAATGCTCCTTGGTATATTCCAGCAGCTTGACCAGAATCTTGGCGACGCGAGCCGGCTGGAACCGCGGGGCGGCCAGCGCTGCGTCGAGTTCGTTCAGATACTCGATCAGATGCTTGTGATCGTCGTCGATGGCCGGCTGGCCGACGCTCAACTGCCGTCGCCATGTGATGGCGCCCATGACCTTGCCGCCTCCCCCCTTACCGGCACCCCGTTTGGGCGGATTATGGCCGGTGCTACCACCGCACCCAAACAGTCGGGACGTCACACGGCAATTTGACGCACCTTGGAGAGGCGGACCGAACGGAAAGGGGCGGATGCGTCGCCGCACCCGCCCCGTTCTTCAACCGGAAATCCGCTGGCCTCAGCCGATGATGGAATAGCCGCAATCGACGTAGGTGGTGTCGCCGGTGATGCCCTTGGCGCCGTCGGTGGCGAGGAAGGCCGTGGTGTAGCCGACCTCCTCGATGGTCACCAGGCGGCCTTCGGGGGTCCGCTCGGTGGCCTTGTTCATCAGCTCGTCGAAATGGGCGATGCCGGAGGCGGCGCGGGTCTTGATCGGGCCGGGGGAGATGGCGTGGACGCGGATGCCCTTCGGGCCGAGTTCCGCCGCCAGATAGCGCACGCTGGCTTCCAGCGCGGCCTTCACCGGGCCCATCACGCCGTAATTGTCGATGACGCGGTTGGCGCCGAAATAGGACATGGTGAACAGCGACCCGCCGTCCTTCATCAGCGGCTCCGCATAGCGGGCCATGCGGATGAAGGAGTGGCAGGAGATGTCCATCGCCTGCTGGAAGCCCTCACGCGAGCAGTCGACGACGCGACCGTGCAGATCCTCCTTCGGCGCGAAGGCGATACTGTGGAGCGCGAAGTCCAGCTTGCCCCACTTCTCGCCGATCTTGTCGAACATGGCCTTCAGGTCGCCTTCGCCGGTGACGTCCACCGGTTCGAAGATCTCGGCCTCCAACTGCTGGGCCAGCGGCTCGACGAAGCGCTTCGCCTTCTCGTTCAGATAGCTGACCGCGAGGTCGGCACCCAGCGCGCGGAAGGCGCGGGCGCAGCCCCAGGCGATCGACTGGTCGTTGGCGATGCCAAGGACGAGCCCCTTCTTGCCTTCGAGCGTGGCGGCGGCGGGAATGATCGTGGTCATGGCGGACGGTCCTGCGGTCGGTGTGACGGGAGGAGCGACCGCAACCCTGGCGGCGTGTTGGCCAGGCAAGGGCACGCGGCGTTCCTTGTGCGGTGCACCATAGGCCAATTGCAACAGGTCCGCAACATGTAATGAACACAATCCGCGCATGCACCCCAATCATCGCGCAGCATTCTCGCGGGCATAATCAGTAAAAGCTGAAGTCCTAAACGTGAACCCTTTCATTGATCCATATCAAGACGGCCTTCCGGCGCCGGACCGGAAGGCCGTTTCTTGATGACATTTCTGTTATCCAGCCACACCCCTTGGCCGATCACCCTTTACCGGGCAACACCGGGCGTGAAAGAGGGTGGATCGCTGGCCGGGAAGGATTCCTGCGACGCCTCGTCGACGATCTCCTCTTCGCAGGCCTCCTGATAGATGTCGCCGGGATGGCGGGAGTAGGGATCGATTCCGCTTTCCACATCCTGCGACGGAATGGCCGCACGGTCGCGGCGGGCCCAATCGGACAGCATCGACTTGCCGGGGCAGTAGCCGGTCAGGCCGCGCGCCACCAGAACGCCGCCGGCCAGCGCCATGGCGGCACCGGTCCAATTGGGGCGGCGCAGGCCCAGCACCGCCAGCGCCACGCCACCGGCCAGCGAGGCCAGCCGTTCGCTGTGGCCGACATTGATGGTATAGCCGCCGCCGGGACCATGGATGCGGTCGTTAAAGCCGCGCAGGCTGCGCTGGGCCGTATCGGTGATGGAAGAGAGTTCCATGTCGGTCCTCCTGGATGCAGGGCCCGATTCCGGGTACCCCCGCGATCGGATCGTTATCGTGTCACTGTTGGGAAACCGGCGGCTGGGGGGTGTCGTTCCCCGACGGTGCCTGTGACGGCGGCTGGGTTGCACCGCCCTGCCCGCTTCCGCCGGCCGTCGCGGCGCTGGAGCCGGAGGCCCGCGCCTGCTGCAGTTCCTGGTTCAGCCGCGCCACCTCCTGGGACAGGCGCTGAACCTCCTGGCGCAGGGGCATCGCCGCCGCGTCGCTGCCGCCGCCTGTCGAACCGGCGATGGCGGCCAGCGTCGCCGATTGCTGCATCCAATAGGGAGCGACGCCGTAATAGGTGTGCACCGCCATCGCCCACTGGCGGTCGTTCATGTTCGGGCGGTTCTTGTCGTCGAAGCGCGGGGCGTTGGTCAGCTTGTCCTTCGGAACGTTCAGGACATAGCCGTCGCCCGACGGCGCGAACAGCGCCCAGGGCACGGGAAAGTCGCTTTCGCCGATTCCGAGGAAGCCGCCCAACTCGACCACTGCATAGGCGATGCGGCCGGTCGCCGGATCGATCACCAGCTCGGAGATTTTGCCCAGATCCTTACCGTCCGGGCTGCGCAGCTTGGCATCCTCGAGGTCGTCGGCGGCAATCGCGCGGGGATGGGCGATGGAGTCCTGCAGCGCCGTGGCCTCGCCCAGGATGGCTTGGCAGGCCGGCGCATTGCCCTTCTGCGCCGCACCCTGGGCCGCCTGCTGCAGGGCACGCAGCTGCGCGATCTCCTGCTGGGTCACGGGTGCCGGATTGTTGGGTGCCGCGGCCTCGAGGGCCGCCGCCTGCTGTCCCAGCCGGTCGAGCCCGGCCGCGCAGTCGTCGGCGGCAAGCGCGGGCGCGGCGATGGGTCCCAGCGCGGCCAGCAGCAGCGCAGTGCCCAAGGCCGTTGCAGAGGTCGGGCGCGTCATCAGGGCATCCTCCGGCTTGAATCGTCTCATGCTGCATGAACAGCATGGTCAAGCCGGAGGTTCCCGCAGGCCGGTCTTCCTGCGGTTGTGTCTTCGGTTGTAAGACTCTCAACCCGGCAGGGGCAGGCCGCCGCGCTGGACGATGAAGGACTGGATGGCGTCCACACCCTCCCCCGCCTTGACGTTGGCGAAGACAAAGGGGCGGTCGCCGCGCATCTTGCGGGCGTCGCGGTCCATCACCTCCAGGCTGGCGCCGACCATCGGAGCAAGGTCGGTCTTGTTGATCACCAGCAGGTCCGACCGGGTGATGCCCGGTCCACCCTTGCGCGGGATCTTGTCGCCGGCCGACACGTCGATGACGTAGATGGTGATGTCCGCCAGTTCCGGCGAGAAGGTGGCCGCGAGGTTGTCGCCGCCCGATTCGATGAAGATCAGGTCGAGATCGGGAAACTTCGCGTTCATCTGGTCGACGGCGGCGAGGTTGATCGAGGCGTCCTCGCGGATCGCGGTGTGCGGGCAGCCGCCGGTCTCCACCCCCATGATCCGTTCCGGCTTCAGCGCGCCGGAGCGGGTGAGGAATTCCGCATCCTCCTTGGTGTAGATGTCGTTGGTGATCGCCGCGACTTCCCAGTCCTCGCGCATGCGCTTGCACAGCGCGTCGGTCAGCGCAGTCTTGCCGGAGCCGACGGGGCCGCCGATGCCGACGCGAAGCGGGCCGGCGTGGCTCTTTTCGATAGCGGGGAGAGCGCTCATGAGCGGAACAGCCTCGTATATTGGGTTTCGTGGATCATCGAGGTCCAATCGACGGCCATCGCCCGGCCGCCGAGATCGTCGAGCGGAGCCGCCAGCGCCGCCTCCGCCGCCCGGTGGGTGATGGGGTCGAGCGCGGCCAGCGCCCGCTGTCCGTCGGTCTGTCCCAGCGGCACCAGCCGGACACCGGCGGAAACAAGGTTGGCGGCGAAGGCATGCAGATAGGCGGTCAGCGCCGGCCCCTCCGCCACGCCGACCAGGGCCGACACCAGCGCAACCGACACGGCGTAGGCCGGCGGCCTTCCGGTGGAGGCGATAACCGCATCCCAGCGCGGCAACTCGTCGAGCGGCCATGCGGCGCGGATCGCCAGCAGGAAGGCCTGCCCCTGCGCCCGCGATTCGAGCGCCGTCTCGGAGGAGGCGCGCAGGATGTCGGCGCGCTCCACCGCCCAGGCGAAGGCGTCGTCGTCACCGGCGCGCACCGCGCGATGCACGGCGGTGAACAGCATGCCGTCGGTCCGCCCGGCGCCATGGCGCAGGATGCCGTCGAGCCAGACGATCAGCGTCGCGCGATCCCGCACCAGCCCCTGCTCCACCGCCGCCTCGATCCCATGGCTGTAGGAGAAGCCGCCGACCGGAAAGCTGGGCGACAGCCACGCCAGCAGGCGCGTCAGGGCGTGGGTGGAAACGCCATCCACGTCAGTGCGAATGCCCATGCCCGCCGCCATGCGAATGCCCGCCATAGGCGCCGCCTTCCGGCATGAAGGGCGCGGTCACGTCGCGCACTTCGGCGCCCAGACCGCGCAGCATGTCCTCGATCACATGGTCGCGGCGCAGGCGTATGGTGTCGCCGACGATCTGCACCGGCAGGTGGCGGTTGCCGAGATGCCAGGCCACCCGCGCGAAGGCCTCCACCGGGCCGGGTACGCGGACTTCCATCAGGTCTTCCGCGGCGGCGACCACGCGCAGGAAGCTGCCGTCGATCAACTCCAGCCCGTCGCCGTCGTCCAGCGCCACCGCCCGCGGCAGGTCGAGCAGGAAGGCGCCGCCGGCATCGTCGGTCATCGCCATGCGGCGGCGGAAGCGGTCGTCGAAGGCGAGCGTCACGGTGCCGGCCGCCTGCTCGGCGGGCCAATGGCCGCGGGCATGGACTCGGGTGGCGCGGCGGGTGGGGTCGGTCATCAGCTAAGCCGTTCGAAGGGGGTCGGATGGCCGAAGAAGCGGCCGGCCAGTTCGCTGACCAGCGCCGCGTCCCCGGTGGTGAAGAAGCGCAAACCCCGTTCCGCCGGATCGGGCCGGTATTCGGGATGGCGGTCGAGATACTGCTCCAGCGAGCGGGCGGTCAGCGTCGGCTGGCACAGCACCTCCACCCCCGGCGGCAGCGCCCGGGCGAATAGGTGGCTGACCAGCGGGTAATGGGTGCAGCCCAGCACCACCGCGTCCAGAGGCTGGCGGCCCATCTTGTCCAGCAGGACGCGAACATAGCCCGCGACCGCAGGCTCGATCTCGTCGTCCGAAGCACCGCGCTCGATCAGCGGCACGAGATCGGGGCAGGCCTGCTGCACGACGCGGACGGAGGGCGCGCGCTTTCCGATCTCCCGCGGGAAGGAGCCGGAGTTGACGGTCGCCGCCGTGGCGAAGATGCCGACGGTGCGCGGCTCGGCCAGATGGTCCGGCGGCACGGTATCGATCATCCACGGCACCCGCGTGATCGCCTCCACCATCGGCACCAGGACGCCCAGCACGTTGCGGCCGGGATGGGCCGACGGCAGCCATTCCTGTTGGAGACGGCGCAGCGCCACCGCCGCGGCGGTGTTGCAGGCGATGACGACCAGCCGGCAGCCCTGGGCGAACAGCCGGTCCATCCCGGCCACGGTCAGCCGGTAGATGTCGTCCTCGCTGCGCGGGCCGTAGGGAGCGGCGGCATGGTCGCCGAGATAGACGAAGGGCCGGTCGGGTGCGGCGTCCACCAGGGCGCGCAGCACCGTCAATCCGCCATGTCCTGAGTCGAATACACCGATCAACTGTGTGAGCCCTACGAATATCTCCTTCTCCCCCTGGGGAGAAGGGTGGGATGAGAGGGTTCGGCGCGGCCGAAGAAATCCTCGAAGCGCATCCCCCCCACCCTAACCCTCCCCCGCTGGGCGGGGGAGGGGAAGAAAAAGCGCCTCAGAACAGGAAATAGCGCTGCGCCATCGGCAGGACCTCGGCCGGTTCGCAGGTCAGCAACTGCCCGTCCGCCCGCACCTCGTAGGTTTCCGGGTCCACCTCGATGTGCGGGGTGGCGTCGTTGTGGATCATGTCCTTCTTGCCGACGGTGCGGGTGCCTTGGACGGCGATCAGTTCGCGGTGCAGGCCAAGCTGCCGGCCGACCTCCAGTTCCATCGCCTTGGCGCTGACGAAGGTGACGCTGCTGGCCTGCATCGCCCGGCCAAAGGCGCCGAACATCGGGCGGTAATGCACCGGCTGCGGCGTCGGGATGGAGGCGTTGGGATCGCCCATCAGCGCGGCGGCGATGGTGCCGCACTTGATGACCATGTCCGGCTTGACCCCGAAGAAGGCCGGCGACCACACCACCAGATCGGCCAGCTTGCCGACCTCGACCGAGCCGACGACATGGCCGATGCCGTGCGACAGCGCCGGGTTGATGGTGTATTTCGCGATGTAGCGCTTGACCCGGAAATTGTCGTTGTCGCCGGTCTCCTGCGGCAGCCGGCCGCGCTGCAGCTTCATCTTGTGGGCTGTCTGCCAGGTGCGGATGATCACCTCGCCCAGCCGGCCCATCGCCTGGCTGTCCGACGAGATCATGGAGAAGACGCCCAGGTCGTGCAGGATGTCCTCCGCCGCGATGGTCTCGCGCCGGATGCGGCTCTCGGCGAAGGCGACGTCTTCGGGAATGCGGGCGCTGAGGTGGTGGCACACCATCAGCATGTCGAGATGCTCGTCCACCGTGTTGATGGTGAAGGGCCGCGTCGGGTTGGTCGAGCTGGGCAGCACGTTGCCGAGGCTGGCCACCCGGATGATGTCCGGCGCATGGCCGCCGCCCGCCCCTTCGGTGTGGAAGGTGTGGATTGTGCGGCCCTTGAACGCCGCGATGGTGTCCTCGACGAAGCCGGATTCGTTCAGCGTGTCGGTGTGGATCGCCACCTGGACGTCCAGCTGGTCGGCGACCGTCAGGCAGGTGTCGATGGCGTCGGGCGTGGTGCCCCAATCCTCGTGCAGCTTCAGACCGCAGGCGCCGGCGGCGATCTGCTCCAGCAGCGCGTCGGGACGGCTGGTGTTGCCCTTGCCGAAGAAGCCGAGGTTGATCGGCAGCCCTTCGGCGGCCTGGAGCATCCGCTCCATGTGCCAGGGTCCCGGCGTGCAGGTGGTGGCCGCGGTGCCGGCGGCCGGGCCGGTACCGCCGCCCAGCATGGTGGTGACGCCGCTGTTCAGCGCCTCGTCCACCTGCTGCGGGCAGATGAAGTGGATGTGGGCGTCGATGCCGCCGGCGGTGACGATCTTGCCCTCGCCCGCGATCACCTCGGTGCCCGGACCGATGATGATATCGACGCCGGGCTGGACGTCGGGGTTTCCGGCCTTGCCGATGGCGGCGATGCGCCCGCCGGTGATGCCGATGTCGGCCTTGACGATGCCCCAGTGGTCGATGATCAGCGCGTTGGTGATGACGGTGTCGACCGCCCCCTGGTGGCGCGAGCGCTGGCTCTGGCCCATGCCGTCGCGGATCACCTTGCCGCCGCCGAACTTCACCTCCTCGCCATAGACGGTGAAATCCTTCTCGACCTCGATGAAGAGCTCGGTATCGGCAAGGCGCACGCGGTCGCCGACGGTCGGGCCGTACATCTGCGCATAGGCGGCGCGGGAAAGTGTTGCTGCCATCAGAGTTTCCCCATCACTTGCTGGCGGAAGCCGTAGACTTCGCGTTTGCCGCCGATCGGCACGAGCCGCACGATACGCTCCTGCCCCGGCTCGAAGCGGACGGCGGTGCCCGCCGCGATATCGAGACGCATGCCGCGCGCGGCCGCCCGGTCGAAGGCGAGCGCCGGATTGGTCTCGAAGAAATGGTAATGCGAGCCGACCTGGATCGGCCGGTCGCCGGTATTGGCGACGGTGAGCGTCACCGGCTCGGCCCCGGCATTCAGCACGATCTCGCCTTCGGCAGTGAGGATTTCCCCGGGGATCATGGTCACGCCCCCGCCACGAGCCAGAGACCGCCGAGCGCCGTCAGGC
>JAFAFA010000106.1 GCA_023423695.1 Pseudomonadota bacterium | reverse complement strand
GCGCCCTCCCCGGGCGCCTGACACCCCCTTTTTTCTTTTTGTGTTTTTACGGCAAGCCACCCCAGCCCCACCCGCCGACCCCCGCCGGGGGCCTCCAGGGTGACGCTTCTGACCCGCACGTGGCCGGCCGCCGTCACGGCGCCCCAATCCCGATCGCCGTGGCGAAGCGTTGACCGGCGTCTTCGCCCGGGCGCGGTGGCGCGTCCCGGTGGCCGGAGAATGTGTCTGACGGCCTCTGTAGCGCCTCTCACCGCCTGGCGACGGTTCTACGCCATCCAGTTACCCCCTGTGGCTGTGCGTGCCCCCTGCATGCCTTCAGCGCCCCGACCGCGATGGCGGGAGTGGGGGCGGGCAGGACCACGAGAGGGGGCGGGGACGGACACGAGCACGAGCACGGGGGGGCACGGGGCGGGTGCGGGAGTGGGCACAGGCACCTGATGCGGGGTGGGTGGTCGGCCCGTGGGGCGTTTGCCCTTCCGGGCGTCTGGCCCGTCCGCGGGGTGTGCGGCTCCGTCCCTGGGGGCGTGTGCCCTTCCACGGGCGGTCTGGCCCACCCATGGGGCGCCCGTCCATAGGGCCTGGGCCCAGGTCGCATGAGAGTGCGGTCCGTTGGTTGGGGCGTGTGGCCTGTTCGAGATGCAGGTCGCAGTGTGCAGGTCGAGAATGCGGCGTTTGGTGCGGCACTCCGGTTTTGTGCATTCCCCCTGATGATCCACAGGGCTGGGTAAAGGCGTGCTTACCGTCCACCTGTGGGACGATCTGTTTGCTTTTGTGTGACCGCCTATTGGGGCGCGTGGCGTGGTCACCCAGGTTTCCATGATCCAGAAATTCGCCGCGCAACGCGTCGAACTGCCCCGCCTCCGGCGATGACGCCGGGAACCTGCGGGCGACCGGCGCTTCCACCGAGCGGCACGGAGGGCACCGGACCGCCCCGGGACCGTCGGGCAAGCGTTCGATGGAGATTGGTTTCGGTCAGCCCATATCGTTTCCGTGTCATGACCTTAATCCCAGGGAAATTCCGCTTGTCAGGCCGCATACCGGGCTGCTGACCGGCTCTTACTGGACTCGCGGATAATTAGTGACCTTCGGAGCCTTCATATCCGTTCACTGCCTGCGTAGACTCCCGGCACCGGCCAAGGTGATCCGGCGGAACGCGGATTCAACCGGAAGCGGCACCCACAACCCGGATGGTGCCGCAACACCCGCCGAGGAGGGGGCGCAGCACCGCCCGGGCAGGACGACCGGTCTTGCCGAGGAGAACGATGAGCAGGCACATGCTGGCAGCGGAGCCAGCGTCAAATCTGGCCCTGAGCGGAAACAATCTCACCATCGTGGTCGTGGTCGCCGCGGTCGCGTTGATCGCGCTGGCCGTGGCAGGTGGTCTAGTGCGCGAGGTGCTGGGCGCGGGCCAAGGCACCGAACGTATGCAGAACATCGCCCGTGCCGTACAGGAAGGCGCCGCCGCCTATCTCGCGCGGCAGTTCCGCACGTTGGCGATCTTCGTCGTCGTGATCCCGTTCCTGTTGCTCTTGCTACCAGGGGAGACCGACGTCCGGATCGGGCGTTCGATCTTCTTCGTGGTCGGGGCGGTCTTCTCCGCGCTGACCGGGTTCATGGGCATGTGGCTGGCCGTGCGCGGGAACGTGCGCGTCGCCGCCGCGGCCAACGAGGCGGGCGAGAAGCGCGCCATGCGGATCGCGTTCCGTACCGGCGGCGTGGCCGGCATGTTCACCGTGGGCCTCGGCCTGCTGGGCGCGGCCGTGGTCGTGCTCCTCTACCAGGGTGACGCCCCGGGCGTGCTCGAAGGGTTCGGCTTCGGCGCGGCGCTGCTGGCGATGTTCATGCGAGTCGGCGGCGGCATCTTCACCAAGGCCGCCGACGTCGGCGCCGACCTGGTGGGCAAGGTCGAGCAGGGCATCCCCGAGGACGACCCGCGCAACGCCGCCACCATCGCCGACAACGTGGGCGACAACGTCGGCGACTGCGCCGGCATGGCGGCCGACCTGTTCGAGTCGTACGCGGTCATGCTGGTCGCCAGCCTCATCCTGGGCCGGGCGGCGTTCGGCGAGGAAGGGCTCGTCTTCCCGCTGATCGTGCCCATGATCGGCGTGATCACGGCGATCATCGGCATCTTCGTCACCGGCATGCGCGACCGCGACCGCAACGGCATGGCGGCCATCAACCGCAGCTTCTTCATCTCCGCCGCCATCTCGGCGGTGCTGGTGACGGCCGCCGCGTTCTGGTATCTGCCGGCCAGCTTCTCCGGCCTGACCGGCTCGCGCGTGGAGTCCGACGCCGACCCGCGGCTCATCGCGATCGGCGCGGTCCTCATCGGCCTGGTGCTGGCCAGCGCCATCCAGCTGCTGACCGGCTACTTCACCGAGACCACGCGCCGCCCCGTACGGGAGATCGGCGAGAGCTCGCGCACCGGCCCCGCCACCGTCATCCTGGCCGGCATCAGCGTCGGCCTGGAGTCGGCGGTCTACTCGGCGCTGCTGATCGGCGGCGCGGTCTACGGCGCCTTCCTGCTCGGCTTTGGCAACGTGACCGTGGCGCTGTTCGCCGTGGCACTCGCCGGCACCGGCCTGCTGACCACGGTCGGCGTGATCGTGTCGATGGACACCTTCGGCCCGGTCTCCGACAACGCCCAGGGCATCGCCGAGATGTCGGGCGACGTCGAGGGCGAGGGTGCCCGCGTGCTCACCTCCCTCGACGCGGTCGGCAACACCACCAAGGCCGTCACCAAGGGCATCGCGATCGCGACCGCCGTGCTCGCGGCGACCGCGTTGTTCGGCTCGTTCCGCACCGCGGTCGAGAGCGAGCTGGCCAAGGCGTCACAGGGCGTG
>JAFAFA010000094.1 GCA_023423695.1 Pseudomonadota bacterium | reverse complement strand
ACCCTCGCCCGGCCGTTCGACCTTGATGACGTCGGCGCCGAACCAGGCGAGCAACTGGGTGCAGGTCGGCCCCGACTGCACATGCGTGAAGTCGAGAATCCGCACGCCCTGAAGTGCCTTGCCCATGTATTTCTCCCCCTGCTTTTTAAGTCGTGTGGTCGGCGTTTCTTTTAGGACGGCATCTTGCGGACCGAGCTGGTCGGATTGAGGCTGCCGATGTTGCCGCTTTCAGTGCCGGCGGCCGGGTCGATGACGGCGTTGATCAGGGTCGGACGACCGCTGTCCATCGCCTCGGTCACGGCGCGGTACAGCTCGTCGGGGTTGGTGACATGGACACCGACGCCGCCGAAGGCTTCCATCATCTTGTCGTAACGGGAGTCGGGGACGAAGACCATCGGCGACGGGTCGGCCCCGCCGGTCGGGTTGACGTCGGTCCCGCGATAGATGCCGTTGTTGTTGAAGATGACGATGCAGACCGGCAGGTTGTAGCGGCAGATCGTCTCCACCTCCATGCCGGAGAAGCCGAAGGCGCTATCGCCTTCCACCGCCAGCACCGGCTTGCCGCTTTCCACCGCCGCGGCGACGGCGTAGCCCATGCCGACGCCCATCACACCCCAGGTGCCGACGTCCAGGCGCTTGCGCGGCTCGTACATGTCGATGATGCCGCGGGCGAGGTCGAGGGTGTTGGCGCCCTCATTGACCAGCATGGCATCCGGCCGCTCCTTGATGACGCGGCGCAGAGCGCCCAACGCACCGTGGAAGTTCATCGGCGACGCGTTGCTCATCAGCTTCGGCGCCATCTTGGCGACGTTCTGCTCACGCTTGGCCGCGACGGTGGCCATCCAGTCGGTCGGCGGGGTCAGGCCGCCCTCGATGCCCTTCAGCATCACTTCCATGACCGACGCGATGTCGCCGACCAGCGGAGCATGGATTTCGACGTTGCTGTCCATCTCCTTCGGCTCGATGTCGATCTGGATGAACTTCTTCGAGCCGGGCTTGCCCCAGGTCTTGCCCTTGCCGTGCGACAGCAGCCAGTTCAGCCGCGCGCCGACCAGCATGACCACGTCGGCTTCCTGCAGCACCAGCGAGCGGGCCGCACCGGCCGACTGCGGATGGGTGTCGGGCAGCAGGCCCTTGGCCATGCTCATTTGCAGGAAGGGGATGCCGCTCTTCTCGACGAAGGAGCGGATGGTGTCGTCGGCCTGGGCGTAGGCGGCGCCCTTGCCGAAGATGACCAGCGGACGCTTGGCACCCTTCAGCAGGTCGAGCGCGCGGTTGACCGCCTCGGACGACGGATACTGCGCCGGGGTCGGATCGACGACCTTGACCAGCGACTTGGCGCCTTCGGCCGCGTCCATCACCTGCGAGAACAGCTTGGCCGGCAGGTCGAGATAGACGCCGCCCGGACGGCCCGACACGGCGGCGCGGATGGCACGCGCCACGCCGATGCCGATGTCCTGGGCGTGCAGGATGCGGAAGGCGGCCTTGCACAGCGGCTTGGCGATGGCCAGCTGGTCCATCTCCTCATAGTCGCCCTGCTGCAGGTCGACGATCTCGCGCTCCGACGAGCCGCTGATGAGGATCATCGGGAAGCAGTTGGTGGTGGCGTTCGCCAGCGCGGTCAGGCCGTTCAGGAAGCCCGGCGCCGACACCGTCATGCAGACGCCCGGCTTCTTGGTCATGAAGCCGGCGATGGCGGCGGCGTTGCCGGCATTCTGTTCGTGGCGGAACGAGACGACGCGCATGCCCTCGGCCTGCGCCATGCGCAGCAGGTCGGAGATCGGAATACCGGGGACGACATACAGGTTGTTGATGTCGTTGAGCTTGAGCGCGTCGATGACGAGCTGGAAGCCGTCGGTCAGCGCCGGCGCGTCTTCGACAACAGATGCTTCCGTGGCCTGGTTCTTAGTGATCGTTGCAGCCGCAGTAGACATAAGGGTAACTCCTCCCCGAGCTCCAAAAAAGGTTCAAGATCGGTTAGTCGAGGAAGGCGCAATGCCGTTCCACGTACTGTGCGAGACCGAGCGTGTGTTCCCGCACCCGACGTTCCGCGAGATCGGCATCGCGGGCGGCCAGCGCCTCGATGATGTCCCGATGCTCGTGGATGGACTGGTCGGCACGGTCGCCGAGGCCCATCGTCGCGCGGCGGATCGCACGCATATGGATGAAGAAGCGATCGGTCAGATCCGAGATCAGCGTGGAGCCCGAAGCCTGGACGATGCTCTGGTGGAAGACGATGTTGGCGTCGGAATACTCGGCGACGTGCTCCGCCAACTCGGCTTTCGTGTATTTGTCGAACGCGGCATGCAGGAGTTCCAGCTTCTCCGTGGTGGCGTTTTCGACGAACAGGCGTGCCGCCATGCCTTCCAGGGCGGCACACACCGTGATCATCTCCACCAGTTCGGCCTTCGTCTTGCGCACCACGAAGATCCCGCGCCGCGGCTGGGAGCGGATGAACCCCTCCTGTTCCAGCAGCGCCATCGCCTCGCGCACCGGGGTGCGGCTGACACCCAACGCTTCGCACAGACGGCGTTCGTCCAACCTGATCTCGCTGCTCTGGCCGTAGATGTTCATCTGCGTGATGGCCTGTCGCAGCGACTGGTAGGCCTTGGCCTTGAAGCTCATCCCCTGTTCCAGGGGTTCGACACTGAATCTGTCTCGGTTCATCACGGTTCCGACCCTTTGCGCGCCGACGCCGGCGGCGCCGCTTGTTGTCGTGAGCGTTGCTGTGCGAGCGTTCGGATGATCGCCCTGTGGCGCGTCGTTTTGAATTATCGATACGGTATACCAGATGCCAGACACCCGCAAGGCCAATTGCGGGCACATCGAA
Source organism: Pseudomonadota bacterium (assembly GCA_023423695.1). GTDB lineage: Bacteria > Pseudomonadota > Alphaproteobacteria > Azospirillales > Azospirillaceae > Azospirillum. Next base: position 8,768 of record JAFAFA010000094.1, on the reverse strand, counting down.
CTATTTCCTTCGCCGACGGAGTTAGCGGGGTATTCGTGCGATTTTTCTCGCCATTGCGCGGTAATCGCACTAACTTGGCACTTCAGGATCGTTCTTCGGGGAAGGAACCCGCGCATGGCCGAAACCCAGCATCAGGCCGGGGCCGCAGACAAGAAGCCTTCCGCTGCGGCGGAGGAAGCATCCGACCCCAACTTCATGACCTCGCTGGCGCGTGGGCTGTCGGTGATTCGTGCCTTTACAGAACGCGAGCCGAACCTGACCATCGCCGACATCGCGAAGATCACCGGCCTGCCGCGGGCGGCGGCGCGGCGTTGCCTGCTGACGCTGATGCAGCTGGGCTATGCCGGCTCCGATGGCCGGACCTTCCATCTGAAGCCCAAGATCCTGGCACTGGGCTATTCCTTCCTGTCCTCGGCCCCGCTGGCGACGATCCTGGACCCGCTGATCGAGCAGGTCAGCGGCGCCGTGCAGGAATCCTGCTCCGCCGCCGTGCTGGACGAGGACGACGTGGTCTATATCGCCCGCGCGGCGACCAAGCGGATCATGTCGGTCGGCCTGAATGTCGGCAGCCGCCTGCCGGCCTACTGCACCTCGATGGGCCGCGTCCTGCTGGCGGCGCTGCCGGAGGCGGAACTGGACGCCTATCTGGCGCGGGTGCCGTTGAAGCCCTACACGGAACGCACCATCACCGCGGCAGATGCCCTGAAACGCGAGTTGGAGCGGGTGCGCGACCGCGGCTTCTCCCTGGTAGACCAGGAACTGGAACTGGGGCTGCGCTCCATCGCCGTGCCGATCCGCACCGCCGCCGGCGGCGTGGTCGCGGCGATGAACATCAGCGCCCAAGCTGCCCGCGTCACCTGTCCGGAGATGGAGGTGCAGTTCCTTCCCCACCTGCACCGCGCGTCGGAAGAGGCGCGCGTGCTGCTGGTACGGGCACGGGGGATTTGAGGTGGCGGTTCACCCTCCCGCAGACGGCGATCCCCTGTCGGACATCCTGACGCTGGCGGGCAGCCGCTGCGCCTTGTCCGGCCGGCTGGCGGCGGGCGGGGCTTGGGCACTGCACTTTCCACCGCCGGGGGTGATCAAGTTCATCGCCGTCATGACGGGCAACGTCTGGCTGGCCGTCGAAGGGCATGATGAGCCGCGCCATCTCGACACCGGCGATGTGATCATGTTGGCCGCCGAGCAGCCCTTCCGGCTTGGCAGCGACCTTGCTTTGCCGGCGGAGGACGGCGCCAGCGCCTTCGCCGCAGCAGCCGGTGCCCCGACAAAAGGCGATCAGGTGACCATCGGCAACGGCGCCGAGTTCCTGGCGGTGGGCGGGCATGTCACGCTCGATCCCGCTCGTGGCGACCTGCTCCGCGACGCTCTGCCGCCGCTGATCCATGTGCGGTCGGACGCGCCGGAAGCACCGGCCATGCGTTGGCTGCTCGCCCAGCTCGGGACCGAATTGGCCGATGGACGACCGGGCACCACACTGATCGCAGGGCAGTTGGCGCAGATGCTGTTCGTCCAGATCATCCGCGCCCATCTCGCCACGTCAGGTCCGCTGGGGCTCGGTTGGGCGGGTGCGTTGCGCGATGCGCGCATCGCTCCCGCCCTGCGGCTGATGCACGGCGATCCCGGCCGCGCTTGGCAACTCGGCGAGTTGGCACGGGCGGTCGGGATGTCGCGGACGGCGTTCTCGGTGCGCTTCAAGGCGGCGGCCGGGGTCGGACCGCTCACCTATCTGCTGAACTGGCGCATGCGGCTGGCCGAACGGGAGCTGTGCTTCGGCACGGCACCGGTGTTGGCCCTGGCGCTCTCGCTCGGCTACATGTCGGAAAGCGCGTTCAGCAACGCCTTCAAGCGCAGGTTCGGACTGGCGCCCAGCCTCTACCGCGGCCGTCATGCGGCAGCGCGACCGCGGACGGGAGGGTCAGGCCTGCGCGGTGGGGCGGACGATGATCTCGTTGACGTCGACCTCGGCCGGCTGGTCGATGGCGAAGGCAATGGCCCGGGCGATGGCGTCCGCCGGGATCCCCAGGGTGTCGCGTGACGCGGCATATCGCGCCCGCACCTCCGCGCTGGTGATGCCTTCGATGAAGTCGGTGTTGACGAAGCCGGGTGATACGACCGTCACCCGAATGGTCTCGCCAGCCTCCTGCCGCAGCCCTTCGCAGATCGTCCGGACGGCGACCTTCGTCCCGGCATAGACCGCCATGGTCGGCACGGTGCGGTGTGCGGCGGTCGACGCCGTCGTGACGAAGTGGCCGCTTCCCTGGGCGCGGAAGACCGGCAATGCCGCGGCGATGCCATAGAGCACGCCCTTGATGTTGACATCGACCATGTCTTCCCAATCCTCGACCCGCAGTTCGTCGAGCGGCGAAATCGGACCGATCCCGGCGTTGTTGATCAGGACATCAAGCCGCCCGAACCGCTCGCATGCCAGCCCGACCAGAGCGGTCAGGTCGGCGCGCCGTCGAACGTCGGTCGGCAGGAAGACCGCTTCGCCGCCGTCCTGCGCAATGCGTTGAGCCAGCGCTTCCAGCCGATCGGTGCGGCGTGCGCCAAGGACGAGCTTCGCTCCTGACCGGGCCAGACGCAGAGCCGTCGCTTCGCCGATGCCGCTGCTGGCACCGGTAATCGCCACGACTTTCGGGGTGGGTGTCGAGGTGTTCATAATTCGTCTCCGTTGTGCGTGACGGACACGATAGGCGCTGGGTGCCGAACGCTGAATGCGCAGGAGTTCACAAGATCTGCGCGATCGTTCAGGAGATAACCGCCCTCCCTGCCTTACACGATCGTATCGGGCGAGATCGCCGTCAGCGCCGCCTTGATCTTCGGCACCATATGGTCGGCGAAGGCCCGCACCTTGGCCGGCACCAGCGCGCGGTGGGGATAGAGCACCGCCAGGGTTACCGGTTCCGGCGGAAACTCCGGCAGCACCGGCACCAGGGCACCGCTGGCGAGATGCTCGGCCACCTCCCACAGCGGCTTCATGGCGATGCCGCGCCCGTCCAGCGCCCAGCCGGTCAGCACATCGCCGTCGTCCGCATCGAAACGGCCCGACACCGGCAGCTTCACCGGTTCGCCGCCCTCCAGCACGCTCCATTGATACTGCTGGGTGCCGGGGAAGCGCAGCAGCAGGCAGTTGTGCCCGGAGAGATCCGCCGGCATCGATGGCCGTCCGCGCTCCGACAGGTAGGAGGGGGATGCCACCAGCACACGGCGCATGTCGGCGATCTTGCGCACGACGAAGCTGGAATCCTTCAGCGCCGCCATCCGCACCGCCACGTCCACCGCCTCGCGCAGCAGGTCGAGCAGGTGGTCGGACAGGCGGAGCCGCACCTCCACCAGCGGATGGGCGGCGCAGAAATCCGGCACCAACGGCGCCAGGATGCGGCGGCCGAAGCCCAGCGGCGCCGTCACCCGCACGCTGCCCGACGGCACGCCCGATCCGGCGGCGATGCTGCTGTGGGCACGCTCCACCGCCTCCAGCACCTCCAGGCAGCTCTGGTAGAAGTCCATGCCGGTCTCGGTCGCCTGCAGCTGCCGCGTCGTGCGGTTCAGCAGCCGGACGCCGAGATGGGTTTCCAGCTGCTGGATGCGGTGACTGACCATGGCCGGCGACATGCGCAGGTTCCGTCCGGCGGCCGACAGGCTGCCCAGTTCGACGACACGGACGAAGATGCGCATGTTCTCAAGCAACGCCATGCTCGCGCGGACTCCCTGTCGGACGATTGGGCCGAAACGGTGGGTGACGGATCGGCTGCGACGCTAGCACGGGCGAAACGGCGAGGGAATTTCCGCGACGCAGCACGCCCGCCAAAAGAAAAGCCGCCGGAGCGCGTGAGCGCCCCGGCGGCTTTCCGGTCGGACGGGATGGGGCCGTCAGACCAGAACGGTCTCGCTCTCCTCCACCGGCAGGTCGAGGATTTCCTCGAACTCGTTGACGCTGTCGATGTCAGCGCCCATGGCGATGTTGGTCACCCGCTCCAGCACCAACTCGACAACGACCGGCACCTGATACTCGTCCATCCAGGCCTGGGCCTGGGCGAAGGCATCCTGGATGCGGTCCGGTTCGGTGACGCGGATGGCCTTGCAGCCCAGCCCTTCGGCAACGGCGACATGGTCGACGCCATAGACGCCGATCTCCGGCGCGTTGATGTTCTCGAAGGACAGCTGCACCTGGAAGTCCATCTGGAAGGTGCGCTGCGCCTGCCGGATCAGGCCGAGATAGGCGTTGTTCACCAGCACATGGATGTAGGGCAGCTTGTGCTGGGCCCCGACCGCCAGCTCCTCGATCATGAACTGGAAGTCGTAGTCGCCGGACAGCGCGACGATGCGCCGCTTCGGATCGGCGACGCGGACGCCCAGCGCCGCCGGCAGGGTCCAGCCCAGCGGGCCGGCCTGGCCGCAGTTGATCCAGTGGCGCGGCTTGTAGACGTGCAGGAACTGCGCACCGGCGATCTGCGACAGGCCGATGGTGGTGACGTAGGTGGTGTCCTGGCCGAAGGCGCTGTTCATCTCCTGATAGACGCGCTGCGGCTTCATCGGCACCTGATCGAAGTCGCTGCGGCGGTGCATCGACCGCTTGCGGCCCTGGCAGTCCTTGACCCAGCCGCCGAGATCCTTGAAGCGCCCTTCCGCCTTCCACTCCCGCGCCACCTCGATGAACAGGTCCAGCGCGGCGCCGGCGTCGGAGACGATGCCGAGGTCGGGCATGAAGACGCGGCCGATCTGGGTCGGCTCGATGTCGACATGCACGAACTTGCGGCCCTTGGTGTAGACCTCGACCGAGCCGGTGTGGCGGTTGGCCCAGCGGTTGCCGATGCCCAGCACGAAGTCGGACTTCAGCATCGTCGCGTTGCCGTAGCGGTGGGCGGTCTGCAGCCCCACCATGCCGGCCATCAGCGGATGGTCGTCGGGGATGGTGCCCCAGCCCATCAGCGTCGGGATCACCGGCACGCCGAGCAGCTCGGCGAACTCAACCAGCTTGTCGGAGGCATCGGCATTGATGATGCCGCCGCCGGCCACGACCAGCGGACGTTCCGCCGCCGCGAACATCGCCAGCGCCTTCTCGACCTGGGCCCGGGTGGCGGCGGGCTTGTAGACCGCCAGCGGTTCATAGGTCTCGTCGTCGAACTCGATCTCCGCCATCTGGACGTCGATGGGCAGGTCGATCAGCACCGGGCCGGGCCGGCCGGAGCGCATCAGGTGGAAGGCCTGCTGGAAGACGTAGGGCACCTGCGCCGGCTCCAGCACGGTGACCGCCCATTTGGCGACCGGCTTGGCGATGTCGGCGATGTTGATCGCCTGGAAATCCTCCTTGTGCAGGCGGGCGCGCGGCGCCTGACCGGTGATGCACAGGATCGGGATCGAGTCCGCGATCGCCGAATAGAGGCCGGTGATCATGTCGGTGCCGGCCGGGCCGGAGGTGCCGATGCACACGCCGATGTTGCCGGCCTTCGCCCGGGTGTAGCCCTCGGCCATGTGCGAGGCACCCTCGACATGGCGGGCCAGGACATGGCGCATCGTCCCGCGCCGCTGCATCGCCGCGTAGAAGGGGTTGATCGCGGCGCCGGGGACGCCGAAGCAGACGTCGATGCCCTCCCGCTCCAGCACCCGAACCGCCGCTTCCGCCGCCGTCATTTTCGCCATCGCTCGACTCCTCACCAAACGCGATTGTTCCTGAGGACAGCTAAGCGCGCGGATGGTGCGTACGGCAAATCAACGGGTTGCCTTTTCCACAGGCTGGAAAGCGGCACCGAAAGGGGAATCAGCTGCCGCGGTAGGTCGAATAGGCCCAGGGCGAGACCAGCAACGGCACATGATAGTGCTGGGAAGCGTCCTTGATGCCGAAGCGCAGCGGCACCTCGTCGATGAAGTCCGGGCCATCACCATCAACGGCGCCGGTGATCGCGCCGATGCGCCGGAAATACTCGCCGGCCATGAACAGCAGTTCGTAGCGGCCCGGCTGGAAGGCATCGCCCTGCAACGCCGGAGCGTCGAGCCGGCCGTCGGCGTTGGTGGTGAACTCGCCCAGCACGGTGCCGCTGTCGAGCGCAGTCAGGCGGATGCGCATGCCCGGCGCCGGACGCCCGGCGGCGATGTCGAGAACGTGGGTGGTCAGACGGCCCATGGGGTGCGTGTCTCCATTTCCAGGCATCGTCAAGCCGACGACAATTCACAACCGCCAGCTTAAGCCCAACCACCCTGCCCTGCCCAGCCGCCGAAATCTTGAAACTGTCTTCACCGTCGCGCCCAATCGGCCGATTGAACCCCCTGCCGCCAATGGCTTAGCGTAGTCCCCGCTTCGACCGCAGCGTGAGAGCGAGACGACGATGACCGACGCCGCCCCTCCCCAGGGCTACCCCCGCGACATGATCGGCTATGGCGCCACCCCGCCGCAGGCCAACTGGCCGGGCGGCGCCCGCGTGGCGGTGCAGTTCGTCATCAATTACGAGGAGGGCGGCGAGAACTGCGTCCTTCACGGCGACGCGGCGTCGGAAGCCTTCCTGTCGGAGATTGTCGGCGCCCAGCCGATTCCCGACGCCCGCCACATGAACATGGAGTCGATCTACGAATACGGCTCCCGCGCCGGCTTCTGGCGGCTGCACCGCCTGTTCACCGAACGCAACCTGCCGGTCACCGTCTACGGCGTCGCCATGGCGCTGGAGCGCAATCCGGAGGTGGTCGCCGCGATGAAGGCCGCCGGCTGGGAGATCGCCACCCATGGCTGGCGCTGGATCGATTACCAGCATCTGCCGCCCGAGGTCGAGCGCGAGCACATGCTGCGCGCCATCGAGGTCCACACCCGCGTGACCGGCGAGCGGCCGCTCGGCTGGTATCTGGGTCGGTGCAGCCCGAACACCTGGCGGCTGGTCGCCGAGGAGGGCGGCTTCGTCTACAACGCCGATTCCTACGCCGACGACCTGCCCTATTGGGACGACAGCCATGGCCGGCCGCAGTTGATCGTGCCCTACACGCTCGACGCCAACGACATGCGCTTCGCGACGAACCAGGGCTTCAACAGCGGCGACCAGTTCTTCGCCTACCTGAAGGACAGCTTCGACACCCTCTATGCCGAGGGAGCGACAGCGCCGAAGATGATGTCCATCGGCCTGCACTGCCGTCTGGTCGGGCGTCCCGGCCGCGCGGCGGCGCTGGCGCGCTTCCTCGATTATGTGCGCAGCCATGACAAGGCGTGGGTGGCGACCCGGCTCGACATCGCCCGCCACTGGATCGCCGAGCACCCCTACACCGCGAAGTGAGAGCGCAGATGCCCTACAGTCTCGACGACCTGAACAGCATGGACCGTGCCGCCTTCGTCGCGGCGCTCGGCGCGGTGTTCGAGGACAGCCCCTGGGTGGCGGAGGCCGCCTGGGACGAGCGGCCCTTCGCCGATGCGGCCAGCCTGCGCGCCGCGATGACCAACATCGTCCGCAACGCTGGGACGGAGCGGCAGCGCGCACTGATCCTGTCCCACCCCGACCTCGCCGACCGCGCCAGCCGCCCCGCAACCCTGACTGCCTTCTCGCAGACCGAACAGGCCAAGGCGGGCTTGAACGAGCTGACCGACGAGGAAGCGCAGGAGCAGCGCGACCTGAACCGCGCCTATCGCGAGCGCTTCGGCTTCCCCTTCATCATGGCGGTGCGCTTCAGCAGCAAGCAGGAGATCCTGACGGCGATGCGCGAGCGCGTGGCGAACGAGCCGGAGGTGGAGTTCGGCCGCGCGCTGGAGGAAATCTACAAGATCGCCGGGTTCCGGTTGGACGATCTGGTGGTGGGGTAGCATCGGCTGACGATTGCCCCCTCCCTAACCCTTCCCCGCTGGGCGGGGGAGGGGATAAGCGCTTGATCGGAAAAGATGCGGCAGTCCCTCCCCCGCCCAGCGGGGGAGGTTAGGTGGGGGCATTCGAAGCCGATACTTCACCAAAAAAGAAAGCGCGCCGCCCCATCGGAGCGGCGCGCTTTCTCACCGAAAAGCCTTTGTTACGCCTCCATCGCCTTCACCACCTCTTCGGTGACCTTCTTGGCGTCACCGAACAGCATCATGGTGTTCGGCCGGAAGAACAGCTCGTTCTCGACACCGGCATAACCGGCGGCCATGCCGCGCTTGATGAAGAACACCGTCTTGGCCTTCTCCACGTCCAGGATCGGCATGCCGTAGATGGCGCTCGTCGGGTCGGTCTTGGCCGCCGGGTTGGTGACGTCGTTGGCGCCGATGACGAAGGCGACATCCGCGGTGCCGAAGTCGCGGTTGATGTCCTCCAGCTCGAACACCTCGTCATACGGCACGTTGGCCTCCGCCAGCAGCACGTTCATGTGACCGGGCATGCGGCCCGCCACCGGGTGGATGGCGTACTTCACGTCCACGCCTTCATGCTTCAGCGCATCGGACATTTCGCGCAGGGCATGCTGGGCCTGGGCCACCGCCATGCCGTAGCCGGGCACCACGATCACCGATTGGGCGTTCTTCATGATGTAGGCGGCGTCCTCGGCCGAGCCGGCCTTGACACTCCCCTGCGGCCCCTTGGCCTCACCGCCGGCAGCGGCACTCTCGCCGCCGAAGCCACCGAGGATGACGTTGAAGATCGAGCGGTTCATGCCCTTGCACATGATGTAGGACAGGATGGCGCCCGAGGAGCCCACCAGCGCACCTGTGATGATCAGCAGGTTGTTCTGCAGGGTGAAGCCGATGCCGCAGGCCGCCCAGCCGGAATAGCTGTTCAGCATCGAGATGACCACCGGCATGTCGGCGCCGCCGATCGGCAGGATCAGCA
>JAFAFA010000072.1 GCA_023423695.1 Pseudomonadota bacterium | reverse complement strand
GGTGGGGGAGGGTTAGGGAGGGGGCAAAAACCTTCCTCACGCCGCCAGGAAGCGATCCTGGTACTCGTTGCGGATGGAGACGTACCACGCCTCCTGGATCGGCCACCACCACAGCTTCTGCAGGGCGTCGCCCGGGTAGGCGTCGGCGAAGAACTGCTTGTTCAGCTCGGTCAGGTGCGCCTCGGCGCCGACGGCGGTGCTGGAGATGCCGGAGTGGTTGGTGTACAGCGCGCCGGCCTGCGGTGTGTAGAACCAGTTGATCCAGGCATAGGCGTTCTCCAGGTTCTCCGCCTTCTTCGGGATGGCGAAGCCTTCCATCCAGGCTAGAGCCCCTTCCTTCGGCGCGACGAAGCGGATCGGCAGCCCTTCCTTGCGCAACGCCACGGCGCTGCTGTCCCAGGTCTGGCCGATGACGCAGCCGTTGGTGCGGAAGGCGCCCTGGGCCTCGTTCTCGTTGGTCCAGAACTGGGCGACCGACTTCTTGTTGGCGGCGGCCACCTTGAGGATGGCGTCGAAGTTGGCGCGCGCCTTCGCCTCGTCCTTGAACTGGTCGCGGACGGGGTGGGGCAGCTTGCCCTGGCTTTCCAGCCACAGGGCGATGCCGATCAGCGAGGAATGGCCGCGCACCGTCACCTTGCCGGCGTTGGCCGGCGCCCACAGGTCGCCGTAGCTGGCGGTGCCGTAGGTCAGCGGCGCCTTCTTCATGTCGTAGGCCAGCGCCTCCGTCCCCCAGTCGGCCGGGGCGAAATAGCGCTTGCCGCCGACGACGCCGCCCATCCCGGCGGAGCCCTCGACCGACGATTTCAGGCAGCCGTCCCACTTCACCTTCGATTCGTCGAGCGGCTGCACCAGCTCGAACTCGACATAGTTCGGCACGCGGTCGACGGTGGGGTGGATGATGTCGAAGCCGGCGCCGCCGGTGGCCTTCAGCTGGTTCAGCAGCTCGTCGTTGGTGCCGTATTCGGTCAGGGTCGCCTTGACGCCGGTCTTCTTCTCGAAATCGGCCAGCATGTCCGGGCTGATGTAGCCGGCCCAGGAGAAGATCTTCACCGAACCCGACGCGGCGCGGCCTTCGCGCAGCACGAAGGGACCGACCGAGGCGACGCCGGCGGCAGCCGCGGCGCTCTGCAGCAGCAGGCGGCGGGTGAAGCTCTTGGCGGCGCGCTGGGTCTCGGCGCTGGACCGCTGGGTCTCGGTCTCGGCGTGATCGATCTTGGCGTTCCCGATCTTGGACATGACGTCCGGTCTCCCTGGCTCTTTGATGGCGTTTGAAGGGCTGGCGTTCCGGCCGGCAGCGCGGCCCCGCTCAAGGCGCAAAGTGTGCCTGAGACGAAAGCACCCCGTCCATGACGGAAGCCGGGCCTCCGACAAACTTCATAGAGCCGTCATATCGGCTCCCTGATCCTCCGCGAGCATCTACCCCGCAATTGTGGAGAGCGTCATTCTTTCGCCACGGTCGCGGGACAAATAATCGCCGGACCGCCAGCGGTCTTTCGGCGGAGCGGGCGTGGGCGTATGACGACCGTTGCGGGGGCGTTCCCCCGGGCATGACACCGACCTTTATGGGCTTTGCGAGCGCGCCGTGACCGCCGACCGACCGGACCACATGACGGAGCAGCAGCGGAGGGGTCAGCTCTATGCCGGCCCCCGCCCTGTCCGCACCCGCGACGACCCGTCGCCGCTCGACAAGCTGTCCGGCCGGCTGACCGCCGGCGGCATCGCCCGCAACATCGCGTCCGCGGCGCTGGCGTCGCTCGGCCGCGGCAAGCCGCGCCGCAAGGCGCCGCCGCCCTCGGCCGCTCCGCCGCCGACGCCCTACAAGCCGGTCCAGCGGCCGCGACGCCGCTCCGGGTTGCCGTCCTTCGATCTGCCATCCTTCACGCTGCCGTCCTTCACCATTCCAAGGATCTCCTTGCCCAAGCTCAGCGCGCCCAAACTCCGCTCGTCCAAGCCGTCCGCGCGCCGAACCGGCGGCTCCCAGCCGCCGCAGCCGCCGGCTCCGCCCGCCGGGCGTCCCGGCCGGGTGCCGCAGCCTCCCCGCAAGGGGGGAGGATGGGGCAGGCGGCTGGTGCAGGGGGGGCTGGTCGCCGCCATCTGGTGCGGCATCGGGCTGGGCATGGTGTTGGCCTGGTTCGCGCTCGACCTGCCGGACATCTCCAAGGTGGCGCAGTTCGAACGCCGCGCCTCCGTCACCGTGCTCGCCGCCGACGGCACCGAGTTCGCCCGCTTCGGCGATCTGCACGGCACGACGCTCAGCGTGCGCGACCTGCCGCCGCATCTGGTGGACGCCGTGCTGGCGATCGAGGACCGGCGCTTCTACAGCCATTTCGGCATCGATCCGCTGGGTCTGGCGCGCGCCGTCTACGTCAACTGGCGCTCCGGCCGGGCGGTGCAGGGCGGGTCGACCATCACCCAGCAGCTGGCCAAGAACCTGTTCCTGACGCCCGAGAAGTCGCTGAAGCGCAAGATCCAAGAGGCGATGCTGGCGCTGTGGCTGGAGAGCCGTTTCTCCAAGGACCAGATCCTCACCGCCTACCTGAACCGCGTCTATCTCGGCGCCGGCACCTTCGGGGTGGACGCCGCCGCCCGCACCTATTTCGGCAAGCCGGCGACCGAGGTCGACGTCCGCGAATCGGCGGTGCTCGCCGGCCTGCTGAAGGCGCCGTCACGCTACGCCCCCAGTTCCAATCCCGACGAATCGGCGGAACGGGCGCGGGTGGTGATGGCGGCGATGCTGGACGCCGGCTATCTGACCCAGGCGCAGTACGAGGCGGCGCGCGTCGCCAAGCCGTCGCCCAAGCGCAAGCCGGGCGGTGACGGCCGCTATTTCGCCGACTGGGTGACCGATCTGGTGTCGGGCTTCGCCGGTCCCGACCATGGCGACGTGATCGTCCGCACCACGCTGGACCTGAAGATGCAGCGCGCCGCCGAACAGCGGATGGAGGCGCTGCTCGCCGGCCCCGGTGCCGCCGCTAACGTCCGCCAGGGCGCGCTCGTCGCCATGAGCCCCGACGGCGCGGTGCGCGCGCTGGTCGGCGGCCGCGATTACGACAGCAGCGAGTTCAACCGCGCCACCCAGGCGATGCGCCAGCCGGGCTCCGCCTTCAAGCCCTTCGTCTATCTGGCCGCGCTCGAGGCCGGCTGGTCGCCCGACAGCATGATCGAGGATGCGCCGGTCCAGCTCGCCACCTGGAGTCCCGGCAACTATGACGGCAAGTATCGCGGCACCGTCACGTTGGCCGCGGCGCTGGCCTATTCGTCCAACACGGCGACGGCGCGGCTGATCGACCGGGTCGGCACCGACCGGGTGCGGCGGATCGCGTCGAACCTCGGCATCGCCTCGCCGCTGACCCGTGACCTGTCGCTGGCGCTCGGCACCAGCGAGGTGACGCCGCTGGAACTGGTGCGCGCCTATGCCGGCATCGCCAACCGCGGCGCCCCGGTCTGGGCCTACGCCATCACCGAGATCAAGAGCCGCGACGGCATCGTGCTGTACCGGCGCCAGGGCGGCGGCGGCGGGGCGGTGGTCGATCCCGCCCATGCGGTGCAGCTGACGCAGATGATGGGCGGCGTGCTGGATTACGGCACCGGCCGCAGCGCCCGGCTGAACCGCCCGGCGGCGGCCAAGTCCGGCACCACCCAGGATTACCACGACGCCTGGTTCGTCGGCTTCACCGCCGATCTGGTTGCCGGGGTGTGGCTGGGCAACGACAACAACGACGCGATGAAGAAGGTCACCGGCGGCAGCCTACCGGCCAAGCTGTGGCGCGACTTCATGATGGACGCCCACGCCGGCAAGCCCGCCCGACCGCTTCCCGGCCTGGAGGGCGCCCCCGCCTGGAGCCCGCCGCCCGGTGCGGTGCCGCCGGGCGGCGTTCCGGTCGCCTCCGCCGACGCGCGGTCCGGTGGAATCGGCTCCCTGATCGAGAAGATCGCCGGCAGCCCGGCCACGGCGCCGCGGGTGCAGTACGACTACGGCCACAGCGGGGTGCGGTAGGGGAGGGGCGTTAGACCCCCACCCCAACCCTCCCCCGCTGGGCGGGGGAGGGGGCAAGTGCTAGTTCAGGAGACGGCGGCAGTTCCTCCCCCGCACAGCCCTCGCACAAAGCTCCGCTTTGTGCTGACGCGGCAGGCGGACCATAGGTCCGCTGAGAGCGGGGGAGGATAGGTGGGGGTCTAACTTTCCCACCCCCAGGTTCCCCCCAACGCCCCGGCGCTGCTATACCTCCCCTCGAATTTCCCCACAGCGGACGAGACATGCAGGCGGACGAAAGAGTGGATGGAGCGGAACTGCTGGTGGAGGCCGCCCCCCCGCCCGCTGCGGGCACCCCCGATCCGCCTCCGCTCCGCCGCGACTCCCTCAACCCGCTGCTGACCGTCGCCGCCCCGGTGCTGGCGCTTGCCGGGAGCTTGCGCGACCGCGCCCTCGCAGAATCTCCGCGCGCCGCCGCAGCAGCAGCGCTGGAGCGGTTCAACCGCGAGGCCGCCACCGCCGGCCTCGACCCGGACGACATCGCCGCCGCGCGTGTCGCGCTGTCCGCCACCCTCGACGACGTCGCCCGCGCCGCCGGCCATGGCGGAGCCTCGGTGGCGGAACCCGGTGCCGGGGTGCGCTTCTTCGACCTGCTCGACGGCATGCTGGGCGACCCGCGCCGCCACCGCCATACGCTGGAGCTGTTCTACGCCTGCCTGTCGCTGGGCTTCGAGGGGCGGTTCCGCGACAAGCCCGGCGGCGCCCACGACCTCGCCCGCCTGCGCGACGAGCTGTACCGCATCCTGCGCCGCGCCCGCGGCGACGTGGCGGCGGAGCTGTCGCCGGCCTGGGCCGGGGTGGCGGAGCCGTTCCGCCCGCTGGGGGGCAGCCTGGGCGCTGCCGTGTCCGGCTGGATCCTCTGGGCGGCGGTGGCTCTGGGCCTGTCCGGCCTCTATGTCCATCTCGCCGGCACCCTCGACCGGCAGGCGGTGCCGGTGGCCGCCCGCATCGAAGCATTGCTGCCCGACCGCCCAATCGAGATCGCGCGGCTGGTCCCGCCGCCGCCGCCGCCCACCGCCGGCCCCGCCCTGATCGCCCGCATCACCGGCCAGCTCGCTCCGGAAATCCGCATCGGCGCCGTCGAGGTTCTGGCGGGGGAGGATGGCGCCCTGGTGATCCGCATCCCGGCGGCGGCGATGTTCGCCACCGGCAGCGAGGCGGTGAAGGCCCGCCACCGCGCCATCGTGGAACGGGTGGGCCAGACTCTGGCGGCGGAGCCCGGCAGCGTCCTGGTGGTCGCCCACACCGATGACCAGACCCCGCCCACAGGCCGGCTGCCCACCGCCCAGGTCCTGACCGATGCCCGCGCCGAAGCGGTGCGCAAGCTGCTGGAGCGCAGCATGGCCCCCACGCGCCTGTCGGCCGAAGGCCATGGCGACCGGGAGCCCGTCGCCCTGAACGACACGCCCGCCGGGCGCGACGCCAACCGGCGGATCGACATCCGCCTCTATCCGCAATAGGGCGCCCGCCATGGCCGATCCCCGTCCCGCAAAGGCAGGCGCACCGCCCAAGCGCCGCCGCAAACCCGCCGCCGTCCCGTCGCCCCACCGCTCCGCCCGCACCCGCTGGGCGCTGTCGCTGACCGGCGCGCTGGCGCTGGGGCTGGCCGGCTGGCTGCTGCTGCCGCGGCTGGCCGCGTCCTTCGCCCCCCATCTGCTGCCCACCGTCCAGGCCGACTGGAGCGTCCGGCTGCTGCCCCTCGTCCTGGCGCTCGCCGGATGGGTGGCGGTCAACCGCCGCATCGACGCCCGCGAGCGCGCCGCAAACGTCCGCCTGCTGCAAGCGCTGGCCGCCACCGGCGATCCGGAGCTGAAGGCCTCGCTGGAAGAGATCGCCACGGTGCGCAGGCGGATGGATGCGGTGCTGGCGCGGCTGCGCAAGCGGCGCGGCGGCCGTTACCTCTACCAGCTGCCCTGGTATCTGGTGATCGGCGCCCCCGGTTCGGGCAAGACGACGGCGCTGGCGAATGCCGGATTGGGCGCCGGATTGGGTGCCACTGCGGCGGACGGCGTCGTCGTGGAGCCGCTGGCCGGGCTTGCCGGCACCCGCAACTGCGACTGGTGGTTCACCGACCGCGCCGTGCTGATCGACACCGCCGGCCGCTACACCACCCAGGACAGCCGGCGCGCGGTGGACGGGCGGGTGTGGTCCGGCCTGCTCGACCTGCTGAAGGAGCACCGGCCGCTCCAGCCCGCCAACGGCGTCCTGCTGACGCTGAGCCTGCCGGACCTGGCAAGCTGGGACGGGGCGGAGCGGCGCAACCACGCCATCCTGATCCGCCAGCGCCTGAACGAGCTGCGGGTGCAGCTGGGGGTGCGGCTGCCGGTCTATCTGCTGCTGACCAAGGCCGACCTGCTGGACGGCTTCACCACCTTCTTCGATCCGCTGGACCGCGAGGCGCGTTCGCAGGTCTGGGGCCTGACCCTGCCCGCGGACGAACCGGCCGCCAAATCTGCCATCAAATCGGCCGCCAGCCCGCTGCCGGTGTTCCGCGATCTCTATGCCGGGCTGGTGCGGCGGCTGGACGAACGGCTGCTCGACCGGCTGCATCAGGAACCGGACCTGCGCCGCCGCGGCGACGCCTTCGCCCTGCCGCTGCGCGTGGCGGAGCTGGAACCGGCGCTGGCCGACATCGTCGACACCGTCTTCGGCTCCGAACATGGAGAGGAGACGCCCCGTCTGCGCGGCCTCTACCTGACAAGCGCCACCCAGACCGGCGGGGCGCTCGCCCTGCTGGAGCCGGACCCGTCCGTCCGCGTCTCCACCTATTTCCTCGACCGCCTGCTGCCCGACGTCGTCTTCCCTGAAGCCAACCTCGCCCAGCGCGACCGGGCGGTGGAGCGCGCCCGCCGCCGCCGGAGCGCCCTGTCCGCCGCCGCTGCGCTGATGCTCGGCCTTCTGGTCGGCGGCTGGTGGCTGGTCAGCGCCCGCGGCAACGCCGCCCTGCTGGAGCGCGCCGATGCCGGGGCGGCGGCGGCGGAGGCGGCGCTGCGCCCGCTCGACACGCCGCCACGCTCCCTGATCCGCGTCGACGATGCCGACCCGGCGGCGATCCTGCCGGCTCTGGACGCCATGCGCACCCTGCCGCTGGCCTTCGACACGGCGCACAGCTGGGCCGAGCCCGCGCTGGCCGGCGGCCTGTACCAGGGCGGGCGCATCGCCGGCCCGGCGCAGGAGGCCTACCGCCGCGCCCTGCGCACCCAGTTCCTCGCCCGCATCGCCCTGCGGCTGGAGGAACGGCTGCGCGCCGACTGGGCCTTGCCCGACCAGCTGCGTCAGACCCTGCGCATCTACCGGATGGTCGGCGGGGCGGAGCCGATGGATGCCGGAGCGCTGGCGGAATGGGTGGCGCTGGACTGGCAGCGCACGCTTCCCGGCCCGGCCAACGAGGCGGCGCGCCGCGCGCTGGGCGACCATCTGGCCGCCCTGTTCGCCGTCGGCTTCGCCCCGGTCCCGCCCGACGAGGCGCTGGTCGCCCGTATCGAGGAGGTGCTGGCTCAATCCGTCCCCCATCCCATGGCCCCACCCATGGCCCAGCCCATGCCTCAAAACGATCGGGCCTCGCTGCCATGATGGGATCCTTCGGCACGCCGCGCGGCGCCGATCCGGTGATGGGCTTCCATGGCAAGGTGCCGGCGCGCGGCGATTTCGTCGGCCACGGTCTGCCGGGGGCGGTTCTCGGCCCCTGGGACCGCTGGCTGTCGGTCGCCCTGGGCGAGGCCGGGCAGCGGCTGGGCGGCGAGTGGGACGCGCTGTTCGCCCAGGCTCCGGTCTGGCGCTTCGCCCTGTCCGCCGGCCTGTGCGGCGCCGCCCCGCTGGTGGGGGTGTGGATGCCCAGCACCGACCGGGTCGGCCGCCAGTATCCTTTCACCATGGCCGCCGGCCTGCCCGCCGGCTTCGACATCGCCGACGCCCCCGCCGCCTGTGCCGCGTGGCTGTCCCGTGCCGAGGCGCTGGCGGCGGACGCCTGCCGCGCCGGTGCCGACGTGGAGGGGCTGCCGGCCCGCCTCGCCATCCTCGGCCGTCCGGAGCCGGAGCGCGTCAGCGCCGCGACCCGCGCCCTGCTGAACCGTCTGTCCGGTCCGCTGGGTGAGGATGCCAGCCTGTGGTGGACCCGCGGCGCCGGCCGGGTCGCCCCGTCGCTGCTGTCCTGTTCCGGCCTCCCCGCCGGCCCGCGCCTGACCGCCTTCCTCGACGGCGCCTGGAGCCGCTGGGGCTGGGAGAATGCGGAGGAGCGTTAGAGCGGGCAACCTCAACCAACAGTTGGTGGAGCGTTGGCAGCGTTTTGAGATGTCGTCTCCCGTGGGAGACATGCTCAAAGCACCCCGCCACAAGAGACAGAAGTCCTGAAAACGCGCAGAGTCGAAGTTTACATGATGCCCCTGAGGTGTAATGAGCGCGCCTGTCTCGACCGGCCCGAAAAGGCTCAATGATGATTTTCGAAACGGCCGTTTCGCGTAACAGCAGCTTAATCTCTGATAAACAATGGTCGAATCTAGATTGGCGCTGAGCTACATATCGCAGCCTTCTCGGCATCAACTTTTTGGTGTGCGGCAATTTGTCAGCCTTATTTTCATAGGGGGTAGGTTTTTATCCGGATAGACTGAGTTCAAATTAAGTTAATCACCGGAGATAACAATGAGCTACGTGCGAGAAAATCTTACTAAAGGTGAGGATATAGTGTATGAGGCGGAAATTCATTGGTCAGTTTTCGTCTTTCCCGTGCTTGTTCTTATCGTGGGGTTCGCTGCTTGGCCATTTTTTATTCTTGGTGCCTTGCTCGTTGTATGGGCTTTCCTTAAGAAGTCCACTACTGAGCTCGCCGTAACGAACAAACGCGTTGTTGCGAAATTTGGCGTAGTTCGCCGGAATACGATTGAACAACGCCTCGAAAAGGTTGATAGCATTCAAGTCAGGCAGGGAATTGTTGGCCGGCTGTGGGGAGAAGGCTCAGTTATCGTTTCAGGGTCCGGCTTAAGTGCAACTCCAATTCCCAATATCGATAATCCGCTTAACTTCAGAAATAAAGTCAATGATGCTATTGAAAACTATGTAAAGGCGTAAGTAAAAACTGGATTTTTCGATATATTGCTGTAGGCGCATGATGATGGTTCCCGTCATCACTGACAATGCTGAGTGGTCAAGTGTTCGGGCTGCTGGCTGATGAACTGCACGGTTGTGGATCGGCGTTCAATCTGGTCCACTACCCGTGTCGGTTTTCCCGTTGATTTGTCGCAGAAGATTGCCACGACGACCACGTCGGGACTGGGGTGGAACGGGCATCGTCCGTTTCACCCTACTGCGTGGAAGCCCACCATGATCCGATTTCTGGTGCTTATCCTTCCTGTCCTGTCGCTGACCGCCGCCCCGGTGCTTGCCGACTCAGACGTGCGCACCGCCATCCGCATGTAGCTCTCGGCACAGACGGTGCCGGTTCAGGTGGCTGTGCAGGTCCGCCCCGCCTCGAATCGCCGCTCCGCCGCCGCCCTGGCGAACTCTCCGTTGGCGACGGGTTCGCCCGCCATCTCCGCCGTGGCGCAGCCCGCCAGCAGCAGAGTCGCCTCCATCACACCGGAAAACCCGCTCTTCCTTCGTCCAACCGTCATTCACTCAGCTTCTTTCTCTCTCTTTACGAGCATGAATCGCGTGATGATCGCGCGTACGCAATGGCCCCGATCCGATCGGGGGCCGGATTGAAAGGCTGTAGCGGGGCGGCAATTCCCGGTATGGTGCGGCGATCTTTTCGTGTTCCCGCCGTACCCGCCGTCTTTGGAGCCGCCGCGATGACCGACACCCCCGCCCCGACCCTGATCGACGCGGCCAAGCGTTTCCGCAGCAACGATCTGGCGGGGGCGGAGGATGTCTGCCGGGCAATCCTGGTGACGGATCCGCACAATGCCCAGGCGCTGCATCTGCTGGGGCTGGTCGCCGCCCACACCGACCATCCCGACTATGCGCTGACTCTGTTCGCCCAAGCCATCGCGGAGAACGGCAACGACCCGTCCTTCCACAACAGCCGCGGCAGCCTGCTCTTCCAGCAGGGCCGCGCGGCGGAGGCGGAGGAGGCGTTCCGCGCCGGCCTCGCCATCAACCCGCGCCTGCCGGAACTGCACGGCAACCTCGGCAACGCGCTGAAGGCGCAAAGCCGGCTGGAGGAGGCGGCGGACTGTTTCCGCATCGCCCTCGACCTCCGGCCGGAGGCGCCGGAGATGCACCATTTCCTCGCCGCAACCCTGCGCGAACTGGGCGAGTTGGAGGAGGCGGAACAGCATTTCCGCACCGCGCTGGAGCAGGCCCCCGACTATCTCGACGTCCATTACAGCTTGGCCGAACTGCTCTCCACCCGCGGCCGGCTGGCGGAGGCGGAGGCGGAATTCCGCACCGTGCTCGCCGCCGCGCCGCGCTTCGTCCCCGCCCAGGTCGGCCTCGCCCATGTGCTGCAGAGCCTGGACCGCGCGGCGGAAGCCATCGAGGTGATCGAGGCGGCGCGCGAGCAGGCGCCCGACCACCCCATGGTGAAGTTCACCCGCCGGCTGATCTACTCCAACGCGGTGCCCGGCTGGCACCTGCCGATGATCAACGATTTCGAGCGGAACGAAGCCTACAAGCAGTCGCTGGAACGGGCGGTGAAGCCCGATTCGCTTGTGCTGGAGATCGGCACCGGCTCCGGCATCGTCGCCATGATGGCGGCACGTGCGGGAGCGAAGAAGGTGGTGACCTGCGAGGTCAACCCGATCCTGGCCCGCGTCGCCAAGGAGACGGTGGCGCGCAACGGCTATGCCGACCGCATCGACGTGGTGCCGCGCCTGTCCACCCAGCTGACGGTGGGGGAAGGCGGCGACCTGCCGGAGAAGGCCGACGTTTTTGTGTCCGAACTGATCAACATCGGCATGCTGGCCCCGCGCATGCTGTCGGTGCTGCAGCATGCCCGCACCCATCTGGTGAAGCCGGGCGGCGCCATCATCCCGCGCGCCTCCACCGTCTACGCCGTGCTGGTGGAAACGCCGGAGCTGGCGCGCATCAACCCGGTGGAGACCATCGACGGCTTCGACATGGGCAGCTTCGACGTCTTCCGCTCCCCCGGCTATCAGCAGATCGACCTCGGCGCTGATGCCCACACCCCGCTGTCTAAGCCTTTCACTGCGCTGGATTTCGACTTCACCCGCAACATGCCGGAGGAAGGCGAGCGGGTGATCGACGTGACCATCGTCACCGCCGGCACCTGCCACGGTGTCGCCTTTTGGTTCGACCTCTTCATGGACGACGAGGTGGTCTACAAGTCGGAAAGCCGCGCCCGCACCAACCACTGGAAGCAGGCGATGACCTTCCTGGAAAAGCCGATCGCCCTGTCGGCCGGCGACCACCTGCGCATCGTCGCCCGCTACGACAACAACCAGATCTCCTTCGGGATCGACGGGTTGATGGGGGGTGAGGGCGTTTGAGCGAAGCCGCCCCCTCCCGCCGCGCCATCGCCTCCTGGTGTCTCTACGACTGGGCGAATTCCGCCTACAACACCATCATCACGACCTTCGTCTTCTCGGTCTATTTCGCCCGCGGCGTTGTCGGCGACCCGGTGGAGGGCACCGCGCGCTGGGGGGCAGCGATGACCGCGGCCGGCGTCGCCATCGCGCTGCTCAGCCCGGTGCTGGGCGCCATCGCCGACCGGGCGGGGCGGCGGAAGCCCTGGATGGCCCTGTTCACGCTGGTGACCGTGGTCTTCACGGTCGCGCTCTGGTGGGTCAGGCCCGATCCGGCCGATGCCGCCTTTGCGCTCGCCTGTGTGGTGATCGCAACCGTGTCGTTCGAGTTGGCGAATGTCTTCTACAACGCCACCCTTCCGGGGCTGGTGCCGCAGCGGCTGCTGGGCCGGGTGTCGGGCTGGGGCTGGGGCATCGGCTATTTCGGCGGGCTGGCCTGCCTCGTCCTGGCGCTGGTCGGCTTCGTCCAGGCGCCGGCCCCGCTGTTCGGCCTGTTCGGACTGCAATGGGCGGATTGGGGCGAGCAGGCGAATGTCCGCGCCACTGCGCTGCTGGCCGCCGTGTGGTACGGCGTCTTCGCACTGCCCTATTTCCTGTGGGTGCCGGACGAGCCCTCCACCGGCCAGGGCCTGCTGCGGGCGGCGCGGGACGGGGTGGCGACGCTGGTCGCCACGTTGCGCGAAGCCCGGCGCTACCGGCAGGTGATGCGCTTCCTGATCGCCAGCGCCTTCTACCGCGACGGCATCAACACCATCACCGCCTTCGGCGGCATCTTCGCCGCCGGCACCTTCGGCATGAGTTTCGAGGAGATCCTGGTCTTCGCCATCGTGCTGAACGTGGTGGCGGGGGCGGGGGCCATCGGCTTCGCCTGGATGGACGACCGGGCGGGGGCCAAGCCGGTGATCCTGATCGCGCTGGCCGGCATGTCGTTCTGCAGCGTGCCGCTGCTGCTGGCGACGGAGCGGCTGTGGTTCTGGGTCTTCGCGCTGGGGCTGGGGCTGTTCTTCGGACCCGCGCAGGCGGCGGGACGCTCGATGATGGCGCGGTTGGCCCCGCCGGGAATGGCGGGCGAGATGTTCGGGCTCTACAGCCTGACCGGGCGCTTCGTCGGCTTCTTCGGCCCGCTGCTGTTCGGGCTGGCGACCCAGGCCTTCGCCAGCCAGCGTGTCGGCATGGCGACGGTTCTCGCTTTCTTCGTGATCGGATTCGGGCTTATGCTGGCGGTTCGCGAACCGGCCCGTTAAAAAGGCCGCGTCAAAGCGCCGCACATGAGATCATTCGAGGGCAGAGCTGTTACCTTCGTTTTTGCTGCGACGCACAAAAGTCGAAGCCGAGGGGTACGGACCATGCTGCACATCAACGATATCGAAGCCTTCGCCCGCATCAACGAGGCGCTGAACGAGGACGCCGGCACCGGGCAGGCCGATCATTCCGGCCACGATACCGCCGGCCCGGCCCATCCCGCGCTGGTGATGGCGATGCTGGCGACCGGCCGACTTCCGCTATCCGCCGTTTCCAAATCGGCCGATCCGCTGTCGCCCTTGGGCAAGATGCCCCGCCGCTCCTGACGGTCACAACAGCGACAACTGGTCCCCGGCGGCCGGCGGCACCCGGAAGCGGCTACAGTCGAGCCGCCAATTCCGGTCGCCCAGCCCGTGCTTCCTGCAGGCCAGCTTGAAACGGTGGCGCAGAAGCTCGGCGTAAGGACCGGTGCCCTTCATCCGCGTGCCGAAGCCGGAGCGGTAGAGCGCGCCGTCGCGGCTTTGCCGCATCAGGCTCAGCACGCGGTCGGCGCGGTTGGGGACGTGGGTGCGCAGCCACTCCTCGAACAGGGT
Organism: Pseudomonadota bacterium; assembly: GCA_023423695.1. GTDB lineage: Bacteria > Pseudomonadota > Alphaproteobacteria > Azospirillales > Azospirillaceae > Azospirillum. The sequence goes on along the minus strand of JAFAFA010000072.1, from coordinate 49,453 downwards.
GGCGATCTCCAGCGGCAGACGCAGCAGAATATAGCTGGCGGCAGTCGCCCCGGCGCCGGCCGCCGCCTCCAGGATCGCCTCCAGTTCATGGTCGTTCAGCGCCGGGATCATCGGGCTGGCGAGGACCGCGACCGGTACGCCGGCCTCCGCCAGGGTGCTGATGGTCTCCAGCCGGCGCGGCGGCGTGCTGGCCCGCGGTTCCATCACCCGGGCGAGGTCACGATCCAGCGTGGTGACGGAGATCGCCACCGAGGCCAGTCCCTGCGCCGCCATCGGCGCAAGGATGTCGAGGTCGCGCAGCACCAGCGCCGATTTGGTGATGATGCTGACCGGCTGGTTGAAGTCGCGGCAGACCTCCAGCACGCGCCGGGTGATGCCCTCGGTCCGCTCGATGGGCTGGTAGGCGTCGGTGTTGGCGCCCAGCGCCAGCGGCTGGCAGACATAGGATTTCGCCCGCAACTCCTTCGCCAGCAAATCCGCCGCGTTGCGCTTGGCGAACAGCTTCGTCTCGAAATCCAGCCCCGGCGACAGGTTCAGATAGGCATGGGTCGGGCGGGCGAAGCAGTAGATGCAGGCGTGCTCGCAGCCCTGGTACGGGTTCACCGACTGGTCGAAGGCGACGTCGGGCGACTCGTTGCGCGCGATGATCGACTTGGCCGAGGCCGGGGAGACGGTGGTGCGCACCGGATCGGTCAGCGCCTCGTTCCCGCCGGATGCATAGCCGGTCCAGCCGTCGTCGGTCAGGACGCGGGTCTCGCTCTCGAAGCGGCCGGTGGCGTTGCTCACCGCGCCACGGCCCTTGATCGGCGGTCGCTTGATCTCATCCATGGCGGCAGCTTAGTCGTGGCTGATTGGAACGTAAAGCGAACAAAAGCGCTGCCAGTGCTTGGTTCGATGAACATACCGAGCAAACATAAAGATATCTTTATGCTTGCATGGTTCCGGAACCGCTGATACACCCTTCGCCAATTACAGCGGCAGGGCCGGGGATCCGGCGCGCCTGTATCTCCGCTTCCCGAACCGTCACCGCCCACCAGGAGTCATCCCTCATGGCCGCCGAATTCACGGACTACAAGGTCAAGGACATCAGCCTCGCGAACTGGGGCCGCAAGGAGATCACCATCGCCGAGACCGAGATGCCGGGCCTGATGGCCCTGCGGTCCGAGTTCGGCGATAGCAAGCCGTTGGCCGGTGCCCGCATCGTCGGCTGCCTGCACATGACCATCCAGACCGCCGTGCTGATCGAGACGCTGACCGCGCTCGGTGCCACCGTGCGCTGGTCCTCCTGCAACATCTTCTCCACCCAGGATCAGGCCGCCGCCGCCATTGCCGCCGCCGGCATCCCGGTCTTCGCCTGGAAGGGCGAGACGGAGGAGGAGTTCTGGTGGTGCATCGAGCAGACCCTGCGCGGTCCGGACGGCTGGACCCCGAACATGATCCTGGACGATGGCGGCGACGTCACCCAGATCATGCACGACAAGTATCCGGAGATGCTGGACGGCGTCCGCGGCCTGTCGGAAGAGACCACCACCGGCGTCCATCGTCTGTATGAGATGATGAAGAAGGGCACGCTGAAGGTCCCGGCCATCAACGTGAACGACAGCGTCACCAAGTCGAAGTTCGACAACCTCTATGGCTGCCGCGAGTCGCTGGTCGACGGCATCAAGCGCGCCACCGACGTCATGGTCGCCGGCAAGGTCGCCGTGGTCGCCGGCTATGGCGATGTGGGCAAGGGTTCCGCCGCAAGCTTGCGCTCGCAGGGCGCCCGCGTCCTGGTGACGGAGATCGACCCGATCAACGCGCTGCAGGCCGCGATGGAAGGCTATCAGGTCGTGACGATGGAGGATGCCGCTCCGCAGGGCGACATCTTCGTCACCGCGACCGGCAACGTCGACGTCATCACGATCGACCACATGCGGGCCATGAAGGACCGCGCCATCGTCTGCAACATCGGCCACTTCGACAGCGAGATCCAGATCGACGCCCTGCGCAATCTGGTCTGGGAAGAGGTCAAGCCGCAGGTCGACGAGGTCGTCTTCCCCGACGGCAAGCGCCTGATCGTGCTGGCCCAGGGCCGTCTGGTCAATCTGGGCTGCGCCACCGGCCACCCCAGCTTCGTGATGAGCGCCAGCTTCACCAACCAGGTGCTGGCCCAGATCGAGCTGTGGACCAACGCCGCCAACTACGAGAACAAGGTCTACGTCCTGCCCAAGCACCTGGACGAGAAGGTCGCCCGCCTGCATCTGGACAAGATCGGCGCCAAGCTGACCACCCTGACCGACAAGCAGGCCGCCTACATCAGCGTGCCGACCGCCGGCCCGTACAAGCCGGACCACTACCGCTACTAAGCGGTTGCGGGATTGAAAAAGAAGGGCCGTCCCGATGGGGCGGCCCTTTTTTCTTGCGGTGCTTGTCACCGGGCGAAAGCCGCATCACCATACGGAGGAAAAGCAGCAGAGGATGGCATGAGCCATATCGGCAAAAGGGATGCGGGCTATGATGCACAGGCATCCAAGCAGCGCGTCGACATTACCCTCAACGAGGATCTGCTGCGGCTCGCCCAAGGTTACACCGACAACCTGTCGGGTACGATAGAGACACTCTTGGCCGCCTGGATGCAGGATGAGCGGCGGAAACGGGATGACGATCTGGCGCATCGGCGCAAGGTCGTTGCGGCCTGGAACGCATTCGACGAGAAGCACGGGCACTTCGCGGACGAATGGAACCGGGATTTCATGCCGGAAGACCAGGACCGCTGATGGCGCAGTTCGACGTGCATCGCAATCCAGGGCGAAGCAGAACGGTTATTCCCTATCTCTTGGTCGTGCAGAGTGACCGTTGGGAGGATCGCACCGATCCGGTGATGGTGCCGTTGGTTCTCGCCAGCGAGATTTCCTACCATGATCGGACGCTCAATCCGGCATTCGCCGTGGAGAACATCACGGTGTTGATGAACCCGCTTCAGATGGCGACAATTCCCGCCAAGCTGCTCGGACCATCGATCACCAACCGTGATGGCGAGCACATCCGAGTGATAGCGGCACTCGACGCTCTGGTTGCTCAAGGCCGGTAGGAGGATGCTGGAGCCTTGCAGGACTGTGTGTCTTCACTGCTGCCCCAGCCACTCCACCATGCCCTTGCCGGCTGCGACACCCATGGCGAAGCAGCCCTGCAGCAGATAGCCGCCGGTCGGCGCCTCCCAGTCCAGCATCTCGCCGGCCAGGAACAGGCCCGGACGGCGGGTCAGCATCAGCCGCTCGTCCAGTTCCGGCAGGCGGACGCCGCCCGCCGAGGAAATGGCGCGCTCGATTGGCCGGACTCCGGTCAGCACCACCGCCAGCCCCTTGATCTGGCGGGCCAGTGCCACCGGGTCGGTCAGGTCGGCGGCAGGGGCGAACTCGCGCAGCAGGGCGGCACGCGGGCCGGTCAAGGACAGCGATTTCTTCAGGAAGGTGGACAGCGACTCCGCACCGCGGCGGCGCAGGCGCTTGACCAGTTCGGCCTCGGCCATGTCCGGCAGCAGGTCCAGGGTCAGGGTCGCCCAGCCCTCGGCGGCGATGGCGTCGCGGAGCGGGGCGCTCAGCGCATAGACGGCACCGCCTTCGATCCCAGTGTCGGTGATGACGAACTCGCCCTTCAACCGGCGACCGGCAGCGGACAAGCCGACGCTCTTCACCGGCTGGCCGGCGAAGCGGTCGCGCAGGTGATCGGACCAGGGCACCTCGAAACCCATGTTGGAGGGCACAAGCGGTGCCACCTCCACCCCCAGCCCTTCCAGCAGCGGAACCCAGCCGCCGTCGGAGCCGGTGCGCGGCCAGCTCGCACCGCCCAAGGCCAGCAGGGTGGCGCGCGGGGCGACGGTGACGGTCTCCTCACCGTGCCGGAAGGTCAGGGCGCCGCTCTCGTCCCAGCCGGTCCAGCGATGACGGCTGTGCAGGGTGACGCCAAGCCCGTCCAGCCGCCGCAGCCAGGCGCGGACCAGGGTGGAGGCCTTCATCTGCACCGGGAAGACGCGGCCGCTGCTGCCGACGAAGGTTTCGATGCCCAGTCCGGCGGCCCAGCCGCGCAGGTCGTCGGGCGAGAAACCGGCCAGCAGACGGCGGAACAGCGGCTCGGCGGCGCCATAACGCGGCAGGAAGCGGTCGAGCGGTTCCGAATGGGTCAGGTTCAGCCCGCCGCGCCCGGCCAGCAGCAGCTTGCGCGCCGGGGTGGGCGTGTGGTCGAACACGGCGACCCGCAGACCGGCGCCGGCAGCGATCTCCGCCGCCATCAGCCCGGCGGGGCCGGCGCCGACGATCGCCACGTCAGGGACCATGGCCGGGGCCACGTCAGGGGTGGGATGGGGCACTTGGCAGGGCTTTCACAAAAGGAAGTGCCCCCGCCCTTCCCATGCTGCGCGGGGAGGGGCGGGGGCATTCGGGTCTCGAACTCACTCTCCCGGGTTCAGTCGTCGTAATCCTGGTCCTGCGCCACTTCCTCGGCCAGATCGGCGGCGAGGTCGGCGAAATAGCCGGCGTCGACCTCCAGGCCGTTCTCCTCGCAGATGCGCATGAAGATGCGGTAGGCATGCAGGATGGCGACGTCGAGGACGACGAGGTCCCCTTCCTCGCTGTGGCGGTCGGTGATGTCCCGCTCCTGCAGGGTGGCGACGATGTCGTGCGCGGCGGCCTGCAGGACCGCATCCATGGCTTGCTTGTGTTGGGTCGACATCGTGTGGATCCTTGTCCCGGTCGTGCTTCGCGCCCCCGCCCGGCCTGACCGGCGCCGCATGGCCGGCGGGGGTGGTCGAACCGTCGGAGGAAACGGGCGCGCCCCGGCTCATTTTTGAAGGGGCTCCGTTCGTCCGCGACAGTTCGGCCTCCCCCTTGTTGTAGAATCCTTTTTCACGGGCGAACAAGCCCCTTCACGGAGGGCCGCGGCGTGACCTTCCGGGTAGCTTGGTACCGCTTTCCGGCGCAGCCCCTTCAGCGTTTGGCGGGGGCGAGCAGCGCCGCGCCGACATAGCCCAGCGCCTTGCCCTTCTGCCCGACCTTGTACCAGCCGCCGACGGCTTCCATCACCGTCACACGCTCGCCCGCATCCAGCACGTCCAGCACCTTGGCATCGCAGACCGGGGCGACGCGCAAATTGCCGGCGGCGCGCAGCCGGGCGACGGTTCCTTGGGGCAGGCGGGTGGTCTGCGCCCGCTCCGATTGGACCCTGGGCAGGTCGCCGGGCAGGGCGCAGCCGCGGTCCTCCCGGTCGGCTTTGGCATAGCGGCCGGGTTTGGTCGGGGAGGCTGGCTCGCCGCGGTCGGCCGCGACCTCCGTCAGGTAGGCGCTGGTGACGTAGCCCTGCGGCTTGCCGGCCCGGCCCACCCGTTGCCAGCCGTTCACCGGCGCGCCGAAGGCGTCCACGCGGTCGCCTTTCTCCACGGTATCGAGGACGCGGCCTTTGGCGTCCGGCGTGGCGCGCAGGTAGATGCCGGCGGTGGCGACCATCGTCCGCCGGGCGGCAGCGGTCTTCTCCAGCCCTTTCGGTGCCGCCTGGGCGGCGGGTTCGGGCTGCGGCTTCACCGGCGGCAGGGGAGGAACGGCGGCCAAAGCCTGTCCCGTTCCGGCAGTCCTTCGGTCGGTGTTCTGGAGATCGGCAGGCTTCGGCTCCGGTGCCCTCGCCGCGGGAGTGGGCATCCGGATCGGGGTGGGTGCCGGGCCGGCCTGCGGGCTGACCGGCGACAGCGGGGCGGGCACCTCCGGCGGATGTTCCCAGAGCACGGCGGGATTGGGCAAAGGCGAAACGGGCTGTGCCGGGGTCAGGCGTGGCAGGGAGACGATCGGGGCGGCGGGCGGGGTGAAGCGCTCGGCCGGTGTCTCCGCCGGCATCTGGGCCAGCACACCGGAGGGGGCGGCCAGCAGCAGGGACAGCGCTGCGATCCGCCGGAGCCCTTTCGGAAACGCGTCGCCCATCGTCTCTCGCCCCTCAGTCAAGCGTGATGCGGGCGATCAGCGTCGGCAGGGTCTGGCAGCGCAGAAGCCCGTCCAGCGTCCGGTGTTCGGTCAGCCGCAGGGTCAGGGCGCAGCCGAAGGAGTTCACCGCCAGTTCGGTCTGCGCCAGGGTGCCGACGATGCTGGACGGCCGCGCGATGCTGTAGCCGGGGGCGCCCATCTTGCCGGCCAGCGCCCCGTTGACCGGGCTGAAGCCGTCGATCTCCAGGGTCAACGGCCCGAGATTTTGAACGACCACCTCGGAACTCGGGTCCTCCTTGGTGGCGTAGAGCTGGACCGGCACGGCGCGGCGGCGGGCGATCCAGTCCTTCAGCGCCAGATTGGCGACCACCGGATCGCGGCTTTGCAGCGCCGCCTCCATCGCCGTCTGGCGCAGTGCCGGGTCGTTGCCGCCCAGCGCCGCTTCGAAGGCGGCCAACCGCACCGCGCGGTCGGTGCCGGCCAGCTTGCCCCGCAGGTCCGCCAGCTGGGAGATGCGCGCCTCTACCGCCCGGCGTTCCGTCTCGGCACGGGCCGCCTCGGCCCTGGCCGCGGCGGTTTGCTGGGCCAGCCGTTCCTCTTCGCGCCGGCGGCGTTCGGTGTCGTCGGCCAGCCGTTGTGCGGCGTCGCGGTCCAACTGCTCGCGCAGGCTCCTTGCTTCGGCCGTGCCCAGCACCACGGTGCGGCCGGGCAGTTCCGAAGCGGGCTTGCCGATGCCGTCGAGCAGGCCGGGGTCCTGCGGCGTCAGCGTGACCGTCCAGCCATTGGCCCCGCGGGCGCCGAGCGCGGTCGCGACCCAGCTCTTGACGAGACCGGCATCGGCCGCCGGGCGCAGGAAGGTCACCGGCCCTTCGCGGCTGTCGACCAGATAGGTCGGGGCGCCCAGCACCAGCTTTGCGGTCGCCCGCGCCGCCGCCTGCGGTTCCATCGATTGAGCGGCCGCGTTGGACAGCGGCTCCACCATCAACGATTCGATGCGCCAGGGCGCCGGCAGCATCGCCTCGATGCGCGCACGGAGGACGGCTTCCGGAATCTGTTCAGCGAGGACGGCTTCCGCGGCCTCGGCATATCCGAAGGGCAGGGCAGGAGCGACTCCGCCGGCCAACAGGGCAGCGATGGCACAGGCCGCGACACAGCCTGCGAATCGTCCGTTTCCCGGTCGCTTCATCGCCGATCCTTCCTCTTCCACCGCCCGGCCCGTCCGCTCAGGCCGTGCCGCCCCATCGGTGTCCGCCCGATTCCCGCAGGAATGACTCGGCACTGGTATAGCGAAGGTGTGAGCCAAGGGAAGCGGCTTTTCCCGGCAACCTGCCGGTCTGCGGTTGGAGACGATACCCGCCTGCGCCCGATTGTCGCGCCGAACCGCAGCCGTGGGTCGAAATGGACTTGGATGGCACACGCCACTTGCAATATCGTCACACAAATGGATGTATTGGCCCGAACCTAGGCGGGTGGAACGCGCAACGGATGAGGAACGGGAATTCCCATGGCGGGCACGGGCGGAGGTAAGGAAGGGCCGGGGCTGCTCTGCCGCAACGTGAAGGTGAGCGGGCGCCGAACAAGCCTCAGGATGGAGCCGTACATCTGGGACTCGCTGAAGGAAATCTGCGAGCGTGAACGGCTGAGCTTGAACGAGATTTGCAGCCGGATCGACGAACGGCGGGGGGAGGCGAACCTGACCGCCTCCATCCGCGTGTTCATCGTCAGCTATTTCCGCACCGCCATCGGCAGCCGCGGCTTTTCGGAAGACGGTCCGTCGCCCCTCCTGCGCAGGGCGCTGGACGACGCGGTTCCGATGGACTGACGGGGCGGGTGCCCCGCCCGAGCGCAACGAATGCTCACCAGCGCAGGCTTGGCACCGCATAGGTCGGCATGTGGCCGGTGGCACCGGCCAGCGCCCGCAGGTTGACCGGGTCCACCGCCTCGCCCCAGGCCGCCCCGCCCAGTTCCTCCTGGTGGATGCCGGCGGTGACCAGCGCCACGTCGATCCCGGCGGCGTTGGCGCCGGCGACATCGGTGCGCAGGCTGTCGCCCACCCCCAGGATGCGGCTTTTATCCGCGATGCCCAGCAGCTTGAAGCAGCGCTCGTAGACCGGGGCATGGGGCTTGCCGTGCTGGCGAACGTCGCCGCCCATCTCCGCGTAGCGGGCAGCCAGCGTGCCGGCGCAGATCACCAGCATCGGCCCGACCATCACCACGAGATCCGGGTTGGCGCAGAGCATCGGCAGTCCGGCGGCAAGACAGGCGTCCAGTTGCGGCTGATAATCCGCCACCGTCTCGCCGAAGGTCACGATGCCGGTGTTGACGACGAAGTCTGCCTCCGCCGGGGTTGCCGCAACCTGATAGCCGAGCCCGTCATAGACGTCGGTGTCGCGGTCCGGCCCGATGTGGTAGAGCCGCCGGCCGAGTGCCGCGTGCCAGGGATCGTCGCGGTCGCGCAGGGCTTCATAGGTCGCCTCGCCCGACGTCATGACATGGTGGTAGCGCTCGCGCCCCAACCCCATGCCGTCGAGCTTCTCGATCACGCCGGGGGTGCGGCGCGGGGCGTTGGACAGCAGGCACAGGGTCTTGCCGGCGGCGCGCATGCGGTCCAGGCAGTCGGGCACGCCGGGATAGGGCTGCTCGCCGTCATGCAGAACGCCCCACAGGTCCAGGATGAACCCGTCGTAGCGGTCGATGACCTCGGCGATGCCGGAAATCTGTCGGATGTCGGCCATGGTGTCCGGTCGGTTGATGGTGGGATGAAGGTCGGATTGCGTCAACAGGCCGGTCTCAGCGTGGTTGCAGCAACTCCGCATAGACCGCCAGCGTATCGGCGCACATGCGATCCTTGGTGTAGCGGTCCGCCACGAAGGCCATGGCGCGGGCGCCGATGGCGTCGCGCTGCTCCGGGGTCAGCGACAGCGCCTCGTCCAGCGCCCGGGCCAGCGCTTCGGGATCGTCCGGCGGCACCACCCAGGCGGTTTCGCCGGGGACGACGGTTTCCTGATAGGCGCCGATGGCCGAGACGATCACCGGCTTGCCCATCGCCTGGGCCTCCACGATCACCCGCCCGAAGGCTTCCGGTTCCCGCGAGGCCGAGACGACCACCGTCGACAACAGGTAGGCCGCGGCCATGTCGCTGCAATGATCGGTCATCCGCACCACGCCGCGCAGGCCGTTGGTGGCGATGCGGTTCTCCAACTCCTCCCGGTAGCCGGTGCGGCCCTGGTCGGAGCCGACCAGCAGGGCCAGCACATCCTTGCGCCCCAGCTTGGCCAGCGCGTCGATCAGCACGATCTGGCCCTTCCAGCGGGTCAGCCGGCCGGGCAGCAGGATCACCGGCCGGTCGTCCGGCAGGTTCCATTGCTTGGCGAGCGTCACCAGCCGCGTCGGGCTGACCCGGTCGGGGGCGAAGACGGCGCGGTCGATGCCGCGATGGATGACGCGCACCCGCGCCGGATCGACCGGGTAGTTGCCCAGCACATGGTCGCGGATGAAGCCGGAGATGGCGATCACCCGCTCGCCCCGCGCCATCACCGAGTTGTACCAGCGCTTCAGCCGGCCGCCGACCGGCCCCGACCCGAAATTGTAGGGGGCGTGGAAGGTGGTCATGTAGCGGGCGCCGGTCTCGCGGCAGGCCAGCCACGCGCTCCAGGCCGGGGCGCGGGAGCGGGCATGGACGATGTCCACCTTGTGCTCGCGGATGATGGCGGCCAGCCGGCGGGCGTTGCGGCGGATGGTCAGCGGGTTCTTCGATGCCAGCGGCAGCGTGAGGTGGGTGATGCGGGCGCGGTCCAGTTCGCGCACCATCGGCCCGCCTTCCGAGGCCACCAGCGGCGTGCCGCCGGCCGCCTGCAGGGCGAGCGCCATGTCGATGCAGCCGCGCTCCGCCCCGCCGGTGACCAGGGTCGGCACCACCTGCAGCACCGTCGGCGCCCGCCCGCCCGGCCACTGGCCTTGCCAGCGCGATGCCGGGGCGTCCTGACGGGTGTCCGCGTTGCGCGGGGACTGGTCGGTGGTAAGGTGTGGGTCGAAATCCATGATGCCGGCTGCTCGCAAGGGGCGGCCCGGGACCGGCCGCGGGCCCCGGCATGCCGGCGTCCGTCGAACCGGTGTCCGACCGCAGGCCGGCATCCGTTGTCGAAGGTGACCGTATGACCGAAACCGCAGCCCAACCGGGCGGCGCGCACCATAGCCTAACGCGCGGTGCGGCGACCATAGCCTATCACCACACCCCTGCCGGTCCGTCCGGGCAGGGCAAGCCCGGCGTCATGTTCCTGGGTGGCTTCATGTCCGACATGACCGGCGGCAAGGCCACCACGCTGGAGGCCTGGGCGGTGGAGCGCGGCCTGTCCTTCACCCGCTTCGACTATCAAGGCCACGGCGCCTCCAGCGGCCGTTTTGCCGACGGCACCATCGGCCTGTGGGCCGACGACGCTCTGGCGGTGCTGGACCGGGTGACTAAGGGGCCGCAGATCCTGGTCGGCTCCTCCATGGGCGGCTGGATGATGCTGCTGACCGCGCTCCGCCGGCCGGAGCGGGTGGCCGGGCTGGTCGGCATCGCGCCGGCCCCCGATTTCACCGAAGACCTGATGTGGGACATCTTCGAAGCCGACGTCCGCCGCCAGATCATGGAGCAGGGCGTGTGGAACCGGCCGTCGGACTATGGCCCGGAACCCCAGCCGATCACCCGCGCCCTGATCGAGGACGGCCGCAACCATCTGCTGCTGCGCGGCCCCATCGCCTATGGCGGTCCTGTCCGCCTGCTGCACGGTCAGCGCGACCCCGACGTTCCCTGGCAACTCAGCCTGCGAATCGCCGAGACGCTGACGGGCGAAGACGTCCGCGTCACCCTGGTGAAGGACGGCGACCACCGCTTGTCCCGCCCCCAGGATCTGGACCTGCTGTGCCGCACGGTCGGCGCACTCGTGGATGAAATCGGGGTGGTTTGAGGCATTACGAAAAAAAGCGTCGCCCGCGTGAAACGGAGGCTTGCATAGCCGCGAACCTCTGGCTATAACGCGGGCCTCTACGGAGGGGTGGCCGAGCGGTTGAAGGCGCACGCCTGGAAAGTGTGTATACGTCAAAAGCGTATCGAGGGTTCGAATCCCTCTCCCTCCGCCACTAAGTTTCCGGGATAGACCCGCTAAAAAGGCTCAGCTGAAAAGCTGAGCCTTTTTCGTTTTGGTCCCGAGAGCCTTCGTTCCTGCGAAAACTCCAAATAGAAAAGCCCGCCCCGCATCCGGCAATTGCCGGTGCGGAGCGGGCTCATAGTCGTTTCCGGTGCCTGGAACGGAAGGGACGGCGCCCCTTACTTCGCCCGCGACACGCGGCGCAGGAAGTCGATGAACTGCGCCTGCTCTTCCGGGGACAGATCCTTGACCATGCTCTGGTCGTGGGCCTGGACGCGCGGAGTCAGGTCGTCCATCAGCGCTTGGCCTTCCGGCGACAGGCGCAGCGCGTAAGAGCGGCGGTCATTGGGCGAGGGGGCGCGGACGACGAGGCCGCGCGACTCGAGACGGTCGATCACCGCGACCATGGTCGACCGGTCGATGCCGACCGCCGTGCCCAGATCGGACTGCGACAGCCCCTCGTTCTCCCGGATCATGATCAGCACGCCGAACTGGCCGGGCGTGATGTCGTGCGGAGCGACCGCGTTCTGAAAGCTCTGGAACACCGCGACCTGAGCCTTGCGCAGGTTGTAACCCACGAGCTCCGGAAGGGGGCCAAGGGCGAGCTTGCCGTTTTTGCCGGGGCGCAGACGCGACCGCCGGTCGGCGGGGGTGGAACGCTCGTTGTCAGTCACCGTGGATGCCATGTTTTGGATGAATTGTCGGATGAACGGATAAAATGCGGGCAGGGCCTTCGTTTGTCAGCAAGAACCGCACGGGGGATATCATATGCATATCAGATATGCGTGAAACGCATTGGTTGACGCTCGTACAAATTCCATCTTGAAGAGTCAAGAAGTGGTCGACGCCGATTTGACGCCGATCGCCCGCCCTGCGGTTTCCCCTGCCGCGCGCGGGTTCCCAAATCGGAGCTTCCGACGCCCGGTCCCCCCCAGACCGGGCGTCTTCGTTCTTAGGCTTCGTTGTGCTCCGAGTCGGCCTGCCGGTGGCGCTTTCCCGACAGTGAAATCGACATGGCTTTGCAGGGCAGGGCGGATGGTTGGACGCTTGGTCCGTCGGCGGCTTTCGGGTTAGCTGTTCGGGAGTGTCCCAACCTTGAGAGCCGATGACATGGCCTTCGCCATTCCCCTGTGGTCCCAGCCGGCCGTTCCCGTCGTGGGCGGCGATCCGTTTCCGGTGCGCCGCATCTACTGCGTCGGCCGCAATTATGCCGCCCATGCGCGCGAGATGGGTGCCGATCCCGACCGCGAGCCGCCCTTCTTCTTCATGAAGCCGGCCGATGCCATCGTCGCCGACGGCGCCACCATTCCCTATCCTCCCCGCACCGCCAACCTGCACCACGAGATCGAGCTGGTGGTGGCGATCAAGACCGGCGGCCGCGACATCCCGGTCGAGCAGGCGCTGGACCATGTGTTCGGCTATGCCGTCGGGCTCGACATGACCCGGCGCGACCTGCAGAACGCGGCCAAGAAGGAAAGCAAGCCCTGGGACATGGGCAAGGGCTTCGACCAGTCGGCGCCGTGTTCCGCCATCCGCACCGTCGCCGACATCGGTCATCCGGCCAAGGGCGCGGTCACCCTGCAGGTGAATGGCGAGCCGCGGCAGAAGGGCGACCTGTCCGACCTGATCTGGTCGGTGGCGGAGACGATCTCCTACCTGTCCGGGCTGGTCGAACTGCAGCCGGGCGACCTGATCTACACCGGCACGCCGGAGGGCGTCGGCGCGGTGGTGGCCGGCGACGTGCTGACCGGCGAGGTCGAAGGCGTCAGCACCCTGACCCTGACCATCGCCTGAGCCGCCGGACATGCGCATTGCGACCTGGAACATCAATTCCGTCCGCATGCGTCTGGACCTCCTCCTCCGCCTGATGGAGGAGGAGCGGCCGGACGTGATCTGCCTGCAGGAAACCAAGGTGGTGGACGCCGATTTCCCGCTCGGCCCCCTGGCGGAGCGCGGCTATGTCCATGCCCACATCCACGGGATGAAGGGCTACAACGGCGTCGCCATCCTGTCGCGCCTGCCCTTCTCTTCGCATGACGTTCAGCACTGGTGCGGCAAGCAGGACTGCCGCCACGCACTGGCCCATCTGCCGGGCGGGATCGAACTGCACTGTGTCTATATCCCCGCCGGGGGCGACATTCCCGACCCGGCGGTGAACGACAAGTTCGCCCACAAGCTCCAGTTCCTCGACGAGATGACCCACTGGCTCGGCACGGAGCGGACGCCCGACCGTCCCATGGTGCTGGTCGGCGACCTGAACATCGCGCCTCTGGAACAGGACGTGTGGAGCCACAAGGAACTGCTGTCGGTGGTCTCCCACACGCCGATCGAGGTGGAGAAGCTGTCGGCGATGCAGGCCTCGGCCGGCTGGGTCGACGCCCTGCGCCGCTTCGTCCCGCCGGAGGAGAAGCTCTACACCTGGTGGAGCTACCGGGCGAAGGACTGGGCGGCCTCGAACCGCGGCCGGCGCCTGGACCACATCTGGGTGACCCCGCCGCTGGAAGGCGCGTTGCAGGGCATCAAGGTGCTGCGCGACGCCCGCGGCTGGGAGCCGAAGCCGTCGGACCATGTGCCGGTGATCGTCGATCTGAACGTCTGATGCATTGTGTCTGATGCATGGGGGAAGGGGCGTCCGCAGCCGCGGCCCCCTTTCGCTCCCTGTCTACTCCAACATCCCGATATTCATCCGCACCACCGACGGGGTGCCGTCCTCCGCCAGCCGGAACAGGTGGGCGCAGCCGTTGCGCAGCTCCTCTGCCGGGTCGTCGCGCATGTCCCAGCCGGTGGCGAGCGAATAAAGCGCGCGCAGGATCCCGTTATGGGCAACCGCGCCAGTGTGACGGCCGTCCATCGCGAGGTCGGCCAGCCAGCCGCGCAGGCGGGCCTGCACCTCGCGCGGGCTCTCGCCGCCGGGGGCCTTGTAATCCAGGCCCAGCCGGTCGTGGCGGGCGGGCATGCGGCCGTCGGCGCGCAGATCCTCGGTGCGCAGGCCCTCCCACTCGCCCCAATCCATCTCGACGATCCGCGGTTCCGGCGTGGGATCGAGGCCGAGCAGCAGCGCGGTTTCCCAGGCGCGGCGCTTCGGGCTGGCGACCCAGCGCAAACCGGCCGACTCGGGCGGCAAGCGATAGCGGGCCACCCGCGCGCGGCCGGCGTCGGACAGCGGCTCGTCGATGCTGCCCTGGATGCGCCCTTCGGCGTTCCAGGCGGTCGGGCCGTGGCGGAGGATCAGCAGGGTGGTCATGACGATACCGGGGCGCTCTGTGAAGGAAACGCCCGGAGTTTAGCGCTTCGCCGGCTTCTGCACCGGCATTTCCTTGATCTGGGCCAGAGCCACACGGACGCGCGTCAGATCGGGCGGCGGCGCCTTGGCTCCGGGGGCCGCCGGGGCCTTCGCCGGAGACTTGATTGGAGACTTGGCCGGCTTCACTCCGGCATCGGCCACCTGCACGCGCGCCTTCGGAGTGCCGGCCTTCTGGGCGAGCGCCAGCGCCTGGGCCTTGGCGCGGGCGCGGGCCTGCGCCTCCAGGATCTGCGGTGCGCGCGGCTCGCCGGTCTTCGGCGTCCAGGTGCGGAAGGGGCCGGTGTCGACATGGACATGACCGGTGTGGGCGTACATCGCATAGCCGCCGCGCTGCATCGCCGCGGCCTCTTCCGCCAACCGGGCGGGGGGCACGCCGGCGATGGAGAAGTCCGCCGCCTGTCCGCGCAGATGGTAGGAGTTCTCGGCGACGTTCGGGTTGCTGCGGGCGAGGCTGGCGTTGGTGGCGCCCGACCGGTAGCCGGAAGTGAGGCGGATCGGCGACTCGGACGGCGCTCCCACGCGCTGGCGCAGTTCCACCAGCATGTCGACCAGGGCAGGATCGACCGGAATCGTCTCGTCGCTGCGGCGGTCGCGGAACAGGACGGAGATCTCGCGCATCGCCGCCGGGTCATAGCCGTCGCCGGGACGCCAGTAGGTGACGGAAACCGATTCGCCGCTGGCCGGGTGGTGCAGGACCACGCTGCGCGGCGAGCCGTCCAGCTTCGCGCTTTCCAGCGGCGGAGCGGTGGCGCAGCCGCCAAGCTGCGTCGCGGCGGTCAGGACGGCAAGCACACCAAAGGCACGACCGGTCATGCGCATCGCTTTTCCCCCCAAGCTTTGCACGCCCCAACGATCCCCGCCCGCCCCAATCGTGGCGGGGTTGCAGGCCCGATCTAATACCAAGAATGTCACACGAGGCCAGTGTGACAAAGCAACCTGTGGCGCATTCGACACGCACAAGAGCTTTTCAAGGATGGAAAGATTTTCCGGGCCTCAACCCGGAAGGAGGGAGATCCTAAAGGGACAGTTCCATCCCTTCGCGGGCCACCAGCGATCCGGGTCGCATCGCTTCCGCTTCGGCTGCGATCACATCCAGTTCTTCATCGGTGCGCGCCGGGTCGTGGTGGAAGATCACTGCGCGGCCGACGCCGGCGGCCTCGGCCAGCCGCAGGCACTCCTGCCAGGTCGAGTGGCCCCAGCCGACGCGTGCCGGGTATTCGGCATCGGTGTAGGTGCTGTCATACACCATCAGGTCGGCACCCCGCAGCAGGTCGAGGATCACCGGGTCGCGCCCCTCGGCCGGATGTTCGGTGTCGGTCAGGACGCACAGGCTGCGGCCGCCATGCTCCACCCGATAGCCGGTGGCGCCGTCGGGATGGTTCAGCGCGCAGGTGCGCACCACCACGCCCGGCGCCGGCTCCAGCGTCTGGCCGGCCTGGAAGTCGCGGAACTGGCAATCGGCGCGGAAGACTTCCACCGGCACCGGGAACAGCGGCGCCGTCATCATGTCCGACAGCACGGTGCGGAAGGGACGCTCCGGCGGCAGATGCCCGGCCCACAGCCGCAATCGGCTATCCGGATCGAAGGCGGGGGCGAAAAAGGGCAGGCCGCAGATGTGGTCGAGATGGCTGTGGGTCAGCAGCAGGTCGATGTCCACCGGTCCGCCGCTTCGCGCCAGCGATTCGCCCAATGGGCGGATGCCGGTGCCGCAGTCGAAGACGATGTGGGCGCCGCCGCAGCGGACCTCGATGCAGGCGGTGTTGCCGCCATAGCGGATGGTCGTCGGCCCGGGCGACGCGATGCTGCCGCGCACGCCCCAGAAGCGGACGGTGAAGGGGGATGCACGGCCGGCGTCTTCCCGGGTTGGCGGGGGAGCGGAATTGATCGTATTGCGAACGGTCATAACGGCGCCATGGTGGCGGTCCCGCTTGCCCAAGTCTAGCAAATCTCTTACCCCCGTCTCTCCGCCGAAGCCCCTCCTTCCGGGCGGAACGGTGGATGGTGGCGCGCCTTTCGAACGGGCCGGTCGCGAGTCGCCGACCCACGAAGGGCACCTGTCCAAACCCATAAGATGTGGTAGGTTGGAGCTCGTCGCGCATTGCGCGGCATGACTTACCAGGGTCCCCGCGCGGGTGGGGACCGGCTCCGGCGGAACCCGACGCGGATGGATCCTGACAAGCTCGCCAAAGTCCTCGCCATGGCCGAGTCGGAGCATCAGGGCGAGGCGCTGTCCGCACTGCGCGCCGCCCGGATCATGCTGTCGCGCGCCGGCCTGTCCTTCCGCGACCTTGCGGAGCGCGCACGCACGCCGGTGCCCCCCACCCCCGAACCGCCTCCTGCCGCTGAGCCAGCCGGTGCTCCGGCCCCGCCTCCGCCGCCGGACGAGCTTGTCCGCGGCCTGCGCCGGCAGGTGAAGGATCTGGAACTGGAACTCGCCACCCTGCGGCGCCAGTTCGACAAGGCGTCGGGGGATGCCGACCGCCAGCGCGAGGAGGCCGACCGCTGGCGCACCCTGGCGCGCGAGACGGCGGAAAAGCTGTGGGACATGGGCAAGGCGCTGGAGCGCAAGCATTCCCGCCACGCCGACACCGACAAGCGGCGCGCCGTTCTGGACCTGCTGCAGGACCCCGGCAGCGCCCTGCTGTCCGACCGCGAGATCGCACGCCGCGTCGGCGTATCGCCGCACGACGTCAGCCACTGGCGCCGCCGGATGGCGATCGTCGGGCGCAAGCTGCGGCTGCTGCCGGTGGTGCCGCGCGGCCGCGGCCTGTGGGGCGGGCCGTCCGCCATCGGCCTGGGCGCGGCACGGCTGGGCCGGCATCCGTCGGGGGAGCGCGAACGCCAGCGCTGGCTGGGTTTCGCCGGCGAAGTCACCATCGCCGAACGGGGAAGCCGTCGGGGGCTGGCCCCCTGCGGACGGCGCTGAACTGCGACCTGCTGAGCGCGGTATCGCTGCTTACGGCACCAGCCGGTAGCCGCCGGGCTCCGTCACCAGGATGCGGGCGTTGGACGGATCGGCTTCGATCTTCTGGCGCAGGCGGTAGACGTGGGTCTCCAGCGTGTGGGTGGTGACCGCGGCGTTGTAGCCCCAGACCTCTCCCAGCAGGGTCTCGCGTCCAACCACAAGGTCGCCGGCCCGGTACAGGTATTTCAGGATCGCCGTTTCCTTTTCGGTCAGGCGGATCTTCCTGTTGGCGGCCTCGTCCAGCAGCAGCTTGGCGCCGGGGCGGAAGCTGTAGGGGCCGATGGCGAAGACGGCGTCCTCCGTCTGCTCGTACTGGCGCAGCTGGGCGCGCAGCCGGGCGATCAGCACCCCCAGGCGGAAGGGCTTGGTCACATAGTCGTTGGCGCCGGATTCCAGCCCCAGGATGGTGTCGGCATCGCTGGCCGAAGCGGTCAGCATGATGATGGGGCAGCGCACGCCCTCGCGCCGCAGCAGCTTGCAGACGTCGCGCCCGTCCATGTCCGGTAGCCCGACGTCGAGCAGGATGGCGGAAAAGCCGGCCCCCGCGGCCCCTGCCGCCGAACCGGCCCGGACCGCGTTCAAGGCCCCGGCGCCGTCGCCGGCCTCCTCGGTCTCGAACTCCTCCAGCAGCCGCAGCTGCTCCGCCAGCGACTGGCGCAGGGCGGTGTCGTCATCGACCAGGAGGATGCGCTTTGCAGGGATCATGGGGCGTGCGGCACGAAAGCAGGAAGCGGACGGCGCCGGACGGCAAGGCCGCGGCCGCGCCTTAGTAGCATGGCGGCGGTGGATTGTCGTGGTGGCTTGTGGGCGGGGCAGAAGGGTGGGGCGGAGCGCCCCCGGACGGCCCCTACAGCGCCGCCAGCACCGCCATCAGCGCCGCGGCACCGCCGCCATCCGCAGCGGCACGGATCACACGGTCGGGCTGGACCCCCAGCGCACGCACCGCGGCGGCCGTCCCGTCGTCCGGCACCACGACCCGGCGCATCAGCGACAGCGCGCCCTGTTCCAGGTTGCGGCGCACCGCGGCCTCGTCGGCGGTCAGGTCCGGATCGGCCCAGTGCAGCCGGTCCACCAACGCGACGAAGCGCAGGCGGCGGTCGTCGGCCGGCAGGCTGGCGGCCAGATTGAACAGGGCGTTGCCGTCCAGCAGGACCGGCGCGCCGTCGGGCAGCCGCGCCAGGGCGATGTCGGCCGCCAGGATCGCCGACGGATCGACCTGCGGGTACGGGCCGGGCAGGGCGTGAACCGTCATGCCGGCTCCGGCGGCGCGCAACGCCTCGACCATGCGGCGGCCATAGGCATCGGCGGGCAGCTCGGCCGGCATCACCGCATGAAGGGAAGCGCGCGTCTCTTGGGGCGGCAGGGTCTCGATCGTCACGGCGCATGGGCTCCGGATGAGGGTATGATCGGGGCAGGCTAGCGGGATCGTTGCGCCTTCGGCAACGGTGTGGCGCGCGGGAATCGCTGGACAGGGGCGCGCCACCTGCGCTTTGCTTCGGCCGCCGAACGCACCATGTCCCGTTCTTGCGCCGAAACCGGCGCTCCCGCTACGCAAAGCCGCTGACGATGCAAGCCGAACACCCGACCGACACCACCACGATGGCCACCCTGTCCGCACCCGCGGCTTCCTCCGCACCCATCGACGAGGCTGCCGTGCGCGCCGTCGACCGGGCGCTGGCCGCGCTGCGCCGCGGGGAGGTCGTGGCGATCGAGACCGCCGACGGCACCGTCGGCGCGGCGGTGTCGGTGGAATCGGTGGCTCTCGACGCGGTGGAACGGCTGAAGGCGCTGACCGGCGGCGCGCCGCGGCTGGTGGTCACCCGCCGCCGTGCCGTGGTGCTGGGGCTTGCCTCCGCCGACGCGGCGCAGCCGGTGAGCGACATCGCCGGCGATCAGGCGCCGGGCTCCTCCACCGAGGGCTTCGGCGCCATGGCGCTCGACCGGCCCGGCGGGCTGACCGCCGACCAGGCCCACGCGCTGGCCGATCCCGAACAGCACCCGCAGGCGCAAAGCGTGCTGCCGGACGGCCTCACCGCGTCGGATGCCCGCCCCGGCAGCCGCGAGGCCGCCGCCGTCGACCTCGCCCGTCTGGCCCGCCTGCTTCCCGCCGCCATCACCGCCGACCTGCCGTTCTCCGGCCCGGCTGCCGGCACCAGTGCCGCCGACTGGGCGGCGGAGCACGACCTGCTGCTGGTGCGGGCGTCGGACGTCGCCGATTACCGCGTCCATGTCGTGCGCACCCTGCGCCGCGTCGCCGATGCGCGGGTGCCGCTGGTGGGGTCGGAGAACACGCGCATCTATGCCTTCCGCCCGGCCGATGGCGGGCCCGAGCATCTGGCGATTGTCATCGGCGACCCCGATCCGGACCAGCCGGTGCTGGCCCGTCTGCATTCCGAATGCTTCACCGGCGACCTGCTGGGGTCCCTGCGCTGCGATTGCGGCGACCAGCTGCGCGGCGCCATCGCCGAGATCGCCCGGCAGGGCAGCGGCGTGCTGCTGTATCTGGCGCAGGAGGGGCGCGGCATCGGGCTGGTCAACAAGCTGCGTGCATACCGCATCCAGGACCGCGGTTTCGACACCGTGGACGCCAACGAGATCCTCGGCTTCGAAGCGGACGAGCGGGTCTATCTGCCGGCGGCCGAGATGCTGCGCCAGCTGGGCTTCTCCGCCGTGCGGCTGATGACCAACAACCCGGAGAAGCTGCGCCAGCTCGCCCGTTGCGGCATCGCGGTGGTGGAGCGGGTGGCCCACATCTTCCCCGCCAACGGCCACAACGAGGGCTACTTGCGCACCAAGGCGGAACGCAGCGGCCACATGTTCTGAGGCGGATGTCCTGAACCGGGGCGGCGTGGCACGAATCGCCCCGCGACCCGGCAGTTCTTGCCGCCATCCGCCATTGGCCCCGCCACTGGGAATCGGATTCCGAGTGAGGACCGCCCCGAACCTCCTGAATCGCCCGATTCCGGACCGGCGGGCACCGATCCGGTTGGCACGAGGATTGCTGTACCCTGTGGTGACCACCGAGCCGGGAGACCGCCCATGGCCATCGACGCCACCACCATCGACAGCAGCGCCGTCCATCGTCCGGCGCCGCGCGAAAAGGCGTCGCCGGTCATCGACGGCGGCCACAATGGCGGGTCGGTCGAAATCCGGGGCGACATGTCCTTCTGGGACTTCCTGGACATCATCAATCCGCTGCAGCACATCCCGATCGTCAGCACCGTCTATCGCGAGATCACCGGCGACACCATCCAGCCGTCCATGCGGGTCATGGGCGACATCCTGTATGGCGGCGTCATCGGCGGCATGGCGTCCATCGCCAACGCGGTGATCGAACAGTCGACGGGCAAGGATGTCGGAGACACGGTCATGGCCTCGCTCGGCTTTGGGGGCGGCGACCATCCCGCCACCCCCGGGGCCGTCGCGGACGCCTCGGGGGGGCCGGTCAAATCCGGCTCCCCCGCGGATCCGTCCCGCAAGGAACCGCCCAGGGCCGCGGAGGGAGCACCGCCCGCGGGCGGTCTCGCCGCGGCACTGGCGGCGGCCGGCCCGGCCGCTCCATCGCCCGTTTCCGCTGCGAACTCCGCCATGGCGACCGGTCAGCCGGTTAGGCTCTCCGCTCCCGGAACCGCTCCTGCCGCCGCTCCTGCAGCGGAGGCGTCGCCGGCCCTGGTGGCGCAGCTGGCGGGCGGTGGTGCGGTGCCGCACCCCAGCAAGATGCCGGCGCGCGACACCCCGCTCGCCAGTTCCGCCCTGGCCAAGCACAGTGTCCCCCGCAACGCCGCGCCGGTCCCCGGATCGGTCATGGCAGCCGCCCGCGCCGTCGGTGCCGCTCCCGCTAACGGCAACCAGGCTGCGCCCGGCCAGCCCGCCAATGCACAGCCCGCCAATGCCGCGCCGGGCGACGCGGCCGCCGGACCGGCACCGGTTCCGCCGGACATGCTGTCGGAAACGATGATGCGCAATCTGGCGAAGTACGAGCAGTCGCGCAAAGCGGCCCAGGGCGCCACCAGCACGACGCGGGTATCGGGATGAGTATCGAAATCACCGTGACGCCGGACAGCGGTCCGGAGGCGACCACCGGCCGTCTGCGCTGGCCCGGCGGCGATGTCGCTTGCGTGCTCGGCCGTGGTGGCGTGCGCAGCGACAAGCGGGAGGGCGACGGAGCCACCCCCGTCGGCCGCTTCGTATTGCGCCGTGTCCTGTGGCGCGCCGACCGGCTGCCGCCGCCGGAAACCGGCCTGCCGCTCTGTGCCATCGGCGAGGATGACGGCTGGTGCGATGCGCCCGAGGACCCGGCCTACAACCGTCCGGTCACCCGCCCTTATCCCGCCAGCCACGAGGCGATGTGGCGGGACGACCATGTCTACGACATCGTGGTGGTGATGGGGCACAACGACGACCCGGTCGTGCCGGGACTGGGCAGCGCCGTGTTCCTGCACCTGATCCGGCCGGACCGGACGCCGACCGCCGGCTGTGTCGCGCTGGCGCCCGACGACATGCTGCGCCTGCTGAAGGACTGCGGCCCGGACAGCGCGCTGAGCGTCGCCGTACCGGCGGGATGATGTGCCTGCCGAAGTGCGGGGCGTTATTCGGCAGGGTAGGGACGGGCACCGAAGATCGCCGTGCCGACCCGCACATGGGTGGCGCCGAACCGCACCGCAGTCTCGTAATCGCCGCTCATGCCCATGCTGATCTCGGCCAGTCCAAGCCGGCGCGCCATCTCCGCCAGCAAGGCGAAATGCATCGCCGGTTCCTCGTCCACCGGCGGGATGCACATCAGCCCGGTGACCGGCAGCCCCAGACGGTCGCGGCAGTCGGCCAGGAAGGCTTCGACCTCGGCCGGGGCGATGCCGGCCTTCTGCGGCTCCTCGCCGGTGTTGACCTCGATCAGGCAGCGCGGGCGGCGACCGGTCTTCGCCATCTCCTCCGCCAGGGCTTCGGCCAGCTTGGGGCGGTCCAGGGTCTGGATCACGTCGAACAGGGCGACGGCGTCCTTGACCTTGTTGGTCTGCAGCGGTCCGATCAGGTGCAGTTCCAGATCGGGAAAGCGCTCCTTCAGCCCCGGGAACTTGGCCTTGGCCTCCTGCACGCGGTTCTCGCCGAACACGCGCTGGCCGGCCGACAGCGCTTCCTCCACCGCTTCGGCGGGATGGGTCTTCGACACCGCGACCAGCGTCACCGCCCCCTTGGCCCGACCACAAGCCGCAGCCGTTTCCGTGATGGCGCGGCGCACCGAGTCGAGCCGCGCCGTCACGCCGTCCGCACTCGCGGAACCGCCTGTTTCGCCGCCGGTTTGCGTATCTTTGCCAGTGCCCTGCGTCGTCGTCATGGCCGCCCCCAATCCGGTCGCTGCGGGTGTACAGCGCTTCCGCGGCGTGTTAGCGGACGGTCCGCGGAAACGCAAGCGCCCCAACGCGCCCTGCCCGATGCACTTGGACGGGGGAGCCTGGATGGCGGCGCCGGCATCATCATCGTCTGCACATCGAGGAGACCTCCGCATGCGGAGTCCGTTTCGTTCCCTGCTCTCCGCCAGCCTGCTTGCCGCCGCGGCCGCCTTGCCGGCGGTGCTGACCGCCGGCCTGATTGCCGCCACCCCCGTCCGCGCCGAAGAGCACGCGAAACCCGCGCCGAAGGCTGCGGCACAGGCGAAGCCCACCGGAAAGCAGGGGAAGGCCAAGGTCATGGCGGGGTCGCCGATGACCAAGGTCCGCTTCAGCGAGCCGGCCTATCCGCTGACCGATGACGGCACCTACCGCAGCTATATGGACAAGATCCTGGACGAGTACGGCCGCCGTTGCGTGCGCCAGGAGCAGTTCGGCTGGGAGGTCGCCAAGGACGACCAGGAGCGGCTGGACTTCATCTTCCAGGGCACGATGGCCAACTACGGCCGCATCGGCTATCTGCTGGGCGAAATCCACCCCAAGTCGGTGACCGATCCCGAAACCATCGCCTTTCTCGCCGACCGTGAGAAGTCGCGCTATCTGCTGGTCTGGACGCCGCTGGAATCGTCGGTGCTGTTCATGATGTGCGAGACCGCGGACAAGAACGCCAAATCGGAGCCGCCCAAATCGGCCCCGAAGAAGTGAGCGGCCTGAAAAACGAAAAGGCGGCGGATCGCTCCGCCGCCTTTTCCGTTTCCGGTTTGGAACCCGCCGCTTAGAAAGCGAAGCGGGTGTCCCACAGGATGATGTTGGCGTCGTTGTTCACGCCGCCGACCTTGTTGTCGAGATAGCTGTATTCCAGGCCCGTGGTGAGGCCGGGAGCGACGGTGTAGGTCACGCCGGCCTGCCAGACATGGGCGCGGGAATTCAGGCCGGAGAAGTTGCTGTCGATGCCCTTGGCGTCGGTGTAGTTGGCGGCCAGGATGACCGGACCCATGGTGTAGTTGACGCCGACGATCCAGAGCTGCTGATCGTCCACCCCGCGGGTGCCCGTGGCATAGCCGCTGTCGCCGCTGAAGGCATAGCTGCCGCCGACCTTGAACCCGGCGTAGGACACGTTGGCGCCGACATGGACCGAGGACAGATCCTCGAGCCCGCTGGCCGCCTTGGCGAACTGGTAGGCGGCGCTCGCCTCAACGCCGAAGCCGCTGAACTCGCCCTTGTAGGTGGCCTGGATTTCGGCCATGTCGCGGTAGGCGGTGCTGTTCTTGACGCGGTTCACGTCGGTGTTGCTGCTGCCGTAGGTCGGCGTGTAGGCGGCACCGATCTGGAAGCCGGCGAAGCTCGGCGACAGGTAGATGATCTTGGAGCTGGCGTCGCCCGACTCCAGCGTGCGCAGGCTGCCCAGCACATAGGGGGCGCCGTTGGCGTTGACGTAGTAGTTCAGGTACTGGGCGTCCGGCGACCCTTCGATGCCTTCGACGTTCGGGCCGATGATGCCGTATTCGTCCGACAGGCCGTTGATCACACCGGCCTGGATCGTGCCGAAGCTGCCGTTCACGAAGATGAACGCGCGGTCGCTGTCGGTGCTGCGGTTGTTGCCGGTGCCGCCAGCGGCACGCAGGCGCAGGCGGGCGCCGTATTCCAGGCCGTTGTCGGACTTGGCAGTCGGCGTGACGGTCAGGCGGAAGCGGTTGGCGAACTCGGTCTGGCGCAGGCCGGTGTCGATGTCCTGGTCGACGTAGGCACCCTGGAAGTAGGCGTCACCGCCCAGCAGGATGTCGAACTTCGACTGGGCCGAGGCGGTGCCGCAGCCGGCGGCGAGGGCAACAGCGGCGCAGCCGATGACGAGAGAACGCTTCATGGATGTCATCCTCGATGCATGCATCCCGGCGGTCCTGATTGCGATCCCGGGGTGCCAGCGGTGTCTTTGTACACCATGAATTAATCCCGCACCCATCGGAGCGGCAAGCGGCAAAGAGACGGACAGTCTTCGCATTTCGGCCACAGTTGCGCGGAAAACACGGAATCCCGGATCATGTCGCTTTGTGTGCCAAGCAATGGCTTCCATTCCAGTGGTGACTTCATCGAATGTCACTGGGTTATCACTCGAAGGTGGTAATCAACTTGTTGGAAAGCGACGATGGGATCATTGCAAAGGAAAATACCCAAGCGAACCGGAAGCTCTGTTTCGATCGAATGGCCGTCATGGTGCGATGCCCCGCCGTCCGGAGGGCGCATATGAAAAAGTCCGCCGGAGCGGACAAAAAAGAGGCGGCGGATTTCTCCGCCGCCCTCGCGTTTGCTGCCAGGAAACCCGTCCCTTAGAAGGAGAAGCGGGTGTCCCACAGAACGATGTTGGCGTCGTTGTTCACGCCGCCCGACTTGTTGTCGACATAGCTGTACTCCAGGCCCGTGGTCAGGCCCGGGGCGACGGTGTAGGTCACGCCGGCCTGGTAGATGTGGGCGCGGGCGTAATCGGCCGCGGTGGCGGCGCCGCTGCCGACATTGGCGCCCTTGGCGTCGGTGTAGGTGGCGGCCAGGATGACCGGACCCAGGGTGTACTGGGCACCGACCAGCCAGATCTGGTTGTCGTCGACACCGCGATGGCCCTTGGCATAGCCGCTGTCGCCGCTGAAGGCATAGCTGCCGCCGATGGCGAAGGCGCCGTAGGTCAGGGTCGCGCCGGTGTGGATCGACGACAGATCCTCGAAGCCCGACGGAGCTTCGGCGAACTGGTAGGCGACGCTCGCCTCCACGCCGAAGCCGCCGAACTCGCCCTTATAGCCGGCCTGGATTTCACCCATGTCGTTGTAGGTGACGTTCTTGCGGCGGTTCACGTCGGTGTTGCTGCTGCCGTAGGTCGGCGTGTAGGCGGCGGACAGCTTGAAGCCGGCGAAGCTCGGGGTGGTGTAGACGATCTTGGTGCTGGCGTCGCCCGACTCCAGCGTGCGCAGCGAGCCGGTGACGTACGGCAGCGAGGTGACGCCATAGAAGTTGGCGTAGAAGCCGTCCGGGCTGCCCGAGATGCCGTCGACGTTCGGACCGATGACGCCCCAGTCGTCCGACGGGCCGTTGGTCACGCCGGCCTGCACCGAACCGAAGGTGCCGTTCACGAAGATGAACGCGCGGTCGGCGTCGGTGGTGCGGACGTTGCTGGTGCCGCTGGCGGCGCGCAGGCGCAGACGGGCGCCGTATTCCAGGCCGTTGTCGGCCTTGGCCGTCGGCGTGACGGTCAGGCGGAAGCGGTTGGCGAACTCGGTCTTGCGCAGGCCATTGTCGTTGTCCTGGTCGACATAGGCGCCCTGGAAGAAGGCGTCGCCGCCCATCAGGATGTCGAACTTGGACTTGGACTGGGCCGAGGCCGTGCCGCAGCCGGCGGCGAGGGCAACGGCGGCGCAGCCGATGACGAGAGAGCGCTTCATGGATTGTCCATCCTTGTGCGTACGCCCCGTATGACCGGGAGCGCGCGGTTGTCTTTGTAGCTATGACTTAACCGTGCGCTGTTTCGGCGGGCAAGAGGCAAACTGTAAGGATTCTACGCGCCCGCAACACAGTTGCAATGAAAGCACACCGCTAAGCTGTTGATATATATTGGAAATCGGGATGTGCCGAATTTTTGGCACATTCTCCGCCCGGAATTTGGGCGGCTTGCCCGGAAAATGCGCAAGAAAAAAGGCGGTGGCCGAAGCCACCGCCCTTCTTGTCCGTTGCCGGACGTCCAATCGGAAGACCGATTAGAACGCCAGGATCGAGCGGACCAGCACGACGTTGCCCTTGTCGCTGAGAGCCGAGGTCTCGGCGTCCAGGTCGAAGTAGTCGTACTGAGCCTGCAGGGTCAGGCCCGGAGCGACGGTGTAGCCGACGCCGATTTCGTAGACCTGCAGCTCGCGGTCGCCACGCAGGGCCACCGAGCCGGCGTCCTTGCCGTTCTTGTAGTTGGCGCCGACGACGATCGGGCCGGTGGTGTACTGAGCACCGACAACCCAGTTACGGGTGTTCTCGGTGAACAGACCGGCGCGGTCGTTCAGGCCCGACTTGCCGTAGTCGGTGTAGCTGCCGCCGAGGCTGAAGCCAGCGTAGCCGACGGTGGCGCCGACCTGCCAGCCGTTCAGGTCCTTGTAGTTGGAGCCGGCGACGTTGCCGACGGCCTCACCCCACATGTAGCCGGCGCTGGCCTTGACCGTCACGCCGCCGAAGGTGTTGTTGTAGTTGGCGCCGACTTCCACCATGTCCTGGTAGGTGCCGTTGCCGCCGGCCGCGAAGGTGCCGACGGTGTCGGTACGGTTCACGTCGGTGTGCGAGCTGTCGTTGCGCGGGGTGTAGCTGGCGCCCAGCTGCAGACCGGCGAAACGCGGCGAGAAGTAGACGATCTTGGTGGCGTTGTTATCGGCGTTCAGCGACGGCCAAATGATGCTGTTGCCGGTAACGGTCGTGGCCGGGCCGTTGCCACCGATGTTGGTGTTCGGGCCGAACCAGTTCTGGACCTGATCGACCAGGCCGAGCGGCAGGTAGTCGGTCGGGGCCGAGACGTAGGTCTCGTCGTTGAAGGAGTTGGTCACGCCCATGCGGACCTGGCCGAAGGTGCCCTGCGCGAAGATATAAGCGCGGTCAGCGTCGGTGGTGCGGTTGTTGCCGGTGCCGCTGGAGGCACGGAAACGCAGGCGGGCACCGTACTCCAGGCCGTTGTCGGCCTTGGCGGACGGGATGATGTTGATGCGCAGACGGTTGCGGAATTCGGTCGAACGCAGGCCGGAGTCCAGATCCTGATCGACGTAGCCGGCTTCGAAGTAGGCGTCGCCGCCGACCTTGACTTCGAACTTGGCCTGGGCGTTGGCGGCGCCAGCGCCGAGGGCGAGAGCGGCGGCGGCAGCGCCGGCCAGCAGATAACGGTTCATGATTGTTGCCTCCATCCTGGCAGCAGATGTTTCAGCCTGGTTGACGTCCTGGCTGAGACTTTCGTACGCACCCCCGGCCTTGCCAGCAAGCGGCAAATCTCCGCGATTGCTGCATTGGGGGGACAGTGTGTCGCACGGAGCACACTAAGAAGAACGCCTCCGGCCTGCCCGCCACAGTCGAGCGGGGCAGGGGCGGACTGTTGTCGTCCTGTTGTGGCGGGACGTGGCAAAGACGCATCCGGTGTTGCGTGGGGCCGTCCACTTATGGTCTGTTCACCGGCATTCCGCGCGTGACTCGCGCGCGGCAACCCCTTTTCTGAACCGGGTTCCCGACCATGCGCCGTTCGACCGCCCTTCGCCTTGTCCCTGTACTGCTCGCGGCTTCCGTTTCGATCGCCGGCTGCGCAAGCTGGGGCGGCAAGACCGAAACCGTCGAAGAGCAGATGAAGAACAAGGACTACAAGTTCGGCAGCCTGCTCGGCACCGACGGCGGCCTGAACCTGTTCGGCAAGAACAAGCGCGGCGGCGACCAGGACAGCGCCGGCGGCATCGGCGTCAACAGCTTCCTGTGGCGCGCCTCGCTCGACACGCTCTCCTTCATGCCGATCGCCTCGGCCGATCCGTTTGGCGGCGTGATCCTGACCGACTGGTACACCCCGCCCGATTCGGCGAACGAGCGCTTCAAGGTCAACCTCTACATCATGGACCGTCAGCTGCGGGCCGACGGCGTCCGCGTTTCGGTGTTCAAGCAGCAGCGGACGGGCAACGACTGGCGCGACATCAACGTCGGTCCGGAGACCGCCGGCCAGCTGGAGGATGCGGTGCTGACCCGCGCCCGGCAGCTTCGCGTGTCGCAGAACGCCGCCGCCCGCTGACGCGGCGGCCGGCCCGAGGCGCTCCTCAAGGCGGTCCTCAAGGCCGGTCCGACTGTCGGGCAAGTCTTCGAGCATCTGGTACAACGGAAAACGGCGTCGCGCTCATGTCGCGTTATAATGTCAAGGAAACCGAGGCGAAGTGGCAGGGCGTGTGGGACGGCAATGGCTGTTTCACTGCGCGCGAGGACGCCTCCCGGCCCAAATACTATGTGCTGGAGATGTTCCCCTATCCGTCGGGGCGCATCCACATGGGCCACGTCCGCAACTACACCATCGGCGACGTGATCGCGCGCTTCAAGCGCGCCAAGGGCTTCAACGTCCTGCACCCGATGGGTTGGGACGCCTTCGGCCTGCCGGCCGAAAATGCCGCGCTGGAGAAGAAGGTCCATCCCGCCGCCTGGACGCGCGAGAACATCGCGACCATGCGCGGGCAGCTGAAGACGATGGGCCTGTCCATCGACTGGGACCGCGAGATCGCCACCTGCGACGTGGAGTATTACCGCCACGAGCAGAAGATGTTCCTGGATTTCCTGAAGGCCGGCCTGGCCTATCGCAAGGAATCC
This sequence comes from Pseudomonadota bacterium, assembly GCA_023423695.1. Classification (GTDB taxonomy): domain Bacteria; phylum Pseudomonadota; class Alphaproteobacteria; order Azospirillales; family Azospirillaceae; genus Azospirillum. The sequence continues at coordinate 20,387 of JAFAFA010000072.1, read as the reverse complement.
TGGGTGAACTGGGACCCGGTGGACAACACCGTTCTCGCCAACGAGCAGGTGATCGACGGCCGCGGCTGGCGCACCGGCGCGCTGGTCGAGAAGCGCAAGCTGTCGCAGTGGTTCCTGAAGATCACCGCCTATGCCGAAGACCTGCTGAAGGGCCTGGAGACGCTGGACCGCTGGCCCGAGCGCGTCCGCATCATGCAGGAGAACTGGATCGGCAAGTCCACCGGCGTCCGCTTCCGCTTCCCCATCAAGGGGCGCGAAGACGAGCTGGAGGTCTTCACGACCCGACCCGACACGCTGTTCGGCGCCTCCTTCGCCGCGATCTCCCCGAATCACCCGCTGGCGGCCGAACTGGCTGCGTCCAACCCGGAACTGGCCGAGTTCATCGCCGAGTGCAACCGGCTGGGCACCAGCGAGGAAGCGATCGAGACGGCGGAGAAGCGCGGCTTCGACACCGGCCTGAAGGTCGTGCATCCCTTCGATTCGTCGTGGGAGCTGCCGGTCTATGTCGCCAACTTCGTGCTGATGGAATACGGCACCGGCGCGATCTTCGCCTGCCCGGCGCATGACCAGCGCGACCTGGATTTCGCCCGCAAGTACAACCTGCCGGTCCGGCCGGTGGTGATCCCCGCCGATGCCGACCCGGCCGCGTTCGAGGTCGGGACCGAGGCCTACACCGGCCCCGGCGTGCTGCGGAACTCCGCCTTCCTCGACGGACTCGACACCGAGTCGGCCAAGAACGAGGCCGGCAAGCGGCTGGAGGCGGCGGGCCGGGGCGAGCGCACCACCCAGTACCGCCTGCGTGACTGGGGCGTGTCGCGCCAGCGCTATTGGGGCTGCCCGATCCCGGTGATCCACTGCGAGTCGTGTGGCATCGTCCCGGTTCCGGACGACCAGCTGCCGGTCGTGCTGCCGGAGGACGTGACCTTCGACAAGCCCGGCAACCCGCTGGCCCACCACCCGACCTGGAAGCACACCAACTGCCCCACCTGCGGCAAGCCGGCGCTGCGCGAGACGGACACCTTCGACACCTTCATCGAGTCGTCCTGGTATTTCGCCCGCTTCTGCTCGCCGAAGACCGAGGATGCGGCCTTCACCCGCGAGTCCGTCGATTACTGGCTGGGCGTCGACCAGTATATCGGCGGCATCGAGCATGCGGTCCTGCACCTGCTCTACAGCCGCTTCTGGACGCGCGCGCTGAAGACCTGCGGCTACCTGAACCTGGACGAGCCGTTCACCGGCCTGTTCACCCAGGGCATGGTCAACCACGAGACCTACAAGGACGCCGGCACCGGCGCCTGGCTGGCCCCGACCGACCTGACCAGGAACGACAAGGGCGACTGGGTCCGGGCCGACACCGGCGCGCCGGTCAATGTCGGCCGAGTCGAGAAGATGTCGAAGTCCAAGAAGAACGTGGTGGACCCGGCGCACATCATCGGCACCTACGGCGCCGACGCCGCCCGCCTGTTCATGCTGTCCGACAGCCCGCCGGAACGCGATCTGGAGTGGACAGAGGCCGGCATCGACGGCGCCTGGCGCTACATCAACCGCCTGTGGCGGATGGTGACCGAGGCGCCGGTGGAACTGCCCGCCGCCGGCACGCCCGCGCCTCAGTCCTTCGGACCGAAGGCCGAGGCCGTCCGCCGCCTGGTCCACAAGACCATCGCCGGCGTGTCGGAGGATCTCGACAAGTTCCGCTTCAACAAGGCGGTCGCCCGCGCCCGCGAGCTGTCCAACGCGCTCGGCGAATTGGACGGCAAGGGCGAAGGCGAGGCCTGGGTCCTGCGCGAGGGCTTCGAGTCGCTGGTCCGCATCGTCGGCCCGATGATGCCGCACCTGGGCGAGGAGCTGTGGGCGCAGCTTGGACACACCACGCTGCTCGCCGACCAGCCCTGGCCGGAGGCCGACCCCGCCCTGGTGGTGGAGGACAGCGTCAAGGTCGCGGTCCAGGTCAACGGAAAGCTGCGCGCCACGCTGGAGCTGCCGCGCGACATGGACAAGGATGCGGCCGAGCAGGCGGCGCTGGCCGATGTCAATGTCCAACGCGCCATGGACGGCAAGACGGCCCGCAAAGTCATCGTCGTCCCGAACCGGGTGATCAATGTCGTCGTCTGATCCGAGACCTTTCCGCCGGAGTCCGTTCCGGAAGACCGTCGCGCGGGGGCTGTTCGCCCTCGCGCTCGGCCTGTCCGCGATATCCCTCTCTGGCTGCGGTTTCCAGCCGCTCTACGGCGGCAAGGGCGTCGGGGCCGCGGCGGCGGACCGGCTGATGGAGGTCGACATCGCGTCGATCCCCGACCGGGAAGGGCAGAAGCTCCGCAACCTGCTGATCGACAACTTCTATCCGTCGGAGCGGCCGAGCAATCCGCGCTACCGGCTGGACGTGGCGTTGTCGGCGTCGGAGCAGAAGCTGGCGCTGCAGAAGGACGCCACTGCTGTGCGCGCCCAGCTGCTGGTCAATGCGCCCTACCGGCTGACCGACACCCAGACCGGGCAGGTGGTGTTCCAGTCCAGCTCGCGCTCGATGATCAGCTACAACACGCTGGAGCAGCACTACGCCGCCATCGTGACGGTGCAGAACGCCTATGACCGGGCGCTCGAGGACATCTCCAACGACATCACCACCCGCGTCGCCATGCATCTCGGCCGCGGGTCCTGACCGGCGGGAGAGGTTCGGGTGAAGCTTCAGCCCAAGGCGATCGACGGTTTCCTGCGCAGCCCGGACCCCAAGGTCCGGGCGGTGCTGCTTTATGGCCCCGATTCGGGTCTCGTGCGCGACCGTGCCCAGACGCTGGGCAAGACGGTGGTGCCGGACCTGTCCGATCCCTTCCGGGTTGCCGAATTCCTGGGCCGCGCGCTGGCCGATGATCCGGCGCGGCTGGCCGACGAGGCTGCGGCGATCTCCTTCACCGGCGGGCGGCGGCTGATCCGCGTCCGCGACGCCGAGGACAATGCTACCGCCGCCTTTGCCGCCTTCCTCGAAAATCTGCCGCCGGGCGACAGCCTCGTTGTCGTCGAGTCGGGCGACCTGTCGGCCCGCTCCAAGCTGCGGCTTCTGTTCGAAGGTGCCGACGGTGCCGCGGCCATTCCCTGCTATGTGGAGGAGGAGGCGTCGCTCGGCCGGGTCATCGCCGACATCCTGCACGGACACGGCCTGACCGCCGATCCCGACGCGCTGAGCTTCCTGGCCGCCAATCTCGTCGGCGACCGGATGGTCGCCCGCGGCGAGGCGGAGAAGCTGGCTCTCTATATGGGCAAGGACAAGCGCGTGCGGCTGGAGGACGCCCAGGCCTGCATCGGCGACAGCGCCGCCCTGTCGATGGACGAGCCGGTGTGGGCGGCCGCGGAAGGCGACTTCGCCACTCTCGACCGTTCGCTGGCGCGGCTGTTCGCCGAGGGCACGTCGCCGGTGCCGATCCTGCGCGGTGCCCAGCGCCATTTCCAGCGCCTGCAGCTGCTCTGCGCCCAGGTCGCCGCCGGCAAGTCGCCGGAGGCCGCCGTCGAGTCGCTGCGCCCGCCGGTCTTCTTCAAGCTGAAGACCCGGCTGGTCAGACAGGCCCGGCACTGGTCGCCCGGCCATGTCCGCCAAGCGCTGGAACGGCTGGTCGACGCCGAGGCGGATTGCAAGCGCACCAACATGCCGGACGAGACCTTGTGCGCCCGCGTGCTGTTCCAGCTCGCCTCGCTGGGGGCTCGGCGCTGAAAGGGCGCTGACTTGACCATTGCATCCGGCGCGCTATCTCGCGGGGCATGAGCGACGCCACATACACCGCGCCACCGCCTGCCCCCTTCCGGGTTCGCTGGTGGCAACCCCTGCTGTTCTGGGTCATCGTCAACGCCTGGGGCTTCGTCGAGCGTGGCGGCCAGCCCTTCGCAGGGCATCGGCCGTCGCCGCTGCAGCCGCCGGGCTGGGCATTTCCGGTGATGTGGTTCACGCTGAACGTCTTCCAGATCTGGGGCGACATCCGCCTGCTCGACCCGGCGCGGCGAATCCGCGACCGCGGCCTGCTGATCGGGCTCCAGGCGGTGACCTGGGTGATCTACGCCACCTTCAGCCTCGTCTACTTCACGCTGGGCAGCTCGATCCTTGCCGCGGCCTGGACGGTGTCCTTCTTCGTCATCACCTCATTTTGCATCGCGCTGGTGGCGCGGGACGACCGCAGCATCGCGCTGATCTGGACGCCGCTGATCCTATGGACGGGCTTCGCCTCGGTGGTCGGCATCCACAACGCGCTGATCAATCCCGATCCGCTGTTCGGCACAGCAGCACTCTGGGGATAATACCCGGATAAAAACCTTGCGCCGAATATCACCCGGGTATAACCACTCGGGAATGATGATGTATGCGGTGAGGGTGGACATGGTTGGCAAAGAGGGTCGCAGGGCGGCGGTGGCGGCCTACAAGGAGCGCAAGAGCGTGGCCGGCGTGTTCGCCGTCCGTTGTGGGGCTGCCGGTATGGTGTGGGTGGGCGGCGCGCCCGATCTCGACAAGATCCAGAACCGCATCTGGTTCCAGCTGAAGATGGGCGGCTGTCCGCACCGCAGCCTACAGGCGGCGTGGAATGCCCATGGGCCCGAGTCGCTGGCCTTCGAAATCGTCGAGCGGCTGGAGGAGGAGGACCTCGCCTTCGCCCGCACCGCCGCGCTGAAGGCGCGGGTCGCCCATTGGGTGGCGACGATGGAGGCGGAGGCGATCTGACCGGGAGCGCTCAGCCGCGGTAATCGTGAACCCGGCCGGTGAAGTCGGTCACGCGATAGCTACCTTCGCCCTGTTCTTCGATCCAGGCGCGGGCGGCGGGCGCCTTTCCATGGCCGCCGGGGATGTCGAGGACGTAGGTGGGCTGACACAGGCCCGACAACCGCCCCCGCAGTCCGGTGACCAGCGCCTGCCCCTCGGCCAGGGTCGGTCGGAAATGGCCGGTTCCGGCGGCAAGGTCGGGATGGTGCAGGTAATAGGGCTTCACCCGGTTGCGGACGAGGCCGCGCAACAGCGCCTCCAGCGCCGCATGGCTGTCGTTGATGCCCTTCAGCAGAACGGTCTGGCCGACCAGTGGAATGCCCGCCTCCACCAGCCGGGCAAGGGCCGCCCGCACCGGCGGGGTCAGCTCGTCGGCGTGGTTGATGTGGACGGCGATCCAGGTGGCGAGATCGGGGGCGGTCAGCGCCTCCACCAGTTCGGGCGTGACCCGGTCGGGATCGGCGGCGGGGATGCGGCTGTGCAGGCGCACGACCCCGACATGGGGCATGGCCGACAACGCCTGCACGATCCCGCGCAGCCGGCGCGGCGACAGCAGCAGGGGATCGCCGCCGGTGATGACGACCTCCCACACCTCCTCATGGTCGCGGATATAGGCCAGCGCGGCGTCCAACTCGTCGGCGGTAAGCGCCTCGCCGCCCGGACCCACCATTTCACGGCGGAAGCAGAAGCGGCAGTAGACCGCGCAGGCATGCAGCGGCTTCAGCAGCACCCGGTCGGGGTAGCGGTGGACGATGCCCTTCACCGGGCTGCGCGCCACGTCGCCGATGGGGTCTTCCAACTCTTCCGGCGTGCTGTGCGCCTCGGCGGGGGAGGGGACGTACTGGGCATAGAGCGGATCCTGCGGATCCGTACGCCCGGCCAACGTCTCGCGCAGGTACGGGGTCAGCGCCACGGCGTAGCGGTCGGCGACCGTACGCACGGCTTCGCCCGCCTCCGGCGTCATCAGCCCGGCGGCCACCAGATCGGAAACGCTGTGCAGGGCCTTCATCGCTCTTTCCCGTCTCGACGGAATGGGTCATGTAGGAAAGCGACCGCTCTTACTCCTGCGAGACCCATGCTGTCGACTCTTCCCCGCCTGATCGGCCATCGCGGCGCCAAGGAAAATGCGCCGGAAAACACGCTCGCCTCGATCCGGGAGGCTGCCCGCCAGGGCGCCCGCTGGGTGGAGGTGGATGTCATGCTGACCCGCGACCAGCGCCCGGTGCTGATCCATGACGACACTCTGGACCGCACCACCACCGGCACCGGCCCGGTGCCGCTCATGGATCTGGCCGACCTGCGGCAACTCGACGCCGGACGCTGGTTCGATGCCGGCTTCGTCGGAGAACAGGTGCCGACGCTGGAAGAGGCGGTGGCGTTGATCCGCGACCTCGGCCTCGGCCTGAACCTGGAGATCAAGCCCTATCCGGGGCAGGAGGAGATCACGGCGGAGGTGGCGCTGAACACCCTGCGTCCGCTCTGGCCGTCCGACCGGCCGCTTCTGCTGTCCAGCTTCGAGGTGCCCTGCCTGGAGGTTGCGCAGCGGCTGTGGCCGGAAATCCCGCGCGGCTACCTGCTGTGGGATCCGCCTGCCGATTGGGCGGCCATCGCCGACCGCATCGAGGCGGCGACCCTGAACGTCGACCAGAAGCGCCAGACGGCCGACAGTGTGGCGGAATACCGCGCCACCGGGCGGCCGGTGCTGAGCTATACCGTCAACGACGCCGACCGGGCGCGAACGCTGTTCGGCTGGGGAGTGTCGGCGGTCTTCACCGACGCACCGGGCCGCTTGGCGAGAGAGCTGGGGCCGGATGCCTGACGCCACATGTCTTCGGGGCATGCCTGACGATGTGCCGGAGGAACGGTCGACACGCTGACGCTTCCGTTCGCAACTGCGGCAATTCGTGAACGTTTTTTGCGCGGGGGGCTGAATCCGCTCGTAGGGCGGGCCAATTCCTCATATATAGAACCGCGTTGGCGATCCCGCCGGAACCCACGTGGATTCCGGCGGAGCTTTTCGTCGTCTGGTTGTCCGCCGCTTTTGATCCGGTGTCCCGCAGGGCGCCACGTTCGGTCTTTGGAGGGTTCGTTGAAGGCGTTGAAGCCGTTGCAGATGTCCGGCCGGGAGGTTTTGCCGCTCGTCGAGGGTGGCAAGGGTATTGCCGTTTCCAACGGCGAAAGCTCCGGCGCCTGGGCGGCAGCCGGCGGGATTGGCACCTTTTCGGGTGTCAACGCCGACAGCTACGATGAGAACGGCAACCTTCTGCCGCAGATCTACAAGGGCAAGACCCGGCGCGAGCGCCACAACGAGCTGATCGCCTTCGGCATCGAGGGCGGCATCGCCCAGGCGCGCATCGCGCACGAGACGTCGAACGGCAATGGCCGCATCCACATGAACGTCCTGTGGGAAATGGGCGGGGCGGAGCACATCCTGCACGGCGTGCTGGAAGGCTCCCAGGGCCTGATCCACGGCGTCACCTGCGGCGCCGGCATGCCCTACAAGGTTGCCGAGATCGCGGTGCGCTACGGCGTCCATTACTACCCGATCGTGTCCTCGGCCCGCGCCTTCCGTGCGCTGTGGCTGCGCGCCTACCACAAGTTCCGCGAACATCTGGGCGGCGTGGTCTACGAGGATCCGTGGCTGGCCGGCGGCCACAACGGCCTGTCCAACTCCGAAGACCCGCAGAAGCCGGAGGATCCGTTCCCCCGCGTCCTGGCCCTGCGCCAGATGATGAACAGCTTCGGCCTGAACGACACCCCCATCGTGATGGCGGGCGGCGTCTGGTGGCTGTCGGAGTGGGAGGACTGGATCGACAACCCCGACCTGGGGCCGGTCGCCTTCCAGTTCGGCACCCGTCCGCTGCTGACCCAGGAGAGCCCGATCTCCATGGCGTGGAAGCGCAAGCTGGTCGCGCTGCAGCCGGGCGACGTCTTCCTGAACCGCTTCTCCCCGACCGGCTTCTATTCGTCGGCGGTGAAGAACCCCTTCCTGCTGGACCTGATGGGCCGGTCGGAGCGACAGGTCGCCTATCTGTCCAAGCCGGTGGGCGAGCATTCGGCCGAATTCCCGGTCGGTCCGCGCGGCCGCCCGGTCTACGTGACCGAAAGCGACAAGCAGCGCGCCGAAGGCTGGCTGTCCCAGGGCTTCACCACCGCTCTGAAGACGCCGGACAGCACGCTGGTCTTCGTCACCCCCCAGCAGTCGGAGAAGATCCTGCACGATCAGGTCGACTGCATGGGCTGCCTGTCGGCCTGCGGCTTCTCCAACTGGGCGCAGAACGAGGAAGGGACGACGGGCAAGCGCGCCGATCCGCGCTCCTTCTGCATCCAGAAGACGCTTCAGGCGGTCAGCCACACCGACGACTGCGAGAACCAGCTGATGTTCGCGGGGCACAACGCCTACCGCTTCGCCAGCGATCCCTACTACAATGACGGCTTCATCCCGACGGTGAAGCAGCTCGTGGAGCGGATCGCCACCGGTTACTGACCGGCTGCGATCCCGGACCGACAGGGCCGCCGGCGGGTGACCGCCGGCGGCCTTTGCTTTGGACCGAGCCCGTTGACGCCTGTTGGGTTGACGTCGGTGCGACAATAACTTGCGCCAACTTTCCGAATGGTTTTACAGTTGAACGGTCTGCGGCCTAGTGCCGCGGTCCTGTCCTGGACCTTCGTGTCCGCCCCTGTGTCGACCGAACGGGTGCCGCGCCCATGATGACCGCCGAACGCCCCTTCAAGCGAGCCCTCGACCGGCTGAACGGCGCCGGGCTGCGCCCGACCCGCCAGCGCCTCGGCCTTGCGCGGCTGCTGTTCGAAGGCTGCGACCGGCATGTCACTGCGGAACAGCTGCATGGCGAGGCGCTCGCCGCCGACCTGCCGGTGTCGCTGGCGACCGTCTACAACACGCTGAACCAGTTCACCTCCGCCGGTCTGCTGCGCGAGGTGGTGGTGGAGGCCGGCAAGTCCTATTTCGACACCAACACCAGCGACCATCATCATTTCTTCGTCGAATCCACCGGCCGTCTCGAGGATATCCCTGCCGACCGCCTGGTGGTGCAGAACCTGCCCGCCGCCCCGGCCGGCACCCGCGTCGCCCGCGTCGACGTGATCGTCCGCCTGATCGAGGACGACGCTACGGTCTGACACTGCCAGCCTGACCCTGCTGGCTTGACCCTGCCAGTCGTGCAGCGCCAGCCGGCGCTCAGCGCTCCCCGTCAGGCATGCTCGTACGGGCAGGGCGGTCGACGAAGGGCCAGCGCATATAGGCGAAGACCCAGACGGCCACGACGTTCAGGTACGGGAACAGCAGCAGCAGGATCCACAGCGGACTGCGTCCGGCCTTCGCCAGCACCCAGCCGCCGGCGATCAGCGTGTAGGTGGTGACGATCGCCCCGACCAGCAGGCTCCAGAAGCCGAGATCGTTCATGGTCTCCGTCATGCCGTCCTCCGTGCCTTGACCTTGCGGGGCTCCCGCGCCGGCAGCACCGGCCAGCGGCTGTGCGCCATCACGCCGATCGCGACCACATGGCCCAGCGGCAGCAGCGCGAACAATGCCCACAGCGGTGAGAAGCCCGCCCGGCGCAGGATGCGCGCCATCGGCCAGACGATGGCGAACTGGAACAGCATAAGCCCCAGAAGCGGGCTGTTGACGTAATCCTCAAACATGCCGGCCCGGACCCTCCTCCCCATTGTTGAGGGGCAGAGAAGCGCGGGGCGCCGGCTTTGTCGAGCCAAACTTTCTCCGCGGCGGTATTCCGGCGCCGCCTGCCGCCCTACGGGTTTTCACCCGCATCGGGAGTACGCGAACGTGAAATCGCCCCGTCCGGCATGCTACAGTTTGGCGCGTCCGGCCGAGCCGGTTCGACGTTCTCTGGAATTCAGCTGCGGCGGACTCTTTGACGGATCTCACCGAACCTGCCGGCGGCTCGCACGGATGGTGGCGGCGGTGCCGGGCGGGCCTCTTGTCCTTGTCTTCGGCCGCCGGGCTGCGCATCGCCCTGCTGGCGGCGGTGATTGCCGGATTCTGGCTGGTGGCTTACGCCGATCTGGAACGTGCGCGCGACCGGGCGATCCAGGACGGCCTACGGCAGACCGCCAATTTGGCGAGCCTGCTGGAGGAGGATGCCCGCCGCACCATGGTCGTGGTCGGCTATTCCCTGCACGCGATGGCGGAGGGGGGCCGGATCCCACCCCACCTGCTGGCCGAAACGGCTTGGACGCCGGGTGCCGGCACCGGCCCCGGACTGGCGTTGCGGAGCCTGCTGATCGTGGAACGGGATGGACAGGTGCGGCAGGCGGCGGGTCTGGACACGCCGGAGTCGGTGGCCGGAACCCCGCTGGCCGAAGCGGTTGCCGGCGGATCGGCTGCCTTCATCGGACCTTACCGGGAGGCGGGTGGCGGCTGGCGCGCGGCCATGGTCCGGCCGCTGGCGGCCGGCCGCGGCATGGCGGTGGCGGTGCTCGATCTCGACCGCTTCGCCCGGCTCTATGCGACCCAGAACATCGGGCCGCTCGGCGTCATCCTGCTTTATCGCGAGGATGGGACGGTTCTGGCCTACTCGCGGGTTGGACTTTCTCTGGATCGCGACCGCGGCGCCTTTGCGCAGATCCTGCCACGCCTGCCCGCCGGCGAGACGGCGCGGACGCTGTTCGGCTTCGAACCGACGGAGGGACGCGAGCGGATCGGCACCGTCCGCCGGGTGGCGGACCTGCCGCTCTACGTCTATGTCCGCCTCCGAACCGACGATGTGCTCGCCGGCTGGTATGCCGACCGCTGGAAACGCGTCCTGGAAACCGCGGCGGTGTCGGTGGTGGTGACGCTGCTGGCCCTGTTGGCCTTGCGGCAGCTCGGCCGGCTGGAGACGGCGACCCGGGCTTTGCGGGCCAGCGAACGCCGGTCGCAGGCTCTGTTCGACAGCAGTTTCCAGATCATGGGGCTGCTGTCCCCGGACGGGCGGGTGCTGGCACTGAACCGGTCGGCCTGCGCCCTGGCCGGCTTGCCGGCGGAAGCGCTGATCGGGCGCCGCGCCTGGGAGTTCCGCGGCTGGGCCCGAACCGACGAACTGGCGGAGGGCTTCCGCCAGTCGATCGGAAAGGCGGCGTCGGGCCGATTCGTCCGCTATGAGACCGATGTGATCGCCGACGGGGTCACCCGTGTGATGGATGTGACGATCAAGCCGGTTTTCGACGACCGGGGGGCCGTGACGGTGCTGGTGGTCGAGGGGCGCGACATCACCGAGCGGGTGGAGGCGGCCGAACGGCTCGCCGCTGCGCTCGACCAGGCGGAGGCGGCCAACCGCGCCAAGAGCGCCTTTCTGGCGACCATGAGCCACGAGCTGCGGACCCCGCTGAACGCCATCATCGGTTTCTCGGACATCATGCTGCACGAGCTGTTCGGCCCGCTGGGAAACCCGCGCTACCATGATTATGCACGCCATGTGCAGAACAGCGGGCGCCATCTGCTGGACCTCATCAACGACGTGCTGGACATGTCGAAGCTGGAGGCCGGGCGCTACACGCTGGACGAAAGCTGGCTGGAGCCGGCCGTCGCCGTCGAGACCTGCCGGGCGCTGGCCGCGGTTCCCGCCGATGCCGGAGGGGTGACGCTGGAGAGCGGCGGCATTCCCGCCCTGCCCAGGCTGCTGGCGGACGAGCGGGCCTTGCGGCAGGTGTTGCTGAACCTGCTGTCGAACGCGGTGAAGTTCACGCCGCGCGGCGGCCGGGTGACGGTGACGGCAGGGCTGGAGGCGGATGGCGGGCTGGCCATCGCGGTGCGCGACACCGGGATCGGCATCCCCGCCGACGCGCTGACCCGCATCCTGGAGCCGTTCCAGCAGGCCGACAGCAGCATTCCCGGCCGATTCGGCGGCACCGGACTCGGCCTGTCGATCTGCCGCGACCTGATGGCCCTGCATGGCGGCAGCCTGTCCATCGACAGCGAGCCGGGCTGCGGCACCGTCGTCACCATCCGCTTCCCCGCCGACCGCGTCGCCCAGCCGGTTGCGGCCGACGGGATGCAGGCGTAAGCCTGTCTCCGGTGAACGGAGCGGAAGGCGGACGGGATGATCGGGAATGATGGAAAGCCTGTGTCCAAGGAGGACCTGCGCAAGCACATCGCCGTCTACAACGGCCAGTCGCGCGGTTCCAAGGAATTCGCGGCGATCCCGCGGGCGCTGGTGACGATCCTGGATGGGCTGAAGCCGGGCAAGACTGGCTACGTCAAATGCCTGGACGGTCAGGTGCAGCTGTCGCGCCGCAAGGACAACAGCGTGTCGGCGGGCTGACAAAAGGAAAGCGCCCTTCCCCGGGGCGGGGAAGGGCGCAACCGGTCGGCAGATCGATTTTTCAGTGCTTGGCTGCAGCCGCGGCGCCGATGCCGGTCTGGGAGCGGACGAACTGGTCGTCGAAGGCGTCGCGCTCGGCACGGGCGGACGCGCTGCTGTCCAGCTTCGACACGATGATCGTGACGATGAAGGCCAGCGTCATCGAGAACAGGGCCGGCTGCTCGTACGGGAAGATCGGCTTCGGGTTGTTCAGAACCACGACCCACACCGCGTTCGACAGGATCACCAGCGTCACCGCGGAGATCAGGCCGGCGATGCCGCCCGCCAGCGCGCCGCGGGTGGTCAGGCCCTTCCAGTACATCGACAGGATCAGCACCGGGAAATTCACCGAGGCCGCGACGCCGAAGGTCAGGCCGACCAGGAAGGCGACGTTCTGTTTCTCGAACGCGATGCCCAGCACGACGGCCAGCACGCCCAGGACCAGCGAGGCGATCTTGGAGACGCGCATCTCCTCGCGCTCCGTCGCCTCGCCCTTGCGGATGACGCGGGCGTAGAGGTCGTGCGCGATGGCCGAGGCGCCGGCCAGCGCCAGACCCGATACCACCGCCAGGATGGTGGCGAAGGCGACCGCCGACAGGAAGCCGAGGAACAGGTCGCCGCCCAGCGCCTTGGCCAGATGCATCACCGGCATGTTGCCGCCGCCGATCAGCTTGCCGCCGACCTTGCCGCCTTCGAAGAACTGGGGGTCGGTGCCGACGATGGTGATCGCCGCCATGCCCAGCACGCAGATGATCAGGAAGAAGAAGCCGATGAAGCCCGACGCGTAGAAGACCGACTTGCGGGCCTCTCGCGCGTTGGGAACGGTGAAGAAGCGCATCATGATATGCGGCAGCGCGGCGGTGCCGAACAGCAGGCCCAGCGACAGCGACACCGCCGACACCGGATCGGCCAGCAGCGTGCCCGGCCCCATGATCTTCACGCCGTCCTTGTGCGAGGCGATGGCGCTCGTGGCGATGGCCTCCAGGCTGAAGCCGAAGCGCGACAGGGCCAGGAAGCACAGGATCACGCCGGCGCCCAGCAGAAGCACCGCCTTGATGATCTGCACCCAGGTGGTGGCGATCATGCCGCCGAAGGTGACGTAGACCACCATCAGCACGCCGACCACGATCACGGCGACGTTGTAGTCCAGCCCGAACAGCAGCTTAATCAGCTGGCCGGCGCCGACCATCTGGACGATCAGGTAAAAGCACACCACCGTCAGCGAGCCGATGGCGGCGAAGGTGCGGATCTTGCCCTGGTCCAACCGGTAGGACGCGATGTCGGCGAAGGTGAAGTGGCCCAGGTTGCGCAGCCGCTCCGCCAGCAGGAACAGGATGATCGGCCAGCCGACGAAGAAGCTGATGGTGTAGACGAAGCCGTCATAGCCCTTGGCGAACACCAGGCTCGACAGGCCCAGCAGGGTCGCGGCCGACATGTAGTCGCCGGCGATCGCCAGACCGTTCTGGAAGCCGGTGATGCCGCCGCCCGCGGTGTAGAAGTCGGAGGTCGAGCGGGTGCGGCTGGCTGCCCAGTAGGTGATGCCCAGCGTCATCACGACGAAGGCCAGGAACATGCCGATGGCGGACAGGTTGATCGGCTGCTTTTCCAGCTGCCCGACATCGCCGGCGGCCAGCGCCGGCAGGGCGAACAGGGTGGCGGCAGCCGCCGTCAGGAGAATCCGGCGGGCGGTCATTGCAGCGTCTCCCGCGTGATCTCGTCGGTCAGGTCTTGGAAGCGGCCGTTGGCGAAATGGGAATAGACGCCGGTCAGCAGCCAGGACAGGATGATGATCCCGGCCCCGATGGGGAAGCCGACGCTGAGGACCGAGCCGTCGGACATCGGCTTGTGCAGCAGGTCGGGCGCGAAGGCCACCACCATCATGAAGCTGTAGTAGCCGACCAGCACGACGGCCGACAGGACCAGGGCCAGCCGGCTGCGCTGGCGGACCAGTTCCTGGAATTTCGGGTTCCGGCGGACCCGCTCGTAGACCGGAGTGTTCGCGGGGGAGTGCATGTTTCCTCCAGACGCTCATCGTCCTTGTGGCACCCTGTTCGGGCTTATGCTTTTCCGGCTAACAAAACACTGTTTCGCAAATTTCCCGGAAATATGACGAATTGTTTCAGACGGGTTTGGGAAACAATCACACCGATTCGGATTGAGCCGGGGCGGCGAAGCTGGAATGATGGCGGTGAACCTACCGATCCCCATATCCCGCCGCTCCGTCCGGAAAATGATCCGCTCGCCCCTGTTCCTCCGGCTGTTCTCGGCGATCCTGATCTCGCTCGGGCTGTTCTCGGCGGCGGCCTATGTCTTCTCCGTTCCCTTCATCGAGGAGAAGGCCTACGAGATCGAACGCGACGCCAGCCGCACCATCCTCGACAACGTGTTCGAACTGGTCAGCCGGATCCGCGGCGGGCTGGAGGAGCAGCGCAGCACCACGGTGGAGTCCTACAAGACCCGCCTGCGCGACGTGCTCGAACTGGCGGTCGGCTATATCGAGCATGTCCACGCCCGCGCCGACCGCGGCGAGATCACGGCGGAGGAGGCGCGGCGCGAGGCGATGGAGGGGCTGCACGCCTTCCGCTACGGCAATGGCGATTATGTCTGGGCCATCGGCTACGACTCGGTGATCCTGTCGCATCCCTCGCCGGACTATCAGGGGCGGAAGTCCGACGATCTGCGCGACAATCTGGGCCGTCACATCCTGCCCACCATCGTCGCCACCGCCAAGCGCGAGGGGGAGGGCTTCCAGACCTATCCGTGGTGGCGCCCCAACGGCGACGAGCGGTCGCCGAAACTCAGCTTCTTCAAGGATCTGCCCAGGCGCGGCATCATCGTCGGCACCGGCGCCTATCTGGCCGACGTCGATGCCGAGGTGGAGCGGCGCAAGGCCGAGGCCATCGAGGATCTGCGCCAAGCCCTGCGCAAGCTGCGCATCGCCCGCACCGGATACCTCTACATCTTCGATTCGGCGAACCGGATGATCATCCACCCGAATTCGAACATTGAGGGCACCGCCTTCGGCGACCGGCTGAACTCGGCCACCGGCCGCCCGATCGCCGAGGATCTGAAGGTCGCCGCGGCCAGGGGGGAGCCGCTGACCTACCTGTGGGACAAGCCCGACGATCCCGGCAACTACGCCTATGAAAAGATCAGCTGGGTCCGGCATTTCGAAGGCTTCGACTGGTACATCGCCTCGTCGGTCTATGTGGACGAGCTGCGGCGGTCGTCGGTGGTGCTGGGCAACCGCATCCTCGCCATCGGCATGGCGCTGATGGCGGCGGGCAGCCTGCTGGGCTACATCGCCGTCAGGCGTCTGGTCCGGCCGCTGCGCCGGCTCGCCGACACCGCGGCGCAGGTGCGGGCCGGCGATCTCGGCGCGCAGAGCGGCATCCGCCGCGGCGACGAGATCGGGCTGCTGGCCTCCGCCTTCGACGGCATGGTCCGGCAACTGCGCGACACCGTCGCCACCCTGGACAGCCGGGTGCGCGACCGCACCGCGGCGCTGGCGGAGGCGGAGACGCGCCAGCGCGTGATCCTGGACGCGATCCCCGCCTGCATCGCCGGGCTGGACCGCGACGGGCGGCTGACCTTCGCCAATCTGCGCTGGGCCGACCTAGTCGGCCGCGACAAGGTCGAGGTGATCGGCCGCGACCTTGCCGACGTCGTCGGCCGGCGCGCCATGGCGGTGCTGCGCCCCCATCTCGACCGCTGCCTGTCCGGGGAGGTGGTGACCTTCGAATACGCCTTCCCGCGCGACGGCCGCGACATCGTGACCAAGACCACGCTGATCCCCCATCGCGGCGAGGGCCATCGCAGCGAGGGGAGGGCGGAGGAGGGCGCCGCCGGGCAAGGCCCCGTCGCCGGCCTGTTCGTGCTGACGCTGGACATCACCGACGAGAAGCAGACCGAACGCCAGCTGGTGGAGGCGCAACGCCTGAAGGCGGTCGGCCAGCTGTCGGGCGGGCTGGCGCATGATTTCAACAACCTGCTGTCGATCATCATCGGCAACCTTGCTGCGGCGCGCGAGCGTTATGCCGCAGTCAAGGGACTGGACGCCTATCTGGAGCCGGCCCAACGCGCCGGCCGCCGCGGCGCCGACATCACCGCCCGGCTGCTCGCGTTCTCCCGCCAGCAGCCGCTGAAGCCGGAGCCCATTGAACTGTGCGGGCTGCTGCGTGACATGGCGGTGCTGCTGCGCCGCTCCTTCCCCAGCTCCATCGCCATCGGCGTGCCGGAGGAGGGGCGGGAATGCTGGACCATCGCCGACCAGACCCAGTTGGAGAACGCGCTGGTCAACCTCGCCATCAACGCGCGCGACGCCATGCCGAACGGGGGCCGGCTCGACATCGCGGTCGGCATCCGCCGGGTGGAGGACACCTTGTCCTTCGACGAGCCGGTCCGCCCCGACGATTACCTGGAAATCCGCGTCTCCGATACCGGCACCGGCTTCACGCCGGAGGCGCTGGCCCGCGCGGTGGAACCCTTCTTCACCACCAAGGCCCTGGGGTCGGGGCTGGGACTGTCGATGGTCTACGGCTTCGTCAAGCAGTCGCGCGGCTATCTGCGCATCGACAGCCGGCCGGGGGAGGGGACCGCCGTCACCCTGCTGCTGCCGCGGGCCGAGCCGGTGGCCCGCTTGCTCGATGCCGAACCGGCGACGGTCGAACCCCTGGGCGGCGGCTGGTCCGGCCAGCTGGCGCTGGTGGCGGAGGACAATGACGATGTCCGGCAGGTGATGCGCCAGCAGCTGGTCGACCTCGGCTTCTCGGTGGTGGAGGCGGCGAGCGGCGACGAGGCGGCGGAACTGGTGGAGCAGATCGACGGGCTGTCGCTTCTGGTCTCCGACATCGTCATGCCCGGCCTGTCGGGGGTGGAACTGGCGCGGCGAGCCCGGCTGCTGCGCCCGGACATGCGGGTGGTGCTGGTCAGCGGATTCACGGTGGAGTATGGCGATATTCCCGCCGATGCCGTCATACTGCGCAAGCCATGGGACAAGCGGGACCTGGTGGCGGCCATCGGCCACGCCGCCCAACCCGCGCCGGTCTGATATGATCGGGCCAAATGAACGCACCTGGAAAAACAGGGCGACGAGTGCCGAGGGGAAACGCGCGTGGTGCAGAAGAAGCGCATCTATCTGATCGAAGACGAGGCCGACATCCGCCGGCTGGTGAAAGAGGTGCTGGAGGGATACGGCTACGAGGTGTCCTGCTGGGCCAGCGGGCGGGAGGCGCGGGCGGCGATCCAGCGCCAGGCCCCCGACCTGTGCCTCGTCGATCTCGGCCTGCCGGACATGGACGGGCTGACCCTGGTTCGCGAACTGTGGGAGGACGTGCGCTTCGGCGTGATCATTCTGTCCGGGCGCGGCGGCACCTCCGACCGGATCCTGGGGCTGGAACTGGGCGCCGACGATTACATCGTGAAGCCTTTCGAACCGCGGGAACTGGTCGCCCGCGTCAACAGCGCCATCCGCCGCCGCGAACAGCTGGCCGGCGCCACGGCCGCGGCGGAAACCGCGCGGGCGCGCTTCGGCAATTGGGTCTTCGACCTCGGCAACCTGACGCTGAGCGCCGATGACGGCCGCCAGGAGAGCCTGACCGCGGCGGAGGCCTCTCTGCTGCTGACCCTGCTGAAGGCGCCCAAGCGCGTGCTGTCGCGCGAGCACCTGCAAGGTCCCGACCAGGACCGTGACGATTTTCCCTACGACCGCAGCATCGACGTCCGGGTGTCGCGCATCCGCAAGAAGATCGAGGAGGATCCCCGCGCGCCGCGCCTGATCAAGACGGTCTATGGCGCCGGATACCTGTTCGCTGGTGATGTGACTTGGTTGCGCTGATCCGGGTTACGGTGAAAGGGGTGCCTCGCTTGCCCGGGGCCGCAACAACTCCAATAACAATTGGTCATAATCCTGAGAAAGTTGCGCAAAGCTGATCTGGTAAAGGCTGTTTCCAACACCGCCGCGCCCAATGTCGGCGCGCAACAAGAACCCCTGGGGAGAACGGTCCGATGAGTGAAACTGCCGCCGCAGCCGATGTCAGCGTCAATCCGTATGAACGCGACCTCGACCGCAACGCCGCTAATTTCGTCGCGCTGACGCCGCTGACTTTCCTGGAGCGCGCCGCCTCCGTGTGGCCCGACCGGCTGGCCGTCGTCCACGGGCCGGTCCGCCGGACCTGGGCCGAAACCATCGTCCGCGTGCGCCGTCTGGCTGCGGCGCTGGCGAACCTGGGGATCGGCAAAGGTGACACCGTCGCCATGCTGGCCGCCAACACGCCGGAACTGTTCGAGGCGCATTTCGGCGTGCCGCTGGCCGGCGCCGTGCTGAACGCCGTCAACACCCGCCTGGACGCCGAGGCCATCGCCTTCATCCTGAAGCATGGCGAGGCGAAGATCCTGATCGTCGACCGCGAGTTCTCCGGCGTGGCGAAGAAGGCGCTGGCTCTGCTGGATGCGCCGATCCCGGTGGTGGACATCGACGACCCGACCTACAGCGGCGGTGAGCTGATCGGCGACCGCGACTATGAGGCCTTCATCAGCGATGTCGGCAGCGAGCATGCCTGGACCCTGCCGTCCGATGAATGGCAGGCCATCGCGCTGAACTACACCTCCGGCACCACCGGCAACCCGAAGGGCGTCGTCTATCACCACCGCGGCGCCTATCTGAACGCGGTGTCGAACGCGCTGTCCTGGAACATGGGCGATGCGCCGGTGTATTTGTGGACGCTGCCGATGTTCCACTGCAACGGCTGGTGCTTCCCCTGGACCATCGCCGTCACCGCCGGCACCGCGGTGTGCTTGCGACAGGTCCGGCCCGACGCCGTGCTGAAGCTGATCCGCGAGGAGCGGGTGACCAACTTCTGCGGCGCGCCCATCGTTCTGAACATGCTGAACAATGCGCCGGCCGAGCTGAAACAGGGCATCGAGCAGAAGGTGAAGGTGATGGTCGCCGGCGCCGCCCCGCCCGCCGCCGTCATCGCCGGCATGGAGCGCATGGGCTGGGAAGTCACCCATGTCTACGGCCTGACCGAATGCTACGGCCCGACCGTGGTCTGCGTCTGGCACGACCGCTGGGACGGCCTGTCGCTGGACGAGAAGGCGGCGATCAAGGCCCGCCAGGGCGTGCGCGGCCCGATGCTGGAGGCGGTGATCGTCGCCGATCCCTTCACGCTGGAGCCGGTGCCGAAGGACGGCCGCACGATGGGCGAGATCATGATGCGCGGCAACAACGTCATGAAGGGCTACCTGAAGAATCCCAAGGCGACCGAAGAGGCTTTTGCCGGCGGCTGGTTCCACACCGGCGACCTCGCTGTCTGGCATGAGGACGGTTACGTCGAGATCAAGGACCGCTCGAAGGACATCATCATCTCCGGCGGCGAGAACATCTCGTCGATCGAGGTGGAGGACGTCCTCTACAAGCACCCGGAGGTGTTGGAGGCCGCGGTCGTCGCCCGCCATGACGAGAAGTGGGGCGAGACGCCCTGCGCCTTCGTCACGCTGAAGGACGGCGCCACCGCGACCGAGGCCGACATCATCGCCTTCTGCCGGTCGCATATGGCCCACTTCAAGTGCCCGCGCACGGTGGTGTTCGGCCCGCTGCCGAAGACCTCGACCGGCAAGATCCAGAAATACGTCCTGCGCAAGCAGACCGAGGGGCTGTAACAGCCTAAGCCGCTACCCCCACCCTAACCCTCCCCCGCTCTCGGCGGACCGAAGGTCCGCCTGCCGCGTCAGCACAAAGCAGAGCTTTGTGCGAGAGCTGGGCGGAGGAGGGAACTGCCGCAGCCTTCTGGCTAAAGCGCCTAATCCCCCTCTCCCGCCCAGCGGGGGAGGGTCGGGGTGGGGGCAAGCGCCCCGCCATGCCCACACGCTGCCCAATCCTTAGGGGACCCGCGCCATGAAGATCCTCTGCGCCGTGAAGCGCGTCGTCGATTACAACGTCAAGATCCGGGTGAAGACCGACCAGTCCGGCGTCGAGACGTCCAACGTGAAATTCTCGATGAATCCCTTCGACGAGATCGCCGTCGAGGAGGCGGTGCGGTGCAAGGAAGCCGGCACGGCGACCGAGATCGTCGTGGTGTCCGTCGGCCCGGCGCAGGCGCAGGAGACGCTGCGCACGGCACTCGCCATGGGGGCCGACCGCGCCATCCTGGTGCAGACCGACGTGACGTCCGAACCGCTGGCCGTCGCCAAGGTGCTGAAGGCGCTGGTCGAGAAGGAGGCCCCCGGCCTCGTCATCCTCGGCAAGCAGGCGATCGACGACGACTGCAACCAGACCGGCCAGATGCTGGCGGCGCTGCTCGGCTGGGGCCAGGGCACCTTCGCCTCGAAGGTCG
>JAFAFA010000046.1 GCA_023423695.1 Pseudomonadota bacterium | reverse complement strand
ATTCCAGGTTGGCGTCGATCACCTTGTTGAAGGCGATGGTCGCCCGGTAGGTCGCGTCGCTGCCGTCCGTCTGCACCGAGCCGACGGCGATGGCCTTCTCCGGCGAATTCTCGATCTGGTTGTGGGTGATCTTGACGTCGGAGCTGCCGTTGACCCAGATGCCGGCGTCGCCGCGGTCGGCGGCGTTGGGATGCTTGATCAGGTTGTCGGACACCACCGTGGCGTTGGAACCGGCCTTGACGAAGACGGCCTCGGCGCCGGTGCGGTCGAACTGGTTGCCGACGACCTTGCTGTTGGCGCTGTTCTGCACCGTGATGCCATAGCCGCCGCCCGACACGGTGTTGTTGGCGAAGGTCAGGCCGGCGGCGTTGTCGGCGAAGACATAATGGCCGTTGGCGACGCCGCCGGTGAAGGTCAGGCCTTCGATGGTCACGTCCTTGGCACCACCGAGGCCGAAGGACACCGACGCCTGCGCGCTGCCGTGGATCACCGCCTTCTCGTTGCCGTAGCCGGTGAAGGTCACGCCGGAGTCCTGGCCATCCAGCCAGATCGGATTGTTCGGGTAATAGTCGCCGCCGCGCACATAGGTCGTGTCGATATCGCTCGACCGCATGGCGGCCTGCGCCTTCTGCAGCGAGGCGAAGGGGCCGTCGGTGCCGTCGGCATTGGGGGCGGCAAGCTTGCCCGACCAGCTGTCGTTGCCGTTCTTGGCGACGTAGAAGCCGGGGCCGCTCGGCTTCGGCACGCCCGGAGTGGGTTCGGTGGGCGTGGGCTCGGCCGGAGTGGTGGGCTCGACAGGCGCAGGTTCGGCGGGCGCCGCCACCTCTTCGCCGGCGAAATAGCTCTTGCCGGCGTCGACCACCAGCGTGCCGTTCCACCACATCCCCTTCTGACCGGCCACCACATCGCGGCCGTCCAGCGTGCCCTTGTCGTAGGTGACGATGTCGTCGGTCGGCAGGACCGACTTGCCGTTAATCGTGACCTCGTTGACAATCAGGTTGCGGTCCTTGCCGTTCACATACCCGTCGTTGTCGTACTGGACCTGCACCTTGTGGGCCTGGTCCCGTGCGACGTCCGTCTCGAAGACGAAGTCCTTGGCCGTGGTACCCGTGGTGCCCTCACCGATCTTCTTGCCGTCGACGAGCAGGGTGAAGTGCGCCTGTTCGGTGCCTTCGGCGGTCACGATGATGGTCGAGTTCCCGGAGGTCGTGGCCATTGATCCGTATCCTTAGCGGTTGCGATGCGGCGCCACGATGGTCGGATGGCTGGGGCAATGGTGAGGCATTTTTCCTGGATTCATCGAATAGGTGGTAAATTCTGTTACATTCCTGAGATCAATGGCAAATACATACGAAAGTTTATTAAACAGAATAGGCAACTATTTTCGCATCGGTCTAGGCGTACCCCTTACGATGATTTCAGATGCTCGCGATGATCTTCAACGCACCTTCCGGCATGCCGGTTTCCCGTGCTCAGATTCACCGGGCGACAAAAGGAAAAAGGCCCCTCCCGGTCGGGGAGGGGCCTTTTCGTTTCCGGCGCAGAGAACCGACGGAGCGTCAGGTCATGCTGCGCAGCTCCTCCGCGCGGGTGGAGCGCGAGGCGGCATAGTGGTCCTTGGCCAGCAGCGTGTAGACCGCCGGCAGGACGAACAGCGTGAACAGCGTGCCGATCAGCATGCCGGCCACGATGACGAGGCCGATGGAGAAGCGGCTGGCCGCACCGGCACCCGCCGCGGTCAGCAGCGGCAGCAGACCGACCACCATCGCCGCGGTGGTCATCAGGATCGGGCGCAGGCGGACGCGGGCCGCGTGCTCGATCGCGGTGCGGCGGTCTACGCCTTCGTTCAGCTGCATCTCGCGGGCGAACTCCACCAGCAGGATGCCGTGCTTGGAGATCAGGCCGATCAGCGTCACCAGACCCACCTGGGTGTAAATGTTCATGGTCGACAGGCCGAAGAACAGCGGCAGCAGCGCGCCGCAGATCGACATCGGCACCGATACCAGGATCACCAGCGGGTCGCGCAGCGATTCGAACTGCGCCGCCAGCACCAGATAGATCACCACCAACGCGAAGGCGAAGGTGACCATCAGCTGGCTGCCCTCCGTCACGAACTGGCGCGATTCCGACAGGTAGGCGTGGTTGAAGCCGGCCGGCAGCTGGGTGCGCGCCTGCTCCTCCAGGAAGTCGACGACCTGCCCCATGGAGACGCCCGGCATCGGCACGGCGGAGAAGGTGGCCGACGGCAGCTGGTTGTACTTGTTCAGCGCGTTGGGCTCCACCGCCGTTTCCACCGACACCACGGTGGACAGCGGGATCTGGGCGCCCGAGCCGGAGGTGACGTAGTAGTTGGTCAGCGATTCCGGCGTCAGGCGGTCTGCCCGCGGAACCTGCGGGATGACCTCGTAGGAGCGGCCGTTCAGGTTGAAGCGGTTGACGTAGTTGCCGCCGACCAGCACGGCCAGCGTGTCGCCCACCGACTGCATGGTCAGACCCAGATCGGCCGCCTTGGCGCGGTCGATCTTCAGCCGGACGACCGGGCTGTCATATTGCAGGTCGGTGTCGGAGACGATGAACATGCCGCTCTTGGTGGCGGCGTCCTTGATCCGCTCGATGGCGTCGTAGATGGTCCGGTAATCGCCGGGGCTGGAGATCACCATCTGCACCGGCAGACCGCCGGTGGAGCCGGGCAGGGCAGGGGGCGACACCAGGAACACGTTGATGCCCGTCACCTTGCTCAGCTCCGCCTGGGCCAGCGGCTGCAGTTCCTTGGCCGAGCGCTCACGCTCGTCCCACGGCTTCAGGATCATGCCGGCGAAGCCCTGGTTCAGGGTCGGCATGCCGGTCAGGACGAAGCGGGTGTCGGTCTCCGGGAAGCTGGCGAAGGTCTGGTCGATCTGCTTCCCGAAGCTGTCGATATAGTCGAGGTTGGCGTATTGCGGCGCCTTGGAGATGCCGAACAGGATGCCCTGGTCCTCTTCCGGCGCCAGTTCCGACATGGTGTTGGCGAACAGGTAGCCGACGCTGGCCAGGATGCCGACCGCGAACAGCAGCGTGGCCGCCCGGTAGTCCAGCGTGCCGTGCAGCCGCCGCTCGTACCAGTCCGCCAGCTTTTCGAACCGGCGGTCGAGGAAGGCGGCGAAACGGCCCTGGGACCCGCCCTCCTTCAGGATGACCGAGCACATCATCGGCGACAGCGTCAGCGCCACGATGCCCGACACGATCACCGCCGCGGCGAGCGTGAAGGCGAATTCGCGGAACAGCGCGCCGGTCAGGCCGCCCAGCAGGCCGATGGGCGCATAGACCGCCGCCAGCGTGATGGTCATCGAGATGACCGGCCCGACGATCTCGCGCGCCCCGATCAGCGATGCGGCGACCGCCGATTTCCCATGTTCGATGTGCCGGTGGATGTTCTCCACCACCACGATGGCGTCGTCCACCACGAGGCCGATGGCGAGCACCATCGCCAGCAGCGTCAGCAGGTTCAGCGAGAATCCCATCGCCAGCATGAAGGTGGCGGCACCGATGATGGACAGCGGGATGGTGACGATCGGGATCAGCACCGACCGGAAGGAGCCCAGGAACAGGAAGATGACGACGATGACGATGGCCACCGCCTCGACCAGCGTCTTCACCACCTCGTCGATGGAGGCCTGAATGAAGCGGGTGCTGTCATAGACGATCTCCATCTTCATGCCCGGCGGCAGGTTGCGCCGCAGGTCCGGCTCCATCTTGCGGATGTCGGCGACGATGTTCAGCGGGTTGCCGGTGGGGGTGGCGTCGACGCCGATGAAGATCGCCTGCTGCCCGTTCATCGCCACGCTGGCGTCGAAGCTGCGGGAGCTGAGTTCGACCGTGGCGATGTCGCGCATCCGCACCAGCGCCCCGTCCTTGGCCTTCACCACCATGTCGCGGAACTGCTCGACGTCGGTCAGGCCGGTGTTGGCGGTGACGTTGGAGATGACGAAGACGCCCTTGGTCTGGCCGGGCGCCGACTGGTAGTTGTTGGCGGCGACGGCGGCCGACACGTCGGCGGGCGAGATGCCGCGCGCCGCCATCTTGACCGGGTCCAGCCACAGGCGCATGGCGAAGGTCTGGCCGCCCAGGATCTGGGCGCGCGCCACGCCCTCCACCGTGGACAGCACAGGCTGCACCACGCGCGTCAGATAGTCGGAGATCGCAGCGCCCGACAGGTCGGGGCTGGAGAAGCCCATATAGAGGATCGAGGTCGTCTCGCCGGTCGATTTCAGGATGACCGGGTCGTTGGCCTCGCGCGGGAGCTGGTATTTGACCTGGTTGACCTTCGCCATCACGTCGGTCATCGCGACGTTGGGATCGAAGTTCAACCGGACATAGGCGGTGACGACGCTCTGCCCCTGGGTGGAGGAGGAGGTCAGGTAATCCAGCCCCTCCGCCGTCGCCACCGCCTGTTCGATCGGCGTGGCGATGAAGCCCTGCATCAGTTCGGGCGAGGCGCCGGGATAGGCGGTGGTCACGGTGATGACCGTGTTCTGCAACTGCGGATACTGCCGGATCGGCAGCTCCAGCATCGCGCGGGCCCCGATCAGCAGGATCAGCAGGCTGACCACGACGGACAGGATGGGCCGGCGGATGAAGATGTCGGTGAAATTGCCCATGGCGTCGGCCTCAGTTCTGCGGCAGGGACTGCGGCGGGGTCAGCGGGTTGCCTTCCGCCGGGACGACGGCGGCACCGTTGGCGAGCTTCAGCTGGCCCGACACCACGACACGGTCGCCGGGGTTCAGGCCGCTGCGGATCTCCACCCGGTTGGCCAGACGGTCGCCGGTCTTCACCGCCTTGCGCTCCACCACCAGCTGCTCCTTGCCGTCCTGACCCTTCTGCTGGGTCGCGACGAAGACGGAATCGCCGTAGACGGTGTAGTCCACCGCGGTTTCCGGCACGGTCAGGGTGTTGGGCTGCGGCGGCAGGACGACGCGGACATTGGCGAACATGCCAGGCCGCAGCAGGCGCTCGCGGTTGTCCATGGTGGCCTGGACCTTCACCGCGCGGGTGTCGGCGCTGACCTGCGGCTCGATGGTGGTGATCTTCGCCCCGAAATCGCGGCCGGGCAGGGCATCGACGTTGATCAGCACGTCCTGGCCGACCGACAGCCTGGGAAAGGCCTGCTCCGGCAGGGTGAAGTTGATGTAGAGCTGCGACAGGTCGGTCAGGGTGACGATGGTGGCGCCGGGATTGACGTAATCGCCGACATTCACCTGCCGGATGCCCAAATCGCCGTCGAACGGCGCCTTGATCAGCTTCTGGCCGATCAGGGCGCTGGTGCGCTTCATGTTGGCGTTGATCTCGTCGAGCTGCGCCTGATACTGGTCGACGTTGCTCTGGGGCGTGGCCTGGCTGCGGCGCAGGTCGCGGTAGCGTTCCAGGTTCAGCTCCGCCAGCCGCGCCTGCGCGCGCTGGGCCAGCAGGTCGGCCTGCTCGGTGGCGTCGTTCAGCTGCACCAGCGGGTCGCCGGCCTTGACCCGGGCGCCCGATTCGAAGGGAATGCGCTCCACCCGCCCCGCGACCTCGGGCGCCACCGTCACCTGACGGGCCGCCTGCAGCGTGCCGATGGCGGGCAGGTATTTCGGCACGGTCTGCACCGTCGCCTCCGCCAGCGTCACCGGGGTGGGCGGCGGCTTGTTGTTGGCGAAGAAGTCGGCGATGGCCTTGGCGCGGAAGGTGTTGAAGCCGTACAGCGCCGCCCCCAGCAGCCCCAACACCACCAGCATGATGATGATGCGTACGGTCAGCCGTCCGCGGGTGACGGGCTTGCGCGGCGGCCGGGGCGGCGGCGTGCCGTGGCCCGGCTCCGACGCCGGATGCCCGAACGACGTCTCGGTCTTTGGCGAATGATCCAGGGTCACGATCGGCTACTCCGCTCTCTCGGGTGTGGGTTCGTCATTCTTTGGTCCGCCGTCCGGCGGCGGCGATGGGGGAGGCACGAAGACCAGATGCCCGCTGCGCTCCTGCGCGGCGATAGCCTCGTCGCGCAGGCCAAGCCCGCGCAGGATGAACCATGCGGTCCGCCGTGCAAGCTCGGGACGGCCGCAGCTGTAGGGAACCACCGTTCCACCGGACAGGCAGACGGTCGCCATCATCTCGCACAGATGCTCGGCGAGCCAGAGCCCGCTCTCCGCGTCGATCGGGCCGGGCACCAGATCGCCGGCGGCGATGGCGGAGTCGATGGAGGCGGTGAAGCAGGGCAGGAACCGGCTGCGGATTCCCTCATAGACCTGCCGCATGAACTCGCCGTCCTCCAGCAGGCTGATGACCGACAGGCGCTGGCGGGCCCGCTCGTTCGGATCGGCCGGGACCTCCATGACGAAATAGCCGACCAGCCCCTGGATCATCTGCACCAGCGTCGCGGTGCCGGGCGGCAGGGCGATCAGCCGCTCATATTCCGGGTCGCCGTCGATGCAGCTGAGGAAGATCGCCTCGTAGAGCGAGGCCTTGGACGGGAAATGCTTGAAGATCAGGCCTTCGGACACACCGGCGGCCTGCGCGATCTCCCTGGTGGTGGTCGCGGCGAAGCCCTTGCGTGCGAAAACCGGCAAGGCGGCATCGACGATGGCCCGCCGCCGGGCGCGGCTGTCCAGGCGTGGAGCCATGGGCTGCGGTCTTTCAAAACTGGGTATATTAGGGAAGTGAGCGCACACTCACCTCGGTCGGGCGGTTTGTACACCCGCCCGATGCGCTTGTCCATCGGCTGCGCGTAATTCCTATTCGCTAACGAAGCCCCTCTCCCCGTGCTGGAGAGGGGCTTCCGAGACCGGACACAGCCTTACCCCATGCCCAGCCGGTCCTTCAGCGGCCCCAGGAAACGCCGGCTGACCGGAACGGTATGGCCGCCGGTGGTCAGGATCTCCGCCAGACCGCCATCGACGAAATGGATTTCGCGGATGCGTTCAGGATTGACCAGGAACTGGCGGTGGCAGCGGAACAGCTGGCTCTTTTCCTGGATGGTGTGCAGGGTCAGTTCGGTGAAGCGCTCCTGCCCGTCCTCTCCCACCACATAGACGCCGGCCGGGCGGGAAACGACATACTCCACATCCGCCAGCTTCATCAGGGTGATGCGGTTGACCCCGGTGCAGGGGATGTGGCGCAGCTCGGCCGCTCCCGGCAGAACGCCGACCTCCTGCGGGGCATGCTGCCGGCGCAGCCGCTGCAGGGTCTTGTCCAGCCGCGCCGGGTCGGCCGGCTTCAGCAGATAATCGAAGGCATGCTCCTCGAAGGCCTTGACGGCATACTCGTCATGGGCGGTCAGGAAGACGATCCGCGGCATGCGCTCGGGGTCGAGCATGCTCAGCATCTCCAGCCCGCTGACCCGCGGCATCTGGATGTCGAGAAACACAACGTCCGGAGCCTGCCGGTTGATGGCGCCAATCGCCTCGATGGCGTTGGCGCATTCGCCGACGACGCGGATGTCGGCGGCCTCCTCCAGCATCCGGCGCAGTTCCTCCCGCGCCAGCGGCTCGTCGTCGACGATCAGGATGTTCATCATGGGCAGACCATCGGGGAGAGGGCCATCATGCGGGCACGGCTTCTTCGACAGGCAGGGGCAGGCGCAGGGTGACGCGGGTGAAGACATCCGGGTCGCAGGCGATGGAGACGCCGTACGCCTCACCGTAGCGGTTGCGGATCCGGCGGTCGACGATGGTCATTCCCAGCCCGTCGCCGCCCGGCCTGGCCTCGTAGAGCCCGGCATTGTCCTCCACCGACAGCAGCAGGTCGCCGCCCTCCCGCTTCGCCGCGATCCGGACATGGCCGTCGCCCAGCAGCTGCGCCGTGCCGTGCTTGATCGCGTTCTCCACCAACGGCTGGAGCGAGAAGGCCGGCAGCGCGGCATGGCGCAGGTCGTCCGGCACGTCGATCTCCACCGCCAGCCGGCCGGTGAAGCGCGCCAGTTCGATCTGCAGGTAGGCGCTGACATGCTCGACCTCGTCGGCCAGCGTCGCCGTCTCACTCGGGCGCTTCAGGTTCTTGCGGAAGAAGGTCGACAGGTTCTGCACCAGCTGGCGCGCCCGCTCCGGATCGTTGCGGATGACGGCGGAGATGGTGTTCAGCGCGTTGAACAGGAAATGCGGGTTCACCTGCGCGTGCAGCAGCTTGATCTCCGACTGCGCCAGCAGGGCCTTCTGCTGCTCGTAGCGGCCAGCCAGGATCTGGTTGGACAGCAGCCGGGCCACGCCCTCTCCCAGCGTCCGGTTGATGGTGGAGAAGATCTTCGTCTTCGGCTCGTACAGCTTGATGGTGCCGATCACCCCGCCATCCTCGCCGACCAGCGGGATCACCAGCGCCGCCCCCAGCCGGCAGGCCGGACTGATGGAGCAGCGATAGGCCACCTCGTTGCCGTCGGCATAGATCACCTGGTTGTTGGCGATGGCCTGATGGGTCTGTCGCGAGCTGATCGGCGTGCCGGGCAGGTGATGATCGTCGCCGATGCCGATGAAGGCCAGCAGCTTTTCCCGGTCGGTGATGGCGACGGCGCCGACGCCGGTCTCCTCATAGATGATGCGGGCGACGCGGGTGCTGTTCTCGCTGTTGAAGCCGCCGCGCAGCACGCCGTCGCAACGCGCGGCGATCTTCAGCGCCTTGGCGGAGAAGGCGCTGGACTGCTTCTCGTCCAGGACGCGCCTCTCCAGCAGGATGCGCATGAACAGCGCCGCCCCCAGCGTGTTGGCGACGATCATCGGCGCCGCCACCACCTCGACCAGATGCACCGCCGCCTCGAAGGGCCGCGCCACCGCCAGGATGATCAGCATCTGCACCAGCTCGGCCACGAAGGTGACGGCGCCGACGCGCAGCGGGTTGAACAGCGGCTCGATCCGGCCCTGCCGCACCATGTGGCGATGGACCAGCCCGCCGATCAGCCCCTCCGCCATGGTGGAGATGGCGCAGGCCACCGCCGACATGCCGCCCAGCGAATAACGGTGCATGCCCCCGGTCAGCCCGACCGCCAGCCCCACCGACGGCCCGCCGAAGATGCCTCCCAGCACCGCGCCGATGGCGCGGGTGTTGGCGATGCTGTCGTCGATGTGCAGGCCGAAATAGGTGCCCATGATGCAGAAGATCGAGAAGATCACGTAGCAGGCCAGCTTGTGCGGCCAGCGCACCGTCACATGGGTCAGCGGCAGGAACAGCGGCGTCCGGCTCAGCAGATAGGCGATCACCAGATAGACGCACATCTGCTGAAGCAGGGAGAGGATCAGGGTGAAGGGTTCGACAGGCATGGCGGCATTCCCGGCAGCAGCCGCGGAGATCGGGCGCGCTGCTCGGCCGCCATCCTACATCAGCATGCCGTCCCCGCCGATGGGACATCCTTGCATCCCCGCCGATGGGCAGCGGCGGTCACCGCCGATGCGGAGCCGGATGCAGCAGTGCCAAAGACGGAGTGACAGCCTGTCGCATCGCCGCCTCCCATTCGGTCATGGTGACGAAGCGGTATCCCCGCCTTTCCCCCTCTTCCAGGATCGCCGGCAGCGCCGCGACGGAAGCGGCCTTGGTGCTGTGCATCAGCACGACGGCACCGGGAGCCAGCCGCTCGACCACGCGACGGCGGACGATGTCGGGGCCGGTGTCCTTCCAATCCTGGCTGTCGGCGGTCCACAGCACCGTCGCCATGCCATGCCTGCGCGCCAGCGCCGCCAGCGCGTCGTCGACATCGCCGTAGGGCGGCCGGAACCATGCCGCCTTCACCCCGACGGACGCCAGCGCCGCCTCCGCCTGCGCAAGGTTCCACTCGCGCCGGGCCGGTTTCAGGTCTGTGGTCATCGGGTGGGTCTGGGTATGGCTGCCGACCTCGTTGCCCGATGCCGCGACCAGCCGGGCGATGTCGTGGTGCGCCGGGATCTTGGCGCCGATGTAGAAGAAGGTCGCCTTCGCCCGATGGGCCCGCAGGATGTCGAGGATGCGCGGGTCGTTGTCGTCCGGCCCGTCGTCGATGGTCAGCGCCACGACATTGCTCCCCGGCAGCGTCAGGTCCACCTGCCCGAGGTCGAGATCCAAGCCCGGAATCAGATGAGCCGTCTCGAAGGGAGCCGCGCCATGGGTGGCGGCATAGCTGCGCTGTCCGGCCATGGCGGAAGCGGGCAGGGTGGAGACGGGCAGGGCCGCCAGCAGCCCCAGCAGCAGGACGGCGCGGCGGAAATGGGTGATCATCGCAAGGCACGCAAGGGAAGGTCGGCGCCCCTCAACACCTTATATAGGGGTGCATGGGCAGGTCCGGGAGCTTTGCTCCCGGCGACGACGATGGACAAGCGATTTCTCGGGGGCCGGACCAGCCCCCGCACTCAACCGCACGCCTGATACGGGCTGGAGCACCGCTGGCTGGACCGCCCGCTCTGGAGCCACCGCCTGGCAGCCTGAACGGTCAGCCCCCGTTTCCCACCCCGTCATCCGCCCCTTCGAGGATCGCGTCGAGCTCCGCGCGCAGCCGCATCAGCCGCTCGCGGTTGTCCGGGTCGAGGTAGCGGCACTGCTCGCGCACCACGGCGACGTCGCGCATGATGCGCTTCACGCTGGCCTGCAGGGAGCGCATCGCCTCCTTCGGGCCGGGCTCCGGCGGAGCGGCTTCTGAAGCGGTGCCCGCAACAGTCCCTTGGGCATGCTCGCGCTTGGCCTGCCGCACCGCCTTGACGCTCGCCCCCTCCTTGGCACGCTCCCACAGCCCGGCGCGCAGGTCCGCCGGGGCGGCGGCGATCTCGATCATGACCGAGCGCGAGATATGGGCGAAGCCCGCCGCATACTCCTCCCGCATCTCCGCCGGCAGGCTCATGATCGCCAGCAGCTTGGTCACGTCGGTGCGGTCGCGCCCGACCACGGCGGCCAGCTCGTCATGGGTGTAGCCATGCTTGTCGATCAGCCGGGCCAGCGCCGCCGCATATTCCACAGCGTTCAGATCGACGCGCTGGACATTGTCGATCAGCCCGATCTCGTCCGGATCGCCGGAGGTCAGGATGGCGAAGACCGTCTTGCGGCCCAGCATCTCGTGCGCGCGCACCCGGCGCTCGCCGCCGATCAGCAGATACTCGCCCTGGGGCAGCGGGCGGACCAAGATCGGGTTCTGCAGCCCGTGCCGCTCGATGGACGATGCCAGACTGCGCAGTTCCGCCTCGTCGAAATGGCGCCGCGGCTGGTCGGGGTTGCGGTGGACACGGTCGAGGTCCAGTTCCACCACATGCGGGAAGCCGGCCGAGGTGCCGAACAGCCGGTCGCTGCCCACCGTCAGCCCGCCCGTCATCGCACCCGCACCGCCGCCGCCCGGCTCGCCTGCACCGCCCAGAAGCTCGCGGGTCTTGCGTTCGAACTTACGCGACATGCGGCAACTCCCGGTTCTGGGCATAGGCGCGGATCTGGCGCGCCACCTCGCGGAAGGTCTCGGCCCCCGGCGCCTTCGGATCGCCGGCCAGCGTGATCATGCCGGCCGCCGCCGCCTTGCCATAGACGGTGGCGCGCGGAATGGGGGCGAAGACCGGCACCTGATCGGCGTAGGATTCGTGCAGTTCCTGCAGCGTGGCGCGGTCCTGGGTCAGCCGGTCGTTGTACATGGTCGGGATGATGCCAGCGATGCGCAGGCCGGGGTTCACCCGGCGGCGGATGCGGCCGATGGTGTCGACCAGCCGCTTGACGCCCAGCAGGGCCAGCGCCTCCGTCTGCACCGGCACCACCACCAGCTCCGCCGCAGACAGCGCGTTGGCGGTCACCAGACCCAGATTCGGCGCGCAGTCCATCACCACGAAATCATAGGCGTGGCGCACCTCGTCCAGCTTCTCCCGCAGGATCAGCCCGCCGGTGGAATCCGCCGCCAGCTCCACGTCGGCGTCGGCCAGCGACAGCCCGGCGGGGGCGAGGTCCAGCCCGCGCTCCGCCGTCGGCATGATGACCGAGGTCAGCGGCTCTTCGGAGCGCAGCACGTAGTAGAGTGTCTTCCGCTGCTGCTCCAGCGCGACGATGGCGGCGTTGCCGATGCCGACATGGACGGTGGCGTTGCTCTGCGAGTCGCAGTCGATCAGCAGGACCCGCGCGCCTCCTTCCGTCAGGGCATAGGCGAGGTTGACGGCGGTGGCGGTCTTGCCGACGCCGCCCTTCTGGTTGGCGATCGCCAGATACGTGGCGGCGCGGGGACGCTCGTCCGCCTTGTGGCGGGTCAGGAAATCGACCAGCTGCTGCGGAATCCGCTCCGCCCCGCTTTCCCAGCGGCTGATCCGCGCCTTGGTGTAGCTGCGGCCAAGCTGCGCGTTCAGCCATTCGGCGAACTGCGTCTGGTTCTCGCCGCGACGCTCGCGCAGCTGGCGCATCTCGTCGCCCCCGATCGACAGCATTCCCGTCATTCCCCCTCGACTCCGGTCCCGGTGTGGACGGCCACATCGGTGGGCGGAGTCTGAGCAAGTTGCCGGAACTTTGTCAATGGAAGGCGCGGCGAGTTGCAACAACAAGCGGGGCGCCGGACCGACGCCCGCCGGCCTCACTCCTCCGTATCGGCCGGCTGTTCGACCCGGGGCACGACCAGGACCTTGTCGATGCGGCGCCCGTCCATGTCCACCACTTCGAAGCGGGCACCGTTCCAGTCGAAACTCTCGCCTGCCTGCGGCACATGGCCCAGGCGGTGCAGCACCAGCCCGGCCACCGTGTGGAAGTCGCCGGCATCGCGCAAGCCGCGCACGCCGACCTTGTCCTCGAACTCGTCCACCGGCATCCAGCCCTCCACCAGCCAGGAGCCGTCCTCGCGCCGGATCGCCGCGGTCTCCACCACCTCGCCGGCCTCCGGCAGGTCGCCGGCGATGATTTCGAGAATGTCGGTGAGCGTGACCACGCCCTCGATACTGCCATACTCGTCGACGACCATCGCCAGATGGTGGCCCGAGTTCTTCATCAGGTCGAGCAGCTTGAGGATCGGCGTCCCGTCATGCACCACCAGCGGCCGGCCGGCCCCGGCTTCCAGGTCGAAGGGGCGGCCCTGGACGACGGCGCCCAGCAGATCGCGGGTGTGGACGACGCCGACCAGTTCGTCCAGCACGCCGCGGCACACCGGATAGCGCGAATGGCCGCCGGTGCGGATCGCCTCCAGCAGTTCGGCCTGCGGCTTGCCCAGGTCGAGCCAGGCGACGTCCGGTCGGGGGATCATGATGCTGCGCACCGTGCGGTCGGCCAGCCGCAGCACGCCGTCGATCATCTCCTTCTCGGCCGGGGCGAAGACGCCGGACTGGGTTCCTTCGGAGATCATCGAGCGGACCTCCTCCTCGGTGACCGTCTCCTCGCGCGCACCGTGCAGGCCGAGCAGGCGCAGCAACAGGTCGGTGGAGGCGCCGAGCAGCCAGACGAAGGGAGCGGCGATGCGGGACAGCATGCGCATCGGCGGCGCGATCAGGGAAGCGATCCGTTCCGGGTTCTTCAGGGCGATGCGCTTGGGAATCAGTTCGCCCAGCACGATGGACAGGTAGGTGATGACCACCAGGACACCGCCGACGCCGAGGATCTCGCCTTTCCCGGCCAGAATGGGAAAGCCGTTCAGCCACTGGGCCAGCCGGTCGCCCAGCGTGGCGCCGCCATAGGCGCCGGCGACGACGCCCACCAGCGTGATGCCGATCTGGACGGTGCTGAGGAAGCGGCTCGGCTCCTCGATCAGCCGCAGCGCCGTCCGGGCTCCGCGGTCACCCTGGTCGGCCATATGCTGGAGCCGGGCCTTGCGCGAGGAGACGACGGCGAGTTCGGACATGGCGAACACCCCGTTGAGGAGCGTCAACGCCACGATGATGGCGATCTCGAAGGAGAGCATCTAAGGGATCCCTGAAGGTATGGGCATGACAAATCGCGCGGCCGGCGCCCGATGGCGCCCCGCGGTCGACGAGACCAGTGAATGAGAGGAAGCGATCAGCCGTGGCATGGGCTGTTCGCCGGAAACAAATGGGAGAGACGGCAGCTTGAAGCGCGCCAGCGTTCGGCCGCCTAATGGCGGCCGGATCGTCCATGCAGAAATACTGGATACGCCGCGGGCGACCGGAAATCCGATCCCCCGCGGCCATCTGGGGCCGCTTGGCGAACTGTTCATCGGATCCCCGCCTGCCGGGCAGGGCTGCTCCATCCTGATTGCGCGCTGCGAGCGCATGTGGTGAGAGCCCGGCCGTTTGCAAGAGTGCTGTTTGCAAGAACGCGCCGGGTGCCGCGCCGTCTATAGAGATCACCCGCTCCGCCCGGCGTTGCCGGCCGGCAAGGCCGCGGCCCGCAACTCGGTGAAGACGCGGCTGATCTCGGGAAACCGCTCCTTCACCCTGCGGTCGATGCGGGCCAGCGCCTTCTCCACCTCGCCCGCACTCACCTCGTCCCGCAAATCGAGGCTGAGGTTGACGATCACCACCTCGGGGCCGAGATGGGTGGTCAGCACCTCGTTGACGCGCTCGATCGCGGGCTCCTCGCGCAGCAGGGCGCTCACCCCGCGCACCAGATCGGGACGGGCCGACTCGCCGATCAGCAGGCTCTTCGTCTCATAGGCGAGGAAACCGGCGGTGGCCGCCAGCACCAGCCCGATCAGCACCGACCCGATGCCGTCGAACACCGGCTGGTCCAGCAGCAGGTCGGCGGACAGGCAGGCGGCGGCGATGATCAGGCCGACCAGGGCGGCGCTGTCCTCGAACAGCACCATGAAGATGGTGGGGTCCTTGCTGGCCTGGACGGTCTCGAGCACGCCGGCCCTCCCACGGCGGGCGTTGAAGGCGCGCAGCGCCACGAGCCAGCTGACCCCCTCCATCACCACGGCGATGCCCAGCACGACGAAGTTGATCCAGGGCGATTCGACGGGCTGGGGATGCAGGATCTTCTCCACCCCTTCATAAATGGACACCACGGCCCCGCCGGCGAAGATCACCAGTGCCACGACGAAGGTCCAGAAATACAGCTCGCGCGCGTAGCCGAAGGGGTGGCTGTCGTCGGGCGGCTTCCTCGACCGCTTCAGCCCGACCAGCATCAGCCCCTCGTTCCCGCTGTCGACCAGGGAGTGGACCGCCTCGCTCAGCATCGACGAGCTGCCGGTCAGGAACGCCGCCACGAATTTGGTGACGGTGATCGCCAGATTGGCGGCGATGGCAGCAAGGACCACCTTGCCGGACTCCGCCGCCGAACCTCCCACCGAAGTGGCCATCGCATCCTGCGCCATGTTCCCCCGCCAAAGCAGCCCGCAATTCAGCCCCGTGGGCAAACAACTCTGCTGCTGCTGCACGGTTCCGCGGAACGGGAGCACCTGAACATTGGTGACGCCCCGAAGGTCTCCGACAGGCTGGCGAGCCTCCAGAGTTTGAACTTTGGTGACGCTCCCATCCGGACCGACTCGGCATGACTCCTGAACTTTGGTGACGCTGGGGCCCGCGGGGGGGCCTGTGGCTTTGAACTTTGGTGACGCCGAGGGGCCGGAATCGACTCGACCGGCCGTTTGAACTTTGGTGACGCTCCGGCCACGGGAGGCCCATAAACGGCCGCAGAGCCAGGAAAGCCCACATCCGCTCCTCTCGGCGCCATCCCCGCAGAGGCGGGACTCCAGACGGTTCAGTGGTTTCCTCGCAGCGTATCCTGGATCTCCGCCTTCGCGGGGATGGCGGGTAAGTCGTTGAATTCAAACATTCTGGTGATGTGCGCATCAAAAGCGGGACGGCTATGGCGAACACCCGTCTACCCAACGACACCCCGTCGCGTCGTCCAAAAGGCCGTTTCCCTTACCTGCTGGAATCCTTGAACTTTGGTGACGCCCACCGCGGCTCAAAGCCGGCCCGAGTCCCCCGACTCGCCGGTCCAGGCGTCACCAAGGTTCAAGTCCGCAAGTTCTCGAACGCGTCGATTCGTCCACAAGCACCCCGGTTTTCCCCATGAACTCTGGTGACGCCATCCTTGAACTGTGGTGACGCGACTCGGACTTATCCCCTGAACTTTGGTGACGAATCTAATAGTTGGTTCCAAATAGCTTCCAATTAGCCTGCGTCACCAAGGTTCAAATTGCCTTCGGCGCGATCCGGGGTGTTGTATCTGGCAGGTTCGGTCATCCGGCGGTCACAGGACGGTCATGGAGGCCAGGAGCGGGTGACCAGGAACGGGAGAGCGGCATGGGCAGCATTCATCGGTTGATCGAGACTCACGGTCGCGACGGCGCGCTGGCCCTCGTATCGGACGAGGAACGGCCGCTGATCGACATCGCCGCCGCGGTCCAGGCCGCGGAGAACGGCAAGCTCGGCATCACCTATGCCGGATTCTGCCAGACGGCGCTGCCGCACCGCCAGCTTCCCGACGATCAGCATTGGGAGCGGCCCGGCCACAAGGTCAAACTGGTGATCCAGCCCGGCGTGATCGAAGACCGCAACGGCGTCACCCGCCGAATCGGCGTGCCCTATGGCAGCCGGGCGCGGATGATTCTGCTTTATCTCCAGACCCGCGCCATCCAGACCGGCAATCCGGAGGTGGAGCTTGGCGGCTCCATGCATGACTGGCTGAAGCGGATGGACATCCCGATCTGCGGCAAGGCTTACCGCGACGTCGAGGATCAGGCCGCGCGCCTTTCCGCCTGCCATCTGACCTTCTTCACCGACGCCGACGGCGGACGGCGGCAGAGCAAGGAATCGATCGTTGCCGACGCCATCCAGCTGCGCCGGCCCGACGACCGCCAGGGAACCCTGTTCACCGAGACGGTGCGGCTCAGCGACAGCTTCTTCAAGGCCCTGCGCGAACACCCGGTCCCGGTGGCCGAAGAGGCGCTGAAGGCGATCAGCGGCAAGTCGATGGCGCTCGACGTCTATATCTGGCTCGCCTACCGCCTGCATTCGCTGGAAAAGCCGACACCGATCACCTGGGCGGCCCTGCACGGCCAGTTCGGCGCCGGCTACGCCCTGGTCCGCCAGTTCAAGACCAAGTTCATCCCGAATCTGAAATACGCCATGGCCGCCTATCCCGACGCCCGCGTCGAGGAATCGGGCGAAGGGCTGATCCTCTACCCCTCGCGCCCACCGATCAACGAGCGGGTGGTGGCGCGCATCGCCTGATTGCGCGGCTGAACTTTGGTGACGGTGGGCGATTACGGCCTTGAACTCTGGTGACGCCCCGGTCTCCAGGGTGCCCGTCACCAGAGTTCAGCACACCAACAGTCAGGCATTCGCAGTCCAATCAAGAAGAAGCGGGCGTTACCGATTTCGAGCCCACGCTTATCCCTCGGGACGATTTGTGATAGGAAAAATAGCCTGTCGCGGAGTGCGGGAGAGAGAGGGTGTGCAGCCGGGTGCCATCTTCGCCGCTCCTATCGTCGCAAGATCCTCCCGGCTGCGAGTTGAACAGTGGAACAGGCCTGAATTCCTGTTTCATACTGTTTCAAATGTTCCACTCCCCCTCCGTCGCGAGGCCGACAAAGGGGAAGCGGCGCGGAATCCGGCCGCTATGCCCGGCCGCCGGAGACATCCCGCAGAGGGCTGCGCGGCAGCGCCCCGTTGAGACCATCGATGCCGGTCTGCACCGCACGGGCAAGCGCCGTGCGGGCCAGCACCACCAGCAGGTCGGTCTGGGTGACCATGCCGAGGACGCGGCGGTTCTGGTCGACGATCACCACGTCATGGGTGCGCCCGTCCGACAGGCGGCCCAGCAGGCGGAAGACCGGGGTGTCCGGCAGTTCGACCGTCGCCGGGGCCATGACGCTGGCGACGCGGGCGCCACTGCGGCCGGTATCGCCGTGCGACAGCTGCTCGTGCCCGACCATGCCGACAACGGTGTTCTGGGCATCCACCACCGGCAGGGTGCGGAATCCATGTTCCAGCAGCCGGGCGCGGGCCACCTGCGGATGGGTGTCCAGCGTGACCGACACGACGTCGCGGGACATGATGTCCCGGCAGCTGATGTCGGCATGCAGGCGTTCCAGCGCATGCAGCTCGGCATTGACCAGCAGCGCACCGAGATCCTCGCGGCTGACGTCCAGCGTTTCGGCCAGCGTGCGCAGCGCGACGTCCACGTCGCCCTGGGTCAGGCCGGGGCGCAGCTGCGGCGGCGGATCGCTGGTGCGGTGGGTGTTGACCGCCTTGTGCGGATAGCGGTGACCGGACAGCCGGTGGAACATCAGCCCGGCGGTCAGCAGCAGGATGGAGTTCACCGCGACGGGGAAGAAGGCGAACTTGATCCCCATCTCCGTCACCGCCGGCCCGCCCAGCACCGCGGTCAGGGCGGCGGCCCCGCCCGGCGGGTGGAGGCAGCGGGTCAGCGACATGGTGGCGATGGCCAGCGCCACCGCGGCGGCTCCCGCCAGCATCGGGTCGGGGATGACGGCGGCGACCAGCACCCCGACGACGGCCGACAGCGTATTGCCGCCGACGATCGACCAGGGCTGCGCCAGCGGGCTGGCCGGCACGGCGAACAGCAGCACCGCCGACGCCCCCATCGGCGCCACCAGCACCGGTGCGCTCGACATGTAGCTCAGCATGTTGCGGCAGAGCAGCCCGGTCGCGGCGATGCCCAACAGGGCGCCGCAGCAGGCGATCATGCGGTCGCGCAGCGTGGCGCCGGGCAGGATCGGCCGGAACACGAACTCCCCCCATCCCGCCAGGCGGTCACGCAGGGCGGCAAGCTTTCCCCTCGTCATACGGTCCCCATCCCCCTGATTACGCAATCGGCACTCTGCCCCTTTGGGCAGCAAAGTCGGGGCAGGCTAAAACCTCAACAGAACTTGAGGTCAAGCGGAAATGCCTTCACACTGGCGGGACGGAGGGTTGCGGCAGAGGGGAGGACCGGGATGCTGTCGCCGGAGGAGTACGACAAGGACCTGACGGTGGGGGAGGTGGCGCGCCGGTCGGGCGTGGCGGTCTCGACCATCCATTTCTACGAGGCGCAGGGGCTGATCCGCAGCTGGCGCAACTCCGGCAACCAGCGCCGCTTCTCCCGCGACGTGCTGCGGCGGGTGGCGGTGATCAAGGTGGCGCAGCGGCTGGGCATTTCGCTCGCCTCCATCGCCGATGCGCTGAACGCCCTGCCGGAGGACCGCACCCCCACCACCGCCGACTGGCAACGGATGTCGGAGCGCTGGCGGCAAGAGCTGGACGAGCGCATCGCCAAGCTGACGAAGCTGCGCGACAATCTGGACGGCTGCATCGGCTGCGGCTGCCTGTCGATCCGCGACTGTCCGCTGCGCAACCCGTGGGACGAACTGGGGGATGGCGGCGCCGGGCCGCGCCTGCTGGATCCGGCTTGAGGGATCCGGCCTGAGGATCGCGGCCCGGCAGCATCCTCTCAGGCGCTCAGTCGACCTTCAGCGTCAGCGTGCCCATGGTGCCGTAGCGGGCGACCGACCGGCTGCCCGGCTGGACGAAGACGGTGCCGGTGCAGGAGCCGGTGGTGACCACCTCGCCCGCATGCAGGCCGCCGAAGCTGCGGGCGCCGACATTGGCCATCCAAACCAGCAGACGCACCGGGTCGCCGGCGCTGTTGCCGCCGACCGTCTCCACCTTGGTCTCGCCGTCGACCTCCAGCGTCACCGACTCCTTGAGCGGGTCGAGGGCGCGCCAGTCGGCGATGGCCGGGCCGACGATCAGCGCGCCATGGTTGAACTGGTCCGCCATATGGCTGAGCCGGTCCTGGCTGCCGAAGCCGGTGAAGCGGGTGTCGACGATCTCCCAGGCCGGGTGGACGGAATCCACGGCGTCCAGAACCTCGTCCCGCGTATAGGGCTGCTCGCGCGCCGGCAGGTCGCGGCCGAAGCGGTAGGCGATCTCCGCCTCCACCCCGATGACCTGGAACAGGTTGGCCGGCAGATGATCCGTGCCCTCGAAGACGGTGGCGGCGTTGATCGGCGCGCGGAAGGGCTCGGCGTCTGGCGTGGCGGCACCGACCTTCCAGGCGGTGACGGGGCCCAGCCGGCGGGCGACGGCGTCCTGGATCGCATAGGCCTCCGCCTCGTCGGCGGGGCGGCTGTCCAGCCCGGTCAGCCACTTGCGGGTCTCGCGTGCCGCGATCAGGGCCTCGACGGTATCGGTCATGACGGGTCTCTATGGTGGATGGAGGGGGTAGGGGCGCCGCAGGATTGGCGGACGACCAGCCGGCTCGGCAGGATGATCCGCTCGGGCGGGCCCTGCGGGTCGGCGATGCGGCGCAGGAGCAGGCGGGCGGCGTCCTGCCCGATCTGCCTTGCGGAGGTGGCGATGGTGGTGAGCGCCGGGCGGCTGAGTGCGGCCTCCGGCACATCGTCGAAGCCGGTGACGGCCAGATCGCGTCCGGCCCTGAGGCCGCGCGCCTCCAGCCCCAGCATCAGTCCGAGCGCCACCACGTCGTTGTAGCACAGGGCGGCCGTCGGGGCCTGCGGCCGATTGAGCAGATGATCCGCAACCTCAGCACCGGAGCGCCGGGTCAGCGGACAGCGCAGGACCAGATCCTCCGCCAGCCCATGCCGCCGCATCGCTGCGATGAAGCCGGCATGCCGCCCCGCGTAGGCGGAATGGTCCAGCGTCCCGCCGACGAAGGCGATCCGTCGGTGCCCGAGGGAGACCAGATGGTCGACGACCGTCTCGACACCCGCCTGGTAATCCACCCCGGCATAGTCGCGGCCCCGATCGGAGACGAAGCGCAGGGCCTGCACGCAGGGCAGCCGCCAACGGTCCAGCCGGTCCAGCAGCTCACCCTGCGTTCCGGCGGCGGGGCAGAGGATCACCCCGTCGACGTTGTGTTCCCGCATCCGCTGCAGGAAACGCTCCTGCCGCTCCGGCTGCTCGGCGGTGTTGGCGATGAAGGCGACGAAGCCTTCGGCGTCCAGCACATCATCCACCCCCGCCGTCAGTTCGGCATAGAAGGGGTTGTTCAGTTCGCAGACCAGCAGCCCGACGGTCTGGGTGCGGGCGGCGCGCAGGGTGGCGGCGCCGCGGTTGTAGATGTAGCCCAGCGCAGCCATGGCGGCCTGCACCCGCTCCCGCGTCTCCGCCGCCACCAGCGGACTGCCGCGCAGCACCAGCGACACCGTCGACCGCGACACCCCGGCATGGCCGGCGACCTCCGTCAGGGTGATGCGGTCGTTTCCCGGTTTGCTGCTATCCGGCGGCGCCACGATGGCGGAGCCTCACACCACGGCGGTCGGCAGCGGCCGGCCGGCGAAGAAGGCCTCCAGATTGTCGAGCACCAGCTGGCCCATCGCCATACGCGTTTCCACCGTGGCGCTGGCCTGATGCGGCTGCAGGACGACATTGTCGAGGCCGTAGAATCCCTCCGGCACGTTGGGCTCATCGGCGAAGACGTCCAGCCCGGCCCCGCCGATCCGGCCTTCGGTCAATGCCGCCAGCAGCTCCGGCTCATCCACCACGCTGCCGCGGGCGACGTTGACCAGGATGCCGTCGGGGCCCAGCGCGTCCAGCAGGTCGCGGCCCACCATGTTGCGGGAGTCCGGCCCCGCCGACGCGGCGACCACCAGGATGTCGCTCTCGCGCGCCAGATCGACCGGCGATGCGACGAAGCGGTAGGACACGCCATCGCGCGGCTTGCGGTTGGTGTAGGCGATGGTCATGCCGAAGGCTTCCGCGCGCTTGGCAATGGCCTCGCCGATGCGGCCCAGCCCCAGAATGCCCAGCCGCTTGCCGCTGACCTTGCGGGCGAGCGGCAGCTTGCCCGTCGGCCACTGCCCGGCCCGGACGAAGCGGTCGCCCACCGCCATGCGGCGCGACGTCGCGATGAGCAGTCCGATGGCGAGGTCCGCAACGTCGTCGGTCAGCACGTCGGGCGTGTTGGTGACGCGTACGCCGCGACCGCGGCAATGCTCCAGGTCGACCGCGTCGGTGCCGACGCCGTTGATGGCGACGATTCCCAGCTTGGGCAGGGCGTCGACCACGGCGTTCTTGACGCCGGTCCCGCCGCCGGTGACGACGGCGCGCACCCGGTCGGCCAATTCGGCGACCAGCCGGTCGCGGTCAGGCGCGGCGGACAGGCGGTGGACGGTGTAGGCCGCGTCCAGCGCCTGCTCGATGGCGGGCATCATAGGTTCGACGAGCAGGATCTCGGGCTTCATCACGACTGTCCTTGGTGGAAGGAATGGTCCTCAATGGGCCAGAATCTGGCCGAGGAAACTGCGGGTCCGCTCCGACTTCGGGGCGGTGAAGAACTCCTCCGGCGTGTTCTGCTCGACGATCTCGCCGCGGTCCATGAAGATCACCCGGTGGGCGACCGACTTGGCGAATCCCATCTCGTGCGTCACGCACAGCATCGTCATGCCGTCCTCGGCCAGACCGATCATGGTGTCCAGCACCTCCTTGACCATTTCGGGATCGAGGGCGGAGGTCGGCTCATCGAACAGCATCACCTTCGGGTTCATACAGAGCGAGCGGGCGATGGCGACACGCTGCTGCTGTCCGCCCGACAGCTGTCCGGGATATTTGTCTGCCTGTTCGGG
The DNA here is from genome assembly GCA_023423695.1 of Pseudomonadota bacterium. GTDB lineage: Bacteria > Pseudomonadota > Alphaproteobacteria > Azospirillales > Azospirillaceae > Azospirillum. The sequence goes on along the minus strand of JAFAFA010000046.1, from coordinate 111,671 downwards.
AATGCGCACCCGCTCCAGATAGCGGATGGCGGTGGCCTTCGCCTCCGCCTTGTTCGTGCCGCGCACCTTCATCGGCGCCAGCATGCAGTTCTCCAGCACGGTCAGGTGCGGGAACAGGTTGAAGCTCTGGAACACCATGCCGACCTCCCGCCTCACGGTGTCGAGCTGGCGGTGATGGGGTCCAAGCTCGACGCCGTTGACGGTGATGCGGCCCTTCTGGTGGCGCTCCAGCTGGTTGATGCAGCGGATCAGGGTCGATTTGCCCGATCCGGACGGGCCGCAGATGACGATCCGCTCGCCCCGGTGGACCTCCAGGTCGATGTCCTTCAGCACCTGGAAGTGATCGTACCATTTCTGGACGCCTTCCATGCGGATGACGACATCCGCGCTCATCGGTTCGGACGCCACTGCCATGGTTCTACCCTCCACCGGGGAAATGCGGTTGCTCTAAGCTCAGGACTTGCCGGACGTGACGGCCGCCGGCAGGTCGGTGCCCAGCCACTTCTGATGGATGGCGTTCAGCTCCCCGTTCTTCTTCACCGTGTCGAGGAAGCCGTTGACCCAGGCCAGCAGCTTGTCCTGACCCTGGCGCATGGCGACGCCCTGCACCTGGCTCTTCAGCACGAACTTCATCTCATAATTGGCCTGGGGCGCCATCGTCTTGATCTGCTGCGCCACCACGTTGCTGACGCCCAGCGCATCGACCTGACCCGAAAGCAGGGCCTGCACGGCGCTGGCGTCGTCGTCGAAGCGCATGATGCGGGTATCCTTCGGCGCCGCCGCAGTCAGCGACTGGTCCTGGGTGCTGGCGCGGGCGACGCCGGCGCTCTTGCCCGACAGATCCTCGGCCTTGGCGATCGGCGACTTCTGCGGGGCGAGCAGCCCGATCTCGATGGCGGCATAGGGGTCGGAGAAGGCGACCTGCTTGGCGCGTTCCGGCGTGATGCCGAGCGAGGCGACCAGCACGTCCACCTTGCCGGTCAGCAGGTAGGGGATGCGGTTCGGACCGGTGACCGGCACGATGTCCACCGGCACGCCCATGTGCTTGGCCATCAGCTTGGCGACGTCGGCGTCGTAGCCGTCCGGCTTGCCGTCGGCGGTGGTGATGCCGAAGGGGGGGAAGTCGACCAGCATGCCGACGGTCAGCTTGCCCTTGCCCTTGATGTCCTCGACGCTCTGGGCGTTCGCCGTGGCAGTCAGGCCGATCGCGGCGGTCATCAGGGCGCCGGCGACGATCAGGCGGCGGGTTACGGTGAAGGCCATGGTTGTTTCCTCCGAGTGCATTTTTAGGGGTTCAACGTGTCGGGGCGGCGTAGCGCGCTTCCAGCCGCTGGCTCAGCAGCGACAGGGGCCAGCACAGCGCGAAATAGATTGCGGCGACGATGCCGAAGACCAGGAAGGGCTGGAAGGTGGCGTTGTTGACGATCTGGCCGGCGCGGGTCAACTCGACGAAGCCGATGATGGCGGCCAGCGAGGTGCCCTTGATGACCTGGACCAGATAGCCGACGGTGGGCGGCACCGCGACCTTCACCGCCTGCGGCAGGATCACGTAGCGCATCAGGCCGGGATAGCGCAGGCCGAGCGCCGACGCCGCCTCCCACTGACCCCTGGGCACCGACTGGATGCAGCCGCGCCAGATCTCGCCCAGGAAGGCGCTGGTGTTCAGCGTCAGGCCGAGTGCCGCGGCCACCCACGGGCTCATGTCGATGCCCAGGACGGTGGCGCCGAAGAAGACCAGGAACAGCTGCATCAGCAGCGGCGTGCCCTGGAAGACCTGGATGTAGCCGGTCGCCAGCCAGCGCAGCGGCTTCACGTCCGACGTCCGGCCGAGCGCCACGAACAGTCCGACGATGCCGCCGCCGATGAAGGCAATGGCCGATAGCAGCAGCGTCCACTGCACGGCGCTCAGCAGGAACAGGAACTCGTTGTATCCGAAGGCGCGGATCATCTTGCGGCCTCCTTCAGCGCCGGTCGACGGTATAAGCGAAGGCCAGCCGGTAGATGCCGGCGAACAAGGCCGAGAACATCAGCGCCAGCACCAGATAGATTCCGGTCACGACGATGTAGATCTCGAAACTGCGGAAGGTCTGCGACTGGATGTTGTTGGCGACCGAGGTCAGCTCGTCCGCGGAGATGGCGGAGACGATGCTGGAACTCAGCATCAGCAGGATGAACTGGCTGGTCAGCGCCGGATAGACCGTGCGCAGCGCCGGCTTCAGCACGATATAGCGGAAGACCTGCAGCGGGCGCAGCCCCAGCGCCAATCCGGCCTCGATCTGGCCCTTGTGGATGGATTCGATGCCGGCGCGGATGATCTCGGTGGCATAGGCGCCGACATTGACGACCATCGCGATCAGCGCCGCCACGTCCGGCGACAGCCTGAGGCCGACGGTCGGCAGCCCGAAGAAGATCAGGAAGATCTGGACCAGGAACGGCGTGTTGCGGATGACCTCGATATAGGCGTTGATCAGCCAGCGCACCGGTTTCGGACCGGAGGTCTTGCCCAGCGCGCAGAGGATGGCGACCACCAGCCCGATGGCCATGGCGCCGAACGACAGCTTGATCGTCAGCCAGGCCCCGCCCAGCAGCATGTCCCACGACGCGAACACCGCGTCGAATTGAAAGTCGTAGGTCACGGGCGTCCCTCCGCACCCGCGTCGCACCGGCCCGTTCAAGGGGCAGCGTCGCGCGGATCGCCTTTGTCCGTCGGGCGTCCATCCGGGATCGGCTCCTGGACGTCATGTCGGGCTCCCGCGGCTTCACAGCCACCGTCCCGATGCCCCTCAGTCTTTGGACAGGCTAATTGGATCGATCTAAATGCGCAACGGAAAATGAGGAGAGTCGTGACAATTCGCGTACCAGACGTTTGATGGGTGCTTGAACGGGGCGCCAGCGAAACCTTCCATTGCGACGGGACGTTTCATCCGCAGCTGGAACGCCTCACCCGGTCCGTCCATCTGCACGAGGAGTGCCGTCCGCCATGACCGCCAGACAAAGCGCCGCTCCAGGCTCTGCGCCGCGGAATGCCGCGGTGAGCAGCCTCGTGCCCGCCCGGATGGACCGGCTGCCCTGGGCCCGCTTCCATTGGATGGTCGTGGTGGGACTGGGCGTCAGCTGGATCCTGGACGGCATCGAAATCCAGCTGATCTCGGCCTCCGGCTACAAGGAAAGTCTGGGCATGTCGAGCGCCGAGGTCGGACTCGCAGGCACCATCTACCTGATCGGGCAGGTGGCCGGCGCGCTCGTGTTCGGGCGGCTGACCGACCGCTGGGGGCGCAAGCGGCTGTTCATTACCACGCTGGCGATCTACCTGATCGCCTCCGGCATCGCCGGGTTCGCCTGGACGCCGTGGTTCCTCTATCTCTGGCGTTTCGTCGCCGGAATGGGGATCGGGGGCGAGTATGCCGCCATCAATTCAGCGATCGACGAACTGATTCCCGCCCGCCACCGCGGCCGTGTCGACATCGCCGTCAACGGCACCTATTGGGGCGGCGCGATGATCGGCGCCGTCGGCAGCGTCTTCCTTCTAGACCACTCCCTGGTCCCGGAGGATCTCGGCTGGCGCATCGCTTTCTTCATCGGCCCGATCCTGGGGCTGGCCATCATCCATCTGCGCCGGTTCATACCGGAAAGCCCGCGCTGGATGGTCACCCACGGAATGGAGGAGGAAGCCGAGCGCATCGTCGGCGGCATCGAGGCCTCCATTCGCGACCAGGGAAAGACGCTGCCGCCGGTCGATCCACGGCGCGCAATGTCGATCATCCCCGAGGACTCCGTATCCTACGCACAACTCGTGGACGTCTTCTTCCGGCAATATCCATCGCGCACCTTCCTGGGCGTGACGATGATGGTCACGCAATCCTTTCTCTACAACGCGATCTTCTTCACCTACGCCCTGGTTTTACAGAATTTCTATCATCTCGACCCGTCGCAGACGGCGCTCTATTTCTTTCCCTTCGCCGCCGGCAACCTGATCGGGCCGCTGTTGCTGGGGCCGCTGTTCGACACGGTGGGGCGGCGGCGGATGATCTTCGGCACCTATCTGCTGGCGGGAACCGTGTTGCTGGCCTCGGCCATCCTGTTCCGGCAGGGGGTGCTGACGGCGGACACGCACACGGTGTTCTGGTGTGTTTCCTTCTTCTTCGCCTCGGCAGGCGCCTCGTCGGCCTATCTGACGGTGAGCGAGATCTTCCCGCTGGAAGTGCGCGCGCAGGCAATTTCCTACTTCTTCGCCATCGCCCAGGTGGTGGGCTCCACCGGGCCGCTGCTGTTCGGCTGGCTGGTGGGGGAGGGGACGGAGCGCGACCCGCTGTTCTGGGGCTATGTGCTGGGGGCGGTGGTGATGATGTTCGGCGGTGTGGTCGCCCTGATCTATGGCGTCGATGCCGAAGGCAAGGGACTGGAGGAGATCGCGGAGCCGCTGACCAAGGCCGGCCGCGACCGCGGGGTGGGGGAGGAGGCGGCGGAAACGATCTGACCGCCGCCGCTCCTCATCCGGGAGCCGCGGTTCCGGAGGCGCGGGCGCCGTTCAGGAACAGCCGCACCGCCTGCCGGACATAGCGGTCGAGGTCCGGGATGGCCGGTGCGCTCTGCGGCAGGATCAGGCGGCGCACAAGCAGGTTGCCGGTGACCATGCCCAGGAAGGCCTGGGCGGCCACGGCCGGATCCTCGATCTGCAAGGTGCCGTTGTCCGTCAGGCGTTGCAGATATTCGGCAAGGCGGCGGATGGCGTTTTCCGGGCCGATGCGGAAGAAGGCCTCGGCGATGTCCGGCACGCGGTCGCCTTCGGAGATCAGGATGCGGACGGTGCCGGTCGTCTCCTCGTTCAACAGGGCCTTGACCAGATGAAGGGCGAAGGCGGTCAGCCCCGCCTCCGGCGTGACGCGGTCGTCGGCCTGGGCCGGGGCGAGGCCGGAGAGGATCATGGCGTTGTCCTCCTCCATGATCGCGCGGAACAGGCCCTCCTTGTCGCCGAAATGCTCGTACAACGTGGCGCGGGAACCACCGGCCACGGCGATGATGTCGCTGAGGGTCGTCTTCTCGAACCCCTTCTCGATGAACAGCCGCCGGGCGGCGGCCAGGATCGCCTGTCGGCGCGCCAGTCCGCGCGGTCCGCAGGTGGCGGGTCCAGCCGGCGGCGGCCCGGCAGTGGCTTCGGCGGCGACATCGGCCCTGTGGCTGCTGCTCGTCATGATGCGCTTTCCTCCGGAGCGGCGACGCCCGCGTTCGGTCTGATTGTTCGTTCCACGCCGATGCGCGTGCGCCACTGTAGAACGTCTGCACCGTAAGGAGGGACCGGCGCGATCTGCAAAAAAGACGCAGGAGCCCCCCTTCGGCAGCGTCATCGCGACAACAGGATCGGGGTGTTCGCCTTCGCCAGAACCGTCCGGGTCGTCCCGCCGAAGACGAACTCGCTGATCCGCGGCCGGCCATAGGCGCCCATCACCAGCAGGTCGGCATCGACCGTGCGCGCATGGTCCAGCAGCACGGTGCCGGCATCTTTGCCGGGGCGCTGTTCCAGCACCACCTCCACCCCGTTGCGGGCCAGATGGCGGGACATGTCGGCCCCCGGATCGCCGCCGAGCAGGCCATTTGGGCGCGCTTCTGGCACCACGACCAGATGCACCACGTCCGCTGCGGTCAGGAAGGGCATGGCGAGAGCGATGGCGGTCGCCGCCTCGCGGCTGCCGTTCCAGCCGACGACGATGCGCCGGCCGACGCGGTGCGACGGCCAGCCGGTCGGCAGAAGCAGGGTGGGGCGGCCGGAGGCGAAGATCACATCCTCCGACAGGCTGAGCATCCGCGCCGGCCGGGTCGGCCGCAGCGGCGGGCCGACGATGGCGAGGCTGGCATGGCGGGCATGGAGCATCAGCGCCTCGCCATCCTCATGGTCGGACAGGCGCCATTCGCCGCTGATGCCCGTGTCGGCGACGATGCGGTCGAACAGCGTCCGCGCCTCCGCCGCCGCGTTGCGGGTGGTGGTATGATGCTGCCGCAGCATGGCTTCCAGCCCGCCGCCGCGGGCGAAGCCGCTGCCGGGGGTCAGTTCCAGCCGGTTGACCACGAAGATGGCGATCAGGTGCGCCTGCCAGCTTTGCGCCAGGGCGGCGGCATAGGCGAGCCGGCCGGCCCGCTCCTCGTCCGCCTCGATGAAAACGACGATGTCCTTCGGCAGTCCCGAGGGCATTCTGGGGGGCGTTCCGGGGCGCATTTCTCGGGTCTCTTGCTTGGCGGTTCGTTCGGGAGCGTGGGTGGGTCGGAGTGCCGTCAGGAGGCTGATGGGGGCGGGGCGGCACCGCGAAGGAACAGACGGACGCAGGCGCGCACATAGGCCTCCACCGCCGGCATATCGACCAGCCGGTCGGGCAGGATCAGCCGCTCCATCAAAAGGTTGCCGGTCACCATGCCGCAGAAGGCCTGCGCCGCCACCTCGGCGTCGGCGACGCAGATCCGTCCTGCCTCGGCCAGTTCGCGCAGGCAGCCGGCCATCCGCTCGCGCGTGCGCTCCGGCCCGACGCGGAAGAAGGTCTCGACGAGATCGGGAATGCGGGCGCCTTCGGAGATCAGCGTGCGCAGGATCGCCGTCGTCTGCGGTTGCGTCAGCGCATGCATGATGTGCAACGCGATGCGGACCAGCCGCTCCTCCGGATCGCCAGCCTGCTCCGGATCGCTGCCGGCAGGTGCATCCAGGGCGAGGGCGTCCGGTGCCATGCCGTCGAGCACCCGGGCGCAATGCTCCTCCATCATGGCACGGAACAGGCCGTCCTTGTCGCCGAAATGGGTATAGAGCGTCGTGCGCGACCCGCCGGCAAGCCGCAGCACGTCGCTGAGCGACGTGCCGGCATAGCCCTTCTCGACGAACAGCGCTGCCGCGGCATCCAGCAGGGCCCGGCAGCGTGCATGGCCGCGGGTGCCCGTTCCAGCGCCGTATTCCACCCCCCTTGCATCCAGCCCCGTATCGGGCATTGCGGAACCCCCTTGCGCGCTGCAGCATTCTGAATGTATCGTCTGGTACAGTGTACTGTATGAGACAGTACTAAGCAACGGGGATGTGCCGGTCCACCCGCAGCCCGGACCGAAGGCCGGCGCAAAGCCCGGCCGCAGCAGGGAGACGGGACCGCAGACGCGCGGCGCCGAGACGAGGAAAGAGATGTTCAGATCCAACTCATTCATGACGCTGGCCGCGGCGGCTGCGCTGATCGCGGTGCTCGCCGGCTGCAACCAGCAGAAGCAGGCGGCCGGCCAGCCCCAGGCCGGCGGTCCGCCGGAGGTGTCGGTCATCACCATCGGGCCGCAGCGCCTGACCGTGACGACCGAGCTGCCGGGCCGCACCGCCGCCTACCGGGTGGCTGAAATCCGCCCGCAGGTCAGCGGCATCGTGCTGAAGCGCCTGTTCCGTGAGGGCAGCGACGTCAAGGCCGGCGACCAGCTCTACCAGATCGACCCCGCCACCTACGAGGCGTCGCTGGCGAGCGCCCAGGCCGACGTGCAGAAGGCGGAAGCCAACCTGCAGGCCGCGCGCAACAAGGCGGCGCGCTATGGCGACCTCGTGAAGAACAGCGTGGTCAGCAAGCAGGACTTCGACGACGTCCAGGCCACGCTGAAGCAGAACGAGGCGCAGGTGGCCGCGGCCAAGGCCGCCTACAACCTCGCCAGCATCAACCTGAACTACACCAAGGTGTTCGCGCCGATCTCCGGCCGCATCGGCAAGTCGGCTGTCACCGAAGGCGCGCTGGTCACCGCCAGCCAGGCGACGGCGCTGGCGACCATCCAGCAGTTCGACCCGATCTATGTCGACGTGACGCAGACCGCCTCGCAACTGATGAAGCTGCGCGAGGACATGGCGACCGGCCGCATCCGCCCGGCCGAGCCCGGCAAGATCCCGGTGACGCTGTTCCTGAACAGCAACGGCGACGACACCCCCTATCCAGCCAAGGGCGAACTCCAATTCTCCGACGTGACGGTGGATGCCGGCACCAGCTCGGTCCAGCTGCGCGCGGTCTTCCCCAACCCGAACAAGGACCTGCTGCCCGGCCTGTTCGTCCGCGCCCGCGTGGAGCAGGGTGTCGCCGAGAACGCCATCACCGTGCCCCAGGCGGCGGTTAGCCGCGGACCGGACGGCAGCGCCCGCGTCTGGGTGGTGGGCGCCGACAACAAGGCGGCCCAGCGCACCATCAAGACCGAACGCGCAGTTGGCAATGTCTGGCTGGTGTCGGACGGGCTGGCCGCCGGCGAGCGGGTGGTCATCGAAGGCCTGCAGAAGGTGAAGCCGGGTGCCGAGGTGAAGCCGGTGCCGGCCCAGAATGCCCTCGCTGCGCTGCCTGAAAAGGCCGCTTCGGCCCGCTGATCCAGGATACCGCTCCCATGTCAAAATTCTTCATTGACCGGCCGGTCTTCGCCTGGGTCATCGCCATCGTCATCATGATGGCCGGCGCCCTGGCGATCCTGCGCCTGCCCGTCGAGCAATATCCGAAGATCGCGCCGCCGACGGTATCGATCTCCGCCAGCTATCCCGGCGCCTCGGCCAAGACGCTGGAGGACACGGTCACGCAGGTCATCGAACAGAAGATGACCGGGCTCGACCATTTCCGCTACATGTCCTCCAACAGCGACTCCTCCGGCAACGTGACCATCACGCTGACCTTCGAGCCGGAGGCCAACCCCGACATCGCCCAGGTCCAGGTGCAGAACAAGCTGCAGCTGGCCGTTCCCCTGCTGCCGCAGGAGGTCCAGCAGCGCGGCCTTCAGGTGTCGAAGGCGGGCAACGACTTCCTGCTGGTGGTGGGCTTCGTGTCTAGCGACGGGCGCCTCAGCCAGGGCGACATCGCCGACTACGTCACCTCCAACCTGCAGGACACGCTGAGCCGCGTGGAAGGCGTGGGCGACGTCACTGTCTTCGGCCCGCAGCATGCCATGCGCATCTGGCTCGACCCCGATGCGCTGAACAACTTCGCGCTGACCACCACCGACGTCTCCAACGCGATCAAGACGCAGAACGCGCAGGTCTCCGCCGGGCAGCTCGGCGGTGCGCCGGCCGTCGCGGGCCAGCAGATCAACGCCACCATCACTGCCCAGTCGCGCCTGCAGACGCCGGAGCAGTTCGGCGCCATCCTGCTGCGGGTGAACCCCGACGGCTCCCAGGTGCGGCTGCGCGACGTGGCGCGGATCGAGATCGGGTCCGAGACCTATGAGATCAGTGCCGCCTACAACGGCAAGCCGGCGGCGGGCGTCGGCATCAAGCTGGCGACCGGCGCCAACGCGCTGGACACCGCCAGCGCAGTCAAGGCCCGCGTGGCGGAACTGCAGCCCTTCTTCCCGGCGGGCATCGAGGTCATCTACCCCTACGACACCACGCCCTTCGTCGAGCTATCGATCCATGAGGTGATCAAGACGCTGTTCGAGGCCATCATCCTCGTCTTCGTCGTGATGTACCTGTTCCTGCAGAATTTCCGCGCGACGCTGATCCCGACCATCGCAGTGCCGGTGGTGCTGCTCGGTACCTTCGGGGTGCTGTCGGCCTTCGGCTTCTCGGTCAACGTGCTGACGATGTTCGGCATGGTGCTGGCGATCGGCCTGCTGGTCGATGACGCCATCGTCGTGGTCGAGAATGTCGAGCGCGTGATGAGCGAGGAGGGGCTGCCCCCGCGCGAGGCGACGCGCAAGTCGATGGACCAGATCACCGGTGCGCTGGTCGGCATCGCGCTGGTGCTGTCGGCGGTGTTCGTGCCGATGGCCTTCTTCGGCGGGTCGGCCGGCGCCATCTACCGCCAGTTCTCGCTGACCATCGTGTCGGCGATGGCGCTGTCGGTGCTGGTCGCACTGGTGCTGACGCCGGCGCTCTGCGCCACCATGCTGAAGCCGGTAACTGTTGGCCATGGCCATGCCCGCAAGGGCTTCTTCGGCCTGTTCAACCGCGGCTTCGACGCCAGCAGCAGGGTCTATGTCCGCGGCGTGCGCGGCGCGGTGAACCGGCTGGGCCGCTATTTCATCGCCTATCTGCTGATCCTCGGCGGGCTGGGCTACCTGTTCCTGCAGATGCCGTCCTCCTTCCTGCCGACGGAGGACCGCGGCCAGCTGTTCGTGCTGTGGTCGGCCCCGCCGAACGCCAGCGCGGAGCGCACGGCCGAGACAGCGAAGGCCGTCACCACCCATTTCCTGGAAAAGGAGAAGGACAGCGTCGAGGGTCTGTTCACCATCGTCGGCTTCAACTTCTCCGGCCGCGGCCAGAATGCCGGCATGGCCTTCGTCCGGCTGAAGGATTGGAGCGAGCGCGAATCCCCGGCGCAGAAGCCGCAGGCCATCGCCGGCCGGGCGATGGGGGCGTTGTCGCGGCTGAAGGACGCGGTGGTCTTCGCCTTCCTGCCGCCGTCGGTCCCCGGCCTCGGCAACGCCACCGGTTTCGACCTGCAGCTGGTCGACCGCGGCGGGTTGGGCCATGACCGGCTGATGCAGGCGCGCAACCAGCTGCTGGGCATGGCGGCACAGAACCCCAAGCTGGTCGGCGTCCGTCCCAACGGGCTGGAGGACACGCCGCAGTTCAAGCTGGACATCGACCGCGAGAAGGCGAGCGCGCTCGGGCTTTCGCTCAGCGACATCAACACGACGCTGTCGGTGGCCTGGGGCTCGTCCTACGTCAACGACTTCATCGACCAGGGCCGGGTGAAGAAGGTCTATCTGCAGGCCGACGCGCCCTACCGCATGCAGCCGAGCGACATCGACCGCTGGTACGTGCGCAATTCCAGCAACCAGATGGTCCCCTTCTCCGCCTTCACGACGGCGCAATGGATCTTCGGTTCGCCGAAGCTGGAGCGCTACAACGGCTCGTCGTCGCTGAACATCCAGGGGTCGGCCGCACCGGGCATCAGCTCGGGCGAGGCGATGGCCGAGATGGAGGCGATGATGCGGAAGCTGCCGCAGGGCATCGGATACGAGTGGACCGGACTGTCCTACGAGGAGCGGCTCAGCGGCTCGCAGGCGCCGGCGCTCTACGCCCTGTCGATGATCATCGTCTTCCTCTGCCTGGCGGCGCTCTACGAGAGCTGGTCGGTGCCGGTGTCGGTGATCATGGTGGTGCCGTTGGGCGTCATCGGCGCGGTCATCGCGGCGACGCTGCGCGGCCTGCCGAGCGACGTCTACTTCCAGGTCGGCCTGCTGACCACCATCGGCCTGTCGGCGAAGAACGCCATCCTGATCGTGGAGTTCGCCAAGTCGCTCTATGACGAGGGCATGGAGCTGAAGGAGGCGGCGATCGAGGCCTGCCGCCAGCGCCTACGGCCGATCATCATGACCTCGCTGGCCTTCGTCCTCGGCGTGCTGCCGCTGGCGATCGCCAGCGGCGCGGGGTCGGAGAGCCAGAACGCCATCGGCGTCGGCGTAATGGGAGGCATGATCTCCGCCACCGTGCTGGCGATCCTGTTCGTGCCGGTCTTCTTCGTCGCGGTCTACCGCCTGTTCGTCCGTCGTCGGCCTGGGCAAGGCGCCATGCCGCAGCCGGCTGCGGGGGACTGAGCGGAGGGAGCGTTCCCGCCGTCGAAACGGAAAAGCGCCGGGCTCCTCGCGGGCCCGGCGCTTTTTTCTTGTCCGACAGGATGGAACATTGTGGAACAGGAACGGCCCACCTGTTCAATCCGCCCACCCCCTTCGATGGTGGGACGTCCCACGACGGTAGGCATCAGCCTGCGGGCGCCATGGCGTCCAAATGGAGGCGGCTTCTACGTTTCAGGCTTTATCGGGCCGGCAGCGCCGGGACGCCGTCCTTCCACTGGTCCCAATGGCCGACGATGTGGTCGACCATGCGGGAGCCGACCAGTTCCACATTCTCCACCGTCTCGGCGAAGCCGCCGGCGGTCTCGCCCGGCTTCGGATCAAGATGCTGCAGGGTGGTCTCGTTCGGGTTGCCCTGGTCGAAATTGACGGCGCCGCGCAGGCTCATCACCCGGTCGGAGCCTTGCAGCCGCTTGATCACCAGCGTGATCGCCGCGGCTTCCATCTCGGTGATGACGTAATCGTCGGCGCCATAGAGCTTGGCGATGTACTGCGCCTGTTCCGACATGCCGGGGCCGTGGAAGAAGGTGTCGCCGGTCATGTGCGTGCCGGTGCCCACGAAAGGAGCACGTTGCGCGGTTTCCTGCGGATAGCGCTTGCGATAGGCACGGGCGGACTCGCTGTCCTTCAGCGGCGTGTCGGCGGTCAGCCGCATCGCCCAGGAGACCAGCGCCGGGTTCATCTGGAACAGGCGCACCGCTTCATAGCCCTTGCGCGGCATGAAGGTCGGTTCGCCCGGCTTGCCTTCCTCCGGTGCCCAGCGGTGGCCCAGGTCGTAGTCGACCACCCAGGTCGCCCAGCTGACCTCGCCGATGGTGCCGCGCGACGGCGGCGTGCCGGCCACGCCGGTGACCAGGAAATAGGCTTGCGACAGGTCGAGCTGCGGGTTCAGCAGGATCGCCTGCATCGAGGCGGAGGAACTGACCTTGCCCATACCCAGCACCGACCCGCACACGCCGTCGGCGTTGCAGTAGACCGGGTTCAGCGCACCCTTCACCGTGATCGGCTCGGCGGTCTGCCAATAGCGCTCGTACCAGTGCTGGAACTCGCCCGCCCGGTCGCCGGTGTTCTTGCCGATCTCGAACATCGATCCGACGAACACCTTGACCTTGACCGGCTCCGCGGCCTGGAGGGACCCGTTCAGACCGAACAGGAGCAGGGCCGACAGGGCGGCGCTGCGGCAGCAGGAGAGCAACGACATCGAACTTTTACTCCGTGGAACATGAAACGCACGGGAGTATGCAATGTCCGAGCCATGTCCGTCCGCTTTCATTCGCACAGAAACGAAAAACGCCCCGCACCGGGCGGTGCAGGGCGTTTCTTCGATCTGGACAGGCGGTCAGGCCGCCACGCGCTCTTCCTCAGCGTCCACCGCCACCGCCACCGGCGGGACCCAGGAGATCAGCTCCCGGCCGGTGTTGGCGAGGCGCCTGGGTTCGATGCGGCCGATCACGCGGGTGCCTTCCCTGGCGATGCGCAGGATGTCGCCATCCTCCGGAACCAGGGCCCGCTCGACGCCGCAGGCACGGGCGAGGCGGGCGTGGGCTTCCATATGCTCGATGGTGCCGTGGACCGGAACCGCGAAGCGCGGGCGGACCAGCCCGTACATACGGGCGAGGTCGTCGCGCTTGGGGTGGCCGGAGACGTGGACCGGCGCATCGGCCGGCGTGACGATCTCGACACCCATGCCGCGCAGATGCGCGTGGATGTCGGCCAGCACCTCCTCGTTGCCGGGGATGGCGCGGGCGGAGAAGATGACGGTGTCGCCCTCTTCCAGCCACAGGTCGCGGTGCTCGTTGCGGGCCAGTCGGCTGAGCGCCGCCCGTTCCTCGCCCTGGCTGCCGGTGCACAGGAACACCAGATTCTCGCGCGGGGTCCAGGAGGCCTCGCGGACATCCATGAAGTCCGGCACATGGTCGAGATAGCCGCAGGCCTGCGCCGCCTTTTCCATGCGCAGCATGGAGCGGCCGACCAGGACCACCTTGCGCCCGACCGCCGCCGCCGCTTCCGCCACCGCGGTCATGCGGGCGACGTTGGAGGCGAAGCCGGTCACCGCGATGGCGCCCGGACGGTTGGCGAAGGCGCCGATCAGACCGGCGCGGGCATCGGCCTCCGACCCGGTGGAGCCGGGGACGTCGGCGTTGGTGCTGTCGCACATCATGGCGAGCAGCCCCTCGTCACCCAGGCGCTTCAGCGCGGCGACATCGGTGGTCCGGCCGATCAGCGGATCGGGATCGAACTTCCAATCGCCGGTGTGCAGCACCGTGCCGGCCGCCGTGCGGATCGCCAGCGACATCGGTTCGGGGATCGAATGGGTGACGGCGATGGTCTCGACCCGGAACGGGCCGATGGTCAGCGTGTCGCCGATGTCGAAGGTCTGCACCTTGGCGGCCCGATGCGCGCCCTTTTCCTTCAGCCGGTCGCGGATGATGTGCGAGGCGAAGGGGCTGGCATAGATCGGGCAGCGCAGACGCGGCCACAGATGGTGGATCGCGCCGATATGGTCCTCGTGCGCATGGGTCACCACCAGGCCGACGACGTCCTGCATCCGCTCCTCGATGAAGGTCGGATCGGCCATCAGGCTGTCGATGCCCGGCGCCTCGTCGCCCATGAAGGCGACGCCGGCGTCCACGATCAGCCATTTGCCGGCATGACCGTAGAGCGCCATGTTCATGCCGATGCGGGAACAGCCGCCCAGCGGAAGGAACAGGATCTCGTCCTTGCCCGGAACCGGGCCGGTGGGGCCGCCGCCATGGACCGTGTTGGTCGTCGGGCGGGAGCCGTCGAAGTCATCACGCGGACGCTGGTTGCGTGCGCGGTTGTTCGGCGCCATCCGGCGCCGCCTTGAATCAAACGTCATGCCTCTGTCGTACGTCTCACATAAGCCGGCATTCGACGCTGCCGGACGGGCGTGCATCGCTCGTCGATGCGGATCTCGTCATGGAAGGGACCCGGCCGGAGGCGCCTTGGCGGCGGCCGTCGGACGGCTGGGCTGGAGTGTTTCGTGAAGGCTTATGTGGGCAAAGCGAGGCGTACGTCAAGGGCGGCGGTGAAAAGTCACAGGGATTGGTGGGACATTGCTGGGATGCGTGGGGGAGTGCCGGCCGCGGTACCCTCTCCCCATCCCTCTCCCGCCCTCGGTCGGCCAGAGGCCGATCCGATCACAGGAGAGGGGGAGAACGCAGGCGTTTTGGGCACTCCGTCAATGATTGTCGCGCGGGATCCCCATCGTCTGCGCCACGCGCTGGTACTTGACCGCCGGCTTCAGGACCATGCCCTCGTCCAGCTGGTCGACGATGCCGCGCTGGATCTCCTGCCACGGCGTCTGGGACGGCGGGGCGGGGTAGCCGCCGGCGGCCTCCAGGGACGCCTTGCGGTCGGCGAGTTCGGCTTCGGAGATCAGGATGTCGGCGCTGCCGCGGCGCAGGTCGATGCGCACGCGGTCGCCGGTGCGCAGAAGCCCGAGGTTGCCGCCGGCCGCCGCCTCCGGCGAGGCGTTGAGGATCGAGGGGGAGCCGGAGGTGCCGGACTGCCGCCCGTCGCCGATGCAGGGCAGGGAGTGGATGCCCTGCTTGATGAGCTCCGCGGGGGGCCGCATGTTCACCACCTCCGCCGCACCGGGGTAGCCGATGGGGCCGGCGCCCCGGATGACCAGGATGGTGTAGGCGTCGATGCCCAGCGACGGGTCGTCGATGCGGTGGTGGTAGTCTTCCGGCCCGTCGAAGACGACGACCTTGCCCTCGAACGCCTCGGGGTCGCCGGGATTCGACAGGTAACGCTCGCGGAACTCGTCGGAGATGACGCTGGTCTTCATGATGGCGGCGCTGAACAGATTGCCGCGCAGCACGACGAAGCCGGCGTTGATCTTCAGCGGGTCGTCGATCGGGTGGATGACGCGGGTATCGAGGATCTCGGTGTTGCGGCAGTTCTCGCCGATGCTGCGGCCGTTGACGTTGGGCGCGTCCTCGCGGATCAGTCCCTGGCGCATCAACTGCGACACCACCGCCGGCACGCCGCCGGCGCGGTGGAAGTCCTCGCCCAGATACTCGCCGGCCGGCTGGAGGTTGACCAGCAGCGGCACGCCCAGCCCATGGGTCTGCCAGTCGTCCACCGTCAGCGGCACGCCGATGTGCTTGGCGATGGCGTTGATGTGGATCGGCGCGTTGGTCGAGCCGCCGATGGCGGAATTGACGACGATGGCGTTGAGGAAGGCGTCGCGGGTCAGGATGTCCGACGGCTTGATGTCCTGGCGCACCATCTCGACGATGCGCTTGCCGGTCTCGTAGGCGGCCTGCTGGCGCTCGCGGTAGGGGGCGGGGATGGCGGCCGAGCCCGGAAGCTGCATGCCCAGCACCTCCGCCAGCGAATTCATGGTGGAGGCGGTGCCCATGGTGTTGCAGTAGCCTGTCGAGGGGGCGGACGACGCCACCAGCTCGATGAAGCCCTGATAATCGATCTCGCCGGCCGCCATCAACTGGCGGGCCTTCCACACGATGGTGCCGGAGCCGGTGCGCTCGCCGCGGAACCAGCCGTTCAGCATCGGGCCGACCGACAGCGCGATGGCCGGGATGTTGACGGTGGCCGCCGCCATCAGGCAGGCGGGCGTGGTCTTGTCGCAGCCGATGGTCAGCACCACGCCGTCCAGCGGATAGCCGTGCAGAACCTCGACGAGGCCGAGATAGGCGAGGTTGCGGTCGATGGAGGCGGTCGGCCGCTTGCCGGTTTCCTGGATCGGATGGACCGGAAACTCGATGGCGATGCCGCCGGCGGTGCGGATGCCCTCGCGCAGCCGTTCGGCCAGCACCAGATGGTGCCGGTTGCAGGGGCTGAGGTCGGACCCGGTCTGGGCGATGCCGATGATGGGCGCGCCGGACTGCAGCTCCTCCCGCGTCAGGCCGAAATTCAGGTAACGCTCCAGGTAGAGCGCGGTCATGTCGGGGTTGGCGGGGTTGTCGAACCACGCGCGCGACCGCAGCCGACGCCCGGACTCGGAGGAATTGGGGGGGAAGGGGGGCTTCGTATCGGTCATGTCGGCACCGGTTTCAGGTTGGGGCGCGGGCCGGATCGGCGGCGCCGGAGTTGGGAGTGCGTCGCTGCGGCGGCGTTACCAGTCGAAGGCGTCGGTGCGATGCCAGCGCCCGACCATGCAGGCGTCGGCGACCAGGGACAGCGGGCGGGCGTCGACGTCGCTCACCCCGTCGCCTATCAACCGGTGGAAGTGACGATAGATGCGCTGGTATTCGGTGTCGGGCTCGGCCAGCACGGGCGTGCCGTCCACCGTCAGGCGGGTTCCGCCATGGGTGAGATCCAGCCGGCCGCCATCGGTTTCGATCACGATGGACCAGGTCTGCTCGCCCTGCTGGAGGAAGTCGAAATCGGCGGTGACGCGGCCGATGCGGGAACCGGGGGCCGCCCGCATCTCCAGCGTCGCGGCGATGGCGGTGTCGCGGTTCGCCGGCACATGCAGGTCGGCGGAGCGGACGAAGACCGGTGCCGGCAGGATGTCGGTCAGGATCGACAGGGCGTTGATGCCGGGGTCGAACACGCCGAAGCCGCCCGCCGCGAAGATCCAGTCCTGGCCCGGATGCCAGCGCCGGACATCCTCCTTCCAGGTGATGGCGACGCTGCGGATATCGGCCTCCGCCAGCCGACGACGCGTCTCCTCCACCGCCGGGTTGAACTGCGAATGCCAGGCGGTGAACAGGGTGCGGCGGGCGGCCTCCGCCTCCGCCACCAGATCGTGAAGCTCCGACAGGGTGGCGGCGGGCGGCTTCTCGATCAGCACATGCTTGCCGGCGCGGAGCGCCTCCACCGTCAGGCCGTGGCGGACGGCGGGTGGGGTGCAGAGCGCCACGGCATCCAGGCCGGGCAGGGCTGCCAGCATCTCCGCCTGCGAGCGGAAGGTCGGCACGCCATCGACCGTCGCGCCATCGGGGCTGACCACGGCGGCCAGTTCGAACAGGCCGGTGGCGGCGATTGCCGGGATGTGCTGGTCGCGGGCGATCTTTCCCAGGCCGACGAGGCCGAGGGTGGGGAGCGTCATGGCGATTGTCCGGTCGGGGCGGAAGGCCTCAGGCCTTGCCCTTGTTGTAGACGTCGAAGCAGACGGCGGCGAGCAGCACCAGACCCTTGATCACCTGCTGCCAGTCGATGCCGATGCCGAGGATCGACATGCCGTTGTTCATCACGCCCATGATGAAGGCGCCGATCACCGCACCGGTCACCCGGCCGACGCCGCCCGAGGCCGAGGCGCCGCCGATGAAGCAGGCGGCGATCACGTCCAGTTCGAACGACACGCCGGCCTTCGGCGTCGCGGTGTTCAGGCGGGCGGCGAAGATCAGGCCGGCCAGCGCGGCCAGCACGCCCATGTTGACGAAGGTGTAGAAGGACAGGCGGCGGGTGTCGATGCCCGACAGCTTGGCGGCTTTCTCGTTGCCGCCCAGCGCGTAGATGCGCCGGCCGATGGTGGTGTCGCGGGTGACGAAGGCGTAGATCCCGATCAGCAGCGCCATGATGATCAGGACGTTCGGCAGCCCTTTGTAGGAGGCCAGCAGCATGCCGATATAGGCGACCACCGCGAACAGACCGGCGCTCTTCAGCAGGAACAGCGGCAGCGGCTCCTGTTCGATGGCGAAGCGGTGGCGGCGGATGCGGGCGGCGACGCTGAGGCCGATGATGATCGCGGGCGTCACCAGGCAAAGCAGCAGGGTGGTGGTGTGGAAGCCGGCGGTGCCGAAGACGTCCGGGATGAAGCCGGAGCTGAGGCGCTGGAACTCCACCGGGAAGGGACCGACCGACTGGCCGGCCAGCAGGACGAGGCTGAGGCCGCGGAAGACCAGCATGCCGGCCAGCGTCACGATGAAGGACGGAATGCGGAAATAGGCGACCCAATAGCCCTGCGCCGCGCCGATGGCGCCGCCGGCCAGCAGGCAGAGGATGGCGGTGGGGATAAAATGCAGGTGGAACTGCACCATCAGGATGGCAGCCAGCGCGCCGATGAAGCCGACGACGGACCCCACCGACAGGTCGATGTGCCCGGCGACGATCACCAGCAGCATGCCCAGCGCCATGATGACGATGTAGCTGTTCTGCAGGACGAGGTTGGTCAGGTTCAGCGGCTGCAGCAGCGTGCCGTTGGTCATGTACTGGAAGAAGGCCACGATCGCCAGCAGCGAGATCAGCATGCCGTAATCGCGCATGTGGCTCTTCAGGAACCTGGCCATGGAGGCCTGGCGCGGCGGGGCGGCCGGAAGATTCAGTTCGGCGCTCATTGCAGGGACTCCCCCACACCATCGTTCAAAGCGGCGGCCGCGACGGCTGCACGGGCCGCCGAGGATTTCGCGGCCGACGACATGATGGCGTGCATGATCTTTTCCTGGCTGGCCTCGGCCGCCGGCATCTCGCCGACCAGCGCCCCTTCGTTCATCACGTAGATGCGGTCGGCCACGCCCAGAAGCTCCGGCAGTTCCGACGAGATCAGGATGACGCCGCGGCCTTCGGCCACCAGCTGGTTGACGATGGTGTAGATTTCATATTTGGCGCCGACGTCGATGCCGCGGGTCGGCTCGTCCAGGATCAGCACCTGCGGGTCGGCGAACAGCCATTTGCTGAGCACGACCTTCTGCTGGTTGCCGCCGGACAAATTGACCGTCTGCTGGAACACGTCGGAACAGCGGATGCGCAGGCGGCGGCGGAAGTCGTTGGCGACCTCGATCTCGCGCTCGTGGTGGATGACGCCGCGTTTGGCGACCCCGTCCAGATTGGCCAGCGTCACGTTGTGGCGGATGTCGTTGTCCAGCACGAGGCCGTAATGCTTGCGGTCCTCCGTGGCATAGGCGAGGCCGTTGCCCATCGCCTTGCTGATCGTCGAAACGTCGATCTCGCGCCCGTCGAGGAAGGCCCGGCCGCGGATGTTGCGGCCATAGCTGCGGCCGAACAGGCTCATGGCGAATTCGGTGCGGCCGGCGCCCATCAGGCCGGCGATGCCCACCACCTCCCCCCGGCGGACATGCAGGTCGATGTCCTTCACGACGCGGCGTCCGGCATGGATGGGATGATCGGCGCTCCAGCCCTTCACCTCGAACAGGATTTCTCCCGGGTTGCTGGCGCGGCGGGGATAGCGGTCGGCGAGGTCGCGGCCGACCATGCCCTTGATGATGCGGTCCTGGCTGATGGGGGCGTCGTGGCAGTCCAGCGTTTCCACGGTCGTGCCGTCGCGCAGGATGGTGACGCGGTCGGCGACCTTGGCGATCTCGTTCAGCTTGTGCGAGATCAGGATGGAGGAGATGCCCTGTTCCCTGAAGCGCAGCAGCAGGGCCAGAAGCGCGTCGCTGTCGCTCTCGTTCAGGCTGGCGGTCGGCTCGTCCAGGATCAGCAGCTTGACCTGCTTGGACAGCGCCTTGGCGATCTCCACCAGCTGCTGCTTGCCGACGCCGATGTCGGTGATCAGGGTCTCCGGCGAATCCGTGAGCCCTACCATCCGCAGGAGTTCACGCGCCCGCGCGGTGGCGGCCACCCAGTCGATCCGTCCTCGCTTCGCCTGCTCGTTGCCGAGGAACAGGTTCTCGGTGATCGACAGCAGCGGGACCAGCGCCAGTTCCTGGTGGATGATGATGATGCCCAGCTTCTCGCTGTCGGCGATGCCGCGGAAGGCGACAGGCTGGCCGCGGAAGCGGATCTCGCCGTCATAGGTCCCGTGCGGATAGACGCCGCTCAGCACCTTCATCAGCGTCGATTTGCCGGCGCCGTTCTCGCCGATCAGCGCGTGGATCTCCCCCTCGCGGACCGAGAGGTTGACGTCGTCGAGCGCCTTGACGCCCGGAAACGTCTTGGTGATGCCGCGCATCTCAAGAATGCTGTCCATGGATGACCCCCGGTCGCCTGCCTGCATGGTCCGGCGGAGCGCTGAAGGCGGGTGCCGGACGGCACCTCCTCCAGCACCGTTCACTCACTTGATCTGCGATTCCTTGTAGTAGCCGCCGTCGACCAGGACCTGTTTCCAGTTCGTGGAGTCTACGCTGACCGGCTTCAGCAGATAGGAGGGAACGACCTTCTTGCCGTTGTCGTAGGTCTTGGTGTCGTTGACCTGCGGGGTGCGGCCGGCCAGCAGATCGTCGACCATGCCGACCGTGACCTTCGCCAATTCGCGGGTGTCCTTGAAGACGGTGGAGCGCTGTTCTCCCGCCAGGATGGACTTGACCGACGGCACTTCGGCGTCCTGGCCGGTGACGACCGGCATCGGTTGCGAGGCCGAGCCGTAGCCGACGCCCTTCAGCGAGGAGATGATGCCGATGCTGATGCCGTCATAGGGCGACAGCACCGCGTCCAGCGTCTTGTTGCCGTAATAGGCGCTCAGCAGATTGTCCATGCGGGACTGGGCGGCGGCGCCGTCCCAGCGCAGGGTGGACACCTTGTCCATGCCGATCTGCCCGCTCTGCACCTTCAGCTTGCCGCTGTCGATGTAGGGCTGAAGCACCGACATGGCGCCGTTGTAGAAGAAATAGGCGTTGTTGTCGTCGGGCGAGCCGCCGAACAGCTCGATGTTGAAGGGGCCCTTACCCTCCTTCAGGCCGAGAGCCTTCTCGATGTAGGCGGCCTGAAGCACGCCGACCTGGAAGTTGTCGAAGGTGGCGTAGTAATCGACGTTGGTGGAACCGCGGATCAGGCGGTCGTAGGCGATGACCTTCACCCCCTGTTCCGCCGCCTTCTGCAGCACGTCTGTCAGCGTCGTCCCGTCGATGGCGGCGATCACCAGAACCTTGTCGTTCTTGGTGACCATGTTCTCGATCTGGGCGAGCTGGTTGGGGATGTCGTCCTCGGCATATTGCAGGTCGGTCTTGTATCCCTTTTCCTGGAAATACTTGACCATGTTGTTGCCGTCGTCGATCCAGCGCGCCGACGACTTGGTGGGCATGGCGATGCCGATGGTCGGCTTGTCCTGCGCCAGCGCCGGGGCGGCTGCGGTGCCGGCGGCGATCAGCAGGCCGATGGTGAGGCCGCCAAGTTTGCCAGCCAGTTTCGAACCGAAGGAAGAGCGCTTAGGAGACGACATGGACCGGAATCCTCCCCGTTTTTACGGCACGCGCTTCGCAGCCCCCACGTTCGGTGTCGCGGACGGCCTGGGACGCGATGGTTTGTGTCCCTAGCAATCCTCCGTTTCCCCATAACTGTCAAATATGATTATTTGCCAAACCGATATGGTTTTCAGTATCGGCGGCCGGCTCCGCCGATTGGCGCATCTTGAGTTCCGACGCCGCGCGCACGGCCGACAGCACGGTGCGGGCCCCCGGCGACAGCGGCCGGTCCTTCAGCCAGAAGATGCCGTAGGGCTCGACGCTGAAGTGCTTGTGGAAAGGCATGATGGCGTAGCCGCCGCCGGGCGTGAACACCTGGGCGAGCGCGCGGGCGAAGACGGTGATGGACTCCGTCTCCGCCACCATCGCCATCGAGATGACCGGGGAGGCGCTTTCGATCACCTTGTGCGGCAGCCGGGCGCCCTCGGCGCGGAACAGCGCCTCCACCCGGTCGCGCAGCAGCGTGCCGACCGGCTGCAGAATCCAGGTGGCGTCCGACAGGTCGGCGGCGGTCAGCGGGCGGCCGAGCTGCAGCAGCGGGTTGCCCGCGCGGCAGACGAAGCACAGCTCCTCGCTGCTGATCTCCTGGTATTCGAAGGCGGTGGGATCGAAATGGCCGGGCAGGCGGCCGATGGCGAAATCCATCACCCCCTGGTGCACCCGGTCGGCCAGCACGTCGCTGGTCTCCACCGCCACGGCGACCTTCAGGTTGGGATGCTCGCGGGTCAGGCTGCTGATGACCGGCACCACCAGCTCCACCGCCGGGGCCATCACCGTGCCGACCGACACCCGCCCGCTGTGCCCGGCCAGCAGCGCGTTCAGTTCCTCTCCCGTCTCCTGCAGCTCGCTGAGGATCATCCGGGCGTGGCGGATCATGAGGCTGCCGTACCAGTTCGGCTCGATCCCGCGGCCATGGCGGTCGAACAGCTCGATCCCCAGCGTTTCCTCCAGATCGCCCAACAGCTTGGAAGCCGCCGGCTGCGACATGTTCAGGCTGGCGGCGGCCCGGTGCAGGTTGCGGTGTTCGTCGAGCGCCGCGAACAGCTGGAGATGGCGCAGCTTCAGCCGGGCCTTCTGGAACCAGTTCGGGGGGAAGCGTTGCGGGGTCACGGGTGGTTGCCTCCGGTTGGGCGCCGTCACCGGGCTATGGGGGGCCGGGATACGACATTTGATATCGCAAACGCCCATCTTCGTATTGGACGATTATCAAAAGGCCTCTTATCGTTTGGTCCGTCAACAAATTTTGAAATGGCTGCCGGCAACGACAGCCTCGGGGTGAGAGGGGGGAGTGAAGCGGCATGGCGCAGGAAGCGCGTTGCGTCTGGCAGGTCCGGGCGCTGCTGGGGGAGGGGCCGCTCTGGTCCCCGCGGCAGGATGCCGTCTACTTCGTCGACATCCGCGGCTCCCGCATCCTGCGCCACGGCCTGACCGATGGGGTGCAGGCGGGGTGGGAGCTTGACGATGCCGCCTGCTGGCTGGTGGAGAGTGCCGACGGCAACGGCCTCATAGCCGGCCTGCGTTCCCGCCGCGTGGTCCGCCTGATGCTGGAGCCGGGCCGGGCTGTGATCGCCGGGGAGCTGGCGCGGATCGAGCCGGACCGGCCGGGCAACCGGCTGAACGACGGCAAGGCCGATGCCATGGGCCGGCTGTGGGTCGGCAGCATGGACGACGCGGAGGAGGCGCCGGCCGGCAGCTTCTACCGCATCGATCCCGACGGCTCCGTCACCCGGGTGGACGAGGGCTACACCGTCGCCAACGGGCCGGCGCTGTCGCCGGACGGGCGGACGATCTATCACACCGACAGCGCGGCGCGCACGGTTTATGCCTTCGAGGTCGGCAGGGACGGCAGCCTGTCCGGCAAGCGCGTCCACATCCGCTTTGGCGAGGACGACGGCTATCCCGACGGCATGACCTGCGATGCCGAGGGTTGCCTGTGGATCGCCCATTGGGACGGCGCCCGCGTCAGCCGCTTCCGCCCTGACGGCAGTCTGGACCGCGCCATCGCGCTTCCGGTCTCCCGCGTCACCTCCTGCGTCTTCGCCGGTCCCGATCTCGACCGGCTGTTCGTCACCACCGCGGCGCATGGCCGGCCCGAGGAGCCGCTGGCCGGGGCGCTGTTCGAGTGCGACCCCGGCGTCCGCGGCCTGCCGCCCGGACGCTTCGGCTCCCCGCTGCGTTGAAACCCGACCCGATTCCGTTGAAGGATTCCACCGCCATGCCGCCCAGCGCCCGTCCTTATCGCGGTGTCTTCCCCGTCGTCCCCACCATCTTCACCGAAGCGGGAGAGCTTGACCTCGACGGCCAGAAGCGTTGCGTCGATTTCATGATCGATGCCGGCTCCGATGGTCTGTGCATCCTCGCCAACTTCTCCGAACAGTTCGTGCTGACCGACGATGAGCGCGCGGTGCTGATGGAAACGATGCTGGCCCATGTCGCCGGGCGGGTGCCGGTGATCGTCACCACCACCCATTTCAGCACCCGTGCCTGTGCCGAGCGCAGCCGCCGCGCCCAGGCTCTGGGGGCCGCGATGGTGATGGTGATGCCGCCCTATCACGGCGCCACCATCCGCGTGCCGGAGGCCGGTATCGTCGAGTTCTTCCAGCGTGTTTCGGACGCCATCGACATCCCGATCATGATCCAGGACGCACCCGTGAGCGGCACCCCGCTGTCCGCGCCGCTGCTGGCGCGGATGGCGCGGGAGATCGCGCAGGTCTCCTATTTCAAGATCGAGGTGCCGCAGGCGGCGGCCAAGCTGCGCACGCTGATCGAGCTGGGCGGCGACGCCATCGAGGGCCCTTGGGACGGGGAGGAGGCGATCACGCTGCTGGCCGACCTCGACGCCGGGGCGACGGGGGCGATGACCGGCGGCGGCTATCCCGACGGCATCCGCCAGATCGTCGACCCGTATCTGGCCGGCGACCGCGAGGGGGCGGTGGCGGCCTATGGGCGCTGGCTGCCGCTGATCAACCACGAGAACCGTCAGTGCGGCATCGCCACCGCGAAGATCCTGATGAAGGAGGGCGGCATCATCAAATCTGATGCGATGCGCCACCCGCTGGCCAGCCCGCACCCGATCAGCCGCGAGGGACTGCTGGACGCCGCAAGGCGGCTCGATCCGGTGGTGCTGCGCTGGGGGCGTTAGCCCCCCCACCCTAACCCTCCCCCGCTGGGCAGGGGAGGGGACAAGTGCTTGATTGGAAAAAAGGCGGCAGTCCCTCCCCCGCCCAGCGGGGGAGGTTAGGTGGGGGCCAATCGCCAGCCGCCCCCCGCCCAACAAGGAGACCCATCATGACCATCACCGGCGAGATGCTGATCGGCGCCAGCGCCCACCGCGGCGGCGAGGGCGAGTTCCGCGCCGTCGACCCCGCCAGCGGCGAGGCGTTGGAGCCCGCCTTCGGCGGCGGCGGAGCGGCGGAGGTCGATCGCGCCTGCGCCCTGGCCTGGGCCGCTTTCGACGCCTTCCGCGAAACCGGCCTGGAACAGCGCGCGACCTTTCTGGAATCGGTCGCCCAGAACATCCTCGACATCGGCGACGACCTGATCGTCCGCGCCACGGCCGAAAGCGGCCTGCCGCGTGCCCGGCTGGAGGGCGAGCGCGGCCGCACCGTCGGGCAGCTGCGCCTGTTCGCCCAGGTGGTGCGCGAGGGCAGCTGGATCGAGGCGCGCATCGACCCGGCCATGCCCGACCGCAAGCCGCTGCCCCGCCCCGACATCCGCCAGCGCCACATCCCGTTGGGGCCGGTCGCGGTGTTCGGCGCCTCCAACTTCCCGCTCGCCTTCTCGGTGGCGGGCGGCGACACCGCGTCGGCCTTCGCCGCCGGCTGTCCGGTGGTGGTGAAGGGCCATGGCGCCCATCCCGGCACCTCGGAACTGGTCGGCCGCGCCATCCGGGCGGCGGTCGCCTCCTGCGGCTTGCCGGAGGGGGTGTTCTCCCTGCTGTTCGGCACCGGCAACGAGATCGGCACGGCGCTGGTCGCCGATCCGCGCATCAAGGCGGTCGGCTTCACCGGCTCGCGCCGCGGCGGGCTGGCGCTGATGGCGGTAGCGGCCAAGCGGCCGGAGCCGATCCCGGTCTATGCCGAGATGAGCAGCATCAACCCGGTCTTCCTGATGCCGGCGGCGCTGGCCTCGCGCGCCGAGGCGCTGGGCAAGGGCTTCGTCGCCTCGTTGACCATGGGGGCCGGGCAGTTCTGCACCAACCCCGGCATCCTGCTGGGCGTGGAGGGGCCGGACCTCGACCGCTTCGTCGCGGCGGCGGTGGAGGCTCTCGGCGGCAGCGCGGCGTCCACCATGCTGACGCCGGGCATCCGCGCCGCCTATGACTCCGGTGTCGCCAAGCTGGCCGGCAGCGGCGATGTGACGACGCTGGCGCGCGGCATGGCCTGCAGCGGGCCGAACCAGGCGCAGGCGGCCTTCTTCACCACGACGGCGGACGCCTTCCTGGCCGACACGGAGTTGCAGGAGGAGGTGTTCGGCGCGGCGTCGCTGCTGATCCGCTGCGGGGATGTCGCGGCGATGAAGGCTGTCGCCGAACGGCTGGAAGGACAGCTGACCGCGACGGTGCAGATGGAAGCGCAAGACAAGGCCGCGGTGGCGGCGCTGATCCCGACGCTGGAGCGCAAGGCCGGCCGCATCCTGGCGAATGGCTGGCCGACTGGGGTGGAGGTCTGCCACGCGATGGTGCATGGCGGACCCTTCCCGGCGACCTCCGATCCCCGCAGCACCTCGGTCGGCACGCTGGCGATCCGCCGTTTCCTGCGCCCGGTCTGCTACCAGGATCTGCCTGCCGACCTGCTGCCGGAGGCGGTGCGCGACGGCAACCCGCTGGGGCTGTGGCGGCGGGTGGATGGCGAATTGGGACGGGGATAGGCGAGCCTGACCGTCCGACGAATGCGCGCTCTTTCCCTCGGGTGCGTCGGCCCTGGTTCCAACGGGATCGGGGTTTCCTTGCGGCCGGGCGGCCTTCCGCTGCCCGGCCGTTCTTTCAACCGGATATATCCTTTTCTGCATCGCATCGGTCAAGAATCGTATTGGACAGTTATGGTTTTGGGTACTTAAAGTAAGCATCGCGAACAAATAGGCCAGGCCGCGATCACCACCTTTCCGCGCCCTGTCCCGTCGCCCGCCCCATCCGAAAAGCACGGCAATAAAACTTCAGGGAGTGAAACAGATGTCCAGGAAATGGGTGATCTCCGCCGCCACCGCCGCTGCGGCGCTCTTCATCGGGCTTGGCGCGGTGCAGGCCGCCGACAAGAAGCTGGTGGTCGGCTTCTCGCAGATCGGATCGGAATCGGGTTGGCGCGCCGCGGAGACCAAGACCGCCAAGGCGGAGGCCGAGAAGCGCGGCATCGACCTGAAGATCTCCGACGCCCAGCAGAAGCAGGAAAACCAGATCAAGGCCGTGCGCTCCTTCGTCGCCCAGGGCGTGGACGCGATCTTCATTGCGCCGGTGGTGGCGACCGGCTGGGATTCGGTGCTGAAGGAGGCCAAGGAGGCGAAGATCCCGGTCGTGCTGCTCGACCGCCAGATCGACACCAAGGACCCGAGCCTCTACATGACCGCCGTCACTTCCGACACCGTGCTTGAGGGCCGGGTGGCCGGCGAATGGCTGGCAAAGCAGACCGGCGGCAAATGCGCGGTGGTGGAGTTGCAGGGCACCGTCGGCTCGTCGCCCGCCATCAACCGCAAGAAGGGCTTTGACGAGATCGTCGCCAAGAATCCGGGGATGAAGATCATCCGCACCCAGTCCGGCGACTTCACCCGCGCCAAGGGCAAGGAGGTGATGGAGAGCTTCATCAAGGCGGAGAATGGCGGCAAGGGCATCTGCGCCGTCTACGCCCACAACGACGACATGGCGGTCGGCGCCATCCAGGCGATCAAGGAAGCCGGGCTGAAGCCGGGCAAGGACATCCTCGTCGTCTCCATCGACGGCGTGCCGGACATCTTCAAGGCGATGTCGGAAGGCGAGGCGAACGCCACGGTCGAGCTGACGCCGAATATGGCGGGTCCGGCCTATGATGCGCTGATCGCCTTCAAGAAGGACGGCAAGGCGCCGCCGAAGTGGATCCAGACCGAATCGGCGCTGTTCACTCCGGACACCGCCAAGGCCGAGTACGAGCGCCGCAAGGACGCCTACTGATCCGGGTTGAAATCTCCCTCTCCCCCGGGGAGAGGGGATTCTCCACATGTTTCGTTGTGCATCCGGCGAGGTCCGTCATGACGGCGTCCACCGCTCCCCCTTTCGCATCTCCCTCGGGGCCGCTGCTGACGATCCGCGGTCTGTCAAAGGCCTTTCTTGGCGTCCAGGCGCTCGACGGCGTCGATTTCACCCTGCGCCATGGCGAGATCCATGCCCTGCTGGGCGAGAACGGCGCCGGCAAATCGACCCTCATCAAGACGCTGACCGGCGTCTACCAGCGGGATTCCGGCACCGTGGCGCTTGAGGGGCGGGAGATCGCGCCGCGCGGCGTGGAGGAGGCGCAGCGCCTGCACATCGGCACCGTCTACCAGGAGGTCAACCTGCTGCCCAACCTGTCGGTGGCGGAAAATCTGTTCCTGGGGCGCCAGCCGATGCGCTGGGGGCTGGTCGACCGCGGCGCCATGCGGCGGCGGGCGCGTGCCATTCTGATGCCCTACGGCCTGTCGATCGACGTGACGGCGCCGCTCGGGCGCTTCTCGGTGGCGACACAGCAGATCGTCGCCATCGCCCGCGCGGTCGACATGTCGGCCAAGGTGCTGATCCTCGACGAACCCACCGCCAGCCTGGACGCGCAGGAGGTGGCGGTACTGTTCAAGGTGATGCGGACCCTGCGGTCGCGCGGGATCGGCATCGTCTTCGTCACCCATTTCCTCGATCAGGTCTATGAGGTCTGCGACAGCATCACCGTTCTGCGCAACGGGCGGCTGGTGGGGGAGCGGCGCACGGCCGACCTGCCGCGCCTCGACCTCGTCGCCATGATGCTAGGGCGGGAACTGGAAGCGGCGGCCCACCGCATCGACCTCGGCCCGGCGGAGATCGACACCCGTCCGCCGCTGGCCAGTTTCAAGGGATTCGGCAAGTCGCGCAGCGTGGAGCCCTTCGATCTCGACATCCGCCCCGGCGAGGTGGTGGCGCTGGCAGGATTGCTGGGATCGGGACGGACCGAGACGGTGCGGCTGGTCTTCGGCATGGACCGCGCCGACCAGGGCGAAGCGACGGTGGACGGGCAGGCCGTGCGGCTGAAGGGCCCGCGCGACGCCGTGCGGCTAGGCTTCGGTTTCTGCCCGGAGGACCGCAAGAAGGAGGGGATCGTCGGCGAGCTGTCGGTGCGCGAGAACATCATCCTGGCGCTCCAGGCGCGCCAGGGCTGGCTGAAGCCGATTCCGCGCCGCCGGCAGGAGGAGATCGCCGACCGCTTCATCCGCCTGCTCGACATCCGCACGCCGGACGCCGAGCGGCCGATCCAGCTGCTGTCCGGCGGCAACCAGCAAAAGGCGCTGCTGGCGCGCTGGCTGGCGACCGAACCGCGCCTGCTGATCCTCGACGAGCCGACGCGCGGCATCGACGTCGGCGCCCACGCCGAGATCATCCGCCTGATTGAGCGGCTGTGCGCCGACGGCATGGCGCTGCTGGTGGTGTCGTCGGAGCTGGAGGAGATCGTCGCCTACAGCCGTCGTGTCGTCGTGCTCCGCGACCGCCGCCATGTGGCGGAACTGAGGGGAGGGGAGGTCAGCGTGGAGCGCATCGTCGCCGCCATCGCGTCGGAACCGAACAGCAGCGAGGTGCGGCAATGACGCCGTCCGCTTCCGGCCCGGCGCGCAACCTGCCGCAATATGGCGCGCTGATCGCCGTTCTGCTCGCCAACTGGCTGCTGTTTCCCGACTTCTTCGCCATCCGCCTGCAGGACGGCCGGCTGTTCGGCAGCCTGATCGACGTGCTGAACCGCGGCGCGCCGGTGGCGCTGCTCGCCATCGGCATGACCATGGTCATCGCCACCCGCGGCGTCGACCTGTCGGTGGGGGCGGTCATGGCGATTTCCGGCGCGGTCGCCGCCACCATGACCGGGGCGGGGTGGAGCCTGCCGGCGGTGCTGGCGGCGTCGTTGGCTGCGGGCCTGCTGTGCGGGCTGTGGAACGGGCTGCTGGTGGCGGTTCTGCGCATCCAGCCGATCATCGCCACCCTGATCCTGATGGTCGCCGGCCGCGGCATCGCCCAGCTGGTGACGGAGGGGCAGATCGTCACCTTCACCAGCCCGTCCCTCGCCTTCATCGGCGGCGGGTCCTTCCTGACCGTGCCGATGCCGGTGGTCATTGCCATCGCGCTGCTGGCGGTCACGGCTCTGCTGGTGCGGGCGACGGCGCTGGGGCTGATGATCGAGGCGGTCGGCATCAACCGGCTGTCCAGTGCCGGGGCCGGCGTCAACACGCCGGTGGTGCTGGTGGCGGTCTATGTCTGGTGCGGGCTGTGCGCGGCGGTCGCCGGGCTGATCGTCGCCGCCGACATCCGTGGCGCCGACGCCAACAATGCCGGGCTGTGGCTGGAGCTGGACGCCATCCTGGCGGTGGTGGTCGGCGGCTCCTCGCTGCTGGGCGGACGCTTCGGGCTGGTGCTGTCGGTGGTGGGGGCGCTGATCATCCAGGCGATGAACACCGGCATCCTGCTGAGCGGCTTCAAGCCGGAATTCAACCTGATCGTCAAGGCGGGCGTCCTGATGGTCGTCCTGCTGCTGCAATCGCCGACGCTGACCCTGTTCCTGCCGCGTCCCAAGGGAGCGCGGCCGCTCGGAACGGTCAAGCCGCCGGTGGCGCCGCCGCCGGTTGCGCCGACGGGCGGGAGTGCGAAACCATGATCCAGCGCTTCCTTCCGCTGATCGTCACCACCGCCGTGCTGGTGGTCGGGTTCCTGATCTGCGCGGCGCAGTTTCCCAACTTCGCCTCCTGGCGGGTGGTGGCCAACCTGCTGACCGATAATGCCTTTCTCGGCATCACCGCGGTCGGCATGACCTTCGTCATCCTCTCCGGCGGGATCGACCTGTCGGTAGGGGCGGTGATCGGCTTCACCACCGTGCTGCTGGCCGTGCTGATCGAGCATGGCGGCTGGCACCCCATTCCCGCCTTCGCCGTGGCGCTGATCGCCGCCGGCGGCTTCGGTGCGGCGATGGGCGGGGTGATCCATGTCTTCCAGATGCCGCCCTTCATCGTCACGCTGGCCGGCATGTTCATCGCCCGTGGCCTCGGCTTCGTCCTGACCACCGATTCGGTGCCGATCAACCATGCGCTCTATGGCGAGCTGAACGACATGGCGCTGCGGTTCGAGTTCGGGCTGAAGCTGAGCCTGCCGGCGCTGCTGATGCTGGCGGTGGTGGTCGCCGCCGTGGTGCTGGCGCACTGGACGCGCTTCGGCGCCAACCTCTACGCGCTGGGCGGCAACCGGCAGTCGGCGGAGTTGATGGGCGTGCCGGTCGGGCGGACGACGGTGGCGGTCTATGGGCTGTCGGGGCTGCTGGCCGGGCTGGCGGGGATCGTCTTCTCGCTCTACACCGGCGCCGGCTATTCGCTGGCGGCGACGGGGGTGGAACTGGACACCATCACCGCGGTGGTGATCGGCGGCACCCAGCTGACCGGCGGCTACGGCTATGTCGTCGGCACCTTCGTCGGCGTGCTGATCCAGGGGCTGATCCAGACCTACATCACCTTCGACGGCACGCTCAGCAGCTGGTGGACCAAGATCGCCATCGGTGTGCTGTTGTTCGTCTTCATCCTGTTGCAGAAGGGCCTGCTGACGGTCTGGGCCGGCCGCGGCGGCGAACCGGCGGAGGCGTGATGCCCATCGAGCGATTTCTCTTCGGCACCGTCGAGGGCCGTCCGGTTGACGGCTTTGTCCTGTCCGCCGGCGGGCTGGAAGCGACGGTGATCGCCCATGGCGCCCGTCTGGTGCGGATGATAGTTCCCGACCGCGACGGAACGCCGGCGGACGTGGTGCTCGGCTTCGACCGGTTGGCCGATTATCTGGCGAGCGACGCCTATTTCGGAGCCACCTGCGGGCGCTACGGCAACCGCATCGGCGGGGCGGCCTTCACGCTGGACGACGTGCGCCATGAATTGAGGGTCAATGAGCCGCCAAACCAATTGCATGGCGGGCCGGAGGGCTTCGACCGGCGGATCTGGGATGCGCAGGCGGAGGAGGCGGAGAATGCCGTCACCTTCACGCTCGTTTCGCCGGACGGCGACCAGGGCTATCAGGGAACGCTGACGGCGACGACGCGCTACCGGCTGACCGACGACGGCGTGCTGGACATCCGCATGACCGCCGTCAGTGACCGGCCGACCGTCGTCAACCTCGTCCATCACAGCTATTGGAACCTCGGCGGCCATGACTCCGGCGACCTGCGCGGCCATCGGCTGACGGTGCGCGGCGGCTTCACCACGCCGGTCGGTGCCGGCCTGATCCCGACGGGGGAGGTGCGGCCGGTGGACGGCACGCCCTTCGACCTGCGCGAACGCGTGGGGCTGGGTGACGCGCTGGAGGCGATCGGCGGCCTCGGCTTCGACCACAACTGGTGCCTGGAGGGGCCGGCGGGGGAGCTGCGCCCGGTGGCTCGGCTGGAACACCCGGCATCGGGCCGGCGGATGGAACTGGCGACCGACCAGCCGGGCCTGCAGGTCTATACCGGCGGCTATCTCAGCGAGCAGGTGGTGGGAAAGGGTGGACAGCGCTATTGCCGCTTCGCCGGGCTGGCGCTGGAAAGCCAACGTTTCCCCAATAGCCCCAACATCGGCCATTTCCCGTCGGCGCGGCTGGAACCCGGCGCAACCTATCTGCACCGGATGCAGCTGCGATTCGGGGTGGGCTGAGCGGAAAGCCGGGAACCGTCCTGCGGCTCGCGGGGTTCATCGGAAGGCACGGCAGCGGTTCCGCTGCTGCCTTCGGTGATGCCGCCCCACGATGCTGGAAGGAAAGGTCGATATGGCCGCGATGCCGCCCGCCGCCCGCCCCGGCTCCGACCCTTGGACCGGACGAAGCCAAGCGGATCCGATCCTGGTTCCGGGGAGGACCTGCTGGCGCGTGGCAAAGGCCGACCGCATGGCGGTCATCATCGACGCCGCCGCCTATTTTGCCCGGATCAAGGAGGCCATCCTCAATGCTCGCCACACGGTGATGCTGATCGGCTGGGATTTCGACACCCGGATCAAGCTGGAGCCGGAAGACCCGATGCCGGATGTGCCCAACGAGCTGGGCGACTTCCTGTCCTGGATCGTCCGGGTGCGGCCGGAGTTGACCATCAATGTGCTGAAATGGGATCTGGCGGTTTTGAAGATGCCGTTCCGCGGCCGGACCCCGCTGGTCCTGCTCGACTGGATGAGCAGCCGGCGCCTGCGCTTCCGCCTCGATTCCGCCCATCCGCCCGGCGCCTGCCACCACCAGAAGATCGCCATCATCGATGATGCGCTGGCGTTTTGCGGCGGCATCGACATGACCACCGACCGCTGGGACACCCCCGAGCACCGCGACGACGATCCCCGCCGCGTGCGGCCCAGCGGCGAACCCTACGGCCCCTTCCACGACGTGACCACCGCCGTCGACGGCGAGGCGGCGCGGGCGCTGGGCGAGCTGGCGCGGGAGCGCTGGCGCCGGGCCACCGGCGACGCGCTGCGTCCGCCGCCGCCGACCGAAGCCCATTGGCCGGAGGACCTGGAGCCCGATTTCCGCGACATCCCCGTCGCCATCGCCCGCACCGATCCGATGGCCGATAATGGGAGGGCCGAAGAGGGGGGCAAGCCCGGCGTGCGCGAGATCGAGGCGCTGTATCTGGCTGCCATCGCCGCGGCCCGGCGGTTCATCTATCTGGAAAGCCAGTATTTCGCCTCGCAGCGGATCGTCAAAGCCATCGCCGCCCGTCTGTCGGAGCCGGACGGGCCGGAGGTCGTGGTGGTCAACCCGGAACGCACCCCCGGCTGGGTGGAGGAGGAGGCGATGGGCAGTGCCCGCTCGCTGCTCGTCCAGCGCACGCGCGAGGCCGATCCCCACGGGCGCTTCCGCATCCTGGCCCCGGTGACGGAGGGCGGGCAGGGCATCTATGTCCACGCCAAGGTCCTGGTGGTGGACGACCGTTTCCTGCGGGTGGGGTCGTCCAACATCAACAACCGCTCCCAGGGGCTGGACACCGAATGCGACCTCGCCATCGACTGCCCGCCCGGCGAGGGGGAAGGGGATTCGGAGAACTGCCGCGCCATCCGCTCCGTCCGCACCCGGCTGATGGCGGAGCATCTGGGCGTTGCCGTGGAGGAGGTGGAGCGGACGGAGGAGGGGAGCGGCTCGCTGGTCGCCACCGTCGACCGGCTGATGCGCCCCGCCGGCCGGTCGCTCCGCCCGCTGGAGCCGGAACCGCTGTCGGAAGCGGAGGTGGCCCTGGTCGACGAGCGGCTGCTCGATCCCGACCGGCCGGAGCCGATGGCGAAGATCATCCTGCGTGGTGCGACGGTGTTCGGCGACGTGAACCGGACCACGCTGCGCATCGCCGCCGGGGTTGCCGCGGGTGCCGCGATCGGGCTCGGGCTTGCCGTCTGGGCCGGCCGGAAAGGGCTTCGGAAAGGGCTCGGGAAAAATTTTCGCGGAGAGTGAATTCTGTGCTTGCGGGCCGCGGGCCATCCCGCTACATAGGCGCTCCCCGCGGCGCCCAACGCGGTGCGGGGAAAGCGCTTGTGGCGGAACTGGTAGACGCGCTAGGTTCAGGTCCTAGTGGCTGAAAGGCCGTGGGGGTTCGACTCCCTCCAAGCGCACCAACACTTCATGTGTTGGTGAAGGGTAGCAGAAGTATAGTGGGGCCATAGCTCAGCTGGGAGAGCGCTACAATGGCATTGTAGAGGTCAGGAGTTCGATCCTCCTTGGCTCCACCACTTCTGAAGGTTCTGGTAGAGTTTAGGTCTTGTCTATCGGGGTGATGTCTTGTAAAAGGCGCCGCTCCTCAGCGCGGGTGTAGCTCAGTTGGTTAGAGCGCCGGCCTGTCACGCCGGAGGCCGCGGGTTCAAGTCCCGTCACTCGCGCCACTTTGCGGGCGTAGCTCAGGGGTAGAGCACAACCTTGCCAAGGTTGGGGTCGAGGGTTCGAATCCCTTCGCCCGCTCCATTACTGGAGCGACAGTTCTAGGGTTCCCGTGGTCTCGTAGCTCAGCGGGAGAGCACTACGTTGACATCGTAGGGGTCACTGGTTCAATCCCAGTCGGGACCACCATTCTGAAGGCCGCCAACCGGAACGGGTTGGCGGCCTTCGCCATTTCAACGATCTGCCGCAATCCTCACAACATCGCCAGCGGCTGCTTGCGCTTGGGCGGCGGGAAAGCCTTGTCGATCTCCGCGATGTCCTCGCCGGTCAGGGTCAGGTTGAGCGCCTCGGCGTTCTCGATGGCGTGCGCCGTGGTTCCTGCCTTGGGGATCGCGATCACGCCCTGCTGCCGCAGCGCCCATGCCAGCGCCACCTGCGCCGGAGTGGCTTTGTGCCGCTTCGCCACGGCCAGCAATGCTGGGGAGCGCAGCAGCCGGCCGCCCTGACCGATGGGGGAATAGGCCATCACCGGCATCCGCGCGGTGTGCTGGAAGGGCAGAAGGTCGTATTCGATGCCGCGGTGTTCGGGGTTGTAGAGCACCTGGTTGACCGCGCAGCCGTGCAGGTCGGTGACCTCCCCCAGCTCGTCCAGATCGTCGACGTCGAAGTTGGACACGCCCCAGCGGGCGATCTTGCCGGACTGGCGCAGCAGCTCGAAGGCCTCCACCGTCTCCTCCAGCGGCACGCCGCCGCGCCAGTGCAGCAGGTAGAGGTCGATGCGGTCGATCCCCAGCCGCTTCAGGCTGCGCTCGCAGGCCTTGACCGTGCCGATGCGGGACGCATTGCTGGGCAGAACCTTGGTGACGATGAACAGCCCGTCGCGGCGGCCGGCGATGGCCTCGCCCACCAGCTCCTCCGACGCGCCGTCGCCATACATCTCGGCGGTGTCGATGAGGGTCATGCCGCGGTCGATGCCGGCCCGGATGGCGGCGATCTCGGCGGCGCGGTCGCCGCGGCCCTCCGCCATCATCCAGGTGCCCTGGCCGAGAGCCGGGACCTCGGTGCCGTCCGGCAGGGTCACGCGCTTCATCTTCCTCTCTCCCGTCTGTCTCGCCGAAAAACAACAAGCTGGTCCCGCGGGGCCAGCTTGTCGATGGGTCTTCGGTGGGCTTTCCGGGGGATGGGACGGGGTTATGCCGCCTTTTTCGGCGCCCCGGCGTGGCCGCCTTCCAGGAAGTTCAGCAACTCCTCGCGGTAGTCGTAATAGCGCGGGTGCTCCAGCAGGGCCTGACGGGTGCGCGGGTGGGGAATGTCGACGGTCAGGATATAGCCGATCTTGGCGTTCGGGCCGTTGGTCATCATCACCACCCGGTCGGCCAGCAGCAGCGCCTCGTCCACGTCATGGGTGACGCAGACCGCCGTCACCTTGGTGCGCGCCCACACCTCCATCAGCACCTCCTGCAACTCCCAGCGGGTCAGGCTGTCGAGCATGCCGAAGGGCTCGTCGAGCAGCAGCAGCTTGGGTGACAGGGCGAAGGCGCGGGCGATGCCGACCCGCTGCTTCATGCCGTTGGACAGTTCCAACGCCTTGCGGTCCATGCTGTCGCCCAAGCCCACGCGGGCGAGGTAATAGCGGGCGATGTCGGCGCGCTCGACCTTGCTGGCATGGGGGAAGACGCGGTCGACGCCGAGCATGACGTTCTCGTAGGCGGTCAGCCAGGGGAACAGGCTGGGGGCCTGAAACACCACGGCGCGGTCGGGGCCGGCGCCGTCCACCTCCTTGCCGTCCAGCACGATACCGCCGCTGGTCACGTCGGCGAGGCCCGCCACCATCGACAGCACGGTGGACTTGCCGCAGCCGGAATGGCCGATCAGCGAGACGAACTCCCCCTTGCGCATCTTCAGGTCGAAGCCGTCCACCACGGTCAGCGGACCCTTCGGCGTGGCGAAGGTCTTGGTCAGGCGGGTGAATTCGAGATAACGGTCCTCCATCCCGCGTCCGCCCATCGCCTCGACATAGGCCTTGGGCGGCGGCGAGGCGGTGATCGGCTTCACGTCGGGCAGGACAAGTCCGTCATCGCTGCCGGTGGCGCGGGCGACGCCGACCTCCATCAGATAGGCGGTGACCTCGGCGCGCAGGCGCTTGAAATCCTCATCATGATTGACGGCGGTGCGGTCGCGCGGGCGCGGCAGATCGACGGTGAAGGCGGGACCGAGCGTGGCATTCGGGCCGGGCGTCAGCGGGATGATGCGGTCGGCCAGCAGGATCGCCTCGTCCACATCGTTGGTGATGAGGATGACGGTCTTGCGGTCCTTGCGCCAGATCGCCTCGATCTCGTCCTGCAGCTTGGCGCGGGTCAGGGCGTCGAGCGCCGACAGCGGCTCGTCCAGCAGCAGAATCTCTGGGCTCATGGCGAGCGCGCGGGCGAAGCCGACGCGCTGGCGCATGCCGCCCGACAGTTCCTTCGGCCGGCGGTCGGTGGCATGGCCGAGACCGACCGTCTCCACCGCCCGGCGGGTCAGCACGCCGCGTTCGGTGCCGCCCTTCGCCTTGTGGACGGCGTCCACCGCCAGGGCGACATTCTCCTTCACGCTGAGCCAGGGCATCAGCGAATAGGACTGGAAGACGAGGCCGCGCTCCGGGCCGGGGCCGGTGATCGGCTTGCCGCGGTACAGCACCTCGCCGGCGTCCGCCATCGCCAGACCGGCGATCAGGTTGATCAGCGTCGACTTGCCGGAGCCGGAGAAGCCGACGATGGCGACGAACTCGCCCTCTTCGATCGACAGGTCGATGTCGCGCAGAACGGTCGTGCCGCCATAGGATTTCGATACGCCCTTCAGGTCCAGGATCGCCATGGCCGTCGTCTCCTTCGCTTAGCGGGCGGGGCTGTGGCTGACGGCGGACTGCAGCGCCAGCATCAGGCGGTCGAGCAGGAAGCCGATCAGGCCGATGGTGAAGACCGCCACCATGATCTTGGCCAGCGAGCTGGAGGAGCCGTTCTGGAACTCGTCCCAGACGAATTTGCCGAGGCCGGGATTCTGGGCCAGCATCTCCGCCGCGATCAGCACCATCCAGCCCACGCCCAGCGACAGCCGCAGCCCGGTGAAGATGTAGGGCAGGGCGGACGGCAGCACGAGGCGGCGTACCATGGTGAAGCCCGACAGCTGCAGCACCTTGCCGACATTCATCAGGTCGCGGTCGATGGAGGAGACGCCGACCGCCGTGTTGATCAGGGTCGGCCACAGCGAGCACAGCGTGACGGTGATGGCGGAGGTCAGGAAGGACTTCTCGAACAGCGGGTCGCTGCCCGACACGGTGGCGCTGACCACCATGGTGACCAGCGGCAGCCAGGCCAGCGGCGACACCGGCTTGAAGATCTGGATCAGCGGGTTGATCGCGGCGTTGACCGTCGGCGACAGGCCGCTCGCCACCCCCAGCGGCACTGCCACCAGGGCGCCAAGCAGGAAGCCGGTGAAGACCGTCTTCAGGCTGGTGACGATCTGGTCGAGGTAGGTCGGCTTGCCGGCATAGGGGCGGGTCTTCACCTCCGCCTTCGGATCCTTCGCCAGGATCTCGGCGTTGCGCTTGGACTGCCGGTCGTAGAAGGCGGCTTCCTTGGCGCGTTCGGCCTTGTGGTCGGCATAGAGGTTGGTCGCCTGCTCCCACACCTGGGCCGGGCCGGGGATGGCGCCGAGGCTGGTCTGCACCTGTGGGGCGGCCCAGCCCCAGGCGGCGAGGAACAGCAGGATGGCGGTCAGCGGGATGCCCATCTGGCGCCACAGCTCGACGCCCTGCTGCCGCGGGTTCTCCCCGGCGGCCAGCCGCAGCAGCGGCGCCAGCCAGCCGAGGCCGATTGTGGTCAGGGCGGAGGCGATGCGGTTCAGCGCATGTGCGCGGCGGGCCTTGCGCTGGGCGCGGGCGAGGTCGGCGGAAGTATCGGTCAGGCTGGTCATGGCGGGTTGTCCTGAGCTGTCGGCGGGCGCGGGGGCGTCGGCTACGCTTGCCCCCTCCACCGCCAAAGGCGGGGGAGGGTTAGGGAGGGGGCATCGGGCGGGCGCTTACCCGCCCACCACCTGACCGCCCTCGACTTTCTGGTCGCCCTTCAGGCCGATGGGCTGCTTGGCGAGGTAGTCGTTCGGCTTGCGGCCGTCATAGGGGATGCCGTCGATGAAGCCGGTATCGACCGGCTTGTAGCCGTCGCTCTTCCACGGGAAGTCGGCCTGCTTGACCTTGCCCTCCTCGACCAGCAGCTTTGCTGCCTGCAGATAGACGTCCGGCTTGTAGACGCTGCGGGCGGTCTCGTCGTACCAGGCATCCGGCTTGGCCTCGGCGATCTGGCCCCAGCGGCGCATCTGGGTCAGGTACCAGACAGCGTCGGAATAGAAGGGATATGTGGCGTTGTAGCGGAAGAAGACGTTGAAGTCGGGAACGTCGCGCTTGTCGCCCTTCTCATACTCGAAGGTGCCGGTCATCGAATTGGCGATGACCTTGGCGTCGGCACCGACATATTCGGACTTCGCCAGGATCTTCACCGCTTCGGCGCGGTTGGCGTTGTTGTTCTCGTCCAGCCATTGGGCGGCGCGGATCAGCGCCTTGACGACGGCCAGATGGGTCTTGGGGTTCTTGCTGGCCCACTCGTCGGTGACACCGAAGACCTTCTCGGGATTGTTCTTCCAGATCTCGGTGTCGGTGATGACCGGGACGCCGATGCCCTTCATCACCGCCTGCTGGTTCCACGGCTCGCCGACGCTGTAGCCGTAGATGGTGCCGGCCTCCAGCGTCGCCGGCATCTGCGGCGGCGGGGTGACGGACAGCAGCGCATCGGCGCCGATCTGGCCCGACACGTCGGTCGGACTGTAGAAGCCGGGGTTGATCCCGCCCGAGGCCAGCCAATAGCGCAACTCGTAATTGTGGGTCGAGACCGGGAAGACCATGCCCATGTTGAAGGGCTTGCCCTCCGCCTTGTACTGGGCGATCACCGGCTTCAGCGCGTCGGCCTTGATCGGGTGGACCGGCTTGCCGTCGGCGCCCTTCGGCACATTCGCTTTCATCTTCTGCCAGACCTCGTTCGACAGCGTGATGCCGTTGCCGTTCAGGTCCATGGAAAAGGCGGTGACGATGTGCGCCTTGGTGCCGAAACCGATGGTGGCGCCCAGCGGCTGGCCGGCCAGCATGTGGGCGCCGTCCAGCTCGCCGGAGATCACGCGGTCGAGCAGGACCTTCCAGTTCGCCTGCGGCTCCAGCGTAACGGAGAGGCCTTCATCCTCGAAGAAGCCCTTTTCGGCGGCGATGGCGAGCGGCGCCATGTCGGTCAGCTTGATGAAGCCCAGCTTCAACTGGTCCTTTTCGACGTCGAGCGGGGCGGCGATGGCAGAGACGCCTGCGGTCAGGGCGATGACGGCAGCCGCGGATGCGAGAAGGTGGCGGAGAGGGCGGGAGGTGGTGCGGAAGGACTGGGCCACGTCGGTTGCTCCATCTCTGAAATCCGGACCAGCGGTCGGGCGTGCGACACCGGTGTCGATTTTCTGGGCAAGTCCCGGACTGGCTGTTTTTCGGGCAGATGGCTCGTGCGTGCCTTGGCCGTCGAAAGCGTCCAGTGGGATCGACCGGAAAAGCCTTTTGAAAAGGTCTGTCGATACCGGGGTCGGCAACACTGCCGGGGCTGGCCCATCATTGGACGCTTGGGATGCACGCACCGTCGTTGGCGCGTCTCTGACCTTCCTCCCCGCAAGCCTCATGCCAAAGGATGGCTTTTGCTGAAAAATCGGCCGAAGCGGTTGATTTTGCTGACTATGACCCAGCGGAAGGTATGAAATGCTACTTGGGGCCTCTATGCCCTTTGCCGATTTTTGCGGCGCACACAAGCCGGCGTGGTCATCCTTTGTGCAGCACCTAAGGATGGTCTAAAAATAGGCACCTAGGTCTTGGGTGTAAATCCAGGCAGGACTCCGCAGAATCCCTTGAGTTTTCCCGTACAGGTCCGCCAGTCCGGCAGTTGGCACGCGGATTGTAAAGGGAATGCCGAGACAACAGCGGGCGCCAGCAACGTCGCCAGTGCCCGCAACATCGGCCAATGCCGTGCGACGACGTGCGGATTTGGCTCTGGTTCGACGACGAACCGCCCGGACAACGGCGTCCGAACAGGTCTGCACCCGCCTTCGCGATCCACTCGCGGGGCCGGGAGACGGCCCGTTCGGACGCCTTTCTTTTTGGCCCCGTGCCTGACTTTGCGGCAGGCCGGACACGATTGACGAGGCAGACGCGCCATGGACATGCATCTCTCATCGAACAACGGGCCCGCCGTCGACCTTAACGAGGCTGAACTGCACAGTGCCGGCCCGACCAGGGAGCGGCTGGTGGTCGTCGGCAACGGCATGGCCGGCATGAAGACGGTGGAGGAACTGCTGGCCAAGGCGCCGGGCCGCTACGAGGTCACCGTCTTCGGGGCCGAGCCGCATCCGAACTACAACCGCATCATGCTGTCGCCGGTGCTGGCGGGGGAGAAGACCTTCGACCAGATCGTGCTGAACAGCCGCGACTGGTACGACGCCAACGGCATCACGCTGCTGACCGGCGAACCGGTGGAGGGCATCGACCGCGAGGGCAAGACGGTCGTCTCGCAGTCCGGCCGCATCGTTCCTTATGACAGGCTGCTGATCGCCACCGGGTCGATGCCCTTCATCATCCCGGTGCCGGGATCGACCCTGCCGGGCGTCATCGGCTTCCGCGATCTGGCCGATGTCGACGCCATGCTGGCGGCGGCGGCGAAGGGCGGCCGCGCCGTGGTGATCGGCGGCGGCTTGCTGGGGCTGGAGGCGGCGAACGGGCTTCGGGTCAAGGGGATGGAGGTCACCGTCGTCCATTTGATGCCGACGCTTATGGAACGCCAGCTCGACCCGTCCGCCGGCATGCTGCTGCAACGGGAGCTGGAGCGCCGCGGCATCGAGGTGCTGACCGGCGCCGACACGGCAGAGATCGTCGGCGACGAGTGGGTCAGCGCCGTCCGGCTGAAGGATGGTCGCGAACTGCCGGCCGACATCGTCGTCATGGCGGTGGGCATCCGCCCGAACATGGCGCTGGGCAAGGCGGCCGGTCTGGAGTGCGGGCGCGGCATCCGCGTCGACGACCGGATGCGCACCAGCGACCCGTCGATCTATGCGGTCGGCGAGTGCGTCGAGCATCGCGGCGTCACCTGGGGCCTCGTCGCCCCGCTGTTCGAGATGGCGAAGGTGCTGGCCCACGATCTGGCAGGCGGGGAGGGTGCCGCCTACACCGGCTCCGTCACCTCGACCAAGCTGAAGGTCACGGGCGTCGACGTGTTCTCCGCCGGCGATTTCTCGGGCGGGGCGGGGACCGAGGACATCGTGTTCCGCGATGCCGCCCGCGGCGTCTACAAGCGGCTGGTGCTGAAGGACGGCAAGCTGCTGGGGGCCGTGCTGTATGGCGACACCAAGGACGGCGCCTGGTACTTCTCGCTGCTGAAGGACGGCGCCGACGTGTCGGCCGAGCGCGACACCATGATCTTCGGCCAAGGGTTCGGCAGCGGAGATGCCGGCGACCCTAACGCCGCCATCGCCGCATTGCCCGACTCTGCCGAGATTTGCGGCTGCAACGGCGTGTGCAAGGGCACCATCGTCAGGGCGATCACCGAAAAGGGCCTGACCAGCCTGGACGAGGTGAAGGCACACACCAAGGCCTCGGCCTCCTGCGGCGGCTGCTCCGGCACGGTGGAACGTCTGCTGGCGGTGACGCTGGGCGACGGCTTCACCGCCGCGCCGAAGGTCAAGCCGATGTGCAAATGCACCCACCACACCCATGATCAGGTGCGGGCGGCCATCGTCAAGCATGGGCTGAAGACCATGGCCGACGTGTTCCAGGCGATGGAATGGACGACGCCCGACGGCTGCGCCTCCTGCCGGCCGGCGCTGAACTATTACCTGCTGTGCGCCTGGCCGGGTGAGTACCGGGACGACTACCAGTCGCGCTACATCAACGAGCGCGCCCACGCCAACATCCAGAAGGACGGCACCTATTCGGTCGTGCCGCGCATGTGGGGCGGCCTGACCAATGCGGCGGAACTGCGCGCCATCGCCGATGTGGTCGACAAGTTTGCCATCCCGACCGTGAAGGTCACCGGCGGCCAGCGCATCGACCTGTTCGGCGTGAAGAAGGAGGATCTGCCGGCGGTGTGGGCCGACCTCAACGCCGCCGGGATGGTGTCGGGTCACGCCTACGCCAAGGGGCTGCGCACGGTGAAGACCTGCGTCGGGTCGGAATGGTGCCGCTTCGGCACGCAGGATTCGACCGGGCTGGGCGTGAAGCTGGAGCGGATGACCTGGGGCACCTGGACCCCGCACAAGGTCAAGCTGGCGGTGTCGGGCTGCCCGCGCAACTGCGCCGAGGCGACGATCAAGGATCTGGGCGTCGTCTGCATCGACAGCGGCTACGAGCTGCATGTCGGCGGCAACGGCGGCCTGCATGTCCGGGCCTGCGACCTGCTGGTCCGCGTCGCCACGGAGGAGCAGGTGCTGGAATACACCGGCGCCTTCATGCAGCTGTACCGCGAGGAGGCCCGCTATCTGGAGCGCACCGCGCCGTGGGTGGAGCGTGTCGGTCTCGACCACATCAAGGCGGCGCTGGTCGATGATCCGGAGCGGCGGCGGGCGTTGAACGCGCGCTTCCTATTCTCGCAGACCTTCTCGCAGGACGACCCGTGGGCGGAGCGCGCCGCCAAGGGCGTCGACCGTCACGAATTCAATCTCCTCGCCGAAGTGGGGTAACCGATCATGGACAGCTTCATCATGGAAAACACCGCTGCCGAGACGGTCTGGACCCAGGTCGGTACAATCGACGACATCCCGGTGCTGGGCTCCCGCGTCGTCCGCACGCCCGGCGGCGACATCGCCCTGTTCCGCACCGCTGCCGACGAGGTCTTTGCGCTGGAGGATGCCTGCCCGCACAAGCGGGGGCCGCTGTCCCAGGGTATCGTCCATGGCCGCCGCGTCACCTGCCCGCTGCACAATTGGGTGATCGAGCTGGCGACCGGCGAGGCCGTCGCCCCCGACGAGGGCCGCACCGGCCATGTCCCGGTGCGGGTGGAAGGGCGCAGCGTCTCCCTCGCGCTCGGCGAGGCCAAGCTGTCGCGTGGCGGCTGCCGCAAGGCCTGCGGCCATGTTTGACGGAGTGGAGCCTGCCTCCGGGCCGAAACGGGAGGTGAAGACCACCTGTCCCTATTGCGGGGTCGGGTGCGGGGTGATCGCGCGCGTTTCTGCCGATGGCGCCGTCACCGTGCGCGGCGATGACGACCACCCGGCGAACCGGGGCCGGCTCTGCTCCAAGGGATCGGCGCTGGCCGACACGCTGGTGCCGGATGGGCGGCTGCTCCATCCGGAGATCGGCAATCCGGAAGATGGCTATCGGCAGGTGTCGTGGGACGAGGCGCTGGACGAGGTGGCCCAACGCTTTTCCGACACCATCGCTAGGCATGGGCCGGATTCGGTGGCCTTCTACGTCTCCGGCCAGCTGCTGACCGAGGATTACTACGTCGCCAACAAGCTGATGAAGGGCTTCATCGGCTCGGCCAACATCGACACCAACTCGCGGCTGTGCATGGCCTCGTCGGTGGTCGGGCACAAGCGGGGCCTGGGCGCCGACGCGGTGCCGGGAAGCTACGAGGACTTCGAGTGCGCCGATCTGGTGGTGCTGGTGGGGTCGAACCTCGCCTGGTGCCACCCGGTGCTGAACCAGCGGCTGCTCGCGGCGAGGGCGGAGCGCGGCACACGGATCGTCGTCGTCGATCCGCGGCGGACCGATTGCGTCGATGCTGCCGACCGTCATCTGGCGC
Organism: Pseudomonadota bacterium; assembly: GCA_023423695.1. GTDB lineage: Bacteria > Pseudomonadota > Alphaproteobacteria > Azospirillales > Azospirillaceae > Azospirillum. The sequence goes on along the minus strand of JAFAFA010000046.1, from coordinate 67,188 downwards.
TGAACGCTGGGACCGACGCGGTGCTGTTCAACGGGCTGCTGGCTTGGTTGGACGGCAACGGCCATCGCGACACCGGCTTCACCGCCGATCATTCCGAGGGGGTGGAAGAGGCGCTGGCCGCCGCCCGTGCCGACGCGCCCGATGTGACCACCGTCGCCCGCCGCTGTGGGCTGGAGGAGGCGGAGGTCGCCGCCTTCTATGCCGAGTTCGCGGCGACGGATCGGGTGGTGACGGTCTATTCCCAGGGGGTCAACCAGTCCTCCCAGGGTAGCGACACCGTAAACGCCATCCTGAATGTCCATTTCCTGACCGGCCGCATCGGCCGGCCGGGCTGCGGCCCCTTCTCCGTCACCGGGCAGCCGAATGCGATGGGCGGGCGCGAGGTCGGCGGGCTGGCGAACCAGCTGGCCGCCCATATGGGCTTCACGGCGGAGGAGGTGGAGCGGGTCGGCCGCTTCTGGTCCGCGCCGCGCATGGCCGACAAGCCGGGGCTGAAGGCGGTAGACCTGTTCCGGGCCATCGAGGCCGGGACCGTCAAGGCGGTGTGGATCATGGCGACCAATCCGGCGGTCAGCATGCCCGACGCCGGCAGGGTGCGCCGTGCGCTGGCGAAATGCGAAACGGTGGTGGTCTCAGACTGCATCCGCGACACCGATACCGGCCGCTTCGCCCATATCCGCCTGCCGGCAAAGGGCTGGAGCGAGAAGGACGGCACCGTCACCAACTCCGACCGCACCGTCTCCCGCCAGCGTGCCTTCATGGCCGGCGCGGGGGAGGCGCGGGCTGATTGGTGGATCGTGACCCAGGTCGCGCGCCGCATGGGCTTCGCCGAGGCTTTCCCCTATGAGAGCGCCGCCGCGGTGTTCCGCGAGCATGCCGCGCTGTCGGATTTCGAGAATGGCGGCGCGCGCGCCTTCGACATCGGGGCGTTGAGCGGGCTGGATGACGGCGGTTACGACGCGCTGGCGCCCTTCCCCTGGCCCTGGCGCACGGGGAGCGAGCCGCAGAAGCGGCTGTTCGGCGATGGCCGCTTCTTCACCGCCTATGGCCGCGCCCGGATGCTGCCGATCGCTACGAAGCCGCTGCCGCGCAGCGTGCCGGACGGGGCGCTGCTGCTGAACACCGGGCGGCTGCGCGACCAATGGCACACGATGACCCGCACCGGCCTGTCGGCGCGGCTGTCCGCCCATGTGCCGGAACCGCGGCTGGACATCCACCCGGCGGATGCGGCGGCGCGGGGCGTGAACGACGGTGGGCTGGCCCGGATAGTCACTGCGGCAGGAGAAGCGCTGGCGCGGGTCCGCGTCACCGATGCCCAAAGCGAAAGCACGATCTTCCTGCCGATGCACTGGACCGACCGCTTCACCGGCGCCTGCGTCATCGGCCGGCTGATCGACGACGGGGCGGTGGACCCGGCCTCCGGCCAGCCGGACCTGAAGCGGATGCCGGCGACGGTGGAGCCCTGGCGGCCGGACTGGACCGCCTTCCTGCTGACCCGCCGGGTGGTCGAGCCAGCGCATGGCGGCTATTGGGCGCGCTGCGCGGTGGCCGGCGGGCATCTGGTTGAGATGGCGGGCATGGGGACGATCCCCGATCTTGCGGCTTGGCTGCCCGGCCTCGACCCTGCCGGGGTGGCGGTGGAGTTCCGCGACGAGGCGCGCGGCGCTCTGCGGATGGCCTGGATGGAGGGGGACCGGCTGGTGGCCTGCCTGTTCGTCGCCGCCGACGGGCGTCTGCCGCCGCGCGGCTGGCTCGCCGGGCTGCTGGAAGCCGGCGGGCTGGACGACGGCGCGCGGGCCGCGCTGCTCGCCGGGCGGGCGCCTAGTGCGCAGGCGGATGAGGGGCGTATCGTCTGCGCCTGCTTCAGCGTCGGCATCAACCGGCTGGCAGGCGCCATCCGTGACCGTCGGCTGACCAGCGTGGCGGAGATCGGTGCGGCGTTGAAGGCCGGCACGAATTGTGGTTCCTGCGTGCCAGAACTCAAGGAGGTGCTACGTCATGCTCATCAGCGCGAAGTGGCGTGATGGTCTCGCGGCGTTGGCGCGCCTCCTGGTCCCGCGGTTCGCAGGCGCCAGCGGCGGTGCCCCTACCCTGACCCTACCCCGCTGGGCGGGGGAGGGGACAAGTACCGAGGCGGGAGAGTGGCGGCAGTCCCTCCCCCGCCTAGCGGGGGAGGATAGGTGGGGGCAAGTGGCGCTCGTCGGCGCCGGCCCCGGCGACCCCGACCTGCTCACCGTCGCAGCCGTCAAGGCGCTCGCCGCCGCCGAGGTCGTGCTCTACGATGCGCTGGTCGGCGACGGCATCCTCGACTTGGCGCATCCGAAGGCCGAACGCATCTGCGTCGGCAAGCGCTCCGGCCGGCATTCGCTGCCGCAGGGGGAGATCAACGCGCTGATCGCCTTCCATGCGCGGCGGGGCAAGCGCGTCGTCCGCCTGAAGGGCGGCGACCCGATGGTCTTCGGCCGGGCCGGCGAGGAGATCGAGCATCTCGACAGCCTCGGCATTCCGGTCCGCGTCATCCCCGGCATCACTGCGGCGCTGGGCTGTGCCGCTTCGACCGGGCTGTCGCTGACCAGGCGCGGGGTGTCGCGCGCCGTCACCTTCGTCACCGCCCATGGCCGCGACGGCGAGCGGTTCGAGCCCGATTGGGCGCGGCTGGCCGATCCGCAGGGCACGCTGGCGATCTATATGGGGCGCGAGCAGGCCTGTGCGGTCGGGCAGGGGCTGACCGGGGCCGGGCTGCCGGCCACGACGCCGGTGCTGGCGGTGGAGAATGGCTGCCGGCCCGACGAGCGGCGCTGTTGGACGACGCTCGGCGAGATGGCGGAGCAGGGGGTGGCCGCCGGCAAGGGACCGACCCTGCTGCTGGTTGGGGAGGCGCTACGCCCGCGTCAAATCGGGACGGCGGACTCCATTGATCTCCGCGCGTTTGGCGACCTCGGCCAGGGGCTCAATCACGACTGACATGGTGAAGACGGTGGCGTGCAGCAGGTTCGTCCCGTCCACCATCAGCCCGACATGGCCGGGGAAGAAGACGATGTCGCCGCGCCGATACTCCACGTCGTGACCGTCGTCGGACTCCCACGTCCCCAGCCGCTCGTCCTTGCGCTGCATGCCGCTGCTGTGGTGGGAGACGGTGCCGGCTGCCGCTATGGCGGTCAGCACCAGCCCGGAACAGTCGATGCCGAAGCTGCTGCGCCCGCCCCAGACATAGGGCGTCTCCAGAAAGCGCAGCGCGGTGGCGATGTGGTCGGTCGCGGGGGCCGCATCCACCGGCTCCAGCCATCCCGCGAACAGCCACAGCCCGTCGTCGGTGCCGACCCAGCCATTCTCGGCCCGGCCATCCAGCGACACCAGCGAGCCGAAGCTGAGCGTCGCCACCGGCGGCGCCCGGTGCGTCGGTCCGGGGTGCAGGTCGGCGCGCAATGCCCGCACGCGGTGGGTGGGGACAACCGCCTCCCGATGCGCGGTGCCCGGCGGCAGCCAGCCGACATGGCCGTCGAAAGCGTTCTCCGCCCTCAGCCAGCCGTCACGCTCCTCCAGAATGCGGAAGCGCTCGCCCCGGATCATCTCGCTGGTCTGGGGAACGCCCTGTTGCGGTTCCTCCAGCAGGACGGCATGCGGGGCGGTCAGTTGGCGGATGGTCATGGGTGCGGGCCGGATTTGAGGAAACCGGCTGCGACCTTAACGCCGGTGCCGATGTTGCGCGAGGGATAAAGCGCGTCCGTCATTTCAACGGCGTTCCCGTCATTCCGCCGGAATTCTCAAGCGTGACCGGCGCATTGCCCGGTTTTGCCCGGCCGCATCCGCCGACACCTTTTGTATGCGAGCCAATCGCCAAGACACACATGGCCGAACAGAGGAGCGGGAGACATGGCAACGATGAAGGTGCTGGTTCTGGGTGCCGGGAAGATCGGATCGATGATCGGCACGCTGCTGTCCGAGACCGAGGATTTCGCCGTCACCCTCGGCGACCGGGACGAGGCGCTGCTGTACCGCGCCGAGCGTGCCGGGCTGCGGGTGACGCGCGTCGATGTGGAGGATCCGCATTCCCTGCGTGCCGCCATGGAAGGCCAGCATGCGGTGCTGAGCGCCTGCCCATTCACGCTGACCCCGGCCATCGCCACCGCCGCCGTCGCGGCCGGTGCCCATTATCTGGACCTGACCGAGGATGTCGCCGCCACCCGTAAGGTGAAGATGCTGGCGGAGACCGCCAACACCGCGCTGATCCCGCAATGCGGTCTGGCGCCGGGCTTCATCTCCATCGTCGGCCACGACCTCGCCCGCCGCTTCGACGAGCTGCACAACCTGCATCTGCGCGTCGGCGCCCTGCCGCAATACCCCACCAACGCCCTGAAGTACAATCTGACCTGGAGCACCGACGGGCTGATCAACGAGTACTGCAACCCGTGCGAGGCCATTGTCGACGGCCGCCCGCACGAGGTGATGCCGCTGGAGGGCGACGAGCGCTTCGCGCTGGACGGCGTCGATTACGAGGCGTTCAACACCTCGGGCGGGCTGGGCTCCTTGTGCGAGACGCTGGCCGGCAAGGTGCGGAACCTCGATTACAAGACGGTGCGCTATCCCGGCCACCGCGACATCGTCCGCCTGCTGATCCGCGACCTGCGGCTGGGCGAGCGGCGCCACCTGCTGAAGGACGTGCTGGAGACGGCGGTGCCGCTGACCCTGCAGGACGTGGTTCTGGTGCTGGCGACCGCCACCGGCGTGCAGGAGGGCGAGCTGCGGCAGGAGACCTTCGCCACCAAGATCTACAGCAAGCAGATCGCCGGCCGCACCTGGAGCGCCATCCAGGTCACCACCGCCGCCGGCATCTGCGCCGTGCTGGACCTGCTGCGCGACGGCTCCATTCCGCAGGCCGGCTTCATCCGGCAGGAACAGGTGCCGCTGGACGCCTTCCTCAACAACCGCTTCGGCCGGTACTACAAGGGCTGACCCCTGTCGCCTGGCGGGCTGATGATCAGCAGCGTGTCCTGGGACTGGATGATGTAGCGGTTGCGCTCGGTGAAGGGGATGTTGCGACCGTGGCTGTGGACCTGCACCACCATGCCGCCGGTGACCTCCGCCATGGTCTTGCCGACCTCGTCCGGTTCCGCCCGCCGCTCGCTCAGCACCATCTGCCCGCCGGCCGACATCAGGTCGCACAGGAAGGGGGTGGCGTGGTGCGTCTCCACCGCGTCGGCCATCAGGTAGCCGCCGATCTTGGGCGGCGAAACCACCAGATCGGCGCCGCTGAGGTTGGCGAGCTTGATGTTCTCCTCCTGCTTGATGCTGGCGACGATCTTGGTGGCGGCGGACAGGTGGCGCACCGTCAGGACCACCAGGATGGTGGTGTCGTCGCGCCCGGTGCTGACGATCACCGCCTTGGCATTGCCGACGCAGGCCTTGGTCAGCGTGTCCTCGCTGGTGCCGTCGCCGAGCAGGCCGATGAAGCCGCATTCGGCCGCCAGCTGGATGCGGTCCTCCGATTCGTCGATGACGACGATGCGGTCGGCGGGATGGCCCTTGGAGACGGTTTCCTGTGCGGCGATGAACCCGCTGTGCCCGAAGCCGCACAGCACGATGTGGCCCTGCAACTGCTTCTGAATGCGGCTCAACCGGAATTCCTCCACGATCCTCTGCACCACCAGTTCATAGGCGGTGCCGAGAAAGATGAACCAGATGAAGATGCGGATCGGGGTGACGGCGAAGGCGTCGATCAGGCGGGCGGTGTGGCTGACCGGCACGATGTCGCCATAGCCGACGGTGGTCACCGTGATCATGGCGAAGTAGAGGACGTCGGGGAAACTGATGCTGCCGTCGATCTGGTCCTTCAGTCCGTCGCGGTCGAACCAGAACACCGCGATGACCAGCGCGATCAGGACGATGACGATCCCGATGCGCACCAGCAGCGTCTTCTCCGCCGACAGGCCCGAACGGACATGCAGCAGCTTCCCCTTGCGCAGGGAAGGCTTCGCCCGACGCCTGTCATGAAGCCGCCGCTCTGCCGGTTTGTCCATCGACCGTCTGTCCAGGTCCGTCGCGCTTTTCTTCCGCTGTCTGAACGCGCCAAACCGCATTCCGGGTGCGGGGCTCCCGCCTTTTTGGAATGCGATCGCTTCAGACGATTCCGTCTGAAGCGATCGCACGGAGAATAAGAAAGGAGGTCATCGAATGCTTCGACAGGCATCCGATGACCTCCGGATCGGCGCAAAGGCGGGCCGTCATGGGACATCTCCGTGGCGGCGGTGGAATGCACCGATCCTATGGGGATGTCGCTTTATCGGAACCGCTTGAGGGCTTATCCGACAGCCGCCATCGACGCCGCACTGTCGGCCGTCCGCGTGGTGCCGTAGCGGCGGATCATCGCGGCGCAGAACTCGGCGAACTCCTCGGCGACCTGGGGCGGGCTGGTGTGGTGGGGTTCGACGCCGCGGTGTTCGGGGGTGAAGCAGAAGGTGACGGTCACCTCGAAATCGGCCAGCGCCTCCATCTGGCGGTCGAACCAGTTTAGCGCATTCGGGCGGAAGCTGTCGGCCCAGGACAGGCCGGTGCGCAGGTGCCGCACGCCCAGCCGCTTCAACCACGCCACCGCCTCGTCGAGCCGGTGGTCCTCGAAATGGAACCACTGGCAGATGCCCATCTGCCCGGCATAAGGCGCGAAGGCCTCCACCGCCGGTTTCGGCGTCCCGTCGGACCGCAGCAGGCCCATGTGGAAATGGCGGTAATAGGAGGATCCCTCCGCCTCCTTGTGGCGGGTGGTGGCCTCCCAATGGCTCGGCAGGTCGTACAGGCTGTACCAGTGGATGCGCGGCACCTTGCCGATCAGCAGCTCGGCGGTGCGCTTGACGCCCCAGGCCTGGACCTCTTCCGCGCCGAAGGAGGACACGCCGGCCTCCGTCACCCAGATCGGCTTGTCGGTGACGGCGCGGATCTCGTCGATCTTGTTCGGCCACTCGTGGATCTGCCAGAGATTCCAGTCGAGCGGGAAGCCGTGGACCGCGACGACATCCACCTCGTCCAGCACGCCGCGCTCCTCCAAACGGCGGACGAAGGACGGGTCGATGGGCGACATGCCGCCCAGCACGCGGGTGATGGTGGAATTCTCCGCCCGGATCGCCTGTCCGGCCAGGACGGTCATGCGGGCGAACAGGTCCCATTCGGGGTCGAGGTTGGGGTCCCAGTGCGACTTGTTGTTCGGCTCGTTCCAGATCTTGGCGGCTTCGATCATCCCTCGGTCCCTTTCTTCACGGCGTCTTCTTTTGGCTGGGCCGGATAGACGGCCCCGGCCTCGGTCGGGCGGTCGACCCGGCGGCAGACGTAGACCTCGCGTTCCGGATGTTCTGTGATGGCGAAGCCGGCGCTGCGAAGCATCGCCTCGGCGCAGGCGGCATTGGGCGCCCACCAGTTGGTCCAGTCGCGGGCGTATTCGTGTTCGATGAAATGCAGCTTCGGATAGCCGGGATCGTCGAAGTGATCCTGTTCGAAGAAGTCGTAGTCGGCGCGCACCGGCGCCACCTCGGCCGAACCGCGCTGCATCGACTGGAAGATCATCAGATCCTTGGCCACATGGTCGTGGATCAGGTCCAGCGCCAGCAGCGGGTGGCGCAGGTGGTAGAGCACACCCATGAACAGCACGACGTCGAAGCTCTCGCCGAGCGAGGCGACGTCGTAGACCGACATCTTGTGGAATTCGATGTCCTGGCCGGTCACTTCGGCGGCGAATTTCGCCTGGGCCAGATAGCGGTCGTCGAAGTCGATGGCGACCACCCGGTCGGCGCCGCGGCGCTTCATCTCGATCGAATAGAAGCCGCCGTTGCAGCCGATGTCGAGCACGGTGCGTCCGGTCAGATCCTTCGGCACCGCATGCTCGAAGCGCTTCCACTTCACGTTCGGATAGTCGTTGAGGAAATGGTCGGGTGCCGTGCGCACGCCGTTGAGGTCGATGTTGTGGAACCAGTCGCCGAGTTCTGCGACGCGTTCGCGGATCTGGTCGGCCGTCAGGCTCGTCATGCCGCACCCTCGTTGATGCTGTGGACCTTCAGCCCCCAATCGCTGGCGATCAGGACGCTGCGGGAGGCCGGGCTGATTTCGAATCGTCCGTAGAAGTCGAGCGGCAGCCCCATGGCGTGGGCCAGTGCCACCTTGATGATGTCGCCATGGCTGACCAGCGCCAGCGTGCCGCCGGGATGGGCGCGGCGCAGGCGGTCGAGCAGGGCCGCGATCCGGGTCTGCGCCTCCGCCATCGATTCGCCGGGCGAGTCGCCGGGAGTGGGGCGGCCGTGGCTGCGCGCCCGGTTCCACAGGTCCCAGGCGGGGTCGCCGTGCAGCTCCTCGAACCGCTTGCCGCTCCAGGCGCCGAGGTCGAGTTCGTTCAGTGCCGGTTCGATGGCCAGGGGGAGGCCTTGCCGGTCCGCGATGGGGGTGGCGGTCTCGACGGCACGCTCCAGCGGGCTGGACAGAACCGCCGTCAGGCGCTGTGACGACAGGCGGTCGGCCAGTGAGTCGGCCTCCGCCCGGCCCTGGGCGCTCAACGTCACGCCGGCCATGCGGCCGCACAGGACCGAGCCGAGCCGGTCATGCGAACCGTGGCGCACCAGGATGAAAATGGTCTCCATGCCGCCGCTCACATCAGGCGGGTCGGCTTGGTCTCAAGAGGCTCTCCGGCGATGAAGCGCAACGTGCGCTCCCGCGCTTCATTATCGGTGAACTGTTCGGGCGGCGACTTCATGAAGTAGCTGGACGGGCCGACCAGCGGGCCGGCGATGCCGCGGTCGAGCGCCAGCTTGGCGCAACGCACAGCGTCGATGACGATGCCGGCGGAATTCGGGCTGTCCCACACCTCCAGCTTCAATTCCACGTTCAGCGGCACGCCGCCGAAGGTGGTGCCTTCCAGCCGGATATGCGCCCATTTGCGGTCGGTCAGCCACGGCACATGGTCGCTGGGGCCGACATGCACGTCGTCCGGGTCGAGCGGCACGTCGAGTTGGCTGGTGACAGCCTGGGTCTTGGAGATCTTCTTCGATTCCAGGCGCTCGCGCTCCAGCATGTTCTTGAAGTCGGTGTTGCCGCCGAAATTCAGCTGATAGGTGCGGTCCAGCCGCACGCCGCGCTCGCGGAACAGGTTGGCCAGCATGCGGTGGACGATGGTGGCACCGACCTGGCTCTTGATGTCGTCGCCGATGATCGGCAGGCCGCGTTCGGCGAAGCGCCGCGCCCAGACGGGGTTGGAGGCGATGAAGACCGGGATGCAGTTGACGAAGGCGCAGCCGGCTTCCAGCGCCTGTTCGGCGTAGAATTCGGTGGCCTGCTGCGAGCCGACCGGCAGGTAGGAGACCAGGATGTCGGTGCCGGTGCGGCGCAGGGTCTCCGCTACGTTCACCGGCCGCTGCTCCGATTCGGCGATGTCGCCAGCCAGGTATTTGCCGATGCCGTCCAGGGTCGGGCCACGCTCCACCTGCACTCCGAAGCGTGGCGGCTTGGCAAAGCGGAAAGTATTATTAGGAGGTGCGAAAATAGCCTCTCCGACATCCAGTCCCACTTTCGATGCTGCAACATCGAAGGCCGCAGAAATCTCGATGTCTCCAACGTGATAACCGCCGAGATCGACAGTCATAAGCCCCGGGGGTGGCTCATTGGCTTTGGCGTCTGCATAATAGCATATCCCTTGCACAAAAGATGATGCACAATTTCCGACGCCAGCGATTGCTACCCGGAGCTTATTCCCAGTCACGGAGATCTCCCGTCCTTAAATGCACGTCATTTCACGGAGCGCGGATATTTGTAGACTTTAAAAGGAATCATCGGAAGATCGGTCGTTGGTAGCAAGCCTTTTGGACGAGGTGCGCAATTTTTAAAGCCGGTGTTAACGTCGACAGTACGGCCGACGTAACTCCGACAATGAGTTGCGAGCCGGTCCTGAAATAAAACCGCACAGGGTGCCCTGGGCAACTTGTGGGGACGAGCGGGGGGCTCGCGGTGTCGATGTCCGCAGGCCCTGCCCCTTGTTTCCGCACGTCAACGTCAAGAATCGTATCAAATTCCTCGGAGGGACTTGTGGGAGAGACCGTTCTCGTCACTGGCGGAGCCGGCTTCATCGGCCGCCATGTCGCCAAGGCCCTGCTTGCCCGCGGCGACCGCGTCCGGGTGCTCGACAGTCTGATCGAACAGGTGCACCCGACGCGGCAGCGTCCCGACGAACTGGATGCCGACGTGGAGTTGCTGGTCGGCGATGTGCGGGACGAGGCGATGGTCGCCCGTGCGCTGGAAGGCGTCGATTCGGTGATCCACCTCGCCGCGGAAGTTGGCGTCGGGCAAAGCATGTATGCGGTCGACCGCTACACCTCGGTGAACGACTACGGCACCGCCGTGCTGTTCCAGCGCCTGATCGACAAGCCGGTGCGCCGGGTCGTCGTCGCGTCGTCCATGAGCATCTATGGCGAGGGCCTGTACCGCACCGCCGACGGCACGCTGATGGAGGACGTCGTCCGCGGCGCCCGCAACCCCGACGGCAGCTGGGACCCGCTCGACCAGCAGGGCCGTCCGCTGGTTCCCGTCCGCACGCCGGAAAGCAAGCGCCCGGCGCTGAAGTCGGTCTATGCCATCGGCAAGTATGTGCAGGAACGGCTGACGCTGACGCTGACCGCCCAGTATGGGATGGAGGGCTCGGCCCTTCGCCTGTGGAACGCCTATGGGCCGGGGCAGGCGCTGTCGAACCCCTACACCGGCGTGCTGGCGATCTTCGCTTCGCGCATCGCCAACGGCCAGCGCCCGATGATCTTCGAGGACGGGCAGCAGCGCCGCGACTTCGTGCATGTCCGTGACGTCGCCCGCGCCTTCCTGCTGGCGCTGGACAATCCGGCGGCCAACGGCGAGGTGTTCAACATCGGCTCCGGCGAGGAGCGCACGGTGGAGGAGGTGGCGCTGATGCAGGCTGCCTCGATGGGCCGCGCCGACCTGACGCCGGACATCACCGGCAAGGCGCGCGCCGGCGACATCCGCCACAACATCCCCGACCTGACCAAGGCGCGCACCGTGCTGGGCTATGACCGGAGGGAGGATTTCTCCGAAGGTCTGGCCGAACTGGCGGAATGGGTCGCCCGGCAGGAGGCGCAGGACCGCGTCGCCGACGCCCGCCGCGAACTGGAAGAGCGGGGTCTGGTGGCATGAGCGGCAGCAAGAGCCCGATCCTGATCACCGGCGGCGCCGGCTTCATCGGATCGAACCTTGCCGACCGGCTGGCGTCGGACGGGCATGACGTGCTGATCTATGACGCGCTGCGCCGCCCGGGCGTGGAGCGGAACCTGCGCTGGCTGCAGGCCCGCCACCCGTCGCGCATCAGCGCCGTCACCGCCGACCTGCGTGACGAACAGGCGCTGGCCGCCGCCGCCAAGGACGCCAAGGCGGTGTTCCATCTGGCCGCCCAGGTCGCGGTGACCACCAGCATGGTCGACCCAGTCGACGATTTCGAGGTGAACATCCGCGGCACCCTGTCCCTGCTGGAGGCGGTGCGCCGCCACGGCCAGAATCAGGGACGCCGGACGCCGGTGATCTTCGCCAGCACCAACAAGGTGTATGGCGATCTCGCCGATGTGGCGTTGGAGTTGGTGGACGATGCCTATGCGCCGGTGGACCCGACTATCCGGGCGCATGGCGTGTCGGAGGCGCGGCCGCTCGACTTCCACACCCCCTATGGCTGCTCCAAGGGTGCGGCGGACCAGTATGTGCTGGATTACGCCCGCAGCTTCGACCTGCCGACCGCCGTGCTGCGGATGAGCTGCATCTATGGCCCGCGCCAGATGGGGACGGAGGATCAGGGCTGGGTCGCCCATTTCCTGATCCGCGCGCTGAACGGCGAGCCGATCACCATCTACGGCGACGGCCGGCAGGTGCGCGACGTGCTGTTCGCCGCCGACGCGGTGCAGGCCTATGTCTCCGCCTGGGAACGGATTGAGCAGGTGAAGGGCCGCGCCTTCAACCTGGGCGGCGGGGCGGCCAACGCCATCAGCCTGCGCCAGCTGATCGCGCATATCGAGTATCTGATGGGCCGCAAGGTGGAGGTCAGCTTCGGCGACTGGCGGGCCGGCGACCAGCGCTATTACGTGTCGGACACCCGCGCGGCACGTCAGGCGCTGGGGCTGGCCGAGCCGACCGACTGGAAGCGCGGCGTGGCGCTGCTGGCCGAATGGCTGCGGGCGGAAAAGAGCGGCGTGCCGGAAGCCGCCCAGTCGGTGGAGGCCGCCTGATGAGGGTTGCGCTGGTCAACCCGGCCTGGAGCTTCGACCACAGCATCTATTTCGGATGCCGCGAAGCGCATCTGCCGCTGGAGCTGGGATACAGCAAAGTGCTGCTGGAGCAGGCCGGGCATCGGGTGCTGCTGCTGGACGGCGCGCTTGACGGCCTGTCGAACGCGGAGATGGCGGAGCGGGTCGCCGCCTTCTCGCCCGACATGACCGTGCTGACCACCGCGCCGACCTACCTGTTCTGGCGCTGCGCCCAGCCGGAGCTGCGGGTGCCGAAGGAGTTCCTGGCAACGCTGGGCGGGCGCGGCGGGCGCACCGTCGCGGTCGGCCCGCATGGCTCCACCACCCCGGCGCCGACGCTGAGCAAGCTCGGCGTCGATCTGGTGGTGCGCGGGGAGTGCGAGGAGATCGTCGCCAAACTGGCGGACGGCACGGCGCTGGACGAGGTGCCGTCGCTGGCCTTTCACCGGGACGGCGATCTGGTGGTGACGGGTGGGCCGCATGCCGCGCGCTTCACCGACCTGCCGGCGCTGTCCTGGCCGGTGGAGTGGCTGCAACGCCATCCGCACCACCACCACCGCTATGGCACCGAGCCGGTCGGGCCGGGGGCGGAGGTGGAGGCGTCGCGCGGCTGCCCCTACAATTGCAGCTTCTGCGCCAAGATCGACTTCCGCGACCTGTACCGGCGGCGCGACACCGCCATCATCCTGGAGGAGATTGACGGGCTGATCGCCGCCGGCGTGCGCTACGTCTATTTCATCGACGAGATCTTCCTGCCACGGCGCGACCTGCTGGAAGCGCTGGTGGAACGGCCGATCGAGTTCGGCGTGCAGACGCGCATCGACCTGTGGAAGCCGGAGATGCTCGACCTCCTGGGCGCGGCCGGCTGCGTGTCGATCGAGGCCGGGGTGGAAAGCCTGACCGAGGAGGGGCGCGCCTCGCTCGACAAGAAATGCCGGATGAGCACCGACGATCTGGCCGACCGGCTGATCCATGCCCGGCGCAGCGTCCCCTTCGTCCAGGCCAATCTGATCGCCATGGCCGGCGACGATGCCGACATGGTCAAGGCGTGGCGGGAGAAGCTGCTGGCCGCCGGGGTGTGGGCCAACGACCCTGTGCCGCTCTACCCCTATCCGGCCTCGCCCGACTATCGCCGCCTGTGGGGCGAGCCGGACGACCGGGCGTGGGAGCGGGCGCACGAGCATTACCTTTCCCAGTTCGACCGCCTGAGCGATATCCAGGAGGACGAGCCCTTGCCGCTGACGGAACTGGAGGCGGCATGCTCCTGCCGCTGACGGGTGCCCAGAAAAAGCCGCCGCCTGCAGAACCACCCTATGTGCTGATGACGGCCGACAGCGTCGGCGGGGTGTGGACCTATGCGCTGGATCTGGCCCGCGAACTGGCGGGGCAGGGGACGCGGGTGACGCTCGCCGTGCTGGGACCGTCGCCCCACCCGGATCAGGTCGCCGCCGCCGCGGCGGTGGACGGGGTGGAGCTGATCGACACCGGTCTGCCGTTGGACTGGACCGCTCCCGATGAAGCCGCGGTGCGCCGCACGGCGGAGGCGCTGGGCGATCTGGCGGCTAGGCTCGGCCCCGACGTGGTGCATCTCAACAGTCCGGCGCTGGCCGCCGATGCCGGCTTCACCATGCCGGTCGTCGGCGTCTGCCATTCCTGCATGGCCAGCTGGTGGGCGGCGGTGCGCAGCGGCGGGATGCCGGAGGATTTCCGTTGGCGGACGGAGCTGCTGCGCCGCGGCTATCAGGCCTGCGACGTGCTGGTGGCGCCGAGCGCTGCCTTCGCCGCGGCAACGGCGGCGCTCTATGGCGTGGCGCCGCCGGTGGTGGTGCGCAACGGGCGCTATGCCCGCAAGGCGGGGCCGAGACGGGCCGCGATGGGGCGGGAGCGCTTCGTCTTCACCGCCGGGCGGCTGTGGGATTCGGGCAAGAACGTCGAATTGCTGGACGCGGCGGCGAAGCTGCTGGACGTGCCGGTGTTCGCCGCCGGGCCGCTGGAAAGCCCGACCGGGCACCGGGTGGGGCTGGAGCATGCGCGGGCGCTGGGGCGGCTGGACGGCGCGTCGGTCGCCGGCTGGATGGCGCGGGCGCCGGTCTTCGCCTCCCTGCCGCTCTACGAACCCTTCGGACTGACCGTGCTGGAGGCGGCGCAGGCCGGCTGCGCGCTGGTGCTGTCGGACATCGCCAGCTTCCGTGAGTTATGGGACGGCGCCGCCATCTTCGCCGATCCCGGTGATGCCGCTGCGCTGGCCGCCACCCTGCGCCGGCTGCTCGACGACCCGCTGGAGGCCCGGCGGCTCGGCACCGCCGCGCGCCGCCGCTCCGCCCGTTATGACATGGACCGGCTCACCGCCGGGATGCTCGACGTCTATTGGTCGGTGACGCATCCCGTGCGTTCGGAGGTGATCGCGTGAGGATCGTCTATTTCACCCATTCGCTGGCCTCCTGCTGGAATCATGGCAATGCCCATTTCCTGCGCGGGGTGCTGCGCGACCTGATCGCCCGCGGCCATGACGTGCAGGTGTTGGAACCGGACGGCGCCTGGAGCCTGCAGAACCTGCTGGCCGACCATGGCGAGGCCGGGCTCGACGCCTATCGCACGCTCTATCCGGAGCTGTCGTCGCGGGTGATGCCGAAGGGCTTCGACGTGGAAGCCGCCTGCGATGGCGCCGATCTGGTGATCGTCCATGAATGGAACGAACCGGCCCTGGTCGCCGCCGTTGGCGAAGCGCGCAGGCGCGGCGGGCGATTCACCCTGCTGTTCCACGACACCCATCACCGCGCGGTCAGCGACCCGAAGGCGATCAACGCTTTCGATCTGTCCGGCTATGACGGCGTGCTGGCCTTCGGCGAGACGCTGGCCGCCGTCTACCGCCGCTGGGGCTGGGAGGGCCGCGTCTTCGTCTGGCACGAGGCGGCCGACATCCGGCTGTTCCATCCCCCCGCCGAGGAGGGACCGCGTGAAGGCGCGGTGTGGATCGGCAATTGGGGCGACGGCGAGCGGACGGAGGAGCTTGAACGCTTCCTGTTCGCGCCGGCCAGGGACGCCGGGCTGCCGCTGGAAATCTACGGCGTGCGCTATCCGGCCGAGGCGTTGGCGACGCTGAAGCGTTACGGCATCGCCTACAAGGGCTGGCTGCCGAACGCGCGGGCGCCGGAGATCTTCGCCCGTCACCGCGTCACCGTCCATGTGCCGCGCCGCTTCTATGTCGACATGCTGCCGGGCATCCCGACCATCCGCGTGTTCGAGGCGCTGGCATGCGGCATCCCCTTGGTCAGCGCACCGTGGAGCGATGCGGAAGGGCTGTTCCGCCCCGGCCGCGACTTCCTGTTCGCCCGCGACGGCGAGGAGATGGCCCGCCATCTGCGCGCCGTCGACCGGGACGTGGGCTTGCGCGCCGAGCTGGTCCGCAACGGGCTGGAGACGATCCGCGCCCGCCACACCTGCGCCCACCGCGTCGATGAGCTGCTGGCCATCGTCGGCAGCCTGCGCGGCAATGAAAAAGAACCGGTTCTCGAGGAGTCCGCCCGATGAAGATGGCCTTTTACGGGTCGAGCCTGCTGTCCTCCTACTGGAACGGCGCCGCAACCTATTACCGCGGCATGCTGAGCGAACTGGCCAAGCATGGCTGGGACATCACCTTCTACGAGCCCGACGCCTTCGATCGCCAGAAGCATCGCGATATCGAGCCGCCGGACTATGCCAAGGTCGTCGTTTATGACGCCACCCCCGAGGCCTGCCGCGCGGTCATCGCCGAAGCGGTCAAGGCCGACGTGGTGGTGAAGGCCAACGGCGTCGGCGTCTTCGACGACGAATTGCTGGACGGTGTGATGGATGCCGCCAATCCGCAGGCCCTGCGCATCTATTGGGACGTGGACGCCCCGGCGACCCTGGCGGAACTGCGGCAGGCACCCGACCATGTGCTGCGCCGCCGCCTGCCGGAACTGGACTTCGTGCTGACCTATGGCGGCGGGCCGCCGGTGGTCTCGGCCTATGAGGCGATGGGCGCGCCGGTCTGCCGGCCGATCTACAACGCGCTCGATCCGTCCACCCACCATCCGGTGCCGCCACAGGACCGCTTCCGCGCCGACCTGAACTTCCTCGGCAACCGGCTTCCCGACCGCGAGGCGCGGGTGGAACGCTTCTTCCTCGATCCGGCGGCGCGCAACCCCGATGCCCGCTACATCATCGGCGGCAGCGGCTGGGAGACCAAGGGCCTGCCCGCCAACGTCACCCACATCGGCCATGTTGGCACCGCCGACCACAACGCCTTCAATACCTCGGCCAAGGCGGTGCTGAACATCGCCCGCGACAGCATGGCGGAGGTCGGCTTCTCCCCCGCCACCCGCGTGTTCGAGGCGGCCGGTGCCGGCGCCTGCCTGATCACCGACGCCTGGGAAGGGGTGGAGCTGTTCCTGGCCCCGGACGAGGAGGTGCTGGTCGCCCGCGACGGGCAGGACGTGACCGAGCATCTGCGGGCGCTGACGCCGGAACGCTCCCGCGCCATCGGCGAGGCGGCGCGGCGCCGCATCCTGGACGGCCACACCTATGCCCGCCGGGCGGTCGAGGTGAACCAGCTGCTGCGCGGCGCGCTGGCCGCCCGCCGGGAACGGAGCGCGGCATGAAGCTGGTCGTCCTCGGGCTCAGCCTGTCCTCCTCCTGGGGGAACGGGCACGCCACCACCTTCCGCGCGCTGCTGAAATCCTTCGCCGCGCGCGGGCACGAGATCCTGTTCCTGGAGCGGGACGTTCCCTGGTACGCGAACAACCGGGACCTGCCGAATCCGGGCTGGTGCGAGCTGACCTTCTACAGCGACCTCGAGGATCTGAAGCGCTTTACCGCCGCCGTCGCCGGGGCGGACGCGGTGCTGGTCGGGTCCTACGTGCCGGAAGGCGTTGCGGTCGGGCGCTGGGCGCAGGAGACGGCGCACGGTGTCGTCGCCTTCTATGACATCGACACGCCGGTGACTTTGGCGAAGCTGGAGCGCGGCGATTACGAGTATCTCGCGCCGGAGGTCATCCCCGGTTACGACGTGTATTTCTCCTTCACCGGCGGGCCGACGCTCGACCGGCTGATGGAGCAGTATGGGTCGCCGGCGGCCCGTGCTCTTTATTGCTCGGTGGATGCGGAGGCCTATGCACCGCTGCCGGTGCCCAAGCGCTGGGATCTCAGCTATCTCGGCACCTACAGCATCGACCGCCAGCCGACGCTGGACCGCCTGCTGCTGGAGCCGGCCCGCCGGGCGCCGGACCTTCGCTTCGTCGTCGCCGGGCCGCAATATCCCGACGACATCGTCTGGCCGGCGAATGTGGAGCGGCTGCACCATGTGCCGCCGGCCGACCATCCGGCCTTCTACGCGGCGAGCCGCTTCACCCTGAACGTGACGCGCGAGGACATGATCCGCGCCGGCTACAGCCCCAGCGTCCGCCTGTTCGAAGCGGCGGCCTGCGCCACGCCGATCATCTCCGACATCTGGGACGGCATCGACACGCTGCTGGAGCCGGAGCGCGAGATCATCCTGGCCGAGACGGCCGATGAGGTGCTGGACGTGCTGCGCCGCCCGGCGGCGGAGGGCGAGATCGGCGAACAGGCGCGTCGGCGGATTCTGGCGGCGCACACCGCAGCGCACCGGGCGGAGACGCTGGAGACGGAGCTGGTCGCGGCGATGGAGCGGGGGCTTGCCCCCACCCCAACCCTCCCCCGCTAGGCGGGGGAGGGGACAGGTGCTTAGGCGGGAAATCGGCGGCAGTCCCCTCCCCTGCGAAGCGGGGGAGGGTTAGGGTGGGGGCAACCGCATTTGCCCCCCTCACGGCACCCGCTTCTTCTCCAGCTTGCGCGCCAGCGTGCGGCGGTGCATGCCCAGCCGCCGCGCCGTCTCCGAGATGTTGAAGTTGGTTTCCACCAGCGTTTCGTGGATGCGCTCCCACTCCAGGTTCTTGATCGAGGTGGTCCGGGCGGCGGGAGCGATCGAGGTGTCGCCTTCGGTGCGGTCGAACGCCGCCTCGATGTCGTCGGTGTTGGACGGCTTCGCCAGATAATGGCAGGCGCCCAGCTTGATCGCCTCCACCGCGGTGGCGATGCTGGCGAAGCCGGTCAGCACGACGATGCGGGTGTCCTCGTCCGCCTCGTGCAGTTCCTTCACGCATTCCAGGCCCGACCCGGTGGCGAGCTTCAGGTCGACCACGGCATAGTCGGGATCCACCGTCTGCAGAAGCTCGCGCATCTCCTCCAGCCCGGCGCAGGCATGCACCTCGTAGCCGCGGCGTTCGAAGGACCGGCGCAGCGCCTTCGCGAAGGACTCGTCGTCCTCGACGATCAGCAGGATGCGGTCTTCCCTCTCCAGGTCGGGCGTCTCCGGCTCAATCGTCTCCATTGGAGCCTCCCGGCGACAGGGCGGCGAGCGGCAGGGTCAGCGTGACGGTGGCGCCGCCGCCAACACGGTTCTTGGCCGAGACGGTGCCGCCCAGCTTGCGCAGCACATTGACCACCAGGAACAGGCCGAGCCCGCTGCCCGGCCGCTTCTTGGTCGAGCGATAGGGTTTGCCGAGTTCCTCCAGGATGGCGGGTTCGAATCCGGGACCGGCATCGTTGACCGCCACCACCAGATTGTCGCCCTGCCGCAGGGCGGCGACGCCGATCCAGCCCGGCGACGCCTCCATCGCATTGTCCAGCACATTGAACAGCACCTGCTTCAGGGCGAGGTCGGCGATCATCCGCTCACTTGGGCCGACGGTGTTGTCGTACTCGAAGCGGCCGGGAGAGCGGCTGGACAGCCAATCCTGCACCAGATCGTCGAGGAAGCCCTTCACCGTGGTGCGCAGCGTTCCCTCGCCGCGCGCCTCGCCCGACGACAGCAGGATGCCGGAGACGATGGCCTTGCAGCGGTCGATCTGGTTCTGCATCTCCGCCATCTCGTCCGCAAGGTCGGGGTCGGATTTCAGCGACGGCATGCGGCGCCAATCGTTGAGGATCACCGACAGGGTGGCGAGCGGCGTGCCCAGTTCGTGCGCCGCGCCCGATGCCAGCAGGCCCATGCGGACGATGTGCGCCTCCTCCATGGAACGCTGGCGCAGTTCGGCCAGATAGGCGTCGCGGGCGCGCAGGTTGCGGTTGATCTGGGTGAGGAAGGGGACCAGCAGGCTCGCCGCCAGCACGAAGCAGATGAACATGCCCTGGATGTGCAGGCTGAACAGCTCGCCCTCATGGGCATGGGGCAGGGGAAGCGGCTGGTGGGTTCCGATCAGCCAGGTGAAGCCGGCGGTCGCCACCAGCACCAGCGCCCAGGCCGACCATGCCTCCAGCAGGACGGCACCCAGCGCCACCTGCAGAAGATACAGCGAAATGAAGGGGTTGGAGGCACCGCCGCTGAGATAGAGCTGCAGGGTCAGCGCCCACACGTCGATCAGCAGTTCGAGGAACAGCTGGGTGTTGGAAACGGTGGCGCTGCGGCGGATCTGGATCAGGCTGGCGATGTTCAGCGCGACCAGGACGAGGACCACCGCCGCCATCGGCATCAGCGGCAGCCGGATGCCCATCTGCAGATGGACGATCAGGATCGTCACGATCTGCCCGACGACGGCGAGCCAACGCAGCTGGACGAGCAGGAACAGGTTTTTACGGTCGGTGGTGTCGCGCACGAAAGACGTCCTGTTCCTCACCCGGTTCATCAGCCCACCGACTTATATAGAGAGTCGCCGGCGGGAGGGGAGTTTTAGGACGTCCGTTTTCCGTTGCGCCCGTCTGCTATGACTGTCTGCGCCGCATCTCGCTGCGGATCACGAACAGGACAGCCGCGATCAGCATCAGGTCCAACGCGAACCAGGTCAGCGCATAGCCGAGATGGCTGTTGGGGAAGCTGACCACGGTCAGGCCGCCGACCGGCCAGCCGCCGGGATTTCGCGTGGAGTCGGCGTCGATGAAATAGGGGGCAGCTTCGGCCAGCCCCTTGGCGGCGGCGATGGCGGCGACGTCGCGCGAATACCAGCGGCCGGCGGACGGATCGTTGCTGCGCAGGAAACCGCCTTTCGGCTCGGAGAGGCGCAGAAGGCCGGCGACGGTCACGCTGCCCTGCGGCTGTCCCTCGGCGCGGGCCGCGGGATCGCGTTTTTCCGGGGGCACGAAGCCGCGGTTGACCAGGACGATGAAGCCGCGGTCGGTGACCAGCGGCGTCAGAACCCAGAAGCCGCCGCCGAGGTCGGAGACCGCCTGCACCAGCGCTTCGCGGTCATGCAGGAAACGGCCGGTGACGGAAACCCGGCGGTACTCGTCGGCGGCGCCGGAAACGGCCGGCCAGGCGTCAGGGCCGGGGGCCGGCACGGGGGAGGCGTGGATGCGCGCCTCCACCCGCTCGATCAGGTCGAGCTTCCAGGCCCGCCTTTCGAGCTGCCAGACGCCGAGCGCGGTCAGGCCGGCGATGCCGGCCAGCGCCAGAAGGCCGAAGAGGGCCAGCGCCCAGACCGGGCGGGCCCTCCTGACCCTGCCGCCCGCGTGGGGCGCGGACGGCTGTCCGGTCACGGCAGCTTGCTCATGTCCGGGGTCATGCCGGGCATCATGTTGTGGTTCATGTGGTACATGACCCACAGCGAACCGGCGAACATGATGACCACGACGATGATCGTGAAGATCATCGCCAGCATCGACCAGCCGCCTTCGACGCGGCCGTTCATGTGCAGGAAATACACCATGTGGACGAGGATCTGGACCACGGCCAGCCCCAGGATCACGGCCGTGGTGGTCGTGTTGTCCAGCGTGCCGGTCATGACCAGCCAGAACGGAATGACCGTCAGGATCACCGACAGGACGAAACCGGTCATGTAGCTGCCGAAGGTGCCGTGGGCGCCTTCCTGGTGGCCGTGGCCATGATCGTCGTGACCGTGGCCGCCATGCCCGCCGTGTGCGTGGGTGCTCATCGCAGCACTCCCATCAGATAGACGTAGGTGAAGACACCGATCCAGATCACGTCCAGGAAGTGCCAGAACATGCTGAGGCACATGAGGCGCCGGCGGTTGGCCGGGATCAGGCCGCGGCGGGCGACCTGGACCATCAGCGTCACCAGCCACACGCTGCCGAAGGTGACGTGCAGCCCGTGGGTGCCGACCAGGGTGAAGAAGGCCGACAGGAAGGCGCTGCGGCCGGGGCCGGCCCCCTGGTGGATCAGGTGGGCGAACTCGTACAGCTCAATGCCGAGGAAGGCGAGGCCGAACAGCAGCGTCACCGCCAGCCAGCCCTGGGTCTGGGCGGTGCGGCCCTTCTCCATCGCCAGCATGGCGAAGCCGTAGGTGATGGAGGAGAACAGCAGCATCGCCGTGTTCAGCGCCACCAGCGGCAGGTCGAACAGCTCCTTCGGGGTCGGGCCGGCGGCATAGCTGGTGCCCAGCACGCCGTAGGTCGCGAACAGGACCGCGAAGATGAGACAGTCGCTCATCAGGTAGATCCAGAAGCCGAGCGCGGTGCTGGCGGCCTCGTGGGCGTGCTCGTCCCTCACATAGAAGACGGGCGGGGTGGCGTCGCGCGGGGCATCGTGCCCCGCGTGGCCGCCATGCATGGCTTCAACGGTCGTCGTCATGCTTTACACCTGTCCCGCGAGCAGACGGGTCCGCTCGTTCTCGGTGGCCACGACCTCCTCCACCGGGATGTGGAAGTCGCGGTTGTAGTTGAAGGTATGGCCGATGGCGACCACCAGCAGGCCGATGAAGCTCAGCGCCGCCAGCCACCAGATGTGCCAGACCAGGGCGAAGCCGAGCGCGGTGCTGATGCCGGCCAGGATCACGCCGGTGCCGGTGTTGGCGGGCATGTGGATCGGGCGGTAGCCTTCCAGCGGACGGGCATAGCCGCGCTTCTTCATATCCCACCACGCGTCGTTGTCATGGATGACCGGCGTGAAGGCGAAGTTGTAGCCCGGAGGCGGCGAGGAGGTCGCCCATTCCAGGGTACGGCCGTCCCACGGGTCGCCGGTGACGTCGACCAGCTGGTTGCGCTTCAGGACGCTGACGGCGATCTGGACCAGGAAGGCACCGATGCCGATGGCGATCATGACGGCGCCGACCGCGGCGATCTGGAACCAGATCTGCAGCGACGGGTCCTCGAACACGCGCAGGCGGCGGGTGACGCCCATCAGGCCCAGGACGTAGAGCGGCATGAAGGCGACGTAGAAGCCGATCACCCAGAACCAGAAGGACACCTTGCCCCAGAACGGATCCAGGCGGAAGCCGAAGGCCTTCGGCCACCAGTAGTAGATGCCGGCGAACAGGCCGAACAGCACGCCGCCGATGATGACGTTGTGGAAGTGGGCGATCAGGAACAGGCTGTTGTGCAGCACGAAGTCGGCGGGCGGAACCGCCAGCAGCACGCCGGTCATGCCGCCGATCACGAAGGTCAGCATGAAGGCGACCGTCCACATCATCGGCAGCTCGAACCGGATGCGGCCGCGATACATGGTGAACAGCCAGTTGAAGATCTTCGCACCCGTCGGAATCGAGATGATCATCGTCGTGATGCCGAAGAACGAGTTCACGCTGGCGCCCGACCCCATCGTGAAGAAGTGATGCAGCCACACCAGGTAGGACAGGATGGTGATGACGACGGTCGCGTAGACCATCGAGGTGTAGCCGAACAGCTTCTTGCTGCAGAAGGTGGAGGTCACTTCCGAGAAGATGCCGAAGCAGGGCAGGATCAGGATGTAGACTTCCGGGTGGCCCCAGATCCAGATCAGGTTCACGTACATCATGGGGTTGCCGCCCATGTCGCTCGTGAAGAAATGGGTGCCGACATAGCGGTCCAGCGACAGCAGGACCAGCACGGCGGTCAGGACCGGGAAGGAGGCGACGATCAGGACGTTGGTGCAGAGCGAGGTCCAAGTGAAGACCGGCATCTTCATCATGGTCATGCCGGGGGCGCGCATCTTCACGATCGTGCAGATCAGGTTGATGCCCGACAGCGTCGTTCCGACGCCCGCCACCTGCAAGGCCCAGATGTAGTAATCGACCCCGACGTCAGGACTGGCCTCGATACCCGACAGCGGCGGATAGGCCAGCCAGCCGGTGCGCGCGAACTCGCCGACGAACAGCGAGATCATGATCAGGACGGCGCCGCCGACGGTCATCCAGAAGCTGAAATTGTTCAGGAACGGGAAGGACACGTCGCGCGCGCCGATCTGCAGCGGCACGACATAGTTCATCAGCCCCGTCACCAGCGGCATGGCGACGAAGAAGATCATGATCACACCGTGGGCGGTGAAGACCTGATCGTAATGATGGGCGTTGAGGTAGCCCTCGCTGCCGTTGAAGGCGATAGCCTGCTGGGCGCGCATCATGATGGCGTCGGCGAAGCCGCGCAGCAGCATGATCAGGCCCAGGATCATGTACATGATGCCGATGCGCTTGTGGTCGACGGTGGTGAGCCACTCCCGCCACAGGTAGCCCCACAGCTTGAAGTAGCTGAGGGCCGCCACCAGCGCGATGCCGCCGAGCATGACCGCGAAGAAGGTCGCGACCAGGATGGGCTCGTGGAAGGGGAAGGAGTTCAGGCTGAGGCGCCCGAACAGGAAGGTCGTCAGTGTCTCAAGCATGCCGTTGTGCCCAATCAGGGATTGGCCAGCCGCTGCGGCCCGGCCGGGGAGGCGGACGCGCTGATCGGCGTGACGGTGGGGCGCTGCACGGCGCCCGAGTTTGCGGCGGCCTCGACCGCCTCGGCGACGGTGCACAGGCCGGTCGGCTGCGTGTCCGGGAAGCCGGCCAGCGTGTTGGCCCGCAGGATCCCGTTGGCCGCGGCCATGCCGCCGGCGTTCAGCCCGCCCGCACGGTCGATGGCGGCCATGTCCCTCATGCACATGGTGCCGGGGCGCACGCACAGGTTCACGACGGCGCCGAACAGCTTCGGATCGACGGTGCCGAAATGCTGGACCGGAACGGCCTCGCTCGGCTTTTCAAGCGCGATGTAGGCGTCGCGGTCGAGCGGGGTGCCCGCCGACTTCACCTTGGACACCCAGCCGTCGAAATCCTGGTTCGACAGGCCGTGGAAGGCGAAGCGCATGTGCGAGAAGCCGGCGCCGCTGTAGTTGGACGAGAAACCCTTGTAGGTCCCCGGCTCGTTGATCACGGCGTGGAGCTTCGTCTCCATGCCCGGCATGGCGTAGATCATGCCCGCCAGCGCCGGAACGTAGAAGGAGTTCATCACCGTGGAGGCGGTGAGGCTGAAGCGGATCGGCCGGTCCACCGGCGCCGCCATCTCGTTCACGGACGCGATGCCGTATTCGGGATAGACGAACAGCCATTTCCAGTCGAGCGCCACCACCTGCACCTCCAGCGGCTTGACGCCGGCCGGCAGGGGCTTGTCGGCCGCGATGCGGTCGAGCGGACGGTAGGGGTCGAGCTTGTGGGTCGTGACCCAGGTGATGGCCCCCAGGCAGATGATGATCAGCAGCGGGGCTGCCCAGATCACCAGTTCGAGCTGCGTCGAATGGTCCCAGTCCGGTTCGTAGCGGGCTGTGTTATTCGACTGACGGTAACGCCAGGCGAACAGCACGGTAAGCGCCATGACCGGGACAATGATCAGCAGCATCAGCAGGGTGGAGATGACCACGAGGTCTCCCTGCTGGCTGGCAACGTCGCCGGCCGGGTTCAGCACGACCAGGTTGCAGCCACTCAACGCTGCCATCACTGGCAGCAGGGCGATTGCGCGATAACGGCTCAAGGCAGGACCTGTATCAAAGGTTTGCTTTGGGGAGACAGCTAGCGTCCATGCCCCAGCGGCGACATTGGACAATTTGTCCAATGCCCCGACTCCTGCGCGCTTGACAGGTCACCGAATGTTGCGGTGACATATTGTATGATCTACGGATCATCGCAAGCGAAATAACGCAGCCGGAGCCGACATGATGACTTCATCTACCGCGGCGTTCGAACGGGATGCGAGGCTGGTGAACGCGCGGCATCACGGGGTGAATCCCGGAGAAATTGCCATCGGCGTGATCATTGGCCGAACCTCCGAGTTCTTCGACTTCTTCGTTTACGCCATTGCTTCCGTGATCGTCTTTCCGAAGCTGGTGTTTCCCTATGTCGATCCGCTGACGGGCACCCTTTGGTCCTTTGCCATCTTCGCGCTGGCCTTCGTCGCGCGGCCGATCGGCACCTTCATCTTCATGGCCATCGACGACAATTACGGCCGCAGCGCCAAGCTGACCATCGCCCTGTTCCTGCTGGGCGGGTCGACGGTGGCGCTGGCTTTCCTACCAGGATATGAGGCGATCGGCGTCGCATCCGCCTGGTTGCTGGCGCTGTCGCGCGTCGGGCAGGGCGTGGCGCTGGGCGGCACCTGGGACGGGCTGGCCTCCCTTCTGGCGATGAACGCGCCGGAGAACCGGCGCGGCTGGTATGCGATGATCCCGCAGCTGGGCGCGCCCATCGGCCTGATCGTGGCGAGCGGCCTGTTCGCCTACATGGTCAACAACCTGTCGGCGGAGGATTTCTTCGCCTGGGGCTGGCGCTATCCCTTCTTCGTGGCCTTCGCCATCAACGTGGTGGCGCTGTTCGCCCGGCTGCGTCTGGTCCAGACGCCGGAGTTCGAGCGGCTCTTCACGAACCGCGAACTGCAGCCCGCCCCCGTGGTGGAGACGCTGCAGATGGAGGGCAAGCGCGTGGTGATCGGCGCCTTCGCGCCGCTGGCCAGCTTCGCCCTGTTCCACATGGTCACCGTTTTCCCGCTGTCCTGGATCTTCCTGAACGCGCAGCACGAGACCGGCGCTTTCCTGGTGATCGAGGTGATCGCCGCCGCCTTCGGCATCGCCGCCATCGTCGCGTCCGGCTACATCGCCGACCGGGTCGGGCGGCGGACCCTGCTGGGCAGCTGCGCCGCCGCCATCGCGGTGTTCAGCGGCTTCGCGCCCCTGCTGCTCGACGGCGGGCAGACGGGCGAGGCGGTGTTCATGGTGGTGGGCTTCGTCATCCTCGGCCTGTCCTTCGGCCAGTCGTCGGGGTCGGTGGCGTCCGGCTTCAGCCAGCAATACCGCTACACCGGCTCGGCCATGACCTCCGATCTGGCGTGGCTGTTCGGGGCGGGCTTCGCGCCCTTCGTCGCGCTGTACCTGTCCAGCCAGTTCGGGCTGGTCGCGTCCGGCCTCTACCTGCTGTCGGGAGCGGTCTGCACGCTGGTGGCGCTGCGGATCAACAAGACCCTGTCTTCGTGACCGGGACGGTCGACGGGCGGGCTCAGGCCTGCCCGTTGGCCCCCACCTGGGCCTCCATAGGTGCCAGCCGCTCGCCGGATGCCGGCGACGCCTTCGAGGCGCCGGACGCCGACCGGCCCACCGGGCACAGGGCATCGGAGGGAACCCCTGGCTGGAAGAGCCAACGCTTGCCCGGAGAGGGTCCGCCGCCAATCTTGCAGGTGAGACAACCGGAAAAGGCGACCAGACTGATGCAAGTCCCACCCCGCGCGACCACACCGGTGCCGATGCGCAAGCGGCTGCCGATCGCTGCGCTGGCCGTTCTGGCTGGCCTGTCCGCCTGCACCGGGATTGAGCCCGACTTCCGCAAGCAGGGCGCCCAGCGCCTGACCGGGGCGGAGGTCTCCACCCTGCTGGGCGGCCACACGCTGAGCATCGTCAACCCGCGCGGCAAGTCCTACATCAACCGCTTTTCCAAAGACGGGTCGATCGTCATCTCCGGCGCCAAGGGCAACGAATACGGGCGCTGGGCGGTCACCGGCGACCGTTATTGCCTGACGCTGGACGTGGACCCCCGCCAGCAATGCATGGAGATCTACCGGCTGCCCGACGGCCGCTACCAGATGGTCAACGCCGACGGGACGCTGCGGAACACGTTTCAGGTGGACTGAGCCCAGGTGGACCGATGTCAGCCGGACCGGAGCGCGTTGACCGTCAGCCGCCCCGCCGGCCAGGAATGGACGAGGTCGGCGGCGCGCAACTCCGGCAGGGCGCTGCCCACCTCCTCCGCCGACAGGCCGGTGGCCTCGACCAGGGCGGGGCAGGTCTGCGGACCGGCGCCCAGCGCCGAGAGGACCGCGGCGGCCGCCGTGCCGGGGGCGCGGAGCGCTTCGGCCGGACGGGGCGGAGTGCGCGCGCGGGCGGCGGCGATCGTCAGCGCCAGCGCCCGCAACTGCCCCAGCCGGTGCATCGCCCCACCGTCCAGTTCTTCAGCCAGCGACAGCGCCGTGTGGCAGCGCGCGACCAGCCGGGCGAGTACTGCGAGCTCGTCGGCCCGGTTCGCCACCATGGCGGCGACGGTCTCTTGCGCCAATGCTTCCAGTTCGGCGTCCGCGACGGCCCAGTCCTGACGCGCGACGGCATCCAGCAGCGAGTCGGTCAGCGACCGCAGCGCCGGCTCCAATGCGCTCATTCGCTGCTCTCCTCCGGTTCGGGATCGGGCGGCTCGGGATCTGCCGGTTCGGGATCGGGGAGGGCGGGCCAGCGGCCGGGCGTCCAGCGGGCACAGACATGGCCGGGGGAGGGATCGGCCAGCGGCAGGGTCAGGCATTGGATGCGGGGCGCGCCCGCTTGGCTGGCCCGCGGCTGGAACAGCAGGGCGACGCCGCACTCCTCGATGATCTTGTCCTCTTCGCCGTTGGCGCGGCAGTAGCGGTTGAAGCGGTGCGACAGCGCCATGCTGTTGGCGACGATCACCCGGCAATAGCCGGCGCGCGACGAGGCACCGCCTTCCTTCGCCTGCCAGCGTTCGGTGGTCAGGCCGCTGTCCATCACCGGGGTGACCAGCCAGTCCACCATCATGCCCGACGCGATCCAGGCGCTGGGCTCCGAGCGCCCCAAATCCTCGCAGATGGCGACGGCGAGCCGGCCGAGGTCGGGCAGTTCGAACAGGGTGAAGCAGTCGCCGGTCTCGATGTCCTCGCGTGCGCAGTCCAGCAGCCGGCCGTTGCGGTCGCGCAGGTCGTAGGAGCGGCACTGGTCGCTGTCCAGGTCCCAGCAATGCAGCTTGGTCTGGCTGGCGATCACCGTACCGCAGCGGTCGAGCAGCAGCGCCCGGTTGTGCGGCCGTCCGCCGTCTTCCGCCTCCTCCTTCACGCCGACCAGGGCGTAACGGATGGGGCCGTCCACCGCCTGCGCACGCAGGGCCTGGCGGATCGCGTCCAGCGTGTTGGCCCCGACGGAAACCTCCGGGAACAGCACGAAGGTGGCGCCCCGCTCCGCCAGTCCGGCGATGGCGTCGGCGGCGCGGCGGCCGAGCTCGCGCGGGGCGGGGTCGTACCAGTCCTCGCCGTCGCGGCGGAACTGGCGGATGGCGAGGTCGTCCTCCGCCTCCGCCAGCGGGACGATGCCGATGACCGGCGTCCAGCCGGGGTCTGCCGGGTCCTGGTCGGACACCGCGGCGATCCGGCGGTATTCCACGGAAATGCGGCGGTCCGGGTCGCCGTCGCGCTCGGCTTCTATTGGCAGGCTGGGCGGCACGACCAACAGGCTGGCGAACAGGTCCACGGGATCGAATCGGGCGGGATCGGCGCCCGGCGGTGCCGTTTCCCGGATGTTCATGGCCCGCGCCAGCAGTCCGGGGCGCAGGATCAACTGGCCGTCCGCCGCATCGGCGTTGAAGCGGCCGTCGCGGTTCAGGCGGCGGCGCGCCTCCAGCCGTTCGGCGGGAAGCGGGTCTTCGGCCGCCCGGACGTCATAGCGGGAAGCCAGCGGCGCGAACCATCCGTCGATGGCCTGCGCCGCTGCGAGAACCCGGTCGAGGTCCAGTCCGTCCGCAACCCATGCTTCCAGAGCGGCGGCGCCCTTCCGCAATTGCGCCGCCGCTTCCCCGGCCAGCCGTCCGGCCCGCGCGTGGTCCGCCTCCAGGCCTTGGGCCAGGACGCAGACCTCATTGCGGCGCTCCTGCAGCTGGCGCCACAAGGCCATGAACAGATCTGCCGGGTGCATGTGCGTCAGGAGCCTGCCACCTGATTCTGGCCCGTCTGGAACTGCAGGATCTTCGGCGTCCGCATGTCCTCGCCGATGGGGGCGTCGCTGGCGGCGCCGCGCATGGCGGAAACCGGGCGGGGGAAGCCGCTGCGGTCGCCGTAGTCCGGGACCGGCAGGCTGCGGTAGTAGGCCTCCTCCTGGTGCAGCTTCTGGGCGCAGACCACGTCCAGAGCCGTCGCCGCCACCACCGCGCCGAAGGCGATGCGGGCGTTGCCGGCGCGGGGGTTGTCCTGCATGCCGGCGGCCAGCGTCGCCATGTCGACGGCGTCGCCGGCGATGCGGCTCCAGATCCATGGCTTGGGATCGCCGAGAGCCAGCAGCCCGACGCCGGCAGTGATTTCCCGCACGCCATAGGCGCGGATCAGGTTGGTCTTGTCCTCCATCCCCATCCAGCGGGCGATGGTCCGGCCGGCCATCAGTTCGGCGACGCCGAGACCGATGCTGAACCAGCCGAGCCCGCGGGCGAGGTTGTCTCCGGTCGAGGAGCGGTTGTAATAGGCCATGACGTCACCTCAGGGCTTGAGGACCACCTTGATGCAGCCGTCCCGCTTGTCGCGGAAGGTCTTGTACATCTCGGGGCCCTGATCGAGCGAAACGGTGTGGGTGATGACGAAGGACGGATCGATCTGTCCTTCCTGGATGCGGTTCAGCAGGTCGTCGGTCCAGCGGTTGACGTGGGTCTGGCCCATGCGCCATGTCAGGCCCTTGTTCATCGACATGCCGAAGGGCAGCTTGTCGATCAGCCCGCCATAGACGCCGGGGATCGACAGCGTGCCGGCCGGGCGGCAGACATAGATCATCTCGCGCAGCACATGGGCGCGGTCCGATTCCAGCATCAACGCCTGCTTGGCGCGGTCCATCATGCTGTCGAGCGTGGCGGTGGCGTGCGCCTCCATGCCGACCGCATCGATGCATTTCTCCGGACCCTTGCCGCCGGTCAGCTCGTTCAGCCGCTCGACGACGCTTTCCTCTTCGAAATTGATGGTGATGGCGCCGCCGGCCTTGGCCATCGCCAGCCGTTCCGGCACGCGGTCGATGGCGATGACCTGTTTGGCGCCCAGCAGGATCGCGCTGCGGATCGTCATCTGCCCGACCGGGCCGCAGCCCCAGATCGCCACCGTGTCGTCCGGCTGGATGTCGCACTGGGCGGCGGCCTGCCAGCCGGTGGGGAAGATGTCGCCCAGGAACAGCACCTGCTCGTCGGTCAGCCCGCTGGGGATCTTGATGTGGGTGCGGTCGGCGAAGGGCACCCGCACATATTCGGCCTGTCCGCCGGCATAGCCGCCGGTCAGGTGGGTGTAGCCGAACAGCCCGGCGGTGGTGTGGCCGAACACCTTGTCGGCCAGCGCCTTGTTGCGGTTGGAGCGTTCGCAGACCGAATAGTTGCCGCGCCGGCACTGGTCGCATTCGCCGCACCAGATGGTGAAGGGCACCACCACCCGTTCGCCGACCTTCAGCGCGCTTTTGGCGTCGGCCCCGACCTCCACCACCTCGCCCATGAATTCATGGCCGACGATGTCGCCCTTTTCCATTCCCGGCATGAAATGGTCATGCAGGTGAAGGTCGGACCCGCAGATGGCGCAGGTCGTCACCTTGACGATGGCGTCGCGCGGATGCTCGATCTCCGGATCCGGGACCGTGTCGCAGCGGATGTCGTTGGCGCCGTGCCAGACCAGTGCTCTCATCGATCTCTCCCCGGCTTTCGCGTTCGTTACGGTTGCGTTCAGCAACAGGGCCGGCGGCCGGAGCGTTCCGGTGCCGGCCCTTCACTGAAAGGCGATGGTCAGAGGATCAGTGCCTTTTCACGGGCGACGCCGCCGGACATGGTGGCGGTCTGCCGGTCGTCCATGCTGTTGCGCAGGGCCGGGAAGTCGATCTCCTCCTCCTGCCGGATGTGGCCGTCGAGGATGCGCTTCAGGTCGAGCGCCACGGCGAGCCAGTGCGGATCGTCCTTCGGCGTCTGTTCCAGCGTGAAGAGATGCATCTTGATCTCGGCATGCTCGCCGTAGAGATGCTTGGCGTCCTCCGCCTTCTGCGCCTGGTCGTGCAGCATGGGATAGACGACGTCCTCTTCCGCCATGGCATGGGCGGCAAGCCGGCGCTTCAGGCGCAGCAGCAGCTGGGTGCGGCGGCCGGGCGCGTCGATGGGCGTCTTGACCATCTCCACCATCAGCGCCTGGATGTGGCGGTGGTCGTCGATCAGCGCGTCGATACCGTCACGGCCGGCCGACGCGCGCGCCGAACCGGCGAGCTGCGCCACCACCGGGGGCAGCAGCCGGCTCGCCACCACCGCCAGCGCAGCACCGCCGGCCATCATCGCCAGTCCGCGGGCCGACAGCCAGCCCGTGCTCTCTCCGTTTGAATAGCCTGCCCCCGAATAGCGTGGCATGACGAGGCTCCTTCCTGCCGGTTGGGTCTTCAGGCCGACAACAGGCGCGTAAGGCCCGGCGTTCCGGTGGGTGTTGGAGCCAGCCTTCGGGAAGCTGAGGCTGCCGGCCCGTTCGGGCGGTGGCGGGCACGGACCGCCGGTCAGCCCGGCTTGCCTTCCTCCCTGTTGCGCGGGCGCTTGCCGGCATCGTCCTTCGGGGTCGGCGGGGCGGCGTGCTGGTCCGGCAGGTCGCGGCGCTGTCCGGTGCCCTCGCCGACGGTGACGGTGGTCGACGGTCCGCCGCCGACGGTGTGCGGCAGGTCGTCCGCGCTGCCGGTTCCGACCCCCATGCCCTGGCCGGCCCGGTCGGGGGTGACCGGTCCGCCTCCCTGTGCGCCTGGATTGGGGCTGTCGGCGTTGGAGACCCGCCGGTCGCGATCCTCATTCATGTCCTTGTCGATGTCGTTGCCCATGCTGCTCTCCCGGTTGGTGTTCTCCCTTCGGCCAACATGCCGTCCGGTCGGGAGTTCCGGGCCCGGTCGCAAGGCATGGGGTCGGAACGACCGTCCGGGGCCGCGGTTGTCGTTGGCGGCGGACGGCGGCATCGCCCGGACGGCCGCCGCGGAGTATGGAGGCCCAACGATGGCAGATTTCCCACAGGCCGGCGCCGGGCGCAGCGGCGGCCCGCCGACCTACCCGCCACCCCAGACCCCCGGCCTCAGCGCCGTGCTGGAGCGCAACATCCAGGCGCTCCAGGCCCGCCGCAAGCGCGAGGAGGTGGAGGCGACGCTTCAGGACCGCATCGCCGACGCGATCACCCGCTTCACCGGCAGCCTGCGCTTCGTCTACCTGCATCTGGTGCTGTTCGGCGGCTGGATCCTGATCAATCTGGGATGGATTCCCGTCGTCAAGCCATGGGACCCGTCCTTCGTCGTGCTGGCGATGATCGCGTCGGTGGAGGCGATCTTCCTGTCCACCTTCGTCCTCATCAGCCAGAACCGCATGGCCGCGGTGTCGGACAAGCGCGCCGACCTGGATCTGCAGATCAGCCTGCTGGCCGAGCATGAGGTGACGCGGCTGGTGACGCTGGTCTCCTCCATCGCCGACCATCTGGGGGTGAAGACGGAGGTCGATGCCGAGTTGGACATCATCCGGCAGGATGTCGCGCCCGAGGCCGTGCTGGACGAGATCGAGGCGACTCAAGCGGAGAACAAGCGCAAATGACCGGCGGCGACGCGCCGGCCGGC
The DNA here is from genome assembly GCA_023423695.1 of Pseudomonadota bacterium. Lineage (GTDB taxonomy): Bacteria > Pseudomonadota > Alphaproteobacteria > Azospirillales > Azospirillaceae > Azospirillum. The sequence continues at coordinate 34,386 of JAFAFA010000046.1, read as the reverse complement.
AACCCACCGTTGACGAACGCATGGAGGTTATGCGTTTGGGGAATCCCTCCATCCTGCTTGTGATATTGTTCTGGAGGCGAAGAATATCCTAAGGTCACGCTACCCCCATTTCGGGCTTGGCGCAGTCCACGTCCCGACAGAGACCAGCTTAAGGCCCCCGGTGACCGACGGTGATGGCGTCCTCTCACATAATCGTCGGTGGCGCCACCTGGTTCTACCTGTCGAGCCGGTACGGGATGGCCTTCGATCCGGTCGCCTTCGGCGCGGCGATTCTGGGCGCGCTGGCGCCGGACATCGATCATCCGAAATCGACTCTGGGGCAGATGGTGAAGCCACTGTCCACGGCGATCTCCAACATCTTCGGACATCGCGGCGTCACCCATTCGGCGCTGGCCATCGCCGGATGCCTGTGGGTTCTGCATGAGCATGCGGCCTACCAGCACCTGCTGATCCCCTTCATCGTCGGCTATCTCACCCATCTGGCCGGCGACCTGCTGACGCCGGCCGGGCTGCCGCTGCTGTGGCCGATCAAGCGGCGGCGCAACTTCGCCCTGCCGGTGCTGAAGACGGGCGGCTTTTCCGAACAATTGGCGGTGACGCTGATGGCGGGCTGGATGATCTCCGGCCTGTTCGCCGGCGGATGGCCGCAATTCCCGTTGGAGCGCCCCTGGCGCTCCGTTGTTGCCGCGGCGCAGACCTATCTGGGGGAAGCCGGCGGCGAGAAGGCCGCGCCCCCGGTGCCTGTCCGCAAGCCGTCCGAGGGCGGCCGTACAAAGCCGTTGAAGGGCTGAGTCTCCGTCGTTCAGGGCGCTCCTCCTCAATCCCGCCGAATCTCCGAAACGGACGGCCGCATCCATACGGATCGTCGGCGGGAAAGCTGTTGGGCTGATTTTTATTCTGCAAAAACGGAAATGCCGGTTTGGCGTGATCAAAAACCCCCTAGATGTTCTGATTTTATGGCGGAATTACCGCTTTATATTCTGATTCACAGTGCGTAAGCAGAATTTAAGTTGGAAAAATGCGGAAAATACCAGATGGAAAGGAGCCCGGAAAATCGGTTAGCCTGACAGGCGTTGGACCGGCTTTGCGAACCGCCGGACATGAGCGTTTCGATGCCTCCGACCCCTCCCTCGCCCAGAGCCAGCCACGCGATGAACCAGATGATCGACCCGAGCGTCGCCCCCGCCACCGAACCGTCCCTCTCCAGCGGAACCGGCCCCTTCGCCGCCTTCGCCCCCGTCGTTCGTCCGGCCAGTCCGCTGCGTCAGGCGATCACTGCCGCCTATCGCCGGCCGGAACCGGACTGCGTGGCGTGGCTGGTGGAGCAGGCGACTCTTCCGGCTGAGGTGACTGCCGCGGCGGCCCAGACCGCGCGCACGCTGATCGCGGCGCTGCGCGCCAAGCCGCAGGGGCGCGGGGTGGAGGGGCTGATTCACGAATACAGCCTGTCGAGTCAGGAAGGCGTGGCGCTGATGTGCCTGGCGGAGGCGCTGCTGCGCATTCCCGACCGCGCCACCCGCGACGCGCTGATCCGCGACAAGATCGCCGGTGGCGACTGGCGCGCGCATCTCGGCAACAGCCCGTCGCTGTTCGTCAACGCCGCGACCTGGGGGCTGCTGGTCACCGGCAAGGTGACGGGCGTGTTGGGCGATGGCTTCGGCGGCGAGCAGGCGCTGTCGTCGGCGCTGACCAAGCTGATCCTGCGCGGCGGCGAGCCGCTGATCCGCCGCGGTGTCGATATGGCCATGCGGATGATGGGCGAGCAGTTCGTCACCGGCCAGACCATCGACGAGGCGCTGTCCAACAGTCGCAAGATGGAGGCGGAGGGCTTCCGCTATTCCTACGACATGCTGGGGGAGGCGGCGACGACCGCGGCCGACGCCGACCGCTATTACGCTGATTATGAAAAGGCGATCCACGCCATCGGCAAGGCGTCGGCCGGGCGCGGCATCTATGACGGCCCCGGCATCTCGATCAAGCTGTCGGCCCTGCACCCGCGCTATTCCCGTGCCCAGGCCGACCGCGTGATGGCGGAACTGCTGCCGCGCGTCACCGAATTGGCCCGGCTGGCACACCGCTACGACATTGGCCTGAACATCGACGCCGAGGAGGCGGACCGGCTGGAGCTGTCGCTCGACCTGCTGGAATCGCTGTGCTTCGATCCGGACCTGAAGGGCTGGAACGGCATCGGCTTCGTCGTCCAGGCCTATGGCAAGCGCTGCCCCTACGTCATCGACTTCGTCGTCGATCTGGCCCGGCGCAGCGGCCACCGGCTGATGGTGCGTCTGGTGAAGGGCGCCTATTGGGACAGCGAGATCAAGCGCGCCCAGGTCGACGGGCTGGAAGATTTCCCGGTCTACACCCGGAAGCTGCACACCGACGTGTCCTATGTCGCCTGCGCCCGCCGGCTGCTGGCGGCGCCCGACGCGGTGTTCCCGCAGTTCGCCACCCACAACGCCCAGACGCTGGCGACCATCTACCGGATGGCCGCGCATATGGGCGGCGAGTTCAAGGTCGGCCAGTACGAGTTCCAGTGCCTGCACGGCATGGGCGAGCCGCTGTACAAGGAGGTGGTCGGTCCGCTGAAGCGTCCCTGCCGCGTCTATGCCCCGGTCGGCACGCACGAGACTCTGCTGGCCTATCTGGTCCGCCGCCTGCTGGAGAACGGTGCCAACAGCTCCTTCGTCAACCGCATCGCCGACAAGAGCGTGTCGATCGACGATCTGGTCGCCGACCCGGTGGCGCTGGCCCGCGCCTCCCTGCCGGTGGGCGCGAAGAACCCGCTGATCGCCCTGCCGACCGATCTCTATGGCACGGAGCGGGCGAACTCCGCCGGCCTCGACCTGTCGAACGAAGTCACGCTGGCCGAGTTGTCCGCTGCGCTTCGCGACAGCACCACGGTCGGCTGGACCGCCGCCCCGGTGCTGGCTGACGGGGAGCGCCAAGGCAAGGCCGAGCCGGTGCTGAACCCGGCCGACCGTCGGGACGTTGTCGGGCACTGCGTCGATGCCGCTCCGGCGGACATCGCCGACGCCTTCCTGTTCGCCGAGGCGGCTGCCCCAGTCTGGGCCGCCACCCCGCCGGCCGAGCGCGCCGCCTGCCTGTTCCGCGCCGCCGACGAGATGCAGGCGCGCATGCCGACCCTGCTGGGCCTGATCATCCGCGAGGCCGGCAAGTCCACCGCCAACGCCATCGCCGAGGTGCGCGAGGCCATCGACTTCCTGCGCTATTACGGCGCCCGGGTGCGCGACGGCTTCAGCAACGACACCCATGTGCCGCTGGGGCCGGTGGTCTGCATCAGCCCGTGGAATTTCCCGCTCGCCATCTTCTCCGGTCAGGTCGCCGCGGCGCTGGCCGCCGGCAATCCGGTGCTGGCCAAGCCGGCGGAGGAAACCCCGCTGGTCGCGGCGGAGGCGGTTCGCATCCTCCGCGCCGCCGGCGTGCCCGCTGGCGCGGTCCAGCTTCTGCCCGGCGCGGGCGAGGTCGGCGCCGCCCTGGTCGGCCATGCCGGCACCCGTGCGGTGATGTTCACCGGCTCGACCGACGTGGCCCGCCTGATCCAGCGCCAGCTGGCCGGGCGGCTGTCGCCGGACGGCGCGCCGATCCCGCTGATCGCCGAGACCGGCGGCCAGAACGCCATGATCGTCGACTCGTCGGCTTTGGCCGAGCAGGTGGTGGGTGACGTGATCGCCTCGGCCTTCGACAGCGCGGGGCAACGCTGCTCGGCCCTGCGCATTCTCTGCCTGCAGGAGGATGTCGCTGACCGCACACTGACCATGCTGAAGGGCGCGATGCGCGAACTGCGCGTCGGCAGCCCCGACCGGCTGGCCGTCGATGTCGGGCCGGTTATCACGGCGGAGGCGCGCGATGGCATCGCCCGCCACATCGAGGCGATGAAGGCCAAGGGCTGCCGGGTCGAGTCGCTGCCATTGCCGGCGGAGACCGCCAACGGCACCTTCGTCGCGCCGACCATCGTCGAGATCGGCAGCATCGGTGAACTGGAACGCGAGGTGTTCGGCCCGGTCCTGCATGTCCTGCGCTTCCGCCGCGACGATCTAGACCGGCTGGTCGATGCCATCAACGGCACCGGCTATGGCCTGACCTTCGGCCTGCACACCCGCATCGACGCCACCATCGACCGGGTGACCAGCCGGATCGAGGCCGGCAACCTGTACGTCAACCGCAACACCATCGGCGCGGTGGTCGGCGTACAGCCCTTCGGCGGCCATGGCCTGTCCGGCACCGGCCCGAAGGCCGGCGGCCCGCTGTACTTGTCGCGCCTGCTGTCCGTACGCCCGTCCCTGGAACTGGGCTTGCGCGGCGACGATGCCGTACGTGCGCCGGCCCACGCCCTTGCCGACTGGCTGGCCGACCAAGGCAAGGCGGCGCTCGCCACCGATGTACGGACGCTGGCGAAGCGATCCCCGGTCGGCGGCAGCGTGGAGTTGGCCGGCCCGGTGGGTGAGCAGAACATCTACAGCCTGATCCCGCGCGGCCGCATCCTGCTGCTGCCGCAGACGGAAGACGGGCTGTATCGGCTGCTGGGGGCGGCACTCGCCACCGGCAACGAGGTGGTGGTCGACGGCGACGGGGCCGTCACTGCCGGTCTGAAGAGCCTGTCGGCGGAGCTAGCTGCCCGCGTCCGGGTGAGCGCGAACTGGACGTCGTTCGGACCGCTGGCCGGTGCGCTGGTGGAGGGCGACGCCAGCCGCCTGCTGGCCGCCAGCCGCCGCATCGCCGAACTGCCCGGCCCCATCGTCCTGACCCAGGGCGTTCCGGCCGGCGGCGACGGGGTGGAGATCGCCTGGCTGGTGAACGAGCGCTCGCTCAGCACCAACACCACCGCGGCCGGCGGCAACGCCAGCCTGGTGGCGATGAGCTGAGTGCGGGAGTGGTGGAAATCCCCCTCTCCCCCTGGGGAGAGGGTCGGGATGAGGGGGATGCCCTGCGTGGAGATAGTGGGGAGCGGAGAGTGGGCGATTTTTGATAATCCTCGCCTTGCGCCCCCCTCACCCTAACCCTCTCCCCCGGGGGGAGAGGGGATTTCGGCAAGTTGCGCGCGCAGCCGCTCCGCCGTTTCGGCATCGGCCGGAAAAAACGCCTCGATGGCCAGTTCCGACAGCGTGACGTCCACCGCCGTCCCGAAGACGGTGGTCGTGCTGAACAGGCTCAGCAGGCCGAGGGGCGTGTGCAGCCGCAGCGGCACCACCACGTCGGGATGGTGCCCGTCCACACCGCCATCATCCAAAAACGAGGCCGGCGCCGGATAGCCCTGCAACTCGCTGCGCAACTCCACCAGCACCGGGTCCGCGCTCGCTTCGATCTGGCGGGTCAGGCGGGACAGCACATGCTCCCGCCACTGCGCCCAGTTGCCGATGCGGCCGGCCAGCCCGCCGGGATGCAGGCTGAGGCGCAGGACGTTGACCGGTGGGGTCAGCAGTTCGGCCGACACGCCTTCCAGCAGCGGCGCCACCGCCCGGTTCGCCGCCAGCAGATGCCAATGTCGGTCGACCGCCAGCGCCGGGAAGGGCTCATGCCCGGTCAGCACCAGATCGACCGCCTTGCGCGCCGCCTCCATTGCCGGATTGTCCAGGTTGTGTTCGCTGTAGACCGGGGCGAAGCCGGCGGCGACCAGCAGGGCGTTGCGCTCCCGCAGCGGCACGTCCAGCCTTTCGGCCAGATGGATCAGCATGCCGCGGCTGGGCTGCGAGCGGCCGGTCTCCAGAAAGCTGACATGCCGTGTGGAGATGTCGGCCTCGCAGGCGAGATCGAGCTGGCTGAGGCCGCGCCGCTGCCGCCAGGACCGCAGCAGGGCGCCGACCGGCGGCCCGGCCGGAGCCCTGCCGGAGGGGGCGGCGGTTTGGGGAGTGCCATGGGGCATGGGACCTGCTCCGAACTCGTGGCAACTGCAAATGGTCGGCTGCCATGCTTGCCGTCATCCGCGGGCGAAGGCCAGCAGTTCCGCGTTGAAGCGGTCGCGGTGGGTGAGGAACAGGCCGTGCGGACCCCCCTCGTAGAGCGACAGCGTGGCGTTCGGCATCGACGCCACCGTGCGCTCGGCGAGCGACAGCGGCGTGGTCACGTCTTGGTCGCCATGCAGGACGAGCGTGGGCACGGAAATGGCCGGCAGCTCCTCGCGGAAATCGGCCGAGGTGATGGCGCGATGGCACTCCAGCAGGGCCAGCAAGGAGGATTGCAGCGCCATCCCGGTGATCCAGCCCTTCATCTCCGCCGAGGTTTCCTCGTTCACGAAGGGGTCGATGTTGTCGCCCAGCCATTTCGGGAAGTCGCGCAGTAACTGCTCCGTCCGGAACGCCTCGAACAGCGCCGGATCGACGCCGTCGGGGTTGTCGTCGGTCCGCGCCATCAGCGGCGTGATGGTGCCCACCATCACCACGCCCTTCACCCGCCCGGCACCATGCCGGGTCAGGTAACGCACGATTTCCCCCGTCGCCATCGAATGGCCGACCAGCGTCACCTCCCGCAGATCCAGCCCGTCCATCAGCGCGGCGATGTCGTCGGCCAGCCGGTCGAAGCCGTATCCGGACGGCGACTCGTCGGACTTGCCATGGCCGCGGCGGTCGAAGGCGATGCAGCGGCAGCCCTGTTCGGACAGCGGCGCCATCTGATAAGCCCAGGCGTCGGAAGTCAGCGACCAGCTCGACACGAACAGGATGGGCCGGCTGCCCTTGCCCCAATCGCGATAGAACAGCCGCACGCCATCGTCGGTGTGGATGAAGCCCATGATTTCCCTCCCTTGAGCACGATCTGCGGTTCAGGCCGTCGGCACTTGGTCGAGGAAGCCGGTGACGCTGCGCAGCCGGCCATCCGCCGCCAGCAGGACGAAATCGGTGCCGCGGGCGAGCGGTTCGCCGCCCTCCGACCCCAGCGCCCAGGAGAAGCGCAGCCGGTCATTGTGCCCGTCCACAGCCCCCTGGAGGCTGAAGCGCAGGCCGGGAAACTGCCGCTGCACGGCGTCGATCAGGGCATCCAGCCCGTCATGGCCGCTCACCCCCGCCAGCGGGTCCAGATAGCTGGCGTCCTCGCTCCAGCCCTGCGCGATCAGGGTGCGGCGGCGCTGCGGGTCGGTCTCGTTCCAGGCGGCGATGTAGAGGTCGGCGATCGCGGCGGGGGCATGGGTCGCGTCGGTCATCGTCAGGTCCCTTTTCTGTCCACCGGATTGTCCCGGCGAACCCAGCATCGCCCGGCGGAGGGACCCGAAGCGATTACGTCGCAGGTAACGCCGGCCACGAACCTCCCCGCGACATGCGCATGCCTGCCATCACCGTCGCACTGCGGTACGTCGGCGGCCGATCCGGTTAAGGTTCTGAACCTTCATCGTCGCCGTTCGGGCCATCCATGCGTCTCATCTTCCTGCTCGGCCTCGCCGGCTTCGCCAGCGCCTTTTCCCTGCGCACCACCGATCCGATGCTGACGCTGATCGCCGACGACCTCGGCGTGACGGTGCGTCAGGCGGCGCTGCTGGCCTCCGCCTACACGCTGCCTTATGCGCTGATGCAGATCGTGCTGGGGCCGGTGGGCGACGCCATCGGCAAGTCGCGGCTGGTGCGGCTGGCGCTGGGCGTGCTGACGGTCGGGCTGGCGCTGTCCACCATCGCGCCGACCTACGGCACGGTGATGGCCGGGCGCGTCCTGGCCGGCGCCTTTGCCGGCGGCATCATCCCGGCCTCCATGGCGCTGATCGGCGACCGGGTTCCTTATGAGGAGCGCCAGATCGCCATCAGCCGCTTCCTGCTGGCGGTGATCCTGGGGCAGATGTCGGGTTCCGCCGTGTCGGGTGCGCTGGCCGAGGCCTTCGGCTGGCGCACTGTGTTCGGCCTGTCGACCGGCTTGACCGCCCTGATCTGCGCCGCGGCGCTGGTCGGGCTGGCGCGCGAGGTGGAAACCCGCTCGCCGCTGTCGATCGCCGGGGCGCAGCGGAACTATGCGACGGTGCTGACCAACCCTGCCTCGCTGATCGTCTTCGCCACGGTGGCGGCGGAAGGGCTGCTGATCTTCGGCGTCTTCCCCTTCGTGGCGCCGGTTCTGGCCGAACATGGTGCGCCCAGCGCCTTCCAGGCCGGGCTGACCATCGCCGCCTTCGCCATCGGCGGTGTTGCCTACAGCGCGGTGGTGCGGCGGCTGATCGCCTCGCTCGGACAGTGGGGCATGATGAAGGCCGGCGGGCTGGCGGCGGGGCTGGCCTATCTGGTCATCGCCTTCCCGGTCCCCTGGCCGGTGGTGAGCCTCGCCTTCCTGGTCGCAGGCTTCGGCTTCTACATGCTGCACAACACCATGCAGACCCAGGCGACGGAGCTGGCGCCGACCGCCCGCGGGTCGGCGCTGGCGCTGTTCGCGTCGTGCTTCTTCATCGGGCAGGGGATCGGGCCGGTGCTCTACGGCACCATCTCCACCCACACCGGCTTCGCACCACTGTTCCTCGGCGTCGGCGCGCTGACCGCTGGGCTGGGCTTCGCCTCGGCCCGGCTGATCCGGCGGGGACGCGCGTAGTCAGAGACACGCCCGGATGTAGGGCCGGTTCGCCTCCCACAGCTCGTCCAGGATGGCGACGGCGGCGGTGCTGGAGGTGATGACGGGGTCGATCAGCAGGGCCTGCAGCGCCAGCTCCTTCGACCCGTGCAGCGCCGCCTCCACCGACAATTGCTGCACGTTGGCCTGGACCGAGAGCAGCTTGACGATGCCGTCGGGCAGGCGGCCGAGCGAGATCGGGTGGATGCCGGCGGCGTCGGCCAGCAGCGGCACCTCCACCGCCAACTCGTCGGGCAGGCCGGGGATGACGCCGCGGTTGATGACGATGCCGCTTTCGATGAAGCGCTTCTGGTTGTGCAACTGGCCCGCGATCACGGCCACCGCCCGCTCGCCCCAGGACGGCTTGGTCCAGTCGTCGGGAATCGGCTTGCTGCCGTCGATGACGCCGTCCATCAGGTCGCGCAGGATGACGCGCCCCTCCTCGTCATGTTTGAAGTCGAAGCCGTGCTCCCCGGCTTCCCAGCCATAGGGCAGGAATTCGCCGGTGTGGTCGTCGCTGGGCGTCACCCACAGGCCGAAGGCGTGGAACAGGCGCCGCGCCAGCGGGGTGAAGGACGGGTCGTGTGCCGCCTCCCGTTCGCGCAGCAGGGGGTAAAGGTCGCGCCCCGTCGCCTTCTCACGGATCGCGGTCAGCCATTGGAAATGGTTCAGCCCGGCGCCCCAGACGTCCACCTCCTTCTCCGCCATTCCAAGGATCTGGCAGATGAACCAGCGCGCCAGGAAGATGCCGTGGCAGAGCCCGAGCGTCCGGACGCTGGTGCAGCGCGACAGGCCCAGAACGATGCGGCTTTCCGGGTTGGACAGGTTGATGAACAGGGCGTCGGGGCAGATCGCCTCGACGTCGCGGACGATGTCGACGATCAGCGGCAGGGTGCGCAGCGTGAAGAACAGCCCGCCTGGGCCGCCGTTCTCGCCCAGCGTGTGGCGGATGCCGTGCTTCTTCGGCACCTCGAAATCCAGCTTCCACAGCCGGTTGCGGTCGATGGCGATGGCGCACAGCACGAAGCCGGCACCCTGCAGGGCGGCCTTCCGGTCGGTGGTCTTCTCGATGGTGATGCCGGCCCCACCGACGCCTGGGCCGTGGCGGTTCATCACCTCGGCCAGCGCCGCCATGCGGTCGAGCGCCTCCACATTCGTGTCGACCAGCGTCAGGGTGCTGCCGGCCAGTTCGGTGGTGGAGAACAGATCCTGGAACAGGCTGAGCCCGAAGGCGGCGCTGCCGGCGCCGATGAAGACGATCTTGGTGGTGTTGGGCATGGGGTTTTCCTCCGTGAACGGAGCGGCTGACCGCCGTCTTGGCAATCAGGCTACGCCTTTCGGGCAGGTCCGCACAGTGCCTGCGTGCAACCACCCCCGGCTGCGCCACCGCGTCGCGCCCACATCATTCGTATGCTTGTCCCATGGCGAAGCCGGTGCGGCTGGGGCATGCTGGGGAAAACGAACCATCCCCTTGGGAGGATAAGAATGGACAGCTTCAGCCAGCCCGTGTCCCAGGCCGCCGATGCCAAGCCGCTGAGTTTCCCGCCTGATTTCCGCTGGGGAGCGTCGACCGCCTCCTACCAGATCGAAGGGGCGGTGGCGGAGGACGGGCGCGGCCCTTGCGTGTGGGACACCTTCACCGCTGAGGGCCGCATTATGGACGGCAGCAGCGCCGCCGTCGCCTGCGACCATTACCACCGCTACCCGGAAGACATCGCGCTGATGAAGGCGGCGGGCTTCGACAGCTACCGTTTCTCCATCGCATGGCCGCGCATCCTGCCGACGGGAACGGGGGCGGTGGAGCCGCGCGGCCTCGATTTCTACGACCGGCTGGTCGATTCGTTGTTGGAGGCCGGGATCACGCCGATGGCCTGCCTCTACCACTGGGATCTGCCTCAGCCGCTGGAGGATGCCGGCGGCTGGCAGGGGCGGGAGATCGTCGGTCCCTTCGCCGATTATGCCCGCATCGTCACCGCCCGGCTGGCCGACCGGGTCAAGACCTGGATGATGCTGAACGAGCCGAACGTGGTCGCCATCTTCGGCTATGGCGTGGGGGAGCATGCCCCCGGCCACAAGCTTGGCGAACAGGGCATCCTGCGGGCGTTGCACCATCAAAATCTGGCGCAGGGTGCGGCGCTGCGTGCCATCGCGGCGGAGCATTCCGGCCTGACGCTTGGCACCGTCCTCAATCTGCAGCCCGTCGTTCCCGACAGCGACCGGCCGGAGGATGTGGCCGCCGCCGCCCGCTGGGACGCGGTGTGGAACCGGGTGGCGCTGGACGGGCTGATGCGCGGGCAGATTCCGGCGCTGCTGGCCGACAAGATGGCGGATTTCGTGCAGCCCGGCGACGAGGAGGCGATCCGCTATCCCATCGACCTGCTGGGGATCAACTACTACTCCCGCAACACGATGAAGCACGAGGAGGGGCGGCCCTTCGACGTCGGCTGGGGCGAGGCGCGGTGCCGGCGCTGGACCGGCATGGCTTGGCCGGTGCAGCCGGAGGGACTGTACGACCTGCTGACCGAATTCCGCACCGATTACGGCAACCCCGCCGTCTTCATCGCGGAAAACGGCTGCGCCTATGACGACGTGGTAACTCCGGACGGACAGATCCATGACGCGGAGCGCGTGCTGTACTATCGCGAGCATCTGGAATCGGTGGCGCAGGCGCTGGCCGACGGCTGCAACGTCAAGGGCTACCTGTGCTGGAGCCTGCTAGACAATTTCGAATGGGCTTTCGGCCTGTCGAAGCGGTTCGGCATCGTGCGGGTCGATTACGATACGCAGGAGCGCACGCCCAAGGACAGCTATCGGTTCCTCGCCGAAGTTGTGAGAACGGGGAGGCTTTAAGCCTTTCTTCGCCCCTGCCCCTGTACTTTTGTCGAGGCACGTCCTATTCGTTAGTAATACGGACGGTGAGGGATTGAGGGCGGAGGTCCGGGATGGCCGAGATGACCGACGATAGAGGCGCCAAGACCGGCGGCGCCAAATCCGGCGATGGGGCCCCCGGCTTCGCCCGCCGCTTCCTCCGGCTGGCGGGCGGCTATTGGTTCGGGCGGACCCGGGTGTCCGTCTGGGCGCTGACCGTGGCGCTGTTCGTGCTGACCATCGGGCAGGTGTCGATCCCTGTCCTGATCAATCTGTGGAGCGAGCGGCTGTTCGACGCGCTCGAACAGCGCTCCATGGACCGCTTCCTGACCATGATCGGACTGGTCGGGCTGATCATCGTCTACAACATCGTCATCGTCGTGCTGCATCTGCGGGTGAAACGCCGGCTGCAGATGGGCTGGCGCGACTGGCTGACGCGCAAGCTGCTGGAAGACTGGCTGCGTCGCGGCCGCCACCACCAGATCGCCTATATGCCGGGCGAGCACGACAACCCCGACGGCCGCATCGCCGAGGACATCCGCATCACCGCGGAGATGGCGATCGACCTGGGCCATTCGCTGACCTATTGCGCGCTGCTGCTCATCAGCTTCACCAACATCCTGTGGATGCTGTCCGGCACGCTGTCCGTCACCCTGTTCGGGACCGAGCTGTCGGTGCCGGGCCATCTGCTGTTCGTGGCGCTGCTCTATGCCGCCATGGGCACGACCATCGCCATGCTGATCGGCCAGCCGCTGGTCAACGCCGTCAACCGGCGCCAGGGCTACGAGGCGGATTTCCGCTTCGCGCTCGCCCGCATCCGCGAGAACGGCCAGACCATCGCGCTGCTGCACGGGGAATCGGCGGAGCGCGGGCATCTTGCCACGCTGTTCGGCGGCGTGGTGCGCGGCTGGACCGGCCAGACCCGCGCGCTCAGCCATATGATGGTGTTCAGCGCCAGCTATTCGGTGCTGTCGGCCGCCTTCCCGATCCTGGTCGCCGCCCCGCGCTACATCGCCGGGACCATTTCGCTGGGCGTGCTGATGCAGACGGCGCAGGCTTTCCAGCAGACGGTCGGTGCGCTGTCCTGGCCGATCGACAACCTGCCGCGTGTCGCCGAATGGCGCGCGTCGGTGGAGCGCGTGCTGAACCTGCACGACGCGCTGGTGCGGCTGGACCGCGATGTCTGCGACGTGCCGGACGGCCACATCCAGGTCGTGCGCTCCGAAGAGCACCACACGCTGACCTTCAGCGGCGTGTCCATCGACGAACCGAACGGCACAGCCGTCGTTCATGCCTTCGACCTGGAGGTCCGTCCGGGCGACCGGGTGCTGATCGGCGGCGACGCGACGGCGACCATCCGCCTGTTCCGTGCCGTGGCCGGCGTCTGGCCATGGGGCAGCGGGCGCATCACCCTGCCGGCCCACACCCGCGTCTTCTTCATGCCGGAACGCCCCTATCTGCCGCACGCCAGCCTGCGCGCGGTGCTGGCCTATCCCGGCCCGGCCACTTCGGTGGCGGACGACCGGGCGGCCGATGCGCTGGTCAGCGTCGGGCTGGCCGATCTGGTCGACCGGCTGGACAGCACCGATCATTGGGACGAAGTGCTGTCGGTGCCCGACCGCCAGCGGCTGGGCTTCGCCCGGCTGCTGATCCGCCGTCCCGACTGGATCTTCCTAGAGGACGCCACCGACAGCCTCGATCCGCCGGCCGAGGAGGAGTTGCTGACGCTGATGGAACGGGAGTTGCCGAAGGCAACGCTGCTGACCATCGGCCATCACGCGGGGCTGGACGCCCACCATGGCCGCAAGCTGATCCTGGAACGCACCAACGGCGCCGTCACTTTGCGCGAGGAGGTGCGCGAAGCCCGGTCGGCGGCGGAGAGTGCGGCTTGACCGTCCCTTCATGCAAGGGGTGATTGCCGCATCCTTGGAACGGGTCCGGAAAGCTGCCACACTGCGCGGCCGACACCGTTCCCATTCACAGCATCGCCGCGCCGCATAACCATGGACATGACCGTGAGGAAGACCGACATCAACGCGGCGTGGCGGGGGCTGGCCAATTGCCGGGGATGCGGCATCCGGGAATCGGCGCTGTTCGCCGACCTGACCGAACCCGATTTCAACCTGATCCATCTGCCGATCGACGAGTTCACGGTGGCGCCGGGGGCTGCCCTCTATCATGTCGGCGACGAGCCGGCGGCGCTCTACACCGTGCGCAGCGGGCTGGTGAAGCTGGTCCAATATCTGCCCAATGGCAACCAGCGCATCGTCCGTCTGCTGCGGGCCGGCGACACGGCGGGGCTGGAGGCGGCGCTGGGCGAGCCCTATCGCCACACCGCCGTCGCCATCCATCCGGTGCTGACCTGCCGCATCCCCCGTGCCGTGATCCAGCGCCTGTCGGAGGAGACGCAGCACCTGCACCAGCAGTTGATGCGGCGCTGGCATCAGGCGGTGGAGCGGGCCGACGCCTTCCTGGTGGAACTCGGCACCGGCAGCGCCCGCGCGCGGGTCGCCCGGCTGTTCCTGACCCTGGTGGACGACCACGGCGAATGCGACTTCTTCGGCCGCGAGGATGTCGGCGCCGTGCTGGGCATCACCACCGAGACCGCCAGCCGCGTCGTCGCCGAACTGAAGCGGCAGGGCCTGCTGAACGAGATGCGGCCCAACCGCTTCCATTGCGACGTGGATGCCCTGCGGGAACTGGCGGACGGGCCGTAAGCCGACACCCGTATCAGGCCGCGCGCATCTCTCCGACCAGCGCATCGACCTGACCGGACAGGGTCCGCAGCTGGTCCTGCACGGTGGAGGAGGCCGACAGGACGCGGTTGGCGGACTCCCCGGACTCCCGCGCCGCATCGGCGACGGAGTCGATGTTGCCGCGGACATGCTGGGTGCTGTCCGCCGCCTCGCCGACATTGCGGGCGATCTCGCGGGTGGCGGCGCTCTGCTGTTCGACCGCAGCGGCGATGGTGGCGGCGATCTCGTTCACCTCGCGGATGGTGCCGGCGATGGACCGGATGGCGTCCACCGCCTCCTGCGTCACCGACTGCATCGCGGCGATCTGGGCGGAGATGTCCTCCGTCGCCTTCGCGGTCTGGGTGGCGAGCCCCTTCACCTCGCTTGCCACGACGGCGAAGCCCTTTCCGGCCTCGCCGGCCCGCGCCGCCTCGATGGTGGCGTTCAGCGCCAGCAGGTTTGTCTGGCCGGCGATGGACTGGATCAGCCCGACAACCTCGCCGATGCGGCCGGCGGTCTGGGCCAGTCCTTCCACGGTGCGGTCGGTGCGCTCGGCCGCTTCCGCCGCCTTGCGGGCGATCTGGCTGGAGGCGTGCACCTGCGTCCCGATCTCCTGGATGGAGGCCGACAGCTCCTCCGTCGCGGCGGCGACCGCCTTGACGTTGCCTTCGGCCTGCTGGGAGCTGCCGGCGGCGGTCGTCGCCTCTCCGGCGGTCAGGTCGGCGCTGCGGGTCATGCGTTCGGCCATGTCCTGCATCTCGCCGGCGGCCTGGGCCACGCGGTCCAGCACGCCGCGGACGCCGGTCTCGAAATTCTCCGCCATCTCGACCATGGCCCGGCGGCGTTCCCCGGCGGCGCGGCCGCGTTCGGCCTCGGCGCGGGCCTCGGCCGCGCGGGCGGCGTTGGCAGTGTCGCGGAAGACCATCAGCGCGCGGGTCATGTCGCCGATCTCGTCGGAGCCGGCGGCGGGGATCGGGGCGTTCAGGTCGCCGGCCGCGATGGCCCGCATGGCCTCCGACAGTGCGCTGAGCCGGGCGACGATGTGGCGCCCCACCACCAGCCAGGCCAGCGCCACCGCGCCGACCAAACTGCCGACGGCGAACAGGATCAGCATGTTGCGGCCGGCGGCGATGGTGCCGTCGGTGCCGGCGACGGCGGCCTTTGCCTCGTCCCGCATGGCGGCGATCTGGCGGTCGACGGTGGCGGCGAAGCTTTGCGACAGCAGACGGTTCTCCGCCAGGACCCGGCCGGTGTCGGCCTCGGCCGCCAGTTCGGCCCGGCGCAGCGCGACGATGCCGTCCTCCCCCCGCCCGAAGGCGGCCAGCGCCTTGGCCAGGGCGGTGATCACCGCGTTGCCGGCGGCATCCTCGGCGCCCTCGCCATTATCGGTATCAGCCAGCTTGACGATACGCTGGTCGAGCGCGATGGCCTCGGTGATGAAGCGCTTTTCCAGCAGAGCCAGGCGGGCAGCGTCGGCGGCCTGCGCCGCTTCGTTCAGTGCGCCGGCCAGAGCGGTGCCGTGGGTCGACAGTTCCAGATGGGTGCGGAAGCGGTCAAGGCCGGGGCCCAGCAGATCCTGGGTGGACTCCTGGATGAGGGAGCGGACGTCGAAGCTGGTGCGCTTGATGTCGCTCTGCACCTTGCGCAGCGGCGCCTTCAGCCCATCGAGCAGGCCGGCTGCCTGTGCCCGTGCCGCGCCCAGCCTTTCCGCCAGCCGCCGGTCGACGGCCCCGCCGCTGTCCTGGCCGCTGTTCCCGCCGCTGTTCCCGGTGCCGTCCAGCGCCGCCCGCCGCAGTTCGAAGACATTGTCCTTGCCGTAGCCGAAGAGGAACAGCGTGTCGATCTTACCCGCCATGTCGGCCGGCAGCCGGTCGCCCAGCGTGCCGAGCGTGCCCGTCACCTGGGAGGAGGCCTCCAGATAGGCCTGCTGCAACTCGCCGATGGCCTTGCCGTCCGGCGCGGTGCCGGACCGGTTCATGGCGTCGAGCGCCGCGGCGATGCCGCCGCGCAGGTCGTAGAGCGCGATCATCGACCGCACCGCATCCGACAGCGCCCCCATGTCGCGGTCGGTCCCGCCATCCAGCGCCATGCCCTTGTCCTGCAGGGACTGTCCGGCGCCCTCCACCAGCGGCGCCAGCGTCTTGAGGAAGCCGTCATAGGCCTGTGCCAGCTTGGCCGACGCAGCCTCGCGCCGGTCGCGCAGGGACAGGCGGGCGGCGACCCCGTCATTGATGCGGTCCAGCGTGGCGATCAGGGCGTTGCCGGTGTCCCGCACCTCCGACAGCAGCGGGTCCTGCGGGCGGCGCCCG
Organism: Pseudomonadota bacterium; assembly: GCA_023423695.1. Taxonomy (GTDB): domain Bacteria; phylum Pseudomonadota; class Alphaproteobacteria; order Azospirillales; family Azospirillaceae; genus Azospirillum. The sequence goes on along the minus strand of JAFAFA010000046.1, from coordinate 17,945 downwards.
GCCAATTCGTCGACCAGTGCGAGGAAGGCGCGGGAGCGTTCGCGCGTGTCGGCCTGGATGCGCTCGCGTTCCTCCTGGCTTCCGGCGCCGTCCAGGGTCGGGGCGGCGGTGGCGATGCGGCTGCTTTCGCCGGCCAGCCGGGTCGCCAGTTCCATCTCCGGCAGGCTGGTGTCGGCGATCTGCGCCATCGGCCGTTCGACGGCGGAAAAGGACATCAGCCCGACGGCACTGGCCGCCACCGTCATCGCCGCCATGCCGGCGAAGGCCAGCAGCAGCTTTGCCCGAACGCCGAGACGGCGCCGGTTGCCCAGGCTCGGATTGCTGCCGGACGGGCTGGAAAGGTCCTGCGGGAGGGCAGGTGCGGCGGTGGGCATGGCGTCGGGTCCCCTCGGGGCGGGTGTGATCGCTGTCACCCGGAGGCGGCGGCAGCGCTCCACCCGGGCGCCGGCAGCTCCCATCGGCCGCAAGTCTGCATTGAATGCAATCTCGGCTCCACAAGTACCGAGGGGTTCTTGCGGCGATCGGTCACACCGGCTCTTGCATGCTTTTCGAGAGGAGGATTTCCCGTCAATGAAATTTCCACTCAGAGGAAAAGAGATTACAGGTCGTTCCATCATATGGAATGTCTGCGCGGCCAGAGTGGAAAAATTTCGTAGGCGAGAAAGTGTGCCGCCCGTGGGTCATATATCCGTTTGGACTCGGCCGCCGCCATCGGGATGGCGTCGGCTGCACGAAACCTGCAACGGCCAAGCCCAGGCCTAGGCTGGTGGGTCATGGTCCGAACTGGCAACACCAAAGGCGTCCGGACCTTCGACCAATGCTATCCCTGTGCTTACCCCCACCGGGGAAAAAGCGATCACTTGGATAGCCCGACGGCCATACCGATGCCGAGTGGAAGCACCGGGGTGGCGTGGCTAGCTTGGGATCAGCAAGTTTCCGAGGGATTTCGAGAATGCCGCAGGACGCCAGCCCGCTTTTCCCAAACCCGTCGCTCCAAGCGGCCGGGAGTGCCGGGCTACCCCCCACCGCCGGTGGCGGTGCCGATGACGGGATGATCACCGGGATCCGTTCGGTCCTGGCCGAATGCGGCGGACTGGCGGTCGACGCCGGCAAGCTCGCCGTCGATGACGATCTCTATGCCGCCGGTCTTACCTCTCATGGTTGTGTCGGCCTGATGCTGGGGCTGGAGGAGCAGTTCGACGTCGAGTTTCCGGAAAAGCTCCTGAACCGCCGCACCTTCGAGAGCATCGCGGCGATCCGCGACGCGGTGCGCGGCCTGATCGACGGGGGCGAGGCGTGACCGCCGCCCCGGCCGGCGCGGTTCCGAACCTTTCGGTCCGCGCACGCGCCATCGGGGCGGACATCGCCGCCCGTCATGCCGAGGCGGTGGACCGGGAGAGCCGCTTCCCCATTGAAGCCTTCGACGCCCTGCGCCGGGACCGGTTGCTGGGCGCCATGGTGCCGGCCGATCTCGGCGGCGGCGGCGCCTCGCTGTTCGAGGTGGCGGCGGCCTGCCATGCGCTGGCCCGCGGTTGTGCGGCCACGGGCATGATCTATGCCATGCACCAGATCCAGGTCGCCTGCCTGGTCAATCATGGCAGCAATGGCTGGCACCGCGAGCTGATGGCGCGCATGGCGGCCGAACAGCTGCTTCTCGGCTCCGCCACGACGGAGGCCGAGACCGGCGGCGACATCCGCAACAGCGTCTGCGCCGTCGAGGCGGATCAGGCGGCCGGCCGCTTCACCCTGGCGAAGAACGCCTCCGTCATCTCCTACGGCGACCAGTCGGACGTGATCCTGGTCACCGCCCGCCGCAACCCCGACGCGCCTTCGTCGGATCAGGTTCTGGTGGTGCTGACCCGGGACGATTACCGTCTGGAGAAGACCACGCTGTGGGACGCGATGGGGATGCGCGGCACCTGCTCCGACGGCTACCGGTTGGAGGCGTCGGGCGTCACCGACCAGATCCTGCCGCTGCCTTACGCCGACCTGTCGGCCCAGACCATGCTGCCGGTGACCCACATCCTGTGGAGCAGCACCTGGCTCGGCATCGCCGCCGACGCGGTCAGCCGCGCCCGTGCCTTCGTCCGGTCGGAGGCGAGGCGCAAACCCGGCACCACCCCGGCCTGCGCGGTGCGGCTGGCCGAGGCGACGGCGAAGCTGCAGCAGATGAAGACGGTCATCCTGACCGCCATCCGCCAGTACGAGCTGGCCTGCGGCTCGCCGGAACTGCTCACCAGCCTGTCCTTCGCCACCGCGATGGGAACGCTGAAGGTCACCACGTCCGAACTGGTGCGCGAGGTGGTGGAGGCGGCGATCCGCACCTGCGGGCTGGCCGGCTACCGCAACGACACGCCCTACAGCCTGGGCCGCCACCTGCGCGATGCCCACTCCGCCGCCCTCATGATCGGCAACGACCGCATCATGTCGCACATCGCCACACAGCTTCTCGTCCAGCGGGACGGATCGGGGCCATTCGAATGAACATGGTCGACATCGGGGCGGCCCAGGCCGCCTATCGCGACGAGCTTGTGGCGGCCGGACTGCTGATCCCCACCGGCGTGGACGGACTCTATGGCCGAAGCGGCCTGTTCGAGGAGGTGGTGGAGCGCTTCGACGCGCTGGTCACCCGCTGGGGCGGGCAGGACGGTGCGGAGGTGATGCGCTTCCCGCCGGCCCTGAACCGCCGGTATTTCGAGGAAAGCGAGTATCTGAAGAGCTTTCCCCATCTGGCCGGCACCATCCACAGCTTCGCAGGGGACGAGAAGGCGCACCGCACCCTGCTGCGCCGGCTGGAGGAGGGGCAGGATTGGACCGAGGAGCAGGTCGCGACCGACGTGGTGATGACGCCGGCCGCCTGCTATCCCGTCTACCCGACCATCGCCCGGCGCGGCGCGCTGCCCGGCGACGGCAAGCTGATCGACGTCTTCTCCTACTGCTTCCGGCACGAGCCGTCGATCGACCCCGCCCGCATGCAGATGTTCCGCATGCGCGAATACATCCGCATCGGTACGCCGGAGCAGGTCGTGGAGTTCCGCCAGCTGTGGCTGGAGCGCGGGCGCGAGATGATGGCTTCGCTGGAGGTGCCGCTGGAGATCGACGTCGCCAACGATCCCTTCTTCGGCCGGGCCGGCGCCATGCTGTCGAGCAGCCAGCGCGAGCAGAAGCTGAAGTTCGAACTGCTGATCCCCGTCACCAGCACGGAGAAGCCGACCGCCTGCCTCAGCTTCAACTATCACCAGGACCATTTCGGCCATATCTGGGACATCCGCACCGCCGACGGCGGCGTCGCCCACACCGCCTGCGTCGGCTTCGGGATGGAGCGGGTGGCGCTGGCGCTGTTCCGCCACCACGGCTTCGACCCGGCCGGCTGGCCGGCGGCGGTCCGCAAGGTGCTTTGGGGCTGATGGGCGCCATGTGGACCCGGCACCAGCCCGACGGCCACGACCGCCATCCCCTGCACCAGGGTGAGCGGATCTGGCCGGAGACAAACTGCTACGTCGATCTGTGGATTGAGGCGCTGCACGCCCGCGGGCTCGACCCGCTGGCAATGCTGGGCTTCACCGTCACCCAGGATTTCGAGGGCGACCAGTTCACCTTCTTCAAGGTGCCGCTGGAGGATCTGGAGACGCTGTACGGCCTGCGCGTGCAGGAACTGGCGATCTACGACAGCGTCGAAACCCATGTCGCGGAGCAACTGAAGCGCGGTCCGGAGGGCGGGCTGGTTCTGGTGGAGGTCGACGGCTTCCATCTGCCGGACACCCGCGGCACCTCCTATGGCACCACGCACGTCAAGACCACGGTCGGCATCGTCCGCATCGACCCGGCGGCGCGGACCATGGATTATTTCCACAATGCCGGCTTCCATCGGCTGGAGGGGGCCGATTACGAGGGCGTCGCCGCGGCGGCCGCCGGGCCGCTGTTCCCCTATGTGGAGTTCGTGAAGCCCGGCAGACCGGCGCTGGAAGGCCGGAAGCTGATGGACGCATCGCTGGCGCTTCTGCGCCGCCACCTCGCCCGCCGGCCGGCGGAGAACCCCATCGCGGCCTACCGCGCCGCCTTCCCGGAGCATCTGGACCGGCTGCTGTCCCGGCCGATGGAGTATTTCCACCTCTACGCCTTCAACCTGCTGCGCCAGCTCGGCGCCAATTCCGAGTTGCTGGGCGCCCATGTCCGCTGGCTCGACGGGCCCTCGGAGGCGGAGGAGGCCTGCCGCACCATCGCCGAGGGCGCCAAGGCGATGCAGTTCCAACTGGCCCGGACGGTTGCCCGGCGCAAGGCGCCCGACCTGACCGACGGCTTCGACCGGATGGAGCGGGCCTACGACACCGCCCTGGGCATGTTGGCCCGGCATTACGGGTGACCGGCGATGGCGCGCATCCGATCGGTCACGGGACGGCGGATCACCGCGCTGACGGAGGGATGGGACCTGACCCTGCTGCCGCCAGGCGGCGCGGGGGAGGGCGCGGCTGTCCCAGTGGCTGACGCAGTGGCTGCCGCAGTGCCGGGAACGGCGGCGCAGGCTCTGCAGGCGGCCGGGCTGTGGTCGCTGGACGATCCGCTTCCGCTGCATGACAAGGACATCGTCTACCGGACCCGGCTGACCGGCCACGGCCCCCGCACCTTGCGCTTCCACGGCCTCGCCACCATCGCGGAAGTGCGGCTGGACGGGGAGCGCATCCTGACCTCCGACAGCATGTTCCTCGCCCATGAGGTGCCGGTGACGCTGAACGGGGAGGCGGAGCTGTCCATCCGCTTCCACGCCCTGTATCCGGCCCTGGCGTCCCTGGCGGCGTCGAAGAAGGGCCGTGCGCGCTGGCGGCCGAAGCTGGCGGAGCCGGCGGCGTTGCGCTTCGTCCGCACCACTTTGCTGGGCCATATGCCGGGCTGGTGCCCGCCGGTCCATGCAGTCGGCCCATACCGCCCTGTGGAACTGGTGGAGGAGACCGGCCCCATCCGCCTGCTGGGCGCCGACCTGCGCAGCGGTCATGACGGGCGCGACGGGCGGCTGTCGCTGCGCCTGACGGTGGACGGCGCCCAGCAGGCGGATGGGGCCGGCATGACCGGCTCGGTGGAGGTCGCCGGGCAGGTGGTTCCGCTCCGGTTCGACGGCATCGACGCCTTCCACGCCGACATGACCCTGCCGGGGGTGGAGCCCTGGTGGCCGCACACCCATGGCGAACCGGTGCTGCACCGTGTGGTCGCCCGGATCGGTACGCCGGGGGGCGTCGCGGAGGTCGATCTGGGGCGCGTCGGCTTCCGCTCGCTGGCGGTGGACCGGGGAGCGGACGGCAACGGCTTCGCCCTGCTGGTGAATGGCGAGCGGGTGTTCTGCCGCGGCGGCTGCTGGGTGCCGGTCGATCTGGTCGGGCTGTCGGCGGAGCGCGCGGTCTACGAGCCCGAATTGCGGCGGATGCGCGATGCCGGGGCCAACATGGTCCGCGTCGGCGGCACCATGCTGTATGAGGGCGACGCGTTTTTCGAGCTGTGCGACGAACTGGGGATCCTGGTCTGGCAGGACGCCATGTTCGCCAATTTCGACTATCCCGGCGATCCGGCCTTTCTGGACAGCGTACGGGCGGAGATCGCCCAGCTTCTCGACCGCACCCAGACCTCGCCCTCCTTGGCGGTTCTGTGCGGCGGCAGCGAGATGGAGCAGCAGGCGGCCATGCTCGGCCTGCCCCGCGCTTCCTGGACTCAACCGGCGCTGGCCGCAGCGATCGCGGAGGAGGCGACGGCGCGGCGGCCCGATCTGATCCGGATCGCGAACTCCCCCAGCGGCGGGGCGCTGCCCTTCGCCGCCAATGCCGGGGTGACCCATTATTACGGCGTCGGCGCCTATATGAGGCCGCTGGAGGATGCCCGGCGGGCCGACGTGCGCTTCGCCAGCGAATGCCTCGCCTTCGCCAATCTGGCGGAGGACGACCCGCTCGGCGTTCCGGCGCTCCATCATCCCCGCTGGAAGGAGCGGATTCCGCGCGATCCCGGCGCTTCCTGGGACTTCGAGGATGTCCGGGAGCATTATCTGGAGGCGCTCTACGGCGTCGATCCGCGGCGCCTGCGCTATGAGGAGCCCGACCGCTACCGCCGCCTGTCCCGCGCGGTGACGGGGGAGGTGATGCAGGCGGTGTTCGACGAATGGCGGCGCACCGGCTCGAACTGTGGCGGCGGGCTGGTCTGGCAGTGGCGCGACCCCTGGCCGGGCGCCGGCTGGGGCGTGGTCGCCGCCGACGGCACGCCGAAGCCGGCATGGCATGCGCTGAGACGTGCCTTCCGCCCGCTGCGCGTCATCCTGACCGACGAGGGGGTGAACGGTCTGGCCATCCATCTGGTCAACGACACTGCCCGGCCGGTGGAGGCGCTGCTGCGGCTGACGGCCTGGCGCGACGGAACGGTTCCGGTGCTGAAGGCGGAGCGGCCGGTGACGCTGCCGGCGCGGACGGCGCTCACCCTGCCGGCCGCCGGGATGACCGACCGCTTTTTTGACACGACCTATACCTACAGGTTTGGACCGATCCTACACGATGTGGTGTCGGCGCAATTGCTGTCGGCCGAAAGGGAAGCGGAACCAATTGACGAGTCTCATTATTTTCCGAAGGGCCGTTCGCTGCCGCGCGCGGATCTCGGACTGACGGCGGTGGTGGAGCGGCAGGGGGACGACTGGGCATTGCGGCTGGCTACCCGGCGGATTGCCTGTTCGGTGCATGTGGAGGACGGGCGGTTCCGGGCGGAGGATGCCTGGTTTCACCTGTCCCCCGGCGTCGAGCGGGTGGTCCGCCTGCAGCCGCGTGCCGGCGCCGGCGGCGGGGTGCCGGATGGGGAGGTCCATGCGTTGAACGCGCTGGCGCCCGTCCGTTACAGGGGGGACGCATGAAGCCGACACCGATGGTGTTCGAGGGTTGTTTCGGATGGCTGCACCCGGCGCCGGGCCTGCGCGGGGTGGTGCTGTGCGGTCCCTACGGGCATGAGGAACTCTGCGTACACCGCGCCTGGAAGAGCTTTGCGGAGACACTGGCCGCCGCCGGGCTGCCGACCTTGCGGTTCGACTATCCCGGCTCCGGCGATTCCGCTGGTGACGACAGCGAGCCGGACCGGGTGCGCGTGTGGCTGGACGGCGTCAAGGCGGCGGTGCGCCGCCTGCGCGAGGACACCGGCGTCACCGAACTGACCCTTGTCGGCTTCCGCATGGGCTCGCTTCTCGCCACCGCGGCGGCGCTGGAACTGGCCGAGGAAGGGCAGGGGGTGGATGCGCTGGCGCTGCTGGCGCCGATCACCTCAGGCCGCAAGGCGGTGCGGGAACTGCAGACGCTGGCCACCATGGTGCTGCGCCCGGTCTGCAACCCGGAACCGCCGGAACGCGCGTCCTGGCTGAACGTGATCGGCATGCCGCTGACGCCGGAGACCGCGCTTGCGCTGAGCGGCCTTGCGCCCTGCGACGCTCCGAAGCTGCCGGCTCCGCGCATCCTGATCGCCGACCGTCCGGACGCGAAGACGCCGGTGAAGCTGGCGGCCCGCTGGCGCGCGATGGGAGCGGTGGCGGAGCCGATGGGCATCAGCGGCATGATGGAGATGGTTCAGCAGCCGCAGCGTGCCCAGGCCGCCGCGGTGTTCGACCCGGTCCTGCGATGGATCGCCGCCGGGCCGATCCCTATGGGTGCGACTCCGCCGCCGGACCGCCCGGCCGGGCTGATGACCACGACCGCGGTCGAACGCCCGGTCTTCTTCGGCAAGGATCCGGAGCTGTTCGGGATCTATTGCACCCCGGTCCTGGCCGACCCCGCCGGCAGCCGGCCGGCCATCCTGTTCCTGAACAGCGGTGCCACCCACCATGTCGGATCCGGACGCGCGACCGTGGTGCAGGCCCGCCGACTGGCGGCGTGCGGCTACTGCTCGCTCAGGATCGACGCCGCGGGGATCGGTGACAGCCCCGGCCGGGCGGGGCTTGCCGACAACCTGCTCTACCACCGGGAGGGGATGGGCGACGTGCGGGCGGCGCTGGACTGGCTCGAAGCCCAGGGGCATGCGCGGGTCGTCGTCATCGGCCTGTGTGCCGGCGGGACGCCGGCCCTGCATGCCGGTTTGGGCGACAACCGGGTGGTCGGGCAGATCGCGCTCAATCCCGGACGGTTCGAGCTGGGCGACGGCACCGCCGTCTCGGAGCTGATGCGGACGGTCGCTTTCCGCTCCACCACCGAATATCTGATGGAGGCGCTGAAGCCGTCCCGGCTGCGCGCCAGCTTCCGCAAGCGCGCCCGGGTGACGGGGCTGGCCAAGCGTCTGGCCGGCCGCTTCGTCCGCAAGGTGCTGATCCGCACCGGCCTGACCCGCCACGCGCTGCGCATGTTCCGCCGCCTGTCCGCGGAAGGCCGCCGTGTGCTTCTGGTCTACAGCAGCGGCGACATGACTTTGGCCGAATTCTACCTGCATCTGGGCGAGGGAGGCCGTGGACTGGACGGCCTGTCCGGCATCGAGATGGTCTATCTCGACCGTTCCGACCACAGCCTCACGGTGTGGGAGGCGCGCGACCGGCTGAACCTGCTGATCGACCGCCATCTGGCCTCGCTGGACACCGCCGCCACCGATCCGGCCGTCTCCGGTTCAGCCGATTGGAACCTCGGGCTGCCGTCGGGGGAGCGGGTGGGGTAGGTTCGCCGAGAGCTTATCCAAGCAGTTCCGCCAGCGACCGCGCCACCACCTGCGTCGCCCTGCGCAGATCCTCCAGCACCAGCTTCTCGTCGGCGCGGTGGCCGTTGGCTTCCAGCAGGTCGCGCGGGCCGGCGCCGTAGAGGATGGTGGGGATGCCGGCCTCCGAATAATGGCGGGCGTCGGTGTAGAGCGGGATGCCGTTCTGGCCGACCGGAACGCCCAACACCTCCTGCGCATGGGCCGCGAACAGAGCGGCCAGCCGCGGCGCGTCGCCGACGGAGCGGAACGGCCGGGCCAGCAGGATGCGGCGGATGGTGACGCGGATGCCGTCCCGGCCGGCGGCGGCCTGTTCGATCAGGCTGCGCAGTTCAGCCTCGACCTCCGCCGGGTTCTCTTCCGGGATCATGCGGCGGTCGAGGCGGAAGGTGACGCGGTCGGGCACGACGTTGGTGTTGATGCCGCCCTGGATCAGCCCGACGGTCAGCGACGGGTGGGTGATGCCGGTGACGCTCGAACGGCGGGTCGCCAGTTCCGGCCGGTGGGCGTAGAGGGCGGTCAGGATGCCGGTCGCCGCCTCCAGCGCGTCATGGCCGGTGTCGGGGCGGGCGGCATGGGCGGACTTGCCGTCGATCTGCACCTCCAGATGCAGGCATCCGTTGTGCCCGGTCACCACCGAATAGGCGAAGCTGGCCGACACCGCATAGTCCGGCTTGGAAATGCCCCGGTCGAGCAGCCATTTCGGCCCGATCTCGCCACCGGCCTCCTCGTCATAGGTCAGGTGCAGCTCGACCGTGCCCTTCAGCGGAACGTTCGAGGCCATCAGCGCCCGCAGGGCGAAGGCGTAGGTGGCGAAGTCCGACTTCGACACCGCCACGCCGCGGCCATACATCACGCCGTCGCGGATTTCCGCGCCGTAGGGATCGCTCGACCAGCCCTCGCCCGGCGGCACCACGTCGCCATGGGCGTTCAGCGCTACTGTGGGTCCATCGCCGAAGCGGTGGCGGATGACCAGATTGGTGGCGCTGATCATGCCGTTGGCCCGCACCAGATCGGCCGGCACCGGGTGGCGCTCGACGGTAAAGCCCATCGCCTCCAGCAGCTCGGCGGCGCGGACGGCGTGGGGCGCGCAGTCGCCGGGCGGATTGTCGGACGGCACCTTCACCAGCTCCGCCAGGAAACGGACCTCCTCGTCGAAGCGGGCATTCACCGCCTCGTCCAAGATAGCGGCGAGGGAGGGGGACAGGTCGGTCATGGTAGGCGGTCCGTCACGGGAGGGAGGTTGCGGGCTGGAAAGTCTCGACGAAGCGGGCGAGCACGCGGGCGCCCGCCTCCGCATCGGCTGCAGTGATGCGTTCGGCCGGGTTGTGCGAGATGCCGCGTTCGCAGCGTACGAACAGCATGGCGATGTCGGTCAGCGCCGCCACCGCCATGGCATCGTGGCCGGCGCCGCTCGGCAGTTCCGGCGCGTCCAGCCCTTCGGCGGCTGCCGCGGCGGCGAACTGCGCCATCAGCGCGGGGTGGCAGGCGACGGCGGGGCTCTCGTGCAGGGTCTCGAAGCCGATGGCGACGCCGCGGGCGTCGGCGATGGCCTCCAGCCGGGCGCGAACGGCGCCGACCCGCTCCAGCCGCAGGGCATCGCGGTCGGCGCGCAGGTCGATGGTGAAGCGGACCTTGCCGGGGATGACGTTGGTGGCGCCGGGCGACGCTTCGATCCGGCCGACGGTGCCGACCAGCCGCTCCTGTCCCGAGCAGAGCTGCTCCACTGCCAGGATCATCTCGGCGGCCGCAGCCAGCGCATCGCGGCGCAGGGTCATCGGCACGGTGCCGGCATGGCCGGCCATGCCCTCCACCGTCACCGCCAGCCGGGTGGCGCCGGCGATGGCGGTGACCACGCCGACCGGGCGTCCCAGAGCCTCCAGAACCGGTCCCTGTTCGATGTGCAGTTCCACATAGGCCAGGACGGCCTGCGGCTCGTAGGCAGCGGTGGCCCAGGCGGAGGGGTCGAGGCCGAACGCCGTCATCGCATCGGCCATCCGCGTGCCGGCGGTATCGCGCGTCTCCAGCGCCGCCGGATCGAAGGTGCCGGCGATGGCGCGGCTGCCGATCAGGGTGGACTGGAAGCGCGTGCCCTCCTCGTCGCCGAAGCCGATCACCTCGACGGCGAAGGGCAGGCGGCGGCCGCGGGCGTTCAGATCCGCCACCACGGCGATGCCGCTCAGCACGCCGAGCATGCCGTCATAGCGTCCGGCATCCCGCACCGTGTCGAGGTGGGAGCCGATCAGCAGTGCCGGCAGGCCCGGCCGGTCGCCCTCGTAGCGGCCGATGATGTTGCCGACGGCATCTTCCCGCACCGCCATCCCCGCCGCCCTCATCCACTGCGCGACGAGGTCGCTGGCACGGCGATGTTCCGGTGTCAGGTAGAGGCGCGACAGGCGCCCCTCCTCCGCGCTGATCGCCGCCAGCGCGTCGATGCGCTCGAGAAGGGCCGGTCCGGACAGCGGCGGCGGGGAGAACGGGGAGGCGGACATCGGCGATTCCGGTCTGCACGGGAGGATTCGGGACGATTGCACCGGTTATACGCCGAAGCCGACCCCCGGCCCTAGCCCCCGGCCCGCGAAGACAGTTTCAAAGAATTACGGAAAGGCGCCGCGTCACCGCCGTCCGATCATGCCGCAGCGCAAAAGACAGGGAAAAGAGCTTTGGTGGTGCCGAATACTGCCTACCACCCTCTGGAATAAATCATCAGACTTCATAAATGAAGGGAAACAAAATCTGCTGCGAAGCAGCGGGGGTTTGCTGCGACTGCGAAAGAAACTGCTGAGGGGAGGTGCGTCCATGACGTCGTTCGATCCCGACATGCCTTTCGAAAACGCAACGCCGATTGGCCGCCCGGGTGGCGGTCTATGGTTCAACGACCGGGCCGGACTGGCCCAGGCCCGCACGCTGGCGGGATGGATCACGCTGCTGGCGGAAGACCGCGGGCTGGACGACCGGCAATTGGCTGCCGTCACCGGACTCGATCCGGAGGATGTGCGCGCGGTGCGCGACGGCGCGGTGGCCATGCTGCCGCCCCGGCTGCTGAACCGTGCGCTGGCCCGGCTGGAGGGCAGGAACGACGAAGGGCGGCTGCAATAGCTGCAGGCCGCCCTTCCGGAACGACTGGCCGGAAGAACCGGCCGGGAAACTGGATTGCGGCGGCGCCTCAGGCGACGGCCAGCACGTCCACATACATGTTGGCCGGCGCCGACAGGTGGATGCGGTACAGCATGCCGGACTGGTCGACGATGATGTCGGCGACCGGATTCTTGGTCGACAGGTCGGTCACCGCGGCGCGGACATTGCGCGGCAGTTGGTCGAGGGCGACGTCGCGGTAACCGCCCTTGTCGGAAAGCTTGATGGTCTTGTTGCCCATGATGGCAGCTGCTCTGTTTCAGGAAGGCTTGAGAGGGGATACTCGATTTGCCGCGGGACAATGATCCCCGCCGGTTAACCGATGGTTAAGCAACCTCTCAGGTCCTCTGGATGCCCGCGCAGGGCAGCAGCGCACCCGGTGCAGGGGGGGGCGCAGCCGCCCTCCCCGATCCGGTCATGGCTCAGCGGCGGTCCCGCCCGGCGGTGCCGGCCATGGCATCGTTGCGGCGCAGCGTGTCGTCCTCCGGCAGCGGCTGCTTGCCCAGCACCATGGAGCTGTTGTCGAGCGCCGCCACCATGGCGTCCCGCGCCGGGGCACCGGGGCCGGTCACGCTGCCCTCACCCTGCGGAGCGGCCGGCTCCACCCGCTCGCCGAGGCCGACGCTCGTCGCCTGGCCTGGGGCATTCCGGCTGGCGACGCGCAGGTCGTTCTGCACATGGCCGACGCCCGACACGCTTTCCGCGATGTCCTCCGCCCGGCGGCGGGCGGCGCGGTCGGTGACGGTGCCGGACAGCGTCACCTCGCCTCCCTCCACCTTCACGCCGATGTCGGAGGCGTCGATGTGATGGTCGTCGGTCAGGCGTTCGTTGATGTCCTCCAGGATGCGCTGGTCGGACCGGCGGTAGTTGCGCGGGCCGACGCCGCGGTAACGGGGCTCCGGACTCATCTTGGCGAACTCTTCGCTCCAGGGATGGCGGTGCATGCGCATGGCGGCCTCCGTCTTGCAGATTCGGGGATCTTTCGCCGTTCAACAAAAATGGCGCGCTTCGCGTTCCGAAGCTTTGCCGGATGGGCAGCGATGCGCAGAGAACAGCATCCATCGTTCGAAAATGTCGCAACCAACTCCGCCCCCGTTCGTTGGTTTGGAAAGGGTTTCGGTCGAGGACGTGCCATGAAACAATCGAAGCGAAGCGTCGCCCTATGGGCGATGGCGGTCCTGCTGGCAATATTGGGGCTGGGGTCGCTGGGCGGCGGCCTTTGGCTGATCCTGCTGGGCGGGTCCTGGTACTATGCCGTCGCCGGTATCCTGTTCCTGGTCACGGCCCTTCTGCTGGTGAAGCGGTCGCCCGCGGCGTTGACGGTCTATGCGCTTCTGGTGATCGGAACGCTGGCCTGGGCCTTGTGGGAAGCTGGGCTGGACTGGTGGCCGCTGGCGGCCCGCGGCGACGTGATCGCGGTGGTCGGTTTCCTGCTGCTGATGCCCTGGATCACCCGGCGCCTGGGCGAACGGCAACCGATGGCCGGTGTGCCGGCACCCGGCGCCTATCCGGTGGGGGTCTTTCGCGGAGCCGGCATCCCGCTGACCGCGTCGCTGGCGGTCGTGCTGCTGGTCGCCGTCGCGTCCTGGTTCACCGACCCGCACCGCATCGACGGAACCGTGCCGGCGCGGCAGCAGACCGCATCGGCCGGGATGCCGGGTGCCGGCTCCGGCCCGGCGATCCCCGACGGGGAATGGCATGCCTATGGCCGCACCGGCTACGGCCAGCGCTATTCGCCGCTGACCGGTATCACGCCGGAGAATGCGGACAGGCTGTCGGTTGCCTGGAGCTACAACACGGGCGACCTGCGCGGCCAGCCCGGCGATCCGAAGGAAACCACCTTCGAGGTGACTCCGCTGAAGGTCGGCAACCGTCTGTTCCTGTGCTCCCCCCACCAGCATGTGATCGCGCTGGACGCGACCACCGGCAAGGAGGTCTGGCGCCGCGACCTTAAGATCGATCCCAAGCAACTGGCGCTGCAGCACCTGACCTGCCGCGGCCTGTCCTACCATCCGGCTCCGCAAGCGGCCGCCAATGCTGCCGGGGGCGCGTGCGCCGCCAAGCTGTTCATGCCGACCGCCGACGGGCGTCTGGTGGCGCTGAACCCGGAGGACGGGTCGAGCTGCACCGGTTTCGGTCAGAGCGGCGAGATCAACCTGTGGGCTAACATGCCGAATGTGCGGCCCGGTGCCTATTACTCGACCTCGCCGCCGGTGGTGACGGCCAATCTGATCATCGTCGGCGGCACGGTGCTGGACAATGTCTCGACCAAGGAGCAGTCGGGCGTCATCCGTGCCTTCGACGTGAATGACGGCCATCTGGTGTGGAACTGGGACTCGGCCAAGCCCGACCAGACCGCTCCGATCGCGGAGGGTCAGACCTACACGGTCAATTCGCCCAACAGCTGGTCGATCGCCAGCGTGGACGAGGCGCTTGGCATGGTCTACCTCCCGCTGGGCAACCAGCCGCCCGACCAGTTCGGCGGCAACCGCAGCCCGGAGGTGGAGCGCTTCTCATCGTCCGTCGTGGCGCTCGATCTGGCGACGGGGCAGGTGCGCTGGGTCTTCCAGACCGTGCATCACGATCTGTGGGACTATGACGTGCCCGCCCAGCCCAGCTTGATCGACCTCATGGTGAACGGACAGACTGTGCCGGCTTTGGTTCAGCCGACCAAGCAGGGCGAGCTGTTCGTGCTGGACCGACGCACCGGCCAGCCGGTGTTGCCGGTGACCGAGAAGCCGGCGCCCCAGGGTGCCGCGGAGGGCGACCATACCGCCCCGACCCAGCCGGTTTCCGCCCTGTCCTTCGACCCGCCGGTGTTGGGCGGAGCGGACATGTGGGGGGCGACGATGTTCGACCAGCTCGCCTGCCGCATCGCCTTGAAGCGGCTGCGCTACGAGGGGCGCTACACGCCGCCGTCGCTGCAGGGATCGCTGGTCTATCCCGGCAATTTCGGCGTCTTCAACTGGGGCGGCGTCGCGGTGGATCCGCAGCGCCAGATCGCCTTCACCACGCCGACCTACCTCGCCTTCGTCTCGCAGTTGGTGCCGCGCCGGAACGACAAGGATTTGTATGTCCAGGGCGGCGAGCGGCTGGAATTCAGCCTGCCGGCGCTGAACGAGAATTTCGGCGCGCCCTATGCGGTGAAGCTCGGCCCCTTCGTTTCGGTGCTGGGCCTGCCCTGTCAGGCACCGCCCTGGGGCTATGTGGCCGCGGCCGACCTGACGACCGGCAAGGTCGTGTGGAAGCACAAGAACGGCACGACCCGCGACGCCTCGCCGGTCCCGCTGCCCTTCCGCATGGGTGTGCCCAACCTGGGCGGCCCGATCATGACGGCGGGCGGCGTGGCCTTCCTGTCCGGCACCATCGACTATTATGTGCGGGCGTATGACGTGTCCAACGGCAGGCAGCTGTGGGAAAGCCGCCTCCCGGCCGGCGGTCAGGCGACGCCGATGACCTACCAGGGCGAGGACGGCCGGCAATATGTGCTGGTGGTCGCCGGCGGGCACGGCTCGCTGGGGACCAAAGGGGGCGATTCGGTGATCGCCTACGCGCTGCCGAAGTGAGGGAGGTGTCTTTACAGAGACGTTAGCCCCCACCCTAACCCTCCCCCGGCTGGGCGGGGGAGGGGATCGGTGCTTATGCGGGAGAGTGGCGGCAGTCCCTCCCCCGCCCAGCGGGGGAGGTTAGGTGGGGGCATTCGCCAGCCATTCCCTCCCCAACGAAAAAGCCCGCCCCGGTTCCCCAGGGCGGGCCTTCCAAGCAAACAGTCCTCAGCGGGTCGGGACCGGCGGCGTCTGCGAGTAGTCGTAGAAGCCGCGGCCGTATTTCTTCCCGATCCAGCCGGCCTCGACATACTTCACCAGCAGCGGGCAGGGGCGGTACTTGCTGTCGGCCAAGCCCTCGTACAGCACCTGCATCACCGCCAGACAGGTGTCCAAGCCAATGAAATCGGCCAGTTCCAACGGACCCATCGGGTGGTTGGCGCCCAGCTTCAGAGCCGTGTCGATGGCCTCGACGCCGCCGACGCCCTCATAGAGGGTGTAGACGGCCTCGTTGATCATCGGCAGCAGGATGCGGTTGACGATGAAGGCCGGGAAATCCTCGGCCACCGCGGCGGTCTTACCGATGGCGAGCGTCAGTTCCTTGATGGCATTGAAGGTCGGCTCGTCGGTCGCAATGCCGCGGATCAGCTCGACCAGCTGCATCACCGGCACCGGGTTCATGAAGTGCATGCCCATGAACTTGGCCGGACGGTCGGTCGCTGCGGCCAGACGGGTGATCGAGATCGACGAGGTGTTCGTCGCGATCAGCGCCTCCGGCTTCAGATGCGGGACCAGCTTCTTCAGCAGGTCGCGCTTCAACGCCTCGTTCTCGGTTGCGGCCTCGATCACCAGATCGGACTCGCCGAACACAGACAGGTCGGTGCCGGTGACGATGCGGCCGAGGGCGGCGGTCTTCTCCGCCTCCTCCAGCTTGCCCTTCTGGATCTGACGGTCGTAATTCCGGCCGATGCTGGCGAGCGCCTTTTCCAGGACCGCGTCGCTGATGTCGGACAGGACGACATCATAGCCGGCCTGGGCGCAGACCTGGGCGATACCGCTGCCCATCTGGCCGGCGCCGATGATGCCAATCTTCTTGATCGTGGTCATGGAGGCTGTCCCGCTTGGGATGTGGGTAGAAGGGCCGCGGCCGGGAAGAACGTCCCCCCGGCCGCGACCCGGATCAGCGCGCCTTATCCAAGTTTGTCCGTCAGCTCCGGCACGGCCTTGAACAGGTCCGCGACGAGGCCGTAATCGGCGACCTGGAAGATGGGCGCTTCCTCATCCTTGTTGATCGCGACGATCACCTTGCTGTCCTTCATGCCGGCGAGGTGCTGGATCGCACCGGAGATGCCGACGGCAATGTACAGCTCGGGCGCCACGATCTTGCCGGTTTGCCCGACCTGATAATCGTTCGGCACGAAGCCCGCGTCCACGGCGGCGCGGCTGGCGCCCACCGCGGCGCCCAGCTTGTCGGCGAGAGCCTCCAGCATCGGGAAATTCTCGCCCGACTGCATGCCGCGGCCACCCGACACCACCACGCGGGCGGCGGTCAGCTCCGGACGCTCCGACTTGGTCAGTTCGGCCGAGACGAAGCTCGACAGACCGGCCGCACCGGCGCCCGACACCGCCTCGACCGAGGCCGAACCGCCTTCGGCGGCGGCGGTCTCGAAGGCGGTGGTGCGGACGGTGATGACCTTCACCGCATCGGCCGACTGCACGGTGGCAATCGCGTTGCCGGCGTAGATCGGCCGCTCGAAGGTATCGGCCGCCGCCACCGCGGTGATGTCGGAAATGGCGGCGACGTCCAGCAGCGCGGCGACGCGCGGCAGGAGGTTCTTGCCGACCGAGGTGGCGCCGGCCAGGACATGGCCGTAGCCGCTCTTGGTGACCGACACCACCAGCGGAGCGACGTCTTCCGGCAGCTGGTGCTCATAGGCCGCGTCGTCGGCCAGCAGCACCTTGGCGACACCGGCCACCTTGGATGCCGCCTCGGCGGCGGCCTGGGCGCCCTTGCCGGCGACCAGGACATGGATGTCGCCGCCGATCTTGGAAGCGGCGGTGACGGCGTTCAGGGTGGCGGGCTTCAGCGACGCGTTGTCGTGTTCCGCAATGACGAGAATGTTGGCCATGGTCAGATCATCCCCCTCAGATCACGCGCGCATCGTTCTTGAGCTTGTCCACCAGCGTGGCGACGTCCGGCACCTTGATGCCGGCCTGACGCTTGGCCGGCTCCGTCACCTTCAGCATCTTCAGGCGCGGGGTGACGTCGACACCCAGGCTGTCCGGGGTGATGGTCTCCAGCGGCTTCTTCTTCGCCTTCATGATGTTGGGCAGCGAGGCATAGCGCGGCTCGTTGAGGCGCAGATCGGCGGTGACCACCGCCGGCAGCTTCAGCTCCACCGTCTCCAGCCCGCCGTCGATCTCGCGGGTGACCGCGACCGTGCCGTCGCCGGCGACGACCTTCGAGGCGAAGGTGCCCTGGCCCCAGCCGAGCAGCGCCGCCAGCATCTGGCCGGTCTGGTTGCAGTCGTCGTCGATCGCCTGCTTGCCGAGGATGACGAGGCCGGGGGCCTCCTTCTCGAC
>JAFAFA010000018.1 GCA_023423695.1 Pseudomonadota bacterium | reverse complement strand
GCTCGGCCCGCGCGCTCGCGAAGCGCGCGCACAGCCAACTCAGTGACACCGAACCTCCACGCCGCCGCCTCCCGGCCCACCCGGGAACCCCCCCGAGGCCACGTCACGCAGGACGCAGCGGCTGCCCATACCGAGCTCGAACTCGCAGGAGCACGTTCGTGTGCCGTTAGCCCGGCCGCACGGGCTGCGGCTGGCCTCCGGCAGGTACCCTGCGGTGCCTTCGCAGCCGGCCAGGGGAGCGCAGGTCGCGCCGAGGTCGGCGCAGCTGCCGGGAGGGACGTCGGTCTCGAGCCGGCGGCTGCAGTCGTAGTCCCAGAACGCCGCGCTGAATGTGCAGGAGCCCCCGGCCGACGGCCGGCACCCCATCCCATCGCTGCTGGAGCAGGCGACCTCACCCGGCGGGCACGCGGGCACGAAGAACCAACCGGCCTGGCCCGGGTGCACCGCGAAGGCGTCGTCACGGCAGTCACCGTCGGTGTCGGCGTAGCCGCCGGCGCCCGGGCAGACCATCTGTACCGGGCCGGCTCCGAAGCCGTCGTTGTCGGCGTCGACGTAGCGAGGCACCAGGGTGATGCCGTCGTCGGGCACTCCGTCGCAGTCGTCGTCGATGCTGTTGCAGATCTCGGGGACGACCGGGGAGCGGCCCGCAGTGGTGTCGTCGCAGTCGATCGCGCCGGGCCCCGGCGCGACGGGAGTGCGGCCGACCGGACAGGTCCCGCACACCTCCGTCGAGGCGGCGCCCGCCAGGGCGAAGCCGTCGCGATCCGCGTCGACGTAGCAGCGCGTGGCCACCCCCTCGTCGATGCGGGTGTCGCAGTCGTCGTCGATCCCGTTGCAGGCCTCGGCGACCGCCGGTGAACGCGCGGCCGTCGTGTCGGCGCAGTCGATCGCGCCGGCCGCCGGCGAGCGAGACGTGGTCATCGACGGGCAGGCTCCGCCTCCGGCCGGGCACAGCGCCATCGCCGGCGCGCCGCTCGGCGGGTAGCCGTCGCTGTCCATGTCCGTGTAGCAGGTGAGGAGCAGGCCCTCGTCGACGTGCATGTCGCAGTCGTCGTCGATGCCGTTGCAGGTCTCGGCGATGGCCGGCGAGCGGGTCGCCGTGCCGTCGGCGCAGTCGATCGGGCCCATGCCCGGCGCGCGCGGCGTCAGGCCGGTCGGGCAGCCGCCGCCCGCCGCCGGACACACCGTGCTGCCGGTGGCGCCGCTCGGCGGGTAGCCGTCGTGATCGGCGTCCGTGTAGCAGGTGAGCCGCAGCAGCTCGTCGACCATCCCGTCGCAGTCGTCGTCGATCGCGTTGCACACCTCGGCGACGGACGGCGCGCGGGTGGCGGCGCCGTCATCGCAGTCGATCGTCCCGGCGCCCATCGGCGCGCGCGAGGTCCGGCCCGCGGGGCACGCGCCGGTGCTCGGATCCGGACAGCTCTGCGTCGCGGTGGCCCCGCTCACCGCGTACCCGTCCCCATCGGCGTCCGTGTAGCAGGCGACGCGGAGCGCGTCGTCGATCACGCCGTCGCAGTCGTCATCGACGCCGTTGCACGTCTCGATCGCGCTCGGCGAGCGCGCCGCGTTGGCGTCGTCGCAGTCGCTGGTGCCGACGCCCATCGGTGCTCGCGAGGTCGTGCCCATCGGGCAGGTGCTCATCCCCGGCGGCGGGCAGAGATCGCGCGCGGTCGCTGCGCCGAGCGCGTAGCCGTCGCCGTCGCCGTCGTCGTAGCAGGTGATGCGGAGCCCCTCGTCGATCGCGCCGTCGCAGTCCTGATCGATCGCGTCGCAGGTCTCGACCGCCCCGGGGAAGCGCCCCGGATCGGCTCCCTCGCAGTCGAGCGAGAGCGCGCCGAGGGGCTCGCGATTGGTGTAGCCGACCGGACAGCCAGAGACGAAGGGTCGCGCCGCGTCGGGGCAGAGCTCGGCGAGCGCGGCGGCGACGACCGGGAAGGTGTCGCCGTCGGCGTCCTCGAAGCAGCGCACGAGCAGGCCCTCGTCCACGCTCCCGTCACAGTCGTCGTCCAAGCCGTTGCAGACCTCGGCGCTGCCGGCGATCGAGCAGGCCCCCCACATGCCGCCCGCGCAGTCCTGCGTGCCGCTCGCGCAGACGCCGAGCGCCGCGCAGCTGCGCGAGTCGGGCGCCGCGCAGTTGCACAGATCCTCCGGGTTCGAGACGCCGTCGCAGTCCTCGTCGAGCGCCTCGCCGTCGCAGACCTCGGGCGCCGACGGGCTCACGAAGCCCCGGGTGTCGTCGCAGTCGTCGTCGTCGTCGGCGTAGCCGTCGGGCGCGAAGCACGCCTCGATCGTGGTCCCGGCCGCGTCGCCGAAGCCGTCGCGATCGTCGTCGAGGAAGAACGTGAACAGCGTGCCCTCGTCGACATCTCCGTCGCAGTCGTTGTCGACTCCGTCGCACACCTCGGCCTCGCTCGGGTGGGCGGTGGGCAGCGTGTCGTCGCAGTCGGTCCCGCACGCGCGGGCGCCGTCGGAGAGGACGTTGCAGCAGGCCGCGTCGGGCCAGCCGTCGCGGTCGCTGTCGCGAAAGCCGAAGGTCGTCGGATCGCAGTCCTCGTCGCGATCGTCCGGGTCGCAGACCTCGATCGCGCCCGGCGTCCGCAGCGGATCCGCGTCGTCGCAGTCGTTGCCGCCGCACGCCGCGTCGGGCGCGCCGTCGCCATCGGCGTCAGGCGCCTCGTGCACACACCGGCCGGCGGGCTCGTCGCAGCGATCGATCGTGCACTCCGTCGCGTCGTCGCAGTCGGGCGTCTCCCCTGGCGCGCAGCGGCCCTCTTCGCATCGCTCGACGCCGTTGCAGAAGATGCCGTCGTCGCACTGCGCGTCCGACGAGCACATCCGCACCGCGCTCGCGTCCTGCGGCTGCATCGATCCGTCTGTTTGCGGCGCCACGATGGGATCGCCGCACGACCCGACGAGCACGGCGAGAGCCAGCAGCGGCAGGGCGTTCCACCCCTGATAGTTCATGGGGCCGACTCTATGAGCGATAGCGCCTCGATGTCGAGCGGCCCCGATGGCGCACCGCGTCAAGCCGGCCAGCGTGCGATTGCGCGCATCAGGGTTGCGGTGAGCGTGCTACGCGTCCTATGACGCCCTCACGGGTTCGAAAGGCCGAGGCCATTGATGACCGACATGAGCGCCGACGTGTCCCCTTCTCGACCGCCGCGGGCTCCCGCCGATCAACCGCGACTGGCGAAGGAGCGCCTCCTGCGCATCCACGAGCTGATGCTCGAGGGGCGTGTGCTCGA
>JAFAFA010000004.1 GCA_023423695.1 Pseudomonadota bacterium | reverse complement strand
GCGCCGGCGCGTCCGCGAGCGCCCGCCAACGCCGAGACGCGCGCCGCCTACGACCGCGCCGACGCCCTGAGCCGCTCGGTGTTCTGGACTGAACAGGCGGACATCGATCCGCTGGACCCCGTGGCGGGGGTCAAGGCGGCGCAGGCGCTGCGCGAGCTCGGCCGCTTCGACCAGTCCGCCGACATGGCGCAGCGGGTCCTGCTGGTGCAGCCGGGCAACGTCGAGGCCATGCTGGAGGCCGGGCGGGGCCACATCGCCCGCGGGCAGGCTTTCTACGGCATCGCGGCGCTGGAGAGCGCCCGCGACGCCCGACCCGAGGACTGGCGCGTCTGGTCGCTGCTGGGCACAGCCTACGAGCAGGTGCGTCGCGCAGAGGACGCGCGGGCGGCCTGGGCCCAGGCCCTGCAGCTGTCCCCCGAGAACCCCGACGTGCTGGCCAACATGGCCGTGGCGGCCATGGTGCGGGGCGACAACGCCGCCGCCGAGCCGCTGCTGCGCCGCGCCGCCGCGCGCCCGGAGGCCTCGCTGAAGGTGCGGCTCAACCTCGCTCTGGCGCTGGGCCTGAACGGCAACCTGACCGAGGCCGAACACATCCTGCGCCGCGTCCTGCCCCCGGAGCAGGCCGATGCCAACCTCGCGTGGCTGAGGGCGCGGACGGGCGGGCAGGAGCAGGCCAGCGCCCGGACCTGGGACTCGCTGCAGGGCGGCTGATCGCCTATCTTCCCCGCATGATCGACGAGCTCTACAGTGCGCGCATCCTCGGGCTGGCGGCCAACATGCCGCACGCCGGCCGGCTGGCCGCGCCCGAGGGCACCGCCGAGCGGGTGGCGAAACTCTGCGGCTCGAAGGCGATCGTCGACGTTATTGTGGACGACGAGGGCCGGATCGAGGACTTCGCCCAGGACGTGAAGGCCTGTGCGCTGGGCCAGGCGGCGGCCGGGGTGCTGGGCGCGGCTGTGATCGGCGCCACGGTCGGAGAGCTCGAGCAGGCGCGGGACGCCATGCTCGCCATGCTGAAGGCCGATGGAGAAGGCCCGGAAGGCCGCTTCGAGGGGCTGCGGGCCCTGAAGCTGGTGGCCGACTACCCGGCGCGCCACGCCTCGACCATGGTCGCCATCGAGGCGACGCTGGACGCGGTGCGGCAGGCGCTCGCGCGCAAGGGCCCCGACACGCGAACTAGCCTCGCCGGTGCGGCCTGAGCGCCCGTTGCCCCCGCGCGTCTGCCGGGGGATAAGCGCGGCGACATGGCATCCGGCGGAACTCTCTACGAACGCGGCGTCCGGCTGGCCCATCGGGGCTACAAGGTGACGCTGTCGCCCCTGATCGGTCAGCAGTGCCGGTTCCGACCGACCTGCTCCGACTACGCCCGGGACGCGCTGATCCAGCACGGCCCGGCGAAGGGGGGATGGCTCGCGGTCCGGCGCCTCTGTAAATGCCACCCCTTCAGCGGCCTGGACTGGACCTACGATCCGGTCCCGCCGCGCGAAAAGACAGACCAATGATCGAACTGAAATTCCCCGACGGCGCCGTCCGACAGTTTCCGCCCGAGGCCACCGGCCGGGACGTGGCCGCCTCCATCTCGCCCTCGCTGGCGAAGCGCGCGGCCCTGGTCGAGCTGAACGGCCGCCAGCGCGACCTCGACCGTCCGCTGGAGGAAGGCGGCGCCTTCCGCCTGATCATGCGCGACGATCCCGAGGCGCTGGAGACCATCCGCCACGACGCCGCCCACGTGCTGGCCCAGGCCGTGCAGGAGCTGTTCCCCGGCACCCAGGTGACCATCGGTCCGGCGATCGAGGACGGATTCTACTATGACTTCCACCGGGCCGAGCCGTTCTCGACCGACGACTTCGCCGCTATCGAGAAGAAGATGGCCGAGATCGTCGACCGCGACGAGAAGCTGGTGCGCGAGGTCTGGGATCGCGACGAGGCGATCCGGCTGTTCGAGGCCAAGGGCGAGAGCTTCAAGGCCGAGCTGATCCGCGACCTGCCCGAGGACGAGACGATCACCGTCTACCGGACGGGCGACTGGGCCGACCTGTGCCGGGGGCCGCACTTCCCCTCGACCAAGTTCGTCGGCAAGGCCTTCAAGCTGACCAAGCTGGCCGGCGCCTACTGGCGTGGCGACCACCGCAATCCGCAGCTGCAGCGCATCTACGCCACGGCCTGGGCCAGCCAGGCCGATCTCGACGCCTATCTGAAGCGGGTCGAGGAGGCGGAGAAGCGCGACCACCGCAAGCTGGGCAAGGAACTGGACCTGTTCCATGTCCAGGAGGAGGCGGTCGGCTCGGTCTTCTGGCATCCGAAGGGCTGGACGCTCTACCAGACGCTGGAAACCTACATCCGCACCAAGCTGAAGGCCGCCGGCTATGTCGAGGTGAAGACGCCGCAGCTGATCGACAGCTCGCTGTTCAAGGCGTCGGGCCACTGGGACATGTATGGTGACAACATGTTCAAGGTGGAAGCCGACGGCGGCGAGAAGCTGCTGGGCATCAAGCCGATGAACTGCCCCGGCCATGTCCAGATCTTCCGTCATGGCCTGCGCTCCTACCGTGACCTGCCGATCCGCATGGCGGAGTTCGGCGCCTGCCACCGCAACGAGCCGTCGGGCGCGCTGCACGGCATCATGCGCGTGCGTGCCTTCACCCAGGACGACGCCCACATCTTCTGCACCGAGGATCAGGTGCAGAGCGAAGCGGCCGAGTATTTCAAGCTGCAGCTCGGCGTCTACAAGGACCTTGGCTTCGACAAGATCTCGGTGAAGCTGGCTCTGCGTCCGGATGTCCGCACCGGCGCCGACGAGCTGTGGGACCGCGCCGAAGGCGCGCTGGCCCAGGCGCTGCGCGACGCCGGGTTGGAGTACGAGGAACTGCCGGGCGAGGGTGCCTTCTACGGCCCGAAGGTGGAGTTCCACCTGACCGATGCCATCGGCCGGACCTGGCAGTGCGGCACGCTGCAGTACGACCCGAACCTGCCGGAACGACTCGATGCCAGCTATATCGGCGAGGATGGCGCCCGCCATCGTCCGATCATGCTGCACCGCGCGATCCTGGGGTCGATGGAGCGCTTCATCGGCATGCTGATCGAGCATTACGCCGGCAAGTTCCCGTTGTGGCTGTCGCCGGTCCAGGTGACCGTCGCCACCATCACCAGCGAGGCCGACGGCTATGCGGAGGAAGTGGCCAAGCTGTTGAAGCGCAAGGGCCTGCGCGTCGAACTCGACACCCGCAACGAGAAGATCAACCTGAAGGTCCGCGAGCACAGCCTGCAGAAGGTGCCGCTGATGCTGGTTGTCGGCAAGCGGGAAGCGGACGAGCGGACCGTCGCGCTCCGCGTGCTGGGCGGCAAGGATCAGGAAATTCTTGCCCTCGACGCGGCGGTGAATAAACTGGTTGAGGAAGCGAGATCGCCGGCGGGCGATGTCGTGACCGACTCGCCGTTTTAACAGACCGCGTGACGCCGCCGGCCGTTCCTCTGGACGGCCGGCTTCCACGTGGTTTCAGACCATGGAGAAGCGTCCATAGCCAGGATCCCGTCCGAAGCCGCTCCAACCCGCGATGGACCGCGGGTTAACCGGGAGATCTCGGCTCGTTCCGTTCGTCTCGTCGGTGCCGACGGCGAGATGATCGGGGTGGTGTCGTTGCGCGATGCTCTGCTGGCTGCCGAGGATGCCGGTCTCGACCTGGTCGAGATTGCTCCCCAGGCGGAACCGCCGGTCTGCAAAATCCTCGACTATGGCAGGTTCAAGTACGAGGCGCAGAAGAAGGCGAACGAGGCCCGCAAGAAGCAGAAGATCATCGAGGTCAAGGAGATCAAGCTCCGACCGAACATCGATGACAACGACTATGACGTGAAGATGCGCTCCGCACGCCGTTTCCTTGAGGAAGGCGACAAGGTCAAGGTGACCCTGCGCTTCCGCGGCCGTGAAATGGCGCACCAGGATCTGGGTATGAATGTGCTTGTCCGCGTCCGCGACGAGCTGGAGGCGCTGGCGAAGGTCGAGCAGATGCCGAAGCTCGAAGGCCGCCAGATGGTCATGGTGCTGGCTCCGCGCTGACGCGGTTCCGGAGTACTGTTACGGAAAAGGCCCGTCCGGGATGCCGGACGGGCCTTTTTCATTATGGGCCGTGCTCCCGGTTCACCGTCACCGAAGCGGCCGGTCGTCGACGATCACCACATAGCAGGTGCGGCGGGTGTATTTGGCGCAGTTGTCCAGGGCGCCGCGGCGGGCCGCATCCTCGCTGGACACGCCGGACTTCCAGCCGAAGGCGCCATCCTGCGCCACCGCGAACGCCTTGCGGCCGGCTGCTTCCAGATAGGCGTTGAACTTGGACCGGTTGGCGTCGGACAGTTCAGGCGGCGGTTCCAGCCTGACCGGCGTGCTGCGCGGTGCTTCCTGCGGGGCGGCGGCCATGTTGCCACCGGCCGGCCGATCGTTGAGATAGGCGATGCGGCAACCCTTCTGGGTGTGTGCCATGCAGGTCTCCAGCGCGCCCTTTTGTGCCTGGTCCAGGCTGCGCAGGCCGGATTTCCAGCCATAGGCACCGTCGGGTGACACGGCAAAGGCCTTGTTGCCCCCGGCCGCGACATAAGCGGGGAATTTCGCCCGGCCGGCGGCGGACAGTTCGGTCGGCGGCGGCAGAGCCGGCAGGGACAGCGCGATCAGCGTCTTGCGCGGAATCAGTCCGTTCTGCGCCAGGAACCTGTCGACCATCGGCGTCCATTCCGTGATGGCGGCGCTGAAGAAGGAATGCCCGTCCTTGCCGTGCGGCGGCGCGGCGATGAACTCGCCCCGGCCGCCCTCCTGGGTGAAGGCCCCCCACAGGCGGCGGGCGAGGACGGGGCCGAAGAACAGGTCGTTCTCCGCATAGATCCACAGGTTCGGAACGCGCGAGCCACGGCCCAACGTGCCGAAGGCGGCGGCCAGCCGCTCCTCCCGGCAGACCTCGTTGTCGGCGATGGAACCGCGCCCGCCGGCGAAGCTGATCACCGCCTTCAGCCCCGGCGGCGGATCGGCGCTGAGTGCGACGCTGGCGAGCCCGCCGGCCGAAACGCCCACCGCGATGATGCGGCTGGGGTCTGCATAGGGCTGGGCCGACACATAGCGGACGGCCTGACGCAGATCCTCGGCACTCTGCTGGGCGGAGCGCAGGTAGTCGGGGTTGTTGCAGGCGCCGGTCGTTTCGCTGTAGGGGCCGTCCGAACCGCCATAGCCGCGCCGCAGGACCGCCACGGTGGCCCAGCCGCGCCGGGCGAACTCACGGGCTTCCGGCAGATAGCGCAGCGGCGTCATCTGCGCCCGATCCGCCGGGTCGCGCGGCGTGCCGTGGCTGATGATTGCGATGGGGTGGGGGCCGGGACCGTCCGGCCGCAGCAGCATCGCCTCCAGCGTGGCGATGGTGCCGTCGGGAAAGCGCGCGGGGATCGACAGTTGCGTCTGCACCAGCCCCTCGGCAAAGGCTGGTCCGCACCACGTCAACAAGAACAAAAGAGTAAGCAGGCGACGCAAGGTCATGAGTGGCGCAATCTCAGCAAGAAGTATCCTGCGCTTAATTACACCATTCTGTGCTTGGCGTCAGTGGCATGTGCTGCTTGGCGAATGTCCCCTCCCCTTCGCGTCGGGGACGGAAAAGGGAGGGGAGCCATGCGTCGGCAAGGGCAGGGACGGTGCCGTGTCCTTCACTCCACCCCCTGCCGCGCCACCCGCAGCGCCTCGGTCAGCACCTCCGCATCGCCGATGTGATTGGCGAGCAGCAGGATCAGCTTGGCGTTCAGCCGGGTGCTCTGGTCGGGGGTCAGGTCGCGGTGGCTGTCGATCAGCAGTTGATAGACATCGTCCGGGCTGGCGAAGCGTTGCTCGGTCATCAGTTTGGCCATTGGTGGGCTCCACGAGTTCGAAGATCAGCAGCCGGTGGCGCGGGCGAGCGCGGCGGACAGGGCCGCAGCGTCGAAGCGGCGCCAGCGGGCGGCGATGTGCTGGTCGGGACGGATCAGATAGACGCTTCCGGGCGTCAGGTCGTAGCGCTCGCGCAGGCGGCCGGCGCAGTCCACCAGTTCCCCGGCGATGCCCCGGCGGCGGTCGGTCACCGCGTGCCAGGCGAGCGGCAGCGGCCCGGCGGCTAGTCCGTCCAGCGCCTCCGCCACCTCGGCCGGGACCAGCCCGCCCATATCGTCGCCGGCGGCGTAGAGCACGGTGAAGCGGCCGTCCAACGCCTCCATCAGCCAGCCGGGCTGGCCGTCGCGCTCCACCGGCGCGTCGGTGGCCGGCGCCCCCGGCACCATCCGGCCGGCGAAGGCGTCGGCGTCCGGCGTGTTCAGCGGGCTGTCGCTGTAGGTGGTCGGGGTGGACAGCCGGCCGGAATTGACCAGCGAACGGGCGAAGGGCTGGTCGACCGCCAGTTCCAGCACGGCATCGCGGAAGACGCGGCTCATCTCGCTCTTGGGCGTGATGAAGTCGGTGGAGCGGGTGGAGTTGAGGATGTTCTCCTTCGCCGCCGCCACCCGTTCGTCGCTGTAGCTGTCCAGCAGCGATTCCGGCGCCTTGCCGTCCAGCACCAGCGCCAGCTTCCACACCAGATTGTCGGCGTCGGGCACGCCGCTGTTGGCGCCGCGCGCGCCGAAGGGCGAGACCTGATGCGCGCTGTCGCCGGCGAACAGGATGCGGCCATGGCGGAACCGCTCCAGCCGGCGGCACTGGAAGGTGTAGACCGACACCCACTCCAGTTCGAAGGGCGTATCGGCGCCCAGCATCGCCTGGACGCGGGGGATGACGCGCTCCGGCTTCTTCTCCTCCTCCGGGTCGGCGTCCCAGCCCAGTTGGAAATCCAGGCGCCAGACATTGTCGGGCTGCATGTGCAGCAGGGCCGACTGTTTGCGGTGGAAGGGCGGGTCGAACCAGAACCAGCGTTCCGCCGGGAAATCCGCCTTCATCACCACGTCGGCAATCAGGAAGCGGTCCTTGAACACCTCCCCCTGGAACTCCAGACCCAGCATCTTGCGCACAGACGACTTGGCGCCGTCGCAGGCGATCACCCAATCCGCCTCCACCGCATGGACGCCGTCTGGAGTCTCGACCTGAAGCACGACATGATCGGCCTCCTGCTTGGCGGAGATGACGCGCGACAGCCAGCGCAGGTCGATCAGGTCGCTCTTGCGGGCCTGCGTGACCAGGAAGTCCTCAAGGTAATATTGCTGGAGGTTGATGAAGGCGGGGATCTTATGGTCCGGCTCCGGCAGCAGGTCGAACTGGTAGACCATGCGGTCACCGTTGAAGACCTTGCCGATCTTCCACACCACCCCCTTGTCGATCATGCGCTGGCCGACGCCCAGCCGGTCCCACACCTCCAGCGCGCGCTTGGCATAGCAGACGGCGCGGCTGCCGACGCTGACGGTGTCCTCGGCATCCAGCACCACCACCGGCACGCCCTTGCGCGCGAAGTCGAGTGCCGCGGTCAGCCCGACCGGGCCGGCGCCGATGACCACCACCGGATGGCGCCGGACACTGCCGGTGCGCTGTTCCTCCGAGGGTATGAAGCTGTATTTCGGATAGCTGAAGGTCGCATGCATTGGGCGTTTCCTCCCCCGGAAACATTGATCGGACGCTTTTGCGCGCCGGCTTGTAACGAACCGCTATGGTTCCCAACGATACAGTTTCATTTGATACCAATCAAGCGCCCCACACCGGAGATGTGGAAGCGATACAGCGGAAAGCTACTATGACGGAAAATCGGTATCGCGTACAGGGTGCGGCGGTGTAGCCTTGCGGCAAAAGACCGGATAGAGACACCGAGGAACGCCGATCATGACCGCTCCCACCCTGCCGCGCCCCACCGTCTACGCCATCGACGGAGTGATCCCCGTCATCGATCCGACCGCCTTCGTCCATCCCTCCGCCGTGCTGATCGGCGACGTGGTGGTCGGCCCCGGCTGCTATGTCGGCCCCTGCGCCAGCCTGCGCGGCGATTTCGGCCGGATCGTGCTGCAGCGGGGCAGCAACGTTCAGGACAACTGCACCCTCCATGCCTTCCCTGGTCACGACGCCATCGTCGAGGAGGACGGACATGTCGGCCATGGCGCGGTGCTGCACGGCTGCATCGTCCGCCGCAACGCGCTGGTCGGGATGAATGTGGTGGTGATGGACGGGGCGGAGATCGGCGAGGAGTCGATCGTCGCCGCGATGGCCTTCGTCAAGGCCGGCTTCGTCGTGCCGCCGCGCACGCTGGCCGCCGGCCTGCCGGCCAAGGTGATGCGCGAGCTGCGTCCCGACGAGATCGCCTGGAAGTCGGAGGGGACCGACGAGTACCAGCGCCTTGCCCGCCGCTCGCTCGCCACCATGGTCGCCTGCGCGCCCTTGGAGGCGGAGGAGCCTGGCCGCGGCCGGGTCGATGCAGGCACCAGCCAGCCGCTGCACAAGGTGAAGGGGGGTGAGGGGCTTTACTCTCGGGGCAGGGCGTCGGCCGGGATCTCGTAGAACCCGCCGCTGCGGTGAGTGAAGAAGCCCAATTGACGGTTGATCGCCAGCATCGGCGCGTTCACCTGGTTGTTGCCTGTGGTCAACAGCTCCACGGTCGGCAGCGACTTGCGGACATGCAACAGCGCGGCGGCCTTGATCGCCTTGCCAAGTCCCTGTCCGCGCCGGTCCCGCCTGACTCCCGTCAGATTGTGGCCGGCGCGGTTGGGGGTATCGGGGAACCAGACCAGATCCGCCATGGCGGCAACTTTGCCGCCGGCATCCGTCAGCACCAGCATGTGGTGCCGGCCATCCCGCTGGTCGAGCCGTGTGTACCAATCCTCGATCATCGAAGCGGAGCTTTCGATGATGGGAACGCTCAGACGGTCGCGTGGTATGTCGGCGATCATCGCGTTGATCGCTGGCAGCATCCGCTCGAACGCCGCAATCGGTACGCGGTCGGCATGGGTGGTAAGCGACAGATCGGCGGGGCAGGCGGCGTGCCAACGCTCCACCGTCCCCCAGTCGACCCGGTCCAGGCGGAGGTGGTTTTCTTCATAGCTCATCGTTTTCTCCCCACCGAAGTGACGCAGGAAGGCGTGGCCGTCCTCCTGTTCGGTGCTGGATGTCACGAGAAGGCGCTTGGCAGTCGCCGCCAGGGTGCCGACCTTGCCGAGAAGGCGGGTGCCGATGCCCCGGCGGCGGCACTCCCCGAGCACGCTGCCGTGAACGAACATCTGGTTGCCGTTGGATGCCATTTCCGGATGATTCACGTCCGGCAGATCCGCATAGATGTATCCGACGATCCGCTCGCCGCCCCCTGTATCCTCCCAAGCCGCCCAACCCACATGCTGCCAATAGGGGCTCCGCTTGCGCCGAGACGCCTTGACCGCCGCATCGGGAAGCAGCGGTTCGTCGCGGCAGGAGTCGGCGTGGCGGATACGGCGGAACCGATGGAAGGCCGCCCATTCCGCCGCCGATGCGCTGTGCAGGTCGAGAGGGCGGATGCTGATGGTGGGCGCAGTCATGCAGCCTCCGGCGGGTGATGGTGTGGAGGCGACGTTAATGGTTCCACCAGAGCGTGTGAAGGGGATGGTCGTTCCGGATCGATGCGGCCTTGCGTCGCGACGGCAACGCCGCTCAGTTTCTCTCGCTCTGCGCTTCCTCCACCTGCGCCCCGACCGGCGCCGGGCGGGCGGCCAGCTGGTCGGCGCGGGCCTGCAGCTTCGACAGCAGGGTGTCGAGCTGCGCCCGCTCGTCGATGGACAGCGCGTCCGTTGCCTCTTCCTCATAGGTCAGGGCCATCGGCACGATCTCGGCATAGATCGCCAGCGCCTTGGGCGTCAGGGTCAGCAGGGCCTTGCGCCGGTCGGTGTCGCCCGATTCGCGCAGGATCAGGCTCGAGTCGAGCATGCGGCTGATGGCGCGGCTGACCTGCACCTTGTCCATCGCGGTGCGCTGCGCAATCTCTCCCGCGCTCATCGTCTCGCCGCCGCCCAGCACGGCGATGATCCGCCATTCCGGGATGGTGATGCCGAACCGCTTCTCGTACAGCTTGGCAAGCGTGTGGCTGACCGTGTTCGCCAGCACCGACAGCCGATAGGGCAGGAAGCGCGTCAGGTGCAGCGCCGGGATGTCGGCCGGCGCGGCTGTGGCGTTGGATGATGCGGTGCGGGAACGGCGGGCGGGCGGCATCGGCGGGACGTTGTCTGTGATGAGGGTCGCGAGTGGGCCCATCCTGCGCTGTAATTTGGCTCTTGCAACAGTTTCAAACGAAACTAAAATGGCGGCAACGGAACAAGCCTGCCGGCACCCGTCGCGGACGGGGCCGGCGGCATCCCAACGGTATTGAGGGGGGAAGCGCCATGAAGAGCTGGATTTCGTTTCCGAAGGTAGAGGGCAATGCGTCGCGTCAGGCCCATGTGCGGCTTCCCGCCGGCACCTACGAACGCGAGATGGGGCGTGAGGGCTTCTTCGGCCCGGCGACCCAGATGCACCATGCCCATCCGCCGACCGGCTGGACCAGCTTCGACGGGCCGCTGCGCCCGCGCGCCTTCGACCTGAACCATGTCGATCACATGCCCGGCTGCCCCTTGGAGGCGCCGGCCCTGATGGGCAACGGCGCGACCCAGGTCCGGCTGTGGCGCTTCAAGGGGAAGATGGACCATCTCGTCCGCAATGCCGACGGCGACGATCTGCTGTTCTTTCACCAGGGCGGCGGCCACCTGTTCTGCGACTACGGCCATCTGGAGGTGCGCGAGGGCGACTATGTCGTGCTGCCGCGCAACACCTGCTGGCGGCTGGAGACGGACGAGGCGGTGATGGTGCTGATGGTGGAGGCCACCGGCGACGCCTACAAGCTGCCGCACAAGGGGCTGGTCGGCACCCACGCCATCTTCGATCCGGCGGTGCTGGACGTCCCGGCGCTGGACGACGCCTTCCAGGCGCAGAAGCACGAGCGCGAGACGCTGGTCCGGGTGAAGAAGCGGAATCAGCTCTGCGCCATGACCTATCCGTTCAACCCCCTGGACGCGGTGGGCTGGCACGGCGATCTGGCGCCGGTGCGGCTGAACTGGCGCGACATCCGGCCGCTGATGAGCCACCGCTACCACCTGCCGCCCTCGGCGCACAGCACCTGGATATCCTCCCGCTTCATCATCTGCACCTTCGTGCCGCGGCCCATCGAGTCGGACCCGGAGGCGCTGAAGCTGCCCTATTACCACTCCAACGAGGATTTCGACGAGGTGCTGTTCTATCACCGCGGCCAGTTCTTCTCGCGCGACAACATCCATCCCGGCATGGTCACCTACCACCCTTCGGGCTTCCCGCACGGGCCGCACCCGAAGGCCTACGAGGTGGCGCAGAAGTTCGAGCGCAAGGAGACCGACGAGGTCGCGGTGATGATCGACACCCGCGACCCGCTGGATGTCTACCCGGCGATGGAAGGCGTCGAGTGGGGCGGCTACGCCGACAGCTGGAAGGCGAAATGAGCGGCCAAAAGGCTGCCGGACGCTGAATTGTGAGGAAGGGAAGAGAGCAATGAAGCTGGCAAGTTTGAAGGCGGGCGGGCGCGACGGCACCCTGGTCGTGGTGTCGCGCGACCTGACCCGCGCCATCCCGGTGCCGGAGATCGCCCGCACCCTGCAGGCGGCGCTGGACGACTGGACGGCGCTGGCGCCCAAGCTGGAGGAGGCCTATCGCGCGCTGAACGCCGATTCGTCGGCCGGTCGGCCCTTCGACCCGGCCGAAGCGGCCTCGCCGTTGCCGCGCGCCTACCAGTGGGCGGATGGGTCGGCCTACGTCAACCATGTGGAGTTGGTCCGCAAGGCGCGTGGGGCGGAGATGCCGCCCAGCTTCTGGACCGACCCGCTGATGTATCAGGGCTGTTCCGACAGCTTCCTGGCGCCGACCGACCCGATCTCGGCGGCGACCGAAGCCTGGGGCATCGATTTCGAGGCGGAGATCGCCGTCATCACCGGCGACGTGCCGATGGGCGTCTCGGCCGAGGCGGCGCGCGGGCAGATCAGGCTGCTGATGCTGGTCAACGACGTCAGCTTGCGCAACCTGATCCCGGCGGAACTGGGCAAGGGTTTCGGCTTCTTCCAGTCCAAGCCGGCCTCCAGCTTCTCCCCCGTCGCGGTGACGCCGGACGAGTTGGGCGACTCCTGGGACGGAGGCAAGCTGCACCGGCCGCTGGTGACGACGCTGAACGGCGAGCCCTTCGGCAAACCGGATGCCGGGGTCGACATGACCTTCGACTTCCCCACCCTGATCGCCCACGCCGCCAAGACCCGCCATCTGGCGGCCGGCAGCATTATCGGGTCGGGCACGGTGTCGAACAAGCTGGACGGCGGTCCCGGCAAGCCGGTCGGCGCTGGCGGCGTCGGCTACTCCTGCCTTGCCGAGCTGCGGATGATCGAGACCATCGAGCATGGCGCGCCGAAGACCCCCTTCATGCGCTTCGGCGACCGCGTGCGGATCGAGCTGTTCGACAAGGACGGCGCCAGCGTGTTCGGCGCCATCGACCAGCAGGTGGTGCGGTACGAGCGGGCTTGAGGATGCTGGAACGCCCCCTCCCGGTTTGGGAGAGGGCGTTTTCTTACCCCAGCGCCCCTGCCATCAGGCGTTCGGGCGGCGGGGCTTCGGGGATGTGCTGGGAGACGTAGCCTTCGCTGTGGATCTGGTCGTCCCTGGCGCCCAGCGAACGGGCGGCGGCGACGCAGGACTCGACGAAGGCGGGACTGCCGGCGGTGAAGATGGCGTGGCCGGACAGGTCGGGGAACAGGCCGGGCAGGATGGCGGGGATGCGGCCCTTCAGATGGCCGGCTGCCTCTTCCCGCGTCAGCGTCACCTTGACCTTGAAGTTGCGGTACTTGGCCTGCCAGTAGCTGAGCAGACCCAGTTCATACACGTCGGCCTGCGTGCAGGCGGAGAACAGCAGCGTCACCGGCGGACGGTAGCCGCGGCGCAGCGCCGCGTCGGTCAGCGCCAGGATGGGGGCGAGGCCGGAGCCGGCGGCCATGCACAGCACCGGGCTGTCCACCGACGGGTCGCCGATGAAGGTGCCGTAGGGACCGGACAGCTTGACCATGCTGCCGACGGTCAGCGTGTCGTGGATCCAGCCGCTGGTCGGGCCGCCATCGACTCGCGTCACCTGCAGCACGATCTCGCCGTCCGGACGGGGCGCGTTGGCGATGGAGTAGCAGCGCGGCGGCGCACCGGCGGCGGCATCGCCCAGCATCACATACTGGCCCGGCCAGTAGCGCAGCGGCTGTCCGAGAGGGCGCAGGTGCAGTTCCACGATGCGCGGCGTGCGCGGGACGCGGTCGGTGACGATGAACAGCACATTCTCGCGCGGCGGGAACAGCTTGGGCTGGGCGTCGGCGGTGCCGTATTCGATCACCAGTTCGTCGGAGATCGGCTTGGCCATGCACATCAGGCCGTAGCCGTCCTTCCGTTCCGGCTGGGACAGCGCCATGTCCAGCACCATGCCCTGGTCGAACTGGCCGCTGAGGACCTTGACCTTGCATTCGCCGCAGGCGCCGGCGCGGCAGTTGTTGGGCAGGGCGTAGCCGGCCTGTTCCAGCGCCGACAGGACGGTCTCGCCGTCACGGCACTCGACCGTGCGGCCGGAGGGGTGGAGGCGGATGCGGCTCACCGGGGGAATCCTTGAGCGGGGAGGGTAAGGTATGGCGACGTGATGCCCCTTCCCTAACCCTCCCCCGCCTCGGCCGGCCAAAGGCCGGTCCGATTGAGGGAGAGGGGACTGCCGCCGCGCTGCAAATCCACCCTCTCCCTCGAAGAGGGGGAGGGAGGGACCCGCGGCGGAGCCGTGGGAGAGTGGGGGCGCGAGGACGGACCTCAGAACACCGGCCTCAGAACACCGGGATGATCTCGTCCATGTCGACGTCCCGCACTTCCTCGCCGGTGATGCCCACCTCCGGGATCGCCGGGAACGGGATGCCGTAGCGGTCCAGCACGCCCTTGAGGTTCAGCATGGCGTTGCGCCAGTTCTCCTTCTTCGCCTCATAGTCCGGGATGTGGAAGCCGGCGTTGCGGGCGATGGCCTCGGCCTCGCGTTGGGTGGCGATGAAGTCTTCCGGCAGGTCCCAGAACTGGGGCGGCGGTTCGAACAGGACGGCGGACAGGAACAGATAGCCGGCGCGGATCTGCTTGGTGATGACGGACTTGTCCTCCACCGCCAGATGGGGATAGTCGCGCTCCATCACCGACATGCAGATCGCCATGTGGCGGCCCTCGTCGCGGCCGATGTTGCGGAAGGCCTCCTTGAACACCGGTTCGGTGCAGCCGGCCGCCATCTGGTGGAAGATGGTCGCCGCCGCGATCTCGCCCATCAGGAAGGAGCTGAACAGAACGGCCAGCGAGTATTTCGGAACCGCCTTCTTGTAGCCGTCCCAATAGCGCCCGCCATTGTAGTACAGCCAGTGGGCGTTCTTCTGCAGCCGGCGGCCGAGATCGGTCTTCGGCTCGTAGGTCAGCGGGCTGGAGGCCTCCAGCAGCCTGGTGATAGCCAGCCCGCACATCTGCTCGTGGTTCTGCTCGTCGCGGGTGACGGAGAAGAAGCAGCGGCGGACGGGGTCCTCCTCATGCACCTCGTAGGTCTTGATCAGAGCATGGGCGAAGACCGGCGGGGCGGAGGCGTCGAACACCGACAGGATGGTCCACCAATAGGCGATGGCCTCCCGCTCCTCCCAGCTGTAGCGCGACACGTCGAAGCTGTCCCAGGGCAGCTTGGCCGGATCCCAGTTCTCGCGCTGGGCGGCGGCGTAGACCTCTTCCAGCTTCTTGGTCTGCGACACCCAGGACAGCGGGTAGACATTCGGCTGCGGCGTGGCGGGGGGGAACTCCATCGTGTTGGCGATGGGGGTGTAGTCCTTGGACATGGGGGCGTTTCCTCCGGGAATTTCGGCGGGCGCTCACTTTTCCATCGGCGCCCTGTGGTCTTTATATGACACGGAAAATGCTACCATTCAACGGATTATGTATCATATCCATCGGCCAGATTTGCGATGTAACTTATTGATATAGAACAGAAAGCGAGCGGAAATGCCGAATTGATCCAGATCAATTCGTTCGTAAAACGGTCTGTATCCGGGCAATCGGTATCGGAACGGAGGGCTTCCCCGCGGCTGCGTCAGCCGGCGGCGAAGCTGGGAATGGTGCCGTGCACCAGTTCACGGGTGGCTGGATCGATGTCGGCCAGGATGCAGGCATGCATGTAGGCGCGGGCAAGCACGTCGAGCGCGAAGTCGGCGTCGTGCGACCGGCGGCGGAACTCCTCGATCCGGACCGGGGAACCGAACACCGCCTGCCAGAAGGTCGGGGTGTCGAGCGGCCCGAAATTCATCGCCCAGAAGCCGAAATTGGGTTGGCCGGCCGACTTCTCGCGCAGGAGCAGTTCGACGTCGCGGTGGCGCGGGTCTGCGGCGATGCGCGCGTACAGCCGCTCCACCACGTCGGTTTCGCCTTCCAGGACCTGCAGGAAGATGCCCTCGAACTCCACCAGGAAGCCGGTCACTCCCAACTCCCGGTTCTTGCGGGCGCTGAACAGGCAGATGTCGGCGAGGGCGCTGCAGGGCAGTCGGTCAACAGCCTCGCTGCGGTAGACGATGGTCAGCATGGAGGCATCCCGGAAACGGTCGGATTGAACGGCGACAGTCCCAGCTTACCGCGATCCCTTGCATTTTATGTATAGGCTTTTGGCCGAGGTGGCCGGCGGGGCGGGCGCCCGCTGTCACGGGGAGGCAGGTCAACCGGCCGGGATGCTCTCCAGTCCGCCGAACCTGCCCTGGAAGGCCGGCTGCGCATCGGGCAGCGGACCGTTGGCGGTGGTCGCCGCCTGCATCAGAAAGGCTTCCGACGGACCGGCCAGCCGGCGGTAGAGATTGCGGGTGAGCATCCGCGATTCCTGGCCCGGCCAGTCGGCCGGCAGCAGGTCGGGCGGCAGCATCGGGTCGCGCAGCAGGATGCGGCGGAAGTCGTGGATCATCAGCGTGCGCAGGACGAAACAGGATGCCGGGTCCAGCGTGTCGGCGGCATCGACCGCCGCCCAGACCGGACGGAAGTGATCCAGAAACGCCGCATAGTCGTGCTCGAGCTGATCGATGTCCCAGCAGCCGCGCACCAGATCGCGCAACGCCCCGAACCCCTCCGCCCGGTCCAGGCTGGCCTTCATGTGGACGATCTTGTCGGCCACCCCCAATTCCGCCAGCGAACGGTGCATCGCCGCCTCGTCGCAGTTGGGGTGCGCGTAGACGGTGGCCGAGGCGGCGCCGAAGCCCTGCCAGGTCAGTTCCCGCCGCAGGGCGTCGCGCGTCTCCGCGTCCAGCGCATTGGGCGGCACCATCAGCAGGTCCCATCCGCGATCCCATTCGCGGGCCAACGGCGCGTAGATTCGCCGCTCCGCCGCGGCGAAGCGTTCCTTCCCACTATCGGTGACACGGTAGAAGCTGCGCCGGCCGATCTGGGTGTTGGTCAGCCAGTCGTCCTTGCACAGCCGGAAGACGGAGGTGCGGATGATCCGCTCGCTCATCCCGAACAGGCCCATCAGGTCGATCAGGCTGCCCAGCCACAGCGATCCGCCATGCGGCAGCACGGCGTCGCCATAGACGGTGATGATCAGCGACTTCGCCCGCGGCGCGATGGTCTCGGTCAGCTGGGCGGCAAGGTCTTCGGGGCGGCGCGGGCGGGCCATGCGTTGGGGACGTCCTTATGGGTACGGCTTGTGACGCGGGTGGAGCCGAACGAGGCGGCGCGACGGAGTTGTATACGAAACCCGGACCCGGTTCTGCCAGCGTCACGACAGCACGGACGACCGGAACACAAAGCCCGCCGACGGCCGATAGGAGGCAATCCGGACTTTCCGTTTGACAATCATTAATGTGATACACTACGGTGGATCATCAAAACAAATTTGTGTCATAAAACGAAACGACGATCCTCTGGACCGAAGAAGGCGGGATCGCAAAGGGAAGGGGAGGCGGACGGCAACATCCGTACTTCGATTGTGGTCACGGCGGCCAAAAATCTTCTTTCGAAACTGTTTCGTTTGAAACATTATGTGATGCAAATCGTCCCGCCGCGCCGGGATCGGGCCGCCGCCCGGTCCGGCGTCAAGGCGGGCAGCCCAAGGGAGGACATCATGCGCAAACGCTTGTTCGCCACCATCGCCTTCACCGCACTGACCGCCATGACGGCGGTGTCCGGCCCGCTGTCCGGAGCGGCGCAGGCCGCGGACCCGATCAAGGTCGGCGCCATCGTCTCGGCCACCGGCCCGGCCTCCTTCCTCGGCGATCCGGAGAAGAAGGTGCTGGAGCTGTATGCCGACCGCATCAACAAGGCGGGCGGCGTGGACGGCCGTCCGGTACAGCTAACCGTCTATGACGACGGCGGCGCGGCCGACAAGGCGGCCTCCTTCACCAAGCGCCTGATCGAGAGCGACGGTGTCGACGTGATCGTCGGCGGCACCACGACCGCGGCAACCATGGCGGCGGTGCCGCTGGTGGAGCGCGCCGGCGTGCCCTTCATCTCGCTGGCCGGCGCCGTGGTGATCGTGGAGCCGGTGAAGAAGTGGGTGTTCAAGACCCCTCACACCGACCGCATGGCCGCGGAAAAGGTGATGGAGGACATGAAGAAGCGCGGGCTGACCAAGCTGGCCCTGCTGTCGGAGGACAGCGGCTTCGGCAAGTCGGGCCGCGAGCAGACGCTGGCCGTCGCCAAGGAGCGCGGGATCGAGCTGGTCGCCGACGAGACCTATGGCGCCAAGGACACCGACGTCACCGCCCAGCTGACCAAGATCAAGAACAACGCCGCGGCGCAGGCGGTGCTGGTGTTCGGCCTGGGCCAGGGCCCGGCGGTGGTGACCAAGAACTACCGCCAGCTCGGCATCTCGCTGCCGCTCTACCAGTCGCATGGCGTCGCGTCGAAGGAGTACATCCGGCTGGCCGGCGGTGCCGCCGAGGGTGTCCGCCTGCCGGCCGCCGGTCTGGTCGTCGCCGCGCAGCTGCCCGACAGCGATCCGCAGAAGAAGGTCGTGACCGAGTTCACCAAGGTCTACGAGGACAGCTTCAGCACCGAGGTGTCGACCTTCGCCGGCCATGCCTATGACGGGCTGATGATCGCGCTGGACGCCGTGAAGCGCGCCGGCGGCACCGACAAGGCCAAGCTGCGCGACGCCATCGAGCAGACCAAGGGCTATGTCGGCACCGGCGGCACCGTGACCATGAGCCCGAAGGACCACATGGGCCTGACGCTGGACGCCTTCCACATGGTGGAGGTGAAGCAGGGCGACTGGTCGCTGGTGAAGTGAGGGAGCTTCCGCTCCCGTCCACGTGATCCTACCGATGCCCCCTCCCTAACCCTCCCCCGCCTTTGGCGGTGGAGGGGACTGCCGCCGCCTTTCCGTAAGGCACCCTCTCCCGCAAAGCGGGGGAGGGTCGGGGAGGGGGCCTGCGAAGCGGAAACCCAACGATGTTCGCGGAACTGCTGCAATACATGCTGTCGGGGCTGACCATCGGCGCGATCTATGCGCTGGCGGGGCTCGGCTTTTCGATCATCTACAACGCCAGCCATGTCATCAACTTTGCCCAGGGCGAGTTCATCATGGTCGGCGGCATGGCGTCGGCGACGCTCACCGCGTCGGGTGTGCCGCTGCCGCTGGCGATCCTGATCGGCTGCGGCGGCGCCATGCTGGTCGGCGTACTGGTGGCGAAATTCGCGGTGGAGCGCGCCCGCAACGCCTCCACCGTCACCCTCATCATCATCACCATCGGCGCGTCGATCTTCCTGCGCGGCGTCGCCGAACTGATCTGGGGAAAGGATTTCAAGCGGCTGGACGCCTTCTCCGGCGAAACGCCGATCCAGATCCTGGGCGCCTCGATGCAGCCGCAGTCGCTGTGGGTGGTGGGCACGGCCGGCGTTCTGATCGTCGCCATCGGCCTGTTCTTCAACAAGACGCTGACCGGCAAGGCGATCCTCGCCACCTCGCACAACCGGCTGGCCGCACAGCTGGTCGGCATCGACGTGAAGCGGGTGGTGCTGGCCTCCTTCGCGCTGTCGGCGGCGCTGGGCGCCATCGGCGGGGCAGTGGTCGCACCCATCACCTTCTCCTACACCGAGATGGGCATCATGCTGGGGCTGAAGGGCTTCACCGCCGCGGTGCTGGGGGGGCTGGGCCACGGGCCGGGCGCCGTTGCCGGCGGGCTGATCGTCGGCGTCGCGGAGGCGCTGGGCGCCGGCTACATCTCCTCGGCCTACAAGGATGCGGTGGCCTTCGTCATCATCCTGGCCGTCCTTCTCTTCATGCCGAACGGGCTGTTCGGCAAGCGCGGCACCGAACGGGTGTAAGGACAGTAGAACCGATGAACGCACTCCTTCACGGGCGGCTGACCGGCCTGCTGGCACTGGGCGCGGTGATCGCGATCCTGCCGGCCTTCCTGCCCAACAACTTCTATCTCGACATCGCCATCCTGGCCGGCTTCAACGCCGTGGTCTGCGTCGGGCTGAACCTGCTGATCGGCTATGCCGGGCAGATCAGCCTCGGCCATGCCGGCTTCTTCGGCATCGGTGCCTATGCGTCGGGTGTGCTGGTCGGCAGCTACGGCTGGCCGCCGGTGATGGCGCTGCTGGCCGGTGCCGTCTTCGTCGGGCTGCTGGCCTTCCTGGTCGCCAAACCGATCCTGCGGCTGAAGGGCCATTACCTCGCCATGGCGACGCTGGGCATCGGCATCATCGTGTCGATCGTGCTGCGCACCGAAAGCGGCCTGACCGGCGGCCCGGACGGCATGATGGTGGAGCCGTTCCGGATCTTCGGCGTCGAGCTGTATGGCGAGAAGGTCTGGTACTGGGTGGTCGGCGTGTTCCTGCTGGGCGTGGTCTGGCTGTCGCTGAACCTGATCGACAGCCCGATGGGCCGGGCTCTGCGCGCCGTCCACGGCTCGGAGGTGGCGGCCGAGGTGGTCGGCGTCGACACCGCGCGCTTCAAGGTTCTGGTCTTCGTGCTGTCTGCGGTGTTCGCCAGCGTGGCCGGCAGCCTGTTCGCCCACTACGCCGGCCTGATCACCCCGGCCAAGGCCGACTTCTTCAAGTCGATCGAGCTGGTGACGATGGTGGTGTTCGGCGGCATGGCCTCGACCTTCGGCGCCGTCGTCGGCGCGGTGGTGCTGACCCTGCTGCCGCAGGCGCTGACCGTCTTCCAGGATTACCAGCAGATCGTGCTGGGCGGCATCCTGATGGCGACGATGGTCTTCATGCCGAAGGGCCTTCTTCCCACCCTGGCGGCGCTGCTCCCGGCGCGGAGGCGGGCATGAACATGCTGGCGACCACGGATCTTTCCCCCGATATGACGACCCAGGCCCGCCGCATCGGCCCGCCGATCCTGAAGGTGGAGCATCTCAGCCGCGAGTTCGGCGGCGTGCTCGCCGTCGGCGATCTCAGCTTCACCATCGCGGCCGGCGACATCCACTCGATCATCGGGCCGAACGGGGCGGGCAAGACCACGCTGTTCAACCTGGTGACCGGCGTCTACAAGCCGTCGGGCGGCCGGGTGCTGTTCGACGGGGCCGACGTATCGGGTATGGCGCCCTACAGGCTGGCCGCCCGCGGCATGTCGCGCACCTTCCAGAACCTGCAGATCTTCTTCAACATGACGGCGCTGGAGAACGTCATGGTGGGGCGGCACCTGCACCTGAACACCCGGCTTCTGCCGGCGCTGTTCCGCTTCCCCTCGCTGGTGCGCAAGGACCGCGAGGCGAAGGACCGGGCGGCCCAGCTGATGACCGAGGTCGGGCTGGAGAAGTACATCGACGCCGACGCCGCCTCCATGCCCTACGGCGCGCTGAAGCGGCTGGAGATCGCCCGTGCGCTGGCCTCGGAACCGAAGCTGCTTCTGCTGGACGAGCCGGCTGCCGGCCTCAACGCCACCGAAAGCCGCGAGATCGACGAGGTGATCAAGACCGTGGCGGGGAGCGGCGTCACCATCGTCCTGGTGGAGCACGACATGAAGATGGTGATGGGCATCTCCCACCGGATCACCGCGCTGAACCAGGGCCGCATGCTGGCCGAGGGCACGCCGCAGGAGGTGGCGGCCAACCCGGACGTCATCGCCGCCTATCTCGGCGCGGCACCGTAAGGGAGGTCCGGACGATGCTTCTGGAGATCGAGGGCCTCAACAGCCATTACGGCCGCATCCACGCGCTGAAATCGGCCAGCCTGTCCGTGCGGGAAGGGGAACTGGTGGCGCTGGTTGGCGCCAACGGCGCCGGCAAGACGACGCTGCTGCGCACCCTGTCCGGCGTCCATCCCGCCAGCAGCGGCCGGATCACCTTCGACGGCTGCGACATCACCCGGATGAAGGCGTCGCGCCGCGTCGCCGAAGGGGTGGTGCAGGTGCCGGAAGGCCGGCAGCTGTTCGGACCGCAGAGCGTGGAGGACAACCTGCGTCTCGGCGCCTTCCGCCGCGGCAGCGGCAAGCCGGACGACGACATCGAGCGGCTCTACGAGATGTTCCCGGTGCTGAAGGTCAAGCGCGACCAGCCCGCCGGCACCCTGTCGGGCGGCCAGCAGCAGATCGTGGCGCTGGCCCGCGCGCTGATGGCGAAGCCCCGCCTGCTTCTGCTCGACGAGCCCAGCATGGGGCTGGCGCCGCTGCTGGTGGCGGAGATCTTCGACGCCGTGCAGCGGCTGAAACGCGAAGGCACGACGATCCTGCTGGTGGAGCAGAACGCCCACGCCGCGCTCGCCATCGCCGACCGCGGCTATGTGATCGAGACCGGCGAGATCGTGCTGAGCGACAGCGGCGCCGCGCTGTTGAGCAACGAGCGGGTGCGGCAGGCTTATCTCGGGCTGTGATAGGGTGGCGACGTTAGACCCCCACCTATCCTCCCCCGCTGGGCGGGGGAGGGATTGCTGCCACTCTCCCGAATCAGCACTTGCCCCCTCCCCCGCCCAGCGGGGGAGGGTCGGGGTGGGGGCAAAGCGCAGCATCAACCTAGCGGACCCACGCCCGTGAAACTCCACACCTACTTCCGCTCCTCCGCCGCCTACCGCGTGCGCATCGCCCTGAACCTGAAGGGGCTGGCGCCGGAGCAGGCCTTTGTCCATCTGCGCCGGGGCGAGCAGGCCAAGCCGCCCTTCGCCGACCTCAACCCGGAGCATCTGGTGCCGGCGCTGGAGGTCGACGGGCCGGACGGGCACCATGTGCTGACCCAGTCGCTCGCTATCATCGAGTATCTGGACGAGACGCATCCCACCCCGCCGCTGCTGCCGGCCGATGCGCCGGGCCGCGCGCGGGTGCGGGCGCTGGCGCTGGCGGTCGCCTGCGACATCCATCCGCTCAACAACCTGCGGGTGCTGGGCCGGCTCAAGGCGATGGGCCACAGCAAGGAGGAGGTCGACGACTGGTACCGCCATTGGATCGCGGTCGGGCTGACCGCGCTGGAGGCGCAGCTGGCCGGCGATCCGCGCACCGGGCGCTTCTGCCACGGTGATGCGCCGGGGCTGGCCGATGTGCTGCTGGTGCCGCAGCTGGCCAACGCCCGCCGGCTGGACTGTCCGCTGGACGGCTATCCGACGCTGCTGCGCATCGACGAGGCCTGCCGTGCCTTGCCGGCCTTCGCCACCGCCGCCCCGGACCGCCAGCCCGACGCGGAGGCCTGAGGCAGAAGCGCACGGCGGCCGGCCTTTGTGCCGTCCAGGTCACAGTTTTCCCGTCGGTGTTAGCGGTTTCGCGACACCCTTCCGTGGTATAGAGGTAGCCGGGAATGGTGCGGGGACGGCGGCCGGGCGATGTTGG
Source organism: Pseudomonadota bacterium (assembly GCA_023423695.1). GTDB lineage: Bacteria > Pseudomonadota > Alphaproteobacteria > Azospirillales > Azospirillaceae > Azospirillum. The sequence goes on along the minus strand of JAFAFA010000004.1, from coordinate 133,146 downwards.
GCAACTTTTCTTCGATGGCCTACGATCTTGCCGAGAACATCGCGGCAAGTGCCTTCGTCGTTCTCGCCTATACCTTCCTGATCCGCCGGTCCGGCGGCTGGAGCCAGTTCACCCGTCAGGTCGTCTTTGGCGCGGTGATGGCGCTGACCGCCCTGTTCTCCATGGTCCACCCGATCCATGTCGGGCCAGGCATCTTCATCGATGCGCGGACCCCGCTAATCGGGCTGGCGGCCCTGTTCGGCGGGCCTGTCTCCGCGGCGATGGCGGCGGCGGCGGTCGCCGGCTACCGCTTCTCCATGGGCGGCGTGGGGATGGAGGCCGGGATCGCCAATGCCGGGCTGTCCTTTCTGCTCGGTATCGGCTTCTCGGCCTGGGTGAAGTGGCGCCGCGTCGGGCTCGGGGCGCTGCCGCTGCTGCTGTTCGGCCTGCTCCTGGCGTCGGCATCGCTTTTCACGCTGGCGCTGCTTCCCACACTGGACTTGGCGTTGCAGGTGGCGGGGCGGACGGCGGCACCCATGCTGGCCATCGTGCCGCTCGGCACCCTGTTCCTCGGCGGCCTGTTGCTGCGCGAGCAACGCCATCATGGTTCCGAACAGCGGCTGGGCGAGAGCGAGGCGCGTTACCGCCTGCTGGCCGACAACGCCACCGACATGATCCTGGAGATGACGGCGGACGGGGCGGTCCGCTACCTGTCACCGTCGGTGCGCGACATCCTGGGCCATGATCCGGCCGACCTCGTCGGCCGCGCCCCGGCCACCCTGCTGCACCCCGACGATCTGGAAAGTGCGGCGATGGCATTCGCCGGCATGCAGCCCGGGTCTCCCCCCGTCACCTTCACCCACCGGCTGCGCCACCGCGACGGCCATTACCTCTGGGTCGAATCCAGCATGCGCCCGACGGTGGGGGCCGACGGCGTGTTCGTCGTGGTCGGCGTCGTCCGCGACGTGACCGAGCGCAAGCGTTACGAGGAAGAACTGTCCGCCGCCCGCGCCGAGGCCGAGGCGGCCAACCGCGTGAAGTCGGAATTCCTGGCCTCCATGAGCCACGAGATCCGCACGCCGCTGAACGGCGTCATCGGCTTCGCCGACCTGCTGCTGGGCACCGACCTGACACCGGAGCAGCGCCAGTATGTCTCGCTCCAGCGCGAGGCCGGACGTGGGCTGCTGGCGATCATCGGCGACATCCTGGACTATTCGAAGATCGAGGCCGGCAAGCTGGAGCTGGAGGAGCGGACCTTCGACCTGCACCGGCTTCTGCGCGACTGCCGCGACCTGATGAGCAACGCCGCCTCGCAGAAGGGGCTGCTGCTGCAGCTGTCGCTGGGCGGCACGGTGCCGCGCTTCGTCCGCGGCGACGAGGCGCGCATCCGCCAGATCCTGCTGAACCTGGTCGGCAATGCCGTGAAGTTCACCGAACGCGGATCCGTGCTGGCCTCCGTCGGCTTGCTGTCGGGGCAGGGCGACGGCCATGGCGAGGGCGCGCCGGCCCTGATTCGCTTTTCCGTCAGCGACACCGGGCCGGGCATACCGGCGGCCGATCAGGCGAAGCTGTTCCAGCGCTTCAGCCAGGGCGACCGGTCCACCACGCGGCGCTTCGGCGGCACCGGGCTGGGGCTGATCATCTCCAAGCAGCTGTCGGAGCTGATGGGCGGGCGGATCGGCGTGCAGAGCAGCCCGGGCGTCGGCAGCACCTTCTGGTTCGAGCTGCCGCTTCCGGTGGCGGAGGCTCCCGGCCTCGCGGTGGAACGGCGGGCGGAGAGTGCCGCCGGGCGCAGCGCCCGCATCCTTCTGGCCGAGGATGTGCCGATGAACCAGATCGTCACCTCCTCCATCCTCTGCAAGGCTGGCCACACGGTGGAGGTGGCGGAGGACGGCGTGCTGGCGGTGGAGGCGGTGCGCGGCGGCGAGTTCGATCTGGTCCTGATGGACATGCAGATGCCCCGGATGGATGGCTTGCAGGCGACCGCGGCGATCCGTCAGCTTGGCGGACGGCGGGGTGCCGTGCCCATCATCGCGCTGACCGCCAACGCGCTGACCGATCAGCTTCAGCTTTGCCTGGATGTCGGCATGAACGACCATGTGACCAAACCGATCGAGCGCGACACCCTGCTGTCGGCGGTCGACCGCTGGCTGGAGGCCAAGGCGGATGCGGACGCGAAAGCTGCGGCGGGCGCTGCGGCGGATACTGTCCAGCCCGGCGGCGACGCTGAGGAGGCGGCCGTGCTGGCCGGGGTCGCTCCGGTATCCGGCAGCGCGCCCGTGCTGAACCGCGCCACGCTGGACACGCTGGCGGATACGCTGGGCGCCGACGTGCTTCCCCGCTTCGTCACCGGCACGCTGGCCGAACTGGCCCAGCGCGCCGACCGCATCGGCGAGGCGGAGACCATGAAGAACGCCGCCGCCGATGCCCATGCCATGGTGTCGCTGGCCGGGAATGTCGGCCTGCTGGAGCTGTCGCGGCTGGCCCGCAAGCTGCAGCATGCCTGCGAGCAGGATCGCCCCGACGTGCCGGCGCTGAAGGGGCAGCTGCGCGACGCCGTCACCCGCGCCTCCGCGGCGCTGCAGGCGGTGCTGCCTACCCTGGGCATCGCGGTGGAGCAGGCGCGCTGAGGCTCTCTTCCAAAGCGAACTTGCATTCGCTTTAGAGTCACATGATCTCATTGGCCGGTCGGGCTTCGGCCGCATGAGCGGCCGGGACCGCCGTCGCGGTCCAAAGCGGATTGCAATCCGCTTTAGCGGTTGACGATTAGGGCCACGCCGGCCACGGCGACCGCGGCGCCGGCCCAGGCGCCCAGTGACGGGCGCTGACCGGTCATCAGCCACATCATCGGCAGGATCAGCACCGGGCTCAGGGCCGACAGGGTGGCGACCACCCCGGCATTGCCGTGTGCCAGCCCGACCAGCAGAAGCGTCATTCCCAGCCCGACGCCCAGCAGCCCGTTGCCGGCGATCTGCAGGGCAAGCTTCGGCGTCAGCCCGCGCGGCAGGAACAGGCCGCCGCCGGCCGCCGCGGCGTCGCCGCCCCGCATTGCCGACAGGGCGCCGATGGCGGTGAACATCAGCGCCGCCGTCGTCACCCGCACGGTGGCGGACGCGACCGGATCGGCGCCGGCCGCCATCACCGGTTTGGCGATCACCGATCCCACCGCCTGCGCCACCGCCGCCACCAGACAGACGCAGACGCCAGCCAGCAGGCTTCCCTGCACCGCTTCCCAATTGTGGGTGGAGCCGGACCGCAGCGCCACCGCCAGCATCACCCCCAGCGTCACCAGCACGATCCCCAGCGTCGTCCACGTCCCTAGCGCCTCGCCCAGCAGGGTGTAGCCGAGCAGGGCCGTCAGCGGCGCGTTGGCGGCGTAGATCACCACGTTGCGCCGCGGCCCCAGCCGGCTGAGCGACCAGAACAGCGCCATGTCGCCCATGACGATCCCGGCGGCTCCCGACAGGGCCAAGGTCAGGACCGCGCCCGTGTCCAGCGTCTCCCAGCCGCCCAGCAGCGTGGTGGCGACCAGCAGGACCGCGGCGACGATGGTCAGGCGCACGCGGTTGAACGCGATGGAGCCGAGCACCCGCACCGGCCCGATGGCGATCAGGCCGCCCGCGGCCCAGCACAGCGCCGCGCCGAGCGCAGCCATATTGGCGATCATGATGAAGTTGTGAACCGTTGGTTGAGGTCGTGGACCGGCACTCTACAGCAGCCGCCGACTGCCCGCGAAATGAGCAAGCTGCATGGCCGGGCCTATCTTCCGCCCGGCCATCGGAACCAGCCATCCGAACCAGCCACCGGAACCCGGCCCCGCCGGCCGCCGTTGAAGCGGTTGACATACGCCGTCCGTGGCACAGCCAACCGAGGAGGAAGCGACCGATGCGGACAGATTTCACGAGGCTTGGCCCCGTCGCCCCCCTCGCGCTTGCGGTGGCGGCCGGGCTTCTGGCCGCCCAGCCGGCTGCCGCACAGAGCGGGGCGCAAACCGGATGCGCCGCGATGGTGGAGCAGTTCGCCGCCAACCGCGGCCTGTCGACCGAACCGCCGCCGGTCGCCGTCCCCGACGGCACCGCACCCGGCCTGTCCGGCTCGACCCCGCGCGACGAGCAGGGCTCCGGCTCCGGATCGGGCACAAGCAGCGAGCAGCTGGCCCAGTCCGGCGGCATGGTGGCCCCGCCCGCGGTCGGCGACCGGTCGGTGATCGAACCGCCGGCCACCGGCAGCAACATGCCGACCGCTCCTTCCGTCGCTCCGCAGGCCAATTCCCGTGCGACGCCCGACAGCGGGCCCGGCGGCTCCGGCGGGGCGAACGGGTTGATGGGGCAGGCGGCGCGCAACGCCCAGCTGGAGGCCCTGGTCACGGCAGCCCGCAGCGCCGCCCGCGACGGCGACGAGGCCCGCTGCATGGAAAGCCTGAACGATGCCCGCCGCCTGTCGCAGACGGCCCCCGACGGCCGGGGCGGCTGACCCGCCGCACCCGTTCCAATCACCGCTGCCCTTCCACCGATGGAGGACACCGAGCATGAATTTCAGCCTTGGTCCCTTTCCGCCGTCTCCGCCGCGCGAGCCGTCCATTCCCCCGGTCGGTCCCGACGAACCGTTGCCTGTGCCGGGCGATCCGTCCCGTCCGCCGCTGGGGGAGCCGCCGACCCCGATCCCGGTTCCGCCGCGCGAACCCCCGCCGGTGCCCGACCGTCTGATGGATCGTCTGATGGGCTGACGAACCGCGCGTGAGATTTTACAGCCTGTCCGGCGTATTCGGAGCGGTCCCGACTTGCCAAAGCCGCCGGGACGGGCGATGTGTCAGGGGTTGGCGTCCGCCGGTCCATGTCGGGACCGTTCCGGGCGCCGCTTCTGTTTGCCGGAGTTCGGGTTTCCCATGTACAATCAGCCGCCCCGCAGCCACGTCTATCGTCAGCCCAACGTCGTCGCCACCCAGGTGACGGCCACCGTGAAATGGTTCAACCCCGAACGCGGCTACGGCTTCGTCAAGGTCGGGGACAGCGGCAAGGACGCCCTGCTGCCGGCCTCGCTCGTCGTGCCCGCCGGCCACACCACCCTGCCGGACGGCGCCACCGTCGTCGTCGACATCGTCGAGGACCGCAAGGGCCAGCAGGTCAGCGTCCTGCATTCCGTCGATCTTTCTACCGCCGCCGCTCCGGCCCGTCCGCAGGGACGCGACCGTGGCTTCGGCGAGCGCAGCTTCGGGGATCGGGGCGGGGATCGGGGCGGTGACCGCGGCTTTGGTGATCGGGGTGGCGATCGCGGGTTCGGCGCGCGCCGCGATGCCGGTGGTCCGCGTGACCGCAACTTCGGGGACCGAGGCGGCGACCGCGGCGGCTTCCAGGATCGCGGCCAGGACCGCGGCCAAGGTCGGGGTTTCCAGGACCGGGGCCAGGACCGTGGTGGTTTCCAGGATCGTGGCCCGAGCCGCGGTTTCCAGGACCGGGGCGGCGACCGCGGCGGCTTCCAGGATCGCGGTCCGCGTCGCCCGCAGCAGGACAGCGGCCCGACCAGCGAGATGGGCGCCACCGTGAAGTGGTTCAACGGCGGCAAGGGCTATGGCTTCGCGCAGCCCGATGGCGGCGGGCGCGACGTGTTCATCCCGGCCCGCGCGCTGGAGAGTGCCGGCCTGCGCGGCCTGGATGACGGACAGCGCGTGCGCATGACCGTCCGCCAGACCGAAAAGGGCATGGAGGCGGTCAGCCTCAAAGTCGAGTGACCGCTTCCGCCGCCCGGCCTATTGGTCGGACGGCAGCGTGGACTGCCCCAGATGCTCCGCCGCTTCCCGCTGGTTGCGGGCGGCGGGGTCGTCGGGAACGGCAAGCCCGGCGTCCGGGCTGTTGACGCGGGGACCGCCCGAGTTGCGGCGGTCCTCCTCCTCGATCTCGCGGGCAGCTTGCGCCCAATGGTCGAGATGGCGGTGTTCGGGCCGCCCCTCTTCTTCCCAAAGCCGATATGCGCGTTCGCGGACCCGCGGGTCGTCCGGACCCAGTGTGTGTTCCATGATGGTCGGTTCCACTTCGAAGGGTTGCGGGCCGGTCAGCTCCGGTCCGGCTGGGAGGGGGAGGAGATCCGCTCCAGCGCGCCCTGCACGGCGCGGTCGTTCTTGGCTTCGGTGGCAAGGTCGCCCAACGAGACGATGCCCGTCAGCCGGTCGTTGCGGTCGACCACCGGCACGCGCCGGATCTGCTGGCCGGCCATCAGTTCTGTGACGCTGCCGATCGGGTCGTCCTCGTAGCAATAGCGGGGATTCGTGGTCATCACCTCCGCCACCTTGCAGCGGTCGGGCTGCTTTCCGGCCGAGATGGCGCGGACGGTGATGTCGCGGTCGGTCACCACGCCGACCAGATCCCGCCCTTCGCAGACGGGCAGGATGCCGACGTTCAACTCGTCCATCAATTGCGCGGCCCGGCGGATGCTGTCGTCGGGCCGTACCGTCTGCACGTCGCGGGTCATGATCTCGCGGATTTTCATGCGGGGCTTCCTGGCACAGTGGCGGTGAGGCGCGGTACTCCAGTCCCGCCTCAACAGATGCGCCGGTCTGCCGTCGCGCTCAACCTATCCAGTAGAGGGGATCCACCCCGAAGAGCCAGGGATGCAGCAACAGCATGCCCCCATAAGCGGCCAGCCCTCCGGCCAATCGCGCCGCTCCCATTTCCTTCAGCCCCGTCAGCGCGCCACGAACCCCCTGGGGGCCGGCCAGCGGCAGAAGCGAGGTCTCCGCCCGGAAGGCGCGGCCGGCCGGGCTGCGGCCGAGGACGATCTCGTTCTTGACCAGCGCGAACAGCGCGATGGCCGCCATGGTGCCGAACAGAAGCACGCGGCGCCCGTCGCCGGTGGCGTTCAGATGCGCCAGCGCCCACAGCAGCAGCGCCAGGCTGCCCGGCGCCCGGGTCAGGCGGTAGATGCCGTGCGGCGGGTTGGGCGCGCTCTGGCTGCCGAAGCGGGTGGTGACGCGGGCGACCAGCAGTAGGAAGACCACCGGCATCACCACCGCCACCAGCGGCGCCGCCCAGTCGAAGGGCGTGAACACCACCTCCCCGCCGTCGGCGGCGCGGTAGGCCAGCACGAACAGGGTCAGCGTCAGCAGCGAGCCGACGGAATGGATGGTCACGAAGCCGCCACGGCCGAGCCGGGCGATCAGGGCGGGCCGCACCCCCGGCCAGGACGGCAGGGCATGGCTGAGGAACAGCAGGGCGGCGGCGAGGGTGAGGGATGCGGTCATGATGGAGACACCAAACCGTGGATGAACGGCCCGCGCCTTGACTCGGGTCAAGAGGGGAACGCGTCGAGAGAGAGCCGGGTTGGGAACGCCCGCACCGGTCGTGCGGTTCACAGTATCGAACCCCCCTCAATCCACAGCCAACCCCGGCAAGCGAATGACCGAGTGGATCATCCAGATCGTGCAGCAGTTCGGCTATCTCGGCATCTTCCTGATGCTGATCCTGGCCCGCGCGCTGCCGCCGATCCCGGCGGAGACGGTGATCCCGCTGGCCGGCATGGGGGCGGCGACGGGGGAGTTCAACCTGCTGCTGGTGGCGCTGGCCGCCGGGCTCGGCTCCGCGGTGGGAGAACTGGTCTGGTATGCGCCGGCCCACTGGATGGGGCGAGAGCGGTTCGAGGCCTTCCTCGGCCGTCACGGTCATTGGCTGACCGTGAAGCCGGAGCAGGTCCACCGCGCCACCGGATGGTTCGCCCGGCGCGGCGGCCTCGCCGTCCTGCTGTGCCAGCCCCTGCCGGGCCTGCGCACCCTGATCTCCGTCCCCGCCGGGGCCTGCGGGCTGCCGATGGGGGTGTTCCTGCTCTATGCCGCGGCGGGGGCGACGCTGTGGTCGCTGGTGCTGGCCTGCACGGGCTATCTGGTGCGGGTGGGTTTCCCCTGGATCGCCGATCTGATGGTGCCGGGGACTCTGCTGCTGTTCGTCGCCCTGATCGGCGCCTATGTGCTGCGGCTGGTTCGCCACCGCCGCGACAACCGCCGCACGACCCGGAGCGGGGTGTCGCGCAGCGGAGGCTGATCCGCCGTGGAACTGCCGTGGAACCGCCGTGGAACCTTCGTGCCGGCTTGCGCGTTGGAGGCACGAAACACCCGAACGGACATGGCCTTACGGCCAATAGCGTCGGCCAGGATTTTCGGCGTGAGCCGCTTCCGAAAGGACCCAATGCGATGACCCGCAATTCCACAACGACGAACCGGTGGCGCGCCGCCGCCGTCCTGTCGGCGGCGCTCGGCATGGCCGCCTGCGCCTCCGACGTGCCGCCGCCCACCGCCCAGCTCGGTGCCGCTTCCCAGGCGGTACAGGAGGCGGAGCGCGCCAACGCCCTGCAATATGCGCCGGTCGCCCTGCAGAGCGCCCGCGACAAGCTGGCCGCCGCCGACAAGGCGATGCGCGCCGACGAGCGCACCCGTGCCCGCCGTCTGGCCGAGGAGGCCCGCGTCGATGCCGAACTGGCGACGGTGACCTCGCAGCGCGCCGTGACCCAGCAGGCCGCCACCGCGGTCCGCCAGTCCGCCACCCCGACCACGCCGCAGTCGGCGATGGCGCCCAATGCCGTCCCGGGCGCCGCGCCGGTCTACAGCGGTTCGACGCTCGGCACGCTGCCCGCCACCGGTTCCGGTGCGAGCGGGTCGAGCTATAGCGGCTCCAGCTACCCCGCACCGTCCGCCGTTCCGCCGGCGCCCGCAGGTTCGCTGGGGACCAGCACCGGCAACAGCTGGGGCTACAGCTATCCGGAGGTGCGGCAATGAACGCGCTCGCTCCTCGCACCCTCCTGGTGCTGGCCGGGCTCGGGCTCGGCCTTGCCGGCTGCGCCACCCAGCCGACCGACAGCGCCGCCCTGACCCAGGCGCGCCAGGACTACAGCCTCGCCGCCGCCAATCCGCAGATCGCCGGCAACGCCCCGCTGCAGCTGCGCGACGCCGAGGAGGCCCTGCGCCGGGCCGAGACGCTGCGCGACCAGGGTGCCGACGCCTCCGAGGTCGATCATCAGGCCTACATCGTCAGCCGCCGCGTGCAGATCGCGCAGGAGACGGCCGGGGTGAAGGGCGCCCAGACCGTGGTCGCCAATGCCGACACCTACCGCCTCCAGGCCCGCAACACCGAGCTGGAGCAGCAGCTGCGCGACCTCCAGGCCCAGCGGACCGAGCGCGGCCTCGTGATGACGCTCGGCGACATCCTGTTCTCCACCGGCCGGGCCGATCTGACCCCCGGCGCCTATGAGCGCATGGACCGGCTCGCCCAGTTCCTGCAGGCGCATCCGGCCCGCACCGTGCGGATCGAGGGCCACACCGACAACACCGGCAGCGACACCACCAACCTGCGCCTGTCGGAAGCCCGCGCCCAGGCCGTCCGCGACGCCCTGTCGGCGCGTGGCGTCTCGCCGTCGCGCATCGTCACCCAGGGCATGGGAGAGGCGCAGCCCGTCGCCTCCAACAGCAACGATGCAGGCCGCCAGCAGAACCGCCGCGTCGAGATCATCATCTCCGACGACGGCACTGTGGCGCAGACACGCTAAAAGACACACTAAAGGGGGCCTCGCCCCCGCATCTGCAACAAATAGCCCCTCTCCCCTTGCGGGAGAGGGGCTTCGCTCAACACAAAGCAGCGCTTCCTGTTGCAGGATGCCCTGAGGACGAAAAGCCCTACCGACCGCGCTCCTCCTTCCGCACCGCCCGCACCACACCCCAGGCACCCGCCGCCAGACCCACGGTCAGCAGCGCCGCGGCGGCCACGCGCAAGGCGGAGCGCGGCGGTGCCGGCAGGCGCTTCCATGGGGCCCAGGCCTCGTCCGGATCGTCTGGATCGGCGATGCGCAGCGCGGCGAATGCCTGTTCGGTCAGGCTGGGATCGGTGGCGGGAAGATCCACCAGACGGCGGCCGGACTGCCGGCACAGGCAGCCGATGGCGGCGATCAGGCTTCCCGTCTCCCGCAGTTCGGCCTCCAGCCGGTCCTGGTCGATGCCCATATGCTCGGCCAGCAGGCGGTTGCGCACGCCGGTGATGGCGTCCGCCGCCCGGTCGCGCCCGGGACCGTCCTCCTCCGGCGCCTCGATGGTCAGGTCGCATTCGGTGTCGTAGCCCATCGAGCGGTTGTTCAGGTTGGAGGAGCCGATGCGCAGCAGCCGGCCGTCCACCGCCACAACCTTGGAATGGACGATCACCGGGGCCCCCTGTTCCGTCACCGGGGTCATGGCGCGCAGGCGGCCGAAGCGGTCGGCCTCGCGCAGGCAGCGCAAGGCGACCGACCGCGGCGTGTCCATCGCCATGCGGTCGAACCAGCTCGGGCTTTCCATCGAAACCACCACCACCACCTCCGGCCCGTCGGGCTCGGCCAGCCGTCGGGCCAGCGCGCTCGCGACGCGGGCGGAGGCGAAATACTGGTTTTCAAGATAGATGGTCCGCTCCGCCGCGGCGATGGCGGCGAAGGTCAGCGCCTCGCTTTCGCGGATCGCGGGGCTGTCGTCGGTCGCCGGCACGGTGCGCGACACGCCGACCACCGCGTCGGTCAGCACCGGGTGGGAGCAGTCGCGCAGCGGGCAGTCGGGCCAGGGGTCATGATCCGGCGGCGGGCAGGATTCCAGTGCCTCGCCGGTGGCGCAGCGCCAGCGCTCCCGCGCCAGTTCGGACAACGCGCGGGCGGCGTCGCCGTCGACCATCATCATCACGTCGTGGCGGGGGCCGTAGGGCTCGCCATCCGGGCCGCGGCGGCGCGGGTCGTCGTCGCGATGCTCCGAGGTGTCCCAACGGTCGAAGGAGAAGTCGATGCCACCGCAGAAGGCGAGCGCGTCGTCGATCACCAGAATCTTCTGGTGCTGGGCGGCGCCGACCGGCAGTTCCCCGTCCAGCCGGGCGTTCAGCCGGCGGCCGGTGTTGCGGTTCCAACGCTCCAGCGGTTCGTGCGGGTGGTCGAGCGCGATGGGAAAGGGCATGTCCCATTTCAGCGCCCGCACATGCAGGCCGGGGCGCGACCGCATCAGCCGGGCCAGGAAGCGGCCGAGCGTTTCCGGGCTGTGGGGGTCCAGGCGCATGCGCGGATCGACGTCCCAGCCGACCAGCAGGATCGAATGCTGCGCCTTTTCAATCGCGGCGCGGGCGGCGACGAAGTAATCGGCGCCATCGACCAGAACCGCCACCCGCCCGGCCCGCTCCGTCCGCCAGCAGGTGACGCCGGGGCGCAGCACAGGCCCGGCTGCGGGCTGTGGGGAATGGACCGGCGGGGCGGAAGGATTGAGCTTCATCGGTAAAAATCGACTCCGGGCGCGGCGGAAACGCATTGATACCTTTCGGCCGGCTGTCCGGCACACTGTCCGCCTCGCGGCTTGAACCCCGGCGGGGGCTGGTTGTTCCCGTCGCAGGCCCGGTGCGTCTGGATCACGCCAAAGGAGGCCCGGCAGCCACGCTTTTGCCGCGGATTCCTGAAAAAAGCGCATTCACCGACCGAAACCATGGCCGGATTGCCCTGTTGAACCCGGTGAAAGAGGCGATGGCCCAGCCGGCAAGCGCGACGCCGACACGGCACGCGACGGATGGCCCGCCATTAGCCCCGATCCGCAAGACGCCCGACTGCGAGGCGTTGCCACCATGAAGGAGTTCGAGGATGCGTAACCTGATGATCGGCGCCGTTTCGGCGGTTCTCCTGATGGCCACCCCGGCGCTGGCCCAGACGGCCCCGCAAGTTCCGCAGGGCTCGGCCGACAGCGCCACCAGCTACACCGGTCCGGACGGTGTGGTCCGCACCACGCCGGGCGCCACCACCTCGCCGTCGGCCGGCTCGTCGGGCAACGGTCCGCTGAACGCTCCGGGCACCTCGGGTTCGACCGGCACCTCCAGCGGCAGCATGTCCGGTTCGTCCATGCCGGGCGTGACCACCGCGCCGTCGGGCATGGGCAACAACACCGGCAGCAACATCCCGCGCGACAACCAGACCGCCACGGGCACCCACTGCCCGCCGGGCACCCCGAACTGCGGCCCGGACCAGGGCGGCAGCCAGTAACATCCGCTTTGCGGCCATACACCGCGGGCGTCGCCGGAGCCATCCCTCCGGCGGCGCCCGCGTCGTTTTGGCCCCGTGTTGTTTTGGAACGAGACGTCTTCAAGTGTATGGCGCGACGGGATGCGCGAGGCGGAGGAAAGACGCGTGGCTGCCGATAACCAGAGCGGCTCAGCCCTGCGCCCGCACCGACCGGCGGGTGGGTGAGGGCTCGGTCCGGTCAAGGTCGGCCGGGGCGGTTCCGGCGATGTCGTCCAGCGGGGCGGTGCCCATGGCGGTGGCGACCAGACGGCGGAACAGGCCCTGCTGGCGGCTGTCCGTCACCAAATATTCCGGGTGCCACTGCACGCCGATCATGAAGGGCTCGTCCGGCGCCTCGATGCCCTGGACGACGCCGGCGCGCTCGCGGGCGACGACCCGCAAGCCGTCGCCGACACGGTCGACCGACTGGTGGTGCAGGGCGTTCACCCGGCATTCGGCGAGGCCGAGGATACAGTACAGCCGGCTGTCGGGCTCGATGCGGATGCGCTTGCGCGGCAGCACAGTGCGCATGTGCGGCGCTTCCTCGTACACCTCGTGGATGTCGACGTGCAGCGAGCCGCCGCGGTGGACGTTGATCATCTGCGACCCGCGGCAGATCCCCAGCACCGGCAGACCAAGTTGGGCGGCGCAGTCCAGCGCGCGCATCTCCAGCCGGTCGCGTTCGGGATCGATGCGGATGTGCGGCCGGGCGGATTCGCCGTATAGCGCGGCGTCGATGTCGTCGCCGCCGCCGACCACCAGCGCGTCCAGCCGGTCGATGGGGAAGGGTGCCTCGGCCGTGATGCGGACCGACGCGGCGCCGGCCCGCCACAGCGCGAGGCGGTTGGCCATGGCGGCGATGCGGCTGCCATGGACGGAGGCGGTGATGCCGACCAGCGGCCGGGACCTTCCGATGACGGCTGCCATGGCACGCTCCCTTTTCAGCCGGCTTGCCGCAGCGTGTCGTCGGCAGCGGCATTCTCCTCACCGGGAGGGCCATGGATGACGGGATTCGCGGCCATGAAGCCGTCGATCCGCTCGGCCCAGCGATCGGCTGCCTGCGTGTCGGCCACCTGCCGGTACTCGGCGCCCAGCGCGTCCAGCAAGGCACGGTCCGCCGCCAGACGCTCCACCGCCACCCAGCGGTTCCAGTCGGCGGCGAGCGACCAGTTCGGATCGCTCAGCCGCGCGTTGGGCAGCCGGTAGTGGAAGGTCGGGCGCGGGCGGACATGCGGGTCCTCCATCGCCTTCGCCAAGCGGTCGGGGGCGAGATGGGCGAACAGCGGGAACAGGTCCAGCTCGCGGTTGCGGGTCGGATTGTCGGCCAGATAATCGTCGATCAGGCCGCCCAGGTCGGGGCGATAGGCCGGATCCGCGAGCTTGGCGGCATAATGGGTGGGGAAGGCGGCGATGAAGCCGGACAGGCGGCGGGTCGGATCGACGCGGATCTCCCGCCGCAGCCAGGGCGCCAGGATCAGGAAGGCCTTCAGGTGGTCCAGCACATAGTCGCCGTCCGTCCGCGCCACCTCCGGATTGAAATGCAGGCCGAAGGCGAAGAGCGGGCTGGCCTCCGTTCCGGCGGCACCGCGGTCGCGCAGGCAGGCGACCAGTCTTTCCAGGTCCGGCATCTGCTCAACCGTCACCGGCGGGGCGGCGATCTCGAACGGCATCACCAGACTGCCGATGTTGCCCCAGAGCGGACGCAAGGGGTCCAGCATCGCGGCCCCTCCCTTGCCGGGATGGGCGGAGCGCATATCCAGCTCCACCGTGAAGTCGCCCAGGCTGGTGCCGCTCACCAGACATCGGTGCGGGTTTTCGACGGTGACCGTCCCCCCGAACAGCTCGCGCACGCAGGACGCGGCCGACGGCGCGTCCAGGTCGGCGAATTCAAGTTCCACCCCGACGCGGCGCGGCGTGCCCTGGGGGGTGGTGCGGTGCGGGGGGAGGAAGAAGGGATGGGTCATTGCAAGCCATCAACACCCGATTCCCGGCGCTGTTCCCGCATCACCGGAAATCCAAATCTGCCCCTGGGGTGAGAGCTTCAGGTCATGGCGACGGCATACCTCCTTCGGCCATAACCACTCGTTGGGGGTATGTTTTGGATTTTTACGCAAATGCGGCCAACCAACCGGCATTCTTGAGGACGATCCTTTCGATTGGTTGGGATATTTCCGCCTATTCTACCCAACTGTTTTCTGAATTAACCGGCGCTTAACCATAAGTGCGTTAGCGATAGGCATGCGGCACGGTGGCGCGCCCGATGCGCCATCCGGTCGGTTTCGCGGTGGGAGCCTCGTCTACGCCATGACCCTTCTGGCACGCCTCTTCATCCTGGTCCTGCTCGCGGTGCTGCCGGCGATCGGCATCCAGATCTACAGCGTGCTCGACCAGCGGGCGGAGCGCGAGGCGGAGGTCACCCTCCAGGCGGAACGGCTGCTGCGTCAGGTGGAAAGCGAACATGTCCGCATTCTGGACAGCGCCCGGCTGATGGTCACCGCGGTGACGGAGGCCCCTTTCCTGCGTGGGGGCGAGGTCGCCGGTTGCCAAACCTATCTGGAGCGGCTGTCCGCCCGCTCCGCCGACTACCGCACGCTGTCGGTCACCGATGCCGGCGGGCGCATCAAGTGCAGCGCCGACCCGTCGCGCATCGGCTCCTCGCTGACCTCGCAGCCGCATTTCCGCCGGGCGATGGCCCAGGGGCGCTTCGTCGTCGGCGAATGGACGATCACCCATTCCGGTGCCGCCGGCGGCGAGCTTCCGGTCGCGGTTCCCTACACCGACGCCGACGGCAAGCGGGCCGGCGTGATCGCCCTGTCGCTCGACGTGCCGCGGCTGACCTCCATCTTCGCCACCCGTCCGATGCCGGAGAACACGGCCCTGACCGTGGCCGACCGCTCCGGCACCATCCTGGTCAAGCTGCCGGGCACCCAGGGCCGCGTCGGCGAGCGGCTGCCGGACAACTACCTGCCGCTGCTGTCGGCGACGGATGCGGGCGTGACGATGCTGCCCGGAATGGACGGCGTATCCCGCATCCTGGCCTTCTCCCCGCCCACCGCCGGAATCCGCGACCTGTTCATCAGCGTCGGCGTCGACCAAGGGGCCGCGATGGGGGCAGTGGACCGCGCCACCCGCGACGGGCTGCTGATGACCCTGTCGGGCTTCCTGGTCGCCGCCGCCGCCGCCTGGATCGGCGGCACCCTGTTCATCCGCCGCCCGGTGGACGCGCTGGTCTGCGCCGCCCGCGACTGGAGCGAGGGCAAGACCACCACCCGCGTCAAGCTGTCCGACCGCTCGTCGGAGATCGGCCAGCTCGGCCATGCCTTCGACATGATGGCCGATCGGCTGGAAGCGCGCGAAGCGGCGCTGCGCCAGTCGGAAGCCCACATCCGCGCCGTTCTGGACGCGCTGCCGGCCTATGTCGGCGTGCTGACGCCGGACGGGGCGGTGGCCCAGGTCAACCGTGCCGCCGCCGATGCCGCCGGGCTGCCGGCCGCCCGCATCGTCGGCCGTCCCTTCGACGAGATCTGCTGGCTGTCCTTCGACGACACCGGGCGTGAACGGTTGCGCCAGGCGCTGGCGCTGGGAGCGCACGGCCGCTCCTCCCGTTTCGACTCCGGGCTGCGGCTGGGCGACGGACGCGAGATGACGGTGGACGTCAACCTGACCCCGATGGTCGATGCCGACGGCCATGTCACCCACCTGATCGCGTCGGGCATCGACATCACCGAGCGCAAGCGCACCGAGGAGGCCCTGCGCGTCGCCGAGGAGCGCGTGCGCACCGGCCTGCGCAATTCGGGCGTGGCGGTCTTCAACCAGGACCGCGACCTGCGCTACACCTGGTCCCATTCGGAATTGCTGGGCTTTTCGCCGGAGACGCTCAACGGCCGCACCGACGCCGACCTGTTCGACCCTGGCGAGGAGGCCGACAACCTGATGGCGCTGAAGCGCCGCGTGATGGAGAGCGGCGTCGGCGCGCGGGAGGAGGTCCGCATCCGCTTCAAGGGCGAGGAGCGCTTCTTCGACCTGACCGTCGATCCGCTGCGCGATCCCTCCGGCCGGGTGGAGGGCGTCACCTGCGCCGCCGTCGAGGTCACCGACCGCAAGAAGGCCGAGGCCGAACTGCACCGGTTGCGGGAGGAGGCCGATCAGGCCAACGAAGGGAAATCGAAATTCCTGGCCGCCGCCAGCCACGACCTGCGCCAGCCGGTCCAGTCGCTCTATCTCTTCACCGCGGCGCTGAGCGACCGGCTGCAGGGGCACCCGGCGCTGCCGATCCTGGACAACATCCGCCAGGGGCTGGACACGCTGAAGACCCTGCTGGACGGGCTGCTCGACATGTCGCGGCTGGAATCCGGCAAGATCGTCGCCACTCCGGTGGAGGTGCGGCTGAACCAGCTGCTTGGCCGGCTGGTCGCCGAATACGGCCCCCGCGCCGCCCAGAAGGGGCTGGAACTGCGCGCCGTGCCGACCCGTGCCTGGGTGCGCACCGACCCTGCCCATCTGGAGCGGATCCTGCGCAATCTGGTGGAAAACGCCCTGCGCTACACCACCGGCGGCAAGGTGCTGCTGGGCTGCCGCCGCACGCCGTCGGGCATGCGGGTGGAGGTCTGGGACACCGGCGCCGGCATCCCCGCCGACCGGCTGGAGGACATCTTCGAGGAGTTCACCCAGCTGGGCGAGCGCAGCGAGCGCGGCCTGGGCCTGGGGCTGGCCATCGTCCAGCGGTTGTCGCGGCTGCTCGGCCATCCGGTGACGGTGCGGTCGTGGGAGGGCAAGGGCTCGGTCTTCGCGGTGGAACTTCCGCGGGTGATCCTGGGCAATGCCCGTCCCGCCAGCGGCACGGCCGCCGCCGCGGCGTCGCTGGCCCGCCGCTCCGCCGCCAACGATGCCGCCAATGCCGCCGCCAATGATCGTGGACAGGCGATCAGCGCCATCGCCAGCGCGTTCGGTGGCGGCAAGGGCAAGGGGGCGACGGGTGGCGGCGACATTGCGGTCAAGACGGCGGTAGCCGCGCCTGCCGTTGCCGGCTCGTCCGCCCAAGCGCCCGTTGTTCAGCCCGCTGCCCAGCGAGCGACGGCGGTCCCGCCCGGCAAGGGAGCGGATGCCAAGGGCATGGTGCTGGTGATCGACGACGAGGCGATCATCCTGCTCGGCCTGAAGGCGATCCTGGAGGGCTGGGGCTATGACGTGCTGACCGCCAAGTCGGGCGATCAGGCGCTGGAGCGGCTGCAAGCCGACGGGCGCTGTCCGCAGATCGTTCTGGCCGACTACCAGCTCCAGCAGGGCCGCACCGGCCCGGAGGCGGTCGTCGCGGTGCAGGCCATGCTGGGGCGGACCGTTCCCGGTATCATCCTGACCGGCGACACCAGCTCCGAACGCCAGGAAGAGGCCGAACGCCGCGGCTTCCGCCTCTTGCACAAGCCGGTCTTCCCCAACGACCTTCGCCGCATGATGGCGAGCGCCGGGGCGGCGTGAGGGCACGCGGGCCAAAACAGGGCATCAAGGAAAAAGGGCCGCTCCCCAGCACCGGGAAGCGGCCCTTTCCTTATTCAGGCCTCGGCAGCCTTACTTCGCCAGATTCCGCAGGACGAAGTTCAGCACGCCGCCGTTCCTGTAATACTCCACCTCGTCCACCGTATCGATGCGCAGCAGGAGCGGGTAGGTCTCGACCTTGCCGTCGGCGCGGGTCAGGGTCAGGGTGACGTCCTTGCGCGGGCGCAGATCCTGTTCGATGCCGGCGATGTCGAAGCTTTCCGACCCGTCCAGCTTCAGGTCGGCGCGGGTGACGCCGTCCTTGAACTGCAAGGGCAGGATGCCCATGCCGACGAGGTTGGAGCGGTGGATGCGCTCGAAGCTCTCGGCGATCACCGCGCGGATGCCCAGAAGCCGGGTGCCCTTCGCCGCCCAGTCGCGGCTCGACCCCGTTCCGTATTCCTTGCCGGCGACCACGACCAGCGGCACGCCTTCTTCGGCGTAGCGCATGGCGGCGGTGTAGATCGGCAGCTGTTCGCCCGACGGATAATGCTTCGTCTCGCCGCCTTCGACGCCGGGGATCAGCTCGTTGCGGATGCGGATGTTGGCGAAGGTGCCGCGCATCATGACTTCATGGTTGCCGCGGCGGGCGCCGTAGCTGTTGAAGTCCTGCGGACGGACCTGATAGCTCAGCAGGTATTCGCCGGCCGGGCTGGTCCTCTTGATCGAACCGGCGGGGGAGATGTGGTCGGTGGTGATAGAATCGCCCAGCACCGCCAGCGCCCGGGCGCCCCGCACGTCCGACACCGGATCCGGCGTTCTGGTCAGGCCGCTGAAGAAGGGCGGCAGCTTCACATAGGTGGAGCCCTCCTGCCACTGGTAGGTCTGGCCTTCGGCGGTGGCGATGGCCTGCCACTGCTCCGGGCCCTTGAACACGTCGGAATAGCGGCTGCGGAACATGTCGGCGGTCAGCGAGGCGTCGATGGCGTCCTGGACCTCGCGGTTGGTCGGCCAGATGTCCTTCAGATAGACCGGGCCGTCGGTGCCCTCGCCGATCGGCTCCGTCGTCAGGTCGATGTTCAGGTTGCCGGCCAGCGCATAGGCAACGCACAGCGGCGGCGAGGCCAGATAGTTGGCGCGGGTGTGCGGATTGACGCGGCCTTCGAAGTTGCGGTTGCCCGACAGCACGGCGCCGACCACGAGGTTACCCTCCTCCACCGCCGCGGCGATGGGCTCGGGCAGCGGGCCGGAGTTGCCGATGCAGGTGGTGCAGCCATAGCCGACGATGTTGAAGCCGATGCGGTCCAGATAGGGTTGCAGACCGGCCTTGGCGAGATAATCGGTGACCACCTGGCTGCCCGGCGCCAGCGAGGTCTTCACCCACGGCTTCTGCTTCAGCCCCTTCTCCACCGCCTTCTTGGCCAGCAGGCCGGCGGCGACCAGCACCGCCGGGTTGGAGGTGTTGGTGCAGGAGGTGATGGCGGCGATGACGACCGCACCCTGTTCCAGGCTGTAGTCGGCACCCTTGACCGGGACCGCCTTCCTGGGGTCGTCGGCCTTGTAGGCCTCGGTCATGTCCTTGGCGAAGCCCTGGGCCAGCGCCGACAGGGCGACGCGGTCCTGCGGGCGCTTCGGCCCGGCCAGCGACGGCTCCACCGTCCCCATGTCCAGTTCGAGCACGTCGGTGAAGACCGGATCGGGACTGCCCGGCTCGCGCCACATGCCCTGGGCCTTGGCATAGGCCTCGACCAGCGCGACGCGGTCGGGATCGCGGCCGGTGAAGGTCAGATAGCGGATGGTCTCGGCGTCGATGGGGAAGATACCGCAGGTGGCGCCATATTCCGGCGCCATGTTGCCGATGGTGGCGCGGTCGGGCAGCGTCATGCTGTCCAGGCCCGGCCCGAAGAACTCCACGAACTTGCCGACGACTCCCTTCTTGCGCAGCATCTGGGTGACGGTCAGCACCAGATCGGTGGCGGTCAATCCCTCCTTCATTCGGCCGGTCAGCTTGAAGCCGACGACTTCCGGGATCAGCATGGAGATCGGCTGGCCCAGCATCGCGGCTTCCGCCTCGATGCCGCCGACGCCCCAGCCCAGCACGGACAGACCGTTGACCATGGTGGTGTGGCTGTCGGTGCCGACGAGCGTGTCGGGATAGGCCACCGGCTTGCCCGAGGGATCGCCGTCGGTCCACACCACCTGCGCCAGATATTCGGTGTTCACCTGATGGCAGATGCCGGTACCCGGCGGCACCACGCGGAAATTGTCGAAGGCCTTCTGGCCCCAGCGCAGGAACTCGTAGCGTTCGAGGTTGCGCTCGAACTCCAGATCGACGTTCTTCTGGAAGGCGTCATTGCCGCCGAAATAATCGACCATCACCGAATGGTCGATGACGAGGTCGACCGGCACCAGCGGGTTGATCTTCGTCGGGTCGCCGCCCAGCGACGCCATCGCCTCGCGCATTGCCGCCAGATCGCAGACCGCCGGCACGCCGGTGAAGTCCTGCATCAGCACGCGCGCCGGACGATAGGCGATTTCACGGTCGGACCGCTTGTCGACCAGCCATTGGGCCACCGCCTTCACGTCGTCGACGGAGACGGTGCGCCCGTCCTCGAAGCGCAGCAGGTTTTCCAGCAGCACCTTCATCGAGAACGGCAGCCGCGACAGATCGCCGAGACCCGCCTCCTCGGCGGCCTTCAGGCTGAAATAGTCGTAGCTCTTGCCGCCTGCGGTGAGCGAGCGGCGGGTCTTCAGCGAATCCTGACCGGTGAAGGTGGTCACGGGAAGCCTCCTTGGCTTTGGGTCGGGCATGCGCCTTGGGCGGCGCTTGGGAGAGCGCTTCGGTTACGGTCCGGGTGATGACGGTCAGAAGGACGCCGGAGATCGTCCAAAAGACTGGGGCGGCCGCAACGGCGCCCGCGCGTCATGCAGGCAAGATGTAGGGCGTGCGCGGTACAGATCAAACGCTTGGCTCGAAGAAAGCGGGAGCATGGGCATGGTCGTGGAGCATCGTCCCAAACCTGACCGTCGGGGTGGTCCTCGGGAAATATCCGCCGAACATCCTATGCTGCAACGGCGGATGCTTTCTTTACTCATATGAACATTAGGGAGGCCTGCTTCGGAATCTTACGCCGGCTTCACCGCCACGTAGCGGACGAAGCGCAGGCCGCTGCCCAGCACCTTCAGCCGCGCCCACCAAAGGGCAAGCTCGCGCTTCAGTGCCGCCAGCACAGGCGCCGTCGGCACGGCGTTCGTCAGCGTGTCCGCGAGCTTGCGCACCCGGTCGATGATGTGGCGGCGGTGCAGTTGGGTCAGATCCTCGGTGATGCGGAGGTCGAGGTTGCGCTGGGTCAACTCGTCCGCCATGCGGGTGGCGGTCCAGGGATAGACCTCCATCGGCTCCTCGTCCCGCCATGCGCTCCAGGCGTCCCAGGAACCGGGGGCACCGTCGATCACGTAATCGAACAGGGCGATGCCGCCTTTGGGCTTCACGCAGTCGCCGACCCGGTCCAGGAACAGCTCCTTGTCGCGAACCCGGTGGACGATGCGGTCGGCCATGACGAGGTCGAAGCTGCCGGCTTGGTTGAAATGCTCCGGGTCGTACTGGGCGACCGGTGCCTTCTTCGACAGTCCCAGCGCCTTCGACCGGTCCATCGCCAGCTTCGCCAGCAGCGGCGACGGCTCCAGCCCGGTCACCCAGGTGTCGCAGCTTTCCACCAGCGCACGGGCGGTTCCGCCCAGGCCGGCCGACAGGTCCAGCACGCTCTTGGCCGGGTTCAACCCGAAGGAGCGGACGCAGTCGACCATCCATGCCGCCTCCTCTGGTCCGGTCATGTCCTGGCCCCACAGAAGCTGCGCACCCTCGCTGCGTGCCGGCGACCAGACGGGTTCGCCGTGGCGGTCGAGTTGCATCGACGCCAGCCGGTCCAGTTCCGGATTGCCGCCGGCTGCCGGGCCGGATGGAGGCGGATCGACCGCAGCAGGGGAGGGAGCGGAAGGGCCGAACGCGGTGCCGACCGCATTGACCGGCCCGTGCCTGCGCCCGTCCGTCGAGTTACGCAGGGCAGACCGGTTTTTAACGCAGGACAACCGGGAGAGGTCATACCCTTCCCACCAAGCGGTCAAACGGATACGCCAGTCGGGGTTTCGCCACCGCTCCAAATCCTGTGGATTAAACTGCGGAGCCACGTAGCTGCCCTTTCCAGGTCAATGGGTCGGCTGTCGCCCCGCCCATTCGGAGTATGACCACGACTTTTCCTGCCGCGATTTAGAAGTAAGTGCGGTCGATTTGTCTGTCAAGAAACCATTATTTAACGATTTGGACTTTGTTACCCCTAATTGTTGGAAAATTTTATCATTTTTTGTCTGTGACCTGCTGAGGTGCGGCCATTGCGACCCCAGGGCTGTCTCCCTATACTCCGGCCGCAACCGACGGAGGGGGCCTCGCGTGCCGATCGAAACCGGTGAGTCCACCGGCAATCCCTGGACCGTGCTGACCAGCACGACGAAGTACGAGAATGCCTGGATGGAGGTGGTCGAGCATAAGGTTCTGACCCCGAAGGGCGCTCCCGGCATCTACGGCGTCGTCCATCCCCGCAGCCTCGCCACCGGCGTGGTGCCGATCCACGACGACGGCACGGTGACGCTGGTCGGCCAGTATCGGTTCCCGCTGAAGCAATACAGCTGGGAAATTCCGGAAGGAGGCGGGCGCAAGGGGGTGGAGCCGCAGGAATCGGCGGCGCGCGAACTGCGCGAGGAGACCGGCCTCACGGCGCGGCGCTGGATGCCGCTGATGAAGCTTCACCTGTCCAACTGCATCACCGACGAGGTCGCCCATACCTTCGTCGCCTGGGGCCTGGAGCAGGGCGAGTCCGCTCCCGACGAAACCGAGGTGCTGGCGGTCCGCCGCGTACCCTTCGCCGAGGTGATCGACATGGTGCTGGCCGGCGCGATCACCGATGCCATGGCGGTCGCCAGCCTGCTGAAGCTGCGGGTGCTGGCTGCGGAAGAGGCGTTGCCCGAGGATCTCGCCAGCATTCTCCGCCTCTGACCCGCCTGCAAATCGGACATCAATGACCGTCATCTCCGGCCACGCCGTCGCCATCGATTTCGAAACCGCCAACGAGACCCGCACCAGCGCCTGCTCCATCGGCGTCGCCTGGATCGAGAACGGCCGCGTGACCGGGACGGAAGAGCATCTGATCCGCCCGCGCGAACTGCGCTTCAATTCCTTCAACAGCGCCATCCACGGCATCCGGGAAGAGGACGTGGCCGGAGCGCCAGAGTTCCCGGAGGTTTGGGCGGCCCTGCGCGAGCGGGTCCAGGGCCGGCTGATCCTGGCGCACAACGCCGCTTTCGACCTCAGCGTTCTGCGCCACACCCTGACCGACTACGGGCTCGATTGGCCGGCCTGCGACTATCTCTGCACTGTCGTGCTGGCGCGCCGTGCCTGGCCGACGCTGACCGCACACAGGCTGAACCATCTGGCCGATTTCCTGGGCATCGCGCTCGACCATCACCATGCCGGCAGCGATGCCGAAGCCTGCGGCCGCATCGCGCTGGCCGCGACGCAGGAGATGGGGCTGCGCGGCTTCGGCGAAATCGAGCGCGCCGGCATCAGACTCGGCCGCATCAACCCCGGCGGCTACAGCCCGTGCAAAGGCGGCAAGGCGCCGCCGCGGCATCCGCGCGTGGTGGCATAAAGCCGAAGGGGCAAGCCCGCGCTTTCCCGCCGCCGTCCCCTGCATTCAAATTCTTGCGATCGGATTTACGCTTCAAATCGATTCCGATTTTCCGCGATCCGATCTAGGCTCCCGCTCCACCGTATGGAGGAGGGGACCGCATGCTGTTCATGTTCCATTGCGTCGACAAGGCGGGTGCCGCCGATGTTCGCGCCGCCAACCGCACCGAACATCTGGCCTATCTGGAAGCCAACGCCGACCGCATCTTCGCCGCCGGCCCGCTGCTGTCGGACGACCAGAGCGGCATGGTCGGCAGCCTGCTGATCGTCGAGTGCGCCGATGCCGCCGCCGCGCAAGCGTTCGCCGCCGGCGACCCCTATGCCAAGGCCGGCCTGTTCGACAGCGTGACGATCCGGCCCTGGCGCCGCGTCTACCCCAAGGCCTGAGCGGGAGAGTGCCGGCGATGGCCTACTGGTTGGTGAAATCCGAGCCGTTCAAATATTCCTGGGACCGCATGGTCGCCGACGGCCGGACCCATTGGGACGGGGTGCGCAATTACCAGGCGTCCAACAATCTGAAGGCGATGGAGGTGGGCGACCGCGCCTTCTTCTATCACTCCAACGAAGGGCTCGAGATCGTCGGCATCGTCGAGATCGTCCGCACCTATTATCCGGATCCCAGCGACGAGTCCGGCCGCTTCGGCATGGTCGACGTCGCTCCGGTGATGCCGGTGAAGACGTCCGTCACGCTGAAGCAGATCAAGGCCGACCCGCTGCTGCAGTCCATGGCCCTGGTCCGCCAGTCGCGCCTGTCGGTCTGTCCGGTCAGCGAGGAGGAGTGGGCGCGGGTGTGCGATCTGGCGGGGGTCGGCGTTCCGGCTTGAGGGATGGCCGAGGGCGACGGGAGTGCGGAAAACCGGCCGGCTCCCGACCTTTGCCCGAGCAGCGGTGTCCTGACGGCCTCTCGCCTGCACGGCTGGACGCCTGGAGCCTTCAGGCGGTGGCCATGATGACGTGCGCCTGGATTTTGCCGTCGATCCTGCCGTCACCGAACCGTTGTGCGATCGCCCGGGCGACCTGATCGGTCACCTCATCGAGACGGCTTGCATCCCTCGCCTCGATCTCGCTGCGCAGCGGCGTTCCCTGGCAGAAGCCGGTCGCCGGGTCCGCGGCGGAGGCGGCCCGGCTGCGGAGCGTCACCGTCTCGGTGGCGATCCGTCTGAAGCCGGCTGTGCGAAGATCCTGGTCGATCCGCTCCTTGTCGCAATAGCCATGAGGGATGCGGGTCAGGAAGCTGGGCGGGTCGTCGGGGAAGGCAGCCGCGATCGCGGGGTCGACGACCGCGGCGATGTCGTTCTCCTCGATGCGATCCCACACGCTGAACAGGAACCGGCCGCCCGAACTCAACACCCGGTGCGCCTCGGCGAAGCCGGCGGGCTTGTCCGGGAAGAACATCGCTCCGAATTGGCAGACCACCGCATCGAAGCTGGCATCTGCGAAGGGCAGGCTCAACGCGTTGGCTTGTCGCCATGTCACCCGTGGCGCGTCCAGACCTTTCGCCGCATGGTCGAGCATCGGCTGGCTGATGTCCGTGGCGACGATGGCGGCGTCGGCGGGAAGGGTGTGGACCAGGGCGCGCGTTACGATCCCGGTGCCGGCTGCCGTTTCGAGGAGCCGTCCCTGGAAACCCGCGAGCCGTTCAGCCAGATCGCGCGCATAAGGCTCGAAAATGAGCGGGCCAAGATACCGGTCGTAAAGTGCCGGGATGGCTCCTGCGAAGACTTTATCGGCCTCGGTCATGACACGTCCACTCCGGCCATCCACCGAAACGCAAAGTCTATTCCGTGTGGCGGGTGCGGGCGACAGCGATTTGGAGGGTAGGGGCAGCCTCCTTGGGGCCGCTGTTGGATGAAATGACGACGGAGTGCTGGCGGCGGGGACGGCGGATTGCGGGACCGTGTCCTACTCCGCCGCCTCCTGCATCACGGCGCGGAAGTCGCTGGTCGCCTGCATCATGCGCCGGGCGATGTCCGCCATGCCGGCGGCGGAGTTCGCGGTCAGGGGAGCGGCGAGGGTGCGCAGCGTGGCGTCGATGGCCGTCAGGCTGGTGCGGTCGGCCAGACCGGCGAGGCGGTCGCTGCGCTCGCCGGTTTCGGGAAGATCGTCCGCGTTCGTGGTGCTGGGCATTGCAATCCTTGCCGACGATGATCGTTACCGTGATGCAGCAATTCTATAGCTGCCACCCGGTTAAGGTCGGGTTAAGCAAAGGATCACCCGTTGCAAGACGGTCAGGACGCGTTTTTGCACCGCGGCGCGGCGGATGGTCGCGGCAAAGGGGCTGGGGGGAATCCGGAGAGGTGCGGTGCCGGATCCTGCGCGCCCTGAAATGCCTGGGTATGCTTGGGGAAGAAACAGTCTCGCGCTGCAAAATCAGCGACACAATCCTCCTTTGGTCGGGGGGCCTGCGGGGGCCGATTCGCTTGTTCGTCCCGCAACTTGTGTGGATAATGCCGCTCAATTCCGGGCGGCGGCCCGCCGCCCTGCAACATCTTCCGGCCAATTCGGAAGCACCACGGGGGAATCGCACTCATGACCGACAACAGCTTCTTTCCGGTGAAGCCCGAGATCGCGGCGACCGCCCACGTGAATGCGGACGCCTATGCCCGCATGTACGAGCAGTCGGTCAAGGACCCCGAGGCCTTCTGGGGCGAGCAGGGCAAGCGGCTCGACTGGATCAAGCCCTACAGCAAGGTGAAGGACGTCAACTTCAACGACGACGTTCACATCCGCTGGTTCTATGACGGCACGCTGAACGTTTCGGCCAACTGCATCGACCGTCATCTGGCGACCCGCGGCGACCAGACCGCCATCCTGTTCGAAGGCGACGACCCCGGCGTTTCCAAGGCCATCACCTACAAGGAGTTGCACGAGAAGGTCAGCCGCCTCGCCAACGTCCTGAAGAAGAACGGCGTCAAGAAGGGCGACCGCGTCACCATCTACCTGCCGATGATCCCGGAGGCCGCCTATGCGATGCTGGCCTGCACCCGCATCGGCGCCGTGCACTCCATCGTCTTCGGCGGCTTCTCGCCCGACAGCCTGAAGGACCGCATCGTCGACTGCGACAGCCATTTCGTCATCACCTCCGACGAGGGCCTGCGCGGCGGTCGCAAGGTGCCGCTGAAGGCCAACGCGGACAAGGCGGTTGCCGGCGCACCGATGGTCAAGCATGTGCTGGTCGTCAAGCACACCGGCGGCAACGTCGCTTGGACCGAGGGCCGCGATCTCTGGTACCATGAGGAGATGGAGAGCGTTTCCGCCGACTGCCCCCCGGAGGAGATGAGCGCCGAGGATCCGCTGTTCATCCTCTACACCTCCGGTTCGACCGGCAAGCCGAAGGGCGTGCTGCACACCACCGGCGGCTATCTCGTCTATGCGTCGATGACCCACCAGTATGTCTTCGACTACAAGGACGGCGAAGTCTACTGGTGCACGGCCGACGTGGGCTGGGTCACCGGCCACAGCTACATCGTCTACGGCCCGCTCGCCAACGGCGCCACCACGCTGATGTTCGAAGGCATCCCGACCTACCCGGACGTCTCGCGTTTCTGGCAGGTCATCGACAAGCACAAGGTCAACATCTTCTACACCGCCCCCACCGCCATCCGGTCGCTGATGCGCGAGGGCGAGGGCCCGGTCAAGAAGACGTCGCGCGCCTCGCTCCGCGTGCTGGGTTCGGTCGGCGAGCCGATCAACCCGGAAGCGTGGCTGTGGTATTACAACGTGGTCGGCGATGCCCGCTGCCCGATCGTCGACACCTGGTGGCAGACGGAGACCGGCGGCATTCTGATCACCCCGCTGATCGGCGCCATCGGCCAGAAGCCGGGCTCGGCGACCAAGCCGTTCTTCGGTGTGCAGCCGGTCGTCGTCGACAACGAAGGCCAGATCCTGGAAGGCGAGACCGAGGGTAACCTCTGCATCGCCGACGCATGGCCCGGCATGATGCGCTCGGTGTTCGGCGATCATGAGCGCTTCGTCCAGACCTACTTCTCGACCTTCCCGGGCAAGTACTTCACCGGTGACGGCTGCCGCCGCGACGCCGACGGCTATTACTGGATCACCGGCCGCGTCGACGACGTCATCAACGTGTCCGGCCACCGCATGGGCACCGCCGAGGTCGAAAGCGCCCTGGTCGCCCACCCGAAGGTCGCCGAGGCCGCGGTCGTCGGCTATCCGCACGACCTGAAGGGCCAGGGCATCTACGCCTACGTCACGCTCAACGCCGGCGAGACCCCGACGGAAGAGCTGCGCAAGGAACTGGTCGCCTGGGTCCGCAAGGAGATCGGCCCGATCGCCTCGCCCGACCTGATCCAGTGGGCTCCCGGCCTGCCGAAGACCCGTTCGGGCAAGATCATGCGCCGCATCCTGCGCAAGATCGCCGCGAACGAGCATGACAGCCTGGGCGACACCTCGACGCTCGCCGATCCGGGCGTGGTGACCGACCTGATCGACAACCGCATGAACAACGCTTGATCGAAGGGTGATGGGGAAGGGGGCGCTCTGGTGGGGCGCCCCCTTTCTTTTTTGGTGAATTACACTCCCACCCTGACCCTCCCCCGCTCTCAGCGGACCTATGGTCCGCCTGTCGCGGCAGCACAAAGCAGAGCTTTGTGCGAGAGTTGGGCGGAGGAGGGGATTGGGCTGAGTCGGGAGAGTGGCGGAGTTCCCTCCCCTGCGTAGCGGGGGAGGGTTAGGGTGGGGGCAATCGAAGCCGACCACGCTACGACACCGAAGCCCCTCAACGCTCCGGCAACACCAACTGCGCGGCGGGGGAGATGGCGAAGGCGGTGGGCGAGGGATAGCGTTCGGCGATCCGCTTGCGCGCGTCCTCCGCACTCTCGGCGGCGACGGCGTAATGACGCACGCCCGACCACGGAGCGGTGGCGTCCAGCGCCTCCACCGCGACGTACCACAGCGGGCCGCCGGAACGGGCGACCCGGTCGACGGAATAAAACTCCATCGGCGCAAGTGCGGCCTCGTCGGTCACGGCCGATTGCAGGGACAGGATCTCGCCCTCCACCTCCGCCACTTCGCGGCGCAGGCCGGCCAGCGTTTCCTCCGTCTCCACACGGCGGACGGCGGCGAGCTTGGCGTAATTGGCGTAGACGTCCAGCCGCTCCTTCAGCGCGGCCAGCTTCTGCGACTGGCGGCGGGCGCGGATGCCGAGGATCCGTTCTCCCACCACACCGGCACCCAGGCTGGCGACCGCCCCCAGCACCCAAAGGATGGTCATGGCGCGGCGGCTCCCGCAACGGCGTCTTGCTCGGCATCCTCGCCGGAAACCGTCACGCCGACGCCTTCATGGAAGATGCTGCGGGTCAGCATCTGGGCAGCGGCGAAATCGGCGGCCCACACCTGCGCCACATTCTCGAAACGCCAGATGGCGGGATGGACCACCGCCTTGGCGTCAGGCCGGCCGACGAAGCCCGGCGCCATCGCCAGCCGGAAGGCGAAGCATTTGCGCCCGGGCTCCGGCCGGCCGATCTCGTGAATGAAGCGGCGGGATGCCGCGGTACGCTTGCCGCCGCGGCGGCTGAGAACCAGCTTGTCGGTCGACAGCTCGACCAGCTTGGCCTTCATCGCTCCGATGCCGGCCTGCATGGCCTCAAGCTCGTTAGCCTGACGTTCAAGCGCATCGCGCTCCGCGATCAGGGTTGCGCCGGCGCGGCGGATTTCCTGGTCGGTGCGTAGGATCAACCCGCGCCGGACCGCCAGGAACAGCAGGGTGGCACCGATGCAGAACAGCGCCAGCAGCATTTCCGACGTCATACGCGCCCGCTCCGCAAACCATCCGGCAAGTTGGAGAAGTTGTAGCGCAATCCGCTCAGGCACGCATCACAAGCAAGTGCTTTGCGGTCATGAAAAACGGCGCCCCCGGAGGGCGCCGTTTTCGTCATTCGGGCGAGAAGGAGCTTACTTCCGCTCGGTGATGGCGGTCTGGGCGGCCTTCACCAGATCGGGACCGATCTGCTTGGCCCACTTGTCGAAGACCGGCTGGGTGGCGGTCTGGAAGGCCTTCTGCTGCTCCGGCGTCAGACGGACGACCTCGACGCCCTGGGCGGCGATGTCCTTCAGCAGGCTGTCGTCCTCGGCGGTGATCCCCTTGCGGGACAGGGCGACCTCTTCGGCCGCGGCCTGCACGGCGGCAGCGCGCACGGCCTCCTGGTCCTCCTTCGACCAGCTCGCCCACACCTCCTTGTTGACCACGAAGATCAGCGGGTCGGCGACATAGCCCCACAGCGTCAGGTTCTTCTGGCCCAGCGTCGCCAGCTTGGCGGCGACGAAGATGGTCAGCGGGTTCTCCTGGCCGTCGACGGCGCCGGTGGACAGCGCCGGCTGCGCGTCGGCCCAGCTCATCTGCGTCGGGTTGGCGCCGAGCGCCGTGAAGGTGTCGAGGTAGAGCGGCGAACCGACGACGCGGATCTTCAGCCCCTTCAGATCGGCGGGCGTGCGGATCGGGTGCTTGGAGTTGGAGATCTCGCGGAAGCCGTTCTCTCCCCAGGCCAGAGGCACGACGTCCTTGGTGGCGAGCAGGTCGAACAGCTTCTTGCCCACCTCGCCCTGGGTCAGGGCGTCCAGCGCCTTGTGGTCGGGCATCAGGAAGGGCAGGGAGAAGAGGTTCAGCTCCTTCACCTGCGGCGACCAGTTGATGGTGGAGCCGACCGCCATGTCGATGGTGCCCTGGCGGAGCGCTGTGAATTCCTTGGTCTGGTCGCCGTTCACCAGCGAGGTGCCGGGATACATCTTGATGTTGATGCGGCCGCCCGTCTTCTCCTTGACCAATTCGGCCCAGCGGTCGCCGCCCACACCCCAGGGGAAAGGCTTGCCCAGAACGGTGGAAAGCTTGTACTCCGCCTTATAGTCGGCAGCGTTCGCAGCACCGGCCAGAACGGCGGGAACCGTCAGCGCGGCCAGCGCGATGCCGGCGAGCAGAGCCTTCAGCGATTTCATGCTTGTTTCCTCCCAAGCGCCCTATACGAAAGATACGGACCGGGATCGTACAGATGCACGCAGGACTGTTCCACGGGCAATGTGACACGACCGTCCGCGGTCCGAACAATGCGGCCATGCGGCTCGGCCTGATGCTTGGTGCTTGCGCATGGCTGGTGCTGCCGGTCGCGGCAGGCGCCCAGGCGCTGCCCAATCCGGCCGTGCCGTTGGGGCCGAATCCCAGCGAATGCGAGATCCAGGCGGCGCTGCTCGGCACCACCGGCGCGAACTGCCCGCCGGTGACGATGCAGCGCCCCGCGGTACCGCCGCCGGCAAAGGTGGCCGCTCCCCCCGGGCCGGTGGCGCTGCCGCCGCTGCCTGGACCGGCGGCCCTGCCGGCACCGGAACTGCGCGCCGCCTTCCGGGTGGAGTTCGACTTTAACTCCGCCCGCATCAAGCCGGAGTCGCGGACGATCCTGGACAAGGTGGCGGCGGTGATGACGACGGCGGGCAACACGCGCTTCCGCATCGTCGGCCACACCGATGCCGTCGGCGGCGATGCGGCGAACCTCGCCCTGTCCCGGCGGCGGGCGGCGGCGGTGGTCGAGTATCTGGTGTCGAACCACCAAATCCGCCGCGACCGGCTGGAGGCATCGGGCATGGGCGCGCGGGACCTGCTGCTGCCCGACGACCCGAAGGCGGCAGCCAACCGGCGGGTGGAGATAATCAATCTGGGAGGCTGATTTTTTCGAACCCGCCGGGAACCTTCGGGGGCTTGTGGTGTTGCGCAGGGGCGCCGCCGAGCCTCACACCCTTTTCCGACCGGGAGAGCCGATGCCCGATTTCACCCCCGTGCCCATCGAAAGCCGCCGCATCGCCGATGATGAGGTCGGCAAGCCGGCGGTCTTCGGCGCCATCCTGGCCGGCCAGCCGCAGGAGATTCACCGCAACCTGTTCGACGGCGACTATGGCCGCTTCAAGTCGGGGGTGTGGCAGTGCACGCCGGGCATCGTGGCGATGAAGGACTGGCCGTACCACGAGTTCTGCGTCCTGCTGACCGGCCGCGTCATCATCACGCCGGAAGGCGGGACCCCGCGGGAATACCGGGCCGGCGACGCGCTGGTCCTGCCGATGGGCTTCACCGGCACCTGGGAGATCCTGGAGACGGTGCGCAAATACTATGCGGTCCAGGCGCGCCAGCCGATGCTGCGGCGGGTGAAGGAGCGGGTGAAGGGCTGGCTGCGGCCGGGCGCCAAGACCGGGCAGGCGGGGGATGCGCAGGCCGGGGCCGCGTTCTGACACCTCGCCATCCGCCGGACGCCCGTGTTAGGGTCCGCCGCGCCGTCCGGCAGGGCGGTTCGTGAAGACTCTGACACCGGTGCTCCCCCCATGACCCAGCCTGCCATGCCCCAGTCTCCCCGTACCTTGGCCGAGATCGCCGAAGCGCTGGGCGCGACGGTCGAAGGCGACGGAACCCTGACCGTCCGCCGCGCCGTCCACCCGTCGGAGGCGGAAGGGCCGGAGGATCTGGCGCTGGCGATGGACAAGGACCTTCTGGCCCTACTGCCCGGAAGCAAGGCGGTCGCCGCCGTGGTCGCCGAAGGGGTCGAGGTGCCGGACGGCATCGGGAACCGCATCGTGGTGAAGCGCCCGCGCTATGCCATGGCCGGGATGCTCGACATCTTCGAGAAGCCGGTCCATGCCGAACCGGGGGTGTCGCCGCAGGCCTATGTGGCGCCCGACGCGGTCGTGGCGCCGGATGCCTCCATCGCTCCCTTCGCCTATATCGGTCCGCGGGCCCGCATCGGGGCCGGCGCCATCGTCCTGCCGCACGTCACGGTCGGTGCCGACGCGGTAATCGGCGACGGTTGCCTGCTGCACCCCGGTGCCCGCATTGGCGAGCGGGTGGAGATGGGCGCCCGCTGCATCATCCATCCCAATGCCGCCGTCGGCAACGACGGCTTCAGCTTCGTCACGCCGGAGCCGGGCAGCGTCGAATCGGCCAAGACCACCGGCCGCGTCGTCGGCACCAACGTGCTGATCCGCCGGGTGAACTCCATCGGCACGGTGATCCTGGGCGACGATGTCGAGATCGGCGCCGGCGCCACCATCGACCGCGGCACGGTGACGGCCACCCGCATCGGCAACGGCACCAAGATCGACAACCTCGTCCAGATCGGCCACAACGTCCAGGTTGGCACCAACTGCATGCTGTGCGGCCATGTCGGCGTCGCCGGCAGCACGGTGATCGGCGACCGCGTGGTGCTGGCCGGCAAGGTGGGCGTCGCCGACCATGTGAAGATCGGCAGCGACGCGGTGGTGGCCGCCAATTCCGGCGTCGGCATGGACATCCCGCCGAAGTCGGTGTGGATGGGCTATCCCGCCGTGCCCCGCGCCCGCGCCTTCGAACAATACAAGGGCCTCGCCCGCCTGAAGCGCCTGTTCGCCGACGTCTCCGACCTGAAGAAGCGCCTGACCGCCATCGACGGCGGCCCGGTGAAGGTCGAGGCGGAGAAGGCGGAACAGCAGGAATAGGCGGAAAAGTTAGACCCCCACCCTAACCCTCCCCCGCTGGGCGGGAGAGGGGACTGCCGCCACTCTCCCGAACAAGCGCTTGCTCCCTCCCCCGCCCAGCGGGGGAGGGTCGGGGTGGGGGCAAGTGTCGTTTCAACAGCATGTACGCCCATGACCTCCGGCCAGAACCCCACGCGTGAGTCCATCCTCGGCGGCCCCGCCGTCATCCTGGTGCAGCCGCAGCTCGGCGAGAACATCGGCGCCTGCGCGCGCGCGATGCTGAATTGCGGGCTGACCGACCTGCGCCTCGTCAAGCCGCGCGACGGCTGGCCGAACCCGAAGGCCAGCGCCGCAGCCTCCGGCGCCGATCTCGTCATCGACAACGCGAAGATCTTCGAGACTACGGCCGATGCGGTCGCCGACCTGGAAGCGGTCTACGCCACCACGGTGCGCACCCGCGACATGATCCAGCGCTTCGTCACCCCGCGCGTCGCGGCGGGCGAGATGCGGGAACGCTATGCCGCCGGTCAGAAGGTCGGCGTGATGTTCGGGCCGGAGCGCACCGGGCTGGTCAACGACGACCTGACCTTCGCCCAGACGCTGGTGACGGTGCCGCTGAACCCGGCCTTCTCCTCGCTCAACCTGGCGCAGGCGGTTCTGCTGATCGGCTACGAGTGGTTCCAGGCCGGCGACCGCACGCCCGACCGCTTCCTGCACACCGGCCAGACCCGCCCGGCGACGATGGCGGAGCGGGTGAACTTCTTCGAGCGGCTGGAGGCGGCGCTGGACCGCACCGGCTTCTTCACCAGCGAGGAGAAGCGCCCGTCGATGGTCCGCACCCTGCGCAATGCCTTCGAACGCATGGAGATGACCGAGCAGGAGGTGCGCACCTTCCACGGCGTCGTCGCCGCCCTGGTCCAGGGCGACAAGCGGAAAGGCGGGAGCCAGGACTGAATCACCGCTATAGTGGGCGTCCATGGACTATGCGTTGCAGAACATGGACGTCGGGCTGGTGCTGTTGGACAGCGCACGGCGCGTGCTGACCCTCAACCCGGCGGCGGTGCGGCTGCTGGGGGAACGCGCGGCCGGGCTGGTCGGCGCCTATCTGCACGACCTGCACCCGCCCTCGCTCCGGGCCAAGGTGGAACTGCTGCTGGCCGCGGCGGGCGACCCTTCGGCTCCCGCCTCCGCCTGTTCGATGATGGTGGCGCTGCCCGGCCGGGTTCTGGTGGTGAAGGCGACCGCGCTGGCGCCCGCCGCGGCGCTGGGTGAGGGGAATGCCGTCACCGCCCTGATGCTGATGGAGGCGGCGCGGTCCATTGCGGCCGATGCGCAGGCTCTCGCGCCGCCGCCATCCGGCTCCGTGAGCGAACCGCTGGTCAAGCTGCCGGTGGAAAAGGGGCAGGGCATCGTCCTGCTCGACCCGGCCGATGCCGTGTATCTGCAGGCCGACGGCCATTACACCACCGTCCACACCGGCGACGGCGCCTTCTTCTGCGGCCTGCCATTGTCGGAACTGGAGGCGCGGCTCGACCCGCGGTCCTTCGTGCGCACCCATCGCGGCTACATCGTCAACCTGCGCCATGCCCGCGCGGTGGAGCGGCAGGACGGCCGCGCCGCCTTCGTCATGGCCGCCCCCGGCGCCCCCCGCGTGCCGGTCAGCCGTAACCGGGCCGACGCGCTGAAAAAACGGCTGGCGCTTTAGGCGTCTCCATTCATGCAGCGATTCCACCGTTCGCGCAGGCGGGATGCCGCTGGTGCAGCGCGGCTTGCAGGCAGGGTCGCGGGCGGGAAAGCATCGGTGCCATGTTCCCCACCCCTGGCAACCGGCATGAGGAGGCCGCATCCCGTGGACAGCATCGACGCGCCCGACCGTTACGTCTCGTTCAAGGGAATCGACTGCGAGGGCAACAGCCGCCGCATCATCGAGCGGCTGTACATGCACATCGACGATCCGGCCAAGACCAATGCCTTCTGGGAACGGTTTCGCGCCAAGCTGGCGGTTGCCGAGGATCCGCTGAAGCGGCAGGCCGACGGGCTTTGCCTGCTCTGCTCCAACATCTATTACATCGCCGACCTGTTCGAGGAGCACGACGACGAGGAGGGGCTGACGATGCTGCGCCAGCTGGAGGACGAGTGCTGTTGACCGGGCCGCAGATTGGACGGCGGCGCGGTCAGGGCTTGGCGGCCGGTTCCGGCTCCCGGTCCGCTGCGGCATAGGCCACCCGCCAGACGGTGCCGGAAGCGTCCTCGGCGATCAGCAGGGCGCCGTCGGCGGCGACCGCCAGCCCGCTCGGCCGGCCCCAGACCCGCGGCGTCTCGTCGCCGTCCGACCGGCTGTCGATGCGGAAGCCGGTGACGAAGGTCTCGTAGGTGCCGGTCGGGCGGTTCTTGTCGAAGGGGGCGGTGTCGAAGGGCACGAAGGCGATGGCGTATCCGGTGGGGCGGGACCGGTTCCACGACCCGTGCAGAGCCACGAAGGCGCCCATGCGGTAGCGTTCCGGGAAATGGGTGGCGTCGCCGAACACCAGCCCGATCGGCGCGGAATGGGCCTGGAACAGCAGTCCCGGCACCAGCGCCGCCTTGACCAGATCGGGGCGCCGCCCCGCCAGGTCCGGCTGCGGGTTGGCGCCGATGTAGGAATGGGGCCAGCCATAGAAGCCGCCGGGGGCCACCGCGGTCAGGAAATCGGGGACCAGCTGATCGCCCAGCCCGTCGCGCTCGTTCACCACGGCATAAAGGTCGCCGGTGCCCGGCTTGAAGGCGAGGCCGACAGGATTGCGCAGCCCGCCGGCGAACAGGCGCTGGCCGCTGCCGTCGATGCGGAACTCCTGGATGGTGGCGCGGGGTTCCGGCTCCACCCCGATGTTCCCCTCCGACCCGATGCCGACGTAGAAATGCCGGCCGTCCGGCGCCACCACGACGGAGCGGGTGTTGTGGCCGCCGCGCTTGCCGAAGGCGCCCTCCGGGGTCAGCCGCCGCCGCTCCCCCGCATGTGCGGTCCCGGCCGTCCAGGGCAGCCGCCAGACCCCGTTCAGGTCGCCGACCAGCACCGCCCCGTCATGGAAGGCGAGGCCGAAGGGATGGTCGAAGCCCTCCGCCCAGACCTGGGCCATCTCTGCGCGGCCATCGCTGTCGCCGTCGCGCAGCAGGGTCAGGGTGCCGGGCCGCTGCTGGGCCACCAGCACGTCGCCGTTGGGCAGGACCAGCAGGTTGCGGGCATTCTCCACCCCCTCGCGGAACAGGGTAACGGTGAAGCCGCGCGGAGCCCGCAGCGGCTGGTCGCCGGGCCGCGGCACCAGCACGGCCTCGTTGGCGACGGCTGGCGTGGCATAGGGCTTGGGCAGCGTTTCCATGCGCACATGCACCTCGGCGCCGACCGTCTGCATCGGGTCCGTCCGCACCGGCCCCGTCATCGCCCCCTGCGCCAGCGCCGTCACGGCCGGGACGGTGCAGACCGCCAGAGCCAGCAGGCCGGCGCCCAACGGGTTGGTTGGGAGGAACTTGGCTGGGACGAGGCGGCGGTCGGCCATCGATCGGGCACTTTCAACGGGGCGGGAGCGGAAGCGGGCGGCATGATAAATATGGGGCACGATGCCGCCGGCCGCGCGCAAAGGCAGGCGGTGCAAGGGGGGCTGTACCGTCGGGGTCCCCCGCAAGCGCCGGATGTCCCCATCGTCACCGTTGCGCCCATCAAGTTGCTTGCGGTCGAGGAGTGCGCCAGACCATACTCCAACCGATGTAGGCGGAATGGTTGGCGGCAGGCGCCGGCCGACGGCAGCGGTGCGGCGACGGTTCGGCAATGATGGACGGAAACGTGTTCGACGCTGCGGCACCCGCCCTTTCGCCCGCACGCCCGCGCCTGCTGCTGGCCGCCGCATTCTCGCTGATCGCGGTTCTGGGCATCGGGTTCTGGGGCTACGTGGTCTGGGCCGACCGGACGGAAACGCTGCGCCATGCGCGGGAACAGGCGCAGGCGGCGGCGCGGCTCATGCAGGAAAACGTGCGCCGGACGGTTGCGACCGCCGACCTCGCCATCCGGCGGGCCCAGGATCTCATAAGCCGCTACGGCATGCCGGGGCTGGACACCAACCGCGAGGCATGGATCACCGTGCGCGACATGGTCGACCCCCTGCCGGAAATCGCCGCCCTGTGGGTCCATGGCCCGACCGGCGACAATGTGCTGTCCAGCCGCCAGTTTCCGGTGCCCCGCGGCAATGCCGCCGACCGCGGCTATTTCCAGGTCCACCGCGACGGCGCCGAATTCCATGTCGGCGAGCGGATCACCGGGCGGCTGAGCGGTTCCCAGTCCTTCACGGTCAGCCGGCCGGTCCTGCAGGACGGCCGCTTCCTGGGGGTCGTCCACGCCAACATCGACCTCGACTACTACCAGCAGCTGTATGAAAGCCTGGATCTCGGCGCCGGTTCGGCGGTGGCGGTCTACCGTACCGACGGCAAGGCGATCCTGCGCTTCCCCAACAGCGAAGCGCTGGACGGGCCGGACGGCAGGATCGTGCTGCACCATGCCGCCGAGGCCGCCACCGAGACCTTCGAGTTGGAGGGACCGGTGCCGGGAGAGTGGCGCATCCTGTCCTATCAGCGGGTGCCGACCCTGCCGCTGGTCGTCTTCGTCGCCCTGTCGGAGCGGACGGAACTGGCGGTATGGCGGGAGCGGACGATCCGCGGCAGCCTCCTGGTCGGGCTGGCGATGCTGGCCTGCGCCGGGCTGGCCTACGCCGCCATGCGCAGCCTGGAGCGCGAGGTGGCCGGCCGTCACCGGCTCGCCGATACCAATGCCGAACTCGACGCCAAGAAGCGGGAGCTGGAGTCCGCCAACGAGGCCTTCTCCAGCGCCAACCGCCGCCTGAACCTGATCCTTCATTCAGCCTCCGACAGCATCTGCGGCGTCGACCGCGAGGGGCGGATCACCTTCGCCAATCCCGCCACCTCGGTGCTGACCGGCTATGGCAACGAGGAGCTTCTGGGCGGCAACCTGCATGCGCTGATCCATTCCCGCCGCGCCGACGGCTCTCACTTTCCGGCGCTGGAGTGCCCGGTGACCGCGGTGCTGCTGAGCGGGGAAAGCCGGCGCGGGCTGGAGGACACCTACTGGACCAAGGCCGGGAAGCCCTTCCTGGTGGAATACACCGCCTCGCCCATGCTGGCCGACGGCAAGGTGGAGGGGGCGGTGGTGGTCTTCCACGAGATCGCCGAGCGCAAGCGGGCGGAGGCGGCGATGCAGCGCGCCCGGCTGGCGGCGGAGGCGGCGAGCCGCGCCAAGAGCGAGTTCCTCGCCAACATGAGCCACGAGATCCGCACGCCGATGAACGCGATCCTCGGGCTGATCCACCTGCTTCAGCAGACGGAGCTGACCGACCGGCAGACGGATTACGTGCACAAGGTGCGGGTGTCGGCGCAATCGCTTCTGGGCATCCTGAACGACATCCTCGACTTCTCCAAGGTGGAGGCCGGCAAGCTGGAGCTGGAGCGGGTCGATTTCCGCCTGGACGACCTGTTGCAGACGCTGGCGGTGATCATCGGCTCCGCCGCGCAGGAGAAGGATATCGACGTCCTGTTCTCCGTGGCGCCGGACGTGCCGCTGGACCTGATCGGCGATCCGCTGCGCCTGCAGCAGATACTGATCAACCTTGCCGGAAACGCCATCAAGTTCACGGAGGCCGGCGAGGTGGTGGTGGCGGTCAGGGTCCGCTCACTGTCCAACGACCGCGCCGTGCTGGACTTCGCGGTGCGCGACACCGGCATCGGCATCGCGCCGGAGCAGCGCGAACGGCTGTTCCAGGCCTTCAGCCAGGGCGACAGCTCCACCACCCGGCGCTTCGGCGGCACCGGGCTGGGGCTTGCCATCTGCACGCGGCTGGTCCGGCTGATGAACGGCACCATGGAGGTGGAGAGCGAAGCCGGCAAGGGCAGCATCTTCCGCTTCCATGCGGAGTTCGGGCTTCATGCCGGAACCGGGGCCGGGAACGGGATCGCGGGCGGGCTGGACGGGCGGCTGCCGCGTCAGGTCCCGCGCGACCTGACGGTTCTGGTGGTGGACGACAACGCCACCGCGCGCGAGGTGCTGGGCGAGATCGCCGCCGCCTTCGGCTGGACGGTGACCGCCTGCGCCGACGGACAGGGCGCCCTCGACGAACTGGAGCGTGCCGCGGCGGACGGGCGGCCCTATGACGTCGTGCTTATGGACTGGAAGATGCCGGGGATGGACGGGATTGAGGCGGCGCGGCGCATCCGCGCCGACGCCCGTGCCGGCACCCCGATGATCATCGTCATCAGCGGTTATGGCCGCGACCGGCTGGGCGTCCGTTTCGAGGAGGCCGGTGCCGCCGGGTTCCTGGTGAAGCCGGTCACCGCCTCCACCCTGCTCGATGCCGTCACCGTCGCCTATGCCCGGACGGAGCCGCCCGGCGAGGGCGTCCGCCTGCCCGCCGCCATTCCCACCCCGGATTGTTCCGCGCTTCGGTCGGGCGTGGAGGGCGGGCGGCCGGACGGCGGACTTTCCGGGGCGGCCTGGGATGCCAGCCGGGCGCTGCACGGTCGCCGGCTGCTGCTGGCCGACGACAATGCCATCAGCCAGCAGGTGGCGCGCGAGATCCTGGAGCGGGCGGGGGCGGCCGTCACCGTGGCCGCCACCGGGCGGCAGGCGGTGGACTGCGTGCGCGCGGCCGCCCAGCCCTTCGACGCCGTGCTGCTGGACGTGCAGATGCCGGACATGGACGGGTTCGCGGCGACCGCGGCGATCCGTGCGCTGCCGGGCGGGCGGGATCTGCCGATCATCGCGATGACCGCCAGTGCCTTGCCCGCCGACCGTCAGCGCTGCCTGGACAACGGGATGGACGCCCACGTACCGAAGCCGCTCGACCTGCCGCAGCTGTTCGCCACGCTGGCCCGCTGGATCGGGCCGCCGCTGGTGGCGATCCGGCCCTGTACACCCTGCGCCCCCGGACCGATCCCGTCGCGTGGCCAGGCCATGCTGACCGCCTCCTCCTCCCGCGGCATCGCCATGCCGCCGGTGCCGGTGTCGGACCGCTCGACAGGGAACCTGCCAATCGACCTGCCGGGAATCGATCTGGCCGACGCGCTCAACCGGCTCGGCGACGATGCCGGGCTGTTCCGCCGCTTCGTCGGCCAGTTCGCGTCGGGCTACGCCGATGTCGCCGACCGGATTTCGGCGGCGCTGGGTTCCGGTGACCTGACGACGGCCAAGGGCATCGCGCATGAACTGAAGAGCGTCGCCGGCAATGTCGGCGCCGTGCGCCTGTCCGCCGCCGCCGACGCGGTGCAGATCGCCGCGCAACGGGGCGATGCCGCCGCCGCCGACGCCCAGTTGCCGGTGCTGCAGGCCGAACTGGCCCTGGTGCTGGCGAGTGCGGCCCGGCTGGCGGCGACAGCCGACGGTCCCGGCAGCCCGGCAGGCACCTTCAATTCCGGCCGGTCGGCGGAAATCCGCAAGGAGCTGGCTGAACGGCTGCCGCAGTTCGCAACATTGTTACATGACAGCAACTTCGCAGCGGCGGAGGAATTCGCTATGCTGGCACCGTTGCTGACGGACTCGGTCGAGCCCTCGACGATCAAGGGGCTCTCATCCGCCATCGACGGCCTGGACTTCACCAAGGCGCTTGGTATCGTGCAGCGGATCGCGCGTGACCTCGGCCTTTCGTTACCGACGGTCTGAACGCGCCCATGGCCGAACCCCGCCCGAAAATCCTAGTGGTGGACGACATCCCGTCCAACGTCCATGTGCTCAGCCGCATCCTGAAGGACGATTACGACATCTATTTCGCCACCGACGGCGAAAAGGCGCTGGACCTCGTCCAGGCGCGGATGCCCGACCTTGTCCTGCTGGACATCATGATGCCGGGGATGGACGGCTTCGAGGTCTGCCGCCGCATCAAGGCCGACCCGGCCACCCACGACATTCCCGTCATCTTCATCTCCGCCAAGAGCGAGGTGGAGGACGAGACCCGTGGGCTGGAGGTCGGGGCCATCGACTTCATCACCAAGCCGATCAGCCCGCCCATCGTGAAGGCGCGGGTGCGCAACCACCTGCTGCTGAAACGCCAGACCGACCTGCTGCGCAGCCTGTCCTTCCTGGATGGGCTGACCGGCATCGCCAACCGCCGCCGCTTCGACGATGCGATGGCCCGCGAATGGCGGCGCTGCGCCCGCTCGCACCTGCCGCTGTCGCTCATCATCCTCGATGTCGACCATTTCAAGGCCTACAACGACCAGTACGGCCATCAGGCCGGCGACGAATGCCTGCGCATCATCGCCGATGTGCTGGCGGATCGGGCGAAGCGGCCGAGCGATCTCGTCGCCCGCTATGGCGGTGAGGAGTTCGTCTGCCTGCTGCCGGAAACGGACGGGCCCGGCGCCACCCGTGTCGCCGAGGGCTTCCGGGCCGGTGTGGCCGAACGGCGCATCCCGCACGCCCAGTCGCCCGTCGCCCCCTATGTCACCATCAGCCTCGGCGTCGCCACCGTGATCCCGTCCACCGACGGAAGTCCGGAAAGGCTGGCGGAGATGGCCGACCAGTTGCTCTATCGTGCCAAGCGCGCCGGCCGCAACCGCGTGCAGGACGCAACGGTGCCGGCGCTGTGACCGCCCCGTCATCCGCCGCTTCGCCCGCCGCACCGTCGTTCCGCGATGTCCGCGGCCGGGGATTCTCCCGCCGCTCGACGCTGGAGGACGCCTGGGCCTGGATCGACGGCCGGGTCGCCCCGCCCGCTGCCCGGCCATTGCCGCTGGCGGATTGCGGCGGTCTGGTGCTGGCGGAGGCAGTCGCGGCGGTGGGCGATTGGCCGGCGGCCGATCGGGCCGCGACAGACGGTTATGCCGTGGCGGCGGCCGACACCTTGGGTGCCGGCTCCTACAATCCGGTGCTGCTGATGGGTGCGGTCGCGGTGGTGGCCGGCGATCCGCTGCCGCCGGGCTGCGACGCGGTGATCCCCTATGAATCGGCGCAGGCCGCCGGCCCCTTCGTCGAGGCGGTCGATGCTGTGGCGCCCGGCGGCGGGGTGGAGCGCCGGGGCGCCTGGATGGCGGCCGGAAGCCCGCTGCTGCCGGCCGGCTGGCGCCTGCGCCCCGCCGATCTCGGCCTGCTCGCCGCCGCCGGGCACCGCATCCTGCCGGTCCTGCCGGCGCTGCGCGTGCGCATCCTTCTGGCCGGCGGTCCCAAGGCCGGCGCGCCGGAACAGCTGGGGGACATGCTGGCCGCGCTGGTCCGGCGCGACGGCGGCGATGTCGAGGCGGTCGTCCCGCTGCCCGCCGATCTGGACGCGCTGGCTGACGCCTTCGTCCAGCCGGGCGCCGACCTGATCCTGTCGGCCGGACGCACGGGCACCGGCCCGGACGATGCGGCGCCGCCCGCCCTGGCGAAAGCCGGCAGCCTCGACCTTCACGGCATCGCCATGCGGCCGGGCGGCAGCGCCGGGCTGGGAGTCGCCGGCGGTGTGCCGGTCCTGCTGCTGCCGGGCGAGCCGATGGCGGCGCTGGCGGCTTACGAGCTGCTGGCCGGGCGCGCGGTGCGGCGCGCCGCCGGCTTGCCCGCCGGGCTGCCCCATGCCACGGTTGAGGCGGTGACCGCGCGCAAGCTGGTTTCGGAGATCGGGTGTCTCGACCTGTACCGGGTCCGGCTGGACGGCGGGGGCAGGGTGGAGCCGGTCGCCTCACCCGGTTGGCCGGGACTGGCGGCGGCGGCGCGGGCCGACGGCTTCGTCCTGATCGGGGCGGAAAGCGAAGGCATGCCGGACGGCGTTGCGGTTACCATGTATCGTTTCGCCTGATCTTACCTCTGCAGGGGTTTGCCGCGTGCACAGTTCCGACCGCAGCCGCGAGGACATCCGCCGTTTCGTCGCCCAGGCCGCCCGCCAGGACCAGTTCCTGGAGGTGGTGAGCGGGGAGGAGGCGCGCGCCCGCTTCCACCGCCATCTCGACCTGTCCCCGCGGGGGGAGGAGCGGGTGGCGCTGTCCGCAGCCCTCGGCCGCGTGTTGTCGGACGATGTGACGGCCGAGGTGGACGTGCCCGGCTTCGACCGTTCGGTGGTGGACGGCTTCGCCGTACGCGCCGCCGATACGGCCGGCGCGGCGGAGGACAGCCCGGTCGCCCTGCGCCTGAACGACGAGGTGCTGGCCGCCGGCCACGCTCCCGAACTGACGGTGGAGCCGGGAACCGCCACCGTGATCGCCACCGGCGGCATGCTGCCGCGCGGCGCCGACGCGGTGGTGATGGTGGAGACGACGGAGGCGGTGGAACGGCCGGACGGCCTGTTCGTCACGCTGACCCGGCCCGCCACCCCCGGCGCCTTCGTCGCTGCCGCCGGCTCCGACATTGGCCGGGGCGAGGTGGTGCTGCGCCGGGGGCAAGCGCTGACCTCGCGCGAAATCGGCGTGCTCGCCGCCATCGGGCTGGCGGAGGTCGCGGTGGTGCGCCGGCCGCGCGTCGCCATCCTGTCCACCGGCGACGAGATCGTGGCGCCTGGCCAGCCGATCCGCACCGGTGCCGTCTATGACAGCAACGGCGCCATCCTGGCCGCCGCGGTGGCCGAACTGGGGGCCGAGCCGGTGCCTCTGGGCATCGCCCCGGACGAGGACGGGGCGCTGGAGCGGCTGGTCGCCCAGGGGCTGCAATGCGACGCGCTGCTGCTGTCGGGCGGCACGTCGAAGGGGGCGGGCGACCGCTCCCACCGCATCGTGGCTCAGCTGAAGGATCCCGGCATCGTCGCCCATGGCGTGGCGCTGAAGCCCGGCAAGCCGCTGTGCCTCGCGGTGACCGGCGGCAAGCCGGTGGTGATCCTGCCGGGCTTCCCGACCTCCGCGATGTTCACCTTCCACAGCTTCGTGGCGCCGGTGATCCGCGCCATGGCCGGCCTGCCGCCCGCGACGGCGGAGGAGGTGCCGGCCACCCTGCCGGTGCGGCTGGGGTCGGAACGCGGGCGCACCGAATATGTCATGGTCTCGCTGGTCCATGGTGCCGACGGGGACGCGCTGGCAGCCTATCCGCTGTCCAAGGGATCGGGCGCCGTCACCGCCTTCAGCCATGCCGACGGCTTCCTCGCCATCGACGCGCAGGCGGAGGCGGTGGAGGCCGGAACGCCGGTCTCGGTCCAGCTGCTCGGCCGGTCGGTGGCTCCGGCCGACCTGATCGTGGTGGGGAGCCAGTGCATCGGCCTCAACGCCGTGCTCGGCGGCCTGATCGGGGAGGGGATGACGGTGAAGGCGCTGAATGTCGGCTCGATGGGCGGGCTGGCGGCGGCGCGGCGGGGCGAGTGCGACGTCGCGCCGGTCCATTTGATGGATCCCGCCACCGGCACCTACAACACGCCCTTCCTGGCGCCGGGGCTGGAGCTCGTCACCGGCTACCGCCGGATGCAGGGCATCGTCTTCCGCTGCGGCGACCCGCGCTTCGAAGGCAGGACCGCGGCCGAGGCGGTGGCGGCTGTTGCGGGCCTGCCCGATTGCATCCTGATCAACCGCAACGCCGGCAGCGGCACCCGCATCCTGACCGACCGGCTGTTGGGGCCGGCGCGGCCGACCGGCTACTGGACGCAGGCCAAGTCGCACAACGCCGTCGCCGTCGCGGTGGCGCAGAACCGGGCCGACTGGGGTGTGGCCATCGAGACGGCGGCGAACCTCTACGGGCTGGGCTTCCTGCCGCTGCAGGAGGAGCATTACGACTTCATCGTCCCCGCCGCCCGCCGCGACCGTCCGGCGGTCCGCCGCTTCGTCGAGG
Source organism: Pseudomonadota bacterium (assembly GCA_023423695.1). GTDB lineage: Bacteria > Pseudomonadota > Alphaproteobacteria > Azospirillales > Azospirillaceae > Azospirillum. Next base: position 88,744 of record JAFAFA010000004.1, on the reverse strand, counting down.
CGCTGGAGACGCCGGAGGTGGCGGAGGCCCTGCGCGCCATGGGGTTCATGCGATAGGGTCCGACCGATTCTTCCGGCGCATCCGAACAAAATGCCGCAGGCCAGGATTTTTGGTGATCCGACGGCCGGGCGGTTGCGTACCGACGGTCACGATGCGACATACAGCCCGGCGTGATGGCGAGGGACGGGTGGGATCGGTGCAAGGGTTCTGACACTGGGGTCTGACAAGCGGGGGCGATGCAGCGAATTCCGGGAGTGGGCACCATCCCCGGCTTGTGCGGCGGCCGATGTTCCCCTTGAATGGGAGCATGCAGGACCAGCACCCCTCCGCGGCCGACATGGCCCCCAGCCTGGAAGACCTGCTCGTCGCCGTCGGGCGCGAGCGGGACCGTCAGGCGTTCGGGGTCCTGTTCGACCACTTCGCGCCACGTCTGAAATCGTATCTGCGCCGGTTGGGATGCGATTCCGGCGCTGCGGAAGAGCTTGTTCAGGAGGTCATGCTGTTGGTCTGGCGTCGTGCCGAAACCTATGATCCGATCCATGCCTCGGCCGGCACCTGGGTGTTCACCATCGCGCGCAACAAGCGAATCGATGTGTTGCGCCGCGAACAGCGGCCGGAGATCGACCCCGAGGATCCGGCCCTGGTCCCCGAACCCCAGGAGGCCGCCGACCGCCGGATCGAGGCGAAGGAGAGCAGTGGCCGCCTGCGCGCCGCGCTGAAGGAACTGCCGCCCGAACAGGCCGAACTGCTGCGCATGGCCTATTTCGAGGACAAGCCGCACAGCGTCATCTCCGCGGAGCACGGCATCCCGCTCGGCACAGTGAAATCGCGGCTGCGTCTGGCGATGGAACGCCTGCGCCGGTCGTTGAGGGATGTGGGATGAGGCATTTCCGATGAGTCGGCCGAGCCACCATCCGGGCGACACCCTGCTGATCGACTATGCCGGCGGCGCCCTGTGCGAGGGCGCGTCGCTGGCCGTGGCGACCCATCTCGCCTTCTGCCCCGCCTGCCGCCACGAGGTGGCAGAGATGGAGGCGATCGGCGGTGCCCTGCTCGACGAACTGGAGCCGGAACCGCTGTCCGACGGCTGCCTGGAAGCACTGATGGCCCGCCTGGACCACGAGCGCCCGGCGCCCTGCCGTCCCGCTCCGAAGCCGTCCGCCGAACAATCGCGTTATCCGGAGCCGTTGCGCAGCTACCTGCGCGGGCGTCTCGACCGCGATGGCCGGATCGGGGAGGGCGGCTGGCGCTTTCTGCAGCCGGGCATGCGCTGCATGGATCTGCTGTCCGGTCCCAACGGGACGACCCGGCTGATCCGCATGAAGGGCGGGGTCGGGGTGCCCCAGCACACCCATGGCGGCATCGAGCTGACCGTGGTGCTGGAGGGTGGGTTCTCCGACGAGTTCGGCGCCTTCCTGCCCGGCGACCTCGCCATCGGCGACCCGTCGCTGGTCCACAGGCCGGTGTCCGATCCGGAGGGCTGCCTGTGCCTCGCCACCACCATCGGCGGGCTGAGGTTGACCGGTCCGGTGGGGCGGCTGTTCAACCGCTTCATCAAGTTCTGAGACGGGTATCGGTCGGAGGGCTGGCGCTACCGGGCGCAGTCCGCCAGCCCGTCGCGGCGCACCACCGCCATCCGCCGTTCGATCACCCCTGCCCGCCGGGCGACATAGGGGCCGGGGCGCGAGGGCGACCAGTTGCGCGGGCTGGGCAGCACCACGGCCAGCAGCGCCGCCTCGCGCCGGGAAAGCGCCGCAGCGGACTTCCCGAAATGATGCCGCGCCGCCGCCTCGGCGCCATAGACGCCGTCGTCCCACTCCACGATGTTCAGATAGACCTCCAGAATGCGGCGCTTGGTCCACATCCCCTCGATCAGCAGGGTGAACCAGGCCTCCGCCCCCTTGCGGGTCCAGCTGCGGTCGGGCCAGAGGAAGGCGTTCTTGGCGGTCTGCTGGCTGATGGTGCTGCCGCCGCGCAGGCGCTTGCCCTCCTCGTTGTCTTCGAAGGCGCCTTCGATCGCGGCCCAGTCGAAGCCGCCATGGCCGCAGAAGTTGCTGTCCTCCGACGCGATCACCGCCTCCACCAGCGCCGGGGAGATGCGCTCCAGCGGTTCCCAGTCGCGCGACAGCCCGGAGCCGCCCAGCGCCCGGGTCAGCATCAGCGGGGTGGCCGGCGGCGGCACGATCCGGTAGAGCGCGGCCCACAGGATGGTGAAGGCCACCAGCCCTGCCACCCCGATCAGGGCCCAACGCAGCAGTCTCCGCATAAAGTCCCGTCCCCGCTCGGCTCCCTGGACTTCCCTCAATGGGGGTGAAGCGGCGGCCCGTCAACATGCGGCACTCGCTTTGCGGCACGCCACCGCCATATAGTGCCGCCGATGGACCTGACCGCCGATCCCACCCCGATCCACAGTCTCGACGACGCGCCCGCCATGGTGGCCGGCGCGCGCCGCGTCGTGTCGCTGACGCTCGACGGCGAGGTGGAGGAGCTGTCGCTGGCCGCCGCCGCCTCGAAGGTGCGCCGCCAGCCGCCGCTGGTCTGCCATGCCCGCGCCTTCGCCCGCCGGCTGGGCATTGACGGCTTCCCCGCCTTCGACGTGCTGGAACTGTTCGCCTTCGTCCATCCCGCCCGCTTCTGCGTGCCCACCCCGCGCGGCATCGCCGAGGCGCTCGACCTGCCGACGCCGGAGGGCCACGAGGCGGAGGCGTTGGCCCTGCAGCGCGCGGTGCGCCGCCTGCTGGGCGATCTCGGCGCCCCCTTGACTCCTGGGGGGCGCGAGGAATCTTCCGATCCCGTCGCCTTCGCCTGGGAGATGGGGCGCGCCGGCTGGCCGTGGGCCCCCGCGGTGCTGGCGGCACTGGGCAAGCCCGACGGGCCGGAGAAGGGCGCTGCACGGTCGGGCCTGCGCGTCTGGACCCGGATCAAGGAGTGGGAGGAGGGCGCCCCGCCGCCGCCGCCCGCGCAGAACCCGGTGGACCCGGACGAGGCGCGGCGCCGCCTCACCGCCATGCTGTCGGCCAATGTGCTGGGCAAGGTGGCGGAGCCGCGGCCGCAGCAGGCCGATTATTCCAGTGCGGTGTCCGCCGCTTTCGCCCCGCGCCAGATGCCCGACACCCCGAACGTCGTGCTGGCGGAGGCCGGGACCGGCGTCGGCAAGACGCTGGGCTACCTCGCGCCGGCCACGGTGTGGGCGGAGAAGAATGGCGGAACGGTGTGGATTTCCACCTACACCCGCAACCTTCAGCACCAGATCGACGGCGAGCTGGACCGGCTCTATGCCGACCCGGCGACCAAGGCGCGCAAGGTGGTGCTGCGCAAGGGCCGCGAGAACTACCTGTGCCTGTTGAACCTGGAAGAGGCGGTGCGCGCCATGCCCTTCCAGCCGCACAACGCCATCGGCGTCGGGCTGATGGCGCGCTGGGCGGCGGCGACGCGCGACGGCGACATGACCGGCGGCGACTTCCCTGGCTGGCTGGTCGACATCGCCGGGCGCGGGCCGACCATGGGGCTGGCCGACCGCCGCGGCGAATGCATCTATTCCGCCTGCGACCATTACGCCCGCTGCTACATCGAGAAGAGCGTGCGCCGCGCCCGCCGGGCCGACATCGTCATCGCCAACCACGCGTTGGTGATGGTTCAGGCCGCACTCGGCGGCGGCGAGGAGCCGACGCTGCCCAGCCGCTATGTCTTCGACGAGGGGCACCATGTCTTCGACGCCGCCGACAGCGCCTTCGCCGGCCACCTGACCTGCCGCGAGACGCAGGAGCTGCGCCGTTGGCTGCTCGGTGCCGAGGAAACCGGACGCAGCCGCGCCCGCGGCCTGAAGCGCCGGCTGGAGGACATCGTCGCCGGCGATGAGGAGGCCCTGCGCCACCTCGACGACATCCTGATGGGCGCCCGCGTCCTGCCCGGCGACGGCTGGTCGGCGCGTCTGGCCGCCGACAACCCGCAGGGGCCGACCGAGCGCTTCCTGCTGCTGGCCCGCCAGCAGGTCTATGCCCGCACGGCCGGGCAGGGCGGTCCCTACAGCCTGGAGGCCGACAAGGCCTATCCGGTGGACGGCTTGCTGGAGGCGGCGGCGGAGCTGGAGCAGGCGCTGGTCCGCCTGTCCGAACCGGTGGAAGCGCTGGCCCGCCGGCTGGCGCAGCGGCTGGAGGACGAGAGCGCCGAACTGGACTCCGACCAGCGCCGCCGCATCGACGCGCTGTCCCGCAGCCTGCACCGCCGCGGCACCCTGACGGTGGAGGCGTGGCGCGCCATGCTGCGCACCCTGCCGACCGAAACGCCGTCGCACTTCGTCGACTGGTTCGCCGTGGAGCGGATCGACGGCCGCGACGTCGATGTCGGGCTGTACCGCCATTGGGTCGATCCGACGGTTCCCTTCGCCGAGGCGCTGGCCGGTCCCGCCCATGGGTTGGTGGTGACCTCCGCCACGCTGACCGACGGCACCGGCGATGTCGGGCAGGACTGGCGCGCGGCGGAGGACCGCTGCGGCGCCACCCACCTGCCGGCCCCGGCGATCCGCGCCCAGGTCCCCTCGCCCTTCGACTACCCGAACCGCACCCGCGTCTTCGTGATCAACGACGTGCGCAAGGACGACCTCGGTCAGGTGTCGGCGGCCTACAAGTCGCTGTTCCTGGCGGCGGGCGGGGGAGGTTTGGGCCTGTTCACCGCGATCAGCCGCCTGCGCGCCGTGCGCGACCGCATCGCCGAGCCGCTGGATCAGGCCGGCATCCCGCTCTACGCCCAGCATGTCGACCCGCTCGACGTCTCCACCCTGATCGACATCTTCCGCAACGAGGAGCACGCCTGCCTGCTCGGCACCGACGCGGTGCGCGACGGGGTGGACGTGCCGGGCCGCTCGCTCCGCCTGATCGTCTTCGACCGCGTTCCCTGGCCGCGTCCCGACATCCTCCACCGAGCCCGCCGCGAGGCCTTCGGCCGCCGGCGCTACGAGGACATGATCACGCGCCTTCGCCTGAAGCAGGCCTTCGGCCGGCTGGTCCGCCGCGCCGACGACACCGGCGTCTTCGTCCTGCTCGACTCCATGATGCCGAGCCGGCTGGCCGGCGCCTTCCCGGAGGGGGTGGAGATGCGCCGCGTCGGCCTGAAGCAGGCGGTCGAGGAGACGGCGGAGTTCCTGCGGGGCTGGTGAGGCGTTGAATCACCTCCCGTTGGCTTACCCCCCGGGCGCATACACCGCCAGCAGCGCCGACAGCGTCACCACGCTCAGCACCGTGGATACCAGGATGGCCGAGGACGTGCGCTCGACATAAGTCTGGTACTGCGTCGCCACCACGAAGGTCAGGGCGCCGGTCGGCAGTGCCGCCAGGATCACGGCGCTGCCGGTCCAGAACGGGTCCATCGGGAACAGGGTCTGCGTCAGCACCCAGGCCAGCGCCGGGTGGACCAGCAGCTTCAAGGCGCTGATCCACCCCGCCTCCGCCAGCCCGGCGGTCAGCCGCTGGGAGGCCAGGAACAGGCCGATGGCGAACAGCGCGCAGGGGCCGGCGGGGGCGCCCATCAGTTCGCAGAAGGTGGCGATCGGTTTCGGCACCGCCACGCCGGGCAGCAGCGCCGACCAGGCGAGGCCGGCGGCGGTGGACAGGATCAGCGGGTTCTTCGCCAGCGCCCGCCCGACGTCGCGCAGCGCCTTGCCCACCCCGTTGCCGTGGCTGTTGGCGAACTCCATCCAGACCACGGCGATGCCGACCATGATGGCGCTCATGATGACGGTCGCCAGGATGGTGGGCGCCAGATGATCCGGGCCGAAGGCGGCCAGGAACAGCGGGATGCCCATGTAGCCGGTGTTGGAGAAGGCGGCGTTCAGCCCCTGCATGCACTGGATCTGCGTGCGCTCCCGCCGCAGGAGCCGGCCGATGATCGCCCCCAGCGCATAGACCAGCAGCATCGACCCCAGAAAGGCGCCGATGAAGGGGCCGTTGAAGATTTCCGGGATCGACCGCCGCGCCGTGCCCAGGAACAGCACCGGCGGCAGCGCCATCCAGTAGACGAACTTGTTGAGCGCCTCGGATGAGGCGGCACCCAGCAGCTTCGTCTTTCCGGACAGGAAACCGGCCAGGATGATGGCGAATACGGGAAATGCGACATTGAGGACGACGTTCATGCGCGCGACAATAGGGGGAGCCAATCGTCGCGTCGAGCGACCGACCTTCCCGTGTCGAGCATGGCACCCTTGACGGCGCAGGGGCGCCGTTCGAGATTGCCGGCCGGACACGCGACCGCTCCCCGAGGGAGACCGCCTCATGAGAAAGCCGACAGACGCAATGATCGACCACCACAGCGCCCTCATCTACGTCATGGTCCTGGTATCCGCCTGCGACGGCGACATGACCGACGCGGAACTGGAGGCCATCGGCGAGAACGTGCGCTACCTGCCGATCTTCAAGGACTACAGCGGCGATCAGGTGATGGCCGCCACCCGCGAATGCACCGCCATGCTGTCCGACAGCGATGGGCTGGACACCGTGCTGACCATCGTCGAACAGGCGCTGCCGGCCAAGCTGCGCGAGACCGCCTATGCGGTGGCCTGCGACATCGCCGCCGCCGATCCCAAGGCCTCGCAGGAGGAACTGCGCATGCTGGAGCTGATCCGCCACCGGCTGGGGGTGGACCGGCTGTGCGCCGCCGCCATCGAACGCGGCGCCCGCGCCCGCCACATGCGCCTGTGATGCGTCCGGCATCCCTCAGAACGCCCGGAATTTTACCGAAAGCCTGGACATGAGCGAAGAGACCACCCGCCCCGACCTTTCCGGCCAGCGCATCGGCTTCATCGGGCTCGGCCTGATGGGCAAGCCGATGGCGCGCGCCCTGGCCCGCGCCGGTGCGGAGCCGGTGGTGAGCAGCCGCAGCCCCGGCCCGGTCGCCGAACTGGCGTCGGAGGGCATGATCGCCGCCACCGGTCCGGCCGCGGTCGCCGGACAGGCCGGGACCGTCATCCTGATGCTGACCGACACGGCGGCGGTGGAGACGGTGGCCGACGCGCTGCTGCCGGTCCTGCGCCCGGGTCATCTGGTGATCGACATGGGCACCACCGCCGTCGCCGCCACCCGCTCGCTCGCCGAACGGGCCGCCGCGGCCGGCGCGGACTGGCTCGACGCCCCCGTTTCCGGCGGCACGGTGGCGGCGGAGGCCGCGGCCCTGACCATCATGGCCGGCGGCTCCGACGCCGCCTTCGCCCGTGCCCTGCCGGTGCTGCAGGCGATGGGCCGCCGCATCACCCATGTCGGGGCCAGCGGCGCCGGACAGATCGCCAAGTCCGCCAATCAGGTCATCGTCGCCCTGACCATCGGCGCCGTGGCGGAGGCCCTGGCCCTGGCGCGCGCGGCCGGCGCCGATCCGGCGAAGGTGCGGGACGCCATCCGCGGCGGCTTCGCCGAATCCCGCATCCTCGACCTGCATGGCGGCCGCATGGTCAGCGGCGACTTCACGCCGGGCGGCCGCGTCACCACCCAGGTCAAGGACCTGCGGCAGGCGGAGGAGCTGGCCCAGCAGTCCGGCATCGACCTTCCGACGCTGGGCCTGTCGCTGGAACTGTTCGAGATGCTGGTCGAACAGGGAGACGGCGCGCTGGATCATTCCGCGCTCTACCGCCTGTTCGCGCGCTGAATCGGTCTGACACGGGCGGGGCGTCATCCCCGCCCGTCCTCGCGCATCGCCGCGTATTCCCGTCCGTTGCGGCAAAGCCCCGGTTTCAGCAAGTTTCTTGTCAAAACGGTTGAGGATAAGCGCCGCATCGTCCATTCTCCCGGCTTTCCACGGGGCGGCGGACCTTCTGCCGTTCCATCGGCTTAAGACGGGTTAGGCGGCGATGACGGGCGAACGCATCTATCTTTATGACACCACGCTGCGCGACGGGGCGCAGACCCAGGATGTGGATTTCTCGGTCACCGACAAGATTGCGATTGCCAAGGACCTCGACCGGCTGGGCATCGACTATGTCGAAGGCGGCTGGCCGGGCGCCAACCCGACCGACGACCAGTTCTTCGCCGAGGCGCCGGAACTGACGCGCGCCACCTTCACCGCCTTCGGCATGACCCGCCGTCCCGGCCGCAGCGCCGCCAACGACCCGCAGCTGACCGCGCTGGCGCAGTCGCGCGCCAAGGCGGTCTGCATGGTCGGCAAGACCTGGGACTTCCATGTCGACGTCGCGCTGAACATCCCGCGCGAGGAGAACCTCGACCTGATCCGCGACAGCATCGCCGCGCTGCACGCCGCCAAGGGCGAGGCGCTGTTCGACGCCGAGCATTTCTTCGACGGCTACAAGCGCAACCCGGCCTATGCCGTCTCCTGCATCAAGGCGGCGCATGAGGCCGGCGCGCGCTGGATCGTGCTGTGCGACACCAATGGCGGCACCCTGCCGCACGAGATCGACGCCATCGTGCGCGAGGTGGTGGAGACGCACGGCATCCCCGGCGACAAGCTGGGCATCCACTGCCACAACGACACGGAGAACGCTGTCGCCAATTCGCTGGCGGCGGTGCGGGCCGGCGCGCGCATGGTCCAGGGCACCATCAACGGCCTGGGCGAGCGCTGCGGCAACGCCAACCTCGTCTCGCTGATCCCGACGCTGATGCTGAAGCTGGGTTACGAGACCGGCATCCGGCGCGAGGATCTGCATCTCCTGACCCAGCTGAGCCGCGCCTTCGACGACCGCCTGAACCGTGCCCCGAACCGGCACGCCCCCTATGTCGGCGCCAGCGCCTTCGCCCATAAGGGCGGGCTGCATGTCTCGGCGGTGGAGAAGGATCCGTCGTCCTACGAGCATGTGGCGCCCGAGGCCATCGGCAACCGCCGCCAGATCGTCATGTCCGATCAGGCCGGCCGCTCCAACCTGATCGTGCGGCTGCGCGACATCGGCATGGCCGTGGACGCGAAGGACGACCGGCTGGCCGGCCTGCTCGATCTGGTGAAGCAGCGCGACAGCGACGGCTACGCCTATGACACGGCGGAAGCCAGCTTCGAACTGCTGGTGCGGCGCGAACTGGGCGAGGTGCCGCGCTTCTTCGAGCTTCTGCGCTTCCACGTCACCGACGAGCGCCGCTACAACGCCGTCGGCAAGCTGGTGGTGGAATCGGAGGCGGTGGTGCGCGTGCGCGTCGGCGACGCCATCCGGCTGGAGGTGGCGGACGGCAACGGCCCGGTCCACGCGCTGGACGTCGCCATGCGCAAGGCGCTGGAGCCGGTCTATCCGGCGCTGGCCCAGGTCAGCCTGTCCGACTACCGCGTCCGCATCCTGGCCGCCAAGGAGGGCACCGGCGCCATGCCGCGCGTGCTGATCCGCAGCGCGCATACCGACGGCAGCGAATGGTCGACGCTGGGCGTCTCCACCAACATCATCGAGGCCTCGATGGAAGCGCTGGTCGACAGCTACACCTACGCCCTGCTGAAGAGCGAGGCCAAGCCGGTCTGAGGGCGTGTCCGAGGGGGCACACGGCACCTTTCCACCATGGCGATGTTCTGTTAGCTAGAGCGGTTTCGGGGCGCTCGCATTCACGCGGGGACTGCTCCGGTCACCGGCGCCCGTATTGCCGCGGGTCCGCTTTCGGAGGATCATCGCCATGCTCTGGCTCGCCGCCTATATCGGCAGCATTCTTGCCATCAACTTCGCCTTCAGCCTGTTTCCGCACCTGGATCTGGTCTGGTCCTGCTGGGCCGGGCTGATCTTCATCCTGCGCGACATGGTGCAGGTGCGCTTCGGCCATTGGGCGCTCGCTGCCATGCTGGGCGGCACCGTGCTGTCCTATCTGCTGACCGACCCCGTCGTCGCCACCGCCAGCGTTCTCGCCTTCGCGGTGTCGGAGATGATCGACTGGGCGGTCTTCACCGTCACCCGCCGTCCCCTGCGCGACCGTCTGTGGATCAGCGCCGCCCTGTCGGTGCCGGTCGACACCGCCATCTTCTTCGGCATGCTGGACATCTGGGACCCCGCCGTGTGGGCGGCCAGCTTCGCGTCGAAGCTGCTGGGCGTATCGGTGGTCTGGCTGCTGATGCGTGCGCGGGACGGCCGGATGCCCGTGGCGGCCTGAGCGCCGGCGGGAGGCTTCAGGTGGGGCGTCCGCTCCAGGGCGGCGTCCCCGCCTCCACCGAATCTTAACCGCGGCGGCGGTAGGCTCCTCCATGCCCCTGTCCGGCCTGGAGGAGGCCGACGATGGCCACGCACCGAACGCTGCACGGAAAGCCGTACCCGGCCCCGCCTCCCGATCCGCTGCAGCGGGATCCGCTGGACGCGCATGCCCCCCATTCCGAGCCCACCCATCCGACCCGCACGCTGATCGTCGTCCTGATCGCGCTGCTGACCCTGGCGGGGCTGGCCTATGGCGGCGGCATCGCGGTGGACCGCATCGCGGAACAGCGGCGGATCGAGGCGCGCATGGGGCCGAAGCCCAATCTTGCGCAGTTGCCGGCAATCGAGGTTCCGCTGGGCGGCCTGCGCGCGGTCGAGATGCAGGTCTCGCTGGTGCTGGCGCCGAAGGTGGAGGCCGACCGGGTTCTGCGTTACCAGGACCGCATCGCCGACCGGCTGTTCCAGACCGTCAGCCAAGCCGGCGCGGAAACCCTGACCGGCAGCGGCTCCGCCGCCTTCCTGAAGCGGAGCATCAGGGACGCCGTGAACCGTGAGGCCGGGGCCGGCCTGATCCGCGACGTCTACATCGAACGCATGGTGGTCAAGTGAACGACGCGGGGCTCGTTCGGCGATGCCCCTTGTGTTGTGCGGCGCAATAGCCTATGTATGCCGTCTTGTTCGCTGGAGGCTCGCGCGTCTCTTGAGCGAGACGCGCTGTGATTGCGCAACGGCAACCCCCTAGGGGGCAAACGTCCCGGTGTTCTAGGGACGCTCTCGCCGCTGCATCGGATAGACGCCTCTCCCTCTATCGACCTCCTCCCGGCGAGTCCGCCGGTATGTCCCACGCCCGCCATCGGGGCGCGCGGGGCCGTGCCGTGTTGCTTTGAGAAGGTTGTTACGACTTGACGTTTTCCGAACTCGGCCTGCACCCGCTCGTCCTGAAGGCCCTCGAGGCGTTCGAATACACCGTTCCCACCCCGGTCCAGCTGGCCGCCATTCCGCCGGCGCTCCAGGGCCGCGACATCCTCGCCACCGCCGAAACCGGCACCGGCAAGACCGCCGCCTTCATGCTGCCGGCGCTGACCCGCACCGCCGAGCTGCCGCTGAACGGCGCCGCCACCCCGCGCGTGCTGGTTCTGGCCCCGACCCGCGAGTTGGCCAAGCAGGTCACCGACGCCGCCCGCAAATACGCGAAGTTCATGAAGCTGAACATCGTGGACGTGGTCGGCGGCATGCCCTACCGCGAGCAGCTGCGCCTGCTGTCGCGCCCGGTCGACGTTCTCGTCTGCACCCCGGGCCGCCTGCTGGACCACGTCGCCCGCCGCCGCATCGCGCTGGACGAGGTCGAGGTGCTGATCCTCGACGAGGCCGACCGCATGCTGGACATGGGCTTCCTCGACGATGTCGAGACCATCGCCAAGTGCTGCCCGCCGACGCGCCAGACCCTGCTGTTCACCGCCACGCTGGACCGCCGCATGGCGCAGCTGGCCGGCAACCTGCTGCGCAACCCGGAGCGCGTGGCCGTCGAGAGCCAGGCGACCGCAATCAACGTCGAACAGCGTCTGCACCATGCCGACGATCTCGACCACAAGCGCCGCCTGCTGCAGCATTTCGCTGCTCAGGAAGAGGTCGGTAAGGCGATCATCTTCGCCGCCACCAAGCGTGATGCCGACACGCTGGCCGAGGAGCTGAGCGCCGCCGGCCATGCCGCCGCCGCCCTGCACGGCGACATGGACCAGACCAAGCGCAACCGCACGCTCCAGCGTCTGCGCACCGGTCAGGTCCGCCTGCTGGTCGCCACCGACGTTGCCGCCCGCGGCATCGACGTGCGCGACATCACCCACGTCATCAACTTCGACCTGCCGCGCTCGGCGGAGGACTATGTCCACCGTATCGGCCGCACCGGCCGCGCCGGCGCCTCGGGCGTTGCCATCTCCTTCGCTGCCCGCGCCGACCGCGAGACGCTGGTCCGCATCGAGCGCTACACGAAGGCGACGCTCGAGGTGCATGTGGTGCCCGGCCTGGAGCCGACGCGTCCCTTCACCACCGGCGGAGCCGGCCGTCCGGCCGGTCGCAGCGGCCGTCCGGGTGGCGGCGCCGGCAAGCCGTGGCACCGCAACGGCGAGTCCAAGGGCCCGCACGCCCCGCGTGGCCCGCGTCCGGACTATGCCCGCAACGACAACCATCGCGGCGATGCCCGTCCGGACCATGCCCATGCCCGTCGTGAAGCCCACGGCAACGGCAAGCCGGCGGCCCGTGCGAAGAGCTGGTAAGCAGCGTCTCTGACGCTTCCGGTCCTCGAATGGAAACGCCCCCCTGTCGGCCTCGCGGTCGGCAGGGGGGCGTTTCCATGTCAGGTTGGCCCGTCGGCCTGCCTTTTTACTGAAACGCGATCTTCGCGTTGTCGCCCGGGTCCGGCGACTGGCCGGTCAGCTTCGCCTTCACATAGCCGTAGGCGTAGACCATGGTGCTCGACGGGCTGTCCCAATATTCGGCCTGATCGACCGACACCTTCAGCAGGGCGACCTCCGGATCGTCCGGCCCCTGGGGGAACCAGGTGCTCATGATGTCGCGCCACAGGAAGCGGATCTTGTCGCGGTCGCGCACCACCTCGGCGATGCCGGAGACGGAGACGTAATCCTGCTTGTCCGGGTTGGAGTAGGCGAGGTTGACACGCCAATGGCGGTCGATCTCCGCCACCTTTTCGGAATGGGCGCGGGTGAAGAACCATAGGGTGCCGTCTTCGAACCCCGCATGGGACAAGGTCGCCATCGGACGGGAGTTCAGCCGGCCGTTGTCGTCCAGCGTCGTCATCATCGCGACCTGGACGCCCTTCATCATCTCCCAGAGCTTCTTGACTTCACCCTGGTCAGGGCTGTGGCCGGCGGTGGTGCTATGGACCATGGTCTGCCTCTCGTTCGGTAGCCCAGCGGAGACAGGGGAACGCCATTCGTGGTCAAAAAGTTCCGGGTTGGGCGTTCACTCCCCCGACCGACCAGGATCCTGTCCCGGCGTGGTAGTGGTCGATCCGGGTCAGCGACCACGGGTCGATCCGCAACCGCAACGCTGCCTCCGGCGTCAGATCCAACGCCAGCGCCAGCGCGCCACGGATGGTTCCGGCATGGATCACCGCAACCAGATCGCGTCCGACATGGATGTCGGTCAGCCGCCGCAGGGCCGCCGCCGTGCGCTCCATCACCGCGGCGAAGCTCTCGCCGCCGGGCGGGGCGTGGCGGGCCGGGTCGCGCCAGAAGCGGGCCGCCGCCTCCGCATCGCGCGTCGCTGCGGTGTCGTGGCTGATGCCCTCCCACTCGCCGAAATCCTGCTCGGCCAGCGCCGGCTCCACCACCGCGGTGTCGGCAAGGCGGGGGTTGCGGGTCCACAGCGCCTGGGCGGTCTGCCGGCTGCGGCGGAGCGGGCTGGTCAGCCACAGGGCTTCCACGGGCAGGCTGGCCGCGAGCGCCGCCGCCGTCGTGCGGTTGCCGGTGTCGGCCTCGCGGTCGCTCGACCCGCAGATGACGTTGTCCGGGTTGTGGACCGGTGCATGGCGGATCAGCCACCAGCGGGTGACGGTCAGGGGGGTGAGGCTCACCGAATTCATGCCGCTGCTCCAAGGAATGTGCAGAGGGTCAGCAGGACCGCGGCCTCCGCCACCTGCTGGGCCGCGCCGAAAACATCGCCGGTCTGTCCGCCGAGATGGCGCCGGGCGAGCGCCCCCACCGCGGCCACCCCCAGGAGGGATGCTGCCAGGGCCGGCAGGGCCAGTCCGCCGAGAGCCACCGCCGCAACTGCGATGCCGGAAACCAGCGCCAGCAGCACCGTCGCCATCGCCGGCCGGCCCAGTGCCGCCGCCAGCCCGTCGCGCCGGGCCGGGGGCAGGATGCGCGCCATCGCCGCCAGTCCGCAGCGAGACAGCGCACCCGCCGCCACCAGCGCCGCGACCGCCGCCGGCACCGGCAGGGCCGCCAGCGCCGCCGCCCGGATACCGATCGAGAAGACCAGCGCCAGCACGCCGTAGCTGCCGACCCGGCTGTCGCGCATGATCTCCAGCTTGCGCGCCGGATCGCGCCCGCCGCCGAAGCCGTCGGCGACGTCGGCCGCGCCGTCCTCGTGCAGCCCGCCGGTCAACCGGACCGTCGCCGCCAGGGCCAGCAGCGCGCCCGCCAGCGGCGGCAGCTGCAGCGCGGCGGCGGCGGCGAACACCGCGCCGCCCGCCAGCCCGACCAACGCGCCGACCAGCGGAAACCACCCCATCGCCCGCGCTGATGCGCCCTCGGCCAGCGGCCCGTTGAGAGGTCCCAGGGGTGGAAAGGGCAGGCGGGTCAGGAACACCAGGGCCAAGGCGGCGTCCTGGGTCCAGCGCGGGGGAGGGGTGGGGGCGGTGGTCGCATCACGCATGATCGGCATCGACTACGCCCAACCGGCGTCCGGCGCAACCCTGCACGGTGAGCGGTTCCGCACCGTTCGCATAGGTCCGATTCCTTGACCAAAACACTCGGTCCGCCTACTTTGTCCGTTTGAACTCCCCCTATCATCATCGAGCACCCATGGCCCGTCTTCCGATCCTCGTCGCCCCGCATCCGATCCTGAAGCGCAAGGCGCAACCCGTCGCCGAAGTGGATGCGCGCGTCGTCAAGCTGATGGACGACATGGTGGAGACCATGTACGACGCCAACGGCATCGGTCTGGCCGCCCCGCAGGTCGGCGTGCTCGACCGCGTCATCGTCGTCGACGTCCATGAAAAGGGCGAGCCGGCGAACCCGATCCGCCTCGCCAACCCGGAAATCGTCTGGTCGTCCGACGAGAAGGCGGTGTGCGAGGAAGGCTGCCTGTCGGTGCCGGAGCAGTATGCCGAGGTCACCCGGCCCCAGCGCATCCGCGTCCGCTATCTGGACGAAAAGAACCAGCAGCAGGAGATCGAGGCAGACGGGATGCTCGCCACCTGCATCCAGCATGAGATCGACCATCTGAACGGCGTTCTGTTCGTCGACTACCTGTCGATGCTGAAGCGGAACATCCTGCTGAAGAAGGTCCAGAAGATGCAGAAGGCGACGGCCTGATCCGCCTCGATAGAAAAAGATGACCCCGCTCCGTCTCGTCTTCATGGGCACGCCGGATTTCGCCGTGCCCAGCCTTGCCGCGCTGATCGAGGCGGGGCATCAGGTCGTCTGCACCTACAGCCAGCCGCCGCGCCCGGCCGGCCGCGGCCAGCAGGTGCAGAAATCGCCGGTCCACCGCTTCGCCGAGGAGCACGGCATCCCCGTGCGCACGCCCAAGAGCTTGCGCAATGCCGAGGCCCAGGCCGAGTTCGCCGACCTCAAGGCCGATGTTGCGGTGGTCGCCGCCTATGGCCTGATCCTGCCGCAGCCGATCCTGGATGCGCCGCGGCTGGGTTGCGTCAACGTGCATGGCTCGCTGTTGCCGCGCTGGCGCGGGGCGGCGCCGATCCAACGCTCGATCCTGGCCGGCGATGCCGAAACCGGGATCACCATCATGCAGATGGACATCGGGCTCGACACCGGCGCCATGCTGTCGAAGGAGGCGGTGGCGATCACCCCCGCCACCACCACCAGTAGCCTGCATGACGAGCTGGCGGCGCTCGGCGCCCGGATGATCGTCCCGGCGCTGGAGGGTCTGGCCGCCGGCACACTGACCGCCGTGCCGCAGCCGGAGGACGGCGTCACCTACGCCGCCAAGCTGACGCGCGAGGATGGCCGGCTCGACTGGAGCCAGCCCGCCGCTTACGTCGAGCGGCAGGTCCGCGCCCTGACCCCCTGGCCCGGCTGCTGGTTCGACGCGGCGAATGGCGAGCGCATCAAGGTTCTGGCGGCGGAACCCGCGGCCGGCATGGGCACGCCCGGCACGCTTCTGGACGACCGGCTGACCGTGGCCTGCGCCGATGGCGCGGTGCGGCTGGCCAGGGTGCAGCGGCCGGGCAAGGCGCCGGTCGACGGCGCGGCCTTCCTGCGCGGCTTCGCGCTCGACATCGGGCAGCCGGTCTCCGCCCCCGTCTCTGCCGACCCCGGCGCGGACTGACCGTCGTGCAGCGCTGGAAACTGACCGTCGAGTATGACGGCCGTCCCTTCGTCGGCTGGCAGCGCCAGGACAACGGCCCCTCCGTGCAGCAGAGCCTGGAGGAGGCGGTGCAGCGCCTGTCGGGCGAGGTGGTGCGGGTGCATGGCTCCGGCCGCACCGATGCCGGGGTGCATGCGCTGGGGCAGGTCTGCCATTTCGACCTGGAAAAGCCCTTCACCGGTCTGAAGCTGCGCGACGCCCTGAACTTCCACCTGAAGCCGGCGCCCATCGCGGTGCTGGAGGTGGAGGCGGTTGCTGAGGACTTCCACGCCCGGCTGACCTCGACCGGCCGCGCCTATGTCTACCGCATCGTCAACCGCCGGGCGCCGCTGGCGCTGGAATCCGGCCGGGCGTGGCACGTCACCCGCCCGCTGGATGCCGAGGCGATGCACGCGGCGGCGCAGGTCCTGGTGGGGCAGCACGACTTCACCAGCTTCCGCGCCGCGCTGTGCCAGGCCAAGTCGCCGGTGAAGACGCTCGACCGGCTGGATGTGGAACGCCAGGGCGAGGAAATCCGCGTCCATGCCGCCGCGCGCTCCTTCCTGCACCATCAGGTCCGCAACATGGTCGGCACGCTGGAACTGGTCGGCGCCGGCAAATGGACCCCCGACGATGTGCGCCGTGCGCTGGAGGCCCGCGACCGCGCCAAGGCCGGGCCGACCTGCCCGCCGGACGGGCTGTATTTCATGGCGGCACGTTACTGAGCGACGGCGGTTCCCTCCAGCCTTGACCGTTCGGCGGTGAAGACCGCCACCAGATGCTCGATCACCGCCCGCACCCGCGGCACCTCGCGGCGGTCGCGGTGGACCAGCAGCCACACTTCACGGGTCAGCGGCGGGCCGGACAGCGGGAGGCGCTCCAGCCCCGGCACGCCGTCCGCCAGCATGCAGGGCAGGAAGGCGGTGCCGAAGCCGGCGACCGCCGCCGCCAGTTGGCCCTGCACGCTGTTGGAGCGGAAGGCGACGCGCCGGCCGCCGCCATGGCGGTCCAGCCACAGCGCCTCCGGCAGGTCCGCCATCGACTCGTCATAGGCGATCAGCGTGTCGGGCGCGTCCGGTGCGGCATAGAGCCCATAGCCCAGCGTCGCCAGCCGCCGCCCCACCAGATCGCCGCGCTGCGGCCGGGCCAGCCGGATCGCCAAATCGGCTTCCCGCCGCGCGAGGCTGAGGGTGCGGTTGTCGACGATGATCTCCAAATCCAGCCCCGGGTTGGCCGCCCGCAAGGGCCCGAGGCGGGGGATCAGGAAGATGTCGGCCAGCGCCTGGGTCATGGTCAGCCGTACGGTGCCGGTCAGCCCGGCGTCATCGCCCTCGCGGCGGCGGATGGCCTGCGCCCGCTCGTCCATCGCCTCGGCCAGGGCGCGGACGCTCTCGCCCTCTTCGGTCAGGACATAGCCGTCCGGCCGGCGTTCCATCAGGCTGCGGCCGAGAGCGCTTTCCAACGCGGCCAGACGGCGACCGACCGTGGCGTGGCTCAGCCGCAAGCCGCGCGCCGCCGCCGACAGGCTGCCGGCCCGCGCCAATTCCAGGAAGACGCGCAGGTCGTCCCAGTCGAGCGAGCCTGTGAGTTTTTGAACAGTCATCGTGCAAGGATAGCGGATGGCTGCGCATCGGTGAACGGGGCAGCATCGCCGTCATCAACGCTCACCTGACTGCGGAGCCCCCCAGATGACGAACCGAACCGCCAAGACCCTGCGCCAGATCGCCGGTGCGCCGGACACGCCCAGCCCGTTGGACAAGGCGGTGCTGGTGCTGATCGACCTTCAGCGCGAATACACCGACGGCGCCCTGCGCCTGTCGGGCGTCGATGCGGCGGTGAAGCAGGCAGCGGCGCTGCTGGACCTTGCCCGCGCCAACAACGTGCCGGTGATCCACATCGTCCACCACACCGCGGCGGGAGCGCCGGTGTTCGACCCGACCGGACCGATGGCTGAGATCGTCCCGTCGGTCACCCCGCGCGACGGCGAGCCGGTGATCGTCAAGAAGCTCGCCAACGCCTTCGCCGGCACCGACCTGCAGACGGTGGCGCGCGACAGCGGGCGGACCGAGATGATTGTCGCCGGCTTCATGACCCACAACTGCGTCAGCAGCACCGTGCGGTCGGCGGTGGATCACGGCTGGCGGGTGACGGTCGTGGCATCGGCCACCGCCACCCGCGACCTGCCGGACGGCAAGGGCGGGGTGGTGCCGGCGGCCGACATCCAGCGCGGCGTGCTGACCGGCCTGTCCGACAGCCTCGCCGTGGTGGTGGAGGATGCGCGGGCCTGGGGGTGAGCGGGGAGAGGGGGCGCGGCGAGCGCCCCCTGCATCCTTACTTCTTCTCGGCCTTCCAGTAGTAGTTGGTGTCGAAGCTCGGCCCCCAGACGAGGCCGGAGACGTTCTTGCGCTCCGCCACCATCTCGGTCTGTTGGAACATGATGACGAAGGGCGAGTCGGCCAGGACCGAGCGCTGGAGTTCCTCGTACATCTGGGCGCGCTTGGCGCTGTCGCGCTCCTCGACCGCGGCGGCAGTCTTTTTGGTCAGTTCCGGAATGTCCCAGGCGTTGCGCCAGGCCAGCGGCTTGGCCTTGGCGTTGTCGCTGTTGTCCGGGTTGGAGGCGAAGGTGTCGGCGTTGGAGTTCGGATCCTGATAGTCCGCACCCCACTGCTGGATCATCAGGTCGTGGTTGCGGGCGCGGTACTTGGTCAGCACCTGCTTGCCGTCGCCGGGGATGATCTCGATCTTCACGCCGGCCTTGGCGGCGCTGGCCTGGATCGCCTGGGCCATGTCCTGGGTCGGATTGGTGTTGCGCACGTCCATGCTGACGGTGAAGCCGTCGGGATAGCCGGCCTTCGCCAGCAGCTCCTTCGCCTTGGCTGGATCGTATTTGTAGGGGTTGTCGTTGACGGCGCCCAGGAAGCC
The DNA here is from genome assembly GCA_023423695.1 of Pseudomonadota bacterium. Lineage (GTDB taxonomy): Bacteria > Pseudomonadota > Alphaproteobacteria > Azospirillales > Azospirillaceae > Azospirillum. The sequence goes on along the minus strand of JAFAFA010000004.1, from coordinate 69,681 downwards.
CTTGGGCAGGAAGGCCTGATGGACGGCGCCGATGCCGTTCATGATGGTGCCGGCCATGCCGTCATAATCGACGAGGTACTTGAACGCCTCGCGCACCTCGGGCTTGGCCAGGGTGGCGTTCTTCTGGTTCAGGCTGAGATACCACAGCGTGCCCTTCGGCGCCTGGACCAGACGGATGGCGTCGCTGGACTTCAGCGGCTCGAACTGTTCCGGCTTCAGGTTGCGGGCGACGTCGATGTCGCCCTTCTCCAGCAGCAGGCGCTGGGTCGCCGGTTCCGGAATGTGGCGGATCAGCACGCGCTTCAGCTTCGGTGCGCCCTGCCAGTATTTCGGATTGGCGTCGAGGGTCAGCAGTTCGCTCGCCTTCCACTGCCTCAGGACGAAGGGGCCGGAGCCGGCGGAGTTGGTCTTGAGCCAGCCGGCGCCGAAGTCGCCGTCCTTCTCCTTGCTCTTGACCAGCTTGGAGTCGACGACCGACGCCACGTCGGCGGTCAGGCAGTAAAGCACGAAGGTGGGGGCGTAGGCCTTGTCGGTGGTGAAGACCAGCGTGCGCGGGTCGGTGGCGCGGACCATCTGCTCCACATTGTCCGGCGTCAGGCCGAACTGGGTCAGGATGAAGGCCGGACCCTTGTTCATCTTCACCGCGCGGGCGAAGGACCAGGCCACGTCGTTTGCGGTCAGAGGGTTGCCGGAATGGAAGGCGATGCCGTCGCGGATCTTGAAGGTGAAGGTCTTGCCATCGGGCGACACGGTCCAGCTTTCGGCGACTTCGCCCTCGATCTTGCTGACGTCGTTGACGTCGAAATGGATCAGGCGGTCATAGATCTGGGCGCTGTATTCGGCCCCCGACAGCTCGAAGATCTCGGCCGGGTCGAGGCTGACGATGTCGTCGAACTGCCAAGCCATCACCAGCGCGTCCTTCGGCGTGTCGGCGATGGCCGGGGCGGCGAAACCGGCGAGGGCGAGAGCGGCGGCGCCGAAAACCGTTTGCGCAATAAGGCCGCGCTTGAAGCTGGTCATCCGTGAAGTCTCCCTGGAGGCCCGTTCGGGCACTGTTGAGGGACGGAATCTTCCCGCTGCCTTCCATGGCATGTCAACCCGGCCGGAGGGCAGGTTTCATGAGGGCCAGTTTGGCAGGACGGGTTGCAATTCGCAGGGAAAGCGCCTAGCTCCTAACGCCCCCCGGCACCATTCTTGTATTCGCGGATATTCGGCAGAAGGAAACCACCGTCATGGGCTATACCGTCGCGGTCATCGGCGCCACCGGCAATGTCGGGCGCGAGATCCTGCAAACGCTGGCCGAACGGAAGTTCCCGGCCGACAAGGTCATCGCTCTGGCCTCTGAAAAGTCGATCGGCCAGGAGGTGTCCTATGGTGAGGACGACATCCTCAAGGTCCAGGATCTCAACAAGTTCGACTTCCATGGCGTGGACATCGTGCTGTCGTCGCCGGGCGCCAAGGTGTCGGCCATCCATGTGCCGCGCGCTGCCGCCGCCGGTGCCATGGTGATCGACAACACCTCGCACTTCCGCATGGACCCCGACGTGCCGCTGGTGGTGCCGGAGGTGAACCCGGAGGCGCTGGTCGGTTATCGCAAGCGTGGCATCATCGCCAACCCCAACTGCTCCACCATCCAGATGGCGGTGGCGCTGAAGCCGCTGCACGACCGCTATAAGATCCGCCGCGTGGTGGTGTCGACCTACCAGTCGGTGTCGGGTGCCGGCAAGGAGGCGATGGACGAGCTGTTCACCCAGACCCGCGCCATCTTCGTCAACGATCCCATCGCCAAGAGCGTCTTCCCCAAGCAGATCGCCTTCAACGTCATCCCCCAAATCGACGCCTTCATGGAGGACGGCTCCACCAAGGAAGAGTGGAAGATGATGGTGGAGACCAAGAAGATCCTCGATCCCAAGATCAAGGTCGCCGCCACCTGCGTCCGCGTGCCGACCTTCATCGGCCATGCCTTGTCGATCAACATCGAGACGGAGGAGCCGATCAGCGCCGAGGAGGCCCGTGTCATCCTGCGCGCTGCCCCCGGCGTCTCGGTGGTCGACCAGCAGTCCGGCGACGGCTATGTCACCCCGGTCGAGGTCGCCGGCGACAACCCGGTCTTCATCAGCCGCATCCGCGACGACTTCACGGTGGAGAACGGCCTGTCCTTCTGGTGCGTCGCCGACAATCTGCGTAAGGGCGCGGCGCTGAATGCCGTGCAGATCGCGGAGCTGCTGGTGCGGGATTACATGGTGGAGTGAGGAGCGGGCGACGTTTTGCCCCCTCCCTAACCCTCCCCCGCTCCGCGGGAGAGGGGACTGCCGCCGGACCTTTGCAAAGCTTCTACCCCCTCTCCCGCGATCGGACCGGCCTTTGGCCGGCCGAGGGCGGGAGAGGGATGGGGAGGGGGCAATCTGCCGGCGCTTCCCACCCTCCCAAATTGTCGGTAGGCTGAACCGTCCCACCTGACCGGGCGGTTCCGTGCTCCGCATCCTGCCGCTGTTTTGCCTCGTCCTGCTGCTGCTCACCGGGTGCGGCATCGATGCCGACCAGGATGTGCTGTGCCGGAAGCTGATCCCGGCCTTCGAACCCGGCCCCGTCACCGATCTGTCCACCCGGACCTATGCCGAGGATCGGCGGGTTCTGCGTATCGACTACCGCAGCGGCGACCAGCGCCACTGGATTGCCTGCCGCTTCGCCGGGTCGGGTATGGAGGAGGGGCGGCGCACTCTGGTTTCGGTGGCGACCGACCGCACCGGCTGGCTGACGGACATGCGCTTCGCCATGCTGCAGCAATGGCTGCGCATCAAGCCGCCGCGCGATGCGGTCGGCGGTGCGGTGGAGGTCGCGCGGGCGGAGGCAACGCGCTGGACGCCCCTCCTGTTCCTGGCCCAGCAGATCGTCAACGCCGCCACCGTCGCCTGCGTCTATGGGCTGCTCGCCCTGGGCTACACCCTGGTCTACGCCATTCTCGGCCAGATCAATTTGGCGATGGGGGAGCTGACGATGCTCGGCGCCATGCTGACGGCAATGGCGGCGGCCGGGCTGGGCATGGCCGGCTGGGCGACATGGCCGCCGGCGCTGCTGGGTGTGCTGGTGCTGGCGATGGGCTTCACCGCGGTGCAGGGCTGGGCCATGGACCGGCTGGTCTTCCGCCGCCTGCGCGGGGTGCGCAGCCACACGCCGCTGATCGTCGCCGTCGGGCTGTCCATCGCTTATCAGGAAGGGGTGCGGCTCCTGCACGGCGCCCGCGACTGGTGGCCGGCGCCGGTGCTGACCGGCCGCTTCGACCTGCTGAGCGACGGCGCCTTCACCGTGACCGCGCTGACGGCACAGCTGGCGATCCTGGCGCTGACCGGCGGGCTTTATGCCCTGTTGTGGGGGATCATGCAGCGCACCGCCTTCGGCCGGGCGCATCGTGCCTGCACCGACGATATCGCGGCGGCGGAACTGGTGGGGGTGGACGTCAACCGCACGGTGGCGGCGACCTTCGCCATCGGCGGCGGACTGGCCGCGGCGGCGGGGGCGGTGATCGCGCTCTATTACGGCGGGGTGAACTTCTTCACCGGCTACCTGATCGGCTTCAAGGCGCTGGCCGCGGCGGTGGTCGGCGGCATCGGCTCGGTGCCGGGGGCGATGCTGGGCGGGGCCCTGCTGGGGCTGGTGGAGACCTTCTGGTCGGCCTATTTCGCCATCGCCTACAAGGACATCGTGGCGTTCGGGCTGCTGACGCTGTTCCTGATCTTCCGGCCGCAAGGGCTGATGGGGCAGGCGCGGGGGAGGGGCGATTAGAGGGGAAGCTTCACGGTTGGTGCCCCCTCCCTCCCGCAAAGTGGGAAGGAGGGGGTAAAAACCCTTACAGAGCGCGGACGTCCGCCAGACGCCCCGTCACCGCCGCCGCCACGGCCATCGCCGGGCTGACGAGGTGGGTGCGGCCGCCGCGGCCCTGACGGCCCTCGAAGTTGCGGTTGGAGGTCGAGGCGCTGCGCTCGCCCGGAGCCAGACGGTCGGCGTTCATCGCCAGACACATGGAGCAGCCCGGCTCGCGCCACTCGAAGCCGGCCTCGGTGAAGATCTTGTCCAGACCCTCTTCCTCGGCCTGCTCCTTGACCAGACCCGAACCGGGAACCACCAGGGCGCGCACGCCCTCGGCGACCTTGCGGCCCTTGGCCACCTCGGCGGCGGCGCGCAGGTCTTCAATGCGGCCGTTGGTGCAGGAGCCGATGAAGACGGTGTCCACCTTCACGTCGGTCAGCGGCTGGCCGGGAGTCAGCCCCATGTAGGCGAGCGAGCGTTCGACGGCGGCGCGCTTGCCGGCGTCAGCGATCTCGGCCGGGTTCGGCACGGTCGCGGTGATCGGCAGCACGTCTTCCGGGCTGGTGCCCCAGGTGACTTGCGGGACGATGTCGGCAGCGTTTAGCACGACGGTGGCGTCATAGACCGCACCCTCGTCCGACGGCAGGGTCTTCCAGTACTGGACGGCCTGCTCGAAGGCGCCGGCCTTGGGCGCCAGGGCGCGGCCCTTGACGTATTCGAAGGTCTTCTCGTCCGGGGCGATCAGGCCGGCGCGGGCGCCGCCTTCGATCGCCATGTTGCAGACGGTCATGCGGCCTTCCATCGACAGGTCGCGGATGGCTTCGCCCGCGAATTCGATGACGTAGCCGGTGCCGCCGGCAGTGCCGATCCTGCCGATGATGGCCAGCACGATGTCCTTGGCGGTGACGCCCGGGTTCACCTTGCCGTCCACACGGATCAGCATGTTCTTGGCTGGCTTCTGCAGCAGGGTCTGGGTGGCCAGCACATGCTCCACCTCCGACGTGCCGATGCCGAAGGCCAAGGCGCCAAAGGCACCATGCGTGGCGGTGTGGCTGTCGCCGCAGACGATGGTGGCGCCGGGCAGGGTGAAGCCCTGTTCCGGACCGACGATGTGCACGATGCCCTGGCGGACGTCGTCCATCGGGAAATAGCGGACGCCGAAGTCGCGGGCGTTCTTGTCCAGCGTCTCCACCTGGATCCGGCTCTCCTCCTCGACGATGCCCTTGGAGCGGTCGGTGGTGGGGACGTTGTGGTCGGGGACGGCGAGAGTGGCTTCCGGACGCCGCACCTTGCGGCCGGCGACGCGCAGTCCTTCGAACGCCTGCGGGCTGGTCACTTCATGGACCAGATGGCGGTCGATGTAGAGGATGCAGGTGCCGTCGTCCTGGCGATGCACGACGTGGCTGTCCCAAATCTTGTCGAACAGAGTGCGCGGCTTGGACATCGGAAAAACTCTCTCTCGCGGTACGACAGGCGCAGAACAATCGGAGGCCGCACCATAGCCTTGTGTCGCGCCGGGGACAAGCACGGCCATACGTCTTTCGCCGCAAGCCTGTCCCCCGCAACAATATATCGCGCCAAGCCGTTACGGCAGCATCTTGCCGGGGTTCAGCAGGCCGTTGGGATCGAGCGTCGCCTTGATGGCGCGCAACATGTCGAACTCCACCGGCCCCTTGATGACCGGCATCTCGTCCTTCTTGAAGCGGCCGACGCCATGCTCGGCGGAGATCGAGCCGTCGAGCTTGAAGATCACCTCGTTGACGACGTGGCAGATCTCGTCCCAGCGGTCGAGATAGGCCTTGGTGTCGGCGCCCTCAGGCTGGCTGAGGTTGAAGTGGATGTTGCCGTCGCCGACATGGCCGAAGGGGGTCGGGCGGATGCCGGGGCAGGCATTCGCCACCGCGGCCTCGGCCCGCTCGATGAACTCGGCGACGCGGGACACCGGGATCGACACGTCGTTCTTGATCGAGCCGCCCTCGAACTTCTGCGCCTCGACGATGGCCTCGCGGATGAACCACAGCTGCTTGGCCTGGGCGTCGGACTGGGCCAGCGTGGCGTCGGTCGCCAGTTCCGCCTCGAACGCCTCGCCCAGCGCGGTCTCCACCGTCTCCTGGAAGGCGTCGGACTGGGTGCCGGCCGTCAGCTCGGTCAGGACATACCAGGGCGACGGCTCCGACAGCGGGTCGATGGTGCCGGCCACATGCTTCAGCGCGAACTCCAGGCAGCGGCGCGACATCAGCTCGAAGGCCGACACGGCGTCGCCCGAGGCGGCGCGCAGGCGGGCCAGCAGTTCGATGGCGGCGGCGGGGCTGGGCACCGCGACGAAGGCGGTGATCGACTGGCGCGGACGCGGGAACAGCTTCAGCACCGCGGCGGTGACGATGCCCAGCGTGCCTTCCGCCCCGATGAACAGGTTCTTCAGGTCGTAGCCGGTGTTGTTCTTGCGCAGCCGGCGCATGCCGTCCCAGACGCGGCCGTCGGCCAGAACCACCTCCAGCCCCAGCACGAGGTCGCGGGTGTTGCCATAGCGCAGGACGTTGATGCCGCCGGCATTGGTGGAGATCAGGCCGCCGATCTGCGCCGTGCCCTCCGCCCCCAGGCTGAGCGGGAACAGGCGGTCGGCGTCGGCCGCGGCCTCTTGGATGCTGGTCAGCACGACGCCGGCCTCCACCGTCATGGTGTAGTTCAGCGTGTCGATGTCGCGGATGCGGTTCATGCGCGACAGGCTGAGAACGATCTCGCGCCCCTCCTCGTAGGGGATGGAGCCGCCGACCAGGCTGGTGTTGCCGCCCTGGGGGACGATGGGGATGCCGGCCTCGGCGCAGATCTTGACGACCGCCGCAACTTCCTCGGTGCTGGCCGGGCGGACCACCGCCGGGCTGTTGCCCTTGAAGCGTCCGCGCCATTCCGACAGGTAGGGCGCCATGTCTGCGGCGTCGGTGAGGATGCCGGACGGTCCGACGATGGCGCGGATCTGGTCGAGGGCGGCGGCGATGTTGGTCATGGCGCGGTGTCCGGCAGAAGGAAAGTTGGCGCATCGAAGCGCGACACTTCTACAATCTAGCCGCCCCCATTTCCATGCAACTGTTGCGCAGACCTGCTGCAACGCAGTGGTTCAGCTCCGTGGAGCCGCCGCCCGGCGCAGGCGGTCGTTGATCGCCATGCCCAGCCCGACCTCGGGGATGGGCATCACGGCGATGCGCCTGGCCCCGCTCTGGTCCAGGCTGCGCAGGTGGGAGAACAGGTTGGCCGCGGCCTCGTTCAGATCGCCTTCCAGGCTCAGGTTCAGGCGGGTGGTGCCGCCGAAGACGAAGCGGTCGGGACCGAAGGTCAGGAACGCCTCGTCCTCCTCCGCCGCCGACGCGTTCAGGCGCACCGCGGCATTGGGGGCGTAGTGGCTTTCCAGCTGACCCGGCGATTTCGGCGCGGTCGGGTCGCCGGCCGACAGGCGGACGGGGCCGATCAGCCGTTCCATCTCGTCGGGCAGCACGGCGCCGGGGCGCAGCAGCACCGTTTCGGGTCCGGTCAGGTCGATGACGGTGGATTCGAGCCCGACCATGCATTTGCCGCCGGTGACGATGGCGTCCACCCGGTCGCCCAGGCTTTCCAGCACATGATGCGGCGTGGTCGGGCTGACGGCGCCTGAACGGTTGGCGCTGGGGGCGGCGATAGGCTTGCCGGCGGCACGCAGGATGGCTTGGGCCACCGGGTGGTTGGGCACGCGGATGGCGATGCTGTCTAGCCCGGCGCTGACCAGCAGCGACAGCGCGGAGTTGGCCGGGCGCGGCACGACCATGGTCAGCGGCCCTGGCCAGAACTGCGTCGCCAGATCGTGGGCGCGGTCGTCGAACAGGCCCCAGGAGTGGGCGGCGGCCAGATCGGGCACATGGACGATCAGCGGATTGAACTGCGGCCGGCCCTTGGCGGCGAAGATGGCGGCCACGGCGCGGTCGTCGGTGGCGTCGGCGCCCAGGCCATAGACCGTCTCGGTCGGGAAGGCGACCAGACGGCCGGCGCGCAGCAGCTCGGCCGCGCGGGTGATGCCGGCGGGGGTGGCCGGGATCAGCGCCGGGCGCTTTTCACCGGTATCGGGTGCGGAATGATCGGTCACGGCGTGTTTCTAGCTTGTGTGGCGCCGGTGTCAATTCGCGCGGTTGCACCGGTGCCATGCCCAAGGTTATGAGGGGAGTGCGCAAACAACCAACACAACATGATGGGTGCGGGCATGACGGGCAAGGTCTTCACCGTGGCGCAGCAGAAGGGCGGCGCCGGCAAGACCACGCTGGCCGCCCATCTCGCCATCGCCTGGGCGCAGCTGGGATACAAGGTCGCTACCGTCGACATCGACCCGCAGGGCAGCCTGACCCGCTGGCACGCCGTACGTGCCGAGGCTACCGGCGGGCAGCCCGGCTTCACCCATGTGCAGATCACCGGCTGGCGCACCCAGGCGGAGGTGGAGAAGCTGGCCCGCTCCCACGACATCGTGGTGATCGACAGCCCGCCCCATGCCCAGACGGAGGCGCGCATCGCCGTCCGCGCTGCCACACTGGTGGTAGCGCCGGTGCAGCCGAGCCCGATGGATTTGTGGGCGGTCCACCCGACCATCGATCTGGCGGCACAGGAAAAGCGCCGGCTGCTGCTGGTCCTGAACCGGGTGCCGCCGCGCGCCCGCATCGCCGATGAACTGGTCGGCAAGGTGCATGAGCTGGTCGCGCCGCCGGCGGTGGAACTGGCGACGGCGCAGGTCGGCAACCGCACCGCCTATGCCGGCACGCTGATGACTGGGCTGTCGGTGACGGAGGCCGCGCGCAAGACCCAGGCGGCGGCGGAGATGCAGGCGCTGGCGGAGGAGATATTGGGGCGGGTTTGAGGGGGCAAAGTTAAACCCCCACCTAGCCTCCCCCGCTGGGCGGGGGAGGGACTGCCGCCACTCTCCCGCACAAGTACCAGTCTCCTCCCCCGCCCAGCGGGGGAGGATTAAGGTGGGGGTCTAACGCCGCAAAGCTCGCCCCCCAACCTCAGTCCTTGAACTCGCCCATCGCCGACTGGATGTAGTTGGGCAGGCCGATGTCGTCGATCAGGCTCAGCTGGGTTTCCAGATAGTCGATGCGCTCTTCCGACTCTTCCAGCAGTTCGGACAACTCGTCGCGCGACACGTAATCGGCCTTCTCCTCGCACACGGCGATGGCGTGGGCGATGCGGTCGCGGGCCTCACGCTCGGCGGCGAGGTCGCTGGACAGGATCTCCGGCACGTCCTCGCCGATGCGCAGCTTGCCGAGATCCTGGAGGTTGGGGATCGCTTCGATGAACAGGATGCGTTCGATGATCTCGTCCGCGCTCTTCATCACCTCGATCGAGGCGTGATACTCCCACTTGCCCAGGGCCCTGACGCCCCAGTTCTTCAGCATGCGGGCGTGCAGGAAATACTGGTTGATCTGCGTCAGCTGGTCCTTGAGGACGATCTGAAGCTGGGCGATGACGTCGCTGTTGCCCTTCATGGTCCGTCCCCCTCTCAGCTCGGGAAGCCGCCCATGGCCGACTGCAGGTAGTTCTGCAGGCCGAGCATGTCGATCAGGCGAAGCTGCTGCTCCAGCCAGTGGGCGTGGTCTTCCTCGGTGTCGACCAGCAGTTCCAGCAGGATGCGGCGGGTGTCGTAATCCTTCACCTGCTCGCAATAGGCGATGGCTTCCTTCAGGGCGGCCACCACCTCATATTCCAGGTTCAGGTCGTTCCGCATCATGTCCGGAACGGTCTTGCCGATGTGAATCGGGTCGCGGCTGGCGACGTCGGGCGTGCCTTCCAGGAACAGGATGCGGCGGATCAGCTTGTCGGCATGCTCCAGCTCTTCCATCCGCTCGTGCGAGATGCGCTCGCTCAGCGCCTTGAGGCCCATGTCCTCCATCGACCGCGCATGGGACAGATACTGGTCGGCAGCGCTCAACTCGCCGGTGAGCAGCTTGTTCAAACGGTCCAGGACCCCTTGATCGCCTTGCATGGTGGGATTCTCCGAAATAGACGATTTGTCGCACCTTGGCACAACCGAAGGACTCGAACAATAAAAATCTCCTTTCGAAACAAAGATGTAGTTGATAGTCACTATCATTTGGGGCGGATGCCGGGTGCCCAAAATACAGTCATGGCCGGTTCCATGTTTTGCGAATCAATGTCAATTGCGGTTGGCGAGCATTCCGGTGAAATCCCCGCCATTCGTTGCGGTTTTTGACTTGCGGCGGCGCAGCGATGCTTGAGCGGGAGAACAGGTTGGCCCAGCTGCCGGTTCCCGCCATCGCTATCGGGTCGCCGCATTGAGGCAGGGGCCGTTCCGTGCTAACAGACCGCGGGATTTCCCCGACCCTGCTTCGCCCTTCTTTGCAACGACAGCCGGATTGCGGCCATGACGACGACCTCCTCCTCGGCCCCCGCCTCGGAGTTTCTGCGCACCCTGCAGGAGCGTGGATTCATCCACCAGTGCACCGATCTCGCCACGCTGGACGAGCGGGCGCAGAAGGGGCCGATCGTCGCCTATATCGGCTTCGACTGCACCGCCGACAGCCTGCATGTCGGCAGCCTGCTGCCGATCATGATGCTGCGCTGGCTGCAGAAGACCGGCCACAAGCCGATCGTCCTGATGGGCGGCGGCACCACCAAGATCGGCGATCCGTCCGGCAAGGACGAGGCGCGCCAGCTGCTGACCGACGAGGTCATCGGCAACAACATGGCGGGCATCAAGCGCATCTTCGGCCGCTACCTGACCTTCGGGGACGGCCCGACCGACGCGGTGATGGCGAACAACGCCGACTGGCTGGACGAGCTGAAATACATTCCGCTGCTGCGCGACATCGGCCGCCATTTCACCATCAACCGCATGCTGTCCTTCGAATCGGTCAAGCTGCGGCTGGACCGCGAGCAGCCGCTGACCTTCCTCGAATTCAACTACATGATCCTCCAGGCCTACGACTTCGTGGAGCTGAAGCGGCGCTACGGCTGCAGCCTGCAGATGGGCGGGTCGGACCAGTGGGGCAACATCGTCAACGGCGTCGAGCTCGGCCGCCGCACCGATGGGGCGGAGCTGTTCGGCCTGACCACGCCGCTGCTGACCACCTCGTCGGGCGCCAAGATGGGCAAGACCGCCGCCGGTGCGGTGTGGCTGACCGCCGACAAGCTCAGCAGCTACGATTTCTGGCAGTACTGGCGCAACACCGAGGATGCCGACGTCGGCCGCTTCCTGCGCCTCTACACCGAACTGCCGCTGGACGAGGTCGCCCGGCTGGAAAACCTGCAGGGCGCCGAGATCAACGAGGCCAAGAAGATCCTCGCCAACGAGGTGACGAAGCTCGCCCATGGCGAGGAAGCCGCGCTGGAGGCCGCCGAGACGGCCCGCCGCGCGTTCGAGGAAGGGGCCGCGGCCGAAGGCCTGCCCAGCATCGAGGTCGCCCGCGCCGATCTGGAAGCCGGCCTGCCGGTGGTGGACCTGCTGGTGTCCGCCGGTCTGGCCGCGTCGAAGGGCGAGGCGCGCCGGCTGATCAAGGGCGGCGGCGCCAAGCTGAATGACGGGCCGATTGCCGACGAGACGGCGAAGGCGACGACGGCCGACTTGAACGCGGACGGCGTGGTGAAGCTCAGCGCCGGCAAGAAGCGGCATGCGCTGGTGAAGGTGGGGGTCTAACCCCTCACCGCGTATGCGCCTCCGGCGGCGGCTTGGTGTCGGGCATCGGGGTGCCGTCGCCGCCGAGGAAGAACAGGTTGCGCAGGAAGCCGGGGGCCAGCACCGCCAGCGGGTTGACCGACACGTCGGGATCGGACAGCGGCCCCTGGACATGCCAGGTGGCGGAGAAGATGCCCTGGCCCTCGCCGCCGCTCAGCACGTCGCCCAGCAGCGGGATCTGACCGATCAGGCGGTTCAGGCCATAGACCGGAACGATGGTGCCGCGGAGGTTGGCGGTCTCTGTCTCCAGGTCGACCTGTCCCTCCAGCGTCAGGCCGAGCGCCGAGCCCGAGGTGCGCAGGTCCTTCAGGGTCAGCAGGCGGCCCTCCTTGCGGAACTCCGCCGACATGCGGCCGAAATTGATGCCCTTGCCGCCGCCCAGCAGCTCGGCGAACCCCGACGGCGAGATGGCGTTCAGGATGCGCGCCAGGGCGGGGACGTCGATCAGCGTGTAATCGCGGATTTCAGCCTTGCCGACGATGGCGGCGTCGGCCCGCGGTTCCACCGACCGGCCGGTCAGGGTCAGCCGGCCGCCGCGCATGCGGTCGTTCAGATCCATCGCCTGCAGGGCGGAGCCCAGATCGTCGGCGGTGATGGCGAGATCGTAGACGCCCTGCGCCCCCGGCCGCCATTTCATCGACACGCCGCCGCCCTCGCTGCGCCCGGTGACGTCCAGCAGGGTCCAGGCCGCGGTGTCGCGCCGCATGGTTCCGGCGACCTGTCGCAGCCGCCGCCCTTCGCCGAACACCACCGAATCGAACTTGATGGCGACGTCCAGCGGCGTCTTGCGTCCATCGCCGCTCCGCGCCCGCTGCGGATCGGGCGTGACGGCGCCCTCGCCGGACGGTGTCTTGCCGGTCAGGCCGCGGGCATCCAGGCTGCTGCCGGTGATGGTGCCGGCATAGCCGCCGGACGGACCGCCGGGCTTGGCCGGAGGCTGGACGGTCAGGTCGGCGCGGAGGTCGGTCTGGCCCAGCTTGAAGCTGGGGGTCAGGACCCGCGCCACCCGCTTGCCGCCGTCGGCCAACTCCAGATTGGTGACGGACTTCAGCCCGCCGGCATCGACGGTGAGGTTGCTGATGCGGGTCGGGCGGTCCTTGTCGAACTCCAGCGTCAGCTTGCCGGTTCCGGGCTTTCCGGGCGGCTTGGCCCAGCCCAGTTCCTCGATGGACAGCCGGGTCTTCTCCAGGTTCAGGTTCGCCGTCAGCGCCAGCTTGTGGCGGCGGTCCACCGTGAACAGGATGTCGGCGCCGAAGGGGCCCTGCACCCGGTCCTCCAGGTCGATGCCGTGGGCGCGCAGGTCGTCGGCGGTGGCGTCGCCCTTCACCGCGATGCGGGTGCGCGGACCCTTGGCCGCGCTGTCGAAGGATTCGTTCCAGTCGACGCTGACGGGGATGCCGTCCAGCTTGGTGGCGCCCTTGATCTGCATGGCCTTGAGATCGAGCGCCAGCGACAGTTCGCCCTCGGTGGCGTTCATCCCGGCCGCCACCTTCTCCACCGCCACCTTGTGCAGCTTGCCGGCCACCTCCAGGTCCAGCTGCTCCACCTTCAGGTCGACCAGCAGCGGGAAGGAGAAGTGAAGCTGCGCCTCCGCCGTGCCCTGGGTGCGCTTCGGGTCCATCTCCAGCTTGGTGGGATAGCCCAGCGGCGGCATGTCGAGCAGGGTCAGGATTGAGCGCACCGGCCCCTGGACCGGGATGCGGATGTCCATCGTCTCATGGCCGGTGTCCAGCCCGCCGATCACCACCTTGCCGTCGCCGATCTCGATGTCGCCCGATTTCGGATCGGCGATGCGGCCGCCCTTGGTGTTGACAGTGAAGGTCTTGCCGTCGGTGGTCGCCTCCACCCCGGCGCCGGTCACCGGCGTCAGGTCGTGGAAATAGCGGACGCTGATGTCCTCTCCGGCCATGGTCGCCAGGAAGTGCGTCATCTCCGGCTTGGCCGTGCGGTCGAGCGGCAGCGACAGCGCCACCTCGGCACGCGCCTCCGTCACCGTGCCGTGGGACAGGTTGGTGGTCACCCATTGCCGCGCGTTGGGGCCGGCGATCTTCGGCCAGTAGCGGCGCAGCTCGTCCAGCGCCATGCCGCGCGCGCTCGCCTGCGCCTCCACCGCCATGCGGTCGCCCTGGCGCAGGGCGGTGCCGCTGGCCTCCACCCGTGGCTGCGCCTTGCCGGGCTCGCCCAGTACCGCCGACAGCCCTTCCAGCTCGACGCGGTCGCGGTCGCCATGCAGGCGCAGCCGGGCCGATTCGACGGGCACCGGCCCTTCGAACAGATCCGCGCGGTGAAGATGCCCACGGCCGGCGGTGAGGTCGGCCTTGCCGGAGGTCGGCTGCAGTGACGGGTCGAAGGCGATTTCCACCGTGCCGGACAGCGGCAGGGCGGCGGCCTTCAGCGGCTCCAGCATCGGGGCGATGCCGGCGAGCGCCGCAGGGGTGATGCCGGTCAGGCGCGCCGCCGCGCGTCCCTCCTTGCCGGGACCCTGCTGCCCGGACAGCTCAAGCCCGCCCGTCTGGCCGCCGGCGGTCAGCGACAGCGACGCCTGGAGGTCGCGGCCCCGGTCATTCTCCGTCAGCTCGCCCCGTCCGTTCAGCGCCAGCGGTTCACCGCCGTCCGCAGACTTCGCCTGCAGCGACAGGTCGTCCACGCGCAGCCGCCGTCCGGGAACGTCCAGGCTGCCGCGCAAGGCCACGCTCTGCACGGCGAGCGGTTCCGGCCGTAGGGTGGGTAGGGCGACGGTGCCGGCGCCGCCGCGCAGATTCAGGTCGAGCGTCGACGGCTCGAACCGGGAATCGAGCTTTCCCGTGACCGTGCCCGACAGCGGCAGCTTCACCGTGGACAGCGGCTTCAGCGCCGGCCCGACCTCCGCCAGCGCCGCCGGTTCCAGGCCCTCGACGGACAGGGTCAGGTCGGTGGTGGAGTCGGCGATGTTGTAGTGGCCGGAAGCGGCGACGGTCACCGGGCGGCGGTTCGCATCTCCCTGGTCTTGCGTACCGAGATCGAGGGTCAGGCGGGCGCGGCCCTGGGCGCCATGGTCGTCGCGGGTCAGGATCATGTCCGCGCGGGTCGCGTGCCAGGAGAGATCCAGCATGCGGTTCTCGATCCGCAGGTCGGCCCCCACCACCGACAGCCGGCGCAGCAGCCCCAGCGGCCGGTCGATGTCGGGCGGACGGCGCAGGCTGTCCAGCGCCTCCTCCAGCAGGTCGGGGCCGTCACCTTCGCGCTTCTGCACCGATTCCGTGTCGGACCGCACGTCGAAGGCGAGGCTGCCATCCGCCCGCCGCAGCACGCTCAGGCGCGGCCGGACCAGATCGAGGCGCGTCGGCGAGAGCGTGCCGCGCAGCAGCGCCGCGATGGAGAAGCCGATCCCCATCTCCGGCACCGCCGCCAGTTCCGCCCCCTCGGCGTTCAGCGCCTGCACCCGCCGGGCGCGCAGGTCGAGACGCCGCCCGCCGCTGCCTTCCAGCGTGTCCTCATCCTCCAGCGACAGAACCAACTCGCCGACATCGATGCGGAAGCGGCCGTCACGGTCGCCCAGCGCCTCCTCGACATAGGGGATCAGCGGGTCGAGCGCGATCGGCCCCTGCGACAGCCGCCAGGCGAACAGCCCGCCCGCCGCCAGCGCCACGGCCCCGATCCCGGTCAGCGTCAGGCCGAGAATCTTCGCGGTGCGCTGGATCATCGGGCACCATAAAGGGAGGAGAGGGCGCGCGAATCGGCCCGATTGACGTTCTCTCCCGACGCGTGCAGCTTTCTGCACATGTTTTGAGCAGGAAAGACCGTTCCCATGTCCAGCCTCATTCCTTTCCCCGCCCCCTTGCCGAAGCCCTTCGACGCCGCGCAGGCGGCGCTGGGGATGGAGCGCTGGCGCCAGCAGGCCGCCGCGGCGGATCCGGAGACGCGGGGCTGGGCGGAGTCCTTCGCCGATTCGGAGCCCGGCCGCGCGCTGATCGATGCGGTGTGCGGCAACAGCCCGTATCTGGGCCACATCCTGACGCGGGAGATGCCCTTCGTCCGGCGGGTGATGGAGGACGGGTTCGACGCCAGCTTCGCCGGGCTGATCGCCGCCCTCCATGCCGAGCATGACGGGGAGAAATCGATGGACCGGCTGATGGCCGGGCTGCGGGTGGCGAAGCGGCGGGCGGCCCTGCTGATCGCGCTGGCCGACATCGCCGGGGCGTGGCCGCTGTTCCGCGTCACCGGCGCCCTGTCGGAGCTGGCGGAGACGGGGGTGCAGCTGGCCGCGAATTTCCTGCTGCGCCGTGCCGCGGAGGCAGGGACGCTGACGCTGCCGGATCCGCAGCGACCGTGGATCGGCTCAGGTCTGATCGTGTTGGGCATGGGCAAGCTTGGCGGGCGCGAACTCAACTATTCCAGCGACATCGACCTGATCGTCCTGTACGACGACGCTGTTGTGCAGACGCCCCAGCCGGACAACCTCGCGCGAACCTTCATCAGGCTCGCACGCGATCTTGTCCGCATTATGGATGAACGCACCAAGGACGGCTACGTCTTCCGAACCGACCTTCGGCTTAGGCCGGACCCCGGCGCCACGCCGCTGGCGGTTTCCGTGTCGGCGGCCGAAATTTATTACGGCAGCGTCGGCCAGAACTGGGAACGCGCGGCGATGATCAAGGCCCGTCCCATCGCCGGCGATCCGGAGGCGGGGGCGTCCTTCATCCGCTTCCTGGAGCCCTTCGTCTGGCGGCGCAACCTGGATTTCGCCGCCATCCAGGACATCCATTCGATCAAGCGCCAGATCAACGCCCACAAGGGCCACCGCGAGGTGACGGTCAACGGCCACGACATCAAGGTCGGCCGCGGCGGCATCCGCGAGATCGAGTTCTTCGCCCAGACCCAGCAGCTGATCTTCGGCGGCCGCGACCCGCGCGTGCGCATCGCTCCGACGCTGTTGGCGAACGAGGCGCTGCGCGACGTCGGGCGCGTGCCGCCCCAGACGGTGGAGGAGCTTGCGGGGGCCTATCATTTCCTGCGCCGTGTCGAACATCGCATCCAGATGATCGACGACCAGCAGACCCACCGTATTCCCGCCGACGATGCCGGGGTGGCGCATCTGGCGACATTCCTCGGCTACGACGACCCCGACGCCTTCCGGGCGGAGCTGCTGGCGACGCTGGGGCAGGTCGAGGACCGCTATGCCGAACTGTTCGAGGAGGCGCCGTCGCTCTCCGGTCCCGGCAACCTCGTCTTCACCGGCACCGATCCCGATCCGGGCACGATGGAGACGCTGAGCGGCATGGGCTTCGCCGACGCCGCCCGCGTCATCAACGTGGTGTCGGCCTGGCACCGCGGCCGCTACCGCGCGACCCGCTCCGGCCGGGCGCGCGAACTGCTGACCGAGCTGACCCCGGCCCTGCTGAGCGCGCTGGCCAAGACCCCGGCGCCCGATGCGGCGCTGATGAACTTCGACGATTTCCTCGGCAAGCTGCCGGCCGGCGTCGGGCTGTTCTCCCTGTTCGTCGCCAATCCCTGGCTGCTGGAACTGGTGGCGGAGATCATGGGCATCGCGCCGCAGATGGCGAAGACGCTGTCGCGCAACCCGTCGCTGCTGGACGCCGTGCTGTCGCCGGACTTCTTCGATGAGCTGCCGGGCAAGGAGGACGGGCTGGCCGACGACCATGCCCGCGCCATGGCCGTGGCCCGCGATTTCGAGGACGCGCTGACCCTCGCCCGGCGCTGGACCAACGACCAGCGCTTCCGCGCCGGGGTGCATATCCTGCGCGGCATCACCGACGGCGACCGCTGCGGCGTCTTCCTGGCCGATCTGGCCGACATCGTCGTCCCCGACCTCGCCCGCCGGGTGGAGGAGGAGTTCGCCCAGCGCCATGGCCGCATTCCCGGCGGCGCCTGGGTGGTGGTGGCGATGGGCAAGCTGGGCAGCCGGCAGCTGACCATCACGTCGGACATCGACCTGATCGTCATCTACGACGTGGCGCCCGGCCGAGTGGGCGGCGGGGGACCGCGCCTCTCCGACGGCGCCAAGCCGCTGTCGCCCAACGAGTATTACATCAAGCTGACGCAGCGCCTGACCAACGCCATCACCGCGCCGATGGGCGATGGCCGGCTCTACGAGGTGGACATGCGGCTGCGCCCGTCCGGCAATGCCGGGCCGCTCGCCACCTCGCTGGACGCCTTCCTGAAATATCAGACGACCGACGCCTGGACCTGGGAGCATATGGCCCTGACCCGCGCCCGGGTGATCGGCGGCGATCCCGCTCTGGCCGACCGGGTTTGCACCGCCATCCGCTCGGTGCTGACGGCACCGCGCGATGCCGGCCGGCTGCTGTGGGACGTCGCCGACATGCGGCGGCGAATCGAGAAGGAGTTCGGGACGACCAACGTCTGGAACGTCAAATACGCCCGCGGCGGCCTGATCGATATCGAGTTCATCGCCCAATACCTGCAACTGCGTTTCGGTCATGAGCGGCCGGACATCCTGCACATCGGCACCGCCAAGGCGCTGCAATGCGCCGCCCGGACCGGTGCCCTGGATGCGGAGGTGGCGGAGGATCTGGAATCCACGCTGCGGGTCTGGCGGCGGGTGCAGGGCTTCCTGCGGCTGACCACCGCCGGGGTGCTGGACCCCAACCAGGTGTCGCCCAGCCTGCTGGCCGGGCTGGTCCGCGCCGCCTTTCCGGACGAGCTTGAGCCGGGCGCTGTTGACTTCCCAGAACTGGACCGCAGAATCCGTGCCGTCGCCGCCCGCGCCCACGGCCATTTCAAGGCCTTGGTCGAGGAACCGGCGCGCCGTCTGGCCCCGCCCAACACGACCACGCCTCCGGCCTGAGGGATCGCGTCCCCAGCCGGCAAGAAGAAGGACATTCGAGCAGCCATGACCGTAGACGTCGGATCGCCCGCCCCGGATTTCACCATGCCGACCGACGGCGGGGGCAGCGTCACCCTGTCGGCCCTGAGCGGCAAGCCGGTGGTGCTGTATTTCTACCCCAAGGACGATACCTCGGGCTGCACGTCGGAGGCCTGCGGCTTCCGCGACCAGCTGCCCGACTTCTCCGCCGTCGACGCGGTGGTGATCGGCGTGTCCAAAGACAGCGTCGCCAGCCACGACAAGTTCAAGGCCAAGCATGAGCTGACCTTCACTCTCGCCTCCGATACCGATGGTAGTGTCTGCGAGGCCTACGGCACCTGGGTCGAGAAGAGCATGTACGGCCGCAAATACATGGGCATCGACCGCGCCACCTTCCTGATCGACAAGGACGGGGTGGTCCGCAATGTCTGGCGCAAGGTGAAGGTGACCGGCCATGTCGCGGCGGTGCTGAAGGCCGCGCAGGCGCTGTAGCCTGTCGCGTGAAGGCGGGGTTCCATTTTCTCCCGGCATGAACCGTACGGGATGGGCACCCCGCCGCCCCGGCTATTCCTCCGGCGCGAGGGTTTACGCCACAAGGGCATTTTTAGAATCGCCCCAAAACTGCATACACTCCGTGCATTCCCGCACCAGTGGCCGCGCAACCCACCGCGGTTTTGGTCCTTCGGCTGCCCCAGGGATGCACCATCCATGAACGTTGCGAACATTGCCCGGCGCCTCGTTGCCGGAGAGCTTCACTATGCGCTCGGCCGCTTCGAATCGATCCGGCGCGGCTACAGCGCCTTGCGCCGCCTGTCCCCGCGGTCACGGCAGCGTGCCCCGGCCGGGCCGCCCGTCGCCTTGCCCACGCTTCCGGTCAGCCTGTTCGACGGCCAGACCGCGGAACGGGCGCTGGCGGACCTGCGGCGCGATTCGATCGCCATGGGTTTCGACCTGCCCTGGGCGATTGTGGAGGAAATGGTGGAGTTCGCCACCCATTCTCCCCTGCAGCGGCGGCTGCGCGACGAGCGGCTGTTCTACCGGCACGAGGTGCGCAAGGGCCGGCTTGCCGACGGCTCGCCGGCGGTGATGGGCATCGTCCCCGACCCGCTGGACTGCCCGGCGGTGCGCCGGGTCTGCCGCGATCCGCTGCTGATGGAATGCGCCGGGGCCTTCCTGGGATTCCGTCCGACCAAGATCATCCCGCGCCTGTTCTGGAGCTTCGTCACCGACGCCGGCGACGACGAGCGCCGGCAGCTGGGCCAGACGATCGACTGGCATTACGACGTCCACGACTTCCATTTCTGCTCGGCCCAGTTCTACCTGACCGACGTCACCCCCGGCGCTGGGGAGCATGAGCTGGTCCGCGGCAGCCACCACGGCAAGTCGCTGCGCATGCTGCTGGGCTCCGCCAATGCCCGCGACGAGGAGCTGTTCACCCGCTTCGCCCGCGACCGCATCCTGCTGGTGGAGGGGCCGGCCGGTACCGGCTTCCTGGAGGACACCTCCTGCTATCACCGTGCCGTGCCGCCGGCCAACCGCGACCGGCTGATGCTGCAGCTTTGGCTCAGCTAGGCTAGTGTGCGTCCGTCACCAAAGCGGGCGCGGAGCGGACGATGGAAAACCGGGACGGGGATGTCGGGGAGGGGCTGCGCACAGTCGTCGGCCTGATGAGCGGCACGTCGATGGACGGCATCGACGCCGCCCTGTTGCGCACCGACGGGCGCGACCGGGTGGAGGCGCTCTCCTTCCTGACCATCCCTTATGACGACGGCTTCCGCGCGCGGTTGCGCGGTTGCCTCGGCAGTACCGACGGCGGGGAGCCGGTGGCGTCGGTGGAGCGCGAGTTGACCGATGCCCATGCCGACGCGGTGCGCCGCTTGCTGGACCGGGCGGGCGTCGCGCCGGCCGACGTCGAGTTGATCGGCTTCCACGGCCACACCATCCATCACGATCCCGACCGGCGCATCACCCGGCAGATCGGCGACGGCGCCCGGCTGGCCGCGGCGACCGGCATCGCCGTGGTCGATGACTTCCGCAGTGCCGACGTGGCCGCGGGCGGGCAGGGGGCGCCTCTGGTCCCGCTGTTCCACCGCGCGCTGGCGCATGGCCTGCCGCGGCCGCTCGCCATCCTCAATATCGGCGGCGTCGCCAACGTCAGCTGGATCGGCTCCGAGCCCGCGGAAGGGGAGGCGGAGGTCGTCGCCTGCGATACGGGGCCGGGCAACGCCCTGATCGACGATTGGGTGCTGCGCCATGGCCTCGGCCGCTTCGATGCCGGCGGGGCGCTGGCGGCGTCCGGCCGGGTGGACGGTGGGGCGTTGGCCGTCCTGATGGCCCATCCCTGGTTCGACCGCCCGGCGCCCAAATCGCTGGACCGCGACGCCTTCGACCCCGCGCCGGTGGCCGCCCTGTCTGCCGCCGACGGCGCCGCGACCCTGACCGCCTTCACCGCCGACTCGGTCGCCCGCGTGGTGGCCCACCTGCCGGCCCCGCCAGTGCGCTGGCTGGTCTGCGGCGGCGGCCGCCACAATGCCACCCTGATGGCGATGCTGGCCGACCGGCTGGCGGTGCCAGTCGAGCCGGCCGATCTGGTCGGCTGGGACGGCGACGCGCTGGAGGCGCAGGCCTTCGGCTATCTCGCAGTGCGCAGCAGGCTGGGGCTGCCGCTCAGCCTTCCGGCGACCACCGGAGTCCCGCTGCCGATGCGCGGTGGGGTGTTCCACCCGGCCGGCTGATCGGGCCCTGCGCCCCCATCCGGCGCGGGCTGCGCGTCTCGGCGGCGCGCCGTCGCCAGCAGCACCAGAGCCGCGAAGGGCACCAGCCAGATGACGCGGTTCTGATAGCGGTCGTGGACCGCCGACAGTCCGCCGGTGACGGCGGCGTTCAGCGTCAGTCCAAGCCCGATCACCAGGAGCAGCATCCGCACCCGGCCGTCGACCCGCCGCCAGCGCCCCAGCCCCAGGGTGGCGAGCCCAAGCACGGCGAGCGACAGGGAGAGGTTCTGCACCAGGGCCAGTTCGTCGCGGGGGAAGCGCTGCTGCGTCTGCAGCGACCGCTCGAAGGCTGCATAGACGGGTTGGGGAAAGCGGCTGAACAGCCGGCGGGTCAGCGGCTTGACCGGATTGTTCAGGGTTTCGTCCGGCTGGACCTCCAGGAACTGGTCGGCGGCATTGGCCAGCCCATGTTCGGCGACCGCGGCCGGCCGGCTGGCGATGGTGGCGTGGGCGATCTCCGCTGCCTCGGCCACGAAGCGCGGCTGGTCGCCGAAGCGGCGGCGGGCGCCATCGGGGTGCCAGAGGAAATAGTCGGAGGTGGCATAGCCCGGCGCGCTGCGGCCCAGCGTGTCCAGGGTGCCGCACAGCAGGTAATCGCGGCTGCGGCAGGCCTCGGCCAGATAGTCGCGGGCCGGTCCGTCGCCGATCAGGCGGGCCAGCAGGAAGACGGGGGAGCTTTCCGAGAGCACCGCCCGGCCGGCGGTCAGCAGGTTGGAGGCGCTCAGCAGCCCGGCCGCCAGAACCATCGGCAGCAGCACCCCCCAGGCCAGCGACCGCAGCATCCCGCGGTCATGCCGCAGCGCCCAAAGCCCGAGCAGAGCGGTCGTCCCGCCCAGTATGGCCAGATGGCTGAGATGGGAGACGATCATGCCGGTGAGCGCCGCAATGGTCAGCAGCCGTTGCGCGATGGTCAGTGCCGGCCAGCGCATGACGACGACATAGACCAGCAGGATCACCAGCCCGGTGAGGAAATCCGGCATGATCGTCGCGGCGTGCAGCGACAGGCTGGTGGTAAGCCCCAGCACCGCGGCGATGCCGAGGAAAAGCCGCGGCCGGTCCGGCGCCCCGGCTGCGGTCAGGGCCGCCCGCAGGACCGCCGCCGCGAGGATCCCCTGGCCCACCGGGATCAGCCACATCCCCCGACCGCCGGCGAAGGGAAGCAGGAACAGCATGTAGCCGAAGGGCCGCAGGAAGAAGATGTTGGGCGACGGCTGGCCGTGGGGCGACGGGTCCGGCGGGGGCGTCCAGGCGGGCTGGGCCATCCGGTGCAGGATGTTGAAGGCCGGCTCCAGGTAGCCCGGCGTATCGTCGAAGGTCAGCGGGAAGCCGTTCAGCGCCAGCAACGGTACGCCGATCAGGAGCCCGGCCAGGACGATCGTCAGGGCAGGCGGGATCCAGTTTCGGCGCAATGTGTTCCAAAAGCGCATCGGCGCCTTTCGGTCACGGCGGCGGATGACCGGAGGATGTCCGTCCCCCCTGCAATGCACAACCGATCCGGCGTGGTAGCGGGGACCGCGGGGCGACGCTTCCGGTATAACCCCTGGCGGCAGGGTGTGGGATCAGGATTGCGGAGAGACCGCGGACTCCAGCAGGTCCGCCAGCGCCGCCTGCTGGTCGACGCCGCGGAAGTCCGTCTTGCGCTCCATCGCGGCGGCAAGGCGGCGGCGGTAGTCGGTGCGGGGGATCTCGACGGCGCCGAATCGGCAAAGATGCTCGGTCACGAACTGGGTGTCGAGCAGGGCGAATCCGGCGGCGCGCAGGCGGGCGACCAGATGGACCAGCGCCACCTTGCTGGCTCCGGTCTCGCGGCTGAACATGCTTTCGCCGAAATAGGCGCCGCCGATCGACACCCCGTAGAGCCCGCCGACCAGTCGGCCGTCGCGCCAGCATTCCACGCTGTGGGCAAAGCCGGCGTCGAACAGTTCGCCGTAGAGGCGGATGATGTCGTCGTTGATCCAGGTCTTCGGCCGATCCTCCGTCGATTCGGCACAGCCCTCGATCACCGCGCGGAAGGCGCTGTCGAACCGCAGTTCGAACGGACCGCGGCGCAGGGTCTTGCGCAGGCTGCGCGGCACATGGAAGGCGTCCAGCGGCAGGATGCCGCGGCGTTCCGGATCGAACCAGTGGAGTTCCCGCGACTCCGCGCTTTCGGCCATCGGGAAGATACCGGCGGCATAGGCGCGCAGAAGCATCGGGGCGGACAAGGTGAACATGCCGATGACTATACCCGATGAAGGGACGCAGGCGATGGTGGCGAAACACCGATGCCGAAGGCGGGGGCCTGCCGTCCGGCCGAGTGATACTGGTGTCGAGACCCCGCGACAGCAACCTCCTTCCATGGTATGCAACGCTGGGAAGCACAGCCGTGGGAAGACTCGTCATGCGCAGCGCCGTTGCCGCCGCCCTGTCCGTTCTGGTTGCCGGACTGTTCGCCGCAAGCCCATCCTGGGCGCAGAGAAAGGCGGAGCCGGGCAACTTCGATTACTACATCCTGTCGCTGTCCTGGTCGCCGACCTACTGCGCCCGCGACAGGAATGGCCCCGACCCCGATCAATGCGGTGAGCGGAAACACGGCTTCGTCGTCCATGGCCTGTGGCCGCAATACACTGACGGCAGCTATCCCGCAACCTGCACCCGCGACCGCAACGTTCCCAAGGCGGTGGTGGACCAGACCATGCCGGTGATGCCCAGCGTCGGGCTGATGATGCACCAGTGGCGCAAGCATGGGACCTGCTCCGGCCTGACCGCCACCGACTATTTCGCCAAGCTGCGCGCTGCCGCCGCCAAGGTCGCGATCCCCGATCCGCTGAAGGCGCCCGGCCCGACCGTGCCGGCGATCCAGGTGGAGCGCCTGTTCCTGGAGGCCAATCCCGGCCTGACCGCGGAGGGGGTGGCGGTCGTCTGCTCCCGCCGTGACGTGTCGGAGGTCAGGGTCTGCCTGAACAAGGATCTGGGATTCATGAACTGCGGCCAGAAGGTGGTCGACCGCTGCCGCGACCGTGACGCCGCCCTGTCGGCCGAGGTTGCACCGGCCCAGCCCCGGACGTTCAACGCCGGCCCTGCCACACCGGCGCTGCCGCCGGCCCCGGCTGCGGCGCCCGCTCCGGCCAGCGCTCCGGCGCGCTGAGGCGGTCAATCGCTTTCCGCCCCCTCGGCCAGGGCCGCCATCGCCGCCGGGATTTCCGCCAGCAGCTCGCGGGCGAGGAAGCCGAGCGGGCCGATCCGGCGACTCAGCCGGTTTCCGGCCTCGCCATGCAGGTAGACGCCCCAGATGGCGGCCTGCTCCGGGCTGGCGCCGCGGGCCAGCAGGCCGGCGACGATGCCGGCCAGCGTGTCGCCGGAACCGGAGGTCGCCAGCCCCACCGTACCGCCGCGATAAGCCCAGGCACGGCCCTTGGGCGTGACGATGCGGGTGCAGCTCCCTTTCAGCGCCACCACCGCCTTGAGGTGGCCCGCCACCTGCCGGGCGGCGGCGAGCGGGTCGGCCTCCACCTGCTCGCGGGAGCAGCCCAGCAGCCCGGCCATCTCGCCGGCATGGGGGGTGATCACCACATGGCCGGCGTGCCGCTGCACCGGCCCCGGGTCACGGCCCAGCCCGGCCAGCGCCCCCGCATCCAGCACGAAGCGCGGTCCGCCGCCGGCCGGGTCGCCGGCCGCTTCCAGGCGGGTCAGCAGTTCGGCGGTCAACTCCGCCACCGCCGCCTCGTCCATCATGCCGGGGCCGATCAGCACGGTGTCGCAACGCGATGCCCGTTCGGCAAGCGCCTC
The DNA here is from genome assembly GCA_023423695.1 of Pseudomonadota bacterium. Classification (GTDB taxonomy): domain Bacteria; phylum Pseudomonadota; class Alphaproteobacteria; order Azospirillales; family Azospirillaceae; genus Azospirillum. The sequence goes on along the minus strand of JAFAFA010000004.1, from coordinate 44,801 downwards.
GGCCGACTCGGCGGCGATGCCGCCCTCCGCCGTTTCCGGCAGGCCGGCGACGAGTGCTTCGGGCAAGGCAAGTCCCAGATGCGGGGCAATGCTGGCGGCGGTGGCGATCTGCAGCTTGCCGGCGCCCGCCCGCAGGGCGCCGATTCCGGCCAGCAGGGCGCCGCCCGGCACAGGCACGCTGCCGGCCACCACCAGCACCCGGCCGCGGGTTTCCTTGTCGCCGTCGCCGTCCGGCTGGGGCAGGGGCATGCCGCGCAGCAGCTCGGCGGTGACGGCGATTTCCTCCATGCGATCCACAGGCATGCTCCCTATCGGGCCGCGACGGCGGCGTCCGGCTCGGCGGTGACCGGGGCGCCGGCCTCCTGCAGCGGAGCGACGAAGTTGTAGCGGTGCAGGCACAGCCCGCCGCGCGGCCCGGCCTTGGCGTCGAACCGGTATTCGGTGACGGAGCAGTTGGCGACATCGCCGGCCGCGTCGATGGACAGGATCTCGTCCTCCGTCATGTTCTCCAGCAGGTAGCGCAGGCACAACACCACCACCTGATGCCCGACGATCAGCACCCGCCGGCCGCCATGATGCAGGCTGATGGTGTCGAGCGCGCTGCGCAGCCGCAGGATCACGTCGCACCAGCTCTCTCCCCCCGGTGGGCGGTGGTAGAACTTGCCCAGAAGGCGGCGGAATTCGGCCTGTTCCGGGAAATCCTGCCGGATGCCGGCGGTGGTCAGCCGGTCGAGCACGCCGAATTCCTTTTCGCGCAGCCGCTCGTCGATGACGAAGTCGGCCGGATCGACCGGCAGGCCGCCGGCCTGGTGCAGCCGCTCCGCCGTGCGCAGAGCCCGGCGGTAGGGCGAGGTCAGGACGACGTCCGGCCGCTCCACCGCTGGCATGGTGGCGAACCAGCGGCCGAGCGCGTCGGACTGCCGCTCGCCAAGCTGGCTGAGAGGTACGTCGACGTCGCGTTCGTCGATGTCGATCCGGCCGAGGCCGGCCGCGTGCGCCGCATCGCGCGCGACGTTCCCGGCGCTCTCGCCATGGCGGACGATCCAGAGTCGGTCGGGCCAGCGCTGCTGCATCGGCGATCCCTCTGCTGGTGGTCTGACTGGTGGTGGAAGCTGTCGGGAATAACCGCCGGGCGGGGCGAAAGGTCCCGTCATCGGGCAGCAGGCGGTATGGCAGCCATGCTGTCCGGTCGCCCGCCGCGTCCAATCGGCACCTTGCCGGTGGCGGAGCCCGGGCCACACTCTTCTGTCCAGCTTCACCATCAGAATGGATCGGACATGACGGACAGCCAGGACGCGGCCCCCCTGTTCCAGCCGGTGACGATCGGGCGCTACAGCCTGCCCAACCGCATCGCCATGGCACCGCTGACCCGCAGCCGCACCGACAACGCCACCGGCGTGCCGACCGCGATGAACGCCGAATATTATGCCCAGCGCGCCAGCGCCGGCCTGATCATCGCCGAAGCGACGCAGATCTCGCCGCAGGGCAAGGGCTATGCCTACACCCCCGGCATCCACAGCGCCGAACAGGTGGCGGGCTGGAAGCTGGTCACCGACGCCGTCCACGCCAGGGGCGGGCACATCTGCCTGCAGTTGTGGCATGTCGGGCGCATTTCCCACCCCGACCTGCAGCCGGGCGGCGCCCTGCCGGTGGCGCCCTCGGCGGTGAAGCCGGAGATGAAGGCCTTCACCGTCGATGGCTTCAAGGACATCCCGACGCCGCGCGCTCTGGACATCTCCGAACTGCCGGGCATCGTCGAGGATTACCGCAGGGCCACCCGCAACGCGCTGGCGGCCGGATTCGACATGATCGAGGTGCATGCCGCCAACGGCTACCTGATCGACCAGTTCCTGCGCGACGGCACCAACAAGCGCACCGACGCCTATGGCGGCTCCGTCGAGAACCGTGCCCGCTTCCTGTTCGAGGTGCTGGACGCCGTGGTGGCGGAGGCCGGTGCCGACCGGGTCGGCATCCGCCTGTCGCCGCTGAGCCCGGCCAACGACGCGCAGGAAAGCGATCCGGTCGGTACCTTCAGCCCGGTGATCCGCCGGCTGAACGACTACGGCCTCGCCTATCTGCATATGATCGAAGGTGTAACCCGCGGTCCGCATCCGGGATTCGGCGGCGACCTCGCCGAACTGCGCGGGCTCTACACGGGGCGCTACATGGCAAACAATGTCTATGACCGCGCCATGGCGATCCAGGCGACGGCCAGCGGCCATGCCGACATGATCGCCTTCGGCCGCCCCTTCATCGCCAATCCCGACCTTGTGGAGCGGCTGCGCATCGACGCTCCTTTGGCCGAGCCGGACCAGAAGACCTTCTATGGCGGCGATCGTCACGGTTACACCGACTATCCCCCGTTGAAGCAGTCCGCGGCCTGATCATTCGCCGCACGGGCGGCGTGCAGATCGTCCCCGAGTCGCAGCGCGGATGGCGAGGCGAAGGGTCCGGGGAGGGAATGCGGAGCGGCACTTCGGTGCCGTCCGCCCCGTTCCGGAGCGCCGGCGCGGGGTCAAGCGTGAGCCTGGGGTGGGGCAATTAACGGCGATTCGGTCATCTTTCCTTTGGAAGGCTTGACCTGGGACCGGATCCCTGTGACAAAAGACATTCGGCACACTCTATGAGCTTGAAGACACATGTTCGACCGCCCGCCCCGCCAGGGCTTCCGCGCTCCCGAGATCACCAAGTCCAACGTCACCGCCACCGTGAAGTGGTTCAACCCCACCAAGGGGTTCGGCTTCGTGTCGCCTGAGGACGGTTCGCCCGATGCCTTCCTGCACGTCTCTGCGGTTCAGGCCGCCGGCTACGACGCGCTGGACGAAGGCACCACCATCACCTGTGACCTGGCCCGTGGGCCGAAGGGTCCGCAGGTGGCCTCCATCCACACGGTCGATACGTCGACCGCTCAGCGTTCGGCCCGTCCGCGGACCGGCGGCTTCGACCGTGGCGGCTATGACCGCGGCGGCTACGATGCCGGCGGCGGCAGCGGCGGTGAAGAAGTCGACGGCACCGTGAAGTGGTTCAATGCCGATAAGGGCTTTGGCTTCATCACGCCGAGCACCGGTGGCAAGGACGTCTTCGTCCATGTCAACGTGCTGCGCCGCTCGGGCATGCAGACCCTCCAGGAGGGCGATCAGGTGCGCGTCACCGTTCGCCAGGGCCAGAAGGGTCCGGAAGCGGGCAAGGTCGAGTACCTGTAAGGTTCGGGGCATCCCGGACCTCGATCGGACGGCGACCGTTTTCGGACGCGCGCCGGCTCGGTCGGCTCCGCTTATCTGACAAGCGTATCGAAGGCTCGAGCGGTCATCGCTCCAGTCTTCCCGGTGAAATTCCGGACTCTTTTCGCACGGTGCCTCCCTTCGGGGGCGCGCCGTGCGTTCTTGTATTTTGCATCTCGGTTTTTTGCGGTCCTGGCTCGTGAGTGATCCGGCCGTGGCTTGGTTCGGCCCGGCGGTGCGTTGCGTGTGTCTTCCGCTCTTCTCATCCGGTACTTTGCTCTCTGCGCCTTTCCTTAGCGCCGCCCTCCGGGGCGGCCGGCGCCGTTTCCCGCCCCTTATCCCGCCGCCCTTTTCGTTTCTGGGGGGCTTTCCGGCATGATCGAGATGCTGACCGTCCGGCTCCCGGCGTTCTTCGGCGGGGGAGGGGAGACGGACATCTGGTGGTCCGTTGCGCAGCTGGTCGGCTTGTGCGGCATGCTCGGCGGCATGCTCTGGCCCTTTTTCCGCAGCCGGCAGGCCATGCTTCTGGTGCAACTGGTGCCCTGCCTGGGCTTCGCTCTGCATTTTGCCCTGGTGGGCGCCTCGACGGCGGCGGCGCTGAACGGGCTTGCGGCGCTGCAGGTGTTGGCGGCGCTGGCGCTCGGCACATGGCCGGCCTTCCGACTCGTCTATCTGCTGATCCTGCCGGTGATCGCCGCGGTGATGGCCGTAACCTGGACCGGCCTGCCGTCCGTCTTCGCCGCGGCCGGCATGGCGCTGATCAGCCTTGCCCGTTACCAGACGCGGGTTGCGGTGTTCCGCGGCACCATGCTGGTGGCATTGCCCTGTTGGTTCGTGCACAACTGTCTGGTGGGGTCGATTCCGGGTATGGTTTCCGACCTGACCGGAATGGCCGTCAATGCCTGGATGCTCCTGCGCGACCGGAGGGCACCGCCCCCACCAACACAAACGGTGCCAACACCAACGGGGCCTACGGCCAGGGAGGCGAAGCTGTCATGACCACCCACCACAGCAACCTGTCGGCGGAAGATGCCGCAGCACTGCGGGCCATCCCGCTCTTCGCCAAGCTGACCGACCGTGCCGTGTCCCTGCTGGGCGGCGTCGCCATCGTGCGTCCGGTGTCGCGCGGCACCACCCTGTTCCTGCAGGACGAGCCCGCCGACCGCTTCTTCGTGCTGCTCGACGGCTGGGTGAAGCTGTACCGCCTGACCCGCGACGGGACGGAGGCGGTGGTCCATGTCATCGGCCCGGCCGAAAGCTTCGCCGAGGCCGCCATGTTCGCCGACGGCAAGTTCCCGGTCTGTGCCGAGGCGGTGACCGACGCCCGCGTCATGACCCTGACCGCCGACGGATTCGCCCGCTGCCTGCGCGAGGACGACCGCATCGCCTTCGGCATGCTGGGCTCGCTGTCGGTTCGCCTGCGCCATCTGGTGACACAGATCGAGCAGTTGCAGGTGCAGCCTGCGCCGCAGCGGGTCGCTGCCTTCCTGATGCGCGTCTGCCCGCCCGGCGATGGACCGGCGCAGTTCCAGCTTCCCTTCGACAAGGCGCTGATCGCGCGGCGCCTGGGCATGCAACCGGAAACCCTGTCGCGGGCGCTTGCCAAGCTGCGCGCTTCTGGGGTGGAGACCCAAGGACTGACCGTCAGCGTGGCCGAGCGCGCCACCCTGCGCGCGGTTGCCGAGGCTGGCGAGGAGGAGTGATCGCCGCAGTCTGCCGCCGCCCTTGCCGCCGCTCCTGCCGCCGCTTGTGACAGCGTCGGCGGAGCGGCTAGACTGGATTGACGGCGGTCGCCGCCGCGTGCGAGTTTGCACCCCTCCCAGTACCGGGTTTGTTCAGGATTTCGAGGCAGCGATGGGCGACAGCAACACGGTGGCGGCGGCATCGGATCCGGCGCGGGATCTGGTGGCCTTCGCCGGTGACCGGCGCTTCGCCACCGTGATGGCGGACCCGCCCTGGCGCTTTGTCAATCGCACCGGCAAGATGGCGCCGGAGCATCGCCGCCTGTCGCGCTACGGCACCATGACGGTCGAGGACATCTGCGCCTTGCCGGTCGCCGACATCGCCGCCCCCACCGCGCATCTCTATCTCTGGGTTCCCAACGCCCTGCTGCCGGAAGGCCTGCAGGTCATGCGCAGCTGGGGGTTCGAGTACAAGACCAACCTTGTCTGGCACAAGGTGCGCAAGGATGGCGGATCGGACGGGCGCGGGGTGGGCTTCTATTTCCGCAACGTGACCGAACTGATCCTGTTCGGCGTTCGCGGCAAGAAGGCCCGCACGCTTCCCCCCGGCCGCACCCAGGTGAACCTGATCGAAAGCCGCAAGCGCGAGCACAGCCGCAAGCCCGACGAACAGTATGAACTGATCGAAGCCTGCAGCCCCGGCCCCTTCCTGGAGATGTTCGCCCGCGGCGCCCGGCCCAACTGGTCCGTCTGGGGCAATCAGGCCGACGACAGTTATGAGCCGACCTGGAAGACCTACGCGTTCAACTCCGCTACCGACCGCGAGGCGGCGGCGGAGTAGGGAGGAGCCTAAAAAAGGGTCAGCTTTGCCCGCACCTATCCTCCCCCGCTGAGCGGGGGAGGGACTGCCGCAGCCTCATCGAACAAGCGCTTAGTTCCCTCCCCCGCCCAGCGGGGGAGGGTAAGGGTGGGGGATTAACTCCACCCCCTCACAATACCCCCAGCGCCACCAAGTCTCGCCGCAGCGCCTCGGCTCCTGAGAACAGGTGTGCCGACATGCCCACCGACTTAGCCGCCTCGACATTGTCGGGGTTGTCGTCGATGAAATAACAATGCTTCGGTTCGAGACCGTAACGATCCATCAACAGCCGATAGATCGCCGGGTCCGGCTTCACCACCCGTTCCTGACCCGAAACGATGATGCCGTCGAAGCCGTTCAGGAAGTCGAAACGCTTGCGCGTCAGTTCGAACTTGTCGACCGAGAAATTGGTGATGGCGTAGACCGGGACGCCACGGGTCTTCAGGTCGGCCAGGATTTCCGGCGTGCCGGGAATCGCGTCCGGCACCATGCGCTCCCACATGTCGTCATAGGCGCGGATCAGTTCGGCGCAGTCCGGATGCTCCTCGGAGAGTTGGGCGACCGCCTCGCTCCAGGGGCGGCCGCGGTCCTGCTCCAGGTTCCAGGCGGGGCTGCAGACCCGCTCGAGGAAATCCTCCATCAGGTCTTCATAGCCGTCGAACAGTTCGCGGTAGAGATGCCGCGGGTCCCATTCGATCAGCACCTGCCCGACGTCGAAGACGACGACGGTCGGCTTCAGCGGCTCAATCGTTGCGGTCATGGAACGGCCCGCCTCAGCCCTTGGCCCGGGCGGCGTCGGTCAGCCGCTTCATGTCGTCCAGCTTGATGGCGCCGGGCACCAGCTCGTCACCGAAGACGAAGGCCGGGGTGCCGCGGATGTTCAGCTTCTCGGCCAGCGTCTGGTTGGCGGCGATCACCTTCAGAACGTCCGGCGACTCCATGTCCTTCTTCAGCCGGTCGGTGTCGAGCCCGACCGACTTGGCCAGCCGCAGAATCACCGCCTCATCCAGCTGGCCGCGGTGGGCCATGAGGGCATTGTGGAGTTCCATGTACTTGCCCTGGGCGCGGGAGGCGAGTGCGGCCTTGGAGGCGAGCAACGATGCCGGTCCCAGGATCGGGAATTCCTTCAAAACGAAGCGCAGCTTGGGATCGCCCTTGATCAGCGCCTCGGTATCGGCCTGTACGGCCTTGCAGTAGCCGCACTGGTAATCGAAGAACTCCACCACCGTCACGTCGCCTTGCGGGTTGCCGGCGACCGGATCGGCGGGGCTGCGGGTCAACTCCTGCCTGTTCTCGATCAGGGCCTTGCGGGCCTGTTCGGCTTCTGCCGCCTTCTGGCGCTCCTGCATGGCGTCGACGGCCTGCAGGATGACCTCGGGATGCTCCATCAGGTAATCGCGGACGATCTTCTCGATGGCGGCCTTCTGGTTGCCGTCGAAGCTCGCCGATTGCGCATGGGCCGGAGCGGCGGCGGACAGCGCCAGCGCCGCGATGGGCAGGGCCAGCAGGGCGGAACGCAGGAACGGCAGGGCGGGGCGCATGGTGAGCGGTCTCCGAAACGCTAGGAACATTGGGCCGAAGGCCGCCCACACTGGACCGACAATCCGGTCCGGACAAGTGCAAAGCGCTCGCCCGGACGCGACCCGCGGTTTCACTCTTGCGTGATCAGCGGGCGCGCAGAAGCTCGCCCACCGACAGCAGCGCAATCTCGTCGCCGTCGGCCTTGCCGATGGTCCGGCCGGTGGAGTAGGGCAGGTTGTTGTCGTTGACGACCACGATATGGTCGGCATCGACGATGTTCACCCCCTCCGGCCCCAGATGGGGCATGACGAAACGGCCTTCCGGCGCCTGTCCGGCACGGGCCTTACGGTCGGGATCGGCGATGTCGGTCAGGTCGATGTAGCCGATTTTGCGGACGAAGCCCTCGGCATCTGCCCCGGCGATGTCGATCTTGTAGACCCGCTTGAAGGCGGCCGGCGCGTTGAAGCAGTCGGGCTTCGCCTCGCCCTGACAGCCCTGGGTCCTCGCACCCTCGCTGCTGTCGTCGCGCTCGATCACCAGGGCGGTGCCGGCATCGATCATCGCCAGATCGGCGACCACGTTGGCGTTGTCCTCGAGCCTGAACTTCCAGGACTTGCCGGTGTACGTGCGGCTGGCGACGTCGAACTCCAGGATGCGGGTGTACGCGCGGCCGTCCTTGTTCTCGAAGGCGTTCGCTGCGGCATTCCACAGCGGGCCTTCCAGCGACGGGTACAGGGTCTTCCCGTCCGGCGACATGCCCATCGGCTCGAACCCGCGGGAGCGGCGGACCTCGAAGGCGACGGCGCCCGGCACCGGCGGCAGAATGCCGTTGCGGTAATGGTCGGGCGAGCGCGCCGCCTTGCCGTCGACCATCGTCTCATGCACGGCGACGACCACGCCGTCGCGGCTCAGCTCCAGGATATAGGGACCGAATTCCTCGCCGATGAACAGGCGGTCGGCCTGGACCACCAGCGATTCGGGATCGAAGTCGGCGCCGGTCAGGTAGCGCGCGCTGCTGTTCTCGTTGACGATGGCGAAGGGGACCTTGCGGTCGGGATCGCGCAGGAAAATGGTCTCCAGCCTCTGCAGGGCGCCGCTCTGCCAGTCCGGCTTGACGCGATGGACCATCAGCAGCGCATCGACCGAGTTCACCTTGCTGCCGAAGCCGTTGTCGGTCAGCGCCATGAACTCGCCGTTGCCCTGCGGAACTATGGCGGAGAAGCCCTGCACCGCTTGCCCTGCGACCGGCAGCATGATCTCCGTCTCGCGCGGGACCTTGGGGTCGGACGCGAAGGAAGTGGCGCGGATGCTGCCCACCGTATCCACGCGCTTGCGGTCGGCGTTGGTGAACTTGCCGGCGGTGGCGAACAGCGGCCCGGCATCGGCCGGTGCCTGGACCAGCGTATCGGCCGGCAGCACCGCATGGCCGGCCAGCGTGGCGGGAAAGCGCCTGGCCTGCTGCTCCTGAGCCTGAGCGTGGACCGGAGCAGCGGTGATCAAGCCGGAGGACAGAAGGGCGGCTGTGGCGAACAGGGCGCCGCGCCAGGACGGCAGGCGGACGGACAGCATGGGCATGCACTCCCGTGGACGGAACCGCGCGTTGGGGCCAAGTGGCGGGGCAGTTGGCGAGGGACGCGCTCGATGTCCGCGGAATAGCAAGCGGCGATGACGTGGCGGGGACGGTTCGGTGACCGTTGCGTTACCGGAAGGACGCTTTCGTCATATGACCAATCCGCCCCGATCCGATCAGCGCGGCCTGTCGCCGCCGGTCTGGCCGCGGATGTCCTGGGCGCGCAGCCAGCCCGGCGACCCGGCGGGCAGCAGCTTTTCCGCGCGCTCCGCCTGCGCCTTGGCCATCGGCATGTCGCCTCTCGCCAGGGCCTCCTCGGCGGTGGCGTAGGCGACCATGCCGTCGTTCTTCTTCATGCTCCAGGCCTGGGCGGTCAGCCGCCACAGGAAGGCGGACTGGGCCTTGCCCTTGGCCGCGATCTGCAGGTTCTTCAGCGCCTCGTCGGCCAACCGCGGGTCGCGCTGCTCCAGCAGGGCATGGGCGAGGGAGACGCGGATCGTTCCGGCTTCCGAACCAGCCAGTTCGATGGCCTTGCGGTAGGGGGCGACCGCATCCGGGGCGCGGCCGGTCTGCAGCATCAGGTCGCCCTTCATCTCGTGCAGGAAGGGGTTCTTCGGCTCGTCGGCGATCAGGCCATCGACCAGCGGGGTCGCCTGCTTGACGTCTCCCTGGCGGAAATAGGCATAGGCGCGGCCATAGCGGGCGGCCGGCGACGGATCGTTCGCCTTGTAGCGCTGCAGCGCGCCGCGCGGATCGAGATAGCCGTACAGCTTGGCCTGGATCCGCCTCAGGTCGGCCTCCGTCGCAGCCGGCAGCCGGTCGTCGGCATGGCGGGACCGCGCGACGAAGGCCCTCACCGCTTCGATGCGCTCGCGCGTCAGCGGGTGGGTCAGGCGATAGCCGGCGTCGCGGTCGTTCATCAGCGGCTCACCGACGCCCAGCTTCTCCAGGAAGGTCTCCATCCCCTTGGCGGAGATGCCCGACTGTTCCAGGAAGGACAGGCCGGCCTGATCGGCCGACGCCTCCTGCGTGCGGGAGAAGGACAGGAAGTTCCGCTCCGCCAGATGCTGGCCCAGCATGACGCCCGCGGCCCCGGCCCCGGCATTGCCCGACGCGAGGCCGCCGATGACGCCCAGACCCATGCCGAGCAGCGAGGACAGGAAGGCGTTGTCCATCGCTTCCGTCCCGCGCACCAGATGTCCGCCGGAGATGTGGCCGGTCTCGTGCGCGATGACGCCCAGCAGTTGATCGGCATCGTCCACCGTCAGCAGCAGCCCGGTGTGCAGGAAGATGTTCTGTCCGCCGGCGACGAAGGCGTTCACCGACGGATCGTTGACCAGAAGGATCTGCACCGAGTCGGGGTCGATGCCGGCTGCCTGGAAGATTGGCCGGGCCATCTTGCGGATGATATGGTCCGTCTCGGCGTCGCCCAGGATCTGCATGTCCGAGCGGCGCTGCGCGCTCGCCGGTGGCGCTTCCCACACCAGCGACATCAGACACATGGACATGATGGCGACGACCGAAACCAGCCTGCTGGGCTTGCGCACCGTGACGACCTCCGGCTTTGAACAGCGGACCCCCGCGCGGAACCGGCGGAACTCCGGGCCGCAACACTCTCGCTTGCGAATCTGGCGACGGTTGGGCGCGGTTGCCATAGCTGCATCACTGCTGGCCGGCTGCGTCAACACGAAGTTCAAGACCGACGCGACGGTCCAGAGCTTCGTCGTGGCGGACGAACCCTATGCCGCCGGTGTGGGCCGGGACATCATCGCCCAGGGCGGCAAGGCCGGCGACGCGGTGGCGGCGATGGCGCTGGCGATGACCGCCAGCCTGCCGTCGCGCGTCGGGCTGACCGGCGGCGGCGTCTGCGTGCTGTTCGACGCCGCCTCGAAGAAGGCCCGCACCATCGACTTCCTGCCGCGCCCGGTCGGGGCCGGCGGCGTCGGCATGCCGGCGATGGCGCGCGGCCTGTATGCGGTCCAGGCCTCGGCCGGCGTGATGCGATGGGAGCAGGTGGTCGCCCCGGCGGAGCAACTGGCCCAGTTCTCGCCCGGCCTCAGCCGTGCGCTGGTGCAGGATCTCGGCGCGTTCGGCGGGCGTCTTGCCGCCGATTCCGACGCGCGCCGCCGCCTGCTGGGCGCCGGCACCCCGGCGGTCGGCACGGTCGCCGCCCAGCCGGAACTGGCCGCGACCCTGTCGGTGCTGCGCCGCCAGGGCGTCGGCGCCTTCTATACCGGGCCGCTCGCCGCGACGGTCGCCCAGGGCACGGGACTGGACCCTGCGCAGCTGCGCGCCTACCAGCCGCGCATCGGCGCCACGCTGACGGTGCCCTTCGACATCAGCGACCTGCATGTTCCCGACACGACGGAGCCGGAGTCGGGTGCTGCCCTGATCCAGGCCTGGAAGGCGGTGGCCGCCCTGCCGCCGGCCGAGCGCGCGACCCGCGCCGCCCAGCTGCTGGGCGCCACCGGTGCCGGCGCCACTGCCACTGCGGCCGGCGCCGGGGTGATGGTGATCGATCCGGACGAGAATGGTGCGGCCTGCGCCTTTACCCAGGGGGCGCCCTTCGGCACCGGCCGCGGCATTCCCGGCACCGGCATGCTGGTGGCCCAGGGGGTGGACCGCGGCGGCTTCGGCACGCCGGCCCTGATCGCCAACTCCATCATCGGCCGCACCCTGTTCGCCGGCGTCGGCACTGCCGCGGGCAATGACGGCCCCGCCGCCGGCCCGGCCGCCCTGCTGTCGGTGGCGTTGCCGTCGGGGCTGGAGGACAAGTCGACCGCTCCGCAGATCCAGGCCGCGCGCCCGCAATCCATCCCCGGACGGGTCAGCTTCATCGGCTGCCGGGTTTCAACGGAGGACGGGATCCGCTATTGCCAGACGGCGACCGATCCGCGTGCCGGCAGTCTGGCGCTGACGGTCGAAAGCGAACGCAAGCGGGACTGAACCGCGAAAAACGGCCCGCCCGAAAAAGAGAGTTAGAGACGGACGATCATGAGCAAGCAGCCCAAGGTTTCCAAGCGGGGCGCCATTCCGCCCTTCTTCGTGATGGAAGTGATGCACGCCGCGGCGGAGCGCGAGGCCGCCGGGCTGGAGGTCCTGCATATGGAGGTGGGGCAGCCCTCCAGCGGTGCGCCGAAGGGCGTGGTGCAGGCCGCTGCCACCGCCGTCGTCGGAAGCGATCCGCTGGGCTACACCGGGGCTCTGGGCATCCCGCCGCTGCGCGCGGCCATCGCCAAATGGTACAAGGATCGGTACGGAGTCGATGTGCCGGAGCGGCGAGTGGTCGTCACCACCGGGTCGTCGGGCGCCTTCCAGCTGGGCTTCCTCGCCGCCTTCGATCCGGGCGACCGCGTGGCGATGGCGTCGCCCAGCTACCCGGCCTACCGCCACACCCTGACCGCCGCCGGCGTCATCCCGGTGGAGCTGCCGACCGGACCGGAGCACCGTTTCCAGCCGACGGTCGAGCTGCTGGAGGCTCTGGACGAGCCGGTGCAGGGGCTGATCGTCGCCAGCCCGGCCAACCCGACCGGCACGATGCTGAGCCGGGAGGAGCTGACCGCTCTGTCCGACTGGTGCCGCGCCAACGGCGTGCGCATGGTGTCGGACGAGATCTACCACGGCCTGACCTATGGCACCGATGCGGTCACCGCGGCCGAGGTGAACGATCAGGCGCTGGTGGTCAACAGCTTCTCCAAGTACTTCTCGATGACCGGCTGGCGGCTGGGCTGGATGATCGTGCCGGACGATCTGGCGCGTTCGGTCGAATGTCTGGCGCAGAACCTGTTCATTTCGGCGCCCACGCTGAGCCAGGTGTCGGCGGTCGCCGCCTTCGACTGCACGGAGGAGCTGGACGGCCATGTCGCCCGCTACGCCCGCAACCGCGCGCTGCTGCTGGAGGAATTGCCGAAGGCCGGCTTCACCAAGATGGCTCCGGCCGACGGCGCCTTCTACATCTATGCCGACGTGTCCGACATGACCGACGACAGCGAGGCGCTGGCGAAGCAGATTTTGGAGAAAACGGGCATCGCCTGCACCCCCGGCATCGATTTCGACACCGCCCGTGGCCGGCGCTTCCTGCGCTTCAGCTTCGCCGGGTCGGAGGCGACCATCGCCGAGGCGGCGCGGCGGCTGATTGCCTGGCGGGCGGGGAAGTAGGGGGAGCTAGACCCCCACCCTAACCCTCCCCCGCTGGGCGGGGGAGGGGATAAGTGCTTGATCGGGAAGGCAGCGGCAGTCCCTCCCCCGCCCAACTCTCGCACAAAGCTTTGCTTTGTGCTGACGCGGCAGGCGGACCGTAGGTCCGCTGAGAGCGGGGGAGGTTGGGTGGGGGTCTCACTTGGCCTCTCCACACCCCCTCAGAACAGATGCTGCCCGCCCGTGATGAAGGTCTCCGTCCCCGTCACATAGGCCGAATCCGGGCCGCAGAGATAGAAGATCACCGCGGCGACATCCTCCGGCGTGCCCATGCGCTTCAGCGGGATGCGCGGGATCAGCACGTCGTATTCGGGACCGGTCATCGCCGTTTCGATCTCCCCGGGAGCGACGGCGTTGACGCGGACGCCGATCTCGGCGAACTCCACCGCCATCTCGCGGGTCAGGCCGGACAGCGCCGCCTTGGAGGTGGAATAGGCGGAGCCGGCGAAGGGGTGCACCGAATGGCCGGCGATGGAGGTGACGTTGACGATCGCCCCCTTCGCCTTCGACAGCGGAGCGGCGAAGCCGCGCGCCAGCACCAGCGCCGCGAAGAAGTTCAGCTCGAACACCCGATGCCAGCCCTCGATGGAGCCGTTCAGGCAGCCCAGCCGCTCCTTGATCGGGGTCTTGGGCGAGATGCCGGCATTGTTGATCAGGGCATGCAGGGGGGCGCCGTCCAGCGCCTTGTTCGCCTCCTCCACGAAGGCGGCGCGGCTGGCGGGGTCGGACAGGTCGGCCGGGATGTGGTGGGTCCAGTTGGGATCGCGCCGGCAATGCTCCGGCACATCCTCCCGCGAGCAGGAGATGACGCGCCAGCCTTCATTGCTGAACCGGGTGACGGTGGCGTGTCCGATACCCCGGCTGGCGCCGGTGAGAATGACGGTCTTGCGGTGCGGCATGGCGGCGGTGCGCTTCACGAATGATTGCGGTCGGGCGGGGAGAGCGGACGCCCTGGGACTGGCCTCGGGGGTACGGATGCGGGCGCGGAAGGCCTTCATCCGCCGTATGTCCACCGCCGGCGCCGATCCTACCCGCCTATGCACCGCCTGTCATCCGCCGAGGTCCTCCGGCGCGGCGGAACGACGCAATCGGTGGCGTTCGCCATTGACCTTGTGTTCGGCAGTTCCAACCTTGGCGCAATCCCTGCGCCGACGGAGCCGACCCTTGCGCCAGATCTTCCGTCCCATCCCCCCTCTCTTGGCTGGTCCTTTTCGCCTCGTCCCGCTGGTCTTCGCGGCGCTGTCCCTGGCCGTCGCATCCGGCGTCCGGGCGGAGGATGCCGCGCGCATCGGCTGCGTGCCGCCGGGGGTGTGGGCCGACGGCACCGGGACGGCGGTGGAGCCGGTGCCGCTGCTGCGCCGGCTTGCCGAGGCTCCGGTCGTCCTGCTGGGGGAGCAGCATGACAAGGCCGACCATCACCGCTGGCAACTCCACACGCTCGCCGCCCTGCATGCGCTGAACCCCGACCTTGCCGTCGGGATGGAGATGCTGCCGCGCCGGCTGCAGCCGGTGCTCGACCGCTGGGTGGCGGGGGAACTGACGGAAAGCGAGTTCCTGAAGGAGACGGACTGGCGCACGGTCTGGGGCTTCGATCCGGCCTTCTATCTGCCGATCCTGCAATTCGCCCGCCTGCACCGGCTGCCGGTGGTGGCGCTGAACGTGGAACGCTCGCTGATCAGCCGCACCGCCCGCAACGGCTGGGCCGCCATCCCGGAGGCGGAGCGCGAGGGCGTCGGCACCCCCGCCGCCCCGACGGAAACCTACCGCAACCGCCTGACCGAAACGCTGGCGGCGCACGACCGCTCGGAATCGCAGGCCGCCGCCCCCACCGATGCCGCCAGGCGCTTCATCGACGCGCAAGGTGTCTGGGACCGCGCGATGGCGGAGAAGATCGCGGAGACCCGGCGGACCACCGGCCGCGCCGTCGTCGGCATTCTCGGGCAGGGCCATACCCTCTACCGCGACGGCGTCCCGCACCAGCTGGCCGACCTCGGCATCGCCGATGCCGCCGTGCTGCTGCCCTGGGATGCCGACCGCAACTGCGACGAATTGGACGGGCGCATCGCCGATGCGGTCTTCGGGCTGGGGCCGGCGCACGAGGATGCCGAACCGCAGCGGCCGCGGCTGGGCGTGCAGCTCGACCCGGGCCCCGACGGCATCACGGTGGGATCGGTCAGCGACGGCAGCGTGGCCGCGGCGGCCGGCCTGCGCAGCGGCGACCGCATCCTGATCGCCGCGGGAAGTCCGGTGCGGGCGCCGGCCGATCTGGTCGCCGTCATCCGCCGTCAGGCGCCCGGCACCTGGCTGCCGCTGACCATCCGGCGCGACGGCGCGGAGCGGGAACTGGTGGCGAAATTCCCGGCGGAGAAACGCTAGGCGGCGTCCCTCACAGCATCCGGTCCCAGCGGGCGAGCGCGTCCGGGGTTGGGTTGACCGCAGGGGCGCAGTCGTTGCTGCCAAGCCGGTCGCGGTGCTCGCGCAGGGCCCAGACGACGGTGGGAAAGGCAAGCTCGCCCCACGGGATCTCGTCCCAGGCGAACAGCCCGACCTCCAGGCTTTCGGGGCCGGGCTCCACCTCCGGCGACAGCAGGCGGGCGCGGAAGATCATCTGCACCTGGCTGATGCGCGGGATGTCGTAGATCGCCAGCAGATGGTCGATGTCGATGCGGGCGCGCGCCTCCTCCCAGGCTTCGCGGGCCGCGCCCTCGCGGGTGCTCTCGCGCTCTTCCATGAAGCCGGCGGGCAGGGTCCAGAAGCCCTTGCGCGGTTCGATGGCGCGGCGGCACAGCAGGATGCGGCCATCCTCCCAGGTCGCCACCGCGCCGACGACGATCAGCGGGTTCTGATAGGCGATGTAGCCGCAATCCGGGCAAATCAGCCGCTCGCGGTCCTCGCCGGGGGGAATGGCGCGGACTCGGGGGCCGCCGCAGCCGGGGCCGCAATCGGGCTCGCCACCGGGGGATTTGCTGTCGGGAGTCTTGTCGTCTGGCATGGCTTCCGATATGGCGCCGCGGCCTCGCTTGGGCAAGCGGGGAAAGCGGCAGCTGGGCAATGCCGCGGCACTCCGTCTGTTCGCGCCCTGTTCCAATTCGTGTTTCGTTCCGATAGGCTGTGCCCGTTTCAGGTGTGGGGCAGGGGTGGGGGAGCAGGTGTGACGCAGTTCGTGGTGAACGGGATGGTGGTGGACGGGATGTCCCTTGCGATTGGGCTGGCGGCCGGTCTGCTGCTGGGCACCGCCATCGCCTGGGCGGTGCTGCGCGCCGCCGCCGGCCGGGCTGAGGCCGCGGCAGCCGCCCTGCATGCGGAGTTCGCCACCCGCCTCGACCTTGCCGAGCGGACCGAGGACGATTTGCGCGAGGAGATCGAGGCGCGCGACCACCAGATCGCCCGCCTGCATGGCGAGGTCGCCGACGCCCGCGAACGCCATGCCCAGCTGTCCACCCGGCTGGACGCCGAACGGACGGCGGCGGCGGAGAAGATGGCCCTGCTGGAGCGCGCCCAGGCGGCGCTGGCCGACAGCTTCAAGGCCCTGTCGGCGGAGGCGCTGCACCAGAACAACCGCAGCTTCCTCGATCTGGCGCGGGAGACGCTGGCCGGCTTCCAGGAGCAGGCGAAGGGCGACCTGGACAAGCGCCAGACCGCCATCGCAGCCATCGTCGATCCGGTGCGCCAGTCGCTGGAGGCGATGGACCGCCAGATCCGCGACCTGGAAAGCAGCCGCGCCGGCGCCTATGAGGGGCTGAAGCAGCAGGTGCTGTCGCTGGTCGAGACCCAGAGCCAGCTGCGGGCGGAGACCGGGAACCTCGTCCGGGCGCTGCGCACCCCGGCGGCGCGCGGGCGTTGGGGCGAAATCCAGCTGCGCCGGGTCTGCGAGATGGCGGGGATGCTCGACCATTGCGACTTCGTGGAGCAGGTGTCGGTCGACAGCGGCCGGCTGCGCCCCGACCTGATCGTCACGTTGCCCGGCGGCAAGACCATTGTGGTCGATGCCAAGACGCCGCTGGAGGGCTATCTGGACGGCGTCCAGGCGGCGGAGGACGCGGCGCGGCGCGACGGCATGGTCCGCCATGCCCGTCATGTCCGCGAGCATATGAAGCAACTGGGCACCAAGGGCTATTGGGACCAGTTCGACGACAGCCCGGAATTCGTCGTGCTGTTCCTGCCCGGCGAGAATTTCTTCTCCGCGGCGCTGGAGCAGGATCCGGCGCTGATCGAGGCCGGCATCGACCATCGCGTCATCCTGGCCACCCCGACCACGCTGATCGCGCTGCTGCGCGCCGTCGCCTATGGCTGGCGGCAGGAGCGGCTGGCCGACAATGCCCGCGAGATCAGCGCGCTGGGGGCGGAGCTGTACAAGCGCCTGTCCGACCTGGGCGGCCATATGGAAAAGCTGGGCGGGCAGTTGGACAAGGCCGTCGGCTGCTACAACAGCGCGGTCGGCACGCTGGAATCGCGGGTGCTGGTCAGCGCGCGCCGATTCCGCGACCTGCACGCCGCGCCGGAGGGATCGGATATGCCGCTGCTGGAACCTCTGGACCACAGCCCGCGCCGTCTGCAGGCGACGGAACTGCGCGTGCCGCCGGTGGAGTCCTCTGCCGCTGACTGACGGCCGCCCAGCCGGATTCTGCGACATTCCGTCCTGTCGGTAACGGCGCCCATGGGCACGTGTTCACCGCTGCGGTGCACCGTCGGCCGTGCTATCCATGCGGCCTCACAGGCTTCGACACCATGGAACCCGCCGATGACGGACCAGACCGCAACCGAACACACCGTCCGCTGCGACCGCTGCAATCATCCCTATCCCGCCACCGAGGAGGGCTGCCCGCGCTGCCGTTCGATTCGGCGCAGCAATGCGGTGATCGTGGCCCTTCTGGTCATGTTGGTGATACTCGCCCTCGTCGGCTGGATCGGTACCTTGGTCCTCACTTGATTCCGTTGCCGATACTTCGGTCGGTCATTGCGCAGACACTGCACATTCCGTATGCAGAGCGCATAACGAAACATCATTTCTATTTGGCCTGATAATCGAGCAAGTTTTTTGCTTGTCATGAATAGTTCGATCTGAGAAGCAACCCTCTGCCGTCGTCTTTGCGCAGGGGGCGCATCATGCTGAAGAACCTCAGGATCGCCGCGCTCACCAACCTGTTCGGCGTGGTGGTCACGCTCGGCTTCCTGGCGGTCGTTCTGACGGGCGCGCTGGCGATCCGCGAGCTGAAGGTGGGCGGCCCGATCTACCAGCGCATCGTGCTGGGCAAGGATTTGATCGCCGACATCCTGCCGCCGCCGGAATATGTGATCGAGGCCTATCTGGAAGCCACGCTGGCGATGAACGACCCGGCGTCGGTTGAGCGGCGGCGGGCGCGTCTGGCGCAGCTGCGCAAGGACTACGACGACCGGCATGAGTATTGGCTGAAGGAAAGGTTCGAACCGGCGCTGGTTGACCAGCTGACCGGGACCTCGCATGCGCCGGTGATGCGGTTCTGGACCGAGGTGGAAACGAAGTTCCTGCCGGCCCTGACCCGCAAGGACGAGGCCGCGGCCCGTGCCTCCTACGCGGTCATCGCCGAGGCCTATGCGGCCCACCGCGCCGTCGTCGACCGGATCGTCGCGGACACCACCCGCTACAACAGCGAAACGGAGGTCTATGCCGACGACCGGGAAAACCTGTTCCTGAGCGCGGTCTGGGGCGTCTCCGCCCTGGTGCTGGCGGTGGTGGTGCTGGGCGTGCTGGGCATCCGGCGCCGGGTGGTGCGGCCGGTCGCCGAACTGACCGCAGCCATGCGCCGTCTGGCCCAGGGCGACCTCACCGCCGCCATCCCCGGCGCGGATCGCGGCGACGAGATCGGTGCGATGGCCGGTGCCCTGCGCGTCTTCAAGGAGAATGCCGAGGAGGCCGAGCGGCTGCGCCGGCTGCGCGAGGAAGAGCGCGAACGATCCGAACGGGAGAAGCAGGCCGCCTTGCTGCGCATGGCGGAGACGGTGGAGACCGAGGCGTCCAATGCCGTCGATGCGGTCGCCAGCCAGACCGGCCAGATGGCCGGCAACGCCACCCGCATGGCCGAATCGGCCCGCGCGG
Organism: Pseudomonadota bacterium; assembly: GCA_023423695.1. GTDB lineage: Bacteria > Pseudomonadota > Alphaproteobacteria > Azospirillales > Azospirillaceae > Azospirillum. The sequence continues at coordinate 25,675 of JAFAFA010000004.1, read as the reverse complement.
TCAGCGACAACAGCCAGAACGTCGCCGCCGCCGCGACCCAGGCGCTGCCGAACGCCCAGACCGTGGCGGCGGCGTCGGAGCAGCTCAGCGCCTCGATCCGCGAGATCGCGGCCCAGATCGGCACCGCCACAGCCATGACAGGCGAAGCGGTCGGCGCCTCGGTCCGGGCGGAGGAAACCATCCAGCGCCTTGCCGAGGCCGTGACCCGCATCGGCGAGGTGACCGACCTGATCAACGACGTCGCCGGCCAGACGAACCTGCTGGCTCTGAACGCCACCATCGAAGCGGCGCGGGCGGGGGAAGCCGGCAAGGGCTTCGCGGTGGTCGCCAGCGAGGTGAAGCAACTGGCCGGTCAGACCGCGCGGGCGACCGACGAGATCGAAAGCCAGATCGCCGCCATCCAGGCCACCACCGCGGAGGCTGTCGGCGCGGTGCGCGCCATCGCCGACCGGGTGCGCGGGGTGGAGTCGGTGTCCGCCACCGTCGCCGCCGCCATCGAGGAGCAGGAGGTGGCAACCGGCGAGATCGCCCGCAACGTCGCCCAGACCTCCAACGCGGCGCAGGAGGTGGCGACCCGCATCGCCGCCGTTTCGCAGGAGGCGACGGCGACCGGCGAACGCGCCAGCGAGGTCAATGCCCTGTCGACCCGCGTGGCCTCCAGCATCGATCAGCTGCGCCGCGTCCTGATTGAGGCGATCCGCACCGCCACGCCGGAGGTGAACCGCCGCGCCGCCCCGCGCTATCCGCTGAACCGGCCGGGCCGGCTGACCATCGGCGGACGGGAGGTTGCGGTGACGGTCGACAACGCTTCCGAAGGCGGCGCGCAGATCAGTGGGATGCCGCAGGAGTGCTGGACAGGTCTGGCGCAGGGGACGGTGCTGAGCGTCGCGTTGCCGGGGTTGGAGCCGGTGCCCGCCACGGTACGGGCCATCGACGGCAGCGTCGGTGGCGGGACCGGCAGCGGCCGGCTGCATGTCACGTTCACCCTGCTTGACGCCGACCGCGAGCGCTTTGCCGGTCAGTTCCGCCGCATCGTCGCCGGGCTGGTGCCGATGGACGGGGCGGCTTGAGCGTCCCTTCGGCCACAGAGGGGGCAAAGACGGCAAGATGACAGTGAATTCATGACGTTCGGGTGCCGCGCCGGTCCAGAATGGCGGCAGCTCCACGGCCGCCGGCCCGTTCCGAAAGCCCGTTCGCCATGGTCGATACCACAGCCTGTCCCTATTGCGGCTCCGACTACGGGCACGGTCCCGACGAGTGTCCGCTCTGCCGCTCCGCCCGCCGCACCGATCTGATCGTGCGTTGTGTCATCGGGCTGCTGTTCCTCGTGCCGATCCTGACGCTGGCCGCGACGTGCCTGCTGGACAACCACGCGCTTGCGACGATTCTCTCGATGGATTGACGGCGCCCGCCGGGGCAGTGCCTTTCGCCTAAAGGTGCCCCGTCCGCGCCGACTGCTCCAGCGCCTTGATGTGGGAGAGGCCGGGCAGGATCTCCGACTTCACGAACTCCAGGCGCCGGTTCGGACCGCCGCCGCCACGGGCGAAGCGGTGCTTCCACAGGTTCATCTTCACCGCCAGACCGCACAGCACCCCGCCGATGGTGACATGGTGGGATGAGATCAGTTCGCGGATGGCGCGGAAGGTGTCGGCGTTGATGTCGCTCCAGAAATCCTTGGAGCGGTTGTCGAAGCTCTCGAAACGGCCGGTGATGGAGGTGGCGATGTCGGTCAGGTCGCGGGCGATGTCGTCCAGCAGCCGCATCTGCCGCGAATCGCGCTTCACCTCGGCGGAACTGCGGATCTCGCCCATCCAGGTGACGAAGCGCTGCACCTCCGGCACGATCTCGTCCAGACATTTGCGGAAATAGGCCAGCGACAGGAAGATGTCGCCGTATTCCTCCAGGAACTGCGGAATCTCGTTCAGGCCGATGTCCAGCCGGTCGGCCATCATGCGCAGGTTGCGCAGCGCCTCCTCCCGGTTGGGGTTGGCGAACAGCTGGATGATGTCGGTCACGTCCGCGACCTGGAGTTCCTCCGTGCCGTAGACGTATTCCATCAGCGGCCGGGTGAAGACCCGCATGTAGTTGGTCAGTTCCGCCTTCTTGCGGTCGGACAGGGTCAGCGATTCGACGTTGTTGACGTCGATGTTCAGCCGCCGCAGCTCGATGCGCGAGGAGTAGACGTCGAAGCTGGAGGCGGCGCCGATCTTCTCCAGCTTCACCAGATCGCGCTCGATCTCGTCCTTGTAGGATTCGAAATAGGCGGGCAGATGGCGGGCGGTCACCTGACCGCTGCCGGCCTGGGCGTCGTGGAACATCTCCACCACCGTCTGCAGCCGGACATTCTTGATCAGCCGGGCATGCTGCAGGCCGGGGGTGTCCAGCGGAATCGACGACAGGGGAAGAATGTGCAGGGAGTCGCGGGCCTCGTCATCCCACACCTTCCGTTTTTCCGTCTCGGCTGCGGTCTTCGTGTCCACTGCCGTATCGCTCGCCCCGCCGTCCAACCGACCGTCCCCCGATGCCTATTCGCGTCCAAGCAGGTCTGCCCAGATCGGGCCACACATGACTCGGCCTGGGCAAACCTGCGGACTCTATGGTTCTGCAGGATTTCCGAGCCCGTCCATCTGTAGGCGGAGTTCGGAAATCCTGCTTAGCGCCCGTGATTATCGCAGAGCGCACCTTACAACAGGAGTTAGGGCTGACAAGGATCGAGATGCCGGCCGCCGTGCGCCTGGCCCTTCTTGCCGGCGCACAGCGTCGGGCGGTCAGTGGACGCTGACCGGCTCCATGTCGTTCTGCACGATGGCGGCGAAGGCCAGCTCGCGGTCGGCGACGACGCTCAGCGGCGTGCCGTCGGCGGCATGGATCGCGAAGGCGGCGGTGCCCTCGAGTTCGACCGGGCGGACATAGGCGACGTCGCCCAGGCCGAAGCTGGCGAAATCCTGGGTCGACAGCTGGCGCAGCTGGCTGTGGGTATCGTTCATCATGATCGTGGTCTCCCGGCGGCTCCCCATCATGGGCGGCCGCGCGTGCAGAGTGTCGGGGCAGAATGTCGGGAAGGCAGGTGGGCGGCCGGGTCAGTCGTCCTTGCCGTCGGCGGACACGTCGATGGTGCGCGGCATGGCACCGGCGGATTTCTTCGGCTGCTCGATCTTGATGGTGCGGACCTTCGGTTCCGGCATCGGACGGGTCAGGTCGATGTTGAGCAGCCCGTTGTCGAGCGAGCAGCCCACAACCTCTATCCCTTCGGCCAGGACGAAGCTGCGCTGGAACTGCCGGGCGGCGATGCCGCGATGCAGGTAGACGCGCGACTTGTCGTCGGTCTGCCGGCCGCGGATGACGAGCTGGTTGTCCTCGATCTGGACCGACAGGTCTTCGGAGGTGAAGCCGGCCACGGCAAGCGTGATCCGCAGGCCGTCGTCGCCGATCTGCTCGATGTTGTAGGGAGGATAGCCTTCGGCCGAATTCTTGGCGATGCGGTCGAGCGTCCGCTCGAACTGATCGAAGCCGAGAAGCAGCGGGCTGTTGAAGAGCGAAAGGCGAGTCGTCACGACGCATCCTCCTCACGACGGGAGCGAGTTGCGGAACATGGGCCCGTTTCCGGCGCCCGGCGGATCGGCGGCCCAGCACATGCCGGCGCCACCACGCCTATAGATTGGGAGAGCCGGGGTCGCGGTCAAGAACCCTGTGGGCCCCAAGCACCACCAATGATCTCCGGAGCCTCGCCCAGCTCCGCCGCCACCGCGTCGGCGATGGCGAGGCAGGAGGTCAGGCCGGGCGATTCGATGCCGAACAGGTTGACCAGCCCCTCCACCCTATGGGTCCCCGGTCCCTGGATCAGGAAATCGGCCTGCGGCTGCCCCGGTCCGCTCAGCTTGGGCCGCACGCCCGAATAGGCCGGCACCAGCGCATGGTCGGGCAGCCCCGGCCAATAGGCGCGCACCGCACCGTAGAAGGAGTCGGCGCGGACCGGATCGACGGCATAGTCGATGGGCCCCTCTCTATGGCCGGCGATGTCGCCCAGCCATTCCACGTCGGGACCGAAACGGGCCTGTCCGGCAAGGTCCAGCGTCAGGTGGACGCCCAGCCCGCCCTCCACCGGCACCGGATAGACCAGCCGCGAGAAGGGAGACCGGCCGGCGGCCAGCGCATAGTAGTTGCCCTTGGCCAGCACCCGCGGCGGCACATGCGCGGCATCCAGCCCCTCCAGGCCGCGGGCGACGGTCCAGGCACCCAGCCCGGCGGCGTTGACCAGGGTGGAGCAGGCGATCCGCATCGGCTCCGCCCCGCCGACCTCCAGCTCGAACCCGCCGGCGGCGCGGTGGGAGCGCAGCAGGGGACTCTGCAGCGCCAGCATCGCGCCGGCCTCCTCGGCGTCGCCCAGCAGGGCCAGCATCAGCCCGTGGCTGTCGATGATGCCGGTGGAGGGCGACAGCAGGGCACCGACGGTGCGCAGGTTCGGTTCCCACCGCATCGCCGTGGCGGCGTCGACCTCCGTCAGGTCGGTGACGCCGTTGGCGGCGGCCTGGGCACGGATCGCCGCCAGCTTCGGCAACTGGCTTTCCTCAGTCGCGACGATCAGCTTGCCGATGCGGCGATGCTCCACGCCATGGGCGGCGCAGTAGTCGTAGAGAGCGTCGCGGCCGGGCACGCACAGCCGGGCGCGCAGGCTGCCGGTGGGATAATAGATGCCGGCATGGATGACTTCGGAGTTGCGGGAACTGGTGCCGGTGCCGATGGCGTCCGCCGCCTCCAGCACGATCACCTCGCGCCCGGCCCGCGCCAGCCGTCGCGCCACCGCCAGACCGACCACCCCCGCCCCGACGACCACGCACTCAACCCGTTCCATCGCCTCATTCCTGCCTGCCGCTTGCGGTCCGGGGAAGGGGAGCGCAAAAGGCCGGGGGATGCAAGGGGCTCCCGATAGGGGATGGGGCCTGAAGCGTCGAGCTTGACTCCGGCACGCCAATGGGTATTGTGCGCGCCTTCACCTCCTGGGAAAGCGGGCGCGCGCAATCTTTGGCGCCCCGTCCGCCGCCTGAAAGGGCGGTCGGAACTACCGGGACAACATCAACTCGTGTCCAACGAGGCCTGAGAGTTATGAGCAAGCGTCAAGAGTCCAAGTACAAGATCGACCGCCGCCTTGGCGTCAACCTGTGGGGCCGTGCCAAGAGCCCGCTGAACAAGCGCGAGTATGGCCCGGGCCAGCATGGCCAGCGCCGCAAGAAGCCGTCGGACTACGGTCTGCAGCTGATGGCCAAGCAGAAGCTGAAGGGCTACTACGGCAACATCGGCGAGAAGCAGTTCCGCCGCATCTATGCCGAGGCCGTCCGCCGCAAGGGCGACACCGGCGAGAACCTGATCGGCCTGCTGGAGCGCCGTCTGGACGCCGTGGTCTACCGCATGAAGTTCGCGCCGACCCCGTTCGCCGCGCGCCAGCTGATCAACCACGGCCACATCCTGGTCAACGGCCGCCGCCTGAACATCGCCTCGGCCCGGATCAAGGACAACGACACCGTCGAGGTGCGCGCCAAGTCCAAGCAGATGGCGCTGGTCCTGGAAGCCGCCGCTTCCGGCGAGCGTGACATCCCCGATTACCTGGAAGTCGACAGCAGCGCGCTGAAGGGCCGCTTCGTCCGCGCCCCGCTGCTGGCCGACGTCCCGTACCCGGTCCAGATGGAACCGAACCTGGTCATCGAGTTCTACTCGCGCTGATCGGTCGGCTCCCGCCGAACGCGAAAGGCCGCTCCCTCGGGGGCGGCCTTTTTGCTTTTGGCGGATGCTGTGGATGCGGCGCTGGCCCACCGGACCCGGCATTCACCTCCGCCGGGACACCAGCAGCGCCGTCAGGTCGTCGTCGATGGGGCCGGTGGAGTGGAGATCGTCCAGCAAGCCTTCGAGCAGGCGGGCGCCGTCGGGTTCGTGCAGGCGGCGGGCGAGCAGCGCGGCGAGACCCGGTTCGTCCAGCACATCGTGACCGTCCGAGCCGAGCGGAATCTCGATCGCCGCGTCGGAGTAGAGGAACAGCCTTGCACCCGGCGGCATCGGCAGCTGCCGGCTGTCATAGGTGGCGGATGGCAGCAGGCCGAGCGGCAGGCCGCTGCCGTCGCCCAGCCGCGGCGCCTCGTCGCCGGGCAGCCACATCATCGGCGTCGTCGATCCGGCCGAGGCGTAATCGAACACCCCCGCCACCGGGTCGATCAGGCCGGCCAGCATGGTGGCGAACTGGCCGCAGGGCAGCAGGCCGCACAGCCGGCGGTTGATCGCGGCCAGGAACTCGGCAGGGGTCAACTCCGTGCTGCCGATCTGGCGGCAGATGGCGTCCAGCCGGAAGGTGTTCAGCGCCGCTCCCACGCCATGACCGGAGAAATCCACCATGTAGACGGCGACCCGGCCGCCCGGCAGCCGGTCGACGCCCCAGAAATCGCCGCCCAGCTCGGACGATGGGGCGAAATGGGCGTCGATGGCGATGCCGGTCGCCGCCTGCAATTCCGCCAGACGGTCGGGACCGGGCAGCAGCCGGCTTTGCATGGCGCGGGCGAGCGCCAGCTCCCTCTCTGTCCGGCTGTGATACTCCTCCAGGTCGCGCAGCATGGCGCGTTTGCGAAGGTGGATGCGGACGCGGGCCAGCAACTCCACCGCGTTGAGCGGCTTGGTGACGTAATCGGTCGCACCGGCGCGGAAGGCGCGGGCACGGTCCTCGACGCGGTTCAGGCTGGACTGCACCAGCACCGGCAGCGATTTCCATTGCGGGTCGGCGCGCAGCAGCCGGCACATCTCGAACCCGTCCATCTGCGGCATCATCAAGTCGAGCAGGACGAGATCCGGCTTGAAGCACTCCATCAGGGCCAGCGCCTCCTGCCCATCCTCCGCCTGTTCGACCAGGGTGATGCCGCCGCGCTCCAGCAGGGCCAGCAGGAGATGGCGGTTGATCCGGTTGTCGTCGACGACCAGCACGCGGGCGCCGGTCAATCCGTCCGCGGGATCGCTTCCCCCAGCAAGCGGGCCGGCGGCCATCATGTCCCCGGTATTCACCTGGTCCCCCGCTCGATCCACAGCAGCGTGTGATCGTCGCCGCTGACCTGCCCCAGCGCAAAGCCGAGCGAGCGCACGACGGCCTCGAAGCCGTCGCCTTCCGTCACCGCGCGGGCGATCATCCAGCCGAGCCCGACCCCGGTCCCGCCGGCATCCAGTGCTTCCAGCACAGCAACGGAGTAAAGCGCCAGCACGGCGCCCGGCGGCAGCTCCATGACCTCGGCGCGATAGCGGGTGCCGGGCGCGATGCCGATCGCCAGTCCGGTGGCGGCGCCGAAGTCCGATCCACCGTCGCCGCGCAGGATCATCGGCGGCGCCCCCCGGGCGGAGGCGTGGGTGAAGCGCCCGATCTCGGCATCGACAACGCCGTAGGTCATGGTCGCCGTCTCCCCCGGTGCCAGCAGACCGGCGGCGCGGTCGTTCAGGGCGCTCAGCAGGGCGGCGGCATCCTCGCCGTGGATGGGGCCCAGCTCCTGCAGAAGGGTGTGCAGGCGGAAGGCGTTCAGCGTCGCCGAGACGCCCCGGCCGGCGACGTTCAGCAGATAGACGCCGAAGCGCCGGCCGGAGAGCGGCAGCAGCCCCCAGAGATCGCCGCCGAGATGGGGCGAGATCACGCTGTGGGCGCGCAACGTGCACCCCGCCGCCGCGGCGACGGCGGTGCATTGCGCCGGCGTCGGCAGCAGATGCTCCTGCATCGAGCGGGCGATGGACAGTTCCGCCTCCACCCGCGCACGGTAGCTTTGCAGCCGGCGGATCAGCACGCGGTCTTCCAGATGGATGCGCACGCGGGCCAGCAGTTCCGTCCGCTCGAGCGGCTTCGTTACCAGATCGGTGGTGCCGGCGGCGAAGGCCCTGTTGCGGTCCTCGCCCGACAACAGGGCGGTCTGCACCAGGATCGGCAGGTCCGCCGTCTCCGGCATGGCGCGCAGGCGGCGGCAGACCTCGTAGCCGTCGATCCCCGGCATCATGATGTCGAGGATCAGCAGGTCGGGAATGCCGGCCTCGATCATCGCCAGCGCTTCCATCCCGTTGGTGGCGAAGGAGACCTTGCGGAATCCCGTCTCGGCCAGGAAGGTGCCGATCACGGTGCGGTTGAAGGCGGCGTCGTCCACCACCAGGATCGGGCAATCCAGGATTTGGGAATCGGGGACCTGAAGCTCCGGATTCCGGGCTTCAGGGCATTGCATGCCGTCGCCGGAGATCTCCTGCTCCGCCATGGTCACAGCCGGAACCTCAGGCGGATGCGCCGGCCACCATCCTCGATCTCCAACCCGTCGGCGATGCTGCCGATCAGGTCGAGCCCGCGGCCCGAAGCCCCGGCCCGCTCGCGCCTGCACGGGACGAAGCCGGCGCCCTGGTCGGTGATCTCGACCGTCGCCAGCGCGCGGCCATCTTCCGGCTGGCCTTCGGCTGGCCCAGGCCCAGCCGGGACGGCTTGCGGCGGGTCGATGCGTATGGCGATGGCGATCCGCCGGGCGGCGAGCACCGGGTCGGCGAGCCCGTCGTCCAGTTCGCGGGAGAAGCGTTCCAGTTCCTGGGCGCTCAACTCCATCATACCGCCGACGCCGAGATTGCCGTGAACCAGCGCGTTGCTGACCGCCTCGTGCAGGGCCAGTTCGATGTCGTCGCGGCGGTGCCCGGAAAGCGGGTGGCGGGCACCGATGGCGGTCAGCAGGCGACCGCCCAGTTGCAGGTCGTGTGCGGTCGCGGTGGTCAGGTTGACATAGAGGTCGGTGCCGGCCGCCTCGGCCAGCCATGCGGCCACTCCGCCTCCATCCTCGTCGCCGGCCGCCGGCTCGACCCAGGCGGCGACCGGGGGCAGCCACAGCGACTCCTTCTCAGCCGCGCCACCGTCCGTCAGGAGCAGCGCCAGCGCTCCGGAACCGGCCGGCTCCCCCGTTAGCCCATCTGCCGGCCCATTTGCCGGGTTCAGGCCCAGCGCCCGCGCCAGCCGATCGCTGCGGTCGGGCGGCAGCCCCGGCGCGACGAACCCGGCGAAGCGCGTGCGGAGCCCGGTGGCGCCGCCGCCGGGAAGGGTGTCCCCGTCGGTCAAGCGGATCAGTCCTCGATCTGGACGATCTTGGCGATCTGCGCCACGGTCAGCACCCGCTTCACCTGCCCGGCGGCGGCACGTAGGACGAACTGCTTGTTGGCGCGGTCCATCTCCTCCCGCGCGATCAGCAGCATGCCGATCCCGGCGGAGTCGACGAATTCGAGCGAGGACAGGTCGAGCACCTGGCGCCGGGGCTTGTTCTGCCCCATCTCGCCGATCAGGGTGCGCAGCTTTGCATGGTCGTTGAAGGTCAGGCGGCCGCGCAGGCGGACCACCGCCTCCTGGTCACGCACTTCGATGCCGTAGTCCATGGGGTCGTCTTTCAGGCTGGATGGCTCATTGTACAAGCGCCGGATGTTCGTCGCTAGAAAAGTTCAATATCGCCACCGGAACTGTTGTCCCCTCCGACATCCAGGTCGAGCACGCCGTTCTCGTCCAGCGCGGTGCCCTCCAGCAGAAGTTTGCGCACGAAACGTTCGCGCATCTCGCTCAGCGTGAAGCGGCCCATCAACTGGTTCAGCCACTCCTGCGGCTCCCGCGCGCCGATGCCGGGCGGCACCTGGGCGCGGATGCGGGTCTCCAGTTCGCCAAGCCCGGCGCTCATGATGGCGAGGCTGTCGTTGATCGCCTCGATCCGCTGCTTGGTCAAATCCTGGAACTGCATGCCGGTGATGACATGGGCGATGGTGGAGGACATGTCGGTCGACACCGATGCCGCCGTTCCCAGCACCGCCTGGAAATGGGTGGTCTGGGCCACCAGGCTGTCCATCGTCTTGTCGACGCGCTCCTTCGCCAGCATCTGCGGCGACATGTCGGTGTTGGCGATCTGGCGCAGGATGTCGTGGCCGTTGCGCACGCCCTTGACCACCGCGCCCACCTTGCTGCGCATGCGGTCCGCCAGTTCGCCGGTGGTGCGGGAGAGGTGCCGCACCTCCTGCGCGACCACGGCGAAGGTGCGCCCGGCCTCCCCGGCGCGGCTCGCCTCGATGGTGGCGTTCAGCGCCAGGAAGTTGGTCTGGCGGTTGATGCCGTCGATGTCGCCGATCGACTTCTCCAGCTCGGCCACGTCCTTCTGCACGTCGTCCAGCAGATAGACCATGCTCATGGCATGGCGTGACAGGGTGACGATGTTTGTCACCATGTCGGTGATCATGTCCTGCATGCCGACGACCAGCGTGTCGAGCGGCACCCGTTCGCCGTCGATGTCGACCGATCCCGCCATGGCGACGATCTGCGCCACGCGCTCCGACTGTTCCAGGGCCTTCTGGGCCAGTTCGCGGAAGCGCTCCGACAGGTCGAGGGTGGAGGTCTCCACATGGTCCGACGTGCGCGTCAGTTCGCTCTGGACGATGTCCAGCGTGCGGCGCTGCACGTCGGCGAAGCCGAGCCAGGTCGAAAGAAGCTCTGCCGTGACGGACACCTTGGCCTCGCCGTCCGCAGGGGCGGGCGCCGGGGCCAGAGCGGTGTCTCGGGCGGCATCTCTCGCGGCGAACTGGGCGGCATCTCTGGCGGCGGCGTGGATAGACATACTGGTGCTCCTTGGGAACTCTGCCCGGACGCCCGCTCGGGTCAGGCGGTGCGGGGGCGCTCGCCGATGGCGTCGAAGGCGCGCAGCATTTCGGCGGGGATTTGGGTGAGCGGAAGTTCGACCGCGACCGCACCGGCCTCCTTGGCGGCGCGCGGCATACCGTAGACGACGCAGCTCGATTCCTGTTCGCCGATGGTGAAGGCGCCGGCATCGAACATGGCCTTCATGCCGATGGCGCCGTCGCGGCCCATGCCGGACAGGATCACGCCCACCGCATTGGCGCCAGCCGCCTTGGCGACGGAGGCGAACAGAACGTCCACCGACGGGCGATGGCCGCTGACCGGCGGCGTGTCCTGGATGTGGCAAACGAAGCCTGCGGTGTCGCGGACGACGGCGAGGTGGCGGTCGCCGGGGGCGATCAGCACCAGCCCCTGGGCCGGCCTGTCGCCATGGACGGCCAGCCGTACCGTGGGCGCCGACAGCCGGTCGAGCCGGGCGGCGAAACTGGGCACGTAGCTGGGCCCCATATGCTGGGTGATGACGATGGGCGGGCAGTCGGCCGGCATGGCGGCCAGAAGATCGCGGATGCGCTCCACTCCGCCGGTCGAGGCGCCGACGGCGATCAGCCGCTTGCCCGATCCGGCGCGGCGCGGCGTCGGCAGGACGCCATGGGCGGCAGGCGGCCTGCGCATGGCCAGCCGGGCGGTGGCGGCGATGCGGATCTTCGAGACCAGTTCCATCGCCGTCGCCTCGAAGCCGTGGCCTTCGGAGCCGCCGGGCTTGGCGATGCAGTCGACCGCCCCCAGCTCCAGCGCGCGGATGGCGGCATCGGAACCCTCGCGTGTGAGGGAGGAGACCATGATCACCGGCGTCGGCCGCAGCGTCATGATCTTTTCCAGGAAGGACAGGCCGTCCATCCTCGGCATCTCGACGTCCAAAGTGATGACGTCGGGGTTGGTGGCCTTGATCACGTCGCGGGCCTCGAAGGCGTCGCGGGCGACGCCGGCGACCTCCATCCCCGGCTCGCGGGTCAGGATGTCCTTCAGCATCTCGCGCATCAGGGCGCTGTCGTCGACGATGACGACGCGGATCGGTCTGGGCATGGGTCAGTTCCCTCCCGCATCGGCGGGTCCGAACAGCTCCACCTCGCCTTCCACGGGGGTGTGGGCGAGATGGGTGATGAAGGACCGTTCGCGGGTGACGGTGTCGGCCGCCGCCTCCGGCCGCAGCAGGCGGCGCAGGGCGCGGCCGCTGTGCGGGAAGTAATGCAGGCGCCGGGCGGAGCCGCCGCCCAGATCCTGCCCGGCCAGCGTCAGCCCCTCCGCCCGCACATAGTCCAGCGCGAAGCGGCTGTTCAGTCCGCCGATGTCGTAGCTCGAGTCGATGACGCTGGCGCCGCCGAACAGCTTGACCTGCAGCCGCCTGCGGTCGGCCCCGGCGGCGAGCAGGGCGTTGATCAGCAGTTCCATCGCGACCGACCCGTAGCGCGCGGCGGCGCCGGCCCCCTCCAGTTCGCTGGCCGGCAGGTCGGGCAGCATGAAATGGTTCATGCCGCCGATCCCCCGCACCGGATCGTGGATGCAGGCCGCCACGCAGGAGCCCAGCGTGGTCGCGATCATCAGGTCGCCCCGGTCGCTGACCGCCTGCTGGCCCAGTGCGATCTTGACCGTATCGACCTTGAATTCCTGGTTGAAGTAGCGCCCGCTGCCCAGCCGCCGCGCCGCGACCGCCGGGCTGGAAGCCTTGTGGGAGAGTGTGGAGCCGTTCATCGCTCACTCCCTCCGGTAGATCGTTGGGCCGGCCTGTCGGAACAGGTTCGACACGCCATACAGGCTCTCCGAGTGGCCGAGGAACAGATACCCGCCGGGGCGGAGCATCCGGCCGAAGTTTTCTATCACCTGCGTGCGGCCGCGGCGGTCGAAATAAATCAGGACATTGCGGCAAAAGATCGCGTCGAACGGGCCGGACATCGGCCAATGTTCCAGCAGGTTCAGAGGCTTGACGGTTACGAGGCGCTTGAGATCCTCGCCCATCTCCACCGCCGGCTCGCCGTTCAGCCGGGTGTCGTGGGTGAAGCGCTGGCGGATGGCGGGCGGGATGCCGGTGGCCCCCGACAGCGGATAGATGCCCCGTCTTGCCGTGTCGACCATGTGGGTGTCGATGTCGGTGGCAAGGATGCGGGCGTCCCAGCGGCGCAGGTCCGCACCCATCGTCGAGACCAGCACCATCGCCATGGTGTAGGGCTCCGGACCCGAGGAGCAGCCGGCCGACCACAGCCGCAGCCGCGGGCGCGAGGCTCCGGCACTGCGCGTCCGCGCCTCCGGCAGGACGGTGGAGGCGAGGAAGTCGAAATGATGCGATTCGCGGTAGAAGCTGGTCAGGTTGGTGGTCAGCGCATTGACGAGGAAACCGATTTCGTCCGCTCCGCCGTCGCCCTGCAGCAGGGCGCAATAGGCGTTGAAATCGGGCAGCCGAAGTTCGCGCAGGCGGCGCGCCAGCCGGGCATAGACCATCTCCGCCTTGTGCGGCGCCAGCGCGATGCCGGCCAGTTGGTAGAGCAGTCCGGCGATCAGGTCGAAGTGATGCCGTTCGAAATGGAACTCGCGCGCGCCGCCGAACACTGCGGCCGGCACCCGGCGCGCGGCCGGAGATGCGATCGACAGGGTGGTGGAACGGTCGGTCATCGCGGCACCGCAGGCATCGTCAGGCGGGCACCTGCTGCCGCCGGGTGTCCCCGATGGAAGCAGGGGCTGCGGAGGTGGCGTCCCGCGACTGGCGGTCCAGCGTGAAGAAGGTCATCTGCCGGCGCAGCTGGTCGGCCTGATCCTCCAGCGAGCGGGCGGCGGCGGTGCTTTCCTCCACCAGGGCGGCGTTCTTCTGCGTCATCTCGTCCATCTGGGCGATGGCGATGTTGACCTCGTCCAGGCCGGAAGCCTGCTCGGACGTGGCCCGCGCGATCTCCGACACCAGATCGGCGACGCGGCCGATGCCCGACACGATCTCCGTCAGGGCGCCGCCGGCGGAACGGACCAGCCCGACGCCGTCGCGCACCTGCCCGCCGCTGTCGAGGATCAGCGACTTGATCTCCTTCGATGCCTGGGCGGAACGCTGGGCGAGCTGCCGCACCTCCTGGGCCACCACGGCGAAACCGCGTCCGGCATCGCCGGCACGGGCCGCCTCCACCGCCGCGTTCAGCGCCAGCAGGTTGGTCTGGAAGGCGATCTCGTCGATCACACCGATGATGTCGGCGATCTTCTGCGACGACTGTTCGATCCGGCGCATCGCCTCGACCGCGCTGGTCGCCACCTCGCCGCCGCGGGCCGCGGCGGTGCGCGCCTCGGTGGCATAGCCGTTGACCTGCTGGGCGTTGTCGGCGTTGGAGCGCACGGTGGCGGCGAGCTGTTCCATGCTGGCCGCGGTCTCCTCCAGCGAGGAGGCCTGCTGTTCGGTCCGTTCCGACAGATCCAGGCTGCCTTCCGCCACCTCGCGGCTGGAGACGGCGATCGAGCCGGCGGCGGCGTCGATGCGCCGGACGATCTCCGAGAGCTGCGCCACCGTGCCGTTGAAGTCGTCCTTCAGCCGCTGGAACACGCCCTCATACTGCTTGTCGATCCGGCGGGTGAGGTCGCCCTGCGACAGCGCCTCCAGCACCGATGCCAGCTCCTCGGTGACCGCGGCGACATTCTCGGACAGGCGGTTGATGCCCTCGCTGACCAGGCGGAAGAAGCCGGTCTTGCCGTCCAGGGCGATGCGGTGGCTGAAGTCGCCGCGGACGGCGTTCTCGACCATCGCACCGATCTCCGCCTCGATCGCCAGTTCCTCCGTCAGGTCGCGCCACTCGATGACGGTGCCCAGCTTCTCGCCCTGGCGGCTGACCACCGGGTTGGCGATGACCTGGAAGGTCCGGCCACCGGTTTTGGCCCAGCCGCGGTGGGTCTGCTTCAGGTCGGCCAGCAGGCGGCGCTGATGCGCGGGATCGCGGTGGAAGACGTCGAAGTTGCGGCCGACCAGCCTGTCCGCGTCGAAGCCTGGCAGGGAACTGCGTAGATCGGCTTCGGCATGGCGGAACATGGCCATGATCGAGTCGTTGGCGTAGAGGATGCGGCCGTCGGTGTCCGCCATCATGATGTTGGCCGACACCCGTTCCAGCGCGATGCGGGAGCGCAGGGCCTCCACCGCCTCGTCCTTGAAGGCCGCGACGGCGCGGGCCATGTCGCCCAATTCGTCCTGTTGACCGGTGTGGGGGACGCTGACCGACAGCTTGCCGTCGGTCAGGTCGGCCATCACCCGGCGGATGCCGGTGACCGGCGTGATGATGGAGGCGGCGATGCGGTTGGCGGCGAGGACGCCGATCACCAGCGACAGCAGCCCCAAACCCAGCGTCAGGCGGATGGTGAAGGCCGCCACGCTCTCGGCTTCCTGCTCCGTCGCCCTGGCATCTGCGGCGATCCTTCCGACGATGCCGTCGATGACGCTGTTGACCGCGGTGGCGGCGGTGGCCAGCTGGTCGGTGCGGCGCTTCGCCTCGTCATTGGCGGCGATGACGTCGCGGAAGGCGGCGCGATAGTCGGCAGCGCGGGCGTCGACCTCGCGCAGGGCCGTCGGCAGGCTGTTGTCGGAGCGGACGATCGCGAAGAGGCGGGCGACGGCCTCGGCCATCGCCTTGCCCTCCGTCTCGACCTGCGCGACCGCAGCGGCGTCGCGCAGCCCGATGGCCCGGTTGGCGCTGAAGCGGATCAGCAGCCAGTGCTTTTCCACCTCCTGGGCGGCGAAGGCGATGTCCTTGCTGCCGGAGGCGGCGGACGTCGACACCACCTCCTCCAGCCGCCCTGTCACCTGGGCGCCCAGCGGGTCCATCCGCTCGCGCAGGATGCGGTCGGCCTGCTCCCGCGTGGCGCGCACCGTCTCGAACCGCTCATGGTAGGTGGTGTGCAGGCTGTTCAGCTCGGCGAAGGCCGCGGCCTGGGGCGAGGCCGCGAGCATCGCCTGCCGCTGCGTCATCGCCGTCTCGAACTCCCCACGCAGCACGCGCAGCCGGTCCAGTGCCTCGGGCGTGCCCAGATTGATGTATTCGCGGGTCTGCAGCCGCTCGGCGGCCAGACGGTTTTCGAGATCCTTGGCGAAGACGGCGAGGTCGCCGGAGGCGCTGACCCCGTCGATGCGGCGGTTCAGCCCGTCCAGCCCCAGGATGCCCACGCCGGCCTGGGCGGCGATCAGCACCAGCAGAAGGCCGAAGGCCAGCCACAGCCTTTTGGCGATGCGCATGTTGCTGAGGAAGCTGCCGGTTTTGGCGATCGTACCGTCGGTGGCCATCGGTGACGTTCCCTCTTTTTATTGTTTCCCGTTGCGGAGGCGCCGAAGGTTGCCTGACTCTTTACGGTCAGGTGGTTTCGAG
Organism: Pseudomonadota bacterium; assembly: GCA_023423695.1. Taxonomy (GTDB): domain Bacteria; phylum Pseudomonadota; class Alphaproteobacteria; order Azospirillales; family Azospirillaceae; genus Azospirillum. The sequence continues at coordinate 9,661 of JAFAFA010000004.1, read as the reverse complement.
CGCCGGCGCGCGCGCGGCGGCGTCCTGGTCGACATGTTCGCCGGCGAACAGCTTCTCGACGTTCAGCAGGGTCACCATCCGGTTTTCGGCGGTGTAGAGGCCGCTGAGATATTCGGCGTCGATCAGCCCGCTGTCGACGTCGGGCGGCGGCTTGATCGCGTCTTGGCCGATGGCCAGGATGTCGGAGATGGCGTCGACCAGGATGCCGCGCGTGCGCTCGCCCACCTGCATCACCACCACGACATGACGCTTCGTCACCTGGGTCGGGCCGCCGCCGAAGCGGGCGCGCAGGTCGAAGATGGGGATGATGATGCCGCGCAGGTTGATCACGCCGCGGACATAGTCGGGCAGGTTCGGCAGGCGGCTTTCCGGCGTCCAGCCGCGGATTTCGCGCACGGCCAGGATGTTGACGCCATATTCCTCGCTGCCGACCGTGAAGGTGACGTACTGCTCCTCCGTCCCGTTGGCGGCGCCGGCGGGTTGGAGGTCGGTGCGGGAGTTGACGGTGGCGATTGCGGTGGAACTGCTCATCGCTGGGCCTCAAACCGTTTGGCGTTGACGCTGGTCGGACCTGTCCGCCGGGGCGGGCAGGGACGGGGAAGGCGGGGTGGTGGCGCCGCCGGCGCCGGTTCCATTGCCGGCGCCGTGGCGGCTCATTTCGCGCAGACCGGCGACGTCCAGGATCAGGGCGACCCGGCCGTCGCCCAGGATGGTCGCGGCGGCCACGCCGTCCAGCCGGCGGAAGTTGGCCTCCAGGCTCTTGATGACGACCTGCTGCTGCCCCAGCACCTCGTCGACCACGAGGCCGAGGCGGGAACCGTCCTCCGTCTCGACCAGCACGACCAGCCCCTTGGTGGCGTCGTCGATGGCCTTGGGGATGCCGAACAGCCGGTGCAGGTGGACGAGCCGCACATACTCGCCGCGCGCCATCATGACGTCGCACTTGTTGACCAGCCCATGCAGGTCGGCGGGCTTGGGCCGCAGGCTCTCCACGATGTTGGTCAGCGGCAGGACGAAGCGCTCCTCCCCCACCGAGATCACCATGCCGTCCAGCACCGCCAGCGTCAGCGGCAGCGACAGGACGAAGCGCGAGCCCTCGCCGGGCGTCGAATAGACGCCGATGCGCCCGCCCAGGCTGGAGATGTTCCGCCGCACCACATCCATGCCGACGCCGCGGCCGGACAGGTTCGACACCTGGTCGGCGGTGGAGAAGCCGGGCAGGAAGAGCAGATGGTCAATCTCCTCGTCGGACAGGGCGGCTCCGGGCTGGACCAGCCCCTTCTCGATCGCCTTGGACAACACCTTTGCCCGGTTGATGCCGCGGCCGTCGTCCGTCACCTCGATCACGATGCGGCCGGAGCGGTGGGCGGCGGACAGATGCACGGTGCCGGCGCGCGGCTTGCCGAGACGTTCGCGCTCCTCCGGCCCTTCCAATCCATGGTCGATGGAATTGCGGATCATGTGGGTCAGCGGATCGACGAGGTTCTCCACCACCGTCTTGTCGACCTCCGTCGTCTCGCCCGACGTGACCAGCATCACTTCCTTGCCGGTGGCGCCGGCGCATTCGCGCACCAGCCGCGGCATGCGCGAGAAGACGCTGGAGACCGGCTGGGCGCGGATCGACATCACGCTCTCGCGCAGTTCGCGGGTGTGCTGGGCGAGGCTTTCCAACCCCTCCAGCAGTTCCTGGAACTGGCCGGGCGGCAGGTCGCGCAGATGCTCCGCGATCATCGCCTGGGTGATGACCATCTCGCCGACCATGTTCACCAGCCGGTCGATCTTGTCGAGGTCGACGCGGATGGTGTGGGTGGTCGGTCCGGAATGGTCGCCGCCCGTGCCGCTGCCGTTGCCGCGCTTCGCCCCCTCGGTGGCCTTGGCGGCGCCGGGGGAGCCGGAAGTGGTGGCCGGCGCCGTGGCGGCCGGCGGGCAGGCGGGTGCCGCCGGTTCCGGCAGGTTGGCGGAGGGCACCGGTTCGGCGGTGGGAATGATGGCGGGGGGCGGCGCCTCGGCGCTGATGCGGATGTCGCAGTCGTCGGCGACGAACTCGAAAACGTCGTCGATCTGGGCGCGGTCGACCTGCGGATCGGCCAGCAGCGTCACCGTCCAGGACAGGTGCAGCAGCTCGGCGTCGAGGTCGCGCAGCGAGGGCAGCTTGTCCAGATGGCAGACTACCTCCGCGTCGCCGAGGCGGCGCAGGGCGCGCAGCATGTAGGTAGGCTCGTTGCCGGACAGCAGCAGTTCGGCCTTCGGGCGGAAGACGACGGTCCAGCGGACCTTTCCCTCCGGCACCGGACCTGAAACCGAAGGAGCGGGCCGGTCGTCGCGGGCGGCCTGGATGGCGGCCAGCGCGTCGCCGAAGATGCCGGCCTCGTCATCCTCGTCGTCGGGATAGAGCGTGTCCGCGGGCGCTGGGGGCTGCTCCTCCGCCGGTGCCTCGGCCTTGCCCAGGAATCGGCGCAGCGCCGCGACGGTGTCGTCGGTGGTGCCGGCCGGCGCGTCGGTTTCGTCGGCGGCATGGGCCAGCAGGCGGGCCAGCACGTCGTTGGCGCGGATCAGCGTGTCGACCAGTTGGGTGGTGACCGGGATCTCGGCGTTGCGCACGCCGTCCATCACCGTTTCGAATTCGTGCGCGAAGGCGACGAGGTCGCCGAAGCCGAAGGCGCCGCCGCCGCCCTTGATCGAATGGACGGCGCGGAAGATCGCGTTCACCTCGTCCATGTCGATCTCGCCGGGGGCGAGGCGCAGCAGCCCGGCCTCGGCGACGGCCAGCAATTCGGCACTTTCGTCGAAGTAGGTCTGCTTGAAGCGGCTGAGATCGTCCACGGCTGTCCCCCTCCCTTGAGCTGACGGCTTGCGGTCAGCCGCAGACCTTCTGCACCACCGACACCAGCTTGTCGGGGTTGAAGGGCTTCACGATCCAGCCGGTCGCTCCGGCGGCCCGGCCCTCCGCCTTCTTGCTCTCGTCCGCTTCGGTGGTCAGCATCAGGATCGGCAGGGTGCGGTGGGCGGGAATGGCGCGCAGCTTGCGGATCAGGGTCAGCCCGTCCATCACCGGCATGTTGAGGTCGGTGATGACAAGATCGACCTTGTTGGTGGCGATGGCGCTCATCGCCTGCTGGCCGTCTGCGGCCTCCACCACGTCGTAGCCGGCGCCACGCAGGGTGAAGGACACCATGTCGCGCATGGTGCGCGAGTCATCCACCGTCATCACTTTCTTCTTCACGCTCGGCTCCATTGCTTCAGCCAGGCGGCGAGACCCAGATCCTCGCACGCTTCGGACAGGACCTCGGACGGGGCGGCGAGGACGAAGGCGGCCCCGCGGTCGGCCGCATCGCGGGCGGCGACGACCAGCGCCTGGATGCAGGCGGCGCTGATCCGCTCCACCGCATCGGCCTGTACGGTGACGTCCGCCGACGCCTTGAAGGCGGCGCGCAGGCTGTCGAGCAGAGGCTGCGCCATGGGCAAATCCAGGTCGCTCGGCAGGCCCAGGCGAATCCGCCCGCCATCCTCCTCCGTCCACTTGATCAGCGACACGCCACCCCTCCGTCCGCTGCTGGCGCACTCTTGCGCATTGCGGTTGCAGCAGCGACGTTGCCAGAAGGCGTCTCAAGGATTCGTTAAGCGGAAGCGGTGGATGGACCGGGCGTCGTTGGGAAGTTGGGGATAACCGCAGTCAAAATTGGGACATGCCGCCGGGATCGGTGCAGGGGTATGCAGGTCAGCCCTTGGCTCGTGCGATCAGCGGGCGGAATTCCGTCAGGACCGATTCGTAGACCGGGCGCTTGAAGGCGACGATCAGGCCCGGCAACTCTTCCGCGTCGATCCATTTCCAGGCATCGAATTCCGGATGCCCGGTGTCGAGCCGGATGTCGGCCTCCTCGCCGGTGAAGCGGGCCAGCATCCACATCTGCTCCTGTCCACGCCAGCGGCCCTTCCACACCTTTCCCAGCAGATCGTCGGGCAGGTCGTAGCGGTGGGGAGCGGCGGTCATGGCGATGAACTCCGCCTTGGCGGTGCCGATCTCCTCCTCCAATTCGCGGAAGGCGGCGGTGCGGGCATCCTCGCCCTCGTCGACGCCGCCCTGGGGCATCTGCCAGTCGGCCTCCGACCCGCGGCGCTTGGCGACGAACACCTCGCCGCGGCCGTTCAGCAGCATGATCCCGACGCAGGGGCGGTAGGGCAGGGTGTTGCGGTCGATGGGGGCGGTCATGCCGGGGGCTCCGTTCGGATCAGGCTTTGGTGATGAAGAAATAGACGGTCATCGCGGCGCCCACCAGGATCACGACCTTGCGCAGCACCGGCGGCGGGATGCGGCGGGCGACCGAGGCTCCGGCATAGCCGCCGGCCATGGCGGCGACCAGCATGATCATCGCCTCCGTCCAATAGACGGCGCCCCCGGCGACGAAGGCCGCCACCGCGACGGCATTCAGGCAGCCGGACACCAGCGACTTCAACCCGTTCATCGCATGCAGGTCGGTCAGGCCGAAGACGCCCAGCGTCGCCAGGATCAGGATGCCGATGCCGCCGCCGAAATAGCCGCCATAGATGGCGATCAGGAACTGCACGGCCAGCACCGTGCCATGGCCGATGGTGCAGTTGCGGCGGACCCAGGCCGATGCCTTCGGCCCGACGGCGAACAGCAGCGTGGCGAACAGCAGCAGCCAGGGCACGATGATCTCGAAGGTGCGCTGTGGCGTCCACAGCAGCAGAAGCGCGCCCAACAGCCCGCCGACCAGGCTGATGCCGAGGAAGGAGGGCAGGTGGATCTCGCGGATGCGCCCCAACTCCTGCCGGTAGCCGTAGGCGCTGGCCAGCGCGCCGGGCGACACCGCGACGGTGCTGGTGGCGTTGGCGTTCAGCGGCGGCACGCCGGCCAGGATCAGCGCCGGGAAGGTCAGGAAGCTGCCGCCTCCGGCCACGGCGTTCAGCACGCCCGCGAAAAAGGCGGAGACGATCAGCAGCAGCGTCAGCATGTCACCTTTACCCGAAAACCTTCCCAGCGGAGCCGGCGCCTTGCGTTTTGCACGCGCCCGCCCATACCGCAACGCCGAAGTCCCACAACCACGCGGCTTTCGCAACCCCGAACAATTCGTTAAGGTCGTCGTCCCTTCAACGGATAGAGTGTCCGGAGACCTCCATGTCCGCCCTGCCCGATACCACCGACGCCCTGCACGACCAGATGATCGCCCTCGGCAGCAAGGCTCGCGCCGCCGCGGCCGCGCTGGCGACCGTGCCAGGGCCGTCGAAGGACCGGGCATTGAGGGCGGCGGCGGCGGCCATCCGCGCCCGCGCCGCCGAGATCAAGGCGGCGAATGCCGAGGACATGGCGAGTGCCCGCGACCTGTCCGGCCCCATGCGCGAACGGCTGATGCTGGACGACAAGCGCATCGAGGCGATGGCCAAGGGTCTGGAGGACATCGCCGATTTCCCCGATCCCATCGGCGGCGTGCTGGCCGAATGGACGCGGCCCAACGGCCTGCGCATCCAGCGCGTCCGCGTGCCGCTGGGCGTCGTCGGCATCATCTATGAAAGCCGGCCCAACGTGACGGCGGACGCCGGCGGCATCTGCCTGAAGTCGGGCAACGCCGCCATCCTGCGCGGCGGGTCGGAGAGCATCCGCTCGTCCCGCGCCATCGCGTCCTGCCTTGCCCAGGGCCTGCGCGAGGCCGGGCTGCCGGAGGCGGCGATCCAGCTGGTGCCGACCACCGACCGCGCCGCCGTCGGCCATATGCTGACCATGCGCGATTATATCGACGTCATCATCCCGCGCGGCGGCAAGTCGCTGATCCAGCGCATCGCCGACGAGAGCCGGGTTCCGGTCATCAAGCATCTGGACGGCAACTGCCACGTCTATGTCGATGCCGCCGCCGACCTGGAGAAGGCGCGCAAGGTGGTGCTGAACGCCAAGATGCGCCGCACCTCCATCTGCGGCGCCGCCGAGACGCTGCTGGTCGACCGCGCCATTGCCGACACGGCCCTGCCGGTCCTGGTGAAGGACCTGCTGGATGCCGGCTGCGCCGTGCGCGGCGATGCGGCGGCCCAGGCCGTCGACCCGCGGGTGACGGCGGTGGCGCCGGAGGATTGGGACACCGAGTATCTCGACGCCATCATCGCCTGTGGCGTGGTGGACGGGGTGGATGGGGCCATCGACCACATCAACGCCCACAGCTCCCACCACACCGAATCGATCCTGACCGAGGATCCGGCGGCGGCGGAGCGGTTCCTGTCCCGGGTGGACAGCGGCATCGTGCTGTGGAACGCCTCGACCCAGTTCGCCGATGGCGGCGAGTTCGGCATGGGCGCCGAGATCGGCATCTCCACCGACAAGTTCCACGCCCGCGGCCCGGTGGGTGCGGAGCAGCTGACCAGCTACAAGTATGTCGTGCGCGGCGATGGCCAGACGCGACCGTAAGGTTCAGGGCCCCCACCTCTATTCCGGCCCGTTCTATGCCGGCCTCACCGTCGGCATTCTCGGCGGGTCGTTCAATCCGGCCCATGCCGGGCACCGGCACATCAGCCTGTTCGCGCTGAAGGCTCTCGGGCTTGACCGTGTCTGGTGGATGGTCAGCCCGCAGAACCCGTTGAAGTCGGCGTCCGGCATGGCTTCGCTGTCCGACCGGATGGCGGAGGCGCGGGCGGTCGCCGCCCATCCGCGGATCGAGGTGACGGCGATCGAGACGGCGCTCGGCACCCGCTTCACCGCCGATACGCTGGCCAAGCTTCAGCGCCGCTTCCCGAAAACGCGGTTCGTCTGGCTGATGGGGGCGGACAATCTGCGACAAATTCCGCGCTGGAAGCTTTGGACACGAATCTTCGACTCGGTGGCCGTTGCGGTTTTCGCCCGCCCCACCTATTCTCTTAGTGCGCTGAGCGGCAAGGCCGCCCAGCGCTTCACCCGTCGACGGGTGTCCGTGTCGGGGGTAAAAGGGCTGGCGCGCCGCAGGCGGCCGGCCTGGGCGTTCTTACGCAACCCCCTGCATCCGGCCTCGGCGACGGCGATCCGGCAGGCACGGGCCGCCGGGTCGTGAAACCGTTGCAAGAGGTTGGAGCCATCACCACGCACACCGAAACGGCCGCGACCGCTCCGCGGCCAGCCGCCGTTCCCCAGATCCTGGAACCTCAGGACCTGAAGGCGCTCATTCAGGCGTCGCTCGACGCCGATCAGGCGGATGACGTGACCGTCATCGATCTCGCCGGGAAAACCACCTTCGCCGATTACATGATCGTGGCGTCGGGCCGCAACACGCGGCACATCGCCGCCATGGCCATGAAGCTGGCCGAAAAGCTGAAGCAGGCCGGCGTCCGCGGCGTCGAGATGGAAGGCATGACCCAGTGCGACTGGGTGCTGGTCGATGCCGGCGACGTGATCGTCCACCTGTTCAAGCCGGAAGTCCGGACCTTCTACAACATCGAGAAGATGTGGGGCCTGGACCTGCCGACGCCGTCGGGCACGGCACGGCTGAGCGCCTGACGGGCAGGAGGCGGAGGGCCGCATCATGCGTTTGTGGCTCGCCGCCGTCGGGCGGTCGCGGGGCGGACCGACCCGCGACCTGTTCGACGAATATATCGGCCGGCTCAGCTGGCCGTTTACCCTGAAGGAGGTCGAGGTGAAGAAGCGCCTCTCCTCCGACGAATTGAAACGGCAGGAGGCGGAGCTGCTGCTCGCCGCCGTGCCGGCCGGCGCCATCGTCGTGGCGCTGGACGAACGCGGCAAGGCGCTGCCCAGCGAGAGCTTCGCCGCCAAGATCGGCGACTGGCGTGACCGCGGCGCCGGCGACCTCGCCTTTCTGATCGGCGGCGCCGACGGCCATGGCGACGCGGTGCGCGCGCGGGCCGACTTCCTGCTCGCCTTCGGGCCGATGACTTGGCCCCACATGCTGGTGCGCGGCATGCTTGCGGAGCAACTCTATCGCGCCCAACAAATTCTTGCCGGTCACCCCTATCACAGATCCTGATACCGGGCGTCGCATCCGGCGCGCGGAAAAGCGCCGGAGCGGAAGAACACGAAACTCCGAGACCACAACCTTTCGAGAAAGGTAAGCGCGATGACCGAGACCAACCGACCCCGCCCTGTCGTCCTGTGCATTCTGGACGGTTGGGGCTATCGCGAGGAGCGGTCCGACAACGCGATTGCGCTGGGCGAAACCCCGAACTGGGACCGCCTGTGGTCGGCCGAGCCGAAGGCCTTTCTGAACGCCAGCGAGGAAGAGGTCGGCCTGCCCAAGGGGCAGATGGGCAACTCCGAGGTCGGGCACATGAATCTCGGCGCCGGCCGGGTGGTGATGCAGGACCTCGTGATGATCGACCACGCCATCGTCGAGGGCGATCTGGAGCGCAATCAGGCGCTGAACGATCTGGTGAAGACGATGCACAAGACCGGCGGGCGCGTCCACCTGATGGGTCTGCTGTCGCCGGGCGGCGTCCACTCCCACCAGGACCACATCGCGGCGCTGGCCGGCGTGCTGTCGCGCGAGGGCGTGCCGGTGGCTGTCCACGCCTTCACCGACGGCCGCGACGTGCCGCCGCAGAGCGCCAAGGATCAGGTCGCCGAGTTCATGGCCGACGTCTTCGAACTGCCGGGTGTCGAGGTGGCGACCGTCATCGGCCGCTATTACGCCATGGACCGCGACAAGCGCTGGGACCGCGTCGCCAAGGCTTATGCCGCGATGACCAGGGCGGAGGGCGAGCGCGCCGCCGACCCGATCCAGGCGATCGAGCAGAGCTATGCCGCCGACAAGCATGACGAGTTCATCCTGCCGACGGTGATCGGCGACTACGCCGGCATGACGGACGGCGACGCCATCCTGATGGCGAATTTCCGCGCCGACCGTGCCCGCGAGATCCTGGCCGCCTATGTCGAGAAGGATTTCGACGGCTTCCCGGTGGATGGCGCGCCGAAGCTGGCCGCCGTTGTCGGCATGGTCGAATATTCGTCGTCGCTGGCGAAGCTGATGACCACCATCTTTCCGCCGAAATCCCTGACCAAGGTGCTTGGCGAGGTGGTTTCCGAGGCCGGAATGAAGCAGCTGCGCATCGCCGAGACGGAGAAGTACCCGCACGTCACCTTCTTCTTCAACGGTGGCGAGGAGCGGGTCTATGAGGGCGAGGACCGCATCCTGGTGCCGTCGCCGAAGGTCGCCACCTATGACCTGCAGCCGGAGATGTCCGCTTCGGAAGTGACCGACAAGCTGGTCGGTGCCATCGACTCCGGCAAGTACGACCTGATCGTCGTCAACTTCGCCAACCCCGACATGGTCGGCCACAGCGGCATGCTCGACGCCGCCATCAAGGCGGTGCAGGCGGTCGATGGCAGCCTGGGTCAGGTGGAGGCCGCGGTGCGCCGCGCCGGCGGCACCATGCTGGTCACCGCCGACCACGGCAACTGCGAGCTGATGAAGGACCCGGAGACCGGCGGCCCGCATACCGCCCACACGCTGGACCAGGTTCCGCTGGTGCTGGTCAACGGGCCGGCCGGTGCGCGTATCGAAAGCGGCCGTCTGGCCGACATCGCCCCGACGCTGCTCGATCTGCTGGGCCTGCCGAAGCCGGCCGAGATGACCGGCCGCAACCTGCTGGTCCGCACCGCCGCCCGCGCGGCGGCGGAGTAACGGATGGCGCGGGGTGGTCCCTTCGCCCTTGATGCCCCCTCTCCCCCCCGGGG
>JAFAFA010000111.1 GCA_023423695.1 Pseudomonadota bacterium | reverse complement strand
CCTCGGCGGCACCGCCCGAACCACCCGGCGGCGCCTGCATTCCGCAGCGCCGCGTCGTGTTCGCTTTATCTAGAGGTCTTTACTTTCACTGTCAACCTCTTTTTTTCGAGGCGCTCGGCAGTTACTTATGAAGACCGTCTTTTCCCTTGAGCCGTCGCTGCCTGTTCAGCGGCGCGGCGTCGCGGGAGGCGGTGTATAGGCCGACCGGCCGAGCCTGCGCAAGCGCTTTTTTCCGACACCGTCGTTTTTTAGCTGAGCCGTACTCGACGCAGGTTGGCCCCTCCTCCCCCCTGGAACACCGACCGGCCCGCCGCCTGCCAAGCTCTGTCGCCGAACAACAGTCATAGCGTCGTCTATGACAGCAGTTCGGCGAAATAATACCTAATTCGATAAATCCAAATTTGCTCCCGTACGTAGAAGCAGAGTGCGCATCATCGAGTTACCGCGAGCTTCACAGTGGCCGATACGGCATATTATTTCGGATTTGGAGGAACGATGCCGGTCTCTGGCTGGTTCGCCGCTGCGTTTGCGCGGGCGATCCGTCGCCCGGCCGTGGTGCGCTGCAACGGTTTGTCCCCATCGACTGCGGAGTTTCTCCCATGGACCTTCTGAAGATGCCCGCCGCACGCAACCCCGCCGAATGCACATTTCCAATCGACGACGAGCCGGCGCGGCTCCAGGCTTTGCGGAGCACGGGCCTGCTGGATTCCGCACCGGATCCTGCCTTCGACGAGCTGGTGTCCTGGGCCTGCGACCATTTCCAGGTTCCCATCGCACTGGTGTCTCTGCTGGACGCCGACCGCCAATGGTTCAAGGCGCGGCGCGGGCTGGCACTGCATGAAACACCACGCGACCATGCCTTCTGTCGCTTCACCATCCAGCAGAGCCTGCCGCTGGTGGTGGAGGATGCGACGGCCGATCCGCGCTTCCGCGATAACCCGCTGGTTCTGGGAGCGCCCCACATCCGCTTCTATGCCGGCGCGCCGATCATCAACCGCAATGGCCTGGCGCTCGGTTCGGTCTGCGTGATTGACACGGAGCCGCGCAGATTCGGCATGGTGGACCGCATGGTGCTTGCCCAGCTCACCGTGACGGCCCTCGTCACCATCGAGAAGCGGCAGTGCTAGGTGCCACAGCTTTCTATAGAGTTGGGCAGCGGCATGCCGCTCGGCGGCCCACAGGATTGCGCAAGGAACGATGCAGCCGTTATGACGCCTTTCCCGCCCTTGCTTCCGATGGTGCCCCACGAAGAGGACCGACTTGCGGCACTGCAGCGCTACGAGCTGCTCGACACCCCTGAAGAACCGGCCTTCGACCAGATCACCCGCCTCGCCGCCAAGCTGCTGAAGGTGCCGATCGCGCTGATCTCGCTGGTGGACCGCGAGCGGCAATGGTTCAAATCACGGGTGGGGCTGGCGGTGCGGGAAACACCGCGAGAGCAAGCCTTCTGCGCCCATGCGCTTCAGTCCGATTCCCTTTTCGTGGTCGGCGACGCTAGCCGGGACCATAGGTTCGCCGCCAACCCGCTGGTGACCGGCCACCCGCACATCCGGTTCTATGCCGGCGCCCCTCTGCGGACGGCGGACGGGCTGACACTCGGCACCATCTGCGTGATCGACGACCGGCCCCGCCCCGCCCTGTCGCCCAAGGAGGAAGAGGCCCTTCGCGACCTGTCGGCGATGGCGATGGCGCATATCGAGGCCCGGCGCGCGGTCGGCTACCTGCATCCGGTCAGCTCGCTGTCGAACCGCTTCCGCTTCCTTGCGGACATCGACGCCCTGCTGGCCGATCCGGCCACCCGCGATCACGCCCGCCTGACCGTGGTGGCGGTCGACACCGCCGCCTCCCAGCAATATGCCGAACTGACCCGGGTGCTTGGCCAAGTCAGCGCCGATGCATTCGAGGTCGATTGCGCCCGCCGCATCGCCGCCTGCCTGCCGGAACGCACCCGACTTTACCACGTGTCGCCGGCCCGCTTCGCCTGCATCCTCATCGACCAGCCGGAGAGCGGGTTGGCGGCCACGCTCGACCGGATCGGTTCCGCCATCCGCAGCCCCTTCCTTTACCAGGGGGTGCCGATCGCGACCTCCACCGGCATCGGCTTCGTTCATCATCCGGACAGGCCGGCGGGGAGCGTGGAACTGCTGCGGGCTGCCGCCAGTGCCGCCCACCAGTCGCTGGAAAAGCAGAAACCCTGGTGTGCCTATGACGAGGAGCAGGACCGCGCCTCCCACCGCGCCTTTCTGCTGCTGAGAAGCCTGACGGAAGCACTCGGCGCCACTGAGGTGGGAGCGGCGGACACAGCCACGAAGAATGGCGGCCAATTGCACATCGCCTACCAGCCCAAGGTCGACCTGCGCACCGATGCCTGCATCGGGGCGGAGGCGTTGCTACGCTGGACCCATCCTGAGTTGGGGCCGATCTCCCCGGCCGAGTTCGTGCCGCTGGCGGAACGGACGGCGCTTGTGCGCCCTCTGACCGAATGGGTGATCGGGGCGGTACTGGTCCAGATCACACGGTGGCGCCAACGCGGGATCGTGCTGCCGGTCTCCATCAACATCTCGATGCTGGACCTGGGGACCAGCGACTTTGCCGACAGGGTGGCCGCCATGCTGGACCGGCATGGGGTGCAGGCGGACTGGATCGACTTCGAGGTGACTGAAAGCGCACTGATGACCGACCGGGAGGTGGTCGACCGGCAGCTCGACCAATTGCGCCGGCTGGGGATCGAGGTCGAGATCGACGATTTCGGCACCGGGCAGAGCGCGCTTTCCTACCTGAAGGACATCCCGGCGACGGCGGTGAAGATCGACCAGCGCTTCATCCGCTCCATCGCCACCGAGCGCAGCGACCAGATCATGGTCCGCTCGACCATCGAACTCGCCCACGATCTCGGCTATCGGGTGGTGGCGGAGGGGGTGGAGACCGTCGAGGCCTATGAGTGGCTGCGCCTGCAGGGCTGCGACTTCGGGCAGGGCTATCTGTTCTCCCGCCCGCTCGCCCCGGCGGCCTTCGAGGGCTGGCTGGCGGCGGGGGCCTTCCGGCCCGCCGCCATGGTTGCGGTGTGACCTACGCCGTCGCCGGGCTCATCGCCGACAGGCAGGTCTTGATCGATGCCCGTTCGATCTCCGCATAGAGGTCGAACGGGTTCAGCACCGGAGCGCCGAGGTCGGCTTCGAAGCGCTGCTGGTTCGGGCTGGCGGAGAAATCCTGCTGCGCATCGTCGCCCAGGTTGGATTGGAAGATGCCCGCGGCGCTGAGCGGCAGGAAATCCTCATAGACCACCGGATCGAAGCGGACGAGACCGGCCCCGATCAGCGCCTCGAGATCGGCATCGGCTGCCGGCGGGTTGCGGCGTCCGGCATCGGTCAGGGAATAGCTGAAATAGCCGAGCTGCTGTCGGCGGATTTTGTCCCAGTTGTCGGGGAACGGGGCGAAGACCTCCTGCAGGGCGGCCATGTAGGCGGCGGCGTTCGACCCGTCGGCCGCCGGGGCGACGAGGCGGCGGGAATCCTGCAGCAGCGAGTCATACAGCGCACGGCCCTTCGGCGTCAGCGCGATGCCGCGCTGTTCGATCTCGCCGAAACGCGCGGTGTGGACGCCCGACCGCCAGCCGTCGCCGTCGCGGAAATCCACCGCCTCGCTCAGCGCCTTGAAGGAGGTCTGGCGCAGCAGGATGGGGCAGCGCCGGGTCGGCGGGCCTTCCACCACCGCCTTGGGCGCGATGCCCTTCTCCGGCATCATCCGCTGCACCGCGTCGATGTCGAGCGTGCGCGGGGTCAGGTGGTTGATGTGCGGCCCCTTGAAGGAAACGACGTCGGCGATCAGCCGATGGGCGTCGTGCAGCCGCTTGTAGAGGTCCGCCGGCACATTGGCCCGGCTGTGCCAGCGGAAGGTTTCCAGCGCCTCCGCGACGAAGCGGGTGGCCTCCTCCTCCGTCAGCCCGCCGTCGGCCTCGGCCTTCTCGATCAGCGCGAGACAGCCGTCGGTGAAGATGCTGCGGGCGGCCAGCACCCGTTCCGCCTCCTGCCGCAAGCCGGCATCGGCGATCAGGTCGAGCCGCAGCAGCGAGGTGAAGACACGGAACGGATTGCGGCTCAGTGCCTCGTCGGTCACCGGGCGGAAGGCGGTGGAATGGACAGGAACACCGGCTTCCGACAGATCGTAATAGCCGACCGGCTGCATGCCCATCACCGCGAACAGGCGCCGCATGGTGGACAGCTCATGCGCGGTGCCGAGCCGGATGGCGCCGTGGCGCTCCTCCGTGATGCGGGCAAGGCCGCCGGCGGTCTCCAGCCGGTGGCGTTCCGCCGGGTCGGCGGCCAGCACCGCCTCGTTCACCTCGCGAACCAGCTCGACGAGCGTCTGATAGGCGGGCACCTCCGTCCGGTACATCTCCGACATGGCGTTGGAGAACAGGGTACGGATCGCATCGGGGCTGATGAAACCAAGGCTGATGGAACTCTGGGCGCTCATTGCAAATCTCGCTCGCGTTGCCTTCGTCGGACCGGTCCGGTCGCTCTCCCGGTCCCTCCCATTGGGCAGCTATAGCAACGAAGCACCGGCTTGGATTGCGATTGTTTTTACCGAGTTGATGAGGAAAGCTCATGATGCGGCCGGCTGTCGTCCAGGCCGTCATCTCGGGATTCTTCCAGTATCCAGTCGCGGAAAGCGGCAAGCGGCGGATAGCCCGTCCGTTCCGACGGCCACACGACATGATAGGCGTCCTCACTCTCCATCGGCAGGTCGAGCGCGGGGACCAGTTGGCCCGAGTGCAACTCCTCCCCGATCAGGAAAAGCGGCAGCAGTGCGACCCCCAGCCCGGCAACGGCCGCCTGAATGGCGGTGCCGAACTGGTCGAACAGCATGCCATGCACCCCATCGGCCGGCGTGTCGTGCAGGGTCAGCCAGCGTTCCCACGCATCGGGGCGGCTGGTCAGGTGCAGCAAGGGGGCAAGCCGCAGATCGCCCGGCTGCTGGAAACCGAACCGGTCGCGCAGATCGCGACTGCAGGCGGGGATGACCGTCTCCCGGCGCAGCAGCGCCATCTCCCCGCCCGGCCATTCCGGCCGGCCGAAATGGATCGCCACGTCGACCGGATCCAGCCGGAAATCGAAAGGCGCCATCCGCGTCACCAGATTGATGGTCACGCCTGGATTCGCAGCCAGGAATTTCGGCAGCCGCGGCGTCAGCCAGCGGGCGCCGAAGGTCGGCAGGATCGCGATGCTCAGTGTGCCGCCATAGGGATTGGCGCGCAGGTTGAGCGACGCGGTGCTGATCTTGCGCAGGGCGTCACGCACCTCGCGCACATAATACTCCCCGCCGGCCGTGAGGCGGATGGTCTGACGTTCGCGGTGGAACAGTTCGACCTCCAGCACCTCCTCCAGCACCTTGATCTGGCGGCTGACGGCGCTCTGGGTCAGCGACAACTCCTTCGCCGCCGCGGTGATGCTGCCGGTCCGCGCCGCCGCTTCGAAGGCAGTCAGAAGGGACAGGGAGGGGAGGAAGCGGCGGGGGCTCTGCATCTCATTCTCACAGGGAATGACCGGTTGAGCAAACTTCACTTTGCCGAAGGGAGTAGGCAAGCGAATCTTCCCAGCTGTCCGTGAATGCGGCGACCCGCTACGCTCACGGAACCGGTCAGGGCGGTGTTTCCGGCTGGGAATGACGGGCGGGCAATAGTACGGGATAAGGACCACAGGGAATGCTGAACGATCCACGGTCGCATGGGCTTTGGGAACGGACGGCACCGCCGGCGCCGCCGACCGCGCCGCTGACCGGCGCGGTCAGGGCGGACGTGGTGATCGTCGGCGCCGGCTACACCGGCCTGTCGGCCGCCCTGCATCTGGCGGAAAGCGGTGTCGATGCGGTGGTGGTGGAGGCGGTGGAGATCGGCTTCGGCGGCGCCGGGCGCAATGTCGGTCTGGTCAACGCCGGCATGTGGGTGATGCCCGACCAGCTCGTCAGCACGCTGGGGCCGGTCTATGGAGAGCGGCTGATCGAGTTGCTCGGCAATGCTCCGCGCGTGGTGTTCGACCTCATCACCAAACACGCCATCGCCTGCGAGGACGAGCGCAGCGGCACCCTCCATTGCGGCGTCGGTCCCGCGGGCTTGCGCGAACTGGAGCAGCGGGCGGCGATCTGGCAGAAGCGAGGAGCGCCCGTGCGCCTGCTCGACGCCGCGGAAACGGCGGAGAAGGTCGGCACCAGGGCCTATACCGGCTCGCTTCTCGACCTTCGGGCCGGCACCATCCAGCCTCTGGCCTATGCCCGCGGGCTGGCCACCGCCGCCGTGAAGGCGGGTGCCCGCATCTTCACCCGCAGCCCTGTTCAGTCGGCAAGCGAGGCCGGCGGCAAATGGGAGGTGAAGACGGCGACCGGCAGTGTGATGGCCGACTGGGTGATCGTCGCCACCGACGCCTACAGCATCGGCCCCTGGGTGCAGCTGCGCACCGAGCAGGTACACCTTCCCTACTTCAATCTGGCAACGGAGCCGCTGTCCGAACCCATGCGGCAAGCTATCCTGCCCGAGCGGCAGGGAGTGTGGGACACCAAATCGGTGCTGAGCTCCTACCGGTTCGACCGTCAGGGACGGCTGGTGTTCGGCAGTGTCGGCGCACTGCGGGGGACAGGGATCGCGGTGCACCGGGCTTGGGCCCAGCGCTCGCTGGCCGCCCTGTTCCCGCAGCTCGGCCCGGTGCGGTTCGAGTCCGAATGGTATGGCCAGATCGGGATGACCAAGGACAACCTGCCCCGCTTCCACCGGCTGGGCCGCAACGTGATTGGCTTCAGCGGCTACAACGGCCGCGGCATCGCGCCCGGCACGGTTCTCGGCCGCTGCCTTGCCGACCGCATCACCGGCAAACTCACCGACGCGGAGATGCCGCTTCCCGACACCGCCTTGGAAACGGTCGCCGGCCGTGCGGTGCGTGAAGCCGCCTACGAATACGGTGCCCAGGCGACCCACCTCGTCGGCGCACGGCTGCCGGGACGGATCTGACCGGCTTGCGAGGATAGGCATGGCCGGAACGGACCGGCCATGCCCATTCATATGACAGGCTTCTTTACAGACCCCAGGCTCCGCTTTCCGCCGGATCGACGACCTGGATGTTGTTCTCCACCCCCTTCACGCCCGGAACGCCTTCAGCCGCGACGCGCACGGCGTCGCGCTGGGACTCACTGCTGATGAAGCCCCAGAGATGGACGACGCCATTGCGAACGACGATTGCGTCATGCGACCGCGGCTCCCAGGACAGTTCCTTCACCGCAGCGGTGACACGCTCCTTCAGCACACGGTCGTCAGGGGCCGCCGTCGCGGTCTCCGGCGAGACGCTGGCCAGTGCGCGCAGCAGGTTCGCCCGGCTGATGATGCCGATCAGGTTGCCCTGGCGGACCACCGGCACACGTTTGATCCGGCGCGTCTCCATCAGCCGAACGACCTCCTCGGGCGAAGCGCTTTCGTCGACGGTGGTGACATGGGCAGTCATGACGTCCGTGACCTTGCGGGCATGGGACTTGACGAAGTCCTCCGCCGGCAACGTGCCGCCGGACACCAGCCCCAGCCACCAGGAGCGGTGGCGCTCGGTCCCGAGTTCCACCCGGCGCAGCAGATCGCCCTCGCTGATGATGCCGACGACCTTGCCGGCGGCATCGACCACGGGCATGCCGCTGATATTGTTCTCCAGCATCTTCTTGGCCGCATCGGCGACAGTCGCGTCCGCGCCGATAGTGATGACCCGCGGCGTCATCAGATCGATAGCCTTCATGGTTTCGCTCCCCGTTGATGTTGTGCGGTGAGGAAAGAGTAGGGGAGCGGGCAACCAGGGGCGATTGATCTGCCGCAAATCGGCAGCAGGCTTTCCGTATGGTGAAAATGTGCGTCGATTGAACACAAAAAAACGCCCCGGCTGCTGAGAGCCGGGGCGTTTCGGATGTGTGTGACGATGCCTGCGACGTGCTTTGTGTTATGCGTCTCTTGAGCCTGAGTGACCTGGCGGCGACCTACTCTCCCACGTCTTAAGACGCAGTACCATTGGCGCGGAGGCTTTTCACGGCCGAGTTCGGGATGG
>JAFAFA010000107.1 GCA_023423695.1 Pseudomonadota bacterium | reverse complement strand
CGGTCCGCTCGTGCTGCACCGGGAGCGGCCCCCGCCAAGACCTCGCCGCGTCGCGCGCGCCCCGCCGCCGCGCCCATCCCATCCTCCGATCCCACCGTTCCCAATTCGTCCCCGGGACGGATTGCTCCCACACCGGTGTCCGGGTGAGGGGTCACCCCCGCTGAGGCCTACAAGTCAGCCGGAGCCGAGCACCTCGGACGGATCCCGCTGCCGGACGGATCCCTCTGCACCCCTCGCCCGAGCCGAGCACTCGGACATCCCGAGCCGAGCACCTCGGACGGATCCCTGGTTCCCCCGCCAGAGCCGAGCATCTCGGACGGATCCCGCTGGGACGGATCCCTCAGCGCGCCCGAGCCGAGCACCTCGGACGGATCCTTCTCCTGCGACCGATAGCGCTGCTGCGGAGTGCTCGCTCTACTCACCGTCTTTGATCTTCTTCCGATTCGGGTTTAGGGCCGATGCCGACGGCGACTGTATTCCAGCCGCGGCTGCCGCGTCCCGAATCTCGCGCTCAGAGTACAGGTACCGCCGAACGGCGGAACAGACCAACCTGCAAACTAGTGCGCTCCCCAGCACACTCGACTCCTTCTCGGCCATTCGGGACGCGGATCGGACCTTCTGGATAGGCATCGCGCGCGAAACTTCCAGGGATATGGCCAGGTCAAATGACTGATATGAGAAGTTGTCAGTCTTCCGGTCGAGAATTGACGCGAACGTCGGCTGCAGCAGCCCGGTGCCTACCGCATCCCCAACACTTCGGACGACACCGAACGCGCTGCTCAAGACAATCTGATTCATGGATAGAGCAACGTCGTGCCTAACAGCAACCGGATCGCTCAGATCCGTGAGATCCTGGCTCACGAGCAGATGAAGAACGCCCTCCCTTACCTGTTCCTTGTTCGTTTGGATAATGTCGCACCAGTCCGCCAGCACGCGCAGGCCCAGATCGTAGCACTCGGACACTACCTCCATCTTGAGGTTCCCCTCAAGGCTCGGAGATGCCGCGTGGCGGCGCAGGATCTGGCCAAGAATATGAACCATACGCAAGCCCGAGTTCATTGCATGGATTCGCTCAACGTATGGGTGATTGTTGGTCTCAATCGTGGCCTGGTCGTCATTCGTGGCCACGATGGCATCGTCGGATTCCAACCTGTCGCGCTCTTGGAGAATGGCCGCCCTTCTTGTCTCGAAGTCTCCCTCCGGCAATTGCATTTGAGGAAGTCCCTCAATCTCGTCGACGAGTTGCCCCGCGCTCTCCGTGATCGATAGCGGAGGGCGGTGAGAGAGCATGTCACGTGCCGCAGACAGCAGTGCGCCTATTACGGTCGTACGCTTGTCTAAATGCGCAAGAAACATTGTTACGGCGTACCATTGCTCAAGGTGAAGCTCGTTTGCGTACTGTTTGATGAACGCTATTGTCTCCGGAACGTCAAGTGCGGAGAATGCGCGTGCAAGGCTGTAGTAGTAGCTGTTCTTGAATCGGAACCCGATGTGGGTGGTTAGGTCGCAAAAGAGTCTTGCGCGCACCAAAGCCCGGCAGATGACCACGCAATCGACTTGGATACCGAGGCGCGCGGCGTGTATGCGATGCCACTCGAAGAACGATTCCTTCGGTACCGTGAGATCGTCAACGCTCGTCGCTGGGCCATTGAGCTCGTCGTTTAGGTGGGCAGCGAAACCGGCCAGATAGTCCAGCATTCCAGTCGTGCTTAGAGGCGATTCGCTGCTTCTCAGTGCAATGTCTATCGATGCTTCGTAGAGGTGCCCGTAAGAGGTATCAATGTTGCTGCCGCCACTCGTGGTGTCATACTGCTGAAGGGCTAGTAGTACGAAGTAGGGGGTTGATGGAAGGAGCGTGCTTCGAACCACGCGAGCGAGGTGTGCGTCGCGAGAGGCAATCTCCCGGGCTAGGTCTTCGAGATTCGTCTCGTCGCGGCCCAGAGTCATCCATTTCTCAATGATCTCTCCGCGTTTTCGGTGGGTTAGTTCCAGTATCTTGAGTTCCTCGTATCGCCAGAGAGGTGATTTGGCTGCCTCCGGGCCTAGCGGCACAGATGCGCTGATGTCGCCGCAAAGCACAATCTTTGAGAATCGCTGCTCGAGCAGCCGAACCGCCGTAGTAGTCGCGACGGACGTTAATGCGTTGAGATTGTCGACTATTGCTATTCCTCGTTCGTTCAGGGTCTCGCGATCCGGTAGTTCGCCTGACTCGGGTTCGGGCCGATACTGTCCTGCAATCAGTTCGCTCATGCGCAGTGAGATGTCCTGCGTCGTACACACGGCGAAGTCAAAGTATACCGGAATCCATCCTTGGGCGTGAAGGCGGGTGAACATCGTCTTCAGGAGGCTCGTGCGCCCAGAGAGCTCGGGGCCGACGATAAGGATTCGGCTAGCGGTAATCGTCTCTTCGACAATATCTGTGACGATTTCCGGCGCCCTGTCGAGACTTGCGGCACGCCGCTCGCGCGACAGCTCAGGGAGAACAAAGACGTCGCTGAGCCTGAGATTCGGGCGTCGTTCGTGTCGGATAATGTCGCCGATCTCGTCAACGTACTGTAAGAACTCATGCTGCAGCTGGAAGGCGTTCCTTTCAGACGCGGATAGCGACGCAAATGGTCGCGCAACTGAGCTGTGGTTCTCGGTGTATCGGCGGCCGTCAAGGACCAACCGCGCAACTGCGAATGTTTTTTCATCCAGGTCGAGTTCGATGATGTTGAACGACGAGCCGTTGAGCGGATTCTGTCCGTGCTTCTGAAGCGCACCGCCCTCGATATAGAGTCTGGGAACCGATTCAGCCGAGCCGGAGATGCGGAGATCCGATATGTGCTCGTGGCCCGTTAGGACCATATCTGAATGCAGTTCGACCCAACCGCGAAGAGCCCGGTACTGCTCCTCCTGGATCCAATGATAGGGATGGTGGAACAGTGTGACTATAGCGTCGTCTGTATTCCGTCGAGCACGGGAAGTGGCATCCAACATGTCGCGAGGGAAGCTTAGCGACCCAGTCTTCTCGTGCAGGCTAGAAGTCCAGGACGTGTTGATGCTACGGAACACGACGCGCTTATCCGTCATGGTTACCGTGGTCTCGACGCACAGTGATGGCACGTCGGGGTATCCCGGTGCATGAGCGGCGGCGAACTTCCAAAACGCCTGCTGTGGCGACGCTAGCGTGCTGAACACTCTCTCGTCTACGAGTGATGGATCGTAGCCGTTCAGGACCATGGTTCGGACCGGGTCTTCAGGCTTTAGTACAAGGTCGTGATTGCCGGGCGCCATGACGACATGGACTGTAGAAAAGTGTTCGCGCAGTGAGCTGACGAGCGGTCTTAGGAAGGAGGCAAAGGCGTTGTACTCGGAGTCGCGGCCGGAGAAGGCGATGTCGCCGGATATGGCGACAGCAAGTGTCGCAGGTCGTACCTGGTTGTGCGCGAACTCGTGAGCAAGCACAGCGCTCTTGATTGCCGAACGGCAATTGAGGACTGGGTCTGCTGCCGTTTGGACGTGAATGTCTGTGAGGTGGAGTACCCAGAGTCGATTCATGATGCCTCGCAGGTAGGTTGCGGAATGTGGGTGCTGGCTCCCTAGAGAGGCGAAGGCATCCAAGCGGTTCGCCTAGGACGTACGATGCGAGAAGGTCCTGCCCGAAGTGGGCACGGACGGGAAGCCGATCGCGTCGCTAAATGACGGATGAGAAGAGGATCGGTCGAGGCGGCGGAGGGCGTGGTGGGCTGGAACGTGAACATCAGGTGCTTGGGCACGTTCGCCGCGGAGACGCAACGGTCGAGGCCTGTGAGTGACTGGTTGAGTGGGCAAGAGCGTCGGGAGCCGCCCGAGAGCTGCTCGCGGAGTCGGCCCGCCACGCGCCCCTTCGCGTCGGGCCCGCTGCGAACGCCGATGCCGAACGCGCGGCTGAGATCGAGCAGGCGCTCCTGAGTGAGCGCCTCCAGCACGGAGTCGGCCGTCGGGCCGTGGAGACGAGTCGAGGTCATGGCGACGAGCACCGAGAGCGGACGGCATCCCGCGCGAGCTCCTCTCGCTGGGGGGGTTCCGACACCTCCGCGCCGGACGCCGCGGATACAAGCCAGTGCTTCGATGAGGCTTGTGACCGCGCCCTGGGACAGACTGATCATCGTTCGCAGCGGTCCGGCTGGCACTCGCAGCCACACCCTTGGTCTTGGTGGCAGTGGCAGGTGCCGGCCCGCCTGTTGAAGTGGCAGCCGCATCGATTGAGGCCACCGCCGTGCGCCTCCGCGTAGCTGGCCGTCAGCATCCCCCCGCCGAGGGCTAGGCCGACGGCGAGCACGATCGCGCCCACGATCCCCATCTTCCGCATCGCGCCTCCGTGCAGCTCCGCGCCGCTCCCTCCAGCAGCGGCGATCTCGTGCTCCTGGAGCTCGCGGTCAGGGTCCGTCGTCAGGCCTCTCGCCTTCGCGCGCGCCCGGACTGCCCCTCGCCACGTCATGCATGGAATAGGAACACCGTAAGGTTACAGCGGGAAGACTGAACATTCGCCCCCGCAATCATCGGTTGACGCGCTGCCCTCAGCCACGACTCCTCTCGCAGCGCGCAGGTCCCTCCGCGCCGGAAGATGCGGCCAGGCCGAAGAAGCGCCGCCGCGGTTCAGTGCCGCGGCCGACGCTATGCGTGGAGGCGGTGGAGCTCGAACATGCGGGTGAGGCCGCGGTCCTCGAGCGCGGTCGGCACCCAGGGGAGCGCCGCGGCCGCGACCTTCGCGCTGAACGGGGCCTGGTAGCGGGCGCGCGGAGAGGCGCTGGTCGCCGCGCGCTCGATCGCGCGGGCGACGTCCTCGGGCTCGCCGCCGATCGCGTCCATGCGCGCCAGGATCGCGTCCATGCGATCGGCGATCGGCGCGTAGGGGCTGCCCTCGAGGCGGTAGCGCTCGATGCTCTTCGTCGCGCGGGCGGCGAAGCCCGAGCGGATGAACGAGGGCTGCACCGCCGAGACGCCGACGCCGAACGCGCCGAGCTCGAGGCGCAGCGCGTCGGTGAGCGCCTCGACGGCGAA
>JAFAFA010000075.1 GCA_023423695.1 Pseudomonadota bacterium | reverse complement strand
CTTGGGCCGAGCGGAGCGGCGGGTATGTCATCGAGGACGACTACGACGGCGAGTACCGCTTCGACGTCTCACCGCTTCCGGCCTTGCAGGTGCTGGACGATGCCCGCCGGGTCATCTATCTCGGCACGGTCTCGAAGATCCTCTCTCCTGACCTGCGCCTTGGCTACCTCGTCGTCCCTGAGGCCATGGCTCCGGTCTTTGCGCGGGCGAAGAGGCTGATGGACCGGCACACGCCTGGGCCGGAACAGGAGGCGCTCGCCGACCTGATCGAGAGCGGGGCCTATGAGAGGCATGTGCAGCGCATCCGTCGCAGGAACGGGGAACGCCGCGCGGCGCTTCTCGCAGCCTTGGCCGATACCTTCGGCAACGATGTCACGATCGGCGGTGCTGCTGCCGGGCTTCACGTCGTGGCCTGGCTAAACACAGTACCTCGGTCATGGGAGGAAAGGCTGATTGCCGACGCCCGTTCAGCCGGTCTCGGCATCTATCCCATCGGTCCCCTCTTCGATCTGGCCGCGACCGCGCCGAAGCCCGCGGCGGCCGGGCTCGTCATAGGTTACGCGAGCCTTGACGAGGAAGCCATCCGACGTGGCGTGCGGTTGCTGAAGCAGGTGGTCGCTGATGTCCGTGCCGCCGGGGCACGTTAACGTCTAAGCCACCGCCTGTGCCGCCACTCCGGCTCGACGCCTTCAGGCAAGTGAATCTTGGTGAACTGCTGGAGGGAACTATCGCCGTTTGGCCCTGGCCTATATCACGTTCAACGCAGATGAATTGCCGCAACCAAATCTTGCCAGTGTTGAGCCCGGGCCTATTTCAGCGCTCGCTTACCGTTTTGTCTGCGGACCAGGAAGACGGTAATTCTGCGTCCAGCCTCTAACTTCTGAATTCATGTAGAATGGGCGCGGCGCGTCATCCTGCGTGACGCCGAGAAGCGCCGCCAGGATAGCGGTGCCGGGACGAACCCGCTCTCCAAGGAAAGGGGGAGGACGAAGGATGCCCCCTCCATGCGCTCCCTGACGTCCCTCGACTTCCTGCTGTCGGTGGACGACACCAGCCGGATCAGCGCCCTCAGATTTCAGGACGAGGAGGGGCGCTTCCAGCGTGCGCCGGAACGCGGGAAGCGAACGGCCCCGTCCCTGATCGAGCTTCGCGACCTCATGAACGCCGCGCAGGCGGTCGAAAGGAACACCGAGACCGCCAAGGATCTCAGCTTCCTCATGGGGCGCGCCACGTCCCTCGATGGCATGCGGCCGAAGTGCTCTGTGTCCGACGCCGACGGCACGCTCTACATCGGCAAATTCCCCAGCGTCGACGACCAGAAGGCCGTGACGAAGGGCGAGGTTCTCGCGCTCCTCCTTGCCAAGAAGGCCATGATCGACGCGGCGACGGCGGATCTTGTCCACGCCGACGGCTCGCCGATCACCATCGTGAAGCGGTTTGGTCGCGAGGGGCCAAAGCGGATCATGTTCGTCTCCGCGATGTCGATGCTCGGCATCGAGGACGACGACGAGCACTCCTATACGGAAGTCGTAGAGGCGATGGTGCAGAACTGCGAACACGCGACACGGGACATCCACGAGCTCTGGCGCCGGATCGCCTTCAGCGTGCTGATCACCAACGTGGACGACCATCTCCGGAATCACGGCTTCCTGCGCGTCGCGGGCGACAAGTGGCGACTGTCGCCCGCCTACGACGTCAACCCGGCGCCCGAGAAGCAGCGGATGCTGAAGACCTGGATCTCCGAGGACACCGGTCCCGAGGCCAGCATCGAGCACGCGGTGCGCGCGGCCAAATACTTCCGACTGGACCGGGGGCAGGCTCAAGCGGTGCTCACCGAGGTGCTGTCCGCCGTCGACCAATGGCACGATGTTGCCAAATCCATCGGGATGACCCCCGCCGAGACCGACCAGTTCGAGGGGGCGTTCGAGCACACCGAGCGGGCGGCCGCCAGGAAGGAGTTGAGGACGACAGTGGCGGTCAGATCGCCGCGTCCGACCCGCGCGAAATGTACCGTCAACTCGTTGATCCTGGCGGTTCGGGAGGGCGTGGGCTACCTCACGGACGCCCGACGCCGGGCGATCACGCGGCCAACGGCGCGCCGGCGACCTCGGTCCAGGTGGCGAATGCCTGGGCGCGGGCGGCGCGGTAGTCGGAAGCGGGGCGGTGGTCTCGGCGAAGGTGGAAAAGATTGGCGATCAGGTCGTGGACGGAGAGGAAGCGCTGAACCTGCCGGGCTGACTTGAAGCGTTTCATCTGCCGCTCCCGCCGTCGAGTTGGCTGGTGGGAGTTCTCGGCTCGGTTGTTGAGTCCCTTGTGCTGGCGATGCTCCACTCCGGGCATGACATCCCGCTTGGCTGCAGCGTAGGACTTGAGCTTGTCCGTCACCATCACGCGGGGCGCCCAGCGCTGCTTCTTCAACAGCTTGCGTAGCACGCGCTTGGCTGCCTTGGCGTCGCGCCGGCTCTGGACTAGGACATCAAGCACGAAGCCGTCGCGGTCGACCGCCCGCCACAGGTACTGCTTCTTGCCGGCGATGATCAGGACGACCTCGTCGAGGTGCCACTTATCGCCCCGGCGTGGCGCCCGCCGGCGCAACCGATCCGCGATGTCGCGGCCGAACTTCAGGGCCCACTGCCGCACCGTCTCGTGGCTCACGGTGATGCCGCGGGCCGCCAGCATCTCCTCGACCATGCGCAGGCTCAAGGGGAAGCGGAAGTACAGCCACACCGCCGTCGCGATGACCTCGGCGGGAAAGCGGTAGCCGGCGTAGCGGCGATCACGGGACCTCGTCATGGCGACCCTATACCCATACCCTTTCCGCCATGCCACCGTCGACTTGACGGTGCGCGCTTCATGTGCGGAATCCCGGCGCGAACCTCCAGATATCGAGTAGGAAGTTGGTGGACAGACGTCCACGGCGGATGCGGGGGAGCCATCTCACGCGAGGATATAAGGTCAAGAGAGGGCTTGGATCATCGCGGACCGGTTGCGGGGTACCGAGCGACTCGGATTCAGCCTTCTCGGTGGTGAGCTTTTCCTTCGATGCGACCTTCGCGGCTGCTTCATGCCTGTTCTTAGGGTGCGTTGCCGACCATGGTTCTGCTCGTTGGCGGTGAACTCGCGCGAAAAGGGTGCAACCGTCTAAGAGGGTAGGGCGGCCGAAAAGCCACAGTGTGTCGCCGCCTCCCGGTGAGTGGAGGCAATTCCGTCGTCGAACCGCCATGTGAGTTGGGATCGCATTGACGGGAGGAAGGAATGGCCGACTGCCTGGACATCCTGGTTGCCGAGGACGATCCCTGCATCGCCGCGATGCTGGCCGATATCCTGGACGACCTGGGGCATCGCGTCGTCGGTGTCGTGAACACCGCCGAGGGTGCAATCGACTTCACCGCCGGGAAAGGCGTTGACGTGGCGGTGATCGACGTCTGGCTGGCCAATGGTTCCAACGGTCTGACCGCCGTACGGCACCTGGCCAGCCGGAACGGCATTCCCGTGATCGTGTGCAGCGGGCATGCGGCCGCCCAGGACGCCTTGGCCGCCGGTGCCATCGCCTTTCTGGAGAAGCCGTTCCGGATTGCCGACCTGGAGCGCGCGTTGGAACTGGCGATGGAGCCCGGTGTGCTGGCGGATGCTACGGCGACCGCTGCGAAGGCAAGGATGCCATTAGCCCACGCGCTGTCGCCTGCGGGTCGGTAGTCACGTCTCAGGTTTATCGCTGATTGGTCGCCGGCCAAACCTGGGCCGGATCGCGTCTCCCTGGGATCGAGCAGGCCTTGATGGAGCCGGTGCGGGTCAAATTCAGCCGATGATTGAACCGGGCATACTCCCAAGCGTGGGAGTGTCGGGAATTTCGTGCTCGGCGGGGCGGGTTGAGTGTCAGGCGTTCATCGCCTTAGCGAACCGCTCGCCGAAGATGACGGCCATCTGTGCCTTGGCGGCCGTCCATTCGCGCGGTGGCAT
>JAFAFA010000033.1 GCA_023423695.1 Pseudomonadota bacterium | reverse complement strand
AAGATCACGGCGTCTACAGCGCCCGCACCTGGCGGGTGGCCGATCTCGACGCGAAGCGCGCGCTCCTGCTCTCGGGCTTCGGCTGGGGGCAGATGCCCGATCACCGCGCCGAGCAGGATCTCGAGGCAGGACGGCTCGTGCGGCTCACGCTGCGCGACGTGCCGTCCTCGTCCTACCACGTGCCGCTCCACGCGATGCACCGCAAGGCCGACCCGCCCGGCCCCGCCGGGCGCTGGCTGCTCGAGCGCCTCCGGGGCTGAGGCAGGCGCTCGTCCCGCCCGTACTTGGAACGCCGAGCGGAGCGGTTCCGGCTGACTAGTCACCGGGGATAGGAAGCGCCAGCGGGTCGGCGCCGCTAGCTCGGCCCGCGCGCTCGCGAAGCGCGCGCCAAGCAATCAAGTGAGCGAGAGGACCTGCGCGAGCGGGAAGGAGAGGCTCGTCTCGGTCTTGGGGTCGGTGCCGAGGAGCGCGACGTCGCGGCCGCGCTCGTGGATGCGCTCGGGGATCAGCGTCACCGCCCGCTCGCCGCTCGGACCGCGCACCCGCAGGGTCACCGCGGCACCGACCGCCGCCGCCTCCGTGAAGCGCTCGCGGATCTGCGCCGCGCTCATCGCCTCGCCCGCCGCCTCGGGCGGGCTCGGACGGAGCGGGGCGAGCAGCGCCTGTAGCTCGGGGTCGCGGAGGAGCCGCTCGGCCGTCATTCCGTCGGTGGTGCGCGGCGCGCGCGTCATCTCTTTGCTCAGCGCGATGAGCTCCACCAGCGTGCTCGCGCGGTCCAGCAGCCGGCGTCGATCACGCGGCGACAAGACCAGCCAGGGGAGGAGCTCCAAGGGGTGCGCCTCCAGGTACGCGACGATCTGGTCGGCGGGCTCGCGGCTGTTCCACTTGTCGAAGACCGTCCCCGCCGCGCCCCACAGATCCATCATCACGTCGGTGAGCCCCCCGACCCGCGCCACGTCCTCGTGGTCGCTCAGCGAGTCGATCAGCTCCTCGAGAGCGCGCCACGGCATGAAGCGCACGGGCTCTCGTGCGGACGGCTCGGACGCCGAGGGCGCTCGCTTCGGCAGGACCGGCCCGCTCGCGAGCGCGCGCGTGACGCGCTCTCGCAGCGCCGGCGCCGGGCTCGGCGTGAGGCTCGCCGGGGGCTCCGCCGGCATCGTCGCGGCCGGCACCCTCGCCGCGAGCGGGGCGGGCCTCGTGAGCGCGCCGAGCCCGCTGCTCGCCACCTCGCTCGTCGGATCGCGCTCGTCTCCGCTCACGAGGATCACCGTCGGCGACGGACGCGAGGCCACCCGCTCGCCGAGCGTCTTCGCGATCGCGTCCGCCACCTCCGCGCTCGACGCCTCGAGCGCCCACACCTTCGAGACTCGAACGAGCCGCGCGCTCTTCGACCAGTCCTCGACCATCGCCCGCACGTTGCCCGGCACCCCGTGCCGGCCGACCGCCTCGAGCGCCTCGAGGATCTCGCTGGCCCGGACCCCGAGCGAGAGCGCCGTCTGGATCGAGCGGGGGGTGATCCGGCGGGTGAGCACCAGGTCGAAGCGCAGGGGCTCGGTGGCGAGCGCGACGGTGGCGACGAGCTCCGGGTCGGCCGCCGGGCCGAGCATCACCTCGAAGCTCGGCGTCACGTGGCCATCGCCATGCCCCGAGCGCGACCCCGCCGCCGCACGCACGAGGGTGACCCCATCGACCGTCGCGCGGGCGAGGGGCGCCTGCTCCACCACGCGCGCGCCGTAGGCGAGATCGCCGACGCCGCCGCCGACGAAGGCGTCGTAGCCGGTGCGCCTCGCGATGCTGGCGGCGGCCACCGCGCGCGCCACCGCCTCGGCCGAGATCCACCGCGCTCCCACCCACGCGGCGACGCGCCTCCCGTCCTCGTGGATCCCCTTCTGCACGAGCTCTCCACGGGCGAGCTGGCGCAGCGGCTCCACGATGGGAAAGAGGAGCTTGTCCGTCGCGCCGAGCACCCGATCGACGATCGCCGCGTCGAGCGCCTGGATCACGTGGCCGGTCTCCATGCCGACGATCGCGGCGAGCTTCTTGGCCGAGCCGCGGTTGACGTCGTGGCTCTGGGTGTAGCGCATGGGCACGTGCGCGACGCTCGCGATCAGCGCCACCCGATCGCGCAGCCCCACGTCGTGCCCGGGCGCCGGCGGCTCCTTCACCTCGGGCAAGGTCAGACCTCGGACCCGCCGCGCGATCTCCCGCGCGTTGAGATCGAGCAGCGCATAGCTGTAGAGGTCTCCGAAGCGCAGCAGCGGGACGACCAAGCCGCGGTCGACCAGCTCGTGCGTGAGCAGGTCTGTCTGGTCCGCGTCGGCGCCGAACCAGGCTTGCGAGACGCCGAGCAGCGCGCTGAGCGAGAGCTCGCCGCCCATGTCGAGGATGTGCTCGAGGAGCCGCAGCGCGGGCGCCGAGGTCCGGCCGAGGCGCGCCTCGAGGCTTGCCGGATCGGCGAGCGCCGCGCGCACCGCCGCCTCGGTCGCCTTCACGCCGAGCTTGGGAGCGAAGAAGCCCACGAGCGGACCGGCCATCTCGTCGAAGGAGGCGAGTGAGCGCAGCCCCATGCTCTCGCCCGGCTCAGTGGAGCGTGGGCTTCGTCGCTCGGCCATCGGTCCAGTCCTCGATGAAGTAGCGGTAGCCCTGCTCGGTCAAGAAGAGCTGGCGGTGGAGGGCGTTGTCCTGCTCGACCGTCGCGCGGGTGACGAGCGTGTAGAACGAGGCGCCGCCGGG
>JAFAFA010000002.1 GCA_023423695.1 Pseudomonadota bacterium | reverse complement strand
CGAGGCCGGTGCCGCCGTACTTGCGGCTGGTGGTGCCGTCGGCCTGCTGGAACGCCCCGAAGATGACTTCGAGCTGCTGCTCCGGGATGCCGATGCCGGTGTCGACGACCCGCAGCGCGAGTGCCGGGCCGTTGGCCCGCACGGTGGCGGGCAGCTCGGCCGGGGCGGCGGGCTCGATGCGCAGCTCGACCCGGCCGGTCTCGGTGAACTTGACCGCGTTCGACAGCAGGTTGCGCAGCACCTGGCGCAGCCGGGAGTCGTCGGTCAGCAGCTCGTTGGGGATGCCGGGGGCGGTGGCGATGGTGAAGTCGAGGCTCTTCTCGCTGGTCATCGGCTGGAAGGTGGCCTCGACGTAGTCGAGCAGACGGCGCAGCTGCACCCACTCGGGGTTGACGTCCATCTTGCCCGCCTCGACCTTCGACAGGTCGAGGATGTCGTTGATGAGCTGCAGCAGGTCGGAGCCGGCCGAGTGGATGATCTCGGCGTACTCGACCTGCTTCGGGGTGAGGTTGCGCGTGTGGTTCTGGGCCAGGAGCTGGGCCAGGATGAGCAGCGAGTTGAGCGGGGTGCGCAGCTCGTGGCTCATGTTCGCCAGGAACTCGCTCTTGTACTTCGAGGCGAGGGCGAGCTGCTGGGCGCGGTCCTCCAGCTCCTGCCTGGCCTGCTCGATCTCGAGGTTCTTGGCCTCGATGTCCTGGTTCTGGCTGACCAGGAGGCGGGCCTTCTCCTCCAGCTCGGCGTTGGAGCGCTGCAGCTCCTCCTGCTGGCTCTGCAGCTCCTCGGAGCGGGCCTGGAGCTCGGCGGCGAGCCGCTGCGACTCCTTCAGCAGCTCGTCGGTACGGGCGTTGGCGACGATCGTGTTGAGGTTGACCCCGATCGTCTCCATGAGCTGCTCCAGGAACGCCCGGTGCACGGGCGTGAACTCCTGGACCGAGGCCAGCTCGATCACGCCGAGCACCTGCTCCTCGACGACCACGGGCAGCACGACGAGCGAGGCGGGCTCGATCCGGCCGAGGCCGGAGTCGATGGTGATGACGCCGGAGGGGATGTTCTCGGTCAGCGCGATCGTCCGGCGGCTGCGCGCGGCCTGGCCGATCAGCCCGTCGCCGAGCCGGAACCGGGGGGCGCGCTCGGCCTCCACGGGGTAGCCGTAGGCGCTGATCAGCTTCAGCTCGCTCTCCTCGGCGAGGAAGAACGCGCCGTACTGGGCCGAGACGAGCGGCGCCAGCTCGTTCATCACCAGCTCGGCGACCGTCGCCAGGTCGCGGTGGCCCTGCATGAGGCCGGACATGCGGGCGAGGTTGGACTTCAGCCAGTCCTGCTGCTCGTTGGCCGTGGTGGTCTCGCGCAGCGACTTGACCATCGAGTTGATGTTGTCCTTGAGGTCGGCCAGCTCGCCCTCGGCGTCGACGGTGATCGAGCGGGTCAGATCGCCGGAGGTGACCGCGCTGGTCACCTCGGCGATGGCGCGCACCTGCCGGGTCAGGTTGCCGGCCAGCTCGTTGACGTTCTCGGTGAGCCGCTTCCAGGTGCCGGAGACGCCCTCCACCTCGGCCTGGCCGCCGAGCCGGCCTTCCGAGCCCACCTCGCGGGCCACTCGGGTGACCTCGGCCGCGAACGAGGACAGCTGGTCGACCATCGTGTTGATGGTGGTCTTCAGCTCCAGGATCTCGCCGCGCGCGTCCACGTCGATCTTGCGGGTGAGGTCGCCGCGGGCGACCGCCGTGGTGACCTGGGCGATGCTGCGCACCTGGTTGGTCAGGTTGTCGGCCATGGAGTTGACGTTGTCGGTGAGGTTCTTCCAGGTGCCGGCCACGTTGGGCACCCGGGCCTGGCCGCCGAGCTGGCCCTCGGTGCCGACCTCGCGGGCCACCCGGGTCACCTCGTCGGCGAACGCGCCGAGCGTGTCGACCATGGTGTTGATGGTCTGGGCCAGCGCGGCGACCTCGCCCTTGGCCTCGACGGTGATCTTCTGTGACAGGTCGCCGCGGGCCACCGCCGTGGCCACCTGGGCGATGCTGCGCACCTGGCTCGTCAGGTTGGAGGCCATGACGTTGACGTTGTCGGTGAGGTCCTTCCACGTGCCGGACACGCCGCGCACGGTGGCCTGGCCGCCCAGGTTGCCCTCGGTGCCGACCTCGCGGGCCACGCGGGTGACCTCGTCGGCGAAGGCCGAGAGCTGGTCGACCATCGTGTTGATGGTCTCCTTGAGCTCCAGGATCTCGCCGCGGGCGTCGACGCGGATCTTCTGGGACAGGTCGCCCTTGGCGACCGCCGTGGTGACCTCGGCGATGCTGCGCACCTGGGCGGTGAGGTTGTCGGCCATGACGTTGACCGACTCGGTGAGCGCCTTCCAGGTGCCGGAGACGCCCTTGACGTCGGCCTGGCCGCCGAGGCGGCCGTCGGTGCCGACCTCGCGGGCCACCCTGGTCACCTCGTCGGCGAACGACGAGAGCTGGTCCACCATCGTGTTGAGGGTGTTCTTCAGCTCCAGGATCTCGCCGCGGGCCGAGACCGTGATGCGCTGCGACAGGTCGCCGCGGGCGACGGCGGTCGCGACCTGGGAGATGTTGCGGACCTGGTCGGTGAGGTTGCCGGCCATGAAGTTGACCGAGTCGGTGAGGTCGCGCCAGGTGCCCGCCACGCCCTTGACGTCCGCCTGGCCGCCGAGCTGGCCCTCGGTGCCGACCTCGCGGGCCATGCGGGTCACCTCGTCGGCGAACGACGAGAGCTGGTCGACCATCGTGTTGACGGTGTTCTTCAGCTCCAGGATCTCGCCCCGGGCGTCCACGGTGATCTTCTGTGACAGGTCGCCGCGGGCGACCGCCGTGGTGACCTGGGCGATGCTGCGCACCTGGTCGGTGAGGTTGCCGGCCATCGCGTTGACGGACTCGGTGAGGTCCTTCCACGTGCCCGACACCGCCGGCACCTCGGCCTGGCCGCCCAGCCGCCCCTCGGTGCCGACCTCGCGGGCCACGCGGGTGACCTCCGAGGTGAACAGCGAGAGCTGGTTCACCATGCCGTTGAAGACCGAGGCGATCTCGCCCAGCAGGCCGTCGGCGTCCTCGGGGAGCGTGGTGCGGAAGTCGCCGTCCCTGACCGCCGTCAGGCCCGCGAGGAGCAGTCGCAGCTCGGACTCGCCGACCTCGGCGCCCGCGCGGGTGGTCGTGCCCGGCCCGCCGGCTGTCGTGTCACTCATGTCCGCCCTTGTCGTCGAGATTCTCTGACCAAGCGCCTTCGATGACCCGACAGCGGGCTTCCACACACACCCGGAACTCGCCCGTGCGTGATCATCACAGCTGGAACAGGACACACAGGCAGATGTCTCCGTGGATCCGTAAGCGAGATTACTAGATCAGAGCGACTGATGCGTTCGCATCATTTGCTATCCGGCAATCTGTCTGATTTCTCACTGATGCAACCGCTGGCGCCGGGCTCACGAAAGGAAAGGTGTGAGTGAGACGACGCGAAGCGCGCGGGGAACGGCCCCGCGGGCGACGGCGCCGCGGGCACCGGCGGCCAGGGTCGCACGGGCGGCACGGGCGGTGGGGCTGGCGGCGCTGGCGGCCATGGTGGCCCTTCAGGTCGCGTCCGGGATCAGCGCGGAGCCGGTGCGCTTCACCGGGATCGTCGTCGTGGTGCTGGCGGTCAGCGCGATCGGGTTCGCCGCGGCCGGCTGGGG
>JAFAFA010000068.1 GCA_023423695.1 Pseudomonadota bacterium | reverse complement strand
GATTGGGACTAAGTCGTAACAAGGTAGCCGTACCGGAAGGTGCGGCTGGATCACCTCCTTTCTAAGGAGCACACATCAGAACCCCAACGCAGTGACCGAATGTGTCATCTGGTTGGGAGCTCAAGGGTGGAACATCACTTCTTCCGCTCATACCTTCCAGCGTTGTCCGGTGACTGCCGTGTCGACGTTGATTGTTGTATGGGCTAGAACGAACACGTTATTGGTTCATGGAATCACAAACCCCACACAGTGTGTGTGGGTGTGGTTTCAACCAACAGGACCAACCCGACCACCAAGCAGCAGAGACTTCTGGTGTGTGGTGGTGGGTGTTTGGTAGTGGTTTGAGAATCGTATAGTGGACGCGAGCATCAAACACCACGAGTTTGTGGTGTTTATGTAATGTGATTTTTCTTGTCATCATCTAGTTAAGGTGAATGAAACAATTTTTCGCACACACGAAGCCGGTCCCTTTGAGGGGTTGGGTGAGTGTGTAAGAGCGCATGGTGGATGCCTTGGCATCAGGAGCCGATGAAGGACGTGGAAATCTGCGATAAGCCTCGGGGAGCCGATAAACAGGCGTTGATCCGAGGGTCTCCGAATGGGGAAACCCCGCCACTCGTGAGGGTGGTGACCCGTGTCTGAATATATAGGGCATGTGGAGGGAACGCGGGGAAGTGAAACATCTCAGTACCCGCAGGAAGAGAAAATAACAATGATTCCGGGAGTAGTGGCGAGCGAAACTGGATGAGCCTAAACCTTGTCAGTGTCAAGCGTGCTGGTTTTGCTGGCAGGGTGTTGTGGGGTGTACGTGGTCCGGTCCAGCATGGCCGGTCTGTGAGTGTGTTGGTGTAGTCGAACCTGGTGGGAAACAGGACCGGAGTGGGTGAGAGTCCCGTAGACGAAACGTCAACCGTTGACAGTGTGTATGTGCCCGAGTAGCACGGAACTCGTGGAATTTCGTGTGAATCTGCCAGGACCACCTGGTAAGGCTAAATACTTCCTGATGACCGATAGCGGAATAGTACCGTGAGGGAATGGTGAAAAGTACCCCGGGAGGGGAGTGAAAGAGTACCTGAAACCATGTGCTTACAATCCGTCAGAGCAGTATCTAGATGACTGTGATGGCGTGCCTTTTGAAGAATGAGCCTGCGAGTTAGCGGTGCGTGGCGAGGTTAACCCGTGTGGGGTAGCCGTAGCGAAAGCGAGTCCGAATAGGGCGTACCTAGTCGCGTGTCCTAGACCCGAAGCGGAGTGATCTAGCCATGGGCAGGGTGAAGCGTGTGTAAGAGCGCGTGGAGGCCCGCACCCACTTCAGTTGAAAATGGAGGGGATGACCTGTGGTTAGGGGTGAAAGGCCAATCAAACTCTGTGATAGCTGGTTCTCCCCGAAATGCATTTAGGTGCAGCGTTGCGTGGTTCTTGCTGGAGGTAGAGCTACTGGATGGCTGATGGGCCCTACCGGGTTACTGACGTCAACTAAACTCCGAATGCCAGTCAAGGTTCAGCGTGGCAGTGAGACAGTGGGGGATAAGCTTCATTGTCGAGAGGGAAACAGCCCAGACCATCAACTAAGGCCCCTAAGCGTGTGCTCAGTGGGAAAGGATGTTCAGTTGCGAAGACAACCAGGAGGTTGGCTTAGAAGCAGCCACCCTTGAAAGAGTGCGTAATAGCTCACTGGTCAAGTGATTGAGCGCCGATAATGTAGCGGGGCTAAGTACACCGCCGAAGTTGTGGCAGCACCACAGACGCCGTAATGGTGTGGTGTTGGGTAGGGGAGCGTCGAGTTGCCGGAGAAGCTGCCGTGTGAACGAGTGGTGGAGGCGATTCGAGTGAGAATGCAGGCATGAGTAGCGAAAGACGGGTGAGAAACCCGTCCACCGGATGACCAAGGGTTCCAGGGCTAGGCTAATCCGCCCTGGGTAAGTCGGGACCTAAGGCGAGGCCGACAGGCGTAGTCGATGGACAACCAGTTGATATTCTGGTACCGACACACAACCGACAGTACCAAAACACACGATACTAACCCCTAAACTCGCCCTTTTCGACTTCGGTCGAGTTGGGATGAGCGCGGGGGGACCTGAGTGTGGAGTCGGTAAGCGTGAGGTGTGACGCAGAAAGGTAGCCAGGCCGTGCGATGGTAGTCACGGTCTAAGGTTGTAGCACGTGGGGGTAGGTAAATCCGTCCCCACAAGTGTGTGAGAGCTGATGGGCGCCCCACATTGGTGGGGTGATCTGGTGATCCTCTGCTGCCGAGAAAAGCATCGACGTGAGGGTGTGTGTTGCCCGTACCCTATAACCGACACAGGTGGTCGAGTAGAGAATACTAAGGTGATCGAGAGAATCGTGGTTAAGGAACTCGGCAAAATGCCCCCGTAACTTCGGGAGAAGGGGGACCATCCCGGTGAACCACACTTTGCTGTGGGATGTGCTGGTGGTGGTCGCAGAGGCCAGAGAGAAGCGACTGTTTATTAAAAACACAGGTCCGTGCGAAGATGTAAGTCGATGTATACGGACTGACGCCTGCCCGGTGCTGGAAGGTTAAGAGGACCGGTTAGCCAGTAATGGCGAAGCTGAGAATTTAAGCCCCAGTAAACGGCGGTGGTAACTATAACCATCCTAAGGTAGCGAAATTCCTTGTCGGGTAAGTTCCGACCTGCACGAATGGCGTAACGACTTCTCTGCTGTCTCAACCACGATCTCGGCGAAATTGCATTACGAGTAAAGATGCTCGTTACGCGCAGCAGGACGGAAAGACCCCGAGACCTTCACTATAGTTTGGTATTGGGATTCGGTGTGGTTTGTGTAGGATAGGTGGAAGACTGTGAAGCCCTGACGCTAGTTGGGGTGGAGTCGATCGGTGAAATACCACTCTGACCATAGTGGATTCCTTAACTTCGGACCCTGATCGGGTTCAGGGACAGTGCCTGATGGGTAGTTTAACTGGGGCGGTTGCCTCCTAAAGAGTAACGGAGGCGCCCAAAGGTTCCCTCAGCCTGGTTGGCAATCAGGTGTCGAGTGTAAGTGCACAAGGGAGCTTGACTGTGAGACGGACGTGTCGAGCAGGAGCGAAAGCTGGGACTAGTGACCCGGCCATGGCTTGTGGAAGCGTGGTCGCTCAACGGATAAAAGGTACCTCGGGGATAACAGGCTGATCTTGCCCAAGAGTCCATATCGACGGCATGGTTTGGCACCTCGATGTCGGCTCGTCGCATCCTGGGGCTGGAGTCGGTCCCAAGGGTTGGGCTGTTCGCCCATTAAAGCGGTACGCGAGCTGGGTTTAGAACGTCGTGAGACAG
>JAFAFA010000042.1 GCA_023423695.1 Pseudomonadota bacterium | reverse complement strand
GTCGAGTATCTCGCGGTCCAGCACCGGGTCGACAAGATGCGCGGGCCGATCCTCTGCCTGGTGGGCCCTCCGGGCGTGGGCAAGACCTCGCTCGGCCAGTCGCTGGCCAAGGCCACGGGGCGCAACTTCGTGCGCTTCTCGCTGGGCGGCGTGCGGGACGAGGCGGAGATCCGCGGGCACCGGCGGCCCTATATCGGCTCCATGCCGGGCAAGCTCATCCAGAACATGAAGAAGGCGAAGACCAGCAATCCGCTCTTCATGCTGGACGAGATCGACAAGATGGGTGCGGACTTCCGCGGCGACCCGTCGGCGGCCCTCCTGGAGGTGCTGGATCCCGAGCAGAACGTCAGCTTCAACGACCATTACCTGGAGGTCGACTACGACCTGTCCGACGTGATGTTCGTCTGCACGGCCAACACGATGCGCATGCCGCAGCCGCTGCTGGACCGCATGGAGATCATCCGCGTCGCCGGCTACACCGAGGACGAAAAGGTCGAGATTTCCAAGCGCCACCTGATCGAGAAGCAGATCGAGGCGAACGGCCTGAAGAAGGGCGAGTTCACCATCTCCGACGACGCGCTGCGCGATCTGGTCCGCTACTACACGCGGGAAGCCGGCGTCCGTTCGCTGGAGCGCGAGATCGCCAACCTCTGCCGCAAGGCGGTGAAGGAGATCCTGCTGAAGGGCACCGGCGGCGCCAAGGTTTCGGTCACCCGCCGGAACCTGGACAAGTATGCCGGCGTCCGCCGCTTCCACTATGGCGAGGCGGAGCTGGAGGATCTGGTGGGCGTCACCACCGGTTTGGCCTGGACCGAGGTCGGCGGCGAGTTGCTGTCGATCGAGGCCGTCGGCCTGCCCGGCAAGGGCCGCGTCACCACCACCGGCAAGCTGGGCGATGTGATGAAGGAATCGGTCCAGGCAGCCGAGAGCTACGTCAAGTCGCGCGCCGTCGCCTTCGGCATCAAGCCGACGCTGTTCGAGAAGAAGGACATCCACGTCCACGTTCCCGAAGGCGCCACGCCGAAGGACGGCCCGTCGGCCGGTGTCGCCATGGCCACCTCCATCGTCTCGGTGCTGACCGGTATTCCGGTCCGCAAGGACGTGGCGATGACCGGTGAGATCACGCTGCGCGGCCGGGTGCTGCCGATCGGTGGCCTGAAGGAGAAGCTGCTGGCCGCTCTGCGCGGCGGCATCAAGCATGTGCTGATCCCGAAGGACAACGAAAAGGACCTGGCGGACATCCCGGACAACGTGAAGCGCGGGCTGGAGATCATGCCCGTCAGCACGGTGGACGAGGTGCTGCGCAACGCGCTGGTGCGCCCGTTGGAGCCCATCGAGTGGACCGAGCCGGAGGTCGATCCGGCCGCGGCGAAGGCCCAGGAGAAGGGCGCCGACGGAGAGGCCCTGCGTCACTGATCCGGGGCTGGCGGTTGCGATCCGATCGTGGCCGCCACCGGACGCGCGACTTTTGGGACATGATGAGCTATGCCGCCCGTCGGGAATTGACGGGCGGCAAGCGCTGTGCTTATCCTTTGCTTCCAATAAGTCGTGGACGAGAAGTCCTGGGGCGGCTTTTGTCTTTCAGTATTTGCTGAATTTGGAAGGGGGATTGCGTGAACAAGAACGATCTCGTGGCGCATGTTGCCGAAGCGTCCGGTTTGTCCAAGACCGACGCCACGAAGGCCGTCGACGCCGTGTTCGACAGCATTGCCGAGTCCTTGAAGAACGGCGATGAGGTCCGTCTCGTCGGCTTCGGTACCTTCGCGGTGGCTGAGCGTCCCGCGACCGAGGGCCGCAACCCGCGCACGGGCGAGAAGATCGACATTCCGGCGTCCAAGCAGCCGAAGTTCAAGGCCGGCAAGACCCTCAAGGACGCGCTGAACTGAGATTCAGTCGGACGGGCTTGAAGTTTCCGGCCCGTTCAGGGCATAGTGCGGCCGGCCGGGCAACCACCCGGCCGGCTTGTATTTGAAAGCAAAGCCTTTTTCAGGCTTCGGGCGATTAGCTCAGCGGTAGAGCGTCTCGTTTACACCGAGAATGTCGGGGGTTCGATCCCCTCATCGCCCACCATCCCCATCC
The DNA here is from genome assembly GCA_023423695.1 of Pseudomonadota bacterium. Taxonomy (GTDB): domain Bacteria; phylum Pseudomonadota; class Alphaproteobacteria; order Azospirillales; family Azospirillaceae; genus Azospirillum. The sequence goes on along the minus strand of JAFAFA010000042.1, from coordinate 157,105 downwards.
GCGCTTCCACATTCAGGCCCCGATCCGGGGCTTTTTTCATGCCCGCCGCGAAGGGGCGCCGGGTGCGCGGGGCACCGGGCTGGCGCCCCATTGCCGGTCACTGTTCGCCGCAGGGGTTCGGCTGGTCCTTCATGCCGACATAGCCCTGTTTCGCGTCATACAGGAACTGGTGCTGACGCAGGAAATGGCGGCCGGTGTTGATGAAGGGCGGGCGCTTGTCCGTGCTCCAGGGGATCACCTGCTCCGGCTCGTTCGGCGCGCGGTCGCCGACGATGAAGGCGTCGCTGGCAATGGGATTGACGGCATCGGGGATATGCACGGCGACCGAGGTGCGCGGCGCTAGCACGCCGACCGTCTTGTTCGGTTCGCTCTTGTCGGGCTGCTGCACAGTATCGAACCTGATCGCGTGCGGTAGTGTCATGTAGCTCTGCGGGACGCCGGTATCGACCAGGATGTTCGCCGGGGTGCAGACCGGGCCATTGGCGTCGCGGTTCCGGTCCGGGTCGACCGTGACGCAGCCGCGTGGCATCATCCAGTCGCCGGGGTACTGCTGATAGGGCTGCAGCTTGGCGAAACGGAAACCTGCCGTGTTGTCTGCGGTCAGCCCGACCTGGATGCCCTGGCGGCCGATGATGTAGCCCTTGTTGAGCGTTCCAGTCGCGATGGGCTGGCCGTTCACGCTTCGCAGGTTCAGCAGGACATTCTTGTCCGGCGTGCCCTGCGGCTGGAAATCCGCCTCCTGACCGAATCCGACGCCCATATAGAGCACGGGCTTTTCCGGCGGCGGCAGGTTGGGACAGATCTGCTGGTCGGTCTGGTAGCTGTCGCAACGGCCGGCCTGCTCCACGCCGAGCACGAGGACGTCCGAGGTCGCCACCGGCTTCTTGGCCCGGTCGTACAGAGTGACCGTCATCGGCGCCCAGGTGCCGACCCACAGCACCTTGCTGCTGGACAGGAACTGAGTGCCCGCCGTGGCGCCGGCGGACGTCTTCAACCGCTCATAGTTCGGGATGTTGGTGGCCGAAATGGCGATGCCGACCGATCCCGTGTCCATCGTCACCGAATGAACGAATTTGTCGCCGGCGATGCTGAAATTCAGCTGCGGGGGATCGGTGAAGGACACCGGCTGAAAATTGGCGAAGGGAATGCATTGGGTGACGCTGGCGCCGCCATAGCTGGGCAGGCTCTGGGCCAGGGCAGGGGCCGCCGCGGCGACGGCCAGCGCCGCGACCGTCGCAGTGCGGGTGGACCAACCGGAATGTCTCATGGCGTTGCTCAGTACTGATTGAGGACGCCACGAGAATTACCGACGCGACGGGTATGGTCCAGTGATCAATCTTACCGAAGAAGAGCGAAACCTCGCAGTGACGCAACCGCTGGCGCGGCCGCCCAGCAGCTGTTCAGCGTGCGTGCTGGTCCAGGAAGCTGCGGCATTGGTCGAAGTCGCGCAGGCACGGATCGGGCAGGGCGATGCCCTTGCGTTCCGCCAGACTGCGGGCGAAGGCGACCATGCGCTCGGTCGGTTCGCGGCGGCGATGAGAACTCGGCGCTGCCTGAGTTGTGACCGAACCGGCGGGCGGCGCGCCATCCGCCGGCACACTCACCGGTGGTGCCGACGCGGCTGCCTTGGTCTTGCGGACACGACGCGGCTTCGGTGCCGCAGCCTCTCCCTCGACCGTAGGGGATGCGGCTTTGCGGGTCCGCCGGCGCGCCGGCTTGGCCGCACCCTCGTCGGCGGCGCTTCTGCGCCCGCCTGTAGCGCGGCGGGCGAACCGTGCCTTGGGGGCGGGCAGGCCGAGGTCGAGCGTCGTGCCGCGCTGTCCGACCAGCGCACCGATCAGCCGCTCCGCTTCCGTCGCGATGGCGTCGATCACGCGGCGGAAATCGGCGCGGCCGGTGACCACCTCGTCCAGCTTCATCTCCCACAATGCGGTGGTGCCGGGATCGACCAGTGTCGGGGCGGCGGCGCGCAGCGTCTCGAACAGGTGCAGGCCGGCCGGTGTCGGGACCAGCCATTTGCCGTCCGCGCCAAGCAGGTTCTGCTTGCGCAGCCCCTTGATGACCTCGGCGCGGGTGGCCGGGGTACCGATCCCCTTTGCTTCCTTCAGCCTGTCGCGCAGAGCGGGGTCCTCGACGAATCGCCAGGCGTTCTGCATGGCGTCCACCAGCGTGCCTTCATTGTAGCGTGGCGGCGCCTGGGTGCGCTTGGCCTCCACCTTGGGATCGCTCAACGTCGCCGGCTCGCCGTCGGTCAGCGGCGGCAGGGTCTGTTCGGCCTCCTCCTCCGGCTTGCCATCGGAGTCGGCGGAGCCGAAGGCGGCCTTCCAGCCCAGCTTCAGCGGGATACGACCGACGGCGCGGAAAGCGGCCGGCTTGGTCCCCTGGGGCGTCGGCACCGGGACCGGCATGGTCACGCTGGTCTGGCGATACTCGTAGTCCGGCATCACCGCGGCGAGGTAAGATCGGCAGATCAGCGCATAAAGCCGCTTTTCGTCGTCGGTCAGCCGGACCAGCCGCGATTCCAGATCGTCCAGCACATTGACGTTGGGGATCACCGCATGGTGCGACACGCCCTCCAGCGCCTTGTCGCAGAAATGGCCGGACTTGCCTTTGCGGATCACCGGCCGGGCAATGTCGAGATGAGCGAAGCCGCGCAGCCGGGTCAGCGCGCCAACGATTGCCGGCACGTCGCCGATCTGGTTCTCCGACAGATACCGCGCCTCGGCGCGCGGATAGGTGATCAGCTTCTTGCCGTCGCCGTCATACAGCTCCTGCGCCACCGACAGCGTGCGGTCGGCGGTCCAGCCCCAGCGCTGTCCACAGGTCTTCTGCAGGGATGGCAGGTCGTATAGCTTGGGTGGCGCCTGCCGCTTTTCCTCCACCGTCACGGTCAGCGGGCCGCGGTGGTTGTCGGCGGCGCGGGCGATGACCTCGGCCGCCGCGCGGTCCTTGATGCGGTCCTTGGGCGCCGGGGCGTGGCGCATCTGGAAGCGGCCCTCCGCCACGGTGGCGGTCGCCACGACCTCGAAATAGTCCTCCGGCCTGAAGTTGCGGATCTCCAACTCGCGCAGACAGACGATGGCGAGTGTGGGGGTCTTCACCCGGCCGATGCCGATGACGCCGCGGGTGCCGGGGGCCAGCAGGGTCTTGGTCGCCGTGCGGGTCAGCGACAGGTTGTAGATCTGGTCGGCCTGCTGGCGCGCCACCGCCGCCTCGTAGAGCGGGCGCATGCTGTCGTTCGGCTTCAGCGCGGCAAAGGCGTCGCGCAGGGTCTTCGGGTCCTGGGCTGTGAAAAGCGCGCGCCGCACCTTGCCGCGGTAGCCGACATGCTCCAGGATCTCCTGCCCGATCAGTTGGCCCTCGCGGTCGCAGTCGGTGGCGAGGATCACGTCGTCGCAGGCGCGCAGCGCGGCGGTGATGGCCTGCAGCTTCGCCGCCTTGTTACCGCCCTGGTCGGGACGGGTGGGGTAGAGCCCGTCCGGCTTCAGCAGGGTCGGCGACCAGCGTTTCCAGGCGGGGTCGACCTCGTCCGGCTCGGCAAGCCGCAACAGATGCCCCTCGGCCGGCAGGATGCGGCCGTAGCGGTCGCCCAGGGCCGCGCGCAGGTCCTTCGCCTGGCTGGATTTCTCGGTGATGATCAGCGTCGCCATGTGCGGGAGAATACGGGATTGAGGGAAACGGAGCAAGAACATGCGCGCGGTGGGCACCACCTTGGCCCCGGCCGTGTCGTCGCAGCCGCGCTTGCGCTCGTAATTCTGGCCGGTATGCCGGGAGCCCATGCGGAGCGGCCGCTGCTGCCCGGCGTAGGCCCCGGCGACCGGCGGGTCCCGGTGGATGCGTCGGCGGCTCCGTGGCGCAGCGTCGTCCGGGTGCAGACCAACTTGGCCGGCCGCTGCACCGGGGCCCTGGTCGGGCCGCGCACGGTGTTGACCGCCGCCCATTGCCTGTTCAATCCGCGGACTCGGCGTTTCCTGCAGACATCCTCGCTGCATGTCCTGTTCGGCTATGACCGGGGGGAGTTCACCGGGCATGTCACGGTGGCCCGCGTCGCGACCGACCCGGCCTATGATCCCGCCGCGCCCAGCCCGGTGGTTTCGGCCGACTGGGCGGTGCTGACGCTGGCGCAGCCTGCGCCGGAGACGGTGCCGCCGCTCCCCGTCAGCACTGCGCCGCTGCCGGCGGGGACGCCGCTGATGCTCGGCGGCTACAGCCAGGACCGGGCGCAGATCCTGATGGCCGACCGCGACTGCCGGATGCTGGGGGAGAGTGCCGGGCTGCTGGTGCATGATTGCGATGCCACGCGCGGGACCAGCGGCGGGCCGCTGCTGGTGCGGTCGGCGGGCGGCGACGGCACGGCCGGCGGCGGCTGGGCCGTCGCCGGAGTCGGCGTCGCCGCCGGCAATGCCCCGGCCGTGCGCAATTTCGCGGTCGCCGCCAGCCGGTTCGCCGCACTTTTGGCGAAGGATACCGCTGCGGGGCAGCCCTGAGCGGATGAGGCGCATTTTTTTCTTCGCGCGAGGCTCCGAATGGCATAGACGTACGCGCGTCTTTTTCGAGCCCCCGGAACCCGGAGTCTTTTCGTCATGTCGATCCAGCGCTTCCACACCGGACCGCGCATGAGCCAGATGGTCGTCCATAAGGACACGGTCTATCTCGCCGGTCAGGTCGCCGACGAGCCGACGCCCGACGTCGAGCGTCAGACCGCCCAAATCCTGGCCCAGATCGACGCCCTGCTGGCGGAAGCGGGCAGCGACAAGAGCAAGCTGCTGTCCGCCACGATCTATCTGGTGGACATCGCCAGCTTCGGCGCGATGAACAAGGCGTGGGAGGCCTGGGTCGATCCGGCCAATCCGCCGGCCCGCGCCACGGTGGAAGCCAGGCTGGCGGCCCCGGAGTATCTCGTTGAAATTCAGGTCACCGCTGCTAAATAAGGCGGCGGAAACGGGGCGACCCGGCAGCCTCGGTTGGGGTGTGCCGGCGTGGCCCGAACGCTGTGAGGGCCGCGCGCTTCAATATTCCGACAAATTGCTTGTCGGTTTACGGAATGTTAATGACGCCTTAACAGATCGCCCGTAAAACCCCGACCAACCTCTGCCGCCGAAGCGGACGACCCTGACGGTCGCGCTTCGGTTGTCGCGTTACTGCAATGGAACCGCAACATGCCGCGCCAAACGCCACTGTCTGACATTCGGAACATCGGCATCATCGCCCACGTCGACGCGGGCAAGACGACGACCACCGAGCGCATTCTGTACTACACCGGCCGCAAGCACACGATCGTCGACGTGCACGCGACCAAGGATCTGAAGTCGTCGACCACGACCGACTACATGGAGCAGGAGCAGAAGCGCGGCATCACCATTCAGTCCGCCGCCGTCTCCGTGTTCTGGCGCGGCAAGAAGATCAACGTCATCGACACCCCGGGCCACGTCGACTTCACCATCGAGGTGAACCGCTCGCTCCGCGTGCTCGACGGTGCGGTCGTCGTGTTCGACGGTGTGGCCGGCGTCGAGCCGCAGTCGGAAACCAACTGGCGTCTGGCGGACAACTACAACGTTCCGCGTATGTGCTACGTCAACAAGATGGACCGTTCGGGCGCGAACTTCCGCCGTTGCGTGGAAATGATCCGCACCCGCCTGGGCGCCCGTCCGCTGTGCGTGCAGGTCCCGCTGGGTTCGGAAGACAACTTCCGCGGCATGGTCGACCTCGTCGAGATGAAGGCCTATGTCTGGTTCTCCGACGACAAGGACGCCAAGTGGGAGGTTTGGGAGGTCAACGAGGAAGAGCTGATCTCCAAGCTGAACCTGACCGTCAAGGAAGACCTCGACAACATCGAGAGCATCCGCGGCCTGCGCACCGAGCTGATCGACACCTGCCTTGAGCAGGACGAAGTGGCGATGGAAGCGTATCTGGATTCGGGCGAGGAGCCGTCGGCCGACGTGCTGCGCGCCTGCCTGCGCAAGGGCACCATCGGCGGCGCCTTCAACCCGGTCCTGTGCGGTTCGTCCTACAAGAACAAGGGCGTGCCCCAGGTTCTGGACGCCGTCGTCGACTACCTGCCGGCGCCGACCGACGTCGAGGCCATCAAGACCGTGGACGAGGACGGCAACCCGAACGGCGAGCGCGCCAGCTCCGACGACGCGCCGTTCTCCGCCCTGGCCTTCAAGGTGATCAACGACACCTACGGCTCGATGACCTTCATCCGCGTCTACTCGGGCGTGCTGACGAAGGGCATGTCGGTCCTGAACTCGACCCGCGGCAAGCGCGAGAAGATCGGCCGCATGGTCGAGATGTTCGCGAAGGAAGCCAACCCGATCGAAGAGGCGCGCGCCGGCGACATTCTCGCGCTGGTCTCGCTGACCGAGACCGACACGGGCGACACCCTGTGCGACGCCGCCCACCCGGTCATCCTGGAGCGCATGCGCTTCCCTGAGCCCGTCATCAGCGTCTCGGTCGAGCCGAAGACGAAGGGCGAGCAGGAGAAGTTCTCCAACGCGCTGGGCAAGCTCGTCCGCGCCGATCCGTCGCTCCGTCTGGAGACCGACCGTGAAACCGGCCAGACCATCCTGCGCGGCATGGGCGAACTGCACCTGGAAGTGACGCTCGACCGCATGCGCACGGAGTTCGGCGTGGAAGGCAACATGGGCAAGCCCCAGGTCGCCTACCGCGAAGCGATCACCAAGCCGATCGAGTACACCTACACCCACAAGAAGCAGACCGGCGGTTCGGGCCAGTTCGCCGAAGTCAAGATCGTCTTCGAGCCGCTCGAGCGCGGCACGGGCTTCGAGTTCCTGGACGAGACGGTCGGCGGCACGGTTCCGCGCGAATACGTCCCGTCGGTCAAGAAGGGCCTGGAAATGCAGAAGGAAGACGGCGTGCTCGCCGGCTATCCGACTGTGGACTTCCGCGCCCGCCTGGTGGACGGCAAGTACCACGACGTCGACTCGAACGCCCTGACGTTCGAAATCGCCGCCAAGGCCTGCTTCCGCGAGGCGATGCCGAAGGGTGCGCCGATCCTGCTGGAGCCGGTGATGAAGGTCGAGGTCGTGACGCCGGAGGACTACCTGGGCGACGTGATCGGCGACGTGAACCGCCGCCGCGGCACGGTGCTGGGCCAGCTGGAGCGTGGCGCCAACATCGCCGTCGAGGCGAACGTCCCGCTGAACGAGATGTTCGGCTACATCGGCCAGCTGCGCGGCATGACCTCGGGCCGTGCGTCCTACACGATGGAGTTCAGCCACTACGAGCCGGTGCCGCGCAACGTCACCGACGAAATCGTGGCCGGCCGCAACAAGGCCGCCTGATCGTCCTTCGGGCGTTCGGAACACATCTGGTAAAACCGACGGCCGGCGGAGCAATCCGCCGGCCGTCGGCATTTCCGGCCTTCAAAAGGACGGCCCGTGGGCTCTTCGCGGCGGGGGCAGCGGCAGCTATTCGAAGGTGCAGGGATCCCGGCGGACGGCGTAGCGGTCATAGTCCGGCGGCGTTACGGCTGCTGGCAGGTCTGGGCGTCAGCGCCTCTGACCAATTCTTTAGCGATTTGCAACCAAAAAATAGTTGGCAGAGCGCCGAATCCGTGCCCAAATTTGGAGCATGATGATTCGGCGCTTCTTTTCCTTGACTGTGCTTTTGCTGCTGACCCTCGGGGTGCCGGCCGGGGCGGGGCAGGGGAATCTGCGTCTGGACGGCCTTTTCCAAGCCCTGCACAGCACCACCGACGCCGCCTATGCCGAATCGGTGGAGGAGCATATCTGGGACTTCTGGCTTGACCATCCGGACCCGGCGATGGTCCGCGACATGCGCGCCGGCGTGCTCAGCCTGAACAGCGACGATTACGAGGCGGCATTGCGGAGCTTCGACGCGGTGGTCGCCCGCGACCCCTCCTATGCGGAAGGCTGGAACAAGCGCGCTGCGACTCACTACATGCTGGGGGATTACCGGTCGGCTATGGTGGACCTGCGCCACGCCTTGTCGCTGGAGCCGCGCCATTTCGGGGCGCTTGTGGAATTGGGGCTGGTCTATCTGGCGCTGGGTGACGAGAAGCCGGCGCTGCGTGCCTTCGATGCGGCGCTGAAGATCAATCCGCATCTCGGCCAAGTGCGGGCGCAGGCCGACGCCCTGCGGCAGCGCGCCGTCGGAACCGACCTCTAGGGTTCCAGCCGAGTAATCGGCCTTGACAAGTTCCGGCGTTTTTCTATAGTCCCACCCTCTCGCCGCCCCCACCGGGTGGCGGGTAACATTGTGCGTTCCCGGTTCCGGCCTTGTGCTGGTTGGGATTTGCTCGGTGTGTAGGCGGCCCGACGGGCTGCCGTTGAGATATCGAGACTGAGGAGAGTAACGTGGCGCGTATCGCTGGCGTCAACATCCCCGCGCAGAAGCGCGTGGAGATCGGGTTGACCTACATCCATGGCATCGGCCCCTTCAAGGCCAAGGAAATCTGCGCGAAGCTGGAGATCCCGGCCGAGCGTCGTGTGAACGAGCTGACGGACGACGAAGTCCTGAAGATCCGCGAGACCATCGACGCCGACTACCGCGTCGAGGGCGATCTTCGTCGTGAAGTCGCCATGAACATCAAGCGTCTGATGGACCTGGGCTGCTACCGCGGCCTGCGTCACCGCAAGGGCCTGCCGGTCCGCGGCCAGCGCACCCACACGAACGCCCGCACCCGCAAGGGTCCGGCCAAGCCGATCGCCGGCAAGAAGAAGTAAGAGGACGAACGCAAAATGGCCAAGCCCTCCGCCGCTTCTCAGCGCCTGCGTCGTCGCGAGCGCAAGAACATCACCGCCGGCGTCGCTCACGTGAACGCCTCGTTCAACAACACGATGATCACCATCACCGACGCGCAGGGCAACACCATTGCCTGGTCGTCGTCGGGCACCATGGGCTTCAAGGGTTCGCGCAAGTCGACCCCCTATGCCGCCCAGGTCGCTGCCGAGGACGCCGGCCGCAAGGCCCAGGAACACGGCATGAAGACCCTGGAAGTCGAAGTGAAGGGTCCGGGTTCGGGGCGTGAGTCCGCCCTGCGCGCCCTGCAGTCGATCGGCTTCCAGATCACGTCGATCCGCGACGTCACGCCGATCCCGCACAACGGCGTTCGCCCGCCGAAGAAGCGTCGCGTCTAAGTTCAGTACCGTTTCCGCACCCGCGGGGACCGACTGTTCCGGGACAGGGGGCCGCTGCCATCGCGGTCCCCTCAGCATGGGAATGGTTCGGGCCCCGCGGGTTCGTGTTCACCCGATGGCATCTTGAGGTCGATCCGTGCTTCAGAAGAATTGGCAGGAACTGATTAAGCCGAGCAAGCTGGACATCCAGCCCGGCGACGATGCCGACCGCTTCGCGACCGTGGTCGCTGAACCGCTGGAACGCGGCTTCGGTCTGACCCTGGGCAACGCGCTGCGCCGCATCCTGCTCTCCTCGCTGCAGGGTGCCGCCGTCACCGCGATCCACATCGACGGCGTGCTGCACGAGTTCTCGTCCATTCCCGGCGTCCGCGAGGACGTGACCGACATCGTCCTGAACATCAAGACGATGGGTCTGCGTATGGGCGGCGACGGCCCGAAGCGCATGCGCCTGCGCGCCGAAGGCCCGGGCGAGGTCAAGGCCGGCATGATCGAGACCGGTCCCGACATCCAGGTCATGGATCCGGAACTGGTGATCTGCACGCTGGACAACGGCGCGCGCCTGAACATGGAACTGACGGTCGAGACCGGCAAGGGCTATGTCCCGGCCAGCCAGAACCGTCCGGAAGACGCGCCCATCGGCCTGATCCCGATCGACGCCCTGTTCTCGCCCGTCCGCAAGGTGTCCTACAAGGTCGACAACGCCCGCGTCGGGCAGGTCACCGACTATGACCGCCTGTCGATGACGGTGGAGACCAACGGTTCGGTCAAGCCGGACGACGCGGTGGCTCTCGCCGCCCGCATCCTGCAGGACCAGCTGCAGCTGTTCATCAACTTCGAGGAGCCGACGCACGCCGTCTCCGAGGAGAAGCACGAGGAGGTTCCGTTCAACAAGAACCTGCTCCGCAAGGTGGACGAGTTGGAGCTGTCGGTCCGTTCGGCCAACTGCCTCAAGAACGACAACATCGTCTACATCGGCGACCTGGTGCAGAAGACGGAGGCGGAAATGCTCCGCACCCCGAACTTCGGCCGCAAGTCGCTGAACGAGATCAAGGAAGTGCTGTCCCAGATGGGCCTGCACCTCGGTATGGAAATCCCGAACTGGCCGCCCGAGAACATCGAAGAGCTGGCCAAGCGTCTGGAAGAGCCGTACTAAGCATCTCGCCGTTTGCCTGCGCCCTTTCCGCCCTCAGGCGGGGAGGGCGCATTTCCCAGGGCCGCACCGGCCCGACCCCATCGCCGTACCAGCATTACGACTGGGCGGCGGGGTTCACGATCGGCTCCCCGAGGGGGGCCACGCCATGAAGGAGGACCGCCATGCGTCACGGCGTTTCGGGACGTAAGTTCAGCAAGACCAGCAGCCACCGCAAGGCCATGTTCTCGAACATGGCGAACGCGGTGATCAAGCACGAGCAGATCACCACCACCCTGCCGAAGGCGAAGGACCTGCGTCCGATCGTCGACAAGCTGATCACGCTCGGCAAGAAGGGTGGCTTGGCCAACCGTCGTCTGGCTTTCGCCCAGCTGCGCGACAACGAGACGGTCACCAAGCTGTTCACCGTTCTGGCGGACCGCTACAAGGACCGTCAGGGTGGCTACAGCCGCGTCCTGAAGGCCGGCTTCCGCTATGGCGATGCCGCCGACATGGCCGTGTTCGAGCTGGTCGACCGCGACGTCTCCGCCAAGGGCCAGAACTCCGGCCCGACGCAGGATGTCGTCGAGGCCGAAGGCGAAGCCGCCGAGTAACATGACCGGACATCGCGCCGGTCTTCTGCCCCGTGCGGCATCGGGTCTCAGGACCCCGTGTTGCGCAGGACGGAACCGCCGATATCGGTGATATATTAGACCCTTCCTTCGGGCCACCCCCCGAAGGAAGGGTTTTCTCATTTGTGGCCGGTCGAATGCTGCGTTCCCTTTACACGCGCCTCCAGCGCCTCTCCGCCCGCGACGATGCCGTTTGGTGGATGTCGGCGATCTCCTTCGCCGAAAGCTCCTTCTTCCCGTTGCCGCCGGACGTGATGCTGGTGCCGATGTGTTTGGAGAAGCCCAAGAAGCTGTGGTTCTACACCAACATCTGCGCCCTCGCGTCGCTGCTGGGCGGGCTGCTTGGCTATGCGCTGGGCTTCTATCTGTTCGAGAGCGTCGGACGGATGATCATCGACTTCTACAATGCGCAGGAGTCGTTCCAGCATTTCCAGGAGATGTTCGCCGAGTTCGGCCCCTGGTTCCTGATCCTGAAGGGGGTGACGCCGATCCCCTACAAGCTGCTGACAATCACCGCCGGCTTCGCGCATCTCGACCTGACGGTCTTCATCCTCTGTTCGATCGTCGCGCGCTTTTCCCGGTTCTACATGATTGCAATCCTGCTGCACTTCTACGGGCCGCAGGTCCAGCAGATCATCGAGAAGCGCCTGATGCTGGTGGCCACCGTCCTGCTGGTCGTGGTGGTCGGCGGCCTGCTCAGCTTCAAGTTCGTTTGATCAGGCCAGCCTGATCAGTCCGGCATGCCCTGGTCCTGGCGGTTGCGCCGGGACGGGGGCAGGGCGTCGCGGTCGGCACGGTCGCGGCGCACGATCATGACGATGGCGACCGCCACGAACAGTCCGCCCAACATCGGGATGATCATCTCGCCCATGCCGATGTTGGGCAGCGCCAGCGCGCGCGAGGCCAGCATGACAAGGCCAAGGACGAGCAGCGCCAGCAGCAGCCGCAGGGAGCGGTGGCGCGGCGGGTTGCGTGTCGATCTGCCGTCCGATTCCGGTGTCATTTCAGTCATTCCCTTCTTGATGCGGTTGTCGGCATAGTGGGGACCGAACGGGGGATGGTCCAGAGGGGTGTGGCATTCCGCCATGCCCGCGGCCGTCCTCACAACAAGAAGAATAGGAGCCGTCGTGGCTATGTTCCGTCCGGTCCGTCTCATCGCCCCGCTGGTGGCCATCGCCCTGCTCGGCCTGTCGGCCTGCGCCGACCGTCCGTCCGACCGTCCGGCCGCATCGGGCCCGGCGCCCACCGTCACCGTCGTGCCCGGCCCATCGACTCCGCGCGGCGGCGCCGACGACCAGTCGCTGCGTTTGGACAATGGCACCGGCGCCGATGTCGGCGCCTCCTGCCAGGCCCAGTGCGAGCGCAGCCACAATGTGTGCATGGACTCGGTGGCCGCGCGCAACCAGGGCGGCATCGACCGCACCGATTCGACGCCCTTCAGCCCGACCGACAACTGCGGCTTCCAGTTGAAGCAGTGCTACCAGCGCTGCGGCGCGGCGCGCTGAGGCACCGGCCATGGCAAAACGCGGCGAGTCGGGCGGGGGTGCCGGCCTGTTCGAGTCGGCGGCTCCCCGCCCGCTCGCCGACCGGCTGCGCCCGCGCACGCTGGACGAGGTGGTCGGCCAGGATCATCTGCTGAAACCCGACGGGCCGCTCGGCCGCATGGTCGCGGCGCGGCGACTGGCCTCCATGATCCTGTGGGGGCCGCCCGGCTGTGGCAAGACCACCATCGCCCGCCTGCTGGCCCACAGCACCGACCTTCATTTCGAACCGCTGTCCGCGGTCTTCTCCGGCGTTGCGGACCTGCGCAAGGTCTTCGATGCCGCGCGTGCCCGTCGGGTGGCAGGGCAGGGGACCCTGCTGTTCATCGACGAGATTCACCGCTTCAACCGCTCGCAGCAGGACGGTTTCCTGCCCTACGTCGAGGACGGCACCGTCACGCTGGTCGGCGCCACCACCGAGAACCCGTCCTTCGAACTGAACGCCGCCTTGCTGTCGCGGGCGCAGGTGTTCGTGCTGAACCGGCTGGACGATGCGGCGCTGGAAAAGCTGCTGTCGCGGGCGGAGGCGGAGATGGGCCGGCCGCTGCCGCTGGACGCCGATGCGCGCGCCGCGGTGAAGGCGATGGCCGACGGCGACGGCCGCTTCTGCCTGAACCTGTGTGAGGAGCTGTTCGCGCTGCCCGGCGGGACGGTGCTGGACACCAACGCGCTCGCCGCCACCATCCAGCGCCGAGCCCCGCTGTACGACAAGTCGCAGGAAGGGCATTACAACCTCATCAGCGCCTTGCACAAGTCGCTGCGCGGGTCGGACACCGATGCGGCGCTCTACTGGTACAGCCGCATGCTGGATGGCGGCGAGGATCCGCGCTACATCGCCCGCCGGCTGACCCGCTTCGCGGTCGAGGATGTCGGGCTGGCCGATCCCAACGCGCTGACCCAGGCGGTCGCGGCGTGGGAAGCCTATGAGCGGCTCGGCAGCCCGGAGGGTGAACTGGCCCTGGCGCAGCTGGTCATCTATCTGGGGACGGCGCCGAAGTCGAACGCCGGCTATACCGCCTACAAGGCGTCGGTGCGCGCGGCGAAGGAGACGGGCTCGCTGATGCCGCCCAAGCATATCCTGAACGCGCCGACCAAGCTGATGAAGACCATCGGCTACGGCAAGGGCTACGAGTACGACCACGATACGGCGGAGGGATTCTCCGGCCAGAACTATTTCCCCGAAGGCATGGCCCGGCGCGAGTTCTACCAGCCGGTGGAGCGGGGATTCGAGCGCGACCTGCGCAAGCGGCTGGACTACTGGGCCAAGCTGCGCGAGCGGCGGGGGGAGGAGTAGGGGAGGGTTAAGCGTTTCGCCCCCTTCCTCCCGCACCTTCGGTGGGAGAGGGAAAGGTTTGCAATGCGACGCCCTTTCCCTCTCCCGCGGAGCGGGGGAAGGTTACTGAGGGGGCCGAGTGCTCTTGTAAAACAGTGATTTCCGGCCGAAACGTTACGCCGCCATCCCACCTGACGGCGCCGCTGCGATCAGGCGGTAGTGGCTGGTGTCGGCGAGGACCGAGCAGCTCAGGGTCTTGGACACGCCGTCGTCTTCGGTGCTGACGACGCGGGCGTGGGGGATGCCCAGCAGGTTGACCGTAGCCGTCACCCGCCAACCGCGGACGCCGGCGGTGCCGACCGGTTGGAAAACCTGCCCGATCTGGACATGCTTCTTGCTCATGACGGATAAACCCTTGGACGGCCGTCCGCATCCCGTGACGGGGGCGGGCCGGCCTGTTGCGCAAAATCAACCCACAGTTAAACGCAGCAACGAGGCGCGATCAACAGGGAAACCGCGATTCTTCCGCCTGGTGCGATGAAGCGGGTATGATTGTCACGGACCGGCGCCCCTTCAGCAGCCCGACTTGGGCAGCGCCTCGATCTTCTCGAGCACGGCGTTGACGGTGAAGTCGCCATAGTCGATCTGCATGGACTCGGCGATGCCGTTCTCCAGCAGGTGCAGGCTCATCTCATATTCCGGCTGCGCCGAATCGCTCTGCACCGGGAAGAAGGCCATGCGGACCGGCCAGGATTTTCCCACCTTCAGCAGCGGATCCTTGCCGGATTCCTTCGGCGCGCCCGGCTTGCCGGTGACGGTCGACACCTCGGTCGGCCCGTCGGCATCCGATCCGTCGAAGATGGTGCGGGTGAAGAAGGGTTCGTTCCGCTCAGCATGGTCGAGGATCGCCAGCGTGTGGGCGGTGGGGAACATGGTGCCGGCCGGCAGCTCCATCTCCTGCGGTTCCGGCTTGGTGAACTGGGCGGTGCCGGCGCCATCGGCCTGCAGGTTCGCCTCGCCGCGCACCTCCTCGTCCAGCTCGCCGTTCACCAGCTTGCGGACGTTGAAGCGGTAGCGCAGACCGTTCTTCGCCTCCCACGTCGTGTAGTTGGTGTTCATCGCCATGTCGTCGCCTTCGCTGTAGACGAAGCGCAGCTGGAAGCGCTGCTCCGTCGTCCAGCCGTCGCAGGCGTCGGCCCATTCGAACATCATGCGTCCGCGGACGTCGCTGACCTTCGAGCCGTTGCGCGCCGATCCCAGCGACATGGCGTAGATCGCCCGGTGCGGCTGGATCTTGGCCGCGACCGCCGCCATCGATGTGGCGGCCGGCTGTGCCAGGACGGGAGTGGCCGCGAGGAGCGCACCGGCGGTGACGGTAGCGGCGAGGACCGTGCCGACGGTCGCCGGCAGGGCAGAGAGACGGTCGAGCAAGACGGGATCCACAGGTGATTGACGGCTCAGGGTGAAGTATGGGTGTTTTCGCCGCGGTTCGGAAGAGCCGCCACCCTTGATTCCTAATCAATGGAAGGGAACAGCCGGAATGACAAGCCCTGCCGAGACCCCGCTGGACGCCGCTGCCCGTCCGGTGGTGCTGCTGACCCGCCGCCTTCCCGATGCGGTGGAGGCGCGGGCGTCGCGCGATTACCGGGCGGTCCTCAACCCGGAAGACCGGGCATTCGGCGGGACGGAGATCGCCGCCCGCGCCGCGGAGACGGGGGCCGACGCCGTTCTGTGCTGTGCCGGCGACCGGCTCGACGCCGCCGCCATCGCCGCCCTGCCGGAGCGGGTGCGGGTGCTGGCGACCTTCTCCGTCGGGACCGACCACATCGACCTTGAGGCGGCCCGCGCCCGCGGCCTGACCGTCACCAACACGCCCGACGTGCTGACCGACGCCACCGCCGACATCGCCTTGCTTCTTCTGCTCGGTGCCGCACGCCGGGCGTCGGAGGGGGAGCGGATGATCCGGGCGAATGCCTGGACCGGCTGGACCCCGACCCAACTGATGGGAACCCATGTCGGGGCCAAGCGGCTGGGCATCGTCGGCATGGGCCGCATCGGTCAGGCGGTGGCGGCCCGCGCCCGCGCCTTCGGCATGGCGATCCACTACAGCAACCGCCGCCGCCTGCCCCCGGAACTGGAGTTGGGCGCCACCTACCATGCCGACCCGGAGGCGATGCTGCCGGTCTGCGATGTTCTGTCGCTCCACTTCCCCGCCACTGCGGAAACCCGGCATTGGCTGAACGCCGAGCGGATCGGGCGGATGCCCCCGGGGGCCATCCTGGTCAACACCGCGCGCGGCAGCGTGGTGGACGACGAGGCCGTGATCGCCGCGCTGAAGATGGGACGGCTGGCGGCGGCCGGGCTCGACGTGTTCGAGAACGAGCCGAACCTCCATCCCGGCTATCGCGACCTGCCCAATGCCTTCCTGCTTCCGCATCTGGGCAGCGCCACGGTGGAGACGCGCAACGCCATGGGCTTCAAGGCGCTGGACAACATCGACGCGGTGATGGCCGGCCGCCCGGCGCCCGACCGGGTGGTGTGAGCCGCCGCCGAGAAGCGGGTGCGACCGCCGCCCGGCAGGGATTTCCTGCCACCAAAGAGCGGCGATGGGCAGAAGATGCCGGCCGGGTGGGAAAGACGCTCCACGTCCGGCCGGTGATCGGCAGGCACAATTCGCCGTCGATCGATAAAATGCTTGGTATCTGCGGGGTGCGCCGGGTTGGCACGGTGGTTGCTTATGTGAGGTCGAAGTGTTCCGACCTTCATCAGAGGAGCCGACCCCATGAACGCCATCGTCGCCGCCCTGGACCTGAAGCCCCACGCCTCCGACCGTTTCGACGTGCCGGCGGGCTGGTCGCCGGTCGCGCTGGCCTCGCGCGTCGGGCTTCTGCGGGGGACCGAGCGCCAGACGCTGGACGAGACGATCGCGCTGCTATCCGAGGCAAAGGAGACGATCGCCGAGTTGCAGGAGCGCATCGCCTACCTCGAAAGCCTGACGATGACGGACGAGCTGACCGGCCTCTTGAACCGGCGCGGTTTCTACAGCCACTTCCGCCGTGAACTGGCGTCCGCCCGCCGCAACGGGTCCGCCGGCGGCCTGCTGGTCATGATCGACCTGGACGGGTTCAAGGCGATCAACGACACCCACGGCCATGTCGCCGGCGACGCCTATCTGCGGCAGGTCGCGCGCATGATCGTCGGCAATGTCCGCCAGGAGGATGTGGTCGCCCGTCTCGGCGGCGACGAGTTCGCCGTGCTGCTGACCAACACCGACACCGCCAACGGCCTCGTCCGCGCCCGCCAGCTGGCGGCCATCGCCGATGCCACCCATGTGGAATGGGGCGGGCACAGCCTGCCGGTCCGCTTCTCCGTCGGCACCCAGCCCTATGGCGCCGAGGACAGCGAGGACGAGGTGATGCGCCGCGCCGATGCGATGATGTACGGCGCCAAGGGGGCTCGCCGCCGCGACGCCAAGCGCAAATGCGAAACCAAGCGCAAGACCAGGCAGGCTGCCTGAAACGCAGCTCCGTCCGGCCACCACCGGACCGGAAGACCCCGGACCGCTCATCAAAGACCGCCCGCGCCCGCCGCGGGCGGTTTTTTCCTGTCCCGACAGAACAATCGACAGCATCAGGGGTGATGTCCATTGGTCGGGTAACGACTATTTAACCGTCGCGACCTAATCAGAAAGGGGGTATACCGGAGTGCGATGCCGCACGGGTATCCGCCGCCTCGATTGTCGAATGGCGGGCGCAACCGGGTGTCGGACAGCGTGAAGGCGGGAGCCGGACCCAGGGGAGGATGCATGTCAGCGGAGCCGGGCGGTCCATCCTTGGCCGGTGGTAAGCCGACGAAGACCGTCCTCATCGTCGAGGACAACGAGCTGAACATGAAGCTCTTTCATGACCTGCTCGAAGCGCACGGCTACGACACGCTGCAGACCCGCGACGGCATGGATGCGATGCGGCTGGCCCGTCTGCACCATCCCGATCTGATCCTGATGGACATCCAGCTCCCCGAGGTGTCGGGGCTCGAGGTCACCCGCTGGATCAAGGACGATCCGGACCTGAAGTCGATCCCTGTCGTGGCCGTCACCGCCTTCGCGATGAAAGGTGACGAGGAAAAAATTCGCCAGGGTGGCTGCGAGGATTACGTGGCGAAGCCTATTTCAGTTGTGAAGTTCCTTGAAACAGTCAAGAAGTTTCTTGGGTAAGTCGGTTTTCTCTGTAGCAATTCTGCAGGAATTTGCCTTCCGATGTCCGCGCGTGTCCTTGTCGTCGATGACGTTCTGCCCAATGTGAAGCTGCTCGCGGCGAAGCTGACGCGCGAATACTTCAATGTGCTGACGGCGTACAATGGGCCGGACGCGCTGGAGATGGTGCGGCGGGAATCGCCGGACATCGTCCTGCTGGACGTGATGATGCCGGGCATGGACGGGTTCGAGGTGTGCGAGAAGATCCGCTCCGACCCCGCCACCATGCATATCCCCGTCGTGATGGTGACGGCGCTGTCCGACATCGCCGACCGGGTGCGCGGGCTGGAGGCCGGTGCCGACGATTTCCTGACCAAGCCGGTGAACGACATCGCGCTGTTCGCGCGCGTGCGCTCGCTTGTCCGCCTGAAGATGATGATGGACGAATGGCGGCTGCGCGAAAGCACGTCCGGCCAGTTCGGCGTCATCGAGCGCAGCGGCACCATGCTGAGCGAATCCTTCGAGCACGCCACCGTGCTGGTGCTGGAGGATTCCATGCTCGACCTGGAGAAGGTGACGGAGACCCTGCGGCGCGACCACAACACGGTGAACTCGGCCGACACCTGCGCCAAGGCGCTGGAACGCGCGCTGGGCGGCGAGCTGGACCTCGTGGTGATCAGCCTGACCCTGCTGAACGAGGACGGGCTGCGGCTCTGCTCGCAGCTGCGCTCGCACGAGCGGACGCGGCAGGTGCCGATCCTGCTGATGGTGGACGAGGGCGATCTTGGGCAGGTGGCCAAGGGGCTGGAACTCGGCGCCAACGACTATGTGGTCAAGCCGGTCGACCGGAACGAGCTGCTGGCCCGCGCCCGCACCCAGATCCGGCGCAAGCGCTACCAGGAACGGCTGCGCTCCAATTACGAGCAGAGCCTGTCGATGGCGCTGACCGACAGCCTGACCGGCGTCTTCAACCGCCGCTACGTCAACGCCCATCTGCCGCGGCTGCTGGAACGCGCCATCGACAGCCACAAGCCGGTGTCGGTGCTGATGTTCGACATCGACCATTTCAAGGTCGTCAACGACACCTACGGCCACGCCATCGGCGACGAGGTGCTGCGCGAGGTCTCCGCCCGCGCCAGCCGCAACCTGCGCACCTTCGACCTCGTCGCCCGGCTGGGCGGCGAGGAGTTCGTGGTCATCCTGCCGGACACCGACGGGGAAGCCGCGCTGATCGTCGCCGAGCGCCTGCGCTCGCGCATCGCCGACACCCCGTTCGCCGTGTCGAACGACCGCGGCGAGATCAACGTGACCGTGTCCATCGGCATCTCCATCGGCGGCCGGCTGGGCGACACGGCCGAGGGCCTGATCCGTCGCGCCGACGAGGCGCTGTACGAGGCGAAGCGGTCCGGCCGCAACTGCGTCATCGCCGACGCGCGCGCCGACCGGGTGGAGGGGTAGGGCGGGGCGGAATTTTCCGGCCCTTGCCGTCCGTGCTGCGCCGCACCATCTGGCAAAGCCGTTCCTTCCGCCGCCTCCACCACCATCAACGGGGTCCCGATGTTCGCCACCGCCAGCGGCGCCATCACCCATCTGGGCAGCAGCAGCCTTCTCGTCCCGCTTTCCGCCCTCTACGCCACCGCCCTCTGGCGGCACCATTCGGCGCCGCTGGCGCTGCGCTGGCTGCTGGCGCTGTCGCTCTGCCTCGGCGCCATGGTGGTGCTGAAGCTGGTGGGGCATGGCTGCGGCCTGCCGGACTTTCCGCTGTTTCCCTCGCTGTTCGCCGGCGACCGTTTCGTCAGCCCCAGCGGGCACGCCGCCTTCGCTACCGTCTTCTACGGTTCCGTGGCTGCACTGGCGGCGCGCGACGCCCGCTCCGTCTGGCTCAGGATCGGCCTGCCGCTGGCGGCGGTGGCGCTGGTGCTGGCCATCGGCGCGTCCCGTGTCGCGGTGTCGGCCCATTCCGGGGCGGAGGTGGTGGCCGGGCTGCTGATCGGCGGCCTGTCGGTCCTGCTGTTCCTGTGGACCAGCCGGAAGGACGGCGCGCCGCGCCTGCGCGTCTCGCCCTGGCTGCTGGGGGCGCTGGCGCTTGGGCTCGCCCTGCTGGTCCATGCCGGCGATCCGTCCTTCGTCGAGGGGACCATCCGCCGCGTGGCCTACCATTTCGGCAGCGGCGCGGGACTGTGCGAGCTGGCCGGCCGCATCTTCCCCGGAACCGGCGGATAAGCCAGCAACCGGGATGAAGCCGGCGGCGTCCTGTGGTATGACGGGCGGTCGCGCGTGACCCGCAAGCTGAAGCCAGGGGCTTGCGTCCCGCGGCGCAAGGTCCTATACCGACGCCCCGTTTCCGTTCCGTTCCGGCCAGGTCACTTCCGCACCGCATGTCGCTATTCGATGCCCTGCCGCGTGGCCCTTCGGGTGGCGCCGCCGTCCCCTTCGCCCAGGAGGACCTGACGCGCGTCTTCGATGCCAAGACGCTGCAGCGCGGCCGCACGCTGATGATGACCGGTGCGGCGACGCTGGGGCCTCCCGGCGGCGACCGGATCGAGGCGGAGGTCAGCGACCTCGGACGCCGCCTGTCGGTGACGGTGACCCCGGTGCAGGGCAAGCGCAGCGTCGTGCTGGAGCGGACCTGCAGCTGCGGCCGTAACGCCTGCGCCCATATGGCCGCGGCGGCGATGCTGGCGCTGGAAAGCCGTCCGGAATGGCGCCGCGCTTCCCTGTTCGACGTCGCCGACGTCAAGGCGCCGCTGGCGCCCCCCCCGCCACCGCCTCCCATTCCGGCAGCCGCGCCGGCAAGCCTCCCGCCGGTCCCGCAGCCGAAGCCGGCCGCCGCACCCCCGGCATCCCCGGTGCCCGCCACGCCGAAGCCCCCGCTGTCGCTGGTCCGCCCGCCGGTCCCGACGCCGATCCGCACCGTTGCGCCTCCTCCCCCTCCGCCAGCCCCACCCAAGCCGGAGCCGGTGCGCAGCCTGCGCTGGACCCTGGAACCGGGGCAGGGCGATATCGCCTGCTACATCCTGGCGGAATTCGTGGCGGAGGGATCGGCCGACACCAGCCCCGCCACCCCGCGCGACGTGTTGGCGAAGGCGCCGCGCTCGCTCGACGGCGACGCCGACCGTGCCATCGCCCGCCTGCTCGGCGGCGGCGGGACGGAGCGCACACCCGTCGCCAAGAGCCGGGGCGAGGCGGTGGACCGCCTGCTGCGCCGCCTGCTCTCCACCGGGCGGCTGCGCTGGCGCGACGGCACCCCGCTGGCCGAGGCGCCGGGCCGCACCGTCCGCACCTTCCGCGATCCCGCCACCCGCAAGCTGCGCCCGACCGGCCTGCCCGAACGCAGCGTTCTGGTGAAGGGCCAGTCCTACTGGTGCGTGGACAGCGCCACCGGCACCGTCTTTCCGGTCGATCTGCAGGTGGTGGAGGTGCCGAAGGCCAAGCCGGTGCCGCCCGCTCCGGCGCCGCCGCCGGTTCCGTCCAAATCGACGCCCTCCCGCCTGTTCGGGCCATCGCGCAGTGGTGTCGCGTCGATGCCGCGCATCACCCCGCCGCCGCCCTCCATTTCGACGCCCAATTTCCGCGACACCGGCATTCCCGGCGTGCGCAGCGGAGCCGCCGACGCCGCGGCCATCGTCGAGCGGTCGCCGCGCATCATCGCGCGGCTGGGGCGCGTGGTGACGCCGGCCGATGGGCTGGTCGACGTGCTGCGCCTGTCCTTCGACTATGGCGAAGCCGACCGCCCGGTGGAGATCGAGCCCGACGACCAGCGCCAGTTCGCCCGTTACGAGGATGAGTTCGGCGACGTCACCTTCGTCCGCCGCGACAAGGCCGACGAGCAGGCGGCGCTTGACCGGCTGTCCGGCCTCGGTTTCGCCCAGGCGCGGATCGAGCCGCCGAAGGGTGCGCTGAACGCCCGCGGCTCGCGCGTCCACTGGCTGACCGGCCGCGACGTGGAGGAGCGCTGGCAGCATTTCCTGACCACGGAGGTCCCGGGCCTGACGAAGGCCGGCTGGGTCATGGAGATCGGCGCCGATTTCGGCACCAAGGTGATCGAGCCGGGCGCCGAGGTCGAGGTCGCGGTGCGCGACGCCGGCGACGGCTGGTTCGACCTGGATGTCGGCGTCGAGATCGACGGCGAGCGCCAGCCGCTGCTGCCCATCCTCGCCCGGCTGGTGGAGAAGGGCGGCCTGTCGACCACCCGCATCATCGACGGACGCGCCCACATCGTTCTCGACGACGGCAACGTCCTGGCCCTGCCGGCCGAGCGCATCGAGCGGCTGCTCAGCGTGCTGGAAGCGATGCTGGATAGCGGGCGCAGCAGCGGCGACCGGCTGAAGGTGCCGCTGGCCGAAGCCGACTCCCTGCTGGACATCGACGACCTGATCGCCCGGCGCGGCGACGAGACGGCGCAGATCGACGGCTATCTCCAGCGCCTGCGCGCCGACGAGATGCCGGGCGACATGACCCCGCCACCGGGCTTCAAGGGCGAGTTGCGCGACTACCAGCGCGGCGGCCTTGCCTGGATGCAGAGCCTGCGCGCCAACAACGTCGCCGGCATCCTGGCCGACGACATGGGGCTGGGCAAGACCGCCCAGACGCTGGCCCACATCGCGATGGAGGAGCATGAGGGGCGGCTGACCGAGCCCTGCATGGTGGTGGTGCCGACCAGCCTCGTGCCCAACTGGGTGGCCGAATCGGAGCGCTTCACCCCGCATCTGCGGGTGGTGGTTCTGCATGGCGTCGACCGCCACGGCAAGCTGGCCGACATCGACCGCGCCCACATCGTCGTGACCACCTATGGCGTGGTGGCGCGCGACGTCGACCTGCTGAAGCGGCTGACCTGGCACATGATCGTGCTGGACGAGGCGCAGGCGATCAAGAACCCCGACGGCAAGGCGACCCGCGCGGTGGCGGCGCTGCCGGCCCGGCATCGGCTCTGCCTGTCCGGCACGCCGGTGGAGAACAACCTGGGCGAACTGTGGAGCCAGTTCGCCTTCCTGATGCCGGGGCTGCTGGGCGACCGCAAGGAATTCGGCAAGCGCTATCGCGTGCCCATCGAGAAGCGCGGCGACAACACGCGCGCCAACCTGCTGATGCGCCGCATCCGCCCCTTCCTGCTCCGCCGCACCAAGGAGGCGGTGGCGAAGGAGCTGCCGCCGAAGACCGAGGTGGTGGTGCGCATCGACCTCGACCGCGACCAGCGCGACCTCTACGAGACCATCCGCCTGTCGGTGAACGAGACGGTGCGCGCGGCGCTGGCCGCCAGCGGCAAGGGGCTGGGCCAGAACGCCATTGCGGTGATCGACGCGCTGTTGAAGCTCCGTCAGGTCTGCTGCGATCCGCGCCTGCTGAAGTCGCTGGGGGGGGCCGCGGGGGGCGGCAAGGCGCGTCACAGCGCCAAGCTCGACGCCCTGACCGAAATGGTGAAGGAGATGGTGCCGGAAGGCCGGCGCATCCTGATCTTCTCGCAGTTCACCACCATGCTCGACCTGATCAAGCTGGAACTGGAGAAGGCCGCCATTCCCTATGTCGAGCTGACCGGCCGCACGCTGGACCGCGCCGAGCCGGTGAACCGCTTCCAGGCCCGCGAGGTTCCGGTCTTCCTCATCAGCCTGAAGGCCGGCGGCCGCGGCCTGAACCTGACCGCCGCCGACACCGTGATCCATTACGATCCCTGGTGGAATCCGGCCGCCGAGGATCAGGCGACCGACCGCGCCTATCGCATCGGCCAGGACAAGCCGGTCTTCGTCTACAAGCTGATCGCCGCCAACACGGTGGAGGAACGCATCCTCGACCTCCAGCGCCGCAAGGGCAGCCTGTCCGCCGCCACCATCGAGGGCAAGGGGCTGGTCAGCGCGCTCGACGGCGGCGACATCGACTATCTGCTGGGTGACGGCGAGGACGAGTAACCCGGCGGTCATGGCGACCGAAATCCGGCTCCCCGCAATCCTGTCCAAGACGACCAGCATGCCCGCCTGTTAGACTGCGGCATGGACCAGCAATCCGCACTTGCCGAGACACCGGCCGCCGGCGGGGACTTTGCCCGGCTGTGGCGGGAGACGCGATTCGACGGCATGGAATGCCTGAACGCCCGCTTCCAGCGCCACGCCTACGCGCCCCACACACATGAAACCTATGTGGTCGGCGTCATCACCGCCGGGACCGAGCTGTACCGCTGCCGCGGCGCCGAACGGGTGGCGCGGGCCGGGCAGGTGGTGGTGCTCGACCCGGAGGTTCGGCACGACGGCCGGCCGGCGGAAGACGGCTATGCCTACCGCATGTTCTACCCGCCGGTCGCCCTGATCGAACAGGCGATGACCGACGCGCTCGGCCGGCCGGTCGCGCCGCATTTCGCCGCCACCGAACTGGACGATCCGGAGCTGTTCCAGGCCCTGCGCGGCCTGCATCATGGGCTGGAGGGTCCGCATCGCGAACCCTTGCGCACCGACACCGACGCGCTGCGGGCCTTCACCGCGCTGGCCCTGCGCCACGGCGACCTGAGTGCCCGCCCACGGGAAGCGGGGCAGGAGCCGGTGGCCGTCCGCCGTGCGCGGGAATTTTTGGACGCCCATCTCGACAGTCCCGTCGAACTGGCCGATCTCGCCGAGTCGGCGGGGCTCAGCCGGTTCCATCTGCTGCGCGTCTTCCGGGCGGCGGTGGGGACGACCCCGCATGGCTATCTGACCGACCGGCGGGTCGCACAAGCCAAGCGGATGCTCATCGGGCCGCTGCCGCTCGCCGACGTGGCGCTGGCCTGCGGCTTCTGCGATCAGGCGCATTTCAACCGGGTGTTCAAGGGACGGGTCGGTGTCTCCCCCGGCCAGTACCGGCGCGGCAGCAATCCCGTCCAAGACGGCGCGGCTGCGGCCGCCTAGCTTGCCGCCCATGAGCAAGCATATGGCACGCATATGAGCACGGACAGCATCACCATACCGGCATCCCCGCGGCAGGAATTCGCGGCGGGCGTCGTCCATTGCCTGCCGATCGTGGCGGGCGCAATTCCCTTCGGCTTCCTGCTGGGCAGTCTCGCCGCCAAGGCCGGGTTGTCGGCGCTCGACATGGGCCTGATGAGCGCGCTGGTCTTCGCCGGCAGCTCCCAGTTCGTCGCGGTCGAACTGCTGGACAAAAATGGAAGCGGGGGCAGCGCCGGGCTGGCCGTGGTCGGCGCCATCCTGCTGGTCAATCTGCGTCACCTGCTGATGGGGGCAACGCTGGAGCCGCGCTTCCGCGGCATCCCGCGCGCGAGGGCCGGTCTGGCGCTGTTCTTCATGACCGACGAGCAATGGGCGCTGGCTCTGCGCCGCGGGCCGGATCTGACGCTGGCTTATTGGTACGGGGTGGCGGCGACGCTCTATCTGGCGTGGCTCGCCAGCACGGTGGCCGGGACGCTGGCCGGGGCGCTGATCGCCGATCCCACCGCCTGGGGGCTGGATTTCACCTTCATCGCCGTTTTCCTCTGCCTGCTCGCCGGCTTCTGGCGAGGCGTCGGCTCGCTGCCGCCCTGGCTGGCGAGCGCCGCCGCCGCGCTGGCCGTCCATGCGCTGTCGCCCGGCGGCACCTGGCACATCATCGCCGGCGCGCTGGCCGGTGGAGCCGTCGCCGCATGGCAGGGAAAGGGGAGGGCGCGCAATGCTTGAAATGCTGCATCTGGACTGGAGCCTCCTCGCCATCGTGCTGGGCGGGGCGCTGGTCACCTGGATGACCCGGATCGGCGGGCCATGGCTGATCGCGCGGGTGCGCCTCGGCCCGGCGGCGAATGCGGCGATGGAGGCCACGCCGGGGGCGGTGCTGGTGGCGCTGGTGGCGCCCGCCGCGCTGTCGCGCCCGTCCGATGCGCTGGCCGCGGCCTTCGTCTGCCTGATCGCCCGGCGCGTTCCGATGGTGGTGGCGGTGGCGGCCGGCGTGGTCGCGGTCGTGCTGCTGCGCCGCCTGCTGTAGCACCTGGTACAAACTGCCGTCTGGTGAAGCGGGCGGGGGATGCCTATAAGTCGGGAATGACCGACCCGATCTCCGCCCCTGCCGCCTCCGCCGCGCCCGCCGCCTTCGACCCGCACGCCCTGCCGCCGCTGCGCGACGTGATCGCGCGCTTCGGGCTGGAAGCGCGTAAGTCGCTGGGTCAGAACTTCCTGCTCGACCTGAACCTGACGGGACGGATCGCCCGCTCGGCCAACCTGCCGGCCGGCACCACCGCCATCGAGGTCGGCCCCGGTCCCGGCGGGCTGACCCGTGCGCTCCTGGCGACCAATGCGGTGAAGGTCATCGCCATCGAACGCGACCGCCGCTTCATCGAGGCATTGCAGGACGTGATCGAGGCGTCCCAAGGCCGGCTGTCCATCGTCGAGGCCGACGCCCTGACGGTGGACCCCGAGGATCTGGCTCCCGCCCCGCGCGCCATCGTCGCCAATCTGCCCTACAACGTGGCGACGCCGCTTCTGCTGGGCTGGCTGGCGCGGATCGAGGCCTATGTCAGCCTGACCCTGATGTTCCAGAAGGAGGTCGCCGACCGGCTGGTGGCGAAGCCCGGCAGCAAGGCCTATGGCCGGCTGTCGGTCATCACCCAGTGGCGTTCGGATGCCCGTGTGCTGTTCAACCTGCCGCCGCGCGCCTTCACCCCGCCGCCGAAAGTCGAATCGACGGTGGTCCACCTGACCCCGCGGGCGAACCCGGAGCCGGCCGACTGGCGCGCGCTGGAGCAGGTCACCGCCGCCGCCTTCGGCCAGCGCCGCAAGATGCTGCGCCAGAGCCTGAAGTCGCTGGGCAATGCCGAGGCCCTGCTGGAGGAGACCGGCATCGCCCCGACCGCGCGGGCGGAGGAGATCGACGTCGCCGGCTTCGCCGCCCTTGCCCGCGCCTTCCGCGCCCGCCATCCGCTGGAGCCACCGTCGGAGAGGACTGAATGATCAGGGTCACGCCCCGCATCAGCCTGGACGAAAACGAGTTGCAGGAGGAGTTCGTCCGCGCCTCCGGCCCCGGCGGCCAGCACGTCAACAAGACGGAGACGGCGGTCCAGCTTCGCTTCGACGTGCGGCGGTCGCCGAACCTGCCCGATCCGGTGCGCTACCGGCTGGAACGGCTCGCCGGCTCCCGCCTGACCCAGGACGGCGTGCTGATCCTGGTCGCCGACCGCCACCGCTCGCAAATCCGCAACCGGGAAGATGCCCGCGAGCGCCTGATCGACCTGATCCGCGACGCTGCCGCTCCCCCGCCGCCGCCCCGCCGCCCGACCAAGCCGACCAAGGGATCCAAGGAGCGGCGTCTGGAAGGGAAGGCCAAGCGGTCGGAGGTGAAGAAGATGCGCGGGAACGTCAACGACTGAGCGATTCCGATCAGAGTGCCATCTTCATTTCGACATCGTCATAGTCGACCCGCAATCCATCCTGGTCGTCGATCAGACCGGCATCGACCAATGCGGTCACGTCCATGTGGACGTTGCGGTAATCCCGGCCCAGCGCTCCGGCCAGCGCCCGGATACTGGCCGTGGGATTGCGGTGCAGATACCGGAGAATTTCCAAGCGCTTCGGTGTCAGGATCCGGCTCATGCCTTCGAAGGATTCGAAGGTGATGTGGTGTTCCTGGATGGTCTCTCCAGCCTTGTGGCGGCGAAGTGCATCCTTGATCGCCGCCGCCTCGGCCTGGAGATCGACACCGATGTGGATCTGAAGCGTGGTCATAACCTTCCCTCTCTAACCGCGGCGACTTCGCTGAAGAATTGGTCGATCAACTGCTCGATGGTCTCGAAGCGAACCGGCAATTCCCGGCCACGGATGTGTTTGTGGTCGCCCTTGCCCTTCTCGTTGTCATATCCGACGATCCGCTCGCCGTCCTTGCCGTAGAATAGGCTGTATTTGTACCGGTGTTCCGACGGCGGCACCGGAGCCGCGACCGACCAGACCCGCACTTGAACAATGCTCCCGTCGTCGTAGACGGTCTTGCGAGACAGGAGGAGTACGGCTTTGTCCATGCTTCAATATAGGCCGTCCCTGCGATGTGGTGAAGCCACATATGGCAATTCACCACATCGGCCTGTCCGCAGTCCTGCGGTCGCCTTACCAAGTCGACGCTCGAAATCAAGCAGACATGCCCGCCATGAGGCAGGCGCACTGGACGGTTCAACCATCCCGTGCCAGCTTTTCTCTTCGCTTGCCCGTGAAACATTCCCCGGAAAGGACAAATCCGGGGCCGGAGACGTTCTATGAGCCATCCATCCGCCAGCGCCGCCCTGCCGTCGCCGACCTCGGCCCGGCTGTCCGTCGGGTTCGCCTGGGTCGGGCACACGCTGATGCACATCGTGTCGGCACTGTTCCTCACCATCGTGCTGGCGCTGGAAACCGAATGGAAGCTGTCCTATGACGAGCTGATCCGGCTGTGGACGCTGGGCGCCTTCATGATCGGCCTGGGGGCGCCGCTGGCCGGCTGGCTGGGCGACCGCTGGAGTTCGGCCGGCATGATGGCGGTCTTCTACCTGATGACCGGCGGCGGGGCGGTGATGGCCGGGCTGTCGGACGGGCCGGAGATGCTGATGTGGTCGCTGGCCCTGCTGGGGCTGGGGGCGTCGATCTACCACCCCGTCGGCATGGCCTGGATGATGGCGAATGCCGAGAACCGCGGCAAGGCGATGGGCTGGCTCGGCCTGTTCGGCACCTTCGGCGTCGCCACCGCCGCGGTGGTCGCCGGCAGCCTGACGGAATGGCTGAACTGGCGCATGGCCTTCATCATCCCCGGCGCCATCTGCCTCGTGATGGGGACGGCCCTGGCCCTGCTGATCATGAGCGGCATCGTCCAGGACCGTCATGCCGACGTGAAGCCGCAGCCCAAGCCGTCGCGCGGCGACGTGGTGCGTGCCTTCTTCGTGCTGTCGCTGACCATGGTCTGCGCCGGGCTGATCTTCAACGCCATGCAGGTCGTGCTGCCCAAGCTGTTCGAGGCGCGGCTGGGCGGCTGGCTCGGCACGGGCACGCTGGGCGTCGGCGGGCTGGTGACGGCGGTCTACCTGATCGCGGCCCTGCCGCAGATGATCGGCGGCGTGCTGGCCGACCGCCATTCGCTGAAGCGTGTCTATATGCTTTGCCTGCTGGTTCAGATCCCGATGATGGCCGCCGTCGCCGTCCTGGCCGACCTGCCGCTGGTCGCCGCCGCCGCCTTCGTGGTCATCGCCTCCCAGACGCAGATCCCGGCGGAGAACATGCTGCTGGCCCGCTACACCCCGGACAAGCATCGCGGGCTGGCCTTCGGCGCCAAATACATCCTGTCCTTCGGCGCCGGCCCGCTGGCGGTCCAACTGGTCGCCTGGGTCTACGAGCGCACCGGCGAGTTCACCATGCTCTACATGACCCTGTCGGCGCTGGCCGCGCTCGCCTTCGCCGCCGCCCTGCTGCTGCCCGACGACCGCCGCAAGGCCGAACCGGTGGCGGCCCCGCTGCCGGCGGCGGAGTAACCCGCCGCCGAACCGGGGGGTTTACCCCAGCGTCTTGTTCAGCGCCTGATCCAGGTCGGCGATGATGTCCTCCGCCGTCTCCAGCCCGATGGACAGGCGGATCACCTCGGGACCGGCGCCGGCCGAGGCCTGGGCCTCCGCCGACAGCTGGCGGTGGGTGGTCGAGGACGGGTGGATGATGAGGGAGCGCGCATCGCCGATGTTGGCGAGATGGCTGAACAGCTCGACGCTCTCCACCACCTTCACGCCGGCCTCGAAGCCACCCTTGACGCCGAAGGTCAGCACCGCACCGGCGCCGCGCGGCAGGTACTTCTTCGCGAGATCACGGTACTTGGACGACTCCAACCCGGCATAGCTGACCCAGCCGACCGCCGGATGGCTTTCCAGGAACTGCGCCACCTTTAGCGCGCTGTCGGCGTGGCGCTGCATGCGCAGCGGCAGGGTTTCGATGCCGTTCAGCGTCAGGAAGGCGTTCATCGGCGCCTGGCTCGGCCCCAGGTCGCGCAGGCCGACGGCATGGCCGTGGATGGTGAAGGCGAGATGGCCGAAGGTCTCGTGGAAGCGCAGGCCGTGATAGCCGGGATCGGGCTCGCTCAGCGCGGGGAACTTGCCGGACTTGCTCCAGTCGAACTTGCCGCTGTCCACCACCACGCCGCCGACCGAGGTGCCGTTGCCGGACAGGAACTTGGTGGTCGAATGCACCACCAGCGTGGCGCCCCACTGGATCGGGTTGATCAGGTAGGGGGTCGCCAGCGTGTTGTCGACGATCAGGGGGATGCCGGCATCGTCGGCGATCCTGGCGATGGCCTCGATGTCCGTCACCACGCCGCCGGGGTTGGCGAGGCTTTCGACGAAGATCGCCTTGGTCTTCTCGGTGATCGCGGCCTTCACGTTCTCCACGTCGTCGGTATCGACGAAGCTGGGCTCCCAGCCGAAGGCGCGCGGGAAGCTGATGCCGAGCTGGTTCAGCGAGCCGCCGTAGAGCTTCTTCGAGGCGACGATGTGGTCGCCGGGCGCCATCAGCGGGAACAGGGCCAGCAGCTGCGCCGCATGGCCGGACGAGGTCGCGGTGGCGCCGGCGCCGCCTTCCAGGTTCGCCAGCCGCTCCTCCAGCACCGCCACCGTCGGGTTGGTCAGGCGGGAATAGATGAAGCCGACCTTCTGCAGGTTGAACAGCGAGGCGGCGTCGTCGACATCCTCGAAGACGAAGCTGGTGGTCTGGTAGATCGGCGTCTGCCGCGCGCCGGTCGCCGGGTCGGGCGCCGCGCCGGCATGGATGGCGCGGGTCTCGAAACCGAAGCTCTTCTGCTCAGTCATCTGTGTGATTCCCCCAGTTTGTCAGATCAGTTTTTTGAACGATTTCGTCGGCGCCATGCGGCGCGTCACCAGAACGTTGGAATTGACCCCGATCCGGCCGATCTCGCCGTAGAGGCGTTGGATCTCCATCTTCGGGCAGCGGTCCATCACCACGGTCAGGCCGGCGTCTTGGGCCCGCGCCGCCGCCTCGTCGTTGCGCACGCCCAGCTGCATCCACACCACCTTGGCCCCGGCGGCGATGGCCTCGTCCGTCACCCCGCCGGCGGCGGCGGAGTTGCGGAAGACGTCCACCATGTCCGGCGGCTCCGGCAGGTCCTTCAGGCTGGCATAGACCGGCAGGCCGAGGATGGTCTGGCCGGCCATCTTCGGGTTGACCGGGATGACCGTGTAGCCCTTGTCGCGCAGGTACTTCATCACGAAGAAGCTGGCCTTCACCGGATCGGCGCTGGCCCCAACCACGGCGATGCTCTTCGCATTGTCCAGCACGCCGCGCAGGAAGGCGTCGGTGTAGTCGGCCGGCTCGGTGATCTTCTGCCCGGTCATCGGCCGCACCAGACCGGCGTGCGCTTGCCCAGGAAGGCGTCGATGCCCTCGGCGGCGTCCTGCGCCATCATGTTCTCGGTCATCACCTTTGCCGCATAGGCGTAGGCGCCTTCGGCATCCAGCTCGATCTGGCGGTAGAAGGCCTCCTTGCCGGTGGCGAGGGTCAGCGGCGACTTGGATGCGATCTTCGCCGCGACGCCGTCCACCACCTCGTCCAGCTGATCGGCCGGCACCGTGCGGTTGACGAGGCCGATGCGCTCCGCCTCCTCCGCGTCGATCAGGTCGCCCAGCAGCAGCATCTCCATCGCCGCCTTGCGCCCGACCGCGCGGGTCAGCGCCACCATCGGCGTCGAGCAGAACAGCCCGATATTCACCCCTGGCGTTGCAAAGCGCGCCTCCTCCTCGCAATAGGCGAGGTCGCAGGTCGCCACCAGCTGGCAACCGGCGGCGGTCGCCACGCCGCGCACCTTGGCGATCACCGGCTGACGGACGCGGTTGATCGTCAGCATCAGGCGCGAGCACTGGGTGAACAGCGCCTCGTACAGCTCACGCGACGGGGCGGCGCGCATCTCCTTCAGATCATGCCCGGCGCAGAAGGCGCCGCCGGCCCCGGCCAGCACCACGGCACGCACGGAGCGGTCCTCATGGATGGCATCCAGCGCGTCCTGCAGCGCCGCCATCAGCCCCACCGACAGCGCGTTGCGCGCCTTGGGCCGGTTCAGCGTCAGCGTGGCGACGCCATCGCGGTCCTCGCGCAGGACCAGCGGGGCGTTCTGCGGGGCATGGGGATCGTGTGTGGAAACCGCGGCGCTCATGGTTGTTGTCCTCCCGTATTGCTTGGGTTGCGCAGCGCCGGCAGCTTAACGCGCCCGGCCTGCGGGTAACACGGGGAACCTGCGGGCCGGGGAGAATGAGACGACAGATGGCTGTCGAATTCAACATCTAAAATCGCTATAACCGGACAAATATCTACTAATATGATAGGAAATTGAACCGGCGACAGAGTTCCGGATCGATGCCCGTCCTATGCGCGCGGGCACGGTCAAATCGTGAAGTGAAGACGTCCGGCGATGTAACTCAGGCGGGCCTCGACCGCGTCGCCAACCCGAACCGGTTGGTCGCTCGCCAGGAATTGCAGAGCCTGTTGCCAATGGCGCGACTCCGACCCCGGAGCGGTGGACAGCACCGTGTTGTCGTCGATGTGGAGTTCGAACCAGAAGGCGATGGCGTGCAGGGCACCGTCGGCGGCGATGGAGAGGCGGGCGGACCCGACCGGCCCATGCGCAGGCGGATTGCGCAGGTTGATCCAGCAGACATCGGTTGGCGGCCCCAGCGGCCGGTGCGGCAGATCGTTCAACGCCAGCACGGTATAGGAGAGGTTGCGATACGCCTCCAGCCGAGACAGGTCGAATCCGGCGATGGAGCCGACCGGGTTCACGCTGCGCAAGGCCGGGCATTCGATTGGCATCGCCTTGATGACCGCGCCTCGCGGCAGGATCACGGCGTCGGGCTTCACCAGGGCGCGCGCCGCCTTTGCCACGCTTGCCGCCGCTCCTTCACCCAACAGACCGGCGTCGAGGATTTCGGAGATCAGCAGATCGGCCGGTTCGGGAAGATCGACCCCGATGCGCAGTTCCGACGACCGCTTGTTGATGATGGTGATCCGGTCCGACAAGCCGTTGTCGGACACGATTGCGCGCGCCAGTTCCGCCAGCGGCCGCAACAGTTCGCAGCTGTAGACATGGGCGGCACCGGCCCTGGCGGCCATCATGGCGAGCAGACCCGCACCGGTGCCGATCTCCAGAACGATCATGCCGGGCTTCACCGCCGCGTCTATCGCGCGCTGATAGGCGGCATTGCGCGCCTGATCCGCCAGCATGGTGAAATGCCAGGCGGGAAACTGTCGGCCGAGCACGACGCGCAGATCGAGTTCGGCCGCCTGGAAGGACGGGGCGACGGCCAGCGCCCGGCGGTATCCCCTGGTGGCGGCCTCCATCCGGTGCCGGTCCTTCTCCACGGACGCGAGGCTGTACCATGCCTCGGCATCGCCCGGCGTCAGCGCGAGAGTCCGGCGGTAGCCGGCGGACGCGGCCTCCAGGCTGCCCGATTCGTGATGCAGGCCGGCGCGGTTGAAATGGGCTTCCGCCAGATCCGGAGCTTTGCGGACCAGCCAGTCGAGCAGGGCGATGGCGCCGTCCACCGCACCGGAACGCGAGAGAGCCGCCGCGGAGCGAAGGAGCGACCCGAAGGAGTCCGGAACCAGACGGGCGATCCGCAGGAAAAGGGTAGCCGCCTCGGCCGGCCGATCCTTTTCCACCAGTTCGGCTGCCGCATGAAGGGCAGCGGCATGAGCAGGCGAAAGCAGCAGACAGGCACGAAAGCTGTCCAGCGCCTCGTCCTCGCGTCCAAGGCGGCGTTGTAGAACGCCGCAATTGAACCGCGTTTCTTCCTTCAGCGGGTCGAGACGGCCGCTGCGGCGGGCGATAACCAGCGCCCCGCCAGGATCGGCGGTCATGGCGGCGAGATTGCCCAGCGCATCCGGGTGATCCGGTTCCAGGGCGAGGGCCATGCGGCAGCAGGCGCGCGCGTCGTCCTCCCGCCCGAGCGCCTTCAGGGCGTTTCCGGCGTTCGACCGGTAGGAGGCCTGCGCCGGCGCGAGACGGATCGCCGTTCGAAAGGACGCGACGGCATCGATTGCGCGCCCCATCTGCGTCAACGCGACGCCGAGCAGATGGTGGGCATCCGCCTGGCCGTGATCCGCCTCGATGATGCGGCTGTAGAGAGTCGCCGCCGCGTCGAGCCGGCCGGCGGCGTGATGGTCGAGGGCGGCAAGCAATGCTTCACGAATGGTCGCCATTGCTCAGCCCCCGCCATACGGCGCCTTCGGCTCGGTCAGGATGCCTTGGCGGTCTTCTTCTTCGGTGCCGTGGCTTCCGCCGGAGCGTCCTTGGCGGCCTTGGCCTTGGTCGCCTTCTTGGCGGCGGGCTTCTTCGCCGCAGTCTTTGCCGGGGCCTTCGCCTTGGCGGGCTTTTCCGCCTCCGCTCCCTCGGCCTTGGCCGGCTCGGCCTCCTTTGGCGCCTTGCCCTTCTTGGCAGCGTCCTTGGCGACCTTGGCGTCGATCAGTTCCAGCGCCTGTTCCAGAGTGACGCTGTCCGGCTCCGTCCCCTTCGGGATCGAGGCATAGACGCTGGCGTGCTTCACATAGGGACCGAACCGGCCGGAGCCCATGGTGATCGGCTTGCCGGTCTTCGGGTGGTCGCCCAGTGTCTTGGCCGGGGCCGACGCCTTCTTGGCCGCGCCGGCCAGCAGATCGACGGCGCGGTTGATGCCGATGGTCAGCACGTCGTCATCGGGCGTCAGCGACTTGTAGACGCTGCCATGCTTCAGGTAGGGACCGAAGCGGCCGATGCCGGCGCTGATCTCCTCGCCCGTCTCCGGGTGGTTGCCGATGGTGCGGGGCAGGGCCAGCAGCTTCAGGGCGGTGTCGAGATCGACGTCGGCCGCCGCCATGCCCTTGGGCAGTGACACCCGCTTGGGCTTCGGCGTGTCGTCCTTCTTCTTTTTCTTCGCCTTGGTCTTCTTGCCGTCGGCGGCGGGCTCCTCGGCGGCCGGCTCCTCCGCCGGAGCGACCGCCGCAGTGGGCGCCGGGCCCAACTGGATGTAGGCGCCGTAGGGGCCGCGCCGCACCGTCACCGGCAGGCCGGTTTCCGGATCGTTGCCCAGCTCGCGCGGGCCTTCCTGCGCCTCGCCGTTCTCGTCGTTGGCGACGGCCAGCGGCCGGGTGTAGCGGCACTCCGGATAGCGCGAGCAGCCGATGAAGGCGCCCATCTTGCCCAGCTTCAGCCCCAGCCGGCCCTCGCGGCAGACCGGGCAGACGCGCGGATCATGGCCGTCCTCGGTGGCGGCGGGGAAGAAGTGGGCGCCCAGTTCGTTGTCGAGCGTGGTCAGCACCTGGGTGATCGTCAGATCCTTGGTGCCGTTCACCGCCACGTCGAAGGCGGTCCAGAAGTCGCGCAGGACGGTCTTCCAGTCGATCTTGCCGTCGGAGATCTCGTCCAGCTGGTTCTCCAGCTCCGCCGTGAAGTTGTACTCCACATAACGGTGGAAGAAATTCTCCAGGAAGGCGGTCACCAGCCGGCCGCGGTCTTCCGGGATGAAGCGCCGCTTGTCCAGCCGGACGTAATTGCGGTCCTGCAGCACCTGCAGGATCGAGGCGTAGGTGGACGGGCGGCCGATCCCCAGCTCCTCCAGCTTCTTGACGAGGCTGGCTTCGGAATAGCGCGGCGGCGGCTGGGTGAAATGCTGTTCCGGATTGATGTCGCCGCGGGAAAGCGCGTCGCCCTGGTCCATGGCCGGCAGGCGGCGCTCCTGCTGGTCGTCTTCGGCGTCGTCGCGGTCCTCCTGATAGACCTTCAGGAAGCCGTCGAACACGACGATGGAGCCGGTGGCGCGCAGCACCACGTCCTTCGACGGGCCGGCGATGTCCACCGCCACCTGATCCAGCACGGCGCTTTCCATCTGGCTCGCCAGCGTGCGCTTCCAGATCAGCTCGTACAGCCGCAGCTCGTCGCCTTCCAGATAGGCGGAAACCGTGTCCGGCCGGCGCTGCAGGTCGGTCGGGCGGATGGCCTCGTGGGCCTCCTGGGCGTTCTTGGCGGCGGTCTTGTAGACGCGCGGCTGGGCCGGGACGTAGCGCTCGCCATACTGGCTGCCGATCAGGCTGCGGGCGCCGTCGATGGCCTCCTGCGACAGGCTGACGCCGTCGGTTCGCATATAGGTGATGAGGCCGACCGTCTCACCGCCGATGTCCACGCCCTCATACAGCTTCTGAGCGGTCCGCATCGTGCGGGTGGCGCCGAAGCCCAGCTTGCGCGAGGCCTCCTGCTGCAGGGTCGAGGTGGTGAAGGGCGGCGACGGGTTGCGGCGGCTCTGCTTGCGCTCGACCGTCGAGACGGTGAAGGCCTGCGGGCGGATCTTCGCCACGGCGGCTTCCGCCGCCTCGCGGTTGGGCAGACCGAACTTGTCGAGCTTCTTGCCGTCCAACTGGGTCAGCGACGCGGTGAAGGAGGAGCCGGCCGGCGTGGTGAAGCCCACCGCGATCGACCAGTATTCCTGCGGCTTGAAGACCTCGATCTCCGACTCGCGCTCGCAGATCAGGCGCAGCGCCACCGACTGCACGCGGCCGGCCGACTTGGAGCCCGGCAGCTTGCGCCACAGCACCGGCGACAGGGTGAAGCCGACCAGATAGTCCAGCGCCCGGCGCGCCAGATAGGCGTCGACCAGTTCGCGGGACACATCGCGCGGGTTGGCGATGGCGGCTTGCACCGCGCTCTTGGTGATCTCGTTGAAGGTGATGCGCTGGACGTCGCGGTTGTCGGTCAGGTGCTTTTCGCGCAGCAGTTCCGACAGATGCCAGGCGATGGCCTCTCCCTCGCGATCCGGGTCGGTTGCGAGATAGACGCGGTCGGCCGATTTCACCGCCTTGGCGATCTCGTCGATGTGGCGCTTGGAGCGGTCGCCCAGCTCCCATTCCATCGCGAAGTCTTCATCTGGGCGCACCGATCCGTCCCGCGCCGGAAGGTCGCGGACATGGCCGAAGCTGGCGATGACGGTGTAGTCGTCGCCCAGATACTTGTTGATGGTCTTCGCCTTGGCCGGCGATTCGACGATGACGACGTTGCTGCCCGGCAAGAAACCAGCCCTTCGCGTATGCCCACTCAAACCAAAGCGGCGCCGATCAGGCGAGAGAGACCTGATGACCGGGAAGACGCTGGACTCGGCCGGCAAGCTCAAGTTCCAGAACCACGGTCAGCACCACCGGAGCGGACAATTGGCACCCGCGGACGAGTTCGTCAATGGTGACGGGCGAGGGGCCCAGGTTTTCCAGCACCAGGGCGCGTGCCTTGGCAAGGTCGGATTCGTCCGGTTCCGCGGTGGGGCCGGGGACCAGCCCGGCGGCGCTGAACAGGTCGCGCGGCCGTTCCGCCAGCGTCCGCGGCCGCAGGTTCTCGATGGCGCGCAGCACGTCGTCGGCCCTCTCCACCAGTGTCGCCCCCTGGCGCAGCAGATTGTTGGTGCCGTGGCAACGCGGGTCGAGCGGAGAACCCGGCACCGCCATCACCTCCCGACCCTGTTCCAGCGCCATCCGCGCAGTGATGAGCGAGCCGGAGCGCAGCGCCGCCTCCACCACCAGCACGCCCAGCGACAGGCCGGAGATCAGGCGGTTGCGGCGGGGAAAATGACGGGCCTGCGGCTGGGTGCCGATGGCGCTTTCCGCCACCACAACGCCCTGCGCCACGATGTCGCGGTAGAGTCCTTCATTCTCCGGCGGATAGACGACGTCGATGCCGCCCGCCAGCACTGCGGCGGTGCCGCCTGCGACCGAGCCGGCATGGGCGGCGGTGTCGATGCCGCGGGCAAGGCCGGAGACGACCAGCAGCCCGGCCGCGCCAAGCTCCCGTGCCAGCGACTCGGCGAATTTCTTGGCGTTCAGCGAGGCGTTGCGAGCGCCCACGATGGCGACCGCACGCCGCTGCAGCAGATGGGAATGACCCGCCACCGAGATCACCGGCGGGGCATCGTCGACCGCGGCCAGCGGTTCCGGGTAGTCGGGCTCGCAGGCGCAGATCAGGCGGGCACCGAAGCGGCGGTTCGCCTGCATCTCGCGCTCCGCCTCCGCCTTGGAGGCGATGCGCAGCGGTTTGGTCCGCCCGCCACGCCGTGCCAGGTCCGGCAAGGCGTCCAGTGCCGCACGGGCGCTGCCATACTGCTCCAGCAAGCGGTGAAAGGTGATCGGCCCCACATTCTCGGTGCGGATGAGGCGGATCCAGTCGAGCCGTTCGGCATCGGACAGGGGGCGACGCGGTTGTGTCATGCCGGACACATATACAACCAAGCGACCGGCGGCATCAACACGCAAACGTATGGGGAATTGTCCGCCGGGTGCGATCTCTTTTGGGTGGTGGGTGTTGACGGCGCTGCAATCCTTCCGGACGGCTTGGTGCCGTCCGCCTGTCTCCTTGAACTCCGCGGCGGGCATGGTAGCTTTGTGGGCAGGAGGTGACGCGAGTTTCCATCCTGAAGGCGGAGCCGGTTTCCCGGCCCCGCCCGTGGCCCTTAGCCATCCCGGTCCTTGTTGAAGCCGGCTTGGAACTCGATCTTCAACTTGAACCAGAAGCGGTCGAGCCACTTCAGGAACTTCTTCACTCGCGTCACCTCCTTTCGGACGCCGTTCGGCGGAGTGCCGCCCGGCGCGCAAAGAGCGGACTGGACTCACTCGTATGTCACTGCGGCCGGGTGACGCGCGTTCAGGCGCCGCGATTGTCGCAACGCCGGGTTGATCAGCCGTCCCCGTCAGGGCTTGTGGAACACCGGCGGGCGCTTTTCGAAGAAGGCGGTGATGCCCTCCTTCGCTTCGCCATGGTGCAGGGCTTCGACGAACAGGTCGCTTTCGCGGGCAAGCTGGGTGGCGAAGCTGCCATAGGCCAGTTCCATCAGCTTCTTGGCGCGGCCCATGGCGCCGGCGGGTCCCTCGGCGATGGTCTGCGCCCAGGCGACCGCCTCCGACAGTGCCTGTCCCGGTGCCGTGACCCGGTTGACGACACCTGCCGCATGCAGGCGGGCGGCGTCCACCGGGCCACCGGTCAGCATCAGTTCGGCATAAAGCTGCGGTGGCAGCGCGCGGGCCAGCGAGGCGGAGGCGCCGCCGTCCGCCGTCAGCCCGACCTTGACATAGGCGGTCAGGAACTGCGCGTCCTCAGCCGCGACGATCAGGTCGCAGGCCAGAGCCAGCGAGAATCCGGCGCCGGCGGCCGGCCCTTCCACCGCGGCGACGATCGGCTTCGGGCATTCGCGCATTGCGCGGACCCAGCCGTGGAAGCGCTCGATCCCGTCCCGGTTCTCCGACCGCGAGCGGCTGCCATGGTGATAGAGGTTGTTCAGATGCCCGCCCGAACTGAAGGCGCCGCCAGCCCCCGTCAGCACGATGGCGCCGATGTTGGGATCGTGCGTCGCCTCGTCCAGCGCGTCGCGGCCGGCGGCCATCATCCGCAGGCCGAGCGCGTTGCGGGTGCCGGCGTCGCTCATGGTCAGCACCATGACGCGGCCCTGGCGTTCCACCGTCATGCTGCCGGTATCCTGACGTTCGTTCATGGTCGTTTCTTCCCCGGTTGTCCTTGTCCGGCGGAAGGTTCCTCGCCGGATGGTAGAGTCACTGTGACAGTCGTCGGGCACCGCTCCAATCCGTACAACCGGTATAGGAAGGAGCCGGATTTCGCGGGAAACGCCTGTTCTTCCACAATACCCCTTCCTACATTGGGGTGAGGCCGATCGCCGCGGCAGCGCCTGGCGGGCCGGGATGGCATGACCGACGGGCGGAGGCGGGGGATGGCGCTGGCTCTGGATCGGCAGGGGAACCGGCAGGGGCGGGGCGGGGGTGGCGGGAAACGGCCGGTCATCGCCGTGCCGCTGCCGCCCTACGCCAACCGCACCATCATTTTGGTGTGCGTCCTTGCCTTCGTGCTGCGGCTGCCACCGGAGTCCTTCGCCTTCGTCCCCGCCTATTTCTTCGGGACGGTCGAGCTGGCCGGGCCGCTGCCCACCTCCGCCTTATGGCGCGGACTGTTCGGGCATGTGCTGATCCATGGCGACCTGACGCACCTGACCTCCAACATGGCGGTGCTGTGGCTGCTGGGCGACGTGGTGGAGCGCGAGGCGGGGCATCTGCGCTTTCTGCTGCTGTTCTTCGCCGGCACCGTGGCGGCAGCGCTGACCGAGGGGCTGCTGGCGGCAGACCGGATGGCGCCGCTGATCGGCGCGAGCGGGGCGATCTGCGCGCTGATGGGTGCCTTCCTGTGGATGCGCCCGCGCTTCGGGCTGCTGTCGCGGCGGCTTCCGCGGCGGCTGGTTCAGGGAGCGATCGTCGTATTCGCGCTGCTCAACGCGGCGATGACGCTGCTGCCGCCGCCCGCAAGCTCTCCGCTGGCGGAGGTCGGGTGGGGTGCCCATGCCGGCGGACTGTCCGCCGGGCTGCTGCTGGGGGCGCTGCTGCTGTGTCTGGCCGGACCCCGGCGACCGGCACCCGTGGGGTAGCAACGTCCGATATTGTCTCCAGGGCCGTTGCAATCCGTTCCCATGCCCGAAATACTCGCGCCATCGTCAGCGGGAGAGAGCGGACCATGGGGAACGATGCGGTTCTGGGTGTGATCGGCGGCAGCGGCCTGTACGATATCGACGGTCTGGAGAACACCCGCTGGGTCACGGTGACGACGCCCTTCGGCGACCCGTCCGACGACCTGCTGACCGGCGAGTTCGAGGGCCGCAAGCTGGTCTTCCTGCCGCGCCATGGCCGCGGCCACCGGATTCCGCCGTCGGAGCTGAACTTCCGCGCCAACATCCACGCACTGAAACAGCTGGGCGTGACCGACATCCTGTCGGTGTCCGCCGTCGGTTCGCTGAAGGAGCATCTGCCGCCCGGCACCTTCGTGGTGATCGACCAGTTCATCGACCGCACCTTCGCCCGCGATAAGACCTTCTTCGGCAGCGGGCTGGTCGCCCATGTGGCGCTGGGCCATCCGGTCTGCAGCCGGCTGGGCGACCTGATCGAGCAGGCGCTGGCCGAACTGGAAATCCCGCACCAGCGGCGCGGCACCTACATGGTGATGGAGGGGCCGCAATTCTCCACCGTCGCCGAATCGAACCTCTACCGCAGCTGGGGCTGCGACGTCATCGGCATGACCAACATGCCGGAGGCCAAGCTCGCCCGCGAGGCGGAAATGTGCTACGCGACCGTCGCCATGGTCACCGATTACGACTGCTGGCACGAGGGGCACGACCATGTCTCGGTCGATGCGGTGATCAAGGTGGTTGTCGCCAATGCCGGCAAGGCGCGCTCGCTGGTGTCGGCCCTGGCGCCGAAGGTGGCGCACCGCGACGGATTGTGCTCCCAAGGCTGCCACACCGCACTCGACAATGCGATCATGACCGCTCCGTCCCACCGCGACCCGGCGATGCTGGAAAAGCTGTCGCTGATCGTGAAGCGCGCGCTGGGGTGAATCGGGGCGGGTCGAACCGTGGCCGACTGCCTGAAAACCCACTATTTTCGGGGAAGGCGCACCGGGGTCTTCACCCCCGGCACGCCGACCCGATCAGCGGTTCGGATACTCAAGCACCAGCTTGAGCAGCTGCAACAGCAGGATCAGGGCTGCAACAGCAGGATCAGGAGAGTGAGGATCTGGTTCATCCTCTTGCCCTCCGTCAGAGCGGTGCGGGCGGTGGCTGTTCTACCGCCCCGACCGCCGCGCAAACAGGCCAAGCATCCCCGCCAGTTTGAAGCCCCAAGCTGTATGTCGTTTCTTGTGCACGCTTTTGTGCGTGTACGAAACGCCTGCTCCCGGCATGGGACAGTGACTCCCCACCCTTCTGCGCCCCTGAACGAAAGTAGGGGTGTGTGCGTTTCCGGACGTCGAATATATCATCGGTACACGTAACCATTCAGGTGGCGGCAAGACGGTTCCGCAGTTGATCGATGCGGCTGATGGATGCTTTCAAGAGCAGACGCCGGTCTTCGCATGGTCCTGCGATGCAGTGCTTGGAGAATTCCCGGGGCGGCGACGGGATGTCGGCGCCGGTACAGTCGTGCGTGCGCGCTGTACTTTCCACGTGGTGGAATGGAAAGGGAATGGAAGCCATGCATTTTGACGAATTGCCGGAAAGCCGCTGCGATTTCTAGGATTGTTCAGGCACCATAGTGTCTGCTTTTCAGCGAAAGACGCCTTCACGCAATGGGCGTCATGGCCATAACGATGAGGAAACGTTCATGAAGCGTCGTTCCTTCCTGACCTCGGCCGGCGTCGGCGTCGCCGCCAGCACGCTGGCGGCTCCCGCCATCGCGCAGTCCCAGCCGGAAATTCATTGGCGTCTCGCGTCCAGCTTCCCCAAGAGCCTGGACACCATCTACGGCGGTGCCGACACCATCGCCGCCCGCGTCGCCGCGGCGACCGACGGCAAGTTCACCATCCGCCCCTTCGCCGCCGGTGAGATCGTCCCCGGTCTGCAGGTGCTGGATGCCGTGCAGAACGGCACGGTCGAATGCGGCCACACCGCCAGCTACTACTATGTCGGCAAGGACCCGACCTTCACCTTCGACGCGACGGTGCCGTTCGGCCTGAACGCCCGCCAGCAGAACGCCTGGATCTACAACGGCGGCGGCATGGCCCTGCTGCGCGAGTTCTTCGACGGCTACGGCGTCATGAACTTCCCGGCCGGCAACACCGGCGTGCAGATGGGCGGCTGGTTCCGCAAGGAGATCAAGACCGTCGAGGATCTGAAGGGCCTGAAGTTCCGCATCGGCGGCTTCGCCGGTCAGGTTCTGTCCAAGCTGGGCGTCGTGCCGCAGCAGATCGCCGGCGGCGACATCTATCCGTCGCTGGAAAAGGGCACCATCGACGCCGCCGAGTGGATCGGCCCGTACGACGACGAGAAGCTCGGCTTCAACAAGGTCGCCAAGTACTACTACTATCCGGGCTGGTGGGAAGGCGGCCTGACCGTCTCTCTGCTGGTCAACAAGCAGCAGTGGGAACAGCTGCCCAAGCAGTACAAGGCCGTCCTGGAGGCCGCCTGCTTCGAGGCCAACGTGACCATGGCCGCCAAGTATGACGCCGAAAACCCGGCGGCGCTGAAGCGTCTGGTCGGCGGCGGCGCCCAGCTGCGTCCCTTCCCGCGCGACGTGATGGAGGCCTGCTACAAGGCCGCCACCGAGCTGTATGACGAGACCGCGAAGACCAACCCGAAGTTCGCCAAGATCTACGAGCCGTGGAAGAAGTTCCGCGACGACGAGTATCTGTGGTTCCGGGTGGCCGAGAACTCCTTCGACAATTTTGCCTTCACCGCCGGCCTGAAGCGCTGACGGCAGTATGAAGAAAAAGCCCCCGCGACCCGCCCGGTCGCGGGGGCTTTTTCTTGGTCAGGCGGGGCGGCCGGGCGCCAGCAGATTGGCGACCATGGTCTGCACCACCTCGTCATTCTGGTTGAAGGTGGTGGTCTTCACCCGCAGCACACCCTGGTCGGGGCGCTTGGCGGAGCGTCGGGCCTCCAGCACCTCCATCTCGATGCGCAGCACGTCGCCGGGACGGGTCGGGCGGGGCCAGCCGATCTGGTCGACGCCCATGCCGATATAGCCGCCGGCCAGCTCCGCGTTGCTGCCGACGATCATGCGCATCGTCATCCCGGCGGTGTGCCAGCCGCTCGCCGCCAGCCCGCGGAACAGCGTGTCCTTGGCCGCTTCCGGATCCAGGTGGAAGGGCTGGGGATCGAACTTCCCGGCATAGGCGACGATCTCCGCCTCTTCGACCGCCAGCGGCCCGCCGGTGAAGCGGTCGCCCACCGTGACGTCTTCGAAATAGCGCATCCCCCGGAACTCCGTTCGTTGTGGTGGTCAGGGCCGGATCGGCCGGCTATGATACAGACCTGTCTCTTCCGTCCGATGGTAGAGACAGGTCTGTATCACTGTCAACGGCCAGGCTTGCAGCGGGGCCGTCCTGAACGGGTGGGGTCGGATGGCGGAGACGGCAACGGTCAGGAAACCGGCGCGGGAGCGGGTTCTCGATACGGCGGCGGAACTGTTCTACCGCGAGGGCATCCGCGCGGTCGGCATCGACACGATCATCGCCAAATCCGGCGTCGCGAAGATGAGCCTTTACCGCAACTTCGCGTCCAAGGACGATCTGGTCTGCGCCTATCTGGAGCGCAACATCGCCCAGCATGCGGCGTGGTGGGACCGGGTGACCGCCCGCCATCCCGGCGACCCGCGGGCGCAGATGAAGGCGCTGTTCGTGGCCCTCGGCCACTGGATCGACCATCCCAGATTTCAGGGCTGCCCCTTCACCACCGCCGCCGCCGAACTG
Source organism: Pseudomonadota bacterium (assembly GCA_023423695.1). GTDB lineage: Bacteria > Pseudomonadota > Alphaproteobacteria > Azospirillales > Azospirillaceae > Azospirillum. Next base: position 113,026 of record JAFAFA010000042.1, on the reverse strand, counting down.
CGCGACCCCGCCAATCCCGCCCACGCGCTGGCGCTGGCCCAGAAGCGCATGGTCCGCGACCGCCTGCGCGTGCTGGCCGCGGCAGCAGGCGCGGACGACCCGGACCGGCTGACCGGACAACTGCAATTGCTGATGGAAGGCGCCTACTCCGCCGGCCGCGCGTTGGATCTGGGGCCGGGCAACGGGGCGGTGGCGAGTGCGGCGGCGGCGCTGATCGACGGGGCGTGTGGGGAAGGGCGGAGGTAGGCGACGGATGCCCCCTATCTAACCAATGGCACCTCAAATGCAAGAAGCGCCGCAGGTCTGACCTGCGGCGCTTCTTCATCTCGGTACGCCTGCGTCAGTCGGCGCCGATCCGGTCGCGGACCGGCTGGCCGGGACGGTAGTCCTGCAGGCGGGTGGCGCGCAGGCCACGCATGCCGTGGCTGTCGATCAGCCGCTGCCAGGACAGGAATTCCTCCACCGACAGGGTATAGCGGCGACAGGCCTCCTCCAGGCTGATCAGGCCCGATCGGACGCCAGCGACCACTTCCGCCTTGCGGCGCATCACCCAACGCTTCGTGTCGGGCGGGGGAAGGTCGTTTTCGGTCATGGGACGCCCCTCAGGACCAATGACCGATGCACCGGCCGCAGAATCGTCGGCGGTGTCGAGTTCTATGAGTGCCATGCGCGGACGCTCCAACCCAAACTGTGGATTCCACGATTTCGGGGTACTTTAGGCGCCGGCACTTAACAAATGCCTAAACGATAGAGTTAACTTTTTATCGAGGGGTAACCCCTACCCCGAACGGACAGCAGGGTCGCCGCCCTTGTCCGGCGGCCGGAGATGGCCGGCCGCCCCATCGGAAATTCCCGGCAATAACGCCGGTCAGTAAACCATGGTCAGCTTGGAGAGCGGGACTTCGCTGGCGCCGATGTTCAGCACGGTCTCGCCTTCCTTGTTGTTGCCGATGCCGGCGACGGTGCCGAAGGTGTAGGTGGTCGCCTTGATGATATCGTCCTTGTTCTCGGCCACCGGCGCGACGTTCATCCGATAGGCGCCCGGCTGAACGGCGCGGCCGTTGTTGTCCTTGAAGTCCCAGTTGACCGCATGCTTGGTTCCGGCGCCGGTTTCGCCCTTCATGGAGCGGACGATGTTGCCGTTGGCATCCAGGATGTCGACCCGCACCGACTTGGCGGCGGTCGCCAGCTCGTAGCCCAACGGGGTTTGGGTCATGCCCTGGGTGTACTGGAAGCTGTCGCCTTCGAAGGCGACCGTCCGCCCAAGATAGGCGAGATTTGTGGAGGCGGTGCCGGCGGACTGCAACTGCACCAGCTTGTCCAGGCGGCTGTTGGTTCCGATGTTCTGCTCGACATTGGCGAAATCGACCAGCTGCTTGGTCATGTCGTTGGTGTCCAGCGGCTTCAGCGGGTCCTGGTTCTTCATCTGCGTGGTCAGCATGGTGAGGAACGTCTGGAAATTGTCACCCAGGCCCTTGGTGGCCGAAGCCGTCTTGTCGGCGTCGGTCTGCGGGGTCTTGGCCGTCTCGGCCGCCGTCTTCGACCCGGTCGACAAGCCGCCCGAATAGGTGCCGTACCGGTTCACGGTCGGGGCGGTGGTGGTGTTGGTCGTGGTCATGGCGGTCGTCCTTCGTGGCTCTTGCGGCCGGTGTCTTGAGTGCGGCGGGCGTGCTGCCGGGGTCAGGCGCGGATGTCGAGACGTCCGTTGCCGAGCGTCGCGGTGTAGACGGCGGTCTCGGACGCGTCCTGGTCGCCGCTTCCGTCGAGGCCGCGGCCGCGCCGGCCCGCTCCGTTCCCCTTGCCGTCGCCCCGCCCGTCATTGCCGAAGGGATTGCCTTCGCCGCGCAGGCTGAAGTTCAGGCTGTTGGAGTCCGTCTGCAGTCCAGCCTCTTGCAAGGCGCGTTCCAAGCCGCGGCTGTCACGCTGCAGAAGTTCGAGAGTCTGGGCTCTTTCCACCGCCACCATCGCGCTGACCCGGCCATCCACGCCGATGTCCAGCTTGATGTCGATCCGCCCCAGCTCGGCCGGGTGCAGGTTGATGGTGAACTGGTCGACCTCGTCGCCGGCCTGCTTCTTGATGTGGACGGCGATCTGGTCATGGACGCCCATCGGCATGCCGGCGCTGCCGCGCGACGGGCGCAGCGTCGCGGTCGCCTGCGGCTGGTCGATGCCGGAAATGCCGCCGGGAATGCCGCCGTGCATCCCCTCCATGGCGGCCAGCGCCGGATGGGTGTGGACGCCGGCAGCGGCATGGCCCGCGCCTGCGGCGGCACCTGCGCCTTCGAGTCCCTCCAGTGCGCCGGTCGCCTTGACGGTGGCCGACGCGGCAACCGCTTCCGCGACCGGCGGAACCGCCGGAGCGACGGCGGCCGGCTGCGGCATGGCCTGGGATTGGGCATCATTCCGGCTGCCGCCATCGGTGCCGGCCTGCTTGCCGCCCTGTTTGGCCTCGCCGGACTTCGCCTTTGCGGCGGCGAGCAGATCGGCGAAGCGATCGGGCAGGGCGGCGTCATCGTCCGGCAGCGCCTCCGCCGCGTCCTCGCCGCTTTTGGTGCCGTCATCGACCCCGGTCAAGGCCGCGGCCTGGGCCTGCCGGGTGCCGTCTGCGCCCATGGGCTGCGCATCGCCGGCGCTCTTTGCCGCGGCATCCGCACCGGCCTGCGCCGCATTCGGGGTGCCCGTCGCTTGTGTCTGTGCCAGCTGAGCAGCCAACTGGGCGGCGGGATCGACGCCACCGGCCGTCGCGCCACCGGCCGCCGCAACCGCCGCATCGCCGCCCTGGCCTTCATCGCCGGCCGCACCGGCGGCGGACTGGCCGGGCGCCGTCAACCCGGCGAGGATCAGGTCACTCGCCTGCGGGACCGGCTGCTGCAACGCCGCTTCCGCGCTGGCGGACAGGGATTGGTCGCCGGTCTGCTCTTCCGCCCCGGCATCCTCGGCGGGCGCGTCGCCTGTCCCGCCCCCCTCGGCCATCGCCGCATCGATGTCCGCCTGTGCCGCCCCGGCGTCCGCAACTGCCGCATCCGTCCCATCGCCCGGCTGCGCCTGATCGGTGCCGGCGGCTTCCGTGACGGTCTTTGCCGCATCGGACTTCGCCCCATTGGCCTTGGAGTTATTGGCCTTGGCGGTATCGGATTTGGCGCCGTCGGCCGTGGCGGCATCCTTCGGCTTGTCGCTCCTGACCGGCTTGCGGTCGTCCTGTCCGGCCTGGACCTCGCGACCGCCGTCCGTCCTGCCGGCCTTCGGTTCCTGCGTCCGGGCGGGCTCGGCATCCGCATCGTTCCGGCGCGCGGCCTGGGCGCGGGTGTCGCGACCGAGTTCGGGCTTGGGCTCCGGCCGGACCGGGGCCTTGCGCTGCGCGTCGGCCGCGCGGGCGTCACGGGCCTCCTTCGCCTGGTTGGCGGAGTCGCGGGCGGCATCGGCGGCCTGCTCGCGCTTGCGCGCGGCGGCGTCGGCCAGCATGCGGTCCATCATCTTGGAAAACAGGTCATCCTTCTCCCCCGTGCCCTGTGTCTGCTGGGACTGGGCGAGACCGTCGAACAAGGACGCGGCGATTTTGTTCGATTGGATATCCATGGAACGGCCTCTCAGGACGGCGGAGCGCACCGACGGCGATGCGGCGGGACCAATGCAACAGGTGGGCCAATTGCCGGACGGGCGCCGCTGTACTGCGGGAGAGGGGCGGGGCGGCAGTTCCGGCCCCATGACACGGCCGCGACCGGCAAAAACGTCCGCCCGTGGGGCCTTTCTTGCCGCGGCGGCCGGACACCGCCGGCTCACCGTAGCTCGCAAAGAAAAGGCCGCCTCCGATCGGGAGGCGGCCGTCCGAAACATGCTCGGCAGTCACGGATGAAGGCTGTCGGCGAGCGTCGTTCAAAGCCGGGTGTTGAGCGCCGCCGAGGTGCGCGGACCGCTCGGCGGCGGGGAATAGCCGCGGCCGCCGCCCATATGCGCGGCATAGGCGGTCGCGGGCGCCTTCTGCTGGCGGGTGATCACGGTGACCACGGTATCGACCATCACCTTCTGGGCCTCGCCGCCGATGCGCAGGGCCTCGGCGTTGTCGGCGGTGGCGGCATAGAGCCTGGCGGTCGCATCCTTCAGCGCCGTCTTCAGTTCCGGTGCCAAGCCGATCAGCCCTTCGCGGTCGACGCGCAGCAGGCGGCTGATCTCCTCGTAGACAAGCGTCATCGGCTGCTTGTCCCTGACGATCTGGGCCAGTTCCTTCGCCGGGCGGCGGGTGCGGACGGCGGCGGCCTCGCGCTCCAGCAGGGCGGTCAGGCGGCCCATCAGCTCGACCAGGGCCACCGCGCGCTCCTGTGCGTTCTTCGGCAGGTTGGCGGCCGGCTTGGCCTGCTGGGGGAAACGGACGTCGACCTTATCCATGGCTGGCCTCCTGGGCGCGAAGAAGCTCTCCGTAAACCTGATTGGCGATGCCGAAGCCGCCGCGCTGGGAAATCTGCTTGCCGAACTGCTCGATCAGCATCGGGCGGAACATCTCCTCGCCGCGCCCGCCGCCGAAGGTCTCGTCGGTGCCGATCCCCTCGAACATCGGGCCCAGCATCTGCGAGATGAACTGGCTCTCGAACTCGTTGGCCGACTTGCGCAGTTGGGCAAGCTTTGCCGGGTCGGCCTTTGCCTCCAGATCGGAAATCCTTGCCTGGGTGCGCACGCCGAAACCGGCGGAAAGGGCGGAGCTCATGGACATCAGATCACCTCGATCTCGGCTTGCAGGGCTCCGGCGGCCTTGATCGACTGGAGAATGGCGATCATGTCACGCGGCCCTACGCCAAGCGCATTCAAGGATTGTACCAACTCCTGCAGCGTCACCCCGGCATTCATCACGGCGAGGCGGTTGTTGGACTGGTCGTCGACCTGGATGTCGGTGCGCGGCACCACCGCGGTTTGGCCCTGGCTGAAGGGGCCGGGCTGGCTGACCTGCGGGGTTTCGGTGATGCGGATGGTCAGGTTGCCCTGGGCGATGGCGACGGTGGAGATGCGGACATTCTCGCCCATCACGATCACGCCGGACTTCTCGTCCACCACCACGCGGGCGACCTGATCGGGGGTGATGCGCAGCTGTTCGATCTCCGTCACCAGCCCGACCACGTCGCCGCGCCGGGTCTCCGGCACGTTGATCAGGACGGAGGACGGGTCGGTCGCCTGGGCGCGGTTGCCGCGCAGCTGGATGTTGATGGCGGTCGCCACGCGCTGGGCGGTGGTGAAGTCGGGATTGCGCAAGCTGAGGCGCAGGACCGGCAGTTCGGCCAGCGAGAACTGGATTTCCCGCTCCACGATGGCGCCGGAGGAGATGCGGCCGGAGGTCGGCACGCCCCGCGTCACGCTGGCGCCCTGGCCCTGGGCGCTGAAGCCGGAAACCGCGATCGGTCCCTGTGCAACGGCATAGACCTCGCCGTCGGCGCCGATCATCGGGGTGACCAGCAGGGTGCCGCCCAGCAGGCTCTTGGCGTCGCCCATCGCCGACACCGTGACGTCGATGCGTGTGCCCTGCGCCGCATAGGCGCCCAGCGTCGCCGTCACCATCACCGCCGCCACGTTCTTGGTGCGCAGGTTGGTGCCGCGGGTGTTGACGCCCATCCGTTCCAGCATGCCGGTCAGGCTCTGCTCGGTGAAGGGCGAGTTGTTCAGGCTGTCGCCGGTGCCGTTCAGGCCCACCACCAGCCCATAGCCGATCAGCATGTTGTCGCGCACGCCCTCCACATCGACGATGTCCTTGATGCGGGCGGACGCGGCGATTGCCGGTGCCGCCTGGACACCGAACGCCAGCAGGGCGGTCAGCACGACCAGAACGGTGCGGCGGCGCAGAAGGCGAAGGGTGGTGGGGATCATGACGCGGACACTCCTGAACTCGTGCCCGGTCCTATACAAACGCCGTGCCAGAGGCGGCGGACGGCGGCTTTCGGTCATTGCCCCGAAAAACGCCCGCGATATGACGCGTTTCGGTCACAGCCGCCCGGCAATTTTTGCCCGATTGCGGCAAGCCTTGACCGGATGTTAAGGTTGATCCATCTACAGTGCGCGCGTTTACGCATCCTTTACTGCAAACGGTTGCACGGATCATGAAAGTCGAAGGCACCGGAAACATACGCGGCAGCGGTTCGGTTCGCCGCACCGGGAAGGCCGAAGGCTCGTCCGGCGCCGCGTTCTCCAAGCAGCTGGTGGGAGAGACCGGCTCCGCCCACGGGGTCAGCGGCACCGCCGCGGCGGCCGGGGTCTCGGGCGTGCTGGCCTTGCAGGAGGTCGACGCGACCGACGACGCCACCGCGCGTGCGTCGCGCGGCAAGATGCGGGCCGAAGAGATGCTTGACCGGCTGGAGGAAATCCAGCACGGCCTGCTGTCCGGCACATTGTCGGTCCAGAAGCTGGTGGATCTGGCCAAGGTGGTCCAGACCCGCCGCGCCCAGGTCGACGACCCCGGTCTGGCCGAAATTCTCGACGAGATCGACCTGCGCGCGCAGGTGGAACTGGCGAAGCTCACCTCCTGACCGGGCGGCGGCCATCCGGCCGCCCTGCGCGCGGGGGTTGGAGCGGCGGATTCGCCACGGTCACAATTCTTTTTTATTCCAATGGCTTGTTTGGTCGTTTCCGGGGCGAACCATAGGGTTGCGGTCCTGACGTGGCGTGCCTATACTCCGCGCCGCCCGGATCACCCCTTTTTCGCTGGATGCTTTCGGATGACGTCGCCGCTTCTGCCCCAGAACTATTCCCCGTCGGAAGACGAGGAGTTCATGAACCCGATCATGCGGGAGTATTTCCGCCAGAAGCTGCTGCGCTGGCGCGCGGAACTGCTCGCGGAATCCACCGGCACGCTGAACAGCCTCCAGGAAGGCGGTATCCAGGAACCGGATATCGCCGACCGCGCCTCGGCGGAGACCGACCGCGCGCTGGAACTGCGCACCCGCGACCGCGAACGCAAGCTGATCTCCAAGATCGACGCGGCGCTGGAGCGCCTCGTCGACGGCAGCTACGGCTATTGCGAGGAGACGGGCGACCCCATCTCCGTCCGCCGGCTGGATGCCCGCCCGATCGCGACGCTGAGCCTGGAAGCCCAGGAACGGCACGAGCGGATGGAACGGACCCAGCGCGACGACTGACGTCCCGCGGCCGCATGGGGCAACTGCCGCCGGTCCCGGTCGCCGGCGGCGAAGCCCTGCGCTCGCACTGCTGCCGTCGCGGGCTTCTGAGAAGCGGGCATCGGTCGTTCCGGCCGGTGCCTTTGCCATGCGCGCAGCGGCCGGTCGGAACCAAAGCCGGCCTTCCGGGGTTCGGAACGGCACGGCATATAGCCGTTCCGACTCCGGGGGACGATCCATGGACAACGAAACCTTCAACCTCGACCTGCGCAAGTTCCTGAAGCAGGTCGGCGTGACCTCCCAGCGGGAAATCGAACTGGCCGTCGGCCGCGCCCAGGCGGAGGGACGGCTGAACGGAGTGACGTCGCTGCCCGTCCGCGTGGTCCTGACCATCGACGGCATCGGCCTGACGCACGAGGTAACCGGCGACCTGTCGCTGGAACAATCGCCGGAGTGAGCCGTCAGGCGGGGTGGAGCTGCGGGGTGATGCTGAGGATCGCCGCCGTCATCCGGCGCTCGTTCCACGGCACGTCGTGGTAAGCCGACTTGAGGTAGCGGCTGTCGGGATCGCGGACCCATTCCGCCGGGAACAGGGCGACCGGCATGGCCGCGCTCCGGCCGACGCTGCCGTCATAGGGGCTACTATAGGGGCGACCTTCCAGGGCACAGGCCATCGCCCGACACAGGTCGGCCCCCACCGTGCCGCCGAGATGGCTGGTCTGGGTCGGACGGGCGTTGAACTCCAGGAAGACCGGCGGACTGCCATCCTCCGGGAGGATCGCGTCGATGCCGCCGAAGCCGGAATAGCAGGTCATCTCCACCACACGGCGCGCCATGTCGATCAGTGCGGGATGGTCTCCCACCTCGATCACCGACGCCGGACCGAAGGGCTCCGGCTGATGGTGGAGCGTGGTGTAGGCGAATCCCTCCAGCATCCGGCCGTGCAGCGCGCAGAACGACACCGACGCCGCCGGTCCCCGGACGAACTCCTGCGCGACGATCCGCCCGTCGGCGGGCATTGCGGCGCCGTCCTCCCGTCGGCCGGCCGTGGCCTGCGCCGCAAGCTCCAGCGCTTCCCGAGGGCAACCGGCCAGTTGAACCCCGCGTCCGGCCGAGCTGTAGTCCCACTTCAACAGCAGCGGCGTGCCGAGACCGGCCAGATCGGAGACGCCGGTCCGACCGGGATCGATGACGATCTGCCGTGGCGTGCGGATACCGGCGTCGGCGGCATGCTGCACGCACTGCGACCGCACCGTCTCCCAGCATCGGCCTCCGTACCACGCCTTGATGATGCGAAGGCTTCGCGCATCGGCACTGTCCACCGGCACCCGTTCCATCAACCGGTCGGCGGAATTCAGCACTCTGACGGCGTGTTCCTCGCAGGCGATCACGATGTCGGCCCGAAGCTGTGCCGCGGCCCTTGCGGCGATCACGGTCAGGTCTTCGGAACTTAAGCCCGGCGGAAAGCTGTGCCTGCCTTCGATGCTGTCGCTGAACTCCAGCAGGGAATTTTGCGGGCAGATGGCGAAGACGCGAAAGCCCGCAGCCTTCAGGGCTGCCGGCATCCGTGCCGTGCCGTAACGATACATCGCGCAGGACACCAACAGCGCCGTCGGCATGAATACCATCGTAATCAGTAGGCTACGCTGAAGGTTTAGCGTCATAGGTCTTGCGCCGCAATCCGGAGCGCCCTGTCGAAGGGCAGCCATGCATATCGGGGTAGGTATCCTCGTGGCATCCAGCCCAGCACACATCTTGAGGAGCGGATGGGTTTCGGCTAGGGATGGAGCCGTTTTGCCACCAGCCGGAAAGGCCCGACCGCATGAGCGACGATCCAGACTGTCTGGGCATGTGCGCCATCGACGGCGACATCTGCACCGGCTGCGGCCGCACGCTGGACCAGATCAATGCCGCCCTGGACCGTGCCGACACCGACCGCGAGACCGATCCGCCAACCGGCTGAAACCGCCGCCGGTCTCCGTGCCGGCCTCCCTGCCGGATGTTCGCGACGTTCCGGTGCCAGTGCTGTTTCCTCCTCATCGCCAATCCATACGCGACCGAGGAGCACCAAGATGGCTGATCAATCCGACAAGCGGCAAACCGACGCCCAGCACGATGACCGGCAGAAGCCGGCAGGCGAAACCGGCAAGACCGAAGGCGCCAAGATCGACAGCCGCACCGAAAAGGCGCAGGAAGAGGCGGCGAAGGACCGCGCCCGCGAAGGCGGCTATCAGTAAAGGGTATGGGATACGGCTGGTGAATGGGGGCATGCCTGCAGGGCGCCCCCTTCACCTCTCGCTCACCGGCGACGCCTGGACAGCCGTTGGCCGCCCTGCCAAAATCCGGTCGCCCGACGGGTGGCTTGCTACGGCTATGGGGAACAATGACCGGCATTCTGGCCCGCCTCGGCAATGTCCTCTACTGGGCCGGCTGCGGAATCGCCATTCTGATCCTGATCTTCGCTGCGGCCATGGCGACCGAGCTCGAGAGTGGGCAGAAGTGGAATGCCCTGTCCATCGCGCTGATGGCGGTCGTGCCCTGGCTGCTCGGCCGCGCCTGCCGCTATGTGCTGGCCGGGCGGTAGGGGGATGACGCGCCGGCGCTCCTTGAGGTGAGGCCGCGTCCCGGCAACATCGCCCCGGCACAACCCGCCGGGCGGCAGTATTTTCCCGAGTGAACTCACAGTCCAACGGGAGGCAGGCGGACGGCGCCATCCCGCGTGGGTGGCCCCGTCCGCCCGGTCCATGTCAGACCCCGATCCCCAACCTGTCCTCAGAACGGCATGATGATGTCGTACAGCTGCTGGCCGTAGCGCGGCTGCTGGACGTCGGTGATCTGGCCGCGGCCGCCGTAGGAGATGCGGGCCTCCGCGATCTTCTCGTAGCTGATGGTGTTCTGGGCGGTGATGTCCTCGGGACGGATCACGCCCTGGATCTGCAGGTCGCGGACCTCGAAATTCACCCGGACTTCCTGGCGGCCCTGGATCACGAGGTTGCCGTTGGGCAGGGATTGCGTCACCAGCGCCGCGACCTTCAGGTCGATCTGCTCGTTGCGGTCGACCGATCCCTTGCCGTCGTTCGACGTGTCGCTCGACAGGTCCACCAGGTTGGTGGCGGAGGCGCCGGCCGGCAGGACGCGGCTGAGGGTGGCGCCTTCCAACCCGAACAGGCTCGGCATGCCCGCCTTCTCGCTGTTGGCGCGCGACCGCTTGCTGGTGTTGGCGACCTTGGCGCTGTCGTCGATCGAGATGTTGATGGTCAGGATGTCGCCCACCTTGTTGGCGCGCTGGTCCTTGAAGAAGGCCTTCGAACCGTTGCGCCACAAGGAGTTCGGGTTGCGCTCCGTCGGCAGCGGGGTCGGCATCGGCAGGCTGACCGGCTGGTAGCCGGGACGGGCCTGCGGGTCCTGGATGGTGGACAGCTCCGGCGCCTTGCCGATGTCGGCGATGCGCGAGGCGGCGCCGCAGGCGGTCAGCGAGGTGGCGGCGGCGGCGATCATCGCGAAGCGGATCAGGCGGGCGGTCTTGGTGGCGGACATTGGAGCTTTCTCCTCACTGCGCGATGGTGCCGGGCTTTGCCACGGCGACGACGTTGGGGCCTGCGACCGTCGCTTCGACGATGCGGTTGGATTGGGTGTTCACGACGCGGATGACCTCGCCCTTGCCGCCGTCCTGCAGGGCCTTGCCCTGGGTGGTCAGCGTCATCGACGGCGTCGACAGGGTGATGGTGACCAGCGATCCCTTGTCGATCATGCGCGGCGATTGCAGGTCGCGCAGGCGGACGGGCTGGTTGGTGGACACCCCGCGCTTCGGCGTCATGCCGATCAACTGGGCGTCGGTGGCGGCGGTGTCGCTGGTGGTCTGGTCGGCGCGCACGTCCTGCCAGTCGATGTCGCCCGGGCCGATGACGTCGCCGGGGATGACGCGGCGCGACAGCACCGGGATCTGCACCACGCCGAAGGCGCGGCCCGACACCGGCAGGCGGACCTGGCTGCCCGTCACCACGATCTCGGCGGCGAAGCGGCCCTGGACCGGGCTGTAATAGAGGTTCTCCACCGCCAGCCCGCCGCCGCCCTGGGGCGCCCGCAGCTCCACCGCGCGGCTGTCCAGCTCCATCTGGAGCCGGCCGACGGTGACGACCCGCGACAGCGCATCCGACAGCACCGCCTCCACATGCGGCATGCCATAGACCACGTCCGCGACCGGAACCACGGCGCCCGCGGCGAAGGCCGAGGCGACCGGGGCGGTCAGCAGGGCGGCGCCGAGGATCAGGGCGGGCAGGCGGCGGGTGGCGAGGTGGCGGATCATGGCGATGGTTCCCGATTTCGAGGCTGAGGCGAGGCGCCGGCGGTGCCGCCGTTACCTCATCTGGCTGGCCTGCTGCATCATCTCGTCGGTGGTCTTGATGACCTTGGAGTTCATCTCGTAGGCGCGCTGTGCGGTGATCAGGGTGGTGATCTCCTGCACGACGTTGACGTTGGAGGTCTCCAGGGCACCCTGGGTGACGCGGCCGAAGCCGGGAGCGCCGGGGTTGCCGGTCACGGCCTGGCCGGAGGCGCCGGATTCCATGAACAGGTTGTCGCCGGTGGCTTCCAGGCCGGCGGCGTTGGCGAAGGTCGCGAGCTGGATCTGGCCGACATTCTGCGTGGCGGTCTGGCCGTCCAGCTTGATCAGCACCTCGCCCGACGAGTTGATGGAGATGTCCACCGCGTTGGTCGGGATGGTGATGTTCGGCTGGATCGGATAGCCGTCGGCGGTGACGATCATACCTTCCGGCGACAGCTTGAAGTTGCCGGCGCGGGTGTAGGCGGTATCGCCGCTGGGCAGCGTCACCTGGAAATAGCCCGACCCGTTGATCGCGACGTCCAGCTTGTTGTCGGTGATGTTCAGGTTGCCCTGTTCCAGCACGCGGGCCACGGCGGCGACGCGCACGCCGGCACCCACCTGCACGCCGGTCGGCACGATGGTGCCGGCATCCGACGAGGTCGAGCCGATGCGGCGGAAATTCTGGTACAGCAGGTCCTGGAACTCGGCCCGCTGCTTCTTGTAGCCGGTGGTGGTCGAGTTGGCGATGTTGTTGGAGATCGTCTCGACGTTGAGCTGCTGGGCGATCATGCCGGTGGCGCCGATGGCGAGGCTGCGCATGGTGGTCTTCTCCTCTCGTCGTCGGTCTGGTTCAGACGCTGCGGCCCAGCCGCTGAAGCATCGTGCGGATGCGCTCGTGTTCGTTGTCCATCATCTTCTGTGCGGACATGTACTGGCGCTGGAGCTCGATCATCTGCGTCATCTCGACCACTGGCTTCACGTTCGAACCTTCTAGCAATCCCTGTGCCACTTTGGTCTCGACCGGGGCGGGCTCGGGCTGCTCGTCGCTGACATACAGGCCGCTGCCGACTTCGGTCATCAGCTGCTCGTTCTTGAAGGTGACGATGTTCAGCTTCGCGACCGGGCCCAACTCGGTGGCGACGGTGCCGTCGCCGCTGACCTTCACGTCGCTGGTGCCGGCCGGCAGCGTGATGGGCTGGCCGTTGTTGGCCAGGACCGGCAGTCCGCCGGCATCCACCAGCTGGCGCTGGTCGTTCAGGCGGAAATTGCCGGCGCGGGTGTAACGGGGGCCGCTGGCGGTATCGACGGTGAAGTAGCCTTGGCCGGTCAGCGCCAGATCCAGTGGATTGCCGGTCTGGGTCATGGCGCCGTTGGACAGGTCGCGGACCACCGCGCGGTCCTGGACGAAGCTGATCTTCTCGTGCAGACCGGGCTTATCCAGGAATTCGGTGAACAGCATCCGCTGGTTCTTGTAGCCGGTCGTGTTCACGTTCGCGATGTTGTTCGACGTCACGTCCAGCTGGCGCCGCAGGGCCATCTGGTGCGACAGGGCGACGTAGATCGAATTTTCCATCTTGCGGCCTCTTCACCTTGCGAACGGATCGGGCGACTGCGTCCGACCGGCGAAAGAGGTATTGCAGATGCCGTGCCAACTTCTCCCAAGCCTGGAAAGACGCTGAATCCGGGCAAGCGGAAGGCGATCCCGCCGGATGGGGCAGGGGGTGCCGGGCAGAATCTGCCGGGACGGGGGCCAAGCTTGCCGGGTTCCACCGGGCAAGACTCTCCCGTTCCCGCCGCAAGGGGGTGCGGCGGGGCGATGGGCGGCGGCTCGGCCGGTCCAAAGAGACGGCGGATCGCAGCGGATGGAGTCCGGGCATAGCCGGGGCCTGCACGGCCGGACGGCGGCGGACTGCCGGGCAGGCCCAATCAAGAACCGTGCCGAAACGGCCACAACCGGGTGGAACCTGTTCGTCCGGGGTGTCCCGTCAGCCACTCGAAAGGAGTTATTAACTATCCCAAAAGTAGCTTTGGCATGGACAGACGGTAGGGCGGGCGGATGCCTGTGCCTGTTGCGCACCTCGAACGATCCAGGATGTCATGGCTGCCGAAACCGACGCCGGCGAACTTTCGACCGACGGCCTGCCGCGGAAGAAATTCAGCGGCAAGAAGCTGGTCCTGTTCGTCGTCCTTCCCCTGGTCCTGCTGATCGGCGCCGGTGCCGGCGTCTATTTCTCCGGCCTGCTCGACGGGCTGCTGGGGAAGGAGAAGCAGACGGAGGAGGGAGAGCACGCGGCGGCCGAGGGCGAGCACAAGGCCGAACCCGGCAAGCCAGATCCGCATGCGGCCCCGGTCTTCTACGACCTGCCGGACATGCTGGTGAACCTGAACACCGGCAACAAGCGTCCGGCCTTCCTGAAGATCAAGATCTCCATCCAGCTGTCGAAGCCGGAGGATGTGGGTGCGGTGGAACATGTGCTGCCGCGCATCATCGACAATTTCCAGGTCTATCTGCGTGAACTGCGGCTGGAGGATTTGCGCGGGTCGGCCGGCATGTACCGGCTGCGCCAGGAACTGCTTCTGCGCATCACCGCCGCCGCCTATCCGGTGAAGGTGAAGGACGTGCTGTTCAAGGAAATGCTGGTCCAGTGAGGGCCCGGTCAGGTGGGGATGTGGACCGATGAGCGACACCGGTGAACTGAGCGAAGAGGAACGGCTTGCCGCCGAATGGGCGGCATTGGCCGAGGACAGCGGCGATGTCGGCGACATGGGCGGCGGCGGGTCGACGCGCGTCCTGAACCAGGACGAGATCGACAGCCTGCTGGGCTTCGACCAGGGTGGCGCCGGCGACGGCGACAACTCCGGCATCATGGCGCTGGTCAACTCGGCGCTGGTCAACTACGAACGCCTGCCCATGCTGGAGGTGGTCTTCGACCGCCTCGTCCGCATGATGTCCACCAGCTTGCGCAACTTCACCTCCGACAACGTCGAGGTCAGCCTCGACCAGATCTCCTCGGTGCGTTTCGGCGACTACCTGAACTCCATTCCGCTGCCGGCGATGCTGTCGGTCTTCAAGGCGGAGGAGTGGGACAACTATGGCCTGATGGTCGTCGACTCCGCGCTGATCTATTCCATCGTCGACGTGCTGCTGGGCGGCCGGCGCGGCACCGCGGCGATGCGCATCGAGGGCCGTCCCTACACCACCATCGAACGCAACCTCGTGGAACGCATGGTCCATGTGGTGCTGTCCGATCTGTCCGCCGCCTTCGACCCGCTGTCGCCCGTCACCTTCCGCTTCGACCGGCTGGAGACCAACCCGCGCTTCGCCACCATCGCGCGGCCCGCCAACGCGGCGGTTCTGGTCAAGCTGCGCATCGACATGGAGGATCGCGGCGGCCGGCTGGAGCTGATGATCCCCTACGCGACGCTGGAGCCGGTGCGTGAACTGCTGCTCCAGATGTTCATGGGCGAGAAGTTCGGCCGTGACTCGATCTGGGAAACCCACCTGGCTTCGGAACTGATGGTGACGGATGTCGATCTGTCGGCCGTGCTGGACGAGGTGACGATGACCCTGCACGACGTGCTGAACTGGCGCGTCGGCACCCGCATCCTGCTGAACGCCACCCCCGACGGCGCGATCGAGCTGCGCTGCGGCGACGTGTCGATGTTCCAGGGTCGGATGGGGCGCAAGGGCGGGCATATTGCCGTCCGCCTGGAAAAGGAACTGCCCAAGCAGGAGGTCATGAGGTTATGAGTCCGCTGGTCTCCATCATCATCGACGTCGTGATGGTCGGCCTGCTGGCCGCGACCATCGCCTACGCGATCATCCTCAACCGGCAGATCATCGCGCTGCGCGAGAGCCGCGGCGAGATGGCCGAACTGATCCAAGGTTTGAACGACGCGATGGCGCGGGCGGAGACCGGCGTGCGTACCCTGAAGAAGGCGGCCAGCGACACCGGCGAGGATCTTCAGCGCACCGTGAACAAGGCGCAGACCCTGCGCGACGAATTGGAATTCATGATCGAGGCTGCCGACGCGCTGGCCAACCGGCTGGGCGGCGTCGGCGAGCGGGACGGCGGTGGCCGGCGCGATGGCGGACGCTCCACTGCCGTGGCGCCGGCGCTGGCCTCGCGCATCCCGGCCAAGGCGCCGCTGGTGGCTCCGCGCCCGGCCCTGCGCAGTCTGCCGGTCGAGGATGATCTCGACCACGACCATGACGACCACGCCCCGCCGCCGGCCCGGCTGGACGTGCCGCCGCGGCGCGCCGCGGCCCGCGCCGAACCGCAGGCCGAACCGCGCGATCCGATTACCCGCGATGGCGAGAGCCTGTCCCGGGCCGAACGCGAACTTCTTCAGGCGATCGAGAATGCCGGCAAGGGGCTCGGATGACCATGCGCACCAGTGACGGCAGGCCCGCTGCGGCGGGTGTTTCCCAGGAACAGAAGGTCGTGATCCGCCCGGCCGGCGCCGCGCCGACCGGCGTCCGCACCTCTCCCACGCTCGGCGCCCAGCAGGCCCAGCAGGCGCAACTGCCGGCGGTGCGTTCCGCCGCGGGCAAGGTGCCGGCGAAGAAGGGCAAGGCAAAGACGAAGGCGCGCAAGCCGGCCATGCCCCGCGTGCCGCTGGCCGAGCGGCTGCGGGCGCGGATGCGCGGTTTCCGCTTCCGCCTGCTGCCGTTGACCATCTTCGTCGCGGTGCTGATGCTGGGGGTTCGGGTCGGCGATTTGTGGCGCCTCGCCACCCATGACGCCCGCCTGCCGGACTTCCCGGTCAGCCTCGCCCAGGGGCCGCAAAGCTCCACCCCGGCGACGCCGCCCGCCCTGACCGTCGCCCAAGCTCCGGCCGCTACCACCAAGCCGGCGGGCAGCGCCGGCGCCAGCCAGCCCGGCAAGGAAGCGCCCCCGGCTCCCGGCGGCTCCAGCGGCCCGGCGAACGCCCCGGCCGCCAACGCGCCCCTTGCTCCGCTCGGTCCCATCGACAACCAGGAACTGCTGCAGCATTTCGCCGAGCGCCGCGCCGAGATCGAGCGCCGCACCAAGGAGATGGAGCAGCGCGAGGCTCTGCTGGCGGCCGCCGAGAAGCGGATCGACCAGAAGGTCGCGGAGATGGAGAAGACCCGCGCCGACATCCAGAAGCTGATGGCCCAGGGCGACGAGAAGCAGTCGGCCCAGCTGGAAAGCCTGGTGAAGATCTACGAGACGATGAAGCCGAAGGAAGCGGCCCGCATCTTCGAGGAACTCGACATGCCGGTTCTGCTGGGCGTCATCCAGAAGATGAAGGAACAGAAGACCGCCCCGATCCTGGCTGCGATGGACCCGGTCAAGGCCAAGGAGGTCACGTCGGCCCTGGTCGAACGGCGGGTCCCGCTGACAGCGACGATCACGGCGCCGAAGTAAGTTCCATTCGGCGAGGTTATACCCCCACCTTAACCCTCCCCCGCTGGGCGGGGGAGGGGACAAGTGCTTATGCGGTAGAGTGCTTTCGAGAAGAGTGGCGGCAGTCCCTCCCCCGCCCAGCTCTCGCACAAAGCTCCGCTTTGTGCTGACGCGGCAGGCGGACCATAGGTCCGCTGAGAGCGGGGGAGGTTAGGTGGGGGTCTAACTTCCCCACCTGTAATCCCCACCACTTCACATGAACCGGTTGTTCTTCGGGAACCCGTTCGGCGGCATCTTGCCCTGGCCGGCGCGGTCGCCCATCCAGCCGGTCAGGTCGGTGACGACGAAGTTGCGCTCGCCGTTCCTCCAGCTCAACCCCTCGGCCAGCGCGAAGGTCTTCACGTCGGCGACACTGGCGTCCTTGTACTTCTGAAGCTGGACGCCCTTGCCGCGGGTCATCACCGGCACCTGCTCCAGCGGGAAGACCAGCATCTTGCGGTTGTTGCCGATGATGGCGACGGTGTCGCCGGTCACCGGATGGCAGATGCGGGCGGACTTGCCGTCCTCCAGGTTCAGCACCTGTTTGCCGGCGCGGGTCTGGGCCAGCACCTCCGCCTCCTCGACGCGGAAGCCGCGGCCATCCTCCGACACCACCATCAGGGTGCGGCCGGGCTGGTGGCGGAACAGATCGACGATGTCGACGTCGTTGCCGAGGTCGATCATCAGCCGCACCGGCTCGCCGAAGCCGCGGCCGCGCGGCAGCTTGTCGACGCCGATGGTGAAGAACTTGCCGTTGCTGGCGAAGACCAGCAGCTTGTCGGTCGTCTCGCACCGCTCGATGAAGCCGCGGGCGTCGCCGTCCTTGTACTTCACGTCCTCAGCCTCGGCATCGGTCAGATGGCCGCGCACCGTGCGGATCCAGCCCTTGGCGGAGCAGATGACCGTCACCGGCTCGCGCTCCACCAGCGCGTCGAGCGGCACCTCGATCACCGCCGGCGCGTCGGCCACGTCGGTCCGCCGCTTGCCCAGCGCGCCGCCGCCGAATTTCTTCTTGATCTCGGCCACGCCCTCGGCGATCCGCTTCCAGCGCAGGGTCTCGTCGCCCAGCAGTTCCAGCAGGCCGTTCTTCTCGGCGGTCAGCGCATCGTGCTCGCGCCGGATCTCCATCTCCTCCAGCTTGCGCAGGTTGCGCAGCCGCATGTTGAGGATGGCGTCGGCCTGCACGTCGGTCAGGGTGAAGGCGCGGATCAGCTCCTGCTTCGGCTCGTCTTCCTCGCGGATGATGCGGATCACCTCGTCCAGGTTCAGATACGCGGCGAGATAGCCGCCGAGAACCTCCAGCCGGTGGTCGATCTGCCGCAGCCGATGGTTGGACCGGCGGACCAGCACCTCGTGCCGGTGGTCGAGGAAGGCCTGCAGAACCTCGCGCAGGTTCATCACCCGCGGCACATGGTCCGCGCCCAGCACGTTCATGTTCATCGAGAAGCGGATTTCCAGGTCGGTCGCCTGGAACAGCGAGGCCATCAGCACCTCGGGATCCACGTTCCGGCTCTTCGGCACCAGGACGAGGCGGACATCCTCCGCCGATTCGTCGCGGACGTCCTCCAGCAGGATCAGCTTCTTGGCCAGCAGCAGTTCGGCGATCTTCTCGACCAGCCGGGCCTTCTGCACTTGGTAGGGGACCTCGGTGACGACGATCTGCCAGGTGCCCTGGCCCAGCTTCTCCACCTCCCAGCGGGCGCGCAGGCGGAAGGCGCCGCGGCCGGTGCGGTAGGCCTCGATCACATTCTCCCGCGACTCGACCAGCACGCCGCCGGTGGGGAAATCGGGCCCCGGCATGAAGCCGACCAGCGTCTCGATGCTGGCGTCGCGATGCTTGATCAGGTGGCGCAGCGCGTCGCAGATCTCGCCGACATTGTGCGGCGGGATGTTGGTCGCCATGCCCACCGCGATGCCGCTCGACCCGTTGGCCAGCAAATTCGGGAAGTTGGAGGGCAGGACCGCCGGCTCGTCGCCGTCGCCGTCATAGGTCGGGCGGAAATCGACGGCGTCCTCGTCGATGCCTTCCAGCAGGGCCTTGGCGACCTCGGTCAGGCGGGCTTCGGTGTAGCGCATCGCCGCGGCGTTATCGCCGTCGATGTTGCCGAAGTTGCCCTGGCCGTCGACCAGCGGATAGCGGACGGAGAAATCCTGCGCCAGTCGCACCAACGCGTCATAGACGGAGGTGTCGCCGTGCGGGTGGAACTTGCCGATCACGTCGCCGACGACGCGAGCCGACTTCTTGGGCGGCGTCGTCGGTTCCAGACGGAGCTGGCTCATGGCGAACAGCAGGCGTCGGTGCACCGGCTTCAGCCCGTCGCGCACGTCGGGCAGCGAGCGGGACATGATGGTGGACAGCGCGTAGCTGAGATACCGCTCGCCGAGCGCGTCGGCCAGCGGCTTTTCCAGGATTTCGGAGGCGGGGTTTTGCGGCTTCATGATGATGGGGTCTAGCAGTTTCAGGATGAGCGCGCTACCGCGTTCGCGTAACGTTCTCTCAACCGTTCACGTGCGGGCGGCAGCGGCCCGTTCAGCACGTGGCGTTCCAGGAAATGCGCGGTCAGCCGCAGCCCGTCGGATACCGAAGCCGGCCCGCCGCCACCGCGCCCGGCCAGGAAATCGGGCAGGGGAAGCAGCCGGTCGCGATAGGGCTCGCCCACCGACGCAGTCACCGCGCGGCCGGTGCGCGGGCTGACATAGGCGAGATAGTCGTTGGCTCCCGACACCGCGCACCGGTCGAGATCGAGGCCGAATCCAAGCTCCGCCAGCAGCCCGATCTCCCACCGCACATAGCTCTCCGCCCAGGCCGGGTTGTCGAGCAGGTCGAACAGGGCGAGCAGCCCGTCGAACAGGGCGGGGTGGGCCTCCCGCTCCGGCAGGGCCGCCTCGACCAGCGCGCAGGCGCTGATTAGCGCAGCCAGCGCCTGGGCGTCGTCGAAGAAATTGGCGGCATAGCCCTTCACCGGCTCCAGCGTGAAATGACCGAGATGTTCCGGCAACCGACCGCGCCAGCGGGCATGGACCAGGGTCCCAGGCTCCAGCGTGCCGCGCTGGCGCGCCGACCGGCCGCCCATCACCATGCCGGCATGGCGGCCGTGTTCGCGCGTCAGCAGGGTCGCGACGGCGGACCCTTCCCCCTGGGGGCGGGCGGACAGAACGATTCCCTGATCGGACCAATCCATCGGTGCCGTTCGCAGATGAGGTGGCAGGGGAGATGGCGAGCTATCCTAATATAGGAAAAAATCTCCCCAAGGGAACCGGTCATGACGAATGGAACCGCCCCCATCGGGACCATTCACCGATTCTTCACCAAACCCCCCTACAATCGTGACCTCAACGGTGGGAGGCCCCACCGACCGCAGGCCGCCAACGGGTCCGACGAGGGGTCTTGAACACCAACATCGACCGATATCTGCTGGCGGAAAAGGCCGGCTCCGAAGGCGTCTGGGACTGGGACCTGCGCAGCGACACGCTGTACCTTTCCCCCCGCTTCAAGGACTTTCTCGGTCTGCCCCCGGGCGATCCCAGCCGCGAGACCAACCGGCCGAACGACTGGCTGTCCCTGGTCCACCCGGAGGACATCGACTGGCTGCACGCCTCGTTCGAGGCGCAGATGGTCGGGCTGTCCGTTCCCTTCCAGATCGAGCACCGCGTCCGCCGTGCCGATGCAGCCGCCGAGTCGACCGACAAACCGCAATGGCGCTGGCTTGTCTGCCGCGGCATGGCGGTGATGGACGATACCGGCTATCCGATCCGGCTGGTCGGCTCCGTCGCCGACATCACCGACCGCAAGCTCGCCGAACAGCGCCTGCGCCAGAGCGAGGAACGCTATGCGCTCGCCGCCGCCGGCGCCGCCGACGGGTTGTGGGACTGGCACATCGACAGCGGCGAGATCTATTACTCACCGCGGTGGAAGGCGATGCTGGGCTATGAGGATGCCGAGATCGGCGACACCATCGACGAGTGGTTCCGGCGCGTCCTGCCCAGCGACCTGGACGGGCTGCAGACCGCGATCAACCTGCACCTGACCGGCGAGCGCCCGCACCTCCAGCACGAGTTCCGCATCCGCGACAAGGCCGGGCAGGAGATGTGGATGCTCGTGCGCGGGCTGGCGGTGCGCAATGAGAAGGCGCGCATCGAAAAGGGCGGCGCCGTCCGCATGGCCGGTTCGATGACCGACATCACCGCGCGCAAGAAGGCCGAGCAGCAGATCCTGTTCGACGCCGTCCATGACGGCATGACCGGGCTGCCCAACCGCACGCTTCTGCTCGACCGCATCGGGCAGGCGCTGGACCGCAACCGCCGGGCCGGCGCGCGGCCCTTCGCCGCGATCATCATCGACCTGGACCGTTTCAAGGCGATCAACGACGCGCTGGGCAGCAGCGCCGGCGACCGCGTGCTGCGCATCGTCGCCAAGCGTCTAGACACCAGCCGCCGCGTCGGCGACACGCTGGCCCGCCTGTCCGCCGACGAGTTCGCCGTGCTGGTCGACGAGCTGGACGATGCCGGCGACGCGCTGGAGGCGGCGGAGCGGATGGCGCGCGCCATCTCCCGCCCGATCACGCTGGAGGAGGGGCGCGACCTCGTGCTGACCGCCTCCATCGGCGTGGCTCTGAGCCAGACCGGCTACGACCGGGCGGAGGACATGCTGCGCGACGCCAGCCTGTCGATGTACCGCGCCAAGAGCGGCGGGCGCGCGCGCATCGACGTCTTCGACGCCAACCTGCGCCGGCAGGCGATGGCCGCCATGCGGATGGAGGCCGACCTGCGTGCGGCGCTGGAGCAGGGCCAGCTCTGCCTGCATTACCAGCCCATCGTCCTGCTGGAGACCGGGGCCATCGCCGGCTTCGAGGCGCTGATGCGCTGGAACCATCCCGACCGCGGACTGGTCCCGCCGGCGGAGTTCATCCCGCTGGCCGAGGAGACCGGCCTGATCGCGCCGATGGGTCGCTGGGCGCTGGGCGAGGCGGTGCGGCAGCTGGCGCTCTGGCAGGCGCGCTTCCCGCGGCCCGTGCCGCTGTTCATGAGCGTCAACGTCTCCACCCGCCAGTTCCGCGACGACGATCTGGTGGGGGCGGTGCGCGACTTGCTGGACGCCGTGCCGATCCCACCCTCCAGCCTGAAGCTGGAGCTGACCGAAAGCTTGCTGATGCAGGATCCGGACGAATGCCGGATGCTGATGCAGAGCATCCGCGACATGGATGTCCGGCTGTCGATCGACGATTTCGGCACCGGCTATTCCTCGCTGGCCTACCTGCACAAGCTGCCGGTGGATGTGCTGAAGATCGACCGCAGCTTCGTTCGCGCGGTCTCGACGGGGGAGGGCAACGCCGCCATCGTCCAGGTCATTGCCGGGCTTGCCACCATTTTGCGGCTCGACGCCGTGGCGGAAGGGGTGGAAACGGCGGACGAAGCGGTGTATCTGCGCGGTCTGTGCAAGTACGCCCAAGGCTATCACTTCGCCCGCCCGGCCCCGCCGGAGGCGGTGGAGCGGCTTCTGGCCGCCGAGGACGAGCACATCGCCCTGCCAGCACCGGCTTGAGGCCGCTGCGAGCCGTTGATTTGGAGTTTGCGTGATGTCGGACCGCACCTGCGGTGAATGCACCCTCTGCTGCAAGCTGATGGGGGTGCCGGAACTGAAGAAGCCCTCGGCCAAATGGTGCGCATCCTGCGACCAGGGCAAGGGCTGCTCGATCTACGAGGAGCGGCCGCAATCCTGCCGGAACTTCCAGTGCTTCTGGCTGATGGACGAGAATTTCCCCGACGAGTTCCGCCCCGACCGCATCCACGCGCTGGCCGCCTTCAACGACGTGAAGGACAGCTGCGTCCTGCATGTCGATCCGGCCAAGCCGCGCGCCATGGGCAGCCCGGAAGTGCAGGCACTGACCGACGCGCTGCTGAAGGTCTATTCGAAGGTGTTTTTCCTCTGCGGCAAGGAAAGCGCGATGATGCAGCGGTGATAATCCCCTCTCCCCCCTGGGGAGAGGATTAGGGTGAGGGGGATGCGCAGCGAGGAGCTTCAAGCATCGCGCCCCCCTCGCTCACCACCAATCCATCCAATGCGCTCACCCCCTACCGCTTCAGCCGGCTGTCATGGACGCGCACCGCGTCCTCGATCCCCATCGCCAGCATGCGGGCGACACAGTCGTAGCCGCCGTCGTTCTGGTGCACGCCGTCGGGCCCGATCAGGTCGGTGACCGCCATGCCCCGCGTCTCCACCAGCGCCCGCATCACCTCGAACCGGTGGAACAGGCCGACGCGCTGGTCGGCGGCGATCCCGGCGATGCGCGCCAGCATCGGGGCGACGCCGGTCTTCTCCAGCATCCTCGGCGCGTATTGCAGGTCCATCAGCACCACGTCCACCCCGGCGGCGCGCAGCCGTTCCACCCCCTGGCGGACCGACCGCTCGCTCAAACCCTGGTCGCCGTCGCGCAGCACCGTGTTGGCGCCGACCTGCCAGATCACCAGATCGGGCTTGGCGCCCAGGGCGTCGGCGTCGATCCGCTTTTCGGTCTGGTCGTCGGTTTCGCCGTTGATGCCGCGGTTCAGCACCGCGATGTCCGCGTTGCGGAACCGCTCGGCCAGATAATGCGACAGGCGGGCCGGATAGGTCTTGTCGGGCGCGCTCGCCCCCGCCCCGGCGGTGGAGGAGGAGCCGATGGCGACGATGCGGATCGGCGCGCCGGTCGCGATGCGCTGGGACAGCTGCGGCAGGGGAGCCGAAAGGGCGGCCTCACCGCGCGGAAGCTGGCATTGCGCCGAGGTTGCCGGATCGGCGGCCAATGCGGGAGCGGGTAAGGCGATGGCTGAGATCAGTGTCAGGAGGCGGGCGGCGTGATGCAGGCTGAAGGGCTTGTTCAAGGGCTCGTTCCGTTGCTTCGCGCCACTGCCGGGGGGATTGTCGCCGAAGGGGCGATCATCGTGGCGATGCTTTCCGCCAGCAATTGTCCGATGCAACGGTGAACGAAATCATAAGACCGCCGCTTCGCCTCGTCCCCCTCGTCGGCGAAATCGACCCGGCCATCCTCCACCCAATGCCGCATGATGTCGTAGCGGGGGAAGTGGAAGACGTCGGAACTCTGGGCCAGCCAGGACATGTAGGACACGTAGGGCGCGAAGTCGATCAGCTGCGCCGTGTGCATGCTGTACTGCATGTCCATGATGACGATGTCGGCGCCGCGGCGCTGGACTTCGGCGATGCCGGCCTGCAGCGCCGTGCCGAAGCTCTCGGGGTCCAGGTTGCGCATGGCGTCGACCGTGCCGGTCTGCCAGACCACCAGCGCCGGGCGCTGGTCGTCGACCGCCTCGGCCAGCGGTGCCACCATGGCGGGCGCCGGTTCGCCGGGCAGGCTCAGCACGGCGGTCCGCACGGCGCGGCCGGGCAGGCGGCGCTTCAGCTCCTCCTCCAGACGGGCGGGATAGCCGACGATGCCGGGCTTCGCGGCCTGCTTGGCGGAATGGACGATCAGGACCGACAGGGGCCGGCCGGCGGCCAGCCGCGCCGATACCCGTGGCAGCCCTTCACCGGGGGCAAGCACGGTGTCCGGCACGGAACAGGCGGGATCCACCGACCCGGCCTTCGCCGCATGGCCCGGTCCGGAAAGGGCAAGAGCCGTCAGCGCGATGGCCGTGGCCGTCAGCAACCGTCTGAACCCCCGTCCGCTCATGCACCCATATTCCTGCTGGTCGCGACCCGGTGGCGACGCGCCCGTTCGGCCGACTGGTACCAGCCGAGGAAGCGGGCCAGCAGCACCATCGTGGCGATGCCCAGCACGGTAACAAGGAACTGTGCGGAAAGCGAGCCGCTGACATGGACCAGCACGGTCTGTCCGGCGAAGGACAGCAGCACGCCCAGGCAGAACACCTGCAGCGACTGCCGCCCGCAAACGAGCACGGGTGCCGCCAGCGATCCGTTCAGCCAGGACGCCCCCGCCGGCACCAGCCGGAGGACGACATAGGCCAGTGCGAAGAAATGCAGCAGGCGCAGCGGGTCCAGGTCGGTCTTGCTGATGGGGTAGAGGACCTCCGTCACCGCGTCCGGGATCAGCGCGTGCAGCGGGGCGAATTTCCAGGACAGGGTCAGGTACAGACCGGCCAGCAGGATCGCCCCCGCGGCGGCCATCACCGGCAGGCGGAAGTGGGTCAGGACGGCGCGAACATCCGGGCGGAACTGCAGCGCGGCACCCGCCACGAACAGCAGCTGCCAGGTGAAGGGGTTGAAGTACCAGACGCCGCCGTCCGGGTGGGTGGGCAGGTTCCAGCCCCAGTACCGGGCCGCCAGATAGACCGCGGCCGACCCCGCCAGCACCCCGAGCGGCCGGCGGCGCAGCGCCGGCAGCAACAGGGGAAAGGCCAGCAGGAGCACGATATAGAGCGGCAGGACATCCAGGTTCGCCGGCCTGAACTTCAGCAGCAGGGCCTGGGTCAGGGCGGTGACGGGGTCCTGGAAATAGCTGGCGATGCCCATCTCCTCCGCGAACAGCGGGCTGTCGAAGGCGCGGGCGGTGTAGGCGATCTGGGCGGTGAAGGCGAAGAACAGGATGATGTAGGTGGCGTACAGCGTCCAGCAGCGGTGCAGCACCTGGGCCGCCGCCATCGGCATGCCCTGCCGGTCCAGTGTCCGGCCATAGACCAGCGCCGCGGTGTAGCCGGAGATGAAGACGAAGATCTCCGTGGCGTCGCTCAGGCCGAAATTGCGCGGCGTCAGCCAGGAAATCTGGTTGGCCGGGATGTGGTTCACGAAGATGAACCACAGGGCCAGCCCGCGGAAGAAGTCCAGCCGCAGGTCACGCGCCGCGGCAGCCTCCGCCCCGCGCTCCGCCACAGTCACGTCTTTCATCGCCGTCCAATCCGCAAGGTCCCGCTCCCCCTCGTCAACACTCCAGCGTGGTCTTAAGCTCCGTCGCCCAACCTTTCCAGGGACGATTCGTCCGGGCGCCGGCCATGCCCGCAACAGATGGGGGCGGAGGCGGAGGAGTCGAGAAGCAATGCCGCGGCCCCTGTCCTTGTGGAATGGTTGAATGGAACCCGCGGCTTCGCGCCGCAGCGTTAAACCTCTGAAATACGGACGTCAATTCCGCTTCACGCTTGATCCCGACCATTTGCTTCCTGCATAATCCGGTCAGCGAAAGAAAGCTGGGACGGCTCGGCCGAAAGGCCGGCGGCGAACCCGGATGGATGGGAGGAAGCGCGAGCGACATGGCGGAACTCCGCGGCAACGGTCGGGCTGCCCATGCGCAGGCGCCTCCCAGTTCCGTGGTGACCCGCTCCATGACGCCCAGCTTCATGATGTACCGCAAGGCGCCGTCCGGGCTGGTCGAGCGTGCATCCCAACCACTCCCGCTTTTCATTCCGCTCGACCTGCGCCGTCCGGTCCCGTCGAGGGTCCGGCTTGGCCGGTTGCGGGCCGGCTGACCCCGGTCCGGCCATAAAAATGCATAACAGAGAACGGACAAAGGGAGCTTCTGGATGAAACGTCGTGCATTTCTGACCTCGGCCGGTGTGGGCGTTGCCGCCAGCACGCTTGCCGCCCCCGCCATCGCCCAGTCCTCGCCCGAGATCAAGTGGCGTTGCGCCTCCAGCTTCCCGAAGAGCCTCGACACCATCTACGGCGGTGCGGAGTTCGTGTCCAAGCGCGTGGCCGAGCTGACCGACGGCAAGTTCCAGATCCGCGTCTTCGCGGCCGGTGAGATCGTCCCGGCGCTCCAGGTGCTGGATGCGGTCAAGGACGGCACGATCGAGTGCGGCCACACCGTCTCCTATTATTACGTCGGCAAGGATCCGACCTTCGCCTTCGACGCGGCGATGCCGTTCGGCCTGAACGCCCGCCAGCAGAACGCCTGGATGACCCATGGCGGCGGCAAGGAGCTGATGGCGGAGTTCTTCGCCGGGCACAACCTCGTCGCCATCGGCGCCGGCAATACCGGCACCCAGATGGGCGGCTGGTTCCGCAAGGAGATCAAGTCGGTCGAGGATCTGAAGGGCCTGAAGTTCCGCATCGGCGGCTATGCCGGCACCATCATGGCCAAGCTGGGCGTCGTGCCGCAGCAGATCGGCGGCGGCGACATCTACCCGGCGCTGGAAAAGGGCACCATCGACGCCGCCGAGTTCGTCGGCCCCTATGACGACGAGAAGCTCGGCTTCCAGAAGGTCGCCAAGTACTACTACTATCCCGGCTGGTGGGAAGGCGGCCCGCAGGTCTCCATGATGTTCGGCAAGGAGAAGTACGAATCGCTGCCGCCCGCCTACAAGGCGGCGCTGCACGCGGCCTGCTCCGACGCAACGCTGGACATGCTGGGCAAATACGACGTCCAGAACATGTTTGCGCTGAAGCGTCTGGTGGCCTCCGGCACCCAGCTGCGCCCCTTCCCCAACGAAGTGATGCAGGCCTGCTACCAGGCCGCCATCGACGTTTACGAGGAAGAGGCGGCGAAGAACGAGAAGTTCCGCAAGATCTACGACGCGTGGAAGAAGTTCCGCGAGGAGGAGTATCTGTGGTTCCGCGTCGCCGAATACAGCTTCGACCGCTTCGTCTACGCGGCCCCGCCGCTTGAGAAGAAGAAGTAAGAAGTTTTTGGGTGGGGGCGTCGGCTTCGATTGCCCCCACCCTAACCTACCCCGCCCAGCGGGGGAGGGGACAGGCGCTGATGCGGGAGAGTGGCGGCAGTCCCTCCCCTGCGTTAGCGGGGGAGGTTAGGTGGGGGCAATCGTCAGCCAACCACCTTCACACCTTGATCACCAGCCCATCATACGCCGGCTCGACCCCCTTCGGCAGGATCCGCCGCAGGCTGTCGTAGTCCATCGTGTTGTCCATGTGGGTCAGATAGGCCCGCCGCGGCTGCACACGCTCGATCCACTCCAGCGTCAGCGCAAGATGCGCGTGCACCGGATGCGGCGGCTCGATCCGTCCGCAATCGACCACCCAGGTGTCCACCCCCGCCAGTGCCGCGAAGGCCCGCTCGTCCAGCCGCACCACGTCGGTCGAATAGGCGAAGCCGCCGAAGCGGTAGCCGACCGTCCGCATATAGCCGTGGTCCTGCTCGAACGGCATGACCTCCAGCCCCTTCACGCTGAACGGGCCGTCCACCCGGTGCGTCTTCAGCACCGGGCGGTAGAAGGGATAGCCATCCGGCAGCGGATCAAAGCAGTAGGGGAAGCGGGTCTCGATGTCGCGCAGATGCTCGTCCCAGCCATAGGCGTCGATGGGCGCATGCATCTGCCGGCAGATCTCGCGCAACTCGTCGATGCCGTGGCAATGGTCGGCATGCTGGTGCGTCCACAGCACGGCGTCCAGCCGCGAACAGCCGCTGTCGAGAAACTGCTGCCGCAGATCGGGGGAGGTGTCGACCAGCACCGACACGCCGTCCCGCTCCACCAGAACCGACGGGCGCATGCGGCGGTTCTTCGGATTGGCGGGATCGCAGCGGCCCCATTGGCCGCCGGGAATGCCGGCGATCACCGGCACGCCGCGCGACCCGCCGCAGCCGAGGACGGTCACGCGCATCGCGCCCGGTGAATCGCCGGTTGATGCGCCGTCCACACTCATGCAGCGGCCTTGTCGAACAGGCGGAAGAAGTTGTCGGTGGTGACGCGGGCCAGTTCCTCTGCCGAAATCCCCTTCACCTCGGCCACGCAGGCCGCGGTGTGGGCGACATAGGCCGGTTCGTTGCGCTTGCCGCGGAAGGGGATCGGCGCCAGGTAGGGCGCGTCCGTCTCCACCAGGATGCGGTCGAGCGGCACGTCCTTCACGATGGCGCGCAGGTCCTCCGACTTCTTGAAGGTGACGATCCCCGACAGCGACAGGGTGAAGCCGTACTCCACCGCCTCCTCCGCCAGGACGCGGCCGGAGCTGAAGCAGTGCAGCAGCCCCTTCACCGTCTGGCCGGCCGCTTCCTCCTTGACGATGCGCATGGTGTCGTCGTCGGCGTCGCGGGTGTGGATGATCAGCGGCAGGCCGGTCTCCAGGCTGGCGCGGATGTGCCGGCGGAAACACTCCTGCTGCTGGTCGCGCGGGCTCTTATCGTAGAAGTAGTCGAGCCCGGTCTCGCCCAGCCCGATCACCTTGGGATGGCGCGACAGCTCCACCAGCCTGTCCACGGTGGTGATGGCGAACTCCTCCGCCGCCTGATGGGGATGGACGCCCACCGAGCAGAGGATGTCGTCATAGCGTTCCGCCACCGCCAGGATGCGGTCGAACCGGCTGATATAGGTGCAGATGGTGACCATCCGCCCGATGCCGGCCTGCCGGGCGCGGTCGACGACCGCGTCCAGTTCTTCGGCGAAATCGGGAAAGTCCAGATGGCAATGGCTGTCGACGAGCATACGGGGGACTCAGGCCTTCGGTTCTTCGACGTAGCGCGGGAAGACGCCCTGCGGCGTCGGCAGCGGCGTGCCGGCGGCCAGCGCCCCCGACGGACCGAGCGTGCCGAAGCCGCGCGCATCCGGCCCCAGCGCCAGCAGGTCGAGGATCTTGGCGGAGCTGTCCGGCATCACCGGCTGGGTCAGGATAGCGAGATGGCGGATCGTCTCGGCCAGCACATACAGCACGGTGGCCATGCGCGCCGGGTCGGTCTTCTTCAGCGCCCAGGGGGCCTGCTCGTCGACATAGCGGTTGGCGTCGCCGACCACGGCCCAGATGGCGTCCAGCGCCTTGTGGAAGGCCTGCGCCCTGATCTCCGCCCGCACGATGTCGAGCATACCGTAGGCCGAGCCGAGCAGGGCATTGTCCGCCTCGGTGAAGTCACCCGGCGTCGGCACGGCGGCGCCGCAGTTCTTGCCGATCATCGACAGCACGCGCTGCACCAGATTGCCGTAATCGTTGGCGAGGTTGCCGTTGATCCGGTTGACCATCTGCTTGTGCGAGAAGTCGCCGTCATTGCCGAACGGCACTTCGCGCAGCAGGAAATAGCGGGTCTGGTCGAGGCCGTAGGTGTTGACCAGCGTCTCCGGCGCGATGACGTTGCCGAGGGACTTCGACATCTTCTGGCCTTCGATGGTCCACCAGCCATGGGCGAACACGCGGCGGGGCGGCTGCAGCCCGGCGGCCATCAGGAAGGCCGGCCAGTAGACGGCGTGGAAGCGCAGGATGTCCTTGCCGACCATGTGCAGGTCGGCCGGCCAGTACTTGGCATAGTCGCCGGTGGTGTCGGGATAGCCGACGGCGGTGATGTAGTTCGCCAGCGCGTCGAGCCAGACATACATGATGTGGGCGTCGTCGCCCGGCACCGGGATGCCCCACTTGAAGGTGGTGCGGCTGACCGACAGGTCCTTCAGCCCCGACTTGACGAAGGACATCACCTCGTTGCGCTTGCCGGCCGGCGCGATGAAGTCCGGATTCTGCTCGTAGAACTCGATCAGCCGGTCCTGCCAGGCCGAGAGCTTGAAGAAGTAGGACGGCTCCTCGACCCATTCGCACTCGGCGCCGGTCGGGGCGATCTTCTTGCCCTCGGCATTGGTGGTCAGCTCGTCTTCGCCATAAAAGGCCTCGTCGCGGACCGAATACCAGCCGGCATAGGAGCCGAGGTAAATCTCGCCGCGATCCTTCAGCAGCGTCCACAGCGCCTGCACCGACTTGACGTGGCGCGGTTCGGTGGTGCGGATGAAGTCGTCGTTGGAATAGTTCATCAGCGACACGAGATCGCGGAAGTTCTGCGACACCCGGTCGGTGAAGTCCTGCGGCGGGATGCCGGCCTTCTCCGCCGACTTCTCCACCTTCTGGCCGTGCTCGTCGGTGCCGGTCAGGAACTTCACGTCATAGCCGTCGAGGCGCATGAACCGGGCGAGGACGTCGCAGGCAAGCGTCGTGTAGGCGTGGCCGATGTGCGGCACGTCGTTCACGTAGTAGATCGGCGTCGTCAGGTAGAAGGTCTTCGGCCCGGCCATTTGCGGCACTTTCTTTCAAGTCAGGTTAACCGGCAGGTTCTGAAATAACCCTAGGCGGCTGCCGTTTCCAGCGCCGACAGGGCGTTCAGGACCACCTGCTTGCGGTCCAGGTTTGCGGATTCCGCGCGCGCGAAAAGACGCTGAACCTTTTCCCACACCTCCACCCAACGTTCAAGACCGCGGGCATTCGCCAATCGGGTCATCAGGGCGGCTTCGCCCGGCACCACCTCCGCCGGCCAGGATCCGCGGGCGAGCGAGCGGGCGAAGCGGGCCAGCCACCAGACCAGCAGCTCCGTCGCCGTCTCGAACATCCCGTCGTCCTGTTTGCGGGTCAGCTTGTCGGCGAAGGCATGCGCCGCGACGATGTCGATGCGCGGCAGGTCGGACAGCAGCCCGATCATCTCGCGGTAGAGCGCCAGCCCACCCGCATCGGCCAGATCGATGGCGCGGCCGACGCTGCCCTCCGACAGCCGGGCCAGCGCCGGGCGGTCGTCGGCGGCGATGTCCGGCCGGTGCCGCCCCAGCAGGTCGATCACCGTCTCCTCGCCCAGCGGCTTCAGCGTCAGCTTGCGGCAGCGCGAGCGGATGGTCGGCAGCATGCCGCCGGGATTGTCGCTGACCAGCAGCAGCAGGGCGCCGGGCGGCGGCTCCTCCAAGATCTTCAGGATGGCGTTCAGGCCGCTCAGGTTCATGCGGTCGGCGCCGTCGATCACCGCGACGCGCCAGCCGCCTTCCGCCGAGGTGCGGCGCAGGAAGGGGCCGATCTTGCGCACGTCGTCCACCGCGATGTCGCGCTTCAGCCGGTCCTTCTTCTCGTCGCGCTGGCGCTCGACGGTCAGCAGGTCGGCATGCCCGCCCGACGCCACCCGTCGGAACACCGGATGGTCGGGCCCGATGTGCAGCGACGTGACCGGAGCGGCCCCCCCCGATGGTCCGCCGAACAGGCTGTCGCCATGCTGCTCCTGCGCCAGGACGAAGCGGGCGAAGCGGAAGGCCAGCGTCGCCTTGCCGATCCCCGGCGTCCCGCCGATCAGCCAGGCATGCGGCAGCCGGCCGGAGTTCCACGCCTCCAGCAGCAGCCGTTCCGCCTCCTCATGCCCGACGAGGTCGGGGTTGCGCCGGGGGGCGAGCGCCTCCTCCGCGGCCGGAGCGGCGGATGCCGATGTGCGCGCCTTGCTCACGGTGTCAGCTCCAGCCCCAGCCGGCCCGACACCGCGTCCCGGATGCGCGCCTGTACGGTGTCGAGGTCGGCGTCGGCATCCACCACGGCACAGCGCTCAGGCTCCCGCCGGGCGATGTCGAGGAAGCCGTCGCGCAGCCGCTGGTGAAAGCCGATGTCCATCCGCTCATAGCGGTCCTCGCCGCCATGGCGCGCCACCGCGCGGCGCAGGCCGGTCTCCACCTCGATGTCGAGGATCAGCGTCAGGTCGGGACGGAAGCCGCCCAGCGCCGCCGTCTGCAAGGTCTCCACCAACCCGCGCCCCAGCCCCAGCCCATAGCCCTGATAGGCCATGGTGCTGTCGAAGAAGCGGTCGCACAGCACCCAGTTCCCGGCCTCCAGCGCCGGCCACACCGTGCGCTCCAGATGGTCGCGGCGGGCGGCGGTGTGCAGCAGCGCTTCCGTCACCGGGCTCCAGCGGCCGGTCTCGCCGGTCACCAGCAGGCCGCGGATCTCCTCCGCACCCGGAGACCCTCCCGGCTCGCGCGTCGCCACCAGTTCGACGCCGCGGGCGCGCAGCGACTCCCGCAAGGTGTCGGCCAGCCGGCGCAGCTGCGTCGACTTGCCGGCGCCTTCGCCGCCTTCCAGCGTGATGAAACGCCCGCGATGTGCAGAGGTCGGCATGGTCGTCACGGTCACAGGCTGTTGCCGAAGACGAGATACTTGGCGGCGGCGAAGGCGCGGCCGAAGATGCCGGCCTTCGGCACGTCCTGGGCGGCCACCACCGGCACCTCCTTGCCCGGGAAGCCGGGGGCGGAGATCACCAGCTTGCCCACCGTGTCGCCCTTCTTGATCGGCGCGGCGACGGGGGCGTTGCTGACCAGCGACACCTTCATGCCGGGGCGGTCGGCGCGGCCCATGGTGACGCTCAGGTTCTGCGGCACGGTGACGGGAACGGTCTCCTGCTCGCCGAGCCAGACCGGCACCTGTTCGATCGTCTCGCCGCCCTTGTAGAGCGTGTAGGAGGCGAATTCACGGAAGCCCCATTCGATCAGGCGGGCCGATTCGTCGGCGCGCGCCTGCATGCTGGGCAGGCCGTTGACCACCAGCAGCAGGCGGCGCCCCTCGCGCTCGCCCGACGCGGTCAGGCCGTAGCCGCCGGCGTCGGTGTGGCCGGTCTTCATGCCGTCCACGTCCATGCCGCGGTACAGCAGCGGGTTGCGGTTGCCCTGGTTGATGCCGTGGTACTTGAACTCCCGGATCGAATAATAATGGTAGTATTCCGGGTAGTCCTTGATCAGGTGCTCGGCCAGGATCGCCAGATCGCGGGCGGTCATGTAGTGGTTGGGGTCGGGCCAGCCGGTCGAATTGACGAAGTTGCTGCCCTTCAGCCCGAGATCGCGCCCCTTGCGGTTGGCCTGCTCGGCGAAGGAGCCTTCCGACCCGGCCAGACCCTCGGCCAGCACGATGCAGGCGTCGTTGCCGGACTGGACGATCATGCCCTTGATCAGGTCGTCGACCTTGATGTTGTTGTGAAGCTCCACGAACATCTTGGAGCCCTGCATCCGCCAGGCCCGCTCGCTGACCGGCAGCGTGCTCTCCAGCGTCAGGCGGCCGGCCTTGATCGCCTCGAAGGTCAGGTAGGCGGTCATGATCTTGCTCATCGACGACGGCGCCATGCGCTCGTCGGCGTTCTTCTCGAACAGCACGGTGTTCGAGGTCAGATCGACCAGGATCGCCTGCTTGGCGATGGTGTCGATGGTCGCGGCCTGGACGGAGGCCGCGGTCATGCCGGCGCCTATCGTGGCCCCGGCCATCGCGATCCCGGCCGCGACAGCGACGGAACGGCCGAAAACGGCGCACAGGCGGACGACAACAGCGTTCATGGCAACAATCCTCCAAGGGCACTCGGTCACAGGCGCTCGGCAGAGCGATCGGGGTGGGTAACGGCTGGCCGGATCAATCCACCACGATTTTGGCCTCCGTAAGGCCGGCCTGTATGATCTGGTTGAGCAGGGTGTCGGCACGATCGACGCTGTCCAGCGGCCCGACCCTGACGCGATGCAGGGACATGCCGCCGGACCGCGTCAGGCTGACGCTGGCGCGCTGGCCCATGGCGGACAGCCGGGCGCGGGCCTTCGCCACATTCTCTTCGCTGCCGTAGGCGCCGACCTGCACATAGATCGCCTCCTGCGGCTTCACCGGCATCTGGGCCACAACCGGCGCCGGCACGAACCGGCCTGCCGACATGCTGCCGGCGACGGTGGCGGGCGGCGGTACCGGGGCGCCGACCACCGCCGGACGCGGCGCGCCCGTCGACGCTGACAGGGTGGACGCCGACACCGTCGTCACCGGCCCCGATGGCCCGGTCACCTCGATCCGGCCGCGCGGGACGGCCTTCGGCGGCGGGCCGTCGATCTCCGCCAGCAGCGGCGCCGGGGTTCCCTGGCGCGCGGCGGCGGCGATGGCGCGGCTTTCCTCCGCCAGGATCTGCACGCGGACCTTCGCCGTGCCGGGACCGTCGAAGCCCAGCAGCTGGGCGCCGCGGCGCGACATGTCGATGATGCGCCCGTTGGCGAAGGGGCCGCGGTCGTTCACCCGCACCACGATGGACCGGCCATTGTCCAGGTTGGTGACGCGCACCAGGCTCGGCATCGGCAGGGTGCGGTGCGCGGCGGTCAACTCGTCCTGGTCGTAGAGCTCGCCGTTGGCGGTGTTCTTCTCATGGAAGCCCGGCCCGTACCAGGATGCGATGCCCGTCTCGTCGTAGGTGTAGTCTTCCTTCGGGTAATACCAGACGCCGGCGATCTGATAGGGCTTGCCCACCTTGTAGATGCCGCTGGTCGGCAGGCCCGAGCCGGTGCCGGCAGGCTTCTGCGCACAGGCGGCGAGCGTTGCCACGCCGACCAGCACGACGATCCTGCCCACCCCGCGCCAGCGACGCATCCGCCAAACCCCTCGATCTCCCGGTCGCCTCGAACCGCCAAGGCGGCGGCACTCTAGCGGAGTGGCACGGCCGCGCCAATGCCCGGAAAGGCCGGGAAACACGATGACACAGGCGGAGTATGATCCTGATGATCAGGGAGCCGGAAACAGCGACTCGGTGCGGCCCATCAGCCAATAGGCGGTCAGGCCGATCCACTCCCGCACCGCATCGTCCAGGATCACCAGATTCTGGCCGAACTCGAAGCGCAGATAGGGTTTGGCGCCGGTCCGGGTGCGGTAATCGACGGGGTAGGGGATCACTTCCCAGCCGACCGCGCGGAAGATGCCGACCGACCGCGGCATGTGCATGGCGGAGGTGACGAGCACCCAGCGCTCCCCCGGCGCCGGCTTCACCAGCTCCTTGCTCAGCACGGCGTTTTCCCAGGTGTTGCGGGATTCCGCCTCGTAGATCACGCGGTCGGCGGGGATGCCGGCCTGGGCCAGGGCCGCGCGGGCGGTCACGTCCTCCTTGTACTCCTGCCCCAGCAGCCGGCCCGATCCGCCGGTGAAGACCGCCTTGGCATCGGGGTTGCGCCGGACGAGATCGGCGAAGCCCAGGATCCGCTCCGCCGCGTCGTTGAGGGAGGGGTCGCCGCGGTCGGCGGTGATCGGCGGGTTGAGAGCGCCGCCCAGCATGATGATGCCGTCGATGCGCCCTTCCGGCTCGATCCTGGCGAAACGGTCTTCCAGCGGCAGCGCCACCAGCGCGCCCAGACCGGTGTAGGTGACCAGCAGCAGCAGGACCGCCGCCAGCGTGACCATCCGTTTGCCCGCCCGCTGCCAGCGCCGCGTCCGCAGCAGCAGCGCCCCCAGGGTCACCGTCAGAACCAGCGCATTGCCCGGCGCCACCACGCCCCAAAGCAGCTTCGACAGGATGAAGGACAGCACCGGACAGTCCATGGCCGTGGAGGGGAGGCCAGCATAAGCGCGGCGGTCGCCACGGGGCAACCGGGCTTAACTCCCTCTCCAGCCCCGGGAGAGGGCTGTCGTCACCTCACGCCGCCGCTTTCACCGCCACCCGCCGCTCCACCATCCGCAGGCCATGCGCCCGGTACTGCGCCTGGACGATGGACGCCCAGCCCATGCGGATCAGCGTCAGCTTCACGGGATCCGACACGTCGTCGCCGGT
This sequence comes from Pseudomonadota bacterium, assembly GCA_023423695.1. Taxonomy (GTDB): domain Bacteria; phylum Pseudomonadota; class Alphaproteobacteria; order Azospirillales; family Azospirillaceae; genus Azospirillum. Next base: position 77,046 of record JAFAFA010000042.1, on the reverse strand, counting down.
GACGAGGTCGGTGACCTGCCACATCAGCGTGTCGTCCACCGCCCGCGGATACATCGCCGCCACCCTCAGCAGCCGCGCCATCAGCGCCGCCGTCGACTGGCGTCCCAGACCCCGTTCGGCCAGCGCCAGCGCATCGTTCAGCGCCGCCAGTTCCCGCCGCGCCTTCGCCGAGGGCTCGCCCGCCGCGCGACCCGTGCTCTTCCCGCCGGTCATGGTCCGTCTCCCGCATTGCGATCCATGCGGGACAGTCTGTCGCCGCAATCCGGGGGCCGCTGTGACGGCCGTCACTCCCCCATGGCGGCGGGGCTGGTTTTCGAGTGCGGGCGTGCTACCTGAAGGCTTTACCGCTATAGTGCGGATGCCGCGGCCTGTCCGGATCGCCCGAAAGCCGCCAGAATGCCGAGGTTTTCCCCGACCGATGCTGTCCGCCCGCTCCAAGACGCCGACGCCGCCCGAAACCCCCGCGCCGGCCATCCCCGACAAGCGCGCCATCATCTCCCGCCGCAAGCTGTCGGGGGAGCTGGAGGATCTGGTCGCCGAACACGGCACCGGCGACAAGCTGCGCCCGGCGCTGATCGCCTGCCTGCGCAAGGCGCTGGCCGATGGGAGGGCGGAGGTGCGGCGGCGCTTCGACGACGGCGGGTCGGGCGAGCAGTGCGTGCGGGAGAACTGCTATCTCGCCGACCGGGTGGTGGGCACGCTGGCCGACTTCACCGTCCGCTTCATCTTCCCCACCGCCAACCCGACCTCCGGCGAGGTGTTCGACGTGGCGGCCACCGGCGGCTATGGCCGCGGCGAGCTGGCGCCGTTTTCCGACATCGACCTGCTGTTCCTGTTGCCCTACAAGCGCACGCCGCGGGTGGAGCAGGTGGTCGAATACATGCTCTACATCCTGTGGGATCTCGGGTTGAAGGTCGGCCATGCCGTGCGCAGCGTCGACGACTGCATCCGCCAATCCAAGGCCGACGTCACCATCCGCACCGCGATCCTCGAATCGCGCTATCTCTGGGGACCCGGCAAGCTGTTTGCCGAGCTGCGCAAGCGCTACGACAAGGAGGTCGTCGCCGGCTCCGGTCCCGAATTCGTCGAGGCCAAGCTGGCGGAGCGCGACAACCGCCACCTGAAGATGGGCGACAGCCGCTATGTGCTGGAACCCAACCTGAAGGACGGCAAGGGCGGCCTGCGCGATCTGCAGACCTTGTTCTGGATCGCCAAGTATCTCTACCGCGTCGAGGGCGTCGACGAGCTGGTCGGCAAGAAGGTGCTGACGCCGGAGGAGGCGCAGCGCTTCGCCAAGGCGCAGAACTTCCTGTGGACCGCGCGCTGCCACCTGCATTACCTGACCGGCCGCCTGGAAGACCGCCTGACCTTCGACGTCCAGACCAGCATCGGCGCCGCCATGGGCTACACCGACCATGCCGGCACCAAGGGCGTCGAGCGCTTCATGAAGCACTATTTCCTGGTCGCCAAGGATGTCGGCGACCTGACGCGCATCTTCTGCGCGGCGCTGGAGGCCGAATCGAAGCGTCCGCCCAAGTTCAACCTGCTGCGGCTGGCCTCGGTCGCCCGGCGCAAGGACGTGGACGGCTTCATCGTCGACGGCGAGCGGCTGAACGCCCGCAGCGACAAGCAGTTCAAGGAACAGCCGATCGACATGATCCGCCTGTTCCACACCGCCCAGATCCACGACATCGACATCCACCCGGCGGCGCTGCGCTCCATCACCCGCTCGCTGTCCGCCATCGGGCCGAAGCTGCGCAACGATCCGGAGGCCAACCGGCTGTTCCTGGACATCCTGACCGGTCCGAAGGATCCGGAGATCACGCTGCGCCGCATGAACGAGGCCGGGGTGATGGCCCGCTTCATCCCCGATTTCGGCCGGGTCGTCGCGCAGATGCAGTATGACATGTACCATGTCTACACGGTGGACGAGCACACGCTGTTCGCTCTCGGCATCCTGCACAAGATCGCGTCCCGCGAGCATGCCGACGAGCTGCCTCTGTCCACCGAGGTGATCCACAAGGTGGTGTCCAAGCGCGCGCTCTACGTCGCCGTGCTGCTGCACGACATCGCCAAGGGCCGCGGCGGCGACCATTCGGTGCTGGGCGCCCGCGTCGCCGAGAAGCTCTGTCCCCGCCTCGGCCTGACGGCGGAGGAGACGGAAACGGTGGCGTGGCTGGTGCGCTGGCACCTCGCCATGTCGCACACCGCCTTCAAGCGCGACCTGGAGGACGACAAGACCGTCCGCGACTTCGTGGCTCTGGTCCAGTCGCCGGAGCGCCTGCGCCTGCTGCTGGTGCTGACGGTGGCCGACATCCGCGCGGTGGGCCCGCAACGCTGGAACAACTGGAAGGCCACGCTTCTCCGCGAGCTGTACAACCGTTCCGAGGAGGTGATGTCCGGCGGCATGACGGTGGAGGGCAGGGGACGCCGCATCCAGGCCGCCCAGTCCGCTCTGCGCGCCGAACTGACCGATTTCGACGATGCCGCCTTCGAGCATCACAAGGGGCTGGGTTATCCCGGCTACTGGCTGGCCTTCGACACCGACACGCTGGCCCATCAGGCCCGCATCGTCCGCGATGCCGAGCGCGAGCATCGTCCGCTTACGGTGGAAACCCGCGTCGACCGCGGCCGCGCGGTGACGGAGGTGACGATCTACGCCACCGACCACAGCGGCCTGTTCTCCCGCCTTGCCGGGGCGCTGGCGGCCTGCGGCGCCGACATCGTCGATGCGCGCATCTTCACCATGACCAACGGCATGGCGCTCGACGTCTTCTCGGTCCAGGACGCCGCCGGCGGCGGTGCCTTCGAGAGCGGCGACAAGCTCGCCAAGCTTTCGGTGATGATCGAGAAGGTGCTGTCGGGCCAGTTGAAGCCGCTGAACGACCTGTCGACCCGCCGCACCACCCATGCCAGCCGCACCCGCGTCTTCCATGTGCCGCCGCGCGTTCTGATCGACAACAACGCCTCCACCACCCACACGGTGATCGAGGTGAACGGCCGCGACCGTCCCGGCCTGCTCTACGACCTGACCCGCGCCCTGTCGAACCTGACCCTGCAGATCAGCTCGGCCAAGGTCTCCACCTTCGGCGAGAAGGCCATCGACGTCTTCTATGTGAAGGACGTGTTCGGCCTGAAGGTGACGCATGAGGGCAAGCTGGCGAAGATCAAGGAACGCCTGCTGAGCGCGCTCGACGACCCCACCGGCGACGCCCCGCCGCCCGCGACCGTGAAGCGGACACGGACGAAGGTGGCCGGGGCGTAAGGAAAAGCCCTCTCCCGCCCTCGGGAGAGGGATATGTTTGCTACGGCGCCATGAACACGCTGACATGGCGGCCGACCTCGCCGCTCGCCTGATCCTTCGCGACCACCGCGACGTCCGTCGATCCGGACGTCACCGCCGCCGCCGGCACCTTCACGAACACGCGGTAGGTCGCAACCGAGTCCGCCTCCGCCCGCAGCGTCAGGCTGCCGCCGCTGCCGGCCGCCTCATCCCCCGCCACCGACAGCCGCGCGTCGCGCAGCCCCTCGACCGTCACGGTATAGTTGCGGGCGATGTGCGTCTTGTTCAGCACCTTGATGGTGTAGGCGTTCTGCACCGACCCGTCGGACAGCGTCACGAACAGCGGCGCCCGGTCGCGCAGCACGCTGACGTCCAGTGTCGGGCGCAGCAGCAGGGCGATGCCCATGGCGCAGGCCACGACCAGCATGATCAGCGAATAGATGACCGTGCGGGCGCGCACCAGCTTCACCCGCTCCGGCTTGCCGTCGATCTTGGCGATCTGGTTCGACTGGGTGTCGAAGCGCACGAGGTCGAGCGGCCGGCCGATCTGCTTCATCACGTCGTTGCAGGCGTCCACGCACAGGCCGCAGCCGATGCAGGAGATCTGCTGCCCCTCGCGGATGTCGGTGCCGGTGGGGCAGACATGGACGCACTGCTTGCAGTCGATGCAGTCGCCCAGCCCGGCCGCCTTGCGGTCGTCCCAGCTCTGCGACTTGCGCAGCGGCGCGCGGCCCTCGCCGCGCCAGTCCTCATAGGTGACCAGGAAGGTGTCCTCGTCCACCATCGCCGACTGGAAGCTGCGCCACGGGCAGACATAGATGCAGATCTGCTCGCGCGCCCAGCCGGCGAAGAAATAGGTGGTGAAGCTGAACAGCGCGATGAAGGTTGCCACCCCGCTGGTGATGTTCCCATGCAGCAGGTCGTTCATCAGCGTCGGCGCGTCGTTGAAGTAGAAGACCCACGCCCCGCCGGTCATCACCGAGATCGCCACCCACGCCGCATGCTTGGCGGTCTTGCGCGCCAGCTTGGCCCCGGTCATCGGCGCCTTGTCCAGCCGGATGCGGGCGGTGCGCGGCCCTTCGATCTTGCGCTCCACCCACATGAACAGGTCGGTCCACACCGTCTGCGGGCAGGCATAGCCGCACCAGATGCGCCCGGCCAGCGTGGTGGCGAAGAAGATGCCGAAGGTGCCCAGGATCAGCAGGCCGGTCAGGTAATAGACCTCCTGCGGCCAGATCTCGATCCACAGGAAATACGCGCGCCGCCCGACCATGTCGATCAGCACCGCCTGGTCCGGGATGCCCGGCCCGCGTTCCCAGCGAATCCACGGCGTGACGTAGTAGATCGCCAGCAGCACGATCAGCGCCGCCCATTTCAGCTGGCGGAAGCGCCCCTTCACGTCCGCGGCATAGACCTTCGGCCGGTTGATGAACCAGTGCCGGCCCGGCTCCTCATGCTGTTCGGCGTGGGACGCCGCGGCCGGTTTGGCGGCCTGGGCGGGGCGACGGGTGAGGGTGGAGTCGTCTTGCGGAAGGGACATGGCGTGGTTCCTCGGCCGTCGGCGGCACGGGTGGCGTCAGCTTCGTCCCTTCTCCATAAGACTTCCATCATGAAGCCGCATTGCGCGATGTCAATCCAGCCGCGCTTTATCGGTCAGCAGCCTCACACCGTCTGCCCGCGCAACTCCGCCAGCCCGTCGTGATAGGCGCGGTCGAACAGGGCCTCCAGCCGGGCGTCGGTGCCGCGCAGGCCGGCGACCACCGCATGGGCCCATTCGAAATATTCGACCTTGCGGGTCAGCGGCCAGTCGGCGGGCGGGCTGTGCGCCATGGAGCGCAGGTTCGACACCTTGTCGGCCAGCTTCACCAGCTTCGCCCGAGTGGAGGCATGGGGAGCGGCGTCGATCTGGTGCTGCTTGCGCTCGGCCTTCGACATGCGCTTGTCGTCGGTGGTCTCGGCGACGACCTGAACCACCTCCACACCGAACAGCTGCTCGATCTCCTCATAGCTGGCGTCGGTGTCCTCCAGCGTGTCGTGCAGCAGGGCGGCGATCACCACCACCGGGTCCTTGCCCGCCGTCGCCTCCGCCACCAGCAGGGCCACTTCCGACAGGTGGTTGACGTAGGGTTCGGCGCGGACGCCCTTGCGGCGCTGGTCGATGTGCTTGTGCGCGGCGAAATCCAGCGCCCGCGCGAAATCGAGGAGGGGTGCCCCGGACAAGGAGGAGTTTGGCAGGCTCATGCTGTTCTCTCGGCTGGGGCATTGCATTATTCTCCGCCCTGGGGAACCCCCATGCGAAGGACCGCGCCCATGTTCACGACTTTCTTCTTCGATCTGCGCAAGGCCGGTGTTCCCGTCTCGCTGACGGAGTACCTGACGCTCATGGAGGCCATGAAGCAGGGCACCGCGTCCTTCCGCGTCGAGGATTTCTATTATCTCAGTCGTGCATGCTTGGTTAAGGACGAACGCAACCTCGACCGCTTCGACCGCGTGTTCGGCGCCACCTTCAAGGGTCTGACCGACGACGCGGCATCCAGCGAGGAGGTCCCCGTCACCGACCTGCCGGAGGAATGGCTGCGCAAGCTGGCCGAACGCTTCCTGACCGACGAGGAGAAGGCACAGGTCCAGGCGCTCGGCGGCTGGGACAAGCTAATGGAGACGCTGGCCCAGCGTCTGGCCGAGCAGAAGGGCCGGCATCAGGGCGGATCGAAATGGATCGGCACCGCCGGCACCTCCCCCTTCGGCGCCTACGGCTACAACCCGGAGGGGGTGCGCATCGGCCAGCACGAGAGCCGCCACCGCCGCGCTGTGAAGGTGTGGGACCGCCGCGAGTTCAAGAACCTCGACGACCGGGTGGAGATCGGCACCCGCAACATCAAGGTGGCGCTGCGCCGCCTGCGCAAATTCGCCCGCAGCGGCGCGGCCAGCGAACTGGACCTGCCCGGCACCATCCGCGCCACCGCCGCCAACGCCGGCTGGCTCGACCTGAAGATGGTTCCGGAGCGCCACAACACGATCAAGGTCCTGCTGTTCCTCGACATCGGCGGCTCGATGGACGACCACATCCGTCTGGTGGAGGAGCTGTTCTCCGCCGCGCGCAGCGAATTCAAGCACCTGGAGCACTTCTACTTCCACAACTGCGTCTACGAGGGCGTCTGGCGCGACAACGCCCGCCGCCATACCGAGCGCATCTCCACCTGGGACGTGCTGCACACCTATCCCGCCGACTACAAGCTGGTCTTCGTCGGCGACGCCGCCATGAGCCCCTACGAGATCGTCTATCCCGGCGGCAGCGTCGAGCACTGGAACGAGGAAGCCGGCCAGGTGTGGATGCAGCGCCTGTTGTCGGTCTACGGCAAGGCAGTGTGGCTGAACCCGACCCCGCCGCAATACTGGGACTACACGGAAAGCACCCGCCTGCTCCAGCGCCTGATGGGAGGCCGCATGTTCCCACTGACGCTGGAGGGGCTGGACGGGGCTATGCGCGAGTTGGGGAGGTGAGGGGAATCTTGGAGCGTCAAAGGCAGTGACCAGCGCGGTTCCTGTGTCTGGCTCTACCAATCCTAACACGCCCAAACACAGAAAAAATCCGGCCAAGCACCCCCTCCGCGTCGGCTCGCAATGAACGCGAGGGCGGGGGTGCTTGCCGGACCGTCATCGGCGGCTATGGCGCGAACCATGCCGCCGATGCGTCTGCCGCATTACTTGCAGCTGCTGGCGACCTGGGCGGTCGGGGTGCAGCCCGGGTTGCCGGCGGTCAGCGCGCCGGTGATCGTGCCGTCGGGGCCGACGTTCAGGGCATAGTTGCAGCCGGTGGCGCCGATGGCCTTGGCCGAGCTGACCAGGGTGCAGGTCTTGCCGGCCACCTGGACCGCCAGGTTGTCCGTGGTCGGGTTCTGCGCCCAGGTCATGCTGGACGAGGGGTTCTGCACCGGGGCGCCGATGCTGGCGTGCGAGGAGATGACCACCGTGTCGGCGTGGGCGGCGCCGGCCACAAAGGCCGCGACGGTCAGAACGGTGCCGATCATGCCAACCTTGAAAGAAGAACGCATTTCTATGCTCCTGGTTTCTATGATTAGTGCCAATTCAACGCACACAAGACGCTGATGCCCGGTGCAAGGAAAGGATCGTTCTATTCCGAATTTCGATCAATAGAATGTTTGCTCCAAAAAGAATCAAATATATCTGACGAAATGAGTCCGTAGTGTACGTCTGTATTCAAATATCAAAGAACACGATTGCGTGGTAATTTGGCGTCTGTAGTTACCGCTTACTGCATGTGTATGATTTAGGTTGGCTTTGAAGATAATGGACGACTCTTTGAGCGTGTTTTTGGTTGTCCGATTGCCGTTGATGATACTCCACCCCTCTCCGATGGCACTCGACCACCTCGGCCGCGAGCCCGTTCAGGTGGTGGGTGTTTTGTGACGAGATGTGTCAGGCAATACTGTGCATCCATATCGGACTTGTACTTTTAATAAATGCACCCTGGAAGTGCGGTTCACCTGCCGACCGTCGCGGTGGCTGGCCGTCGCAGTGATACCTGCTGGTCCCATCCCAAGCTGTCTCGGCGCGGAGGCGGGACTGTCCCACACCGGGAAATATGATTTTTATCCTATCAAAGCCGAGCGTTTCCCGCTGAAATAGGAGTCCGCGCCCACCCACCCGAGGAGCCGCCCCATGCCCGACTGCCTGAACCCCGCCGACGCCGCCACCTCCACCGCCCGTCCCGCCGACAGCTTCCCCTGCTGGGCCGAGGAGCCGCCGGTCCCGCCGGACGGCTCGCTTGTTCCCGGATCGCGCTTCCACGAGGAACAGTGGATCATGGCCGCCGGCATGCTGGCGCGCGGCGCCTCCTTCCAGCAGGTTGCCCGTGCCATGGGCTGCAGCCGCACCACGCTGTGGCGGGCCTATTACGGTTCGCAGCCCTTCCGCCACCGGGTCTGGTGGGAGAGGCAGGCGCTGAACCGGGAGGCGGAGCTTCGCCTGTCCTCGCTCCGTGCCCTGGTGACGGAGCAGATCGAACGGCTGGTGTCCATCGGCGATCCCAGCACCGTGCGCTGGCTGGCCGAGAAGCTCGGCCTGCTCAAGGAGTTCGGCGCCGACCGGACGGACGCCGTCCCGACCCATTCCGGCAACCGCGCCGCCGCTCCCGCCGCCCCGGAAATGGCGGCAGCTGAACCGCCTGCCGCGCATGAGCCCGATTTCGACGACGACAGCGTCCCCGGCGCTATCCGCGAGCGCCGCCGGCCCGATCCGGACAATATCGCCGCCATCCTCGCCCGGCCGGAAGCCGAGGGGCCGAAGGGCGTCTATCCCTGGACCTACAATCCCAGCGATCCCTATCCGAATCTCGGCTCGGCGCTGGAACGTCAGGGCGGGGAGGGGCCGTACACCCGCCGCCGGTGAGCGGCCCCCGATGAACGGTTCCGGGTGAACGGCCCCGGTGAACGGACGAAACGGTTGAACGCCGCCGCGAAAGCGGTTCACAGGGTTTCAAACGTTCCATTCCCTTCCCCAGGGCGCCAACCCACCGCCTCAGCCCGCAGCCTGCTCGATCACCCGGTTCGCCAGTGTCACCTTCTGGGCCAGCGTGGTCGCCAGGATGCGGTGCAGGACCAGGGCCAGTTCCGGGTCCTCGCGCTCCAGCCGGACCAGCGTCGCGGCGGTCAGGCGGTGGATGGTGGAGGGCGCCTCCACCACCACGTCGGCGCCGCGGGTCTGGCCCAGCAGCAGGGCGATCTCCCCCACCACCGCACCGGCGGTCATGCTGCGCAGGCGCAACGGCCGGCCGTCGGGCAGGGTGATCTGCACCTTCACCCGGCCGCTGCCGATGATGAAGATGTCGCTGGCCGTCTCGCCGGCGCGGATCAGCAGCTCGTCCGGCTGCAGATGCAGGGTGTCGAGCGCCGCCACCGCATCGCCCAGCCGCGGGTGCGGCCCGGTCATCCCCTCCAGATGGCGCAGCAGCGGGGCATCGGCTCCGGCTGCTCCGCCATCCCGCCCGCTCTCGGCCAGCAGCGCCTCCTCGCAGGATTCCAGCGCATGGTCCAGGTCGGGGGCGCGGCGCAGCACCGGGTCGCCGTCGGGGTCAAGGCCGCTGTTGCGGAAGGCCTCCTCGACGGCGGCGGGCAGGGCGCTCAGCACCAGCGTGGCGCCGGCTCCCTCCATCAGATTGCGGATGCGGCGGAATACCCCGGCCGCCGCCGAATCCATGCCCTTGATGTGGCGGAAATCGATGATCAGGAAGCGAAGGGGTTGCCCGTCCGCCTGCTCCAGCCGGCGGCGGACCGGGCCGACGATCTGCTCGGCGGTGCCGAAGAACAGGTATCCCTGCAGCTGCATCGCCTCGATGGCCGCACCGGCGCCGGTCAGATGCAGGCTCGCCGCCGGGCTGCGGTCGACGCGGCTGCGCAGTTCCGCCCCGCTGTGCCGGCCGCGGATCACCGGCAGCCGGGAATAGCTGTAGACGAACATGGCCAGCGACACCGCCAGCCCCAGCGCCAAGCCCTCCATGAAGCCGATGCCGGCAATCGCCAGCACCACGGCCAGCACGATCAGCCACTCGGTCCGCGGCAGGCGGTGGCGGGCCTCGATCAGCCACTCCATCAGCAGTTCGACGCCCAGGAACAGGATCAGCCCGGCGGTCAGGAAGACCGGCGTCACCGACACCAGCCATCCCGCAACGAACAGCCCGCCCAGGATCACCGCCGCGGTCGCCAGCCCGGCCCCGCGCCCGGTGGCGCCCATCCGCCCGGCCAGCAGCGTCATCCCCAGCCCGACATATCCCGACGGCCCACCCAGCGCCCCGGCCATCAGGTTGGCGGCGCCGGTGGAACGCAGCTCCGCATCCGCGTCGATGTCGCGGCCCTGTGCCAGCTCGATCCCGCTGACGTTCAACAGAAGACCCAGCATGCCCAGCACCGCCACCGACACCATCGCCGGCAGCGCCTCCGCCACCCGGCCCCAATCGGCCAGGGCCAGAATCTCGGTCGGCACCGGCAGGCTGAACCCCGCATCCCCGGCCATGCCCGGCAGCCAGCCCCAGCCGCGCACCTGCTCCGCCGTCAGCCCCAGCAGGGGCAGGGCGGCATGGAAGGCCAGCGCCGCCCCCAGCAGCACCAGCGGCATGGCGAAGGGGCTGTCGCTGCGCCGCATCACCGCGACCAGCAGCGCCGCCAGCCCGGCCGCCGCCGTCGCGGTGAAGGCCATGGCCGGGCTCGCCAGTGCGGCGAGGCCAGCCGCCAGCCCATGCCGGCCGCTGACCATCGCCAGCGCGCCCTCCACCAGCAGCCAGCCAGACCCGGCCAGGAAGCCGGCCACCACCGGATACGGGAAGAAGCGCACCAGCCGGCCCAGCCGCAGCCGCCCCACCATCCAGAACAGCAGCCCGGTCACCAGCGTGCTTCCGCCTAGGATCGCGAAAGCGGTGGCGACCTTCACCCCGTCCGGCGCACCCTCCAGCCCCGCCGCCATGGTGGCGACGGTGGAGGCGAGGATGGCGACCCCCGTCTCCTGCACCAGGGCGACGGAGTTCGGCTGCGTGCTGCGCAGGGCGACCAGCAGGGCCAGGATAGCGGCGCTCAGCAGAACCACACCGACCCCGGCGCCCAGTCCGGTCACCAGCGGACCGGTGAACAGAAGTGCCGCGATCGCCAGCCCGTTGCCCAGATTGTCGATGCCGGCGATCAGCCCGATCATCGCCGAAGCGACCAGGGTTCTGCCGCGGCCGGTTCGTCTGTTCTGCGCCACTCTGTTCTGGGGAAGGGCGTCGCTCATGATGCAGGGTGGAATCCGCTTTTTCTGGCCTGCATCGGCCATTGCCGTCGGGGGCCTGATTCATACAGCGCCGGCAGGTGGCGCAGGCGCGACAATGAGCAGATTTTCCCGCGCCTGGGCAAGCGGCAAGCGGTGATGAATTGTATTCTTCCACTCGGCACGACCGGGCTGTCGGACTGCGGCGGGACGGACCGTCGCAGTCCTGCCGCGGGCCGGCCGGTTGCTGCGATCCGTCGCTGCCTCCGACCATTGAAAACCCCCCCGGTTTCCGTCTACGGTCGCGCGTCCCCTTGGAGTGAGTGCATGCGCGATATCACCCCCATCACGGTCGCCCGCGGCGACGGCATCGGCCCGGAAATCACGGATGCGGTGCTTCATGTGATGACTGCCGCCGGCGCGCGGCTGAAGGTGGAAGAGGTCCCGGCGGGCGAGGCGGTTTACAAGCGCGGCCATCCCGGCGGGCTGGATGCCGCCGGCTGGGGATCGATCCGCCGCACGCGCGTCTTCCTGAAGGGGCCGATCACCATGCCCCAGGGATACGGCAACAAGTCGCTCAACGTCGTCGCCCGCACCACGCTGGGCCTGTTCGCCAATGTCCGCCCCTGCGTGTCCTACCATCCCTATGTGCGGACCCGGCATCCGCGCATGGACGTGGTGATCATCCGCGAGAACGAGGAAGACCTCTACGCCGGCATCGAGCACCGGCAGACCGACGACGTGATCCAGTCGGTGAAGCTGATCTCGCGCCCGGGGTCGGAGCGCATCGTCCGCTACGCCTTCGACTTCGCCCGCTCCAACCACCGGCAAAAGGTGACGGCCTTTGTCAAGGACAACGTCATGAAGATGACGGACGGGCTGTTCCTGAAGATCTTCTACGAGATCGCGGCCGATTATCCGGAGATCAAGGCCGACCACATGATCGTCGACATTGGCGCCGCCCGTCTGGCCGACCAGCCGGAGCGCTTTGACGTCATCGTCACCCTGAACCTCTACGGCGACATCGTGTCGGACATCGCGGCCCAATTGACCGGCTCGGTCGGGCTAGCCGGCTCGGCCAACATCGGCGAGACCTGCGCGATGTTCGAGGCGATCCACGGCTCCGCCCCGATGATCGCCGGGCAGGGGATCGCCAACCCGTCCGGCCTGCTGATGGCCGCGGTGATGATGCTGGTCCATATCGGCCAGGGCGACATCGCCGCGCGCATCCACAATGCGTGGCTGAAGACGATCGAGGACGGCATCCACACCGCAGACATCTACGCCCGCGGCCTGGGCCGGGTGCGCGCCGGCACCGGCGCCTTCGCCGAGGCGGTGGTGGAGCGGCTTGGTCAGACCCCCGTCACCATGCCGCCGGTCGGCTATTCCACCATGCGGCCGGCCTATGACGGGCTGAACCGGCTGGCGCCGCGCGTCCGCGCGCTCAAGGAACTGGTGGGGGTCGACGTCTTCCTGCAATGGTCCGGCGGCCTGCCCGACGATCTGGCGGAGCTGGTGCTGCCGCTGTCGACCGAGGCGCTGACGCTCGTCAGCATCTCCAACCGCTCGCAGCGGGTCTGGCCCGACGGCAACGCCGACGTCTTCTGCACCGACCATTGGCGCTGCCGCTTCCTGGCGCTGGGAGGGCCGGTTCAGCATGGCGCCATCGTCGAGCTGCTGGGCCGTCTGGCGGAGGCCGGGATCGACTTCACCCAGACGGAAAACCTCTGCAATTTCGACGGCAAGGCCGGCTTCTCCTCGCCGGGGCAGTGAATCCATGAGGGCGGCCGGAATAAAATGGCGGGGCGGGGCGTCATGACAGGTGACGACGCCCTTCCCGGACCTTTGATGAGCCCGCCCGACATCGATGACCGCGCCATCGCCGACCATGTGCCGCGGTTGCGTCGCTATGCCACCGCCCTGGTGGGCAACCGCTCCGACGCCGACGATCTGGTGCAGGATTGCGTGGAGAAGGCTCTGGCCAACCGCCATGCGCTGCGCGATCCGTCGAAGCTCAGCGGCTGGCTGATGACCATTCTGCACAACCTGCACATCTCCGGCCAGCGCGGGCGGCGGCGGCGCGGGGCGGAAGTGCCGGTGGAGGATTTGGCCGACGATCTGGCGCTCAGTGCGCCGCCGACCGACCGTGGGGCGGTGCGCGACTTCGCTCGCGCTTTCGCCCAGCTGAGCGACGAGCATCGCACCATCCTGCTGCTGACGGGAATGGAGGGGCTGTCCTACCGCGAGGTGGCGGAGGTTCTTGAACTGCCGATCGGTACGGTGATGTCGCGGCTGGCCCGGGCGCGCGAAAAGCTGAGGCTCCTGCTGGACGGCGGAACCCAGCAGGTGGTCAGGAGGATCAAGTGATGAGCGGCATCCGCAATCCCGTGACCGAGGCCGAACTGCATGCTTGGCTGGACGGCGAATTGCCGGAGGAGCGTCTGGCCGATGTCGAGCGCCACCTCGCCGACCATCCCGAGATCGCCCAGCGCTTCGAACGCTACCGCGCTCAACGTGCCATGCTGGGGCAGTGTTTCGGTCCGCTGATCGATCAGCCGCTGCCCGACCGCCTGACCCCGCCCTTCACCGCGCGCGAGCACCCGGGCTCTGCATCCGGCCGCTGGAGTGTCGCACAGTGGGGCAAGGGCGCGCTGTGGGGTACGGCGGTCGCCGCCTCACTTCTGGTCTTCGTTGCCGGCGGGGCCAGCGGCTGGCTTCTGCGCGGCCGGATGGCCGGGGTGGCAGAACCGCCGACCGCCGCCTTCATCGCCGATGCCGTCGCCGCTCATCGTGTCTTCTCCGTCGAGGTCCGCCACCCGGTCGAGATCGGCGTGGACGAGGAGGCGCATCTGGTGAACTGGCTATCCAAGCGGCTGGGCAAGAATATGCGTTGCCCAAAAGTCACACGAGGGGGTTACCAGCTGATCGGCGGGCGTCTTTTGGCCGATTCCGTTGGACCTGTGGCCTTGTACATGTACGAGGATGCGGCTGGGCGTCGCATCACGTTGTATATCCGTCCTGCTCATAACACCTCTGGTTCAGCGTTCCGTTTCGCCGAGGATGGCGGGGTGCGTGCTTTGTATTGGCAAGACAATGGGTTAGCGCTGGCCGTCACCGGCGAGCTCGATCGGGACACCCTGTCCGGCGTGGCGGAGGAGGTGTATGGCGCGCTGAATTCATGAGTCTACCCACGAACTTATCAACAGGAATGTTGCCGCGCCCCCCTATCGTCAGCGGCCGTCATCTGGTAGCTTCCACACCGGCTGGCACAAAATGTTGCGGCTTATGGAAAACGGCACTAGACCGTGACCTGTTTGCCACAGCATAACCGGACACCGGATCGGGAGTACTCGGGGATGAGTTGGACGGACGAACGGATTCAACAGCTCAAGGATCTCTGGTCCCAGGGGTTGAGCGCGAGCGAGATCGCCGACATTCTGGGAGACATCACCCGCAACGCGGTCATCGGCAAGGCCCACAGGCTGGGATTGTCGGGCCGGCCGTCGCCCATCAAGAAGAAGCCGACGCGCGGCGCCACCATCCTTGCTCTGACGGAGCGGATGTGCAAATGGCCGGTCGGCGATCCCAAGCACCAGGATTTCCATTTCTGCGGCAAGAACGCCTTGTCCGGCATGCCCTATTGCGCCGAACACGCCGCATTGGCCTATCAGCCGGCGTCGGGCAGCAAGAAGCGTGACGAAGACCGCAACGTCGGCGTCGCCTGAGCCGCTGACCGGCTGTTCAGAAAAGCCCGCTCTCGGGGGAGAGACGGGCTTTTTTTGTTTTGTGCCGATTGTAGCCGTGCCCCAAAGCAGAGGGGGGCGGGCGCGCGCAAAGCGGGAACTGCCGCTATCGCGCACCCTCCCGCAGTTCAACCGCGTCGCGCAGGACAAGGACCATCCCGCGGTGCCCGGCAACCACCATGGCGGCTCCCGCCGGCCGGTCTGGCCCTTCCACCGCCCATAGCGTGTCGCCGACGAACACGCGTCCGTGGCCGTTGGCGATCGGCTCTGTCAGTGTCACCGTCCGCCCGACCAACTGGCCTGCGCGGTCGTTGATCCGGGCAGTGTCGCCTTCGGCCGATGCGTTGCGCCTCCGCGCATGGGCGATGGCGATGCCGACCGCAGCGCCGGCAGCGATGGTGAAGAAGCCGGCCTCGTTGACCAGCCCCCAATCATGCCAAAGCGCCGTGACAAGGCCGGTCAGCAACGCCGCTCCGCCGAACCAGATCAGGAAGATCCCGGGCAGCACCAGCTCCGCCGCGATCAGCAGGGCACCCAGTGCTCCCCAAAGCAGAGGCGACATGCGGTCACTCCCCATCCGGCGAGGAGGAGGCCGGCGGGACGGACCACGGATTGCGCGGCGGGGACGGGGGTGGGGCGGGCGTACGGGGCGGGGTGGCGTCGCGCACCAACTCGCCCAACCCGGCCAGGGCTCCGGCGACGCCGGCCAATTCCACCGGCAGGATCATGGTCTTCTGGTTGGGAGAGGCGGCGAAGGCCTTCAAAGCCTCCATGTATTTCTGGCCGAGGAAATAGCCCAGCGCTTGGTTCGATCCCTGTGCCACCGCCTCCGAAACCAGCCGGGTCGCCTTGGCTTCCGCTTCCGCCAGCCGTTCCCGTGCTTCGGCTTCCAGCTTCGCGGCCTCCAGCTTGCCCTGGGCGATGCGGATCTGGCTCTCCTTCTCGGCGTCGGCCTCCAGGATCTGGGCTCGGCGGAGGCGCTCCGCCTTCAATTGTCGGCCCATCGCCTGAACGATATCCTCGGGCGGGGTGATGTCACGCAGTTCGATTCGGGTTACCCGCACGCCCCAGGATGCCGTCGCCTCGTCCACCGCGCGGAGCAGGCTGGCGTTGATCGCTTCACGCTGGCTCAGCAACTCGTCCAAGTCCATCGAACCCATCACCGTGCGGATGGTGGTCATCGCCAGCGTCTGGATCGCCCGCTGCAGGTCGTTGACCTCGTAGGTTGCCTTCATCGGGTCAAGCACCTGGAAGTACAGCACGCCATCGGCAGTCACCGCGGCGTTGTCCTTGGTGATGACGCTCTGCGACGGCACGTCCACCACGGTCTCGCGCATGTCGACCTTTGCGCGGACGGAGCTGATGACCGGAAAGATGACGTTGAAGCCCGGCAGCAGCGTTTCTTGATAACGGCCCAGGCGCTCGACGATGAAGTTGAACCCCTGGGGGACGATGCGGACGCTGGTGATCGCCAGAATGACGACCAGCACGAACGCCGCAACGACCAGAATGCCGAGTTCCATCGATGGCTGCTCCTGACATGGGCGGACGTCGCCTCGACGCCAGCCGCCCATCATGAGGCAATTCGCGGACCCTGCAAATCCCGCGGCTTCAATAGTCCTGTGTATCGTGTTTCAGTTGCACCAGTTCGCCATTCAAAAGCGACAGCATCAACTGCACGACCATCTCGTGGACGATTACCGTGTGATGGTTGCCGGTCTCCATCATGGCCTTGCGCAGTGATTCGCGCACCGCCGGGACGCCGGTGACGTCGATCAGCACATCCAGCCGCTCACCGAGCCCGGCCAGTTCGTGGAAGTCCGTGGTGGTCTTCACGCCGCGATGGTTGGCGAGGCGCATGCCCGGCGCCTCGGGATCGAGATCTGCCACACCCAGCAGTTCGACGAAGGGGGCGTCAAGCAGCTTGCGCAGCAGCGGCGTTCCGGTCTCGCCGGCGCCGACGACGGCGACGCGGAACAGATCGTTGGGCATCGGGTTCGGTCCTTTCCTGACCTTGACAAGAAAAAGGCGGGGAGCCGAAACTCCCCGCCCGAACCCTAGCTGAGCCGTGGTCCGGTTTGACCCGGACGCGGCGTCGCACCCTGAGAAAGAAAGTGCCGGCCTTACGACCAGGCGGCCATCTTCTTTTCCAGATTGTCCGACAGCTTGTCCAGGAACTGCTTGGTGGTCATCCACGGCTGCTGCGGGCCGATCAGGATGGCGAGATCCTTGGTCATGTAGCCGGACTCGACAGTCTCGACACAGACACGCTCCAGCGTCTGGGCGAACTTGACGACGTCCGGGGTGTTGTCGAACTTGCCGCGATAGGCCAGACCCTGGGTCCAGGCATAGATCGAGGCGATCGGGTTGGTCGAGGTTTCCTTGCCCTTCTGGTGCTCGCGGTAGTGGCGGGTCACCGTGCCGTGCGCGGCCTCGGCCTCGACGGTCTTGCCGTCGGGCGTCACCAGCACCGAGGTCATCAGACCCAGCGAACCGAAGCCCTGCGCCACGACGTCCGACTCCACGTCGCCGTCGTAGTTCTTGCAGGCCCAGACGAAGCCGCCTTCCCACTTCAGGGCCGAAGCGACCATGTCGTCGATCAGGCGGTGCTCATAGACCAGACCCTTGGCCTTGAACTGGTCGGCGTAGGACTCGTCGAAGATCTTCTGGAAGATGTCCTTGAAGCGCCCGTCATAGGCCTTCAGGATCGTATTCTTCGTCGACAGATAGACCGAGTAGCCGCGCTCCAGACCGTACATGAGGCTGGAGTGGGCGAAGCCCTCGATCGATTCGTCGAGGTTGTACATGCCCATCGCCACGCCGGCGCCGGGGAAGTCGTAGACTTCATGCTCGATCTTCTCGCCGCCCTCGGCCGCTTCCCACTTGATGGTCAGCTTGCCCGGGCCGGGAACGACGAAGTCGGTGGCCTTGTACTGGTCGCCAAAGGCGTGACGGCCGATGATGATCGGCTTGGTCCAGCCCGGGACGTAGCGCGGAACGTTCGAGCAGACGATCGGCTCGCGGAAGACGGTGCCGCCCAGGATGTTGCGGATCGTGCCGTTCGGCGACTTCCACATCTTCTTGAGGTTGAACTCCTTCACCCGCGCCTCATCCGGGGTGATGGTCGCGCACTTCACGCCGACGCCATACTGCTTGATGGCGTTCGCCGACTCGACAGTGACCTTGTCGTCGGTCTTGTCGCGGTTCTCGATGCCGAGGTCGTAGTACTTCAGGTCGATGTCGAGGTAGGGCAGAATCAGCTTGTCTTTGATGAACTGCCAGATGATGCGCGTCATCTCGTCGCCGTCGAGTTCGACGACCGGATTGGCTACCTTGATCTTGGTCATGGGTGCGAGATCTCCCCGAACGGGTAAGGGCGTTGTCATTCCTTGGGAGCCGGGCGCGTCGTCCAGCGGGCGCTTGTTGCCGGGGAGCATGCCGCATGGGTGGCTCCCCGGTACCCCGGGCGGAAATCAATCGCGGTTATATAGCATCGCACCGTAACGGAAAGGAAGGTACGGCGGCGGCTTAGGCGTCGATGTCGCACGAATCCGCTTGCAACGCCGCCCTGCAGCCAGCCATGATGGTCAATTGGTATTACCTGTTGGCCGGTTCTCCCTTTTCCAGCGGCCGGGAGCCGCTCGAAAGGCGCTGATCAGCCCAATCCACAGGTCAGGTCGCCGACTCCGGGGTGTTTTCTGGCCGGAGCTTTGGCCAATCGCCGGAGGTTGCATCGATGCCGGCCGATGCTTCGGCTAGGTGGCGTTCCGCATTCACCATATAGTCACGGGTCAGCGGCACCGCACCCAGGGTGCGTGCGACCTGCACCTGGAACACCATGTGTCCCTGCAGCCGGAACGCCAGTTCCGCACCGGCCAGATAGAACTCCCACATTCTGCAGAAGCGTTCGTCATACAGCGCCTTTGCTGCGTCCCGCCGCGCGTCAAACCGGCTGCGCCAATGGCGCAGGGTCTCCGCGTAATGCATGCGCAGCACCTCCAGGTCGGTCGTGAACAGTCCGGACCGCTCGATGACCGGCAGCACCTCCGACAGGGCGGGGGAATAGCCGCCGGGGAAGATGTACTTCCGGATCCACGGATTGGTGGCTCCCGGCCCCTCCAGCCGACCGATGGCGTGGATCAATGCCACACCGTCGTCGTTCAGCATGCCGCGAACCGCGTCGAAATAGTTGCGGTAATGCGGTACGCCGACATGCTCGAACATGCCGACCGAGACGATGCGGTCGAAGGCAGCCGGGTGGGCGGCAGCGAATTCGCGATAATCGCGCAGTTCGAAGGTGACACGGTCAGCCAGCCCCGCCTCTTCGGCCCGCCGCTTGGCCACCTCCAACTGTTCGGAGGACAGCGTGATGCCGGTCACCCGCGCGCCTGAGTGCCGGGCGAGATAAAGCGCCATGCCACCCCAGCCGCAGCCGATGTCCAGCACGCGCATGCCCGGCACCAGCAGCAGCTTCGCTGCGATATGGCGCTTCTTGGCCTCCTGCGCATCGTCCAGCGACATGCCCGGCTCTGGAAAGTATGCGCAGGAATACTGCATGTCGCGGTCCAGGAAGAGTTCATAGAACTGGCGCGACAGGTTGTAATGATGCTCGACGTTCTGCCGCGAGCGCCGCATCGGATTGTATTGCTGCGCATGGCGCAGAAGCGGCGACAGAGTCTCGACGGCGCGGCCGAGCGCCCCTTGCACCTCGCTGCCGCTCATCAGCATCGACAGCAGGTCGTAGATGGTCCCGCCCTCGACCGACAGGCGGCCGTTCATGTAGGCTTCGCCGAAACGCAGGCGCGGGTTGATCAGCAGATCCCGCTCCACAGTGCGGTCGTGGAGCCGCAACGTCAGTTTCGGTGGACCGGAGCCGATCGGATGGTGTTTCCCATCGACGGTCACGAGATCCAGGGTTCCGTCGCCCATGGCGGCGGCAAGCAGACGAACCAGCAGCATGCCGAACTCCCTCCGCGGTGCCGAATTCAGCATGGAGCCGGGACAGAGATGCGGCAATCCGTCAATCGGTCAGGATTGCTACCCAAATCGGGAATTGCGGATGTATGCGTGCCGGCCGGGATATAGCCTCGATGCCGAGGCTGATCCAGAATGCGGAAAACCGCCCGGCCCCGGGGTGGGGCGGGCGGCTTCCGGACGAGCGGTACGACGGTGCCGCAGCGGCTCCAGACCGTGGGTCCGGTCTGCCGGCGGCGGAAGGGCGATCAGCCCTCCTCTTCCTCGGCCGCGGTCTCTTCGACGAAGGTCTCTTCTTCGTCTTCGTCATCGCGCAGGTCGGCGGCGGTGATCATGCCGCCACGCTGGGCCTGCAGCTCGGCCTCTTCGGCCGAACGGGCGACGTTGACCGTGACCGCGATCGACACTTCCGGGTGCAGGACGACGCGCAGCTTGAACAGACCCAGGGTCTTGATCGGGGTATCGATCTGGACCTGCTTGCGGTCGGTCTTGTAGCCGGCGGCGGTCAGCGCGTCGGAGACGTCGCGGGTGGTCACGGAGCCGTACAGGACGCCGGTCTCGGCAGCCTGACGGATCACGACGACCGTCACGTTGTCCATCTTGGTCGCGACATGCTCGGCGTCCTTGCGGCGCTCGAGGTTCACGGCCTCAAGGTGGGCCTTCTGCTTCTCGAAGACGGCCAGGTTCGCCTTGGTGGCGCGCATGGCCTTCCGCTGCGGCAGCAGATAGTTGCGGGCGAAGCCGGGACGCACGTTTACGACCTGGCCCATCTGGCCGAGCTTCTCGACCCGCTCCAGCAGAATAACTTCCATCACTCGTCCTCCTGACCGGGGGCCGCGGGGGAAAACCGGCGGCGCAGCCCGATCCATTGCTCGATCATGCCCAGGCCGACCAAAAGCAGGATCGGCCACCCGAAGAGAAACAGCATCATGTAGAAGCCAACCAGGATCAGCGTACGCGCCGATCGGCTGCTGGCGAATACATGAACCACCGAAAGCCCGGCGAAGGCGAAAGGAACCGCCAGGATGAGTGCCAGATTGACCGCCAGGAACCCGACGGTTCCCGGCAAGACCGAAGCCGCCGCGACCGACACCGCGAACAGCGGTGCGAGCCAGTTGGGCAACTCCAGTTCGGTCAGACGCATGGCAGGGCGCCGATTGCGGCCGAACCGCATCAGCGCCCCCTGCGCCAGCACCGCGTTGACGATCGTCATGACAAGCCATGAGACCGCAACCAGTCCCGGCAGGACGGCCGCTATCCAGAATGCCTCGGGATCCGGGGCCTGCTGGCCCTGCATGCGGAACGCCGGCTCGACGACTCGGGCCAATGTTTGCCGCATCAGCCCTTCCAGCCCGCCGGGCTGTCCAAGCGTCAGGATCACCGCGGCGAGCAGCGCCGCCACGCCCATCCCGGTCAGGCCCATCAGGACCCGGCCGGGCGGATACCATTCCAGGGTTCCATCCTCCCGGGAGCGCGCCAGAAGCGACTGCCTCACCACCAGGATCGCCGGGGCGGCCCCGGTCACCAGGTAGGACAGCGCCACCAGCATGCTGCCGGAGGTGCCCAGCAACACCGCGGCGGCGCCGGCCAGGCCGGCCACCGTCACGGCGGGCGCCCCCAGCCACAGTCCCGCGAGGAACAGGGGCAGGGGGGCCAGATAGCCCAGGATCAGCGCTCCCATCCCGCCGAACATCACGGACAGGTAGAAGAACGCGCTTATCAGACCGCCGCCGACGGCGACCACCAGCGGACCGGCCGGACCCAAGGCCATGGAAACCCCTTGACTGCCTTCACCGAAACCCTTCGGCCCTGTACCGGGCTTACTTCACCACGTAGGGGAGAAGGGCCAGGAAACGGGCGCGCTTGATGGCGCGGGCCAGTTCACGCTGCTTCTTCGTCGAGACCGCGGTGATGCGGCTCGGGACGATCTTCCCGCGCTCGGAGATGAAGCGGGACAGCAGCTTGACGTCCTTGTAGTCGATCGCCGGAGCGTTCGCGCCCGAGAACGGGCAGGTCTTGCGGCGGCGGAAGAACGGGCGGCGAGCGCCGCCGGTGCGGGCCGGAGCGCCCGTGGTCTGCTTGTCGGACATTTACGCGGACTCCCCTTCGGCGGCGGCAACGTTTTCCTGGCGGCGCGGCGGACGCGGGCCACGGTCGTCGAAGCGACGCGGACCACGGTCGCCACGGTCGCCGCGCTCACCACGCTCGTTGCGGCTCTGCATCATCGCCGACGGGTTGGCGTCGAGCTCGTCGACACGCACGGTCATGAAGCGCAGCACGTCTTCGCTGATGCTCATGTTCCGCTCCATCTCGGCGACGGCGGCGGCCGGCGCGTCGATGTTGAAGAGGGTGTAGTGACCCTTGCGGTTCTTCTTGATCTTGTAGGTGAGGGTCTTCAGACCCCAGTATTCGCTCTTGGCGATCGTGCCGCCGTTGTCGCGGACGATCTGGGCGAACTGCTCAGAGAGCTGCTCGGCCTGGGCGGCCGAAATGTCCTGGCGCGCGATCAGCACGCACTCGTAAAGTGCCATTGCACTCCCCATGGCTGTTCATGGTCCGGCGCTGCGCCCCATCCCTCATGGATCGGATCAGCCGCCCGGGCCTAGCCGACGGCGGACCGCCGGCAAGGAGTTATGAAGCGGCGCAGTATGCACAGGCCGGCGGTGGTAGCAAGCGAAAATCCGGCTGCCTGCGCTGCCACCTTCGGAAAATCTATCCTCTTTCTAGGGAACCGGCCGGATGAGCCCGGGCGCGCCGCTCCGGCCGTGCGCTGGGTAGGCCCGGAGCAACGGTGGATATCGCGCGGGATAGCTTCAGCGCATTTGACCGAAGTGCAATCGACCTGCGCAGGCGCCATGTTCCGCAAGCCGCTCAAGGCGGAGCTTGCGGTCCGGGACTCCGGGCCGATCCGCTCCCCGGCGGCGACGACAGCCCGGTTCCCGGAGTAGCCATGCGCAAGAACCTATTGCCGTACCATGTGGTGGAGCTGAGGGGGCTCGCCTGCATCCTGCTGGTCGCATACCATGTGGTCGGCATCCCCGGGGCGGGCATGCAGGTGGCGGATGGGTCGATCTACCGATACGCGACCGACAGCTTCGAGCTGATTCGCATGCCGCTCTTCACCTTCATCTCTGGGCTGGTCTATGCCCTTAACCCGGCCCGGGTCGAGCAGCTGACGACCTTCTTCCTCAAGAAGCTGCGCCGGCTGGGCTTCCCGTTCCTGGTGGTGTCCGCTCTCTTCTACTTCCTGCAGACACACGCACCCGGAGCCAACGGGACCTTCGCTCCCGATTCGATGTGGCGGATCTATGTCTTCCCCTATGCCCATTTCTGGTACCTGCAGGCGCTGTTCCTGATCTTCTCCGTGGTCGCGCTGCTCGATGCGGCGCACCTGATGGACCGGCCGGGCAGATTCGCGCTGGCGCTGGCGGTGGCGGTGATCGCCTGCCTGACCGTGCGTTTCGACTCGAATATCCTGTCGGTGAACGAAGCCTGCTTCCTGTTGCCGCACTTCCTGCTGGGGGTGGGGGTGACCCGCTTCCGTACGATGGTGCCGCGCACCGTGCTGCTGGGTGCCGCCGGAACGGCGCTCGGCTTGGGGATTGCTCTGCACCAAGCCTCGCTCTGGGGGTATTTGCCCCATTTCGGCTGGAACAGCAGCGTTGCCCTGCTGTGCGGCATGGGCGGGGCCGTGACCCTTCTTCACGCGATGCCGTCCAGCCGCGTCTTCCGCACGGTGGGGGCGTCGTCCTACGCGATCTATCTGCATCACGCCATGTTCGCCGCGGGGGCCCGTGTGCTGCTGCACCGCGTGGATGCCGGGGATGGGGTGATCTTCTGTGTTGCGCTGATTTCCGGGCTGGTCGGGCCGATGGTGCTGGAGGCGCTGGCGCAGGTTAGGCCCTGGACCCGGGTGGCGCTGGTCGGCAAAGCCTGATCGTCCATCCCCGATCCGCTCATGATCGTCCCTGGATCTGTCCGCTTTGTTTGCAGTGCAGGAAACAACCCAAGACCCGGCGGACAACGCCCACGAACATCCCCGTCCACCCGGTGGTTATTCGTGGGCGTTCTGCCGTATTACGCGGCGTTTTATCGCATCATTGGCGCTTTGGTCATCGCGCGTCGCTTGACTTGCTAAAAAGTGAGGGTATGACTGTCGCCCAATCCATGGTGCCGCCGCAGGGGCGGGGCGCTTTCATCCAGGGTTTCACCGAAGCATGACCAGGGCGTTCGTCTTTCCGGGGCAGGGCAGCCAAGCCGTCGGCATGGGCCGCGAACTCGCCGAGGCGTTCGAAGTCGCTCGTCTCACCTTTGAAGAGGTGGACGATGCGCTGAACCAGCGGCTGTCGCGCCTGATGGCCGAAGGCCCCGAGGCCGACCTGACCTTGACCGAGAACGCGCAGCCGGCCCTGATGGCGGTCAGCGTCGCGGTGATGCGGGTCTTGGCGAGCGAGGGCGGGGTCGACCTGTCCAAGCATGCCGCCTTCGTCGCGGGCCACTCGCTGGGCGAATATTCCGCGCTTTGCGCCGCCGGGGCCTTCACGCTGGCCGACACCGCCCGCCTGCTGAAGCTGCGCGGTCAGGCGATGCAGAAGGCGGTGCCGGTCGGCCAGGGTGGCATGGCTGCCCTGCTGGGCGCCGATCTGGAGCAGGCGCAGGCGATCGCCGCCGACGCCGCCCAGGGCGAGGTGTGCAGCATCGCCAACGACAATTCGGTCGGGCAGGTGGTGATCTCCGGCAGCGCCGAGGCTATCGACCGCGCCATCGTGCTCGCGGCCGAACGCGGGCTGAAGCGCTCGGTCCGGTTGCCGGTGTCGGCTCCCTTCCATTGCTCGCTGATGCAGCCTGCCGCCGATGCCATGGCGGAGGCTCTGGCGAACGTCACCATTTCGGCTCCGGTCGTTCCGGTCATCGCCAACATCACGGCATCGGCCGTGTCGGACCCCAACGCCATCCGCCGTTTGCTGGTGGAACAGGTGACCGGCATGGTCCGCTGGCGCGAATGCGTTCTCTCCATGAAGGAACAGGGTGTCGAACGGCTGGTCGAAGTCGGGTCGGGCAAGGTGCTGGCCGGACTGACCAAGCGCATCGACAAGGATCTGGCGGCGGTGTCGGTCGGCACGCCGGCCGATGTCGAGTCGTTCCTGAAGACCCTGTGACCGTCAGATCCCTGATACATCAGCCTCGTGAGGCCATCCATGTTTGACCTGACCGGCAAGTCGGCTCTCGTCACCGGCGCGTCCGGCGGCATCGGCGCGTCGATCGCCCGCGCCCTGCACGCCCGGGGTGCTGCCGTCGCCCTGTCCGGCACCCGTGTCGCTCCGCTGGAGGCCCTGGCTGCCGAACTCGGCGAGCGCGCCTTCGTCGTGCCCGGAAACCTCGCTGACGCCGCGGCGACCGAGCAGCTGTTCAAGGACGCCGAGGCGGCGCTGGGCAAGATCGACATTCTCGTCAACAATGCCGGCTTGACCCGCGACCAGATCGCGATGCGGCTGAAGGACGAGGACTGGCAGTCGGTCATCGACGTGAACCTGACGGCGGCCTTCCGCCTGTCGCGGGCCGCCATGCGCGGCATGATGAAGCGCCGCTGGGGCCGCATCGTCAACATCACGTCGGTCGTCGGCGTCACCGGCAATCCGGGCCAGGCTAACTACGCCGCGTCGAAAGCCGGCCTGATCGGCATGTCCAAGTCGCTGGCGGCCGAACTGGCCTCGCGCAACATCACCGTCAACTGCGTCGCGCCGGGCTTCATCGCCACGGCCATGACGGACGCCCTGAACGACGAGCAGAAGCAGAAGCTGCTCCCCGCCATCCCGGCCGGCCGCATGGGCCAGCCGGAAGAGATCGCCGCCGGGGTCGTGTACCTCGCGAGCGACGAGGCCGCCTACGTCACTGGCCAGACGCTGCACATCAACGGCGGCATGGCCATGATCTGAAGAGGATCCGACGGGGCGGCATCGCCACCTGTGAAGAACGGCGCCAACCCGGCCCCCTCGCGGGTGCTGGTCAAGGCTGCTGAAATGTGTTATCGGACGGGGCTTTTCGCGGCAGGACGGCACGTTCTTCGCGTGTTGCTCCGACCGGATTATCCCGAGCGGTTTCAAGGATTGGAAGGTCTTAAAAGATGAGCGACATCGCCGAGCGCGTGAAGAAGATCGTTGTGGACCACCTGGGTGTCGAGGAGTCGAAGGTGGTGGAGAACGCCTCCTTCATCGACGATCTGGGCGCCGACAGCCTCGACACCGTCGAGCTGGTCATGGCCTTCGAGGAAGAGTTCGGTGTCGAGATCCCGGACGACGCCGCGGAGAAGATCCTGTCGGTGAAGGACGCCATCGACTTCATCAAGGCCAACGCCGCCGCCTGATCAGGCCGCGGGCATTGAGCCCCCGAGGGCCAGGCAAACCGCACCTGCTTCATCCGCAACGCGGGGCCTGGCCGTCGACGACTTGATCGTCGACAGTTATTTCGAGGAAAGGTCAAGGAACAGCCTCATGAGACGTGTCGTCGTCACCGGCCTCGGTATGGTCACGCCGCTCGGCGTCGGCCACACGCTGAACTGGGAGCGGCTGATTTCCGGAATGTCGGGAATCCGCGGCATCACGGGGTTCGACGCTTCGGACCTGGCCTCCAAGGTCGCCGGGCAGCTCCCGCGCGGAACGGGTGAGGGCGAGTTCAATGCCGACGCCTTCGTTCCGCCGAAGGATCAGCGGAAGATGGATGACTTCATCATCTTCGCCATCGCTGCGGCGCAGGAAGCAATCAAGGATTCCGGCTGGGCTCCCCAGACCGATGAAGAGCGCGAACGGACCGGCGTCATGGTCGGTTCCGGCATCGGCGGCCTTCCGGGCATCGCCGACGGCGCCGTGACCCTGGCAGAAAAGGGGCCGCGCCGCCTGTCGCCCTTCTTCATCCCGGCCTGCCTGATCAATCTGGCCTCTGGCCACATTTCGATCCAGCACGGCTTCAAGGGCCCCAACCACGCGGTCGTCACCGCCTGCTCGACCGGCGCGCACGCCATTGGCGACGCCGCCCGCCTGATCATGTGGGACGATGCCGACGTCATGGTCGCCGGCGGTACGGAGGCGGCGGTCAGCCGTCTCGGCGTCGGCGGCTTCGCCGCCATGCGCGCCCTGTCCACCGGCTTCAACGATACGCCCGAGAAGGCCTCGCGTCCCTACGACAAGGATCGTGACGGCTTCGTCATCGGTGAGGGTGCCGGTGTCGTTGTGCTGGAAGAGTTGGAGCACGCGAAGAAGCGCGGCGCCACCATCTATGCCGAGGTCGTCGGCTACGGCATGTCGGGCGATGCCCACCACATCTCGGCTCCGGCGGAAGACGGCAACGGCGGTTTCCGCGCCATGAAGGCTGCGCTGAAGCGTGCCGGGATGAACCCGTCGGAGATCGATTACGTCAACGCCCATGGCACCTCGACGCCGCTCGGCGACGAGATCGAACTGGGTGCTGTGAAGCGCCTCTTTGGCGATGCCATGGACAATCTGGCGATGTCGTCCACCAAGTCGGCCATCGGCCACCTGCTGGGCGCCGCCGGTGCGGTCGAGGCGATTTACTCGATCAAGGCGATCAACCACGGCATTGTTCCGCCCACGCTAAATCTCGAGAATCCCTCGGAAAGCTGCCTGGGCGTGAATCTGGTGCCTAAGGTGGCGCAGGAACGCCGTGTCCGCGCCGCCCTGTCGAACTCCTTCGGGTTCGGCGGCACCAACGCCTCGCTGGTGTTCAAGGAATTCGCGTAAGCGAAGCCCCGCACCGGCGTTGCGATTCACGGCCTTCATGAGGTGAGCGATGGGCTGGGGTCTCCGAATAGTCGCGGGGACGCTGGCCCTCGCGGCCGCTGCGGCGGGCGGGGTGGGCGTCTGGGGCTTCCAGCGCTACACGTCTCCCGGCCCGCTTGAGCAGGCCGAGACGGTCCTCATCCCCCGCGGCAGCGGGCTGGAAGCCATTGCCATCACGCTGGGCGACTCCGGTGTGATCAGGTCGCCCCTGGTGTTTGCCGCAGCGGCCAAGCTGACCGGAACCTTCCGCGAGTTGAAGGCCGGCGAGTACCAGTTCCCCGCTGGAATCAGCATCGAAGGCGTATTGGAGCAGATGCGCCAGGGCCGCACCGTGGTGCGCCGCATCACTGTGCCGGAAGGCCTGACCTCCGCCCAGGTGGTGGCGCTGCTTGAACGCGAGACGGTGCTGACCGGCGAAATCGCGAAGCCGCCGAAGGAAGGTTCCCTCCTGCCGGAGACCTACCACTTCGCCTATGGCGACAGCCGCCTTGCATTGGTCGAGCGCATGCAGACAGCGATGACGCAGGCCCTTGCGGACGCGTGGAAGAACCGGGAACCCAACCTTCCCTATGAGACTCCGCAGCAGGCGCTGACGCTGGCATCCATCGTCGAGAAGGAAACCGGCGTCGCGGCGGAACGGCCCAGGGTGGCGGGCGTTTTCGTCAACCGGCTCGAATCCGGCATGAAGCTGCAGTCAGATCCCACCGTGATCTACGCCTTGACCGACGGCAGCGGTGACCTGGGGCGGGCACTGACCCGCAACGACTGGAAGCTCGAGTCGCCCTACAACACCTATCAGGTCACCGGCCTGCCGCCGGGCCCAATCGCCAATCCGGGCAAGGCCTCGCTCCAGGCGGTGATGAAGCCGGAACGGCACGAGTTCCTGTATTTCGTTGCCGATGGGACCGGCGGTCATGTCTTCGCCAAGTCGTTGCCGGATCACAATCGAAATGTCGCCAAGTGGCGCGAGATCCAACAGAACCGGCAGCCCGAGCCCGGCGAAACGTCATCGGAATGACGGCCGATGACTGGGGCGGAGGGCCGATAACCATCCGCTTGGTTGCACCCTCCCCACAATTTCGGCAGTCTTTGCATCGCAGCAGATCTGACCACCATTCCCTGGGAGATGTGATGACCGTGGATGTCGAGCAGTGCATCCGTGATCGCGCCTATGCGATCTGGCTGGACGAGGGCTGTCCGGAAGGGCGCGATGCCGAGCACTGGTTTCAGGCCGAGCGTGCGATCCTGGCTGAAACGGCAGCCATTCCCGACCGCTCTCCGGTCGTTGCGGTCGTGAAGGCGCCGCGCAAAACGACCAACGCCAAGCCGAAGGCGGTCAAGACCGATGATCAGACCGGCGTCGCGCCGGAAGCCGTGGCAGCCGAACCCCCCAAGGCGCGCAAGGCACGGACCCGCAAGACGGCAACGGCCTGATCGGTCATCGCCAACGCCGCCGTAATATCAGGCGGCGTTGGAGGCCTGCGGCAGTTGCAGGTTCGAGACGACCATGACCCCTGCGGTCGAGCCATAGGACTTGCGGGCGGCTCGCAGAGCTTCCAGCGCCTCCATCAGGCTTTCTTCGGCAAAGCCCGGGGCAACTCCTGCCAGTTCCCGCTCCGTCAAGTCGATGAAGGCGTCCAGAAGGCGCGCGTGGATGCGGCTGGCCATGCGGACTTCATCGGCGACCATCTGTGCGGGCATGGGTAGCTCCCTCGGTATCGTGTGGGTCTAAAGTTCGGGTGGGTGTCTTCTCGGGACCAAGCGTTCCCGCGTGTGGATTAGGCGCGGAATAGGGTTAAAAGAACTTTAAATGCCGGATACCTCCGTCGGGGATTAAGAATTACCACTTCGGATATTTGCAGGGCTGCTCGTTTCCAGCTGCCCATGGTCAGGCAATCGGCTGCCGCATCTTTGCGGCGACCTCGATGATCTCGGCGATGGCGGAAGAGCGAACGGCCGCCACGGTGGAGATGGTTCAGATGATGGACGGTATCGCCGAGCGCATGGCCCAGCGGCGGGAGGCTGCCGCTCTGGCGCTCCACCCGGCCCTCGCACCCCGGCCCTTCCATCCCGGCATGAACGCCGGTTCATGACGGGGAATTCATGGTCGGGTCAGGTTCGGGACAGGGCGGCCGGGCTAACGTCCTTCTTGTGACGCGGTCGGGCCAGCCCCCCTGAAACACCGGCCAGTCACGAGAGAGCGTCTTCTCATCTGGTGTCTCTTCCCGATGGTCCCCTGCCATCGGACATGACCGTCCGGTTCTCCCGTTTGCCACCGGACGGTACCTATCGGCGGAGCGCGTCCAGGGCCATTTCCCGGCCGACGTTGCCCCCCACCGCAGGCCCCGGCCATTGGTGCGCTCCGCCGTTCCTTCCTTTCCCGCGATGCCCATTCGTCCGATTGCGTCCAGCGGCCTTGACGCCGCCCCGCCCAAGCGGCTTTCTGAAGGCCGTCCAAGGCTTTCCCGATAGCGTCCTGCCCGTGCGTCCCGCCATCCTGTTTCCCCTGTTCAAACCGGTCACGGCACTCCCCGGCCTCGGCCCCCGTCTGGGCAAGCTGGTGGAGAAGCTGGCCGGCGCCCATGTGGTCGATCTGCTCTGGCATCTGCCCTGCGGGGTGGTGGACCGCCGCTTCTCGCCGAAGATCGCGCAGGCGCCGCACGGCCGCATCGCCACCCTGACGGTGCGTATCGATTCGCACGCGCCGCCGGTGAACCCGCGCCACCCCTACAAGATCCGCTGCACCGACGAGACCGGCGTTCTGGAGCTGGTGTACTTCCACATCCGCGGCGACTGGCTGTCGAAGCAGATCCCGGCGGGAACCACCATGGTGGTCTCCGGCAAGGTGGAGTGGTTCAACGACACCGCGCAGATCACCCACCCCGATGCCGTGGTTCCCGTCGATTCGAAGGAAGATCTGGAACTGGTGGAGCCGGTCTATCCCATGACCGCCGGCCTGCCGGCGAAGACCCTGCGCAAGGCGGTGCGCGCCGCTCTCGGCGATATTCCCGAGCTCGATGAATGGCAGGACCCGGCATGGCTCGCCCGCCGGCAATGGCCGACCTGGGCCGAGGCGCTGACCCGCGCGCACACGCCGGAGGATGAGGGTGACCTCGCTGCCAACGCTCCCATCCGCTGCCGCCTTGCCTATGACG
The DNA here is from genome assembly GCA_023423695.1 of Pseudomonadota bacterium. GTDB lineage: Bacteria > Pseudomonadota > Alphaproteobacteria > Azospirillales > Azospirillaceae > Azospirillum. The sequence continues at coordinate 46,343 of JAFAFA010000042.1, read as the reverse complement.
AACTATTGGCGAACCAGTTGGCGCTGATGCTGGTGCGGGCCAGCCAGCGGCGGTTGGCCGGACGGGTGACGCAGGGCGACGGCAGTCTGCGCCGTGCCGCGCTGGCGGCGCTCCCCTTCTCGTTGACGGGATCGCAGGCGGCGTCGCTGGAAGACATCTATGCCGACATGGCCGCCGAGCGGCGCATGCTGCGGCTGCTGCAGGGCGACGTCGGCAGCGGCAAGACCGTCGTGGCGCTGATGGCAATGCTCAACGCGGTGGAGGCCGGTGCCCAGGCCGCCCTGATGGCCCCAACGGAGATTCTCGCCCGCCAGCATGCCGAGAGCTTGGCGCCGCTGTGCAAGGCGGCGGGGGTGGAGATCGGGCTGCTGACCGGGCGCGACAAAGGCAAGGCGCGTCAGGCGGTGCTCGACCGGCTGGCATCGGGCGAACTGCCGCTGCTGGTCGGGACCCACGCCCTGTTCCAGGAGGATGTCGCCTTCAAGGACTTGGCGCTGGCGGTGATCGACGAGCAGCACCGGTTCGGTGTCCATCAGCGCTTGCAGCTGTCGGCCAAGGGGCGGGCGGTGGACGTGCTGGTGATGACCGCGACACCGATCCCGCGCACGCTGACGCTGACCGCCTATGGCGACATGGACGTGTCGCGCCTGACCGAAAAACCGGCCGGCCGCAAGCCGGTGCAGACCGTCACCATCGCGCTCGACCGGCTGGAGGAGGTGGTCAACGGCATCCAGCGCAAGGTGGCGGAGGGCGCCAGGGTCTATTGGGTCTGCCCGCTGGTCGACGAATCGGAACAGAGCGATCTCGCCGCCGCCACCGAACGCCATGCTTTCCTGCGCGCCACCTTCGGCGACCGCGTCGGGCTGGTGCATGGCAAGATGCGCGGACCGGACAAGGACGCGGTGATGGCCGCCTTCGCCGCCGGTAACCTCGACGTTCTGGTCGCCACCACGGTGATCGAGGTGGGCGTGAACGTGCCGGAAGCGACGGTGATGGTGATCGAGCATGCCGAGCGTTTCGGCCTCGCCCAGCTCCATCAGCTGCGCGGCCGGGTCGGGCGCGGCGAGAAGCCGTCGAGCTGTCTTCTGCTGTTCGAGTCGAACCTGACCGAGACGGCGCGGGCGCGGCTGAAGACGCTGCGCGACACCGAGGATGGTTTCGTCATCGCCGAAGAGGATTTGCGCCTGCGCGGTGCCGGCGAGGTGCTGGGCACGCGTCAGTCCGGCCTGCCTGGATTCCGGCTGGCCGATCTGGCGGTGCATGGCGATCTGCTGGCGGTGGCGCGCGACGACGCCCGTCTGGTGGTGGAGCGTGATCCGGACCTCGCCAGCCCGCGTGGGCAGGCGTTGCGGACCCTGCTCTACCTCTTCGAACGCGACGCGGCGGCCAAGACCTTGCGGTCGGGCTGATCCCGGTCGTCGTCCTGATCCTGGCCATGGTCGGCCGGCGGCTCCACCAGGGTCGGGCGGCGGTCAGGCGGAACGACGATGCCGCCGGACATCACCAGCTTCAGGCCGTCTTCCACCGTCATGTTCAGCGCGGTCACCTCGCGCCGCGGCACCATCGCCAGATAGCCGGCGGTGGGCGGCGCGCAGGGGATGAAGACGTTGACCATGTCCTCGGCCTGTCCGGCCAGCTGCAACTGTACCTCCGGATGGGCATTGCCGGTGATGAAGCCCAGCGACCATACGCCGGGGCGCGGATACTGAATCACCACCACTTCGCGGAAGGCGTTGGATTTCTTGGCCAGAACGGTTTCAAAGATCTGCTTCACTGCGCCATAGACGGAGCGGACGACCGGCATGCGCCCGACCACCCCTTCGCCGACGCCCAGGACCAGCCGGCCGACATAGCCGGCGGCGAAGGCGCCGATCAGCGTGACGACGACGATCACCACCAGCACGCCGATGCCGGGAATCGAGAAGGGCAGGTAGTTGTCGGGATTGTAGGCGCTGGGGATCAGGGGCCGGATATGGCCGTCGATCAGCGAAACGAACCACCAGGCGATATAGGCGGTGATGGCGATCGGGGCGGTGACCAGGATCCCGGCCAGGAAATAGGCGCGCAGGCGCCCCATGAAGCCGATGCCCTCGCGGCGGTGTCGCGCCGGCTCCGCCGGATGGGCTTTTTCCTGTGCCTTCAGGTCCTTCTGATCTCCGCTCACGCCTGCCCATCCGCCTGTCGTCTGCCCGCGCCATAGTGGGGCAAGCGCGCGCCGCTCTCAACTGCCGTGTGGAGCGAACGGGTCAGCCGACGAGCGATCCTGCGATCACGCACAGCAGGGTGACGGCCCCGGCAATGGCGGCGCCATCGACATGGTTGGGGAAGGCTTGCCAGAACTCTTCGCCGGAGATCGGCTCTGGCGCGTCGAACTCGTCCATCGACAGGCCGGCGGCCATCCCGCCGCAGGTGCGGTCGGCGATCGCGCCCGACAGGTGGGCCATGGCGACGGCCAGATAGCAGAATGTGGTGAAGTCCAGAAGGAAGCCGAGCGTGCTGGTCGATTCGCCCAGCGGGCTGGCGGTAAAGCCGGTGGCGGCGACCGTGCTCGCCATGGCAATGGACGCGGCGAGGGGGATGAGGGCGACCGACAGCAGGCGCTGGGAGTCGACGCGGCGGGCGGTGGGCACGGGGAACAGGCTGGGCATGATCGACGCTCCGGCAGCGGGTGAGAGGGCGGAGGAGGGACTTGTCGGCGGGATCTGAGTCCCTTCTGCCCGCTCAGCGTTAACGGAGGGTTGACACCGGCCATTGGTCACAACGCCTTCCACCTTTGTGCAGGTCGCGCTATCCTTTCGCGCAACAAGCAATCCGGGCCGGAGGCCGAAACAGTCCCGTGTCAAAAGCCGAGTTGCCGAACCCGGACGCCATGTCCGAAGCGCCGCATGTCGGACTGGACCGCATTGAGCTGCTGCGCCCGCTGACCGCGGAGCAGCGGTCGGACGTGGCGCGGCAATGCCGCTGGCGCCGCTTCGCCCCGGACGAGCAGTTGATCGACCATTGGGCGGAAACCCGTGACGTCGCCTTCATCGTGGAGGGGCGCGTGCGTGTGGTCAGCCACTCCGCCGGCGGGCGCGAGGTGAGTTTCAGCGATATTGAAAGCGGGGAGTTGGTCGGGGAGATGTCGGCGCTGGACGGCCGGCCGCGGTCCGCCTCGGTCGTGGCGCTGGGGGAGGGGGCCTTGATCGCCTTCCTGCCGGCCCGGCCCTTCCAGCAGCTGGTGGCTGCCCATCCCGAACTGGCGATGGCGATGATGCTGCGGCTGTGCGACAAGCTGCGCAGCGCCACCGACCGCATCATGGAACTGTCGACGCTGGGCGCCAACAACCGCATCCATGCCGAGCTTCTGCGCCTTGCCAAACGGAGCACGCGGCGGGGGGCCTCGGCGATCATCGCCCCCATTCCGGTTCATTCCGACATCGCCGCCCGCGTCAGCACGACCCGTGAGACCGTCGCCCGCGTGCTGAGCGATCTGACCCGCGACGGTGTTCTGGAACGGCGCTCCGATGCACTGGTGGTGCGCGATCTGCCGAAGCTGGAACTGCTGGTCGAGGAAGTCCGCGGCGGCGTGTGACGCGCCGAAGACGGGGCTCGGCCAGTCGCGAGCCGATGCTGAAAAGAGAACAGGCCTGAGAATGAGCGGGCTCAAAAATGAAAAGGCCGCGGCCGCCCGTATGAACGGGCAGTGCCGCGGTCGCCTTTCGGTTCCGGTCGATGTGCTGCGCCGACGTCAGCGCTGCAGCGAGCGGAACAGGATCGCCATGGGAGTTGCCTGCACCCAGTCCGTCAGGAAGGTGCCGACCGGACGCATCACGATGGCCGCCGGGGTGGCTTCCAGCCAGTCGGCGATGAAATCGCGGACCGGATGCAGCGACAGGCTGTCGCCATGGATGTCGTGATCACCGCGATGAAGGCTGAGGCTGCTCATGATGGTCTCCGTTGAAGAGAGCGGGGAGGTCGGCGGTGGGATCAGTGCTTCAGCAGGCCGAGGACGATGCCGGCCGGGGTGGCGGCGACCCATTCGCGCAGGAAGGCCGCGACCGGGCGCAGGACCAGATAGGCGGGGGTGGCTTCGAACCAGGCCACCGGGAATTCGGCGACGGCGTGCAGGGCATCGGTCGAAGCGTGGTTGTCGGTGCCGGGCTGGAAAGTGGCGGTGGTCATGATCGGTCTCCATCAAGCTGATGAGGAGACTATATACTGGTATACCCAATGCCAAATACGCTCACTCTGCATTGCTGGCTGCTGCAAAAATTACAGCTCCACCGAGATTTTCTTGACCATATCATCGGCGTGCCAATTAATCAGTGTAGCAAACCTTTCGCAGCCGATAAGCCCGTCGGAGGTGCTCCCACAGCGCGGCTGAAATGTTCGGACGTTGAACCAACGTCTTGACAGTCCAGGTAGAAAAAACGACTTCAAGTCCATGGTTCAGTACATCGGTCCCGATCCGCTCCGCAGCCTGTACGATGCAGTGCAAACTCTGCGGCGCGAGCCTTCCGCCGCTCCCGAAGCCTCACGCACGGCAAAGCTGCTGGCGCAGGGACGTGCCCGCATGGCGCGCAAGGTGGGGGAGGAAGCGATCGAAGTGGCGATCGAGGCTATGCGCGGCGACCGCGACGCGCTGGTGATGGAGGGAGCCGATCTCCTGTACAATCTCGTCGTCCTGCTGGCGGACCTGGACATCGCGCCCGACGAAATCCTGGCGGAACTGCGCCGGAGGGAACTGGCCTTCGGGATTGCGGAAAAACTGCCGAAGTCCGACGATCCGATCAACGGCGTGGTGACCGCAGCGGCCAAACGCGGCAAGCGCTGAGAAGCGTCTAGGACGCTTCGTCTTCCTGCGGAAAGACGAGGTCGAAGCACGTGCCGTCTGCGCGGGTGTAGCGGTACTCGCCGCGGATTTGGCGGGCAAAGGCGCGGATCAGATCCATCCCCATGGAGCGCCGTCCCGGCTCGGCCGCCGGCGTCGGTTCGGGGGTGCCGGTGCCGTCGTCCGCCACCGTCAGGTGCAGCATGCCGTCTTCCGCCGTGACGGTGATGGTGATGGTGCCGGAACAGCGGTCCGCAAAGGCATGCTTGAAGGCGTTAGACACCACTTCGTTCAGGATCAGGGCGAAGGGCACCACCCGGTTCAGGTCCAGGGAGAGCGGTTCCACCTGGTGGCGGATGGCGATTTCCCGGCCCGGGCGCCTGTGGAAGTTGCTGAGATGGCCGGCCAGCGCCTCGACGAAATCGTCCAGCCTGACCGAGGACACTCCGGTCGAGCGGTAGATCTGCTCGTGGATCAGTCCCATCGTGTTGATGCGGCTCAACGCCTCGCTGAACGGCGCCTCCAGTTCCGGCGAGCGCTGGGACTGCAACTCCAGCAGGCTGAGGATGACCTGCAGGTTGTTCTTCACCCGGTGATGGATGTCGCGCAGCAGCACCTCCTTGTCCGACAATGCCTGATCCAGGTGGCGCGTGCGTTCGGCGATCCGGCTCTCCAGCGCTTCGTTGGCGCGGCTCAGCGCGTCCTGCGCATCGGCTGCCTGCCGCGACCGGCGCAGTGCGACGACGCCGAGCAAACCGAGCAGTCCGACCGACGGGGCGGCGAACAAAGCGTAAGGTTCCACCCGGTTGTGCCAAGCCGCTTCGATGGAGGCGACATCGGTTCCATAGACCACATAGACCGGGAGATCTGGCACCTTGCGGCGGGCCAGCACCCGCTCCACCCCGTCGAAGGATGTCACGGCGCGGAAGGTGCCGTTCGTGTCGGGCGTGGTGACCAGTTCCGGGTACCGGCCGATGTCGGTGCCATTCGTGGCGCTGCCCAAGGGCTCCCGGACCATCGCCAGACCATCTTCGCGCAGAAGCAGGATGACGTCGCGAGAGTCATGCAGCACCGAGCGGTAGAAGTCGGCGAAATAGTCCGGCAGCAGGGAAAGCAGAGCCACGCCCTGGAAACGGCCGCCAGGCAGTTCCATCCGGCGGCTGAGGGTGAAGATGAGCTCCGAATGGACTTTGCCGCTCAGCCGCGGGCCGATATGGATGGCGTCGCCGGCTCCGAGATGGGCACGGAAATACTCGCGGTCGGCTACGTTCAGCACGCGCATCGGCCATTCGAAACTGCTGGCGCGGATGCGTCCCGTCTCGTCGGTGATCCAGTAGGACTGGATTTCCGGCGACTGCGAAGCCAGCGTCTTCAGCCGCTCGTACAGCAGGGGCGATCCATCGATCCGGTCCCACCCCAGATCGTCGACCATCCATTCCATGTGCGACAGCGTCATGGCATGGATGCCGAGTGTCTTTGCCGCATGTTCTTCCAGCACGCGGGCTATTGCGGTGCTGCGGCTCTCCGCCTCCGCCATGACCTGGCTGCGGTACTGATGGGCGGCAATCGCCAGCATGGCGACCGTCAGGGCAAGGGCGACAGCCAGCAGCGCCAGGACCGCCGGCGAGGCGGCCTTGCGTCCTATCCGAACCCCATCCGGCCCTTTCGTGGACGTCGGAGTCCTGGCGGCGCGTGCATCCTGTTCGAAGCCGGCAGGGGTCATCTGGACGTGGCGTTCCGTTGATGGAGGGCGATGGTTACGCTCAAGCATAGCGGAACCTCCCGCTCCCGTCATCTTACAACCATTCAGGGATTTGAATTGGATGATTATCTCGCTATGGTCGGGCTATGGAGTGGGAGCAGCACGGGATGGGGCTCAACGGCTTGGGCGCGGAAGGTAACCATTCGAAGCCCCGATGGAAAGGGAATCGCAGAGGCTCGGTGTTGCCGAGTGGAAGCTCCATGGTCGTAAATACACTGAACCTTTTCTTGCGGAAGCTTCCGCTTCCGACTGGGGCGGCGTCTTCTTCCCGAAGATTGTCGACGGCCGGCGACAATCTTCCGTCATATGCGACAAATTGAAACGAATGCAGTCGAAGAAGCCGAATCTGTCTTGGAAGCGGCGACGTACAATGCTTCCATCGCACCCGAACGTCGTACGGGCAGGTCAGGCGGGAGGGTCGGGGCCGACCTGCAAAGGCTACGGGGAGGCGGGGCATGACGGGTACGGATGGGGGACTGGACGACGAACTGCTGTTCGGTCCGGAGGACGGGACCGTCACGGCGGTGCGTCCCCAACGGCCGTCCGGTGTGCCCTGGCCTGTCCTGGTGGTGGACGACGATCCGCAGGTTCATGCCATGACCGCGGTGCTCCTGCGCGATTTCGACTTCGACGGCCGTCCCTTCGAGGTGGTCAGCGCATTGTCGGCGGAAGAGGCCAAGACGGTGCTGGCGCTGCGGCCGGACCTTCCCGTCGCCCTGCTGGACGTGGTGATGGAGACGGAGGATGCCGGTCTCAGACTGGTCCGCCACATCCGGGAGGAGTTGGGAAACCGGCGCATGCGCATCATCCTGCGCACCGGCCAGCCTGGGCAGGCGCCGGAGCGCGACGTCATCGTCGGCTACGACATCAACGACTACAAGGCCAAGAGCGAGCTGACGGCGCAGCGCCTGTTCACCACGCTGGTCAGCGCATTGCGGGCGTGGCGCGACATCGTGACGATCGAACGCAACAGGCAGGGGCTGGAGCGGATCCTCAGTGCATCGGCTTCCCTGTTCGAAATGCGGTCGATGCGCGCTTTCGTCGAGCAACTGGTGGAGCAGATTGCCCGCCTCGTCGATCCGGGCGGCACCCCCTCCGTGCTTGCCTGCCGACCGATGGAGCGCGGTGACGGCAACCGGTCGGTCGCCCTGGTGGCCGGACTTGGGGAGTTCGCCCGCAGCATCGGCATGCCCGTTTCCGACGTCCTTCCGGCCGACGCGGCGGCGGAGGTAGAGGATGCGCTGAGGAGCCAGTGCAACCTGTACCGGGACGACCGCTGTGTCCTGGTTTTCCGCACGCGCGAGCATGGCGTGACCGTCTTCTGGCTGGAGCGGGCGGATCCCTACACCCCCGACGAGCACCGGCTGTTGGAGCTGTTCTGCAACCGTGTCGCGATCGGCTTCGACAATGTCTGCCTGTATGAGGAGCTGGTGGCGCTGAACCGCTCGCTCGAGCGGCGCGTGGAGGAGCGCACCAACGAACTGGCCGCCAACCAGAAGGCGCTGATCCTGGCCAAGGAACGGGTGGAGCGCGCGCTGGAGTGCGAATTGCTGGCGCGCGACCGCCAGCGCCAGTTCCTGGGCATGGTCAGCCACGAGTTCCGCACCCCGCTCGCCATCATCGACAGCGCAGCCCAGCTGCTTGCCATGAAGGCGGAGCAGGTGGAGCCGGAGATGCTGGAAAGGCTGGCGGTGATCCGTGGCAGCGTCCAGCGCTTGACCGGCCTGATCGACGCCCATCTGACCGACGAACGGCTGCAGAGCAACGCGCTGTTGCTCGAACGCGCGGAGGTCGATCTCCCCGATCTGATCCGCAGCGTCGTCCGTCCCTTCCGCGTCGCCTATCCGGACCGTGAATTCCGGATGGAGTTGGATGGGTTGCCGCGTTGTGTGGAAATCGACGCCCATCTGATCGGGCTGGTTCTGACCAATCTGGTCAACAACGCGGTCAAATATTCGGGACCGGGTGGCCCGATCCTGTTGTATGGCGCTACGGACGGCGCCATGGCGGTGATCGAAGTGACCGATCATGGCCGGGGCATTCCGGATCCGGAGATACCTCGCCTGTTCGACCGCTTCTTCCGCGGCTCCGGCGCCTCGGGCATTCCGGGGACCGGCATCGGATTGCACACGGTGCAGCAGATCGTCCTGCTTCATGGCGGTGCGGTGGCGGTTGACAGCGAACTTGGCAAAGGATCGACCTTCCGGGTCGTGTTGCCGGGTTGACGGGTTCGAATGTCGCGCCTGTCCGAAAGACTATGGCCCTTTGGCCTAGGGAATGAGATAGTCGGCACATGTCCGGCACTGACGGAAAACCCGGCGGCTCCCATGCTTGCACAGCAGTATGCGGCGATAAAACGCGATCTGGATGACAAAGGTATTCTATTTTCCTTCAGCGGATACTTGTCGGAAGGGATACTTTATTCCCTGGGCGAGGCGTTGCGGGAAAAGATGGCTTTGGAGGAGGCGGACGGTCCCACCATCCGCCGGGTCTTCTCCGTTTTTGTCGAGCAGATGCAGAACATCATCCGCTATTCGGCGGAAAAGATGTCGGGCAGCGTCGGCCGCGCGGTCGAACTCAGCGCCGGAATGGTGACCATCGGGGTGGAGGACGGCAAGGTCTTCATCGTCTGCGGCAACACCGTGCGCAACGGCGACGTTCCGCGCCTGAAGCAGCGGCTGGACCATCTGAAGAGCCTCGACCGCAATGGGATCAAGAGCTACTACCGTGAACAGCTTCGGGAGGAGCCGGACGACGGCAGTCGCGGCGCGACCCTGGGGCTGATCGAGATCGCCCGGCGGGCCAGCGATCCCATCGACTATGATTTCGGCGCAATGGACGCGGACCGCAGCTTCTTCTGCCTCAAGGTCCGCGTCTGAGCGGCCGAACCGAGCGACGAGCCATGGACAGCCTGACCATCCCTGCCACCGGACGCACGCCGGGCGTCTCCTTCGATTTCACCGGCGGTCATTTACGCATGACCGGGGAATCCTATCCCGACGACGTCGCCGGCTTCTTCGGCCCGGTGTTCGACGCCCTGCGCGGTTATCTGGACCATCCCGATGGCGGCCCGATCCGTTTCGACATGGAATTGTTGTATTTCAACAGTTCCAGCGCCAAGGCATTGATGAACATCTTCCAGATGCTGGAGACCGTGGCCAAGGCCGGCCGGCCGGTGACGCTGACCTGGTGCGTGGAGGAAAACGACGAGTCCATGCGCGAACTGGGCGAGGATTTCGCCGAGGATCTGCGGCATGTCGTCTTCCGGATGCGGGAGATCCCCGCCGGCGGCGGCCCATGAGCTTCAATCTCTTCGCTGCGGAGGAGGAGGCCCTCGCCAAGGCCCGTGCGCTGGAGGAGAGGCTGGAGGCGCTGGCACCGCAGTGCCTGTCCGAATACCGCGAACTCGTCGCCGCCTTCGAACTCAGCACGCGGGAGCAGCAGCGGCTGGTGCGGGTCAGCGACCGCCTGCAGGCCCAGTTGAGCGACGCCAACCACGAGCTGGAACGCCGGCGCAGCGAGGCTGAAGCCGCACTGGAACGGCTGCGCGAGGCGCAGGAGGCGATGATCCAATCGGAAAAGCTGGCTTCCCTTGGTGCGCTGGTCGCCGGGGTCGCGCACGAGATCAACACGCCGGTCGGGATCGCCGTCTCCTGCGCGTCCCATCTTGCCGATGCGACCCTGGCCCTGCGCCGCCGGGCGGAGGAAGGGGAACTGGGAAAGGCGGAGTTCGCCCGCTATCTGACCACCGCCATCGACACCACCGACCTGATCCTGGGCAATTGCGAAAGGGCGTCGCAGCTGATCGCCGGCTTCAAGCAGGTCGCGGTCGACCGCGCCAGTGCGGAGCGGCGTGGCGTCAATCTTGCCGCCTATATCCAGGATACGCTGGTCAGCCTGCAGCCGAAACTTCGGCCGTCCGGCCATGCGGTGGCGGTGAGCTGCCCCGGCGATCTGGAATTGGACAGCTATCCGGGAGTGCTGTCGCAGATCCTGTCGAACCTGGTGATGAACGCCCTGATCCATGCCTTTGCCGATGGCCGGCCGGGCGACATGGCGGTCGCGGTGGACCTCCCGACCCCGGAGACGGTCCGATTGTGCTTCACCGACAATGGCCGCGGCATGAGCGAAGAGCACCGTGCCCGGGTGTTCGAGCCGTTCTTTACCACGCGGCGCGGGCGCGGCGGCAGCGGGTTGGGGCTGCACATCGTCCACAATCTGGTGGTCGGCGTTCTGAAGGGATCGATCACAGTGGACAGCATGCCGGACCAAGGGACCAGCTTCACGCTGCTGTTCCCGCGCCGGACGCCGGGGCAGGACTGATTTATCCCTGTGCCCCGCCCACCACCCTGATCGGGGCGGAGAAGACATAGCCGACGCCATGCACCGACTTCAGCGGGGCAGGGCCGCCGATGGCGCCCTCCACCTTGTGGCGCAGCCGGCCGACGACGGTGTCGATGGAGCGGTCTTCCGGGTTCCAGCGGCGATTGTACAGAGCCTGGGAAATCTGGTCGCGGGTCGCAGGCTTGCGCGCCTGAGCGGCCAGCAGGCTGGTCAGCTTCATTTCCATGCTGGTCAGACTGACGCGGATGCCGGCGGGGTTGGTCAGGCTCCATTCCGTGGGGTCCAGCGACCAGCGCGCCTCGTCGATGCCGTCATGGACGGCGTCGGCCGGTGCGGCGACACCGGCGGCCTGGACCGCCGACTCGGCGGCACGCTCGCTCAGCCGGCGCAGCAGCGACTTCACCTGCGCTTCCAGTTCGCGCAATTCGACCGGCTTGACCAGATAGGCATCCGCGCCGATCTCCAGCCCGACCACGCGGTCGACGGTGGAACTGCGGGCGGTGACCATGATGATGCCGGCGCCGTGTCCGTCGCGCAGACGTGCCGCGATCTTGAACCCGTCCTCGTCCGGCAGGTTCACATCCAGGACCACGATGGACGCGTTGTTGCTCTGGAGCAGGCGGTCGAGTTCCGCGCCGTCGCGTGCGCCGATCGCATGAAATCCGCAGCCCGTCAGGTATTCCACCATGTCGGACCGGAGCGAACTCTCATCTTCGACCACGACGATCGTCGGACCTGCCATGCCGTGCTCTCCCCGCTGCCACGCCTACGCACACCACTCCCACGGGTGGAACATACCCTAGGATGCCTAAATTTTAAAACAAAGTTGATGGGCCCTGAAAGTGGCCTGTAAACCTGTCCCCGACCTGTCGCAGATGGTGCGTCACAACCAGTCACAAAAGGTGACATCTCTGTAACAGATTCGCGCAAACGGTCCAGGTCTTTCATGCGGCCCGACGGGCGGAGCCCGGCTGGGGAGCGGCCGCTGCGTCGGTCAGCCGCACGCGGAACCCGAACAATGTGATGTCGTCGCGCTGTTCGCGGCCCGACTGAAAGCGGTCGAGGGAGGACTCCAACTCCGATTTGAGCCGATCCAGTGGGCCCCTGCCGCCCTGCCGGAGCATGTCCCGCAGGCGGGCTCTGCCGAAGCTGCGCCCGTGTTCGCCGCCGCTCTGATCGGCCAGCCCGTCGGTTCCCAGGATGAAGGTCTGGCCCGGTCGCAGGAGGATGCTGTTGTTCGTGAAGGACGACTCGGCCCCGCACCGCGCGGCAGGCTGTCCGGACGGCCGGTAACCCAGGCTGCGCCGGTCGCCGCGCAGCTCCGTGACGCCATCGTCGGTGACGATCAGAAGGGGAATGCGCGCGCCGGCATAAACCAGCCTCCCTTCGGCGGGCCGGATGTGGCAGAGCGCGAGATCAAGGCCGTTGTCGAAGCACTCGGTTCCGTCGCGGGCTTCTTCTTCCTGGTGCAGGGCGGCACGGACCTTGCGGTCGACGGCGGCAAGCACCGCTGCCGGGTCGGACGCGCCCAGAAGGTCCAGCGCGTTGTTCAGCATTGCGCTGGCGGTCATCGTCATGAAGGCGCCGGGCACGCCATGCCCCGTACAGTCGGCGACCGCGACGACGTATCCGTCCGGCACCTCCCGGCAGACATAGAAATCGCCGCTGACCACGTCGCGCGGGCGCCACAGGACGAAATGTTCGGTGAGGCTGGCCGACAGCGTGTCGGCGGACGGCAGGATGGCGGACTGGATCAGCTGTGCGTAGTTGATGCTGTCCATGATGGCCCGGTTGGTGGTGGCCAGCGCCTCGGTCCGTTCGCGGACCCGGCTTTCCAGCATACTGGTGTGGTCCTGCACTGTGGCCGCCATGCGGTTGAAGCCGTCCGCCAGCACGCCGATTTCATCGGTGCGGCCGGTATCCATGCGGGCGCCATAGTCGCCGCGCGCCATGGCACTGGCCAACTGGGTCAGCCGGCGCAACGGGCGCAGCACCATGCGGTTCAGCGACAGGCCCAGAACCGCCATCGCTCCCATCAGCGACAGCACCAGCAGTCCGACCACCGGCACCAGCGCATCCAGCGTCGCCTGCCGGACCTCAGCCGTCGAATAGACGATCCGCAAGGTGCCCACCATCTGAACCCGTCCCTCGCGCCCGTGCAGGACGATGGGCCGTTCGACGGCGATGCGTTCGGCGTCGTCCTCGTCGTCAACACCAATCCTGGCGAGCGGCATATCGCGGTCGGTCTCGAAAACCGTGATGGAGCGGATGGCGGGATCGCGACCGGTCAGCGCCTCGATCATCCGCTGGGCGCTGCGGTTGTCCAGTTCCCACACCGGGCCGCTCAGCGCGTCGGCCTGGGTCGCCGCGACCAGTTCGGCCCGGCGCAGCAGGTCCTGGTGGCGCTGCCCCTCCACGATCCATTCCGACAGCAGTACGGCCGCCGACCCGATCGTCGCTGTCGTCAGGAGGATGGCCCCGGCCACCCGCGCCAGCAGGGAGGAACGGCGCCTCACGACTGGATCCCGCTCCGTTGCCACAGCATGTCCAGGCGCCCGTCCGCAGCAAGCCGGTCGAGCAGCGAATCGAGCCAGACGGTCGCGACGGCTCCACCCCGGCGCGTCAGGATGGTGTGCTCGTAGATCTGGTCGGTACGTTCCGACACCACCAGCTGCCGGGCCAGTTCGGGCTCCCGCTGCAGGAAGCGGGTCAGGAAGGAGCGGGTGACGATGGCAAGATCGGCCCGGCCGGCAACGACGCTGCGGACGTTGCCCTCATGCGTCACCGTAACGCGGGTGCGGAACCGCTGTTCGAGGATCTTCGGGTCTGCCTCGAACCCGGCGAAGGCGTAATGGAAGCCGAGCCGTCCGAGAATCGACTTGCCGGACAGATCGTCGAAGTAGCGCTGGTCGATTCCGGGCGCTGTCCGGGCGACGAACACCTCGGCATCGCGCAGGAAGCTGCGGCTGGCCTCGACCGCCCGGCCGTCCCAGCCCCAACTGCGGCATTCGAAGGCGATCATGTCGAACCGCCCCTGTTCCAGGTCGTCGTACCGCCGCTGCGGGGCCGTGCGGACCATCTCGAACCGCCGCTCCGACTGGGCGGCGTTGAACAGGTCCAGCAGGTCGCGGGTAACGCCGCCGCCCGTTTCCTCGACATAAGGGGGAAATTCGTAGGCGCCGACCCTGATTACGGCCGAAGCATCGGCAGGCGTCCTATGCGCCGCGGCCGGACGGCCCGCCAGCAGGGGGAGGGAGGCGAGGAGGGGCAGCGCGGTCCGCAGAACCGTGCGGCGGGATAGCGGTCCCGTCATCGCGCCCCCTTCGTGTCACCCCATTCCCGTCCGGATTAATCTACTCCGGTATGCACCCAAGCCGCAATGCGGGACATTTCCTGTCAGCAGACGGGTGTCGGTGAAAGGGCGGGCCGAACTCGTCGGCTGCGCCATTCCCAAGTCCTGAGGTTTCAGGCCGCCTCAGTCGCGCGCTCCTGCTGGCGGTCGGCCAGTTCCGTGATCTCGCCGCCGGTCAGGGTTTCGCGCTCCAGCAGGGCCTGGGCGATACCGTCCAGCGCGGCGCGGTCGGTGCGCAGCAGGCGGCGGGCATGCTCCATGCCTTCGTCGGTGATGCGGCGGACCTCCTCGTCGATGCGCCATGCGGTACGCTCGGACCGCGCGCCCGGCTCGGCGGCGGCATGGGCGACATAGCCGATCTCCTCGCTCATCCCCCAGGCCGTGACCATGCGGCGGGCAAGGTCGGTGGCGGCGCGGAAGTCGGCCTCGGCACCGGTGGTGACGTGATCGTGGCCGAAGACGATCTCCTCCGCCGCCCGGCCGGCCATGGCGACGGCGATGTCCGCCATCAGCTTGGCACGCGAAACCGAGACGCGGTCGCCTTCCGGCAGCCGCACGACCATCCCCAGCGCACCGCCGCGCGGGATGATGGTGGCCTTGTGGATCGGGTCGGCCTGCGGGCAGCGCAGGGACACCAGCGCGTGGCCGGCCTCATGGACGGCGATCAGCCGCCGTTCGTGCGCCGTCAGGGCGAGGCTGCGGCGCTCGGTACCCATCAGCACGCGGTCCTTGGCGGATTCGTAATCCGCCATGGTGACGACGACACGGCCCTGACGCGCCGCCGACAGGGCAGCCTCGTTGGTCAGGTTGGCGAGTTCGGCGCCCGAGAAGCCTGGGGTGCCGCGCGCCACGGTGCGGGCGCAGACGTCGGGGGCGAGCGTCAGCCGGCCGGCATGGACACCCAGGATGGCCTCGCGCCCTGCCACATCGGGCAGGCTGACATGGATGTGACGGTCGAAGCGTCCGGGGCGGAGCACCGCAGCGTCCAGCATCTCCGACCGGTTGGTGGCGGCGATCACCACCACGTCGCCGCCCTCGACGATGCCGTCCATTTCCACCAGCAGCTGGTTCAGCGTCTGTTCGCGTTCCGAATGGCTGTTCGATTCACCGCGCTTGCCGGCCAGCGCGTCGATTTCGTCGATGAACAGGATGCAGGGGGCGTTGGCGCGGGCGGTCTTGAACAGGCTGCGGACTCGCGCCGCGCCCAACCCGACGAACATCTCGACGAAATCGGAACCCGATGCGGCGAAGAAGGGCACGCCGGCCTCGCCTGCCGCGGCCTTGGCCAGCATGGTTTTGCCGGTGCCCGGCGGGCCAACCAGCAGGATGCCCTTGGGCACGCGGGCGCCGGCCATGGCGAAGCGGCGCGGATCCTTCAGGAACTGTACCGTCTCGCGCAGTTCCTCCTTCGCCTCGTCCACGCCCGCCACGTCGGCGAAGACGGTGTTGGTGTCCTCCGGGCGCACGCGGGTGGCGCGCCCCATGCCGAAGAACTGCCCGCCGCTGAGCAGCAGCCCACCGATCAGCAGGGCCACCACCAGGAAGGGAGCCGCGCGGTCGAGCACGCGGACCGTCTGCGCCATCAGCCCGTCCGGTCCCTCGTCGAAAGCGATGGCGACCTTGTGGCTGCGCATCTCCTTCAGCAGGTCGTCGGTCACCGGCATCACGATGCGATAGCGGCTGCCGTCGGTGGCCACAGCATGGCCCGTGCCGTTGGAGAAGGTGACGGAATCGATCTCGCCGCGGCCGGCCCGTTCGACCAGCGCGCTGTAGGTCGCCGGCTGTTCGTCCGCCCGTTGGCTGTGATCGTACCACGCCGCGAAGCCGAGCCACGCGGCGAGCAGGGCGGCCAGGACGGCAAGCGCGATCATCGGGCGTTTCGGCAGCGTGGGCATCTCGGCTCCGCGGAAAGATAGGGACTGGCTTTTGGTCTATGACATTGATGCGGGACATGCCGTCACTGCGGCAACCGATAACGCCCCCGGTCCCTTCTTTGACACCGTAAGCGGTGCGTTTGCGGAATGGCTCGTTCCGGATCTCACGGTGATCCCAACCGGTTGCCGATAGGAAGAAGTTCGGACAGTATGGCTTCCCAACCAAAGTGATCCGCCCGAACGATAAGGACCACACCGATATGGCCGAGGCCGCCGCGGCGCCCGCCCTCCAATTGGACGGCGTGACCTGCACCTTTCCTTCACCCGACGGCCGGGGACGTTCCTATACCGCCGTACAGGGAGCCAGCTTCACCGTCGCGGACGGGGAGTTCGTGTCGATCGTCGGCCCGACCGGCAGCGGCAAGTCGACGATGCTGAACGTCGCCGCCGGCCTGCTGAAGCCCAGCGAGGGCCGCGCGCTCTCCTTCGGGCAGCCGGTGACCGGCATCAATCCCAAGGCCGGCTACATGTTCCAGGCCGAAGCGCTGATGCCCTGGAAGTCGGCGCTCGACAATGTCGCCGCCGGGCTGGAGTTCCGCGGCGTCTCCAAGGCGGAGGCGCGCGAGCGCGCGCGGCCCTGGCTGTCCCGCGTCGGGCTGGATGGGTTCGGCGACCGCTTTCCGCACCAGCTGTCGGGCGGCATGCGCAAGCGTGTGGCGCTGGCACAGACGCTGATCGTCGATCCGAAGATCATCCTGATGGACGAGCCCTTCTCGGCGCTCGACGTGCAGACCCGCCAGATGATGGAGAATGAGCTGCTCGACCTGTGGGCGGCGGACCGCAAGTCGGTGGTCTTCATCACCCATGACCTGGAGGAGGCGATCGCCATGTCCGACCGGGTTCTGGTGCTCTCCGCCGGCCCCGGCGCCCGGCTGATCGGCGAATACCGCATCGACCTGGAGCGCCCGCGCGACGTGGCGGAAATCCGCATGACGCCGCAGTTCCTGGCCCTTCACAAGGAAATCTGGGGCCAGCTGCGCGACGAAGTTCTGAAGGGCTACGCCCAGACCAAGCTGCGGTGACGACATCATGAGATCCCATGCCAAACGCCTGCCCAGCCGTCCGGTCATCCTGCTGCTGCAGCTGGGCGTCCTGATCGCCTTCTTCCTGATCTGGCATGTCCTTACCGACACCAAGATCCTCAACCCCTTCTTCTTCGGCACGCCGGGGGCGGTGCTGGCCCGCACCTGGGCGGATTTCGCCTCGGGCGTCATCTGGTATCACCTGGGCATCACGCTGCTGGAGACGGCGCTGGCCTTCGTCATCGGAACCGTGGCCGGCATCGCCTTCGGCTTCTGGTTCGCCCGCGCACCGTTGGTCTCCCTCGTCTTCGACCCTTACATCAAGGCGATCAACGCGCTGCCCCGCGTGGTCCTGGCGCCGATCTTCGCGCTGTGGCTCGGGCTCGGCATCTGGTCGAAGGTGGCGCTGGGGGTGACGCTGGTCTTCTTCATCGTCTTCTTCAACGTCTACCAGGGCGTGAAGGAGGTCAGCCCGGTCGTGCTGGCCAATGCCCGCATGCTGGGCGCCAGCTCCCGCGACCTGTTCCGCCACGTCTATCTGCCCTCGGCCCTGTCCTGGGTCTTCTCCTCGCTGCACACCGCCGTCGGCTTCGCCATGGTCGGTGCGGTGGTGGGCGAATATCTGGGCTCCGCCGCCGGGCTCGGCTACCGCATCCATCAGGCGGAAGGCGTGTTCGACACGGTTGGCGTCTTCTCCGGCATGCTGGTGCTGACGATCTTCGTCGTCCTCATCGATGCCGCCGTCACAATGATCGAAAAGCGGCTTCTGCACTGGCGCCCGCAAGACAATCATGGCGGGCAGCACTGACTCCTGAACTGAAATCCAAAAGGGGGGAAAGCAATGACGTTCAAATCGCTGATCGCGGCCGCCGCGGTCGTCATGACGCTGGGAACGGCCGGACTGGCCACGGCGCAGGACAAGCTCGAGAAGACCGACATCAAGATCGCCGTCGGCGGCAAGCCGCTGCTCTATTACCTGCCGCTGACGCTCGCCGAGCGGCTGGGCTATTTCAAGGAAGCCGGGCTGAACGTCGAGATCAGCGACTTCGGCGGCGGCGCCAAGAGCCTGCAGGCACTGGTCGGCGGCTCGGCCGACGTGGTGACCGGCGCCTATGACCACACCATCCAGATGCAGGCCAAGGGCCAGCCCATCGTGGCGGTGGCCCAGCTCGGCCGCTATCCCGGCATCGTGCTGGCCTCCGTCAACAAGTCCGGCACCATCAAGTCGGTGCAGGATCTGAAGGGCAAGAAGGTCGGCGTGACCGCCCCCGGTTCATCCACCAACTTCATGCTGAACCATGTGCTGACCTCCATGGGCATGAAGCCGGAGGATGCGTCGGTCATCGGCGTCGGCGGTGGCCCCAGCGCCATTGCGGCGATCAAGCGCGGGGAGATCGACGCCATCGTCAATCTGGACCCGGTCATCAGCCAGGCGCAGGCCGACGGCGACATCACCGTGCTGCTCGACACCCGGACGGAAAAGGGCACCATGGATGTCTATGGCGGTCCCTATCCCGCCGCGGTGCTCTACATGAAGCCCGACTTCATCAAGGAGAACCCGAAGACCACGCAGGCGCTGACCGATGTCTTCGTCCGCACCATGCTGTGGCTGAACAAGGCCAGCACGGAGGATGTGCTGAAGGTGCTGCCGGAGGAATATTTCCTGGGCAACAAGTCGCTCTATGCCCAGGCCTTCGAGCATTCGAAGCCGACCTATTCGCCGGACGGCCGCTTCACCCAGGAAGGCGCCGATGCCGCGTTGAAGGTGTTGAAGGCCTTCGACCAGGCGGTGGCGTCGACCAGCATCGACCTGTCCAAGACCTACACCAACCAGTATGTTGAGGACGCTCTGAAGCGCCTGCAGAAGTAAGTCTGCCGACCGTTTCGGAATACCCATATAAAAAATGTGGGCGCGGCATTCCGTCGCGCCCTTTTTCATGCTGCGCTGCCGTTAGACTGGACGAAATCGGTCCTGATTGCTCCCCGGATCAGGATCCTCCATCCAACTGCGGAGTGTCCCATGGCCGAAGTGATTTTCTATGGAATGGCCGGTTGCCCGGCGAATGCCAAGCAGAAGCAGCAGTTGACCGCCGCCGGCCACACTCTGGTCGAACGCGATCTTGCCGCCGCCGAATTGACCGCTGCCGACCTGCGTGCCTTCTTCGGCGACAAAGATGTTGATGCCTGGTTCAACCGCCGCGCCGCCGCAGTGAAATCGGGCGCCGTCAACCCCGCCGCCCTCGACGAGTCCGCAGCGCTGTCCGCGATGCTGGCCAATCGTGACCTGATCCGCCGTCCGCTGATCCAGGTCGGCGACCGCCGCGAGGCCGGTTTCGACCCCACCACGCTGCATGGCTGGATCGGCCTGACCTCCGGCGAAAGCTGCGACGACAAGCATGCCCGCGGCCAGTGCGATCACGGCCACCAGCATTTCATCAAGGCACCCGCCGCCTGACGAGGCTTACGGCAGCGGGCTCACTCCGGCGGCACTTCGCGCGGCTTGCGGTCCTCGCCGATGGCGACGTAAGTGAACACGCCTTCCGTCACCTTGATCGGGTCGGAGCCGGAGCGTTCGCGCCGCACCCAGGTCTCGATGCGGACGCGCAGCGAGGTGCGGCCGACCTTCTCGATCCGGGCGAAGCAGCTGACCTCGTCGCCGACAAAGACCGGCTTGTGGAAGGTCATCGCCTCGATCCCGACGGTGGCGACGCGGCCGTGGCTGCGCCGCACCGCCACCGTGCCGCCGGCCAGATCCATCTGGGCCAGAAGCCAGCCGCCGAAAATGTCGCCGTTCGGGTTGGTGTCCGCCGGCATCGCGATGGCCCGCAGGGCGGGGCCATTGTCGAAGTCGTATGCGTGCGCTGCGCTCATGCTTCCTCCGGCGTCACGAAAATTTCCTGCACAAAAGCTTGTGGCATCGCACTATAAACGGCACAGGATGCGCTTGCGCACCCCTGACGAAATTCCTATCATCCCGTCATGAGCGATCTTTTCGAGAACACGGCCCCCAAGGCCGACAGCTACTCCGCCCAGGATATCGAGGTTCTGGAAGGGCTGGAGCCCGTCCGCCGTCGGCCGGGCATGTATATCGGCGGCACCGACGACCGTGCGCTGCACCATCTGGTGGCGGAGGTCCTGGACAACGCCATGGACGAGGCGGTGGCCGGCCATGCCAGCCGCATCGACCTGGAATTGGCCGCCGACGGCACGGTGATGGTCCGCGACAACGGCCGCGGCATCCCCATTGACGACCACCCGAAATATCCGGGCAAGTCGGCGCTGGAGGTCATCATGACCACGCTGCACTCCGGCGGTAAATTCTCCAACAAGGTCTACCAGACCTCGGGCGGCCTGCACGGCGTCGGCCTGTCGGTGGTGAACGCCCTGTCGGACCGGCTGACCGTGGAGATCGCCCGCGAAAAGCAGCTCTACGTTCAGGAGTACAGCCGCGGCCTGCCGCAGGGGCCGCTGGCCCACCGCGGCAACGTCAACCGCCGCGGCACCACCATCCGCTTCCATGCGGATGCCGAGATCTTCGGCGAGACCGCTCATTTCGAACCGCACCGGCTGTACCGGCTGGCGCGCTCCAAGGCCTATCTCTTCCGTGGGGTGGAGATCCGGTGGAGCTGCGATCCGGCGCTGCTGTCGGTCGACGCCACCACGCCGGCGTCGGAGACCTTGCATTTCCCTGGCGGGCTTCAGGATTACCTGACCGCCGCGCTGAAAGACCGTAAGACGCTGACGCGGGCGCCCTTCGCCGGTGCGCTCGACTTCCCCAATGGCCAAGGCCGGGTGGAATGGGCGGTTGCGTGGCCGGACGATGACGAAGGCTTCTCGCATACCTACTGCAACACCGTACCGACTCCGCAGGGCGGCACGCATGAGGCCGGCCTGCGCACCGCGCTGACCCGCGGCCTGAAGGCCTATGGCGAGCTGACGAACAACAAGCGCGCCGGGCAGGTCACCGCTGACGATGTGATGGGCGACGCCTGCATCCTGCTGTCGGTCTTCATCCGCGAACCGCATTTCCAGGGCCAGACCAAGGAGAAGCTGGTGACGGCGGAGGCGCAGCGCCTCGTCGAAACCGCGGTGAAGGACCATTTCGACCATTGGCTGTCCGGCGATCCGCAGAGCGCCAACGCCCTGCTGGAGCGCCTGATCGAGAAGGCGGAAGAGCGGGCGCGCCGCAAGCAATCCAAGGAGATGACGCGCAAATCGGCAACCCGCCGCCTGCGCCTGCCCGGCAAGCTGGCGGACTGCTCGCGCAACTCCCCGGAAGGCACCGAACTGTTCCTGGTGGAGGGTGACTCGGCCGGCGGCTCCGCCAAGCAGGCGCGCCAGCGCGAGACCCAGGCCATCCTGCCGCTGCGCGGCAAGATCCTGAACGTCGCCAGCGCGTCGGTCGACAAGATGAAGGCCAACCAGGAGCTGAACGATCTGGTGCAGGCGCTGGGCTGCGGCGTCGGCAAGGACTTCTCGACCGACAAGCTGCGGTACGAGCGGGTCATCATCATGACCGACGCCGATGTCGACGGCGCCCACATCGCCTCGCTGCTGATGACCTTCTTCTACCGCGAGATGCCGGGCCTGATCCAGGAAGGCCACCTGTACCTCGCCCTGCCGCCGCTCTACCGGCTCAGCCACGGCAACAAGCAGGTCTACGCCCGCGACGACGCCCACAAGGACGAGCTGCTGTCGAAGATGTTCAAGGGCAAGAAGCCCGACATCAGCCGCTTCAAGGGCCTGGGCGAGATGATGCCGGCCCAGCTGCGCGACACGACGATGGACCCGTCCAAGCGTTCGCTGCTGCGCGTGGTCGTGCCCAACGCCGCCGATCCGGAGGAGAAGCCGGAATTCGAGCGCACCCGCTCCCTGGTCGAGGAACTGATGGGCAAGAAGGCGGAGCTTCGCTTCCGCTTCATCCAGGACAACGCGAAGTTCGTGAAGGCGGACGACATCGACGTGTAGGTCATGCTCCTGTCGACAGTCCTGTCTGAACAGGCATTCGGGATGTAACGGATGACCTTGCCGCATGGCATGGCAAGGTCATCGCATCGTCGAAGGCACGGCGGTGACAGGTCCGGTGCCGGCCAGGGTTGGGGTGGAAAAATCACGAAGGAATTCTCTGTTTTGGGGAGGGCTTCGTCTGGTCTATCATCTGGAGCACAGATGTTCCGGGAGTTTTCCCGCAACGTCTTCCGGCCCCAGGAGACGCATGCATCCCTTAGCCTATCCCGGCACCCAAATTCCGGAGAATGCCGTTTCGCCGGAGGCGATTGCGGCGGCCCTGTCGCAACTGACGCCCTTCACCACCGATCTGTTCGTGCCACGCTACCAGCCTTGCGAGGTCGGGCGCTGGCAGTTGCGGGTGGCGCCGATGCTGGTGAGTTCCGGCTATTGGAGTCCGGCGCTGATGACGACCGGCACCGCTGCGCTGTTCCGGCGCGAGGCGGATGGCCACCCACGCTGCTGGATGTCGATGACGCCGATGGAGATCGAAAGCCAGGAAATCGGCGTCCGCGCCGCCAGCGGCCATACGGTGGTGATGGGGATGGGCATGGGCTGGGCGGCGGTGAATGCGGCGCTGCGGCCGGAAGTGACACGGGTCACCGTGGTCGAACTCGACCCCGACGTGATCGAGGTCAACCGGCGCATCGGCCTGTTCGACCAGCTTCCGGCCGAGGCCGTGGCGAAGATCGTCCTCGTCAACGCCGATGCGCTGGAGTTCCGCACCGAAGAACCGGCCGACACGCTGATGACCGACATCTGGCTGCCGATCAACGGCGACGAGCGGATGGAGCAGTCCCGTGTCATGGCGCGCAACACCGGCGCGCGGCGTGTCTATGTCTGGGGCCAGGAGTTGGCAATCGCCCGCCGCGCCCGGATGCTGGGTGTGGAATTGACCGATGCGACGGTCGCACGCATCGCCGCGGAGTTCGGCCTCCCCCTGATCGGGCCGGAGCGCTCCGATTATCCGGCCCTGATCGCCCGCGTCGCGGACAAATGGCTGAAGGACGTGTAACGGATCCGCTCCATGGGGCAGGGGAGCACTCGCCCATCCGGCAAACGCTCCCCATATCTCGCCCAGCGATACCAACGGACGATCCGATCATGCGCATGCTCCCGCCGCTTGCCGCCCTTCTGCTGGGGGCCTCGGTCCTCGCCGCCTGCTCCAACGAGCGGGTGGTGGCGAGCGAACCGGCTCCGGCCTATACGCGCAGCGAGGTTTCCTATGCGGCGGGGAACCGCGACCTGCGGGTGGTTCTGCATGGCGACCCCTTCGGCCTGCCGCCGGAACGCTTCGCGGAAAAGGTCCTGCCCCACATGCAGAACCGCGTATCCGGGGTGAAGACCAACCTCACCACCACGCCGAACGAGACGGCGCGGCGGGATTACAAGGTGGTTCTGGCCTTCAACGTCGCGGAGAACATGCTGAACTCGTCGCTCTGCACGGACGGGCCGATCCCGACGTCTCCGCCGGGCGGTCCCATCGTCGTGCAGGGGGCGTTCTGCCGCTCCGGCGGGGCGCTGACATCGGCCACCGGCTGGCTCGACCGGCCGCAGGGGCCGGACGATCCGGATTTCCGCAGCCTGATCAGCGACATGACCTTCTCCCTGTTCCCCAGCCGGCAGGCCGACCTGTTCTGCGGCGCCATCGACTGCTGACGGTGATCGCGGGCCGTCAGTCCCGCAGCAGCCAGTCGCGCATCAGCGCGGTCACCGCCTGCGGCTGCTCCATCGCCGACAGGTGCCCGCAGTCCTCGAGCAGCACCAGCCTCGCGCCGGGGATTGCCGCCGCCATCTCCTCGTGCAGGGCCGGCGGGGTCAGCAGGTCCTGGCGTCCGCAGAGCACAAGCGTGGGACAGCGGATGGCCGGGAGGCCGGGCCGGCTGTCCGGACGGTTGATGATCGCCTCCTGCTCGCGGGCATAGCCGTCGACCCCCACCCGCTCCATCTGGTCCAGCACCGACCGGACGAAGGCCTCGTCGGCCATGCGGTCGGGGTGGATCAGGCGGGGCAGGGCGGCGCGGATCACCTGCCCGTAGCGGCCCTGGCGGGCGAGCGCCACCGCCTCGCGCCGGGTGGCGCTCGCCTCCGCGGTGTCGGGACGGGCATTGGTGTCGAGCAGCGCCAGCCTTTCCACACGCTCCGGCGACCGGCGCAGGATCTCCAGGGCGACATAGCCGCCCATCGACAGGCCGGCGATGGCGAAGCGGTCGGGCGCCGTCGCCAGCACCTTGTCGGCCATGGCGGCGATGGACCCGCACTCCGCCAGTTCGACCACCCGCGGGTCGGCAACGTCGGCGAGGTGGCGGACCTGATGGTCCCACAGCGCCGCATCCAGCGGCATGCCGGGCAGCAGGATCAGGGCCGGGCGGCCGGGCGGGAGGCTGTTCGGCATCGTGCTTCTCCTGCGCTCACTTCACCAGGGCGCTGACGACCTTGAAGACCGGCGTGCCGGCCCGTTCCATCCACTCGAACAACACCATCTCGGTGGTGACGATGGTGACGCCGGCGGCGCGCATCCGCTCCAGCGCGGCAGCATGGTTGGCGGGGGTGCGCGAGGACACCGCGTCGCCGACCAGATAGACCGCATGGCCCTGCTGGCGCAGCCCCAGCGCCGTCTGCATGACGCAGACATGCGCCTCCGTCCCGCACAGCACGATCTGCGGACGCTTCAGTTCCTCCACCGCGGCGTTGAAGGCCGGTTCGCCGGTGCTGCCGAAAGTGATCTTCTCGATCACCGGGGTGCCGGGCGGCAGGTCGGCGCGCACCGCCTCCACCGTCGGCCCGAGGCCGCGGGGATATTGCTCCGTCACCAGCACCGGCACGGACAGGGCGGCCGCAGCCTTCAACAGCATCCCGGCATGCCGAACGACGCGGGCGGATTCGTGGATGGCCGGCAGCAGGCGTTCCTGGACGTCGACCACCACCAGCACCGATTCCTGGGCACGAAGAATCATCAAATGCACTCGACCGTTCCATTTGGGGCTTGGCGCCCTTGTTCAGGGCACCGGCAATGGCCGCGACTCGCGGCGATGCCGTCGGACAGCCTAGCGCAGGGCGTCGATTTCGCCAACGCGGCGTGTTTTCCCGCCTATTTTCGGTTTCGGAACATCGGATCTATTGACATGGCGCTTTGACTTCCTATTCTTCGGCCTCATCCAGGCATCGGGCGATGATCGCTCGATTTGCGCACTCCAGAACAGAAACAGGTTGGATGCTTTTTTCGGAACTTGGGCTTGGCCCTGACGTCCTGCGCGCCATCGAGGACAAGGGTTACACCCAACCGACGCCCATTCAGGAACAGGCAATTCCCTGTGTCCTGCAACGCCGCGACGTGCTGGGCTGCGCGCAGACGGGCACCGGCAAAACGGCGAGCTTCACCTTGCCCATGATCGACATCCTGGCGTCGGGCCGAGCCCGGGCGCGGATGCCGCGGTCTCTGATCCTGGAGCCGACGCGCGAGCTGGCTGCCCAGGTGGCGGAAAGCTTCGAGACCTACGGCAAGCACCACAAGCTCAGCATGGCGCTGCTGATCGGTGGCGAGACCTTCACCGAGCAGGTGAAGAAGCTCGACCGCGGCGTGGATGTGCTGATCGCGACTCCGGGTCGTCTGATCGACCTGTTCGAGCGCGGCAACATCATGCTGAACGACATCAAGGTCTTCGTCATCGACGAGGCCGACCGCATGCTCGACATGGGCTTCATCCCCGATATCGAGCGCATCGTCAGCAAGCTGCCGAAGAACCGCCAGACGCTGTTCTTCTCCGCGACCATGCCGCCGGAAATCCGCCGTCTGGCCGATGCCTTCCTCAGCGATCCGATGGAGATCAGCGTCGCGCCGCCCGCCTCTCCGGCGGAAACGGTGACGCAGGCCATGGTCCTGGTGCACGAGATGGACAAGCGCAAGGCGCTGCGCCATCTGCTGCAGACCGAGGACGTGAAGAACGCCTTCATCTTCTGCAACCGCAAGCGCGACATTGCCGTGCTGCAGAAGTCGCTGGAACGCCACGGCTTCAACGCCGGCGCGCTGCATGGCGACATGGTTCAGTCCAAGCGGACCGAGACGCTGGAGCGCTTCAAGCAGGGCGAGATCACCCTGCTGGTCTGCTCCGACGTCGCCGCCCGCGGCATCGATGTGCAGGGCCTCAGCCATGTCTTCAATTTCGACGTGCCGCTGACCCCGGACGACTATGTCCATCGCATCGGCCGCACCGGCCGCGCGGGCAATAAGGGTCGCGCCTTCATGCTGGCGACGCCCGACGACACGAAACTGGTCGGCGCCATCGCGCGTCTCATCAAGCGGGAGATCCCCATGATCGCCATCGACGGCCTGGAGACGGCCGAGTTCGGCGAGGAAGACAGCAGCTCCCGCGGGCGTGGCCGTGGCCGTGGCGGTCGCGCTGCCAAGTCGGAAGCCCGTCCGCCCCGCGGCGGCCGCGAAGAGCGCGCCCCGCGTGAGGAGCGTGCGCCTCGCGAGGAGCGCGCCGTCCGTGAGGATCGGCCGGTTCGCGAGGAACGGCCTGTTCGCGAGGAACGGCCTGTTCGCGAGGAGCGGCCCGTCCGTGAGGAGCGCGCTGCCCGCGACGACCGTCCGGTTCGCGAGGAGCGTCAGCCCCGCGAATCGCTGGCTGCCGCCGAGGCGCGCCGCAGCAACGATCCGCGCCGCGATCGCGATCGTGACCGCGACCGCCGTCGCCGCCGTGACGACGACGATGACGACGTGCCGGTGATCGGTTTCGGTGACCATATGCCCGCCTTCATGCTGCGCTCCGCCCGTCCGCGTCCCTCTGTTGAAACCTCGACCGACTCGTCGCAGGAGGGCTGAGCCCGTGCAGACCATCTTCGTCATGGTCAAATGCGATCTCGGCAAGGCCTATGAGGTCGCCGATCAGGCCGTGCAGGTGATCGAACAGGTGTCGGAGGTGCATTCGATCTCTGGCCAGTACGATCTGCTGATGAAGTGCTATCTGACGCAGGATGACGACATCGGCCGCTTCGTGACCGAGCATGTTCAGACCCTGCCGGGGGTGCGCGACACCTTCACCTTGATCGCGTACAAGGCCTTCGCCTGAGTCCAAAAGGCCTTCGCCTGAGTCCAAGTGGTGTGGAATTGGAAAGGCCGGGCGTTTGCCCGGCCTTTCTGCTTTTCGGAGAGGATCGGCAGCAGCCGGCCTTACCTGCCCACCACGATCCGCGCATGCGATGGCACCGGTACGATGCCGTCCACCGCCTGCGCGTCGAACCGCCGCGCGATGTCCGCCTCCAGCGCGCCGCGCTGTGTCGTGTCCAAGCCGCCCAGCCGGTGGCCAAAGCTCATGTCCAGGGCGGCGCGCCAGAAGGGCTGACCGGCCGGCGCCTTGCGGACCGGGGTCAGATCGGTCTCCGTGGTCTCACCGAACCCAGCGGCCCGCATCGCGTCGGCGAGCAATCCAGGCTCGGCAAAGCGAAACAGAGGGTCCAGGCTGCCATCCTCGCCAAGATGGGCGGCCACTACGTCGCCGATTTGGGCGAACAGGCCATTGCCGGCGCGCGGCCCCCACACCATGAAGGCGGCCTTGCCGCCGGGGCGCAGGACGCGCCGAACTTCCCGAAGCGCAGTTTCCACCGCCGGCACGAACATGATCCCGAAGCGGCAGGTCACGCAGTCGAAGGCGGCGTCGGCGAAGGGGAGGGCAGTCATGTCAGCCGCGATGAAGGCGGGTGCCGGCCCATCGACGCCGCGGGCACGGCGCACCGCACCGGCCATCATGCCGGGAACGAGATCGCTGCCGACCACCAGTCCCACCGGCCCGGCCCTGCGTGCGGCACTCAGCGCCGGCTCTCCCGCACCAGACGCGAGATCGAGCAGACGTTTACCCTCCGCCAGTCCGGCGGCGTCCAGCAGCGGGCGGTTCAGCTTGTCGGCCAGATCGGCCATCGGATCGGCCCAGCGGTCCCAGGCATCGGCGCTGGCGGCCCAGCGGTCACGCTCGCGGGCGGCGTCGGGACTGGCGAAATCGGAAAGCAGTGTCGCGGTCAATGAAGGAGCCTCGCCGTGCCGGCCACGCGCTGGACCGTGTCGGCATCGCTCAGCCGCTCGCCGAGAGCCGTCAGCTCGTCGGACATCTTGCGGTTGGCGTCGGTCAGTTGCTGGATGCGGGTCTGCGCCGCCTGATGCTGCGCAGACAGGGTCGCCACCGTCTCCGTCAGCTTGCGGATTTGCTGGGACTGGCGCGCCGACGCCTCGTTCAGGCTGCGGCGTATCGAACCGACGGCCACCAGCACGACAAGGCTGATGGTCACGCCAGCCGCAATGGCGACGATGTTGATTCCGGTGAACCAGTCCATGGGCGGCAAGCTTCCGCCCATTTCACCTATTGGTCAAGCTGCCTGACAATCCGTGACCGGTACGCAAACGCAGACAACCCGGCGCAATTTCAAGCGCCGGGTCCGTCAGGTCGAAGGTCCGTCTGGAGGACGGCGGGCGGTCGGCGGCGGGCGGTCAGCCGACGGTGCCGCTCACCGGGCGCTCGGCCTTCATGCGCAGTTCCTTCAGGTGGTCGCCGAAGGCGCGCAGGACCGGCATGATGCGCTGGGTCTGGTCGGCGGTGACGTGGGCATCCGTCTTCAGCACGATGGACGGCGCCTCGCTCATCAGGCGTTTGGCGCGCATCGGGCCGACCTTGTCGTCGAGGAACATGGCCATGCCCATCAGAATGCCCAGCGTGACGTCGTCCGGAGCCTTGGGCAGGGCCAGGACTTCATGAAGTTCGTTCAGCAGCGTGTAGGCGACGATGGAGGTGCGTTCGATGGTGTCGACGTCGGCGGCCATGGGCATCGGGCAGGTCCTCGGGAAACGTTCGGATGAAACGTTGCGGGTGAGACGCTGGCGGGTGACGCTGGATGGCGTCCTTGTCCGAGACGCCACCGCTTGCGAAATCCGTCGTTCCCCGAGGGTAATCGTCACTTTATAACCAAAGTGTTAACCAAACGCGCCCCGAGTCGCCCGAGTCGCATTTTTCCGAGTCGCAATCTGGCGTTCTCAGCGTTTTCCGCTGTTGCGCGTCCTGGTCGAAAGCGACAGCTCTGCGACCTCTTCTCGCGCGGTGCTGACCAGACCGGCGGACTGCACGATTCCGCGGTTGAAGGGGTGATAGGTCTGCGCGTAGATGCTGCGGATCTTGACGACGTAATCCTGGGTCTCGCGGTAGGGCGGGATGCCCTTGTACTGCAGGACCGCCCCCTCGCCGGCATTGTAGCCGGCCAGCGCATGGGTGACGTTGCCGTCGAAATAGGCGAGGAGCCAGCGCAGATACTTCATGCCGCCGCGCAGGTTCTGTTCCGCGTCGAACGGGTTGGTGACGCCGAAGCGTTCCGCCGTCTCCGGGATCAACTGCATCAGGCCCTGGGCGTTCTTGTTCGACACCACGTCGACGCGATAGCCGGACTCCACCGCGATGACCGCCAGAACGAGATCGGGGTCGAGGCCGTAGGTCGGCGCCATCTTCTGCACCATGGCGCGGATTTCCGCGGGCGGCTTGCGGATGATGCCCCAGCGCAGGTTGGGCGGTTCGCAGCGGTCCGGGGTCTTCACGGTGCTGCTTACGCTGCCGACCAGCCGCTCCGCCTGTTCACTGCCCAGTGAGGCGGCCTTCCGCAGCCAGGCACGGCCGAGCTCGACATCCTTGTTGACGCCGCCCACGCCGGCCATGTGCATGCGCCCGGCCATCAGTGCCGCGTCGGCATAATCCTGGCGGGCCGCACGGCAGTAGAGCGATAACGCCAGCCGCGGATCGGCCTTCACCCCGTCCGCCCGTTCGTAATGCCGGGCCAGCTCATACTGGGCTCGGACGCTGCCCTTGTTGGCGAGGGCTTCCAGCGCTGCGACGGTCCTCTCCGCGACGCCGGCCTTCGCGGGAACGGCAGCCAGCATGCCTGGCAGCATCAGGGCGGCGGCCAGCGCGCCGATGCGCGCACGGCTGGAGACCTGTCGACAGATGCGCCGATGGGTTGCGGAAGCGCGCGACGCGGACGGCGTACCGCAAAGGTTCGTGTGGTGTTCCACCGGACCCCCCTGTATGATTTTCTTGAAGCCGTTTGAGACCATCGAAAGGTCGATGTCAGAACTCTCAGGGAGGACGCCGCTGCGTCTACTGCACAGATCGGCAGAGTTGGCGGCATAATACGAAACGGAAGGCTGGCTGCCTGTCACTACGTCACCGGAACTGTTTGATGTGGCGCCACCAATAAAAAATCCATAGACCGATCGACATGATTCGATCGGTCTTTTTCTTTTCATGTTGGTCATGCGTCCTCCAATCGTGTTGGAGAGATAACGAAAGACAAAAATTAAAGCCAACGCCCGAACGGTGATCGCCCTGGGATACACGGGGTACTCTAGGGGTAATCTGGCCCGATTGTATGACCCACTAGCCTTTTTCCCAACTGGCAGCCCCTTTGTCCGCTCATTACGTAGGGATCGGGCCAGATAATCGGCTGCAAATTCGGCGGCCCCGGACGAAGGAAGCACACCTCAGTCCGGGGCCGTCGCGCCGGAGGCCCCGGCAGTGCCGGAGAACCGCGAAAGTGGTCGGTGCGGCTGTGGCGAACGGCATTGAAGGAGGCATCGTTTCACCGATGGCGAACCACGTCGCGACCACCTTGAGCCACCGAATGCGCGGCCCGGCCCCGGTCGAGCCTGTAGCCTTCGGCGCCGAGGCCGTCGGCCGGACCCGTTCGGACCGCGCGCCGACGTATACTGACCAGGACCCCACCGATGCCCGTAACGGCCGTGCCGCCACCGATGGCGCGCAGAATGCCGCGGCTCAGACGGAGACCCATTTGAACGCCCATGCCGAGGCCATCGAGGCCGAAGCCGGAAGCGATGCGGCCAAGAACGACGCAACCGAGATGGACGCGGCCCACATCGACCCAGCCGACGGTACTCCCGCCGACGACGAATTCCGTCCCGATCCCAATGCACCGCCGGATCCGGCGGTGATCCGGCAGATCGAAGAGGAAATCCCACGCCTGCGCCGTTTCGCCCGGGCCATGGTGCGCGATGCCACGCTGGCCGACGATCTGGTCCAGGAATGCCTTGAACGCGCTCTGTCCCGCCTGCATCTGTGGCGCCCCGGCACCAACCTGCGCGCCTGGCTGTTCACCATCCTGCGCAACCTGCACATCAACGGTGTCCGCCGCCGCCAGCCGGTGGTTGACATCGACGCCGAAGCGCAGGCCGCCATCGGCGCGGCACCGGGGTCGCAATTCGTGCGGATGGAGCTTCGCGACCTGCGCCGCGCGCTCGCCCTGCTGCCGAACGAACAGCGTGAGGTCGTTCTGCTGATCGGCCTGGAAGGGATTTCCTACAACGAGGCGGCCGATATTCTCGGCATTTCAATCGGGACGGTGAAGTCGCGCCTGTCACGCGGTCGCCGCGCGCTCCGCCTGCTGATGGAGGGCCGCGATCCCGGGGAGGATGCGGACGCCTGATCCGCAGCAGCGAGCATCGTGAAACACGGGGTGCCCGGTCGCCGGGCGCCCCATTTTCATGTCCGGGTTTTCATATCCGGGCGCCGACACCGTCTTTGACGGGGACGTAAAAAAACGGCGGCGTCCGGGGAGACGCCGCCGAAGGCGGGGACAATCGAAGCGCCGCCCTGGCTCGCCGGCCCTGACGTCACCTCTGGGGGGAGAGAGTGTTGCAGCCTTAGGAGATGCCACAATCAACCGGGCGGTCCGCCGATGGTTCCATCCCGTAGTGGGAAAGTCATCCGGCGGATCGCCCGGTGGTTGCCCTGGCGCTACCGACGCCGGACCAGACCCATGATCAGGCTGATGGCAAACAGCACCAGGAACAGGAAGAACAGGATCTGCGCGACACCGGAACTGGCCGACGCAATCCCACCGAACCCGAGCGCGCCGGCGATCAGCGCGATGACGAAGAAAACAAGAGCCCAATAGAGCATCATACCCTCCCTCGCTCGGCCGAAGATCTGCAAAGGACTCCGGGCGTCGCGCATGAGACAAGTCGTGGCCGCATCCGCCGTCCCGTCGACTCCGCCCCCCGACGTCTTCCTGTCCGGGAAGACGGGCTAAGGTGACGGTAAGCACAGCCGGTGCGGCGGCATTCGAAGAACAGAACAATGCCGTGGGCACGATGTTCCCGGCCCGTGTATCGGCCGGAGTATCCGCACATGCTCGCACCATGAAGGTCTGGCATTTATGCAACAACGGGCGCTCTCGAGCGTTTCCTTTCCCTGAAGGCCGGCGGTTCGACCTCCGGCGACGCCGCGGTCCGGTCGCGGCGACCATCCGCAGGAGAGGGAAAGATGAAGACCAGGCTCTGGCTGGCGGCCTTCGCCGTCACGCTCGCGGCGGCTCCGGCCGCAATGGCGCAATATACCTATTCAAGCACCTATTCCGGCAGCACTGGCTCCGACCGCTCGATGTCGACCGGCACGGGAAGCACCGGCGGGGCCTCGTCCAACATCGCATCCCGCCGCGTTCCCGGCCAGAAGCCGGTCGAGTTGCAGCAGACCACGCTGCTGAACCAGCTCAGTGCCGCCGGCTATGTGTCGGTGCGTGATTTCCGCAGGGATGGCGACCGGTACGTCGCCAGCGCGATGGACCGGCAGGGCCAATGGACAACCGTGGTCCTCGACCCGCATGCCGCCACCACGACGCCCACCCCCACGACCACCGGTGCACCTGTCCGCTGACCTCAGTTCAACAGGCGGGACCATGTGCCGGCGAGGCGGCCGTAGCCTCCCGGCACCCGCAGGTCGTAGAGCGGCAGCGGCTGTTGCAGGCGCTGCCCCGCATCGCGCCCCAGCGTGCGCACCGCAGTCTCGACGGTGCCGCCGACCGGCATCCAGCCCGATGCCCCGATCGGCACCACCAGCGCCAGACCCCAATCCAGCCGCCCACCGAAGCGGCTCTGGGCGCCGTCCGGCCCCTCGGTCCAGGTGGCGTGGGCGGTCAGGCCGATGCCGCCATCGAAGCGCCGCATCACCTCCGCCGTTCCGCCCCAGTCGCCGCCCAGATAGCGCCCAAGCCGCAACGCCGTGGTGGTGCCCACCCCCGCAGCCTCCCAATAGAGGCTGGCATGACCGGTGCGGTGCGGGTCGCCGCGGTCGATGCCCAACAGGCTGTCCGGCCGCCGTTTCCAGACCTGATTGAGGTCGAGGCCGAGGGCCCAGCGCGCGGCCAGCGGCTGGTACAGCGCCTCCGCCCCGATGCCGCCATACATCTCTTCCAAGTGGCCCAGCGACAGCCGGGTGGTCAGTCCGTCCACCGGGCTGGCGAGCCACGCAGCATAGGCATGATCGAGCGCCAGCGGGCGGTCCACATAGCGCGGCAGGTCGCTACGCACCGGATGGGCGGCCGGCAGGGCGTTGGTGTCCAGCAGGTCGAGGTCGCTTGCGGCGTTGAGGCGTAGACCGCCGCCCAGCACCAGCCCGCGCACCGGCTCGCCGCGCAGCATCACATCGGTATGGGTGCGCTGGGCGAGCGTGGTTCCAAGTTCCGCCAGATCGAAGGTCGCGACCAGCCGGGTCGATAGGTCGAGCCGCGGGCGCCAGTTGGGCGAAGGGCCGGCGGACGGCTCTATGACGGTCGTGCGCCAAATCTCCTCGGGACTGCCGCGGTGACCGGCCGCCCGCTCCAGATCGCGGCGCAGCAGGGTTGTGGCGGCGGACACGATCCCCGCCGCGCCGGTGACCACGCGCAGCCTCTCCACCTGTGGCGGAACGAGGTCGGCGAGCAGCCTTGCCGCGTCACCGACTTCGCGGGCCAGCGGCAGCCGCCCTCCGCCTGCCGGGTCGAGCCAAAGCGTCGCCACTTCGCCGTCGATGCGGACGGAGCGGACGGGCAGGCCGCGGCTGCGGGCTACCAGAGCGATGGCCTCCGCCGACAGTGCCGCCCCTTCCGACGGCCGTGGCCCGACCGGCGGCGGAGGGCGTTGGGAGCGGTCGGCATCCACCGCCGGATCGAAGCGGACCGACAGGCGCAGCATCAGCCGCCGACCCTGCTCATAGGCGGCACCCAGATCGGCCCAGGATGCCGGGCGCCAGGACAGGCCGAGGCTGTAGCGGCTGCCCGGTTCGAATCCGGGCTCGTCCTGCCGCTGCGCCCGAAAGCGGTCGCCGGATGACTCCAGCTTCAGGCTCAGCCCTTCTAGCGGTCCCACGGCCGGCATGTGCCATTCCGCCCCGCCAAACAACGCCACCCGCTCTCCGCTGAACCATGCCCCCGGTCCGCGGCTGGTCGGCCATGCCGACGGGTCGCGGTCGCGGCTGAACCGGCCGCCAAGGAAGCGCAGCGGATTGCGCAGGTGCCCGGCCTCGCCCAGCGTTCCCCATCCCATGCCGACCGTGAGGTCCACATCCCACCAGCGGCGCGACAGGGCAATGTACTCGCCGGCAAAGCGCCCCTTGCCCGGCAGGTCGAGGCCGGAGCCGGTGACGTCCCGTCCGCCGATGACCAGCGCCGGGCCATGCTCGTCCTCACGCCGCAGACGGAGCTTGAGATCCAGGCCGGGTTCGCTGAGGCCGTAATAGCCCGGATAGGCGCTGTTGCGCGCCGTGACCTCCAGCCAGGGCAGCGGCTGCGCAGAGATGGCATAGTGTCGGTGCAGATCGCCGAGCGCCGTCAGCCCGCCGCTCATCGAGCCGTCGGGAGCCATCCGCGCGTTTGGCATCTGCAAAAGCCCGACCCCGCCCCAGTCGGACAGGCTGGACCGCCCGTCATCGGCGAGGGCAGGAAAGGCCGCAGCAAGGATGAAAAGGGCAGAGGTTCGCACGCGCTGGTCGTGAAGGATCAGGAATTTCGTCCGATCCTTCGCTTTTCATGCGTATGGATGCAACCGAAAAGGTGGCGGTGACCCGCAAAAGAAGTCCTTACGGTGCCTCAACCACCTCGAAGTCGTGGGTAATGGTTGCGGTCTGGCCCAGCATGATGGAGGCGGAGCAGTATTTTTCCGCCGATAGTGCGATGGCACGCTCCACCTTGGCCGGATCCAGCTTGCGGCCCGTCACCGTGAAGTGGACGTGGATCTTGGTGAAGACCTTGGGATCGGTGTCCGCACGCTCGGCGTCGATGGCGGCAACGCAGTCGGTGATCTGCTGGCGGCCCTTTTCCAGGATCATCACGATATCGAAACAGGTGCAGCCGCCCATCCCGATCAGCAGCATTTCCATCGGGCGGATGCCGGCGTTGCGACCGCCGGATTCGGGCGCACCATCCATCACCACGGCATGGCCGCTGCCGGATTCGCCGACGAACATCTTGCCGTCCACCCAGGTGACGCGCGCCTTCATGACCAATTCCTTCGTTCACGGTTGGTGTGAGTAACCGCGCGAAGCTAGGCGCCGCTGGGGATCGACGCAAGAGGGGGCGGACCACCGATGCGCGGCTCTTGCCCTCCCGTGATGGCGGGCCCATGGTTGCGTGTGCTGCAATGCACCTACCGAAGAGGTCTTCCACCATGCCGCATGGACAAACCCACGGCGGCCACTCCCATGGCGGTCATACCCACGGCACTCATACCCATGGCGACCATCATCACGGTCCCGCCCGCTACGACCGCTCCTTCGCGCTGGGTGCGCTGCTGAACATCGGGTTCGTGGTGGTGGAGGCGGTCTATGGCCTGCTCGCAAACTCGACCGCCCTGCTGGCGGACGCCGGACACAATCTCAGCGACGTGATGGGGTTGCTGCTGGCCTGGGGGGCGGTATGGCTGGGACGGCGGCTGCCGAAGGGGCGCTACACCTACGGATTCGGCAATGCCTCCATCCTGGCGTCTCTGCTGAACGCGATGTTCCTGCTGATCGCCGTCGGCGCCATCCTGCTGGAGGCGACGAACAGGCTGGTGGAGCCGGAACCGGTTGCGGAGACCACGGTGATGGTGGTGGCGGCGATCGGCATCGTCATCAACAGCTGGACCGCCTGGCTGTTCATGGGCGGACAGAAGCAGGACATCAACCTGCGCGGCGCCTACCTGCACATGGTGGCGGACGCGGCTGTGTCCGGCGGCGTGGTGGTGGTGGCCCTGGCCATCCGCTTCACCGGATGGTTCTGGCTCGATCCGGTGACCAGCATCGCGATCGCTCTGGTCATCATAGCCGGCACATGGGGATTGCTGCGCGATTCCGTGCGGCTGGCGATGAATGCGGTGCCCGACGGCATCGACCACGCGGAGGTGGAGCGCTATCTGGCCGGACTGCCGGGTGTCGCCACGGTGCATGACCTGCACATCTGGCCGATCAGCACGACCGAAACAGCGCTGACCGCGCATCTCGTCCGTCCCGGCATGAACCAGGACGACGCGCTGCTGCTGGAAATCTCGTCGGTGCTGAAGGACCGCTTCGGCATCGGACATGCCACCATCCAGGTGGAGCATGACGGCAGCTGCTGCCGTCTGGCTCCGCCGGACGTGGTGTGAGCGGTCAGGCCTGTTCGCGGGCGAGGCGCCGGGCGTTGGCCCGCACCTTGCGGTAGGCCGGATTCATGCTGGCGGCAGCCAGCGCCGCCGTCGTTTCCATCAGGTGCAGGTTGGCATGGATGCCGGCATCGACGGCATCGGCCAGCAGGCGCTGCTGGACGTCTACGATCTCCACCGGATTCTTGCATGCGGCAAGGCCGCCGATGGTGACGGCAGCCGCCTGGGTCTGCTTCGTCACCATGGTGAACCACGCTTGTCCGAACTCGCTGATACCGGTGGCGACGGCGTGGAAGGCTTCCACCATCGCCTCGACCTTCTCGGAGCCCATGCGGATGAATTCCGGGTTGGCGAAGTCGATGGGGTTCGACATCGCCGCGGTCATCATCGCCGTGCGGTAGCCGATGGTCTGCGCGGCCGCGACGCCCATTTCGCTGCTGCGAAGGCCGGTCTTGGTGATCTGGCCCGCCACCGCGAGAAGCCTGTCGGTGGGATGGCCGTTGCCGGCGTTATCTCGTGCCATGGGCATCGCCTCTCTCAAAAAATCGTTACCGGAACCTGGCTGCGGCTTCAACGCTGCACTGCAGCATAAGTTCCGGCACGATCTTTACGCCTCGGCGAGCGCGCGGTCGAGATCTTCGATGATGTCCTGGGGGTCCTCTAGACCAACGGACAGGCGCAGCAGGCCGGGTTCGATCCGGGCGGCAACCTTTTCCTCGTCGGTCAGCTTGGAATGGGTGGTGGTGGCGGGGTGGGTGATCAGGCTCTTCGAATCGCCCAGATTGTTGGAGATCATCACCATCCGCAGGCCGTTCAGGGCATTGAACGCCTCGGTCTTGCCACCCTTCAGGAAGACCGACAGCATATTGCCGCCGCCGGTCATCTGCTTGCGCACCAGATCATACTGCGGGTGGCTGGGCAGAAGCGGATAGAGCACCTGGGCGACCTTCGGATGGCTTTCCAGGAACTCCGCCACCTGCAGTGCCGCCGCCGACTGGGCGTGCACGCGCAGTTCAAGCGTCTCCATGCCCTTCAGCAGCAGCCAGGAATTGAAGGGGGAAATCGTCGGGCCGGTGTTGCGCAGGAAGGGGTGGATCACCTCCGAGGCGTATTTCCCGTCCTTGGCCAGGATGACGCCGCCCAGACAGCGGCCCTGTCCGTCGATGTGCTTGGTCGCCGAATAGATGATGACATCGGCGCCGAACTCGAACGGGCGCTGCAGCACCGGCGTCGCGAAGGCGTTGTCGACGACGACCACCGCGCCGGCCTTGTGGGCCAGCTTGCAGACGGCCTCCAGGTCGACGACTTCCAGGCCGGGGTTCGACGGGGTTTCCAGGAAGACCGCCTTGGTCGGCTTGGACAGCGCCTCTTCCCATTCCGACAGATTGGTGCCGTCGACGAACACCGTTTCGATGCCGAAGCGGCTGCAAAGCTCCTTGACGATCCAGTAGCAGGAGATGAAGAGCGCCCGCGGCGCCACCACCCGGTCGCCCGTCCGCAGCCCGCTCATCAGCGCGCCATGCACCGCCGCCATGCCGCTGGACGTGGCATAGGCCCACTCCGCCCCTTCATATTCGGCCAGCCGGTCCTCGAACATCGCCGAGGTCGGGTTGCGGAAGCGCGAATAGACATGGCGCGAGCCGTCGTTGGCGAAGGCGTTCTCCGCCTCCTCGGCCGAGCCGTAGACGAAGCCGGAGGTCTGGTACAGCGCCTCGCAGGTCTCGTCGAATTGCGAGCGGCGGATGCCGCCATGGACCAGCTTGGACCGCGGGCGCAGCCCCGCGACATTCGGATTGCGATGATCGGTGCGCGACATTCCGCCACTCTCCCCTGATGATCGCCGGTGGGGCAGGGCCGGCCGCAAACAAAAAAGCCCCGACCGATCGGGTCGAGGCGCGGACGCGGCTCAGACCTTTTTAGCGGGTTGTTTTACGTGGCCCGCAAGCCGGTCGACCAAATCACCACGTGGGTCCGCTTGTACGACTGCCTATGACCGCCGTCAAGTGGGGTAGCCCTGCATCATCAACCCCTCTCCTCTGCAGGGACGGGAGATTTCGACAGCATGCCCCTCATGTCCCCCAGGCTTGCCCCGCCCAGCGCCACCGCCAGCGCCCCGAAGGCTGCGGCTCCGCCGGCGACCAGCAGGGTCAGGGCGGCGAACCGCGCCGAGGTGGACGGCGCCTCCAGCCATGGCGCCAGCAGCCCACCGCCCAGCGCCAGCACCGCCCCCATTCCGACCGCCGCCACGGCGATGCGGGGGGCGCGGCGTTTCAGCCGGGCGTCCAGGTCGAACAGGCCGCCCTTGCGCATCGCCGCCACCAGTAGCCCGACATCCAGCCATGCCGTCAGTCCGGTAGCCAGCGCGATGCCGACATGCTGCAGCCACGGCATCAGCACCAGCGCCAGCGCGGCGGTCGCGACGGTCACGATGATCGCGACGCGCACCGGCGTCGCCGTGTCATGGCGGGCGAAGAATGCGGCGTTCAGCGACTTCACGATCACATAGGCGGGAATGCCGATGGCATAGGCGGCGAGCGCCATGGCGGTGGCGTGCGCCTCCTCCGGGCCGAAGGCGCCGCGCTGGAACAGGACGGACACCATCGGCCCCCCCGCTACGCCCAGCGCGACCGCGGCAGGAAGGCCGAGCAGCAGGCTGAACTCCAGCGCGCGGCTCAGGTAGTGGCGCACCATCCCCTCGTCGCCGGCGGCCGCATGGCGGGCAAGAACCGGCAGAAGGGCGGTGCCGATGGCAATGCCGATGATGCCCAGCGGCATCTGGTTCAGCCGATCGGCATAATAGAGGAACGAGACCGCGCCCGATGGCAGGAGCGAGGCGAGCACGATGTTCAGGAACAGGTTGATCTGCATGACGCCTGCCCCGATGGCCCCCGGCCCGATCAGCCGGAACAGCCGCCGCATGCCGTCGGTCATCCGGGGCCGCCGCAGACGAAGCGTCACGCCGGCATTGCGGCAGGCCCAGGCCATCCATCCGACCTGCACCGCTCCGGACAAGGTGACCGCCGCCGCCATGGCGATGCCCGGCTCCAGCCCCATCCGCGGCGCGACCAGCAGGGCCGCGACCAGGGTCAGGTTGAAGGCGATCGGAGCCGCCGCGAAGGGACCGAAACGGTCCAGCGCGTTCAGCACCCCGCCCAGCAGCGCCACCAGCGAGATCAGCGCCAGATAGGGAAAGGTCAGCCGCGCCATGTCCACCGCCAGTGCGAACTTGGCGGGCTCGTCGGAGAAGCCGGGGGCGAGGCCATGCATCAGCCAGGGCATCGCGACGACGGCCGCCAGCGTGAAGGGCAGCAGCATCGCCAGCAGCATCGCCAGCGACTCCTCCGCGAAGCGCACGGCGGCGGCCCGGCCGCGGGTCTGCAGCTCCGCGGCGAACAGGGGGACGAAGGCGACACCGAAGGCGCCTTCCGCGAACAGGCGGCGGAAGAGGTTGGGAAGTTTCAGCGCGACGAAGAAGGCATCGGCCACAGGACCGGCGCCCAGGACCGCAGCGGTCAAAATGTCGCGTGCGAAGCCGGCCAGCCGGCTCAGCAGGGTCAGTCCACCGACGGTGGCGATGGCGCGGGCAAAGCTCATTCACGCGGTATAGCGGTCGGCCGGAGTGCCGCAAAGCAGGCATTTCGGGGGGGTGGCCCTGCCGAGCCGGCTGGCCGTTACGCTGGAGCGCATAGCCGGAGCGTTCGAGGTGCGTCGTCATCTCCGCCGGTTCGCATGGGTGGAGCAACTTCGTTGCGCTGCCACCTTCCCGGTAACGCCGTTGCGTCCGCACCGGCGTTGCGGCATTCTTGCGCCCACCTGCCGCCGCCGTCCGCCTTTCGGCGATGGATGCGGCCGGCGGACGATCCACTGCGTTCGGGGTATACGTGAAGCGGGCGCTCTGGCTTTTCTCCGGTTTCGGCGGGCGATTGGTCCTGCCCGCCCTGGCAGTCGTGCTGGCGATCGCCGCCCTTTGGTGGATTCTGCTCGACCGGCTGGAACGGGAGGAGCGGCTGCTGGATCTGACGGTCCATGAAAAGACCGCCGTCGTCGCCAGGCTGGTGGAGGAACATGCGATCTCCACCTTCCGCCGGGTCGACGACCTTCTGCTGGATCTGATCGCCAATACGGAACGCAACCGCACCATGCGCCTGGACACCCGCCGCGCCTTCGAGGAAGGGCTGGTGGTGGGTGTGCGCGTCTATGATTCGGCCGGGTTGCTGACCATGGGCGGCGGACGGGCGACCTTCCAGGGCAGCGTCACCGACCGTGACGAATTCCGCATCGCCCGCGACAGCGCGCCGCGCGGGCTGGTGATCGGCATGCCCTATTCGTCGTCGGAGACGCAGGATGCCCTGATCCCGGTATCGCGCCGGCTGGAGAATGGCGACGGCACCTTCGCCGGCATCGCCGTGGCCGATATTCCGGTCGAATCCTTCGTCCGCTATTACCGTGTGCTGGGGCTTCCCCCGGATGGGGCGGCGGCGCTGATGCGCACGGACGGCGTCATCATCGCCCGCAACGTCGGCTCCAATTCCGTTTCAGGCCGCGGCACCGCCAACTCCGAACTCTGGCAGGCGGTGAAGCAGAATCCCATCGGCCACCTTCGCATGGTCAGCCCGGTCGACGGGGTGGAGCGCATCCTGGCCTTTCGGTCGGCCCCGGACTATCCGGTCATCGCGATCGTCGGCGAGTCGGTGGAAACGGTCTTCGGGCCCTGGCGCGACAATGCCCGCCTTTATATCGGCTGGGCGGTCGCCACCACGGTGGTGATCCTGCTCTTCATCATCGCCTTCATCGTCGAACTGCAATGGCGGCGCCACACCGACCGGGCTCTGCGCGTCCGCAATCGTGCGCTGGCCTGGAGCAACGACGGCATCATGATCGCCGACGCGACCCAGCCCGGCATGCCCATCGTCTATGTCAACCCGGCGCTGGAAAAGCTGCTGGGCACGCCGATGTCGAGCCTGATGGGCAGCGGCGCCCTGACGGCGCTGGAGCGGGCGACGAACGACCGGGCGGCTCTGCAGCCGCTGCGCGACGCCATCGTTGTCGGCCGCGACGCGCGGGTGGAACTGGCGCGGACGGGCGACGGTCCGGAATATCCCCGCTGTCTGGAATTGAGCGCCTCGCCGGTGCGAAACCACGACAACCGGCTGGTCAGCCTGATCGCGACCGTCCGCGACATCTCCGAGCACAAGCGCGTCCAGGCGGCGCTGGCCGACGCCCGTCGGGAGGCCGACCGTGCCAATGTCGCCAAATCCAAATTCCTCGCCGCCGCCAGCCACGACCTGCGCCAGCCCGTTCAGTCGCTGATGCTGCTGATGGAGGTGCTGTCCGGCCGTGTCACGGACGGAATGACGCGCAACGTTCTGGGCACCATGGAGCGGGCGCTCGGCGCGCTGAAGATGCTGCTGGACGGTCTGCTCGACGTTTCCCGGCTGGAGGCCGGCGCCGTGGTGCCGGAGGTGGAGGTGTTCGCCCTGTCCGAGGTGATGGACCGTGTGGCCGCCAACAGCCGGTCCGTCGCCGTCCAAAAGGGACTGATCCTGCACATCGTGCCCTGCCGCGCCCATGTGCGCAGCGACCCGATGCTGCTGGGACGCATCCTGCAGAATCTGGTGGAGAACGCGCTGCGCTACACCGACCGGGGGCGCATCCTGATCGGCTGCCGCCGCCGCGGTGGGAGGCTGCGGATCGAGGTATGGGACACCGGCATCGGCATCCCGGCCGACCAGCAGGACGACATCTTCCAGGAATTCGTGCAGGTCGGCAATGCCAGCCGCAACCGCGACCAGGGGCTCGGCCTGGGACTCGCGGTGGTGCGGCGTCTGTCGGTCATGCTCGGCCATCCTGTGACCGTCCGCTCCATGCCCGGCCATGGCTCCGTCTTTTCGGTCGAGGTGCCGCTGGCCCCGCCTCCCGCTGCCAAGGCGCTCAACCCGCCTTCGGCGCCGCGTCCGGCCTTTGCCACCACGGTTCTGGTGATCGAGGATGACGGGATCGTGCGCGAGGGGCTGCGGGCCATGCTGGCGGAATGGGGCTACACGGTGCTGGCTGCCGAATCCTGCTCCGAGGCGCTGGATCTCGCCCATCGCGGACCGCCCCCCGACCTGATCGTCGCCGATTACCGCCTGCGCGACGGCCGCACCGGGACCGAAGCGATCCGTGAGGTGCGGCTTGCTCTTGGTCGCATCCTGCCGGGCATCCTGGTCACCGGCGACACCGCCCCCGCCCGCGCCCAGGAGGCGGAGGCCGGCAATTTCCGCGTCATGCACAAGCCGGTGATCGCCGCCGACCTGCGGCGCGCCGTCGCCGAGGCGTTGGAGCCACTGCTGCGCGAACGCCAGACGGTGGCTTGAGCCCGGGTTCGACGCCTCAGGTTAGATCCGGCGCCTGCCGCGGCACCCGCAGGATGAAGACGGCGCCCCCATTGGCGG
Source organism: Pseudomonadota bacterium (assembly GCA_023423695.1). Taxonomy (GTDB): domain Bacteria; phylum Pseudomonadota; class Alphaproteobacteria; order Azospirillales; family Azospirillaceae; genus Azospirillum. The sequence goes on along the minus strand of JAFAFA010000042.1, from coordinate 3,256 downwards.
CATTCCCGGCGTTCAGCTGGCCACTCAGCGTCTGGGTCGCCAGATTGTAGGCGATGTGCAGCCCCAGCCCGACGCAGCCGGCATGGCGCGCGGTGGTGAAGAAGGGGTCGAAGATCCGCGGCAGATCGGCCTCCAGAATGCCCCGCCCGTCGTCGCTGTGCACCATCTCGATCCAGTCGTCGCCGTCTGCGTGGATGTCGATGACGATCCGGCCGCTCTGCTCCGGGCGGAAGGCGTGCATCAGCGCATTGCGCACCAGATGGGTCAGCACGCGGGCGAAGGCGCCGGGGAAACTCTCCAACTGCAGTGCTTCCGGACAGATCAGTTCCACCCGGTGGCCGGACGAACCGATCTGCGTGTGCAGGCTCAGCAGCACATCCTCGGTGTATTCGCGCAGGTAGAAGGTGCGGCGCTCGTCGGCGGTCTGATCGGCGGCCACCTGCTCGAACATGTGGACCAGCGACGCGATCCGCTCGGTGTTGCCGACCAGTAGCTGACCCGCCTCCTGCGCCACCTCCAGGAATCCGGCAAGGGCCGAGCGGGTCAGGGCGTTGGCGGCGAACTGGCGTTTCACGTCTTCCGCCCGGCTCAGCAGGTGCGAGGCGGTGGTCAGCGCCACGCCGACGGGCCCATTGACCTCATGCGCCACCCCGGCGACCAGCTGGCCGAGCGATGCCATCTTCTCGGTCTGCACCAAGCTGTCCTGGGCGTCCCGCAGGTCACGATAGGCCTGTTCAACCCGGTCCTCGGTGGCGCGCAGAGCATCCGCGGCGCGTGCCCGCTCGGTGGTGTCGAGCATCACGCCGAACAAATGGGTCAGCCGCCCATCCAGGTCGAAGCGGGGTGCGCATGAGGAAGAGACGTAGCGAACCTCTCCCGCCGGATCGATCACGCGGTATTCGACATAGACGCGTTTGGAGTTGCCGATCACGCTTTCCAGCGTGTTGCCGAAGGACAGGCGGTCATCGGGGTGGAGGATATCCAGCAGGCGGTCGAAGGTCGGTTCGAACCGTTCCGGATCCTGGCCATAGATGCCAAACGCTTCGCGGTTCCAAACCAGCGTGCCGCTGTGGATGCCGTATTCCCAGTAGCCGAGCTTGGCGGTGAGATACGCCTCTTCGAGCTTCTCGGTCGCCAAATCCAGGCTGCGGACGGTGTGGCGCTGGTCGGTCACGTCCTCCACCGTTGCGACCCAGAGCGGGCCACCGACGCGGACCAGCAGGTCGCGCGGCTCGCCCGCGCCGGAGCCGGCGGATACCTCCCGCACCGTACCGGGAGGCGCCTCGGCCAGATCGGCCGGCATGGCGTCCGTGCTGCCGTATCGGGCAAGGAAGCAGCGGTTGCCGCACAGCCGGCCGTCGTCGCTGCGCATCAGAGCCGGAACGGGCAGGGCGTCGAACATAGGAACCGGCATCGGGTGGTTCTCCGCCCCCGGAGCCCCCGCCGTATCCCAGGTGCCGCCCGCTGCCATCATGTGCGTCTCCACAGCCGGTACCCGTCCACGGGCACCACTGTCGCCGAACACTACACAAGCAATTTTGCCGGTCCTATGACCAATTCGACGCGAATTGTCGCTAATCCATATCGGTATCGGTACAGGCGGGACGCGGTGGCCGCCGGTTCAGGGAATAAGGGCGTTGAGGTCGAAATCCTGCGCGAACGCGATCATCGCGCCGCAGGCTCCGGGCGAGTTCACCCGCATCACGCCGCCGCCCACCACGGTCGGCACCTTGCTCTTCTGCAAGGCCTGCTGGGCTTTGACCGGGTCGGAGACGCGCACGACGAAACCGGCAAAGAAGGGAAGGGGGGTGGCGAAGGCCGGGTCGGCGGTCCAGGCCCATTGCAGCCGGTCAGGCGTGGCGACCATCACCGGGACCTGCCCGTCGCCGTTGCCGGCCGGTTCCACCACGCGGGCGGCGCCACGGTCGGTGACCGTGCCGCCGAGCAGCCGGGCATAGGTCGCGGCCACCGCATCGGGATCGGCGGCGGCGATCACCAGTGCTTCCACGCCGATGGCGCTGTTGGCATGCTCAAGCTGGTCGGGGCGCCAGACGAGGTCCGGTGTGTGATGCTGGCACAGGAAGACACGGCCGGCCGGCGTGGCGGCGGGATCGATCTGGGTGATGGTGAAGCTGGCGTCGCGCGTGCCCTCCGGCAGTTGCACGGGCCGGCCGAAATCGACGGAGTCCGGTGCGGGGAAGCCGGCAACTGCCAACGGTCCGGCGGCGGCGCGGGCATCCGGGGTCTTCAGCGCGATGGCGGCGATGCCCTCGCGCTGGCGCAGGAAGGCTGCGTAATGGGCGTTGGCGGGGCGCTGCTCCTCGATGCCCAGCAGTTCAAGATAGGTGCCGGTCGGGAACAGGATGGTGTGGTTGGCGGATTTCAGTTGCGTGTGGTGCCCGCGCGGCGTCACCGTGAAGCCGAGCCGGCTGTAGGCGTCGCGCGCCGCGTCAAGGTCGCGGGTCGCGATGACCAGATGGTCCAGTCCGGTGATGCCGTCGATGCTCATGGCGTCCTGCCGCTGTCGGGTTGCTGTGCCGTCAGCGATAGAACAGCCGGCCCGCCGCGGCAAGGGTGAAGCGGCCGGGCTCATTGGTGGAAGGCCCGGCCACGCGATCACAGCGCCTGCTGCAGCTCCGGCAGGGCCTTGAACAGATCGGCGACGAGGCCGTAATCGGCGACCTGGAAGATCGGCGCCTCCTCGTCCTTGTTGATGGCGACGATCACCTTGCTGTCCTTCATTCCGGCCAGATGCTGGATGGCGCCCGAGATGCCGACGGCGACATAGAGGTCCGGCGCGACGATCTTGCCGGTCTGGCCGACCTGATAGTCGTTCGGCACGAAGCCGGCATCCACCGCCGCGCGGCTGGCGCCCACTGCGGCCCCGAGCTTGTCGGCGATTGCCTCCAGCAGGTGGAAATTGTCGCCCGACTGCATGCCGCGCCCGCCGGAGATCACGATGCGGGCCGAGGTCAGTTCCGGCCGCTCCGACTTCGACAGCTCGGCCGAGACGAAGCGCGACAGCGCCGGGTCGGTGGCGACGGCGACGCTCTCCACCGGGGCGTTGTTGGTCGCGGCGGCGGCCTCGAAGGCGGTGGTGCGGACGGTGACGACCTTCACGGCGTCGGACGACTGCACGGTGGCGATGGCGTTGCCGGCGTAGATCGGCCGCTCGAAGGTGTCGGCGGAGATCACGGCGGTGATGTCGGAGATCATCGCCACGTCGAGCAGAGCGGCAACGCGCGGCAGCACGTTC